>JBGAKG010000002.1:0-496358 GCA_044224495.1 Polyangiaceae bacterium | reverse complement strand
GCGCAAAGATGGGCTTCCCGGGGACGGACTCTTCCCGGGGCAGGACTTCCTCGTCGTCTCGCTGTCGATCCGCCTTGGTCACCTGCTTCATCCTGCCGACTTTGATCGGCGCTGCTCCCGTTCTCTACTCCGGATTCGTCCTTTTTCCGGGACGGTTGTTCTCTAGTTTCGAGCTTTAGACAACAACCCGTCCAGCACGTCTACGGCGCGAGCCTCCCCCGCCTGCAGCAGCTTCTCCCGCACCGCAGAGGCTTCCCTCGCTTTCTTGCGGAGCGCGCTCGGGAGCTCGTTCCATGCTTCCTCCAGCGCCGCCGGCTCCGTTGCGGCGAGCGCTGCGAACAGCACCGCCGCCTGGTGCTCGTCCTTCGCCTTCTTGTCCGCCCGCGCCGTGCGCTCGCGCGCCACGATCATCTTGTGCCACGCCAGCGCCTCGGGCCGCGGCACCGTCACCGCGACGGCACCCTCTCGCCCGAGCGCGACCGCCGTGACCGGGCGCACCACCAGCGGCCCCAGCCCCGGCAGCGTCGTCGCGTGCGCGCCGAGCTCCGGCACCTCGGTGACCGAGGGCACCGCACCGGCCGTGGGCGCGATCAGATCGACCCGGAACGGATCACGCCCCTTCGCCTTGTAGGACGTCACGCTCCGCTGCCGATCGAAGCCCGCCACCGGGACGAGCGGGACCCGTGACGCCCCGAGGATCTCCTCCAGTGTCGGGCTCGCCGGCAGGCGAAGCGGCTTCGGGCGCGCCAGGTCCAGATCCTGCGTCGCGAACCCGACCGCTCGCGCGCCGAGCTCGTTGAGCAGCACCCCGTACGCGTGGGAACCGACGAGCACCGCCCCGGCGCGGAAGAGCCCCGCGTTCGCCAGCGCTGCGAGGACCGCGAACGACTTGGCGTCGACGCGGACGTAGCCGGCCCGCGCGAGCACCCTGCCCTCCGCGGCGAGCGCACCGATCTCCGCGATCCGATCGCGCGTCGCGTCCGCGCGCGTCACCGCCGCCGCATCGTCCGTCGAGCCGATGTAGTCCGCCACCTTGGCCCCGAGCGCGTCGTAGTACTGGTGGTAGAGGAACGTCCGCCCCTTCACCGTCCGCACCACGACGGAGCCCGGCGTGCCGGGGAAGTGGGTGTCGAGCCCGAGCGCCCGCTCCTTCACCTCCGAGTAGGCCGTCTGGAGCGCCAGCGGGTGTTTTGCGACCAGAGCCACCGGTTGTTCTCCAGAAACACATTCTAGAGCACAACCGGCGCGCGCGCCACACGGGGTTCCCCGTGGACGGAGGCCCGGCCGTGCTACGTTCATGCGGATGCGCGCCGCCGTCGTCACCGGGGTCCTCGTGGTCGCCGCCGTCGCCGCGGCGTGCTTCGGGCCCGGCCCCACGCACCGCGAGCCGGACACCGCCGATTCGGGCGGCACCGACCTCACCGACGGCGGGATCTTCGCCGGCGACGTGGACCTCGGCGACCCGTTCCAGCTCTACGGGCTCACGCCCTCGCACGGCTCGTTCCTCGGCGGCACCCGCACCACCCTCGCCGGCCGCGGCTTCACGTCGCAGCTCCGCGTGAAGATTGGGGGGGCCGACGTCCCCAAGTCCGACATCTTCGCGAGCGACCCCACGCGCGCCGCGCTCACCACGCCCGCCCACCCCGCCGGCGCGGTCGACGTCACCATCCGCGACGAAGGCACCCTCCTCGAGCGCACGCTCAAGAACGGCTTCGTCTACGACGCGCTCGACGTGCTGCCCAACTCCGGGGCGACGTCGGGCGGCACGCGCGTCGCCGTGCGCGGGAGCGGGACCACGTTCGGCGCCGGCACCACCGTCACGATCGACGGCGCTCCCTGCACCGACGTCGCGGTCACGAGCCCCACCGCGCTCGAGTGCACCACGCCCGCCGGCGCTCCCGGCTCGAAGGACGTGAAGGTCACCTACGCGGACGCCACCGACGTGACCGCGCGCGACGCGTTCACCTACAGCGATTCGTCCGACGGCTTCCGCGGCGGTCTCTCCGGCGGCGTTCTCAACGGCACCGTCAAGGCGATCATCCTCGACGGCTACACCGGCTTCCCCGTCCCCGGCGCGACGATCATCGTCGGCACCGGCACCACCGGCCAGACGGCGGTCACCAACGGCAACGGCGTCGCGACGCTGAGCTCCCCGTCCTACAAGGGCGCCGTCACGGTCACGGGCGTCGAGAAGTGCCACCAGCCGACGACGTTCGTCGACGTCCCGGTCGACACGGTCACCTTCTACCTGAACCCGATCATGGACCTCTCCTGCGCCGACGGCGATCCGCCGAGCGGCACCGGCAAGCCGCGCGACGTCGGCGTCGTGACGGGCGAGCTCGTGTGGAACACGGGCGGCGAGTTCCAGACGCCCAACGGCTGGCCGGGCGTGCCCGAGCCGGTGCGCCCGACGGAGCGCAAGGCGGCCTACGTGTTCGCGGCGTCCGGGAGCCCGCTCGACGGCTTCTATCTGCCCGATCCGAAGACGGCGACGGTGCTCGGCAGCGCCGGCGTGCGCGGCTACACCTACAGCTGGGTCGGCTACCCCGGGACGGTGAACCTCTACGCGCTCGCCGGGATCGAGGACGACGGGCCGAACCCGCCCAAGTTCACTCCCTTCGCGATGGGCGTCGTGCGCGGTGTCCCGATCGCGCCGAAGACGACGACCACCCTCGTCGACATCCCGATGAACGCGCTCCTCGACCACCAGGTCACGGTCGCGGCGACCCCGCCGACCGGGAGCCCCGGGCCCGACCGGATCGAGACGAGCTTCGCGATCGGCATCGGCCCCTCGAGCTACGCGATCCTTCCGAACGCCAAGAAGACGGCGTTCCTCCCGATGTCGGCGCCCACCAACTTCGTCGGCGTCCCCGCGCTGAGCGGCTCGCTCACCGGGGAGACCTACGTACTCACCGGCAACGCGGCGACTGGTACCAATTTGGTACCTCCGGCCTCCGTCGTCGCGCGCGTGCGCACGAACGACGGGAACGGCACGATCTCGCTCACCGGCTTCCTCTCCGTCCCCAAGGCCGTCGCCCCGGGCGAGGCGGTCTGGAGCGGAAAGGCGGTCCAGATCGACGCGTTGCCGCAGGTCGATCTCGTCGAGGTCTACGTGAGCTCCGCGGGCGGGCTCGTCGCATGGACGATCGTCGCGCCTGGGACGGCGGCGTTCCCGCTCCCCGACCTCGCCAGCTACGGCCCGAAGTTCGGGCTGCTCCACGGCTCGATCCGGAGCTATGTGTATGCTGCACGCATCGCCGGGTTCAGCTACCCCAAGCTCCGCTACGGTCAGCTCGGCTCGCAGAGCTGGGACGCCTATGCGATCGATGCGAAGAACGGCGCGTACTGAGCCGGCTCCGCTCGCGCTGGCCTTGGCCGCGCTCGCCGCGCTGTCCGCGTCGTGCTTCGAGCCCGCGTATCGGGACATCCCCCTCGATCAGACGCCGACGTGCACGCCGGGAACGCAGGCCTGCCTCCAGGGCAAGCTCTCCGTCTGCAACCCCGACGGGCTCACCTTCTCCACCCTCGACGACTGCGTCGCGAAGGCCCAGGTCTGCGCGACCGGGCTCAAGCGGTGCGCCGCGTGCGAGCCCGGCAGCGGGCGCTGCGCCGGGCAGGTCCCGGGCACGTGCCGCCCCGACGGGTCCGGCTACGACGACGCGACCGCGTGCGACCCGAGCCAGGGCTTCGCGTGCCGCAGCGGCGCGTGCAAGAACCTCTGCAAGGAGTCGGAGATCGCGAGCTCGAATGTCGGCTGCGAGTACTGGGCGGTCGACCTCGACAACGCCGTCGTGAGCGCGCAAGGAAACGCCGCCGCACAGCAGTTCGCCGTCGTCGTGTCGAACGCCCAGTCCGACGTCTCGACCGACGTGGTGATCGACGTCGACGACGCCGCGCCCGGGCAACCCGCCAAGCTCCGCACGGTCGGCAAAGCCACCGTCTCGCCGAACAACCTCGAGGTCTTCAAGCTCGGCCCGCGCGAGGTCGACGGCTCCGCCGACGGCACCTTCGACACCGGCACCGGGACGGCGCTGAGCCGCCACGCCTTCCGCGTGCGCTCGTCGATGCCGATCGTCGCGTACCAGTTCAACCCGCTCGAGAACGTGAACGTCTTCTCGAACGACGCGTCGCAGCTCCTGCCGACCTCGGCCGTCGGTGGCACGAGCCGCTACGTCGTCGCGGGCTGGCCGCAGACGATCGCCAAGAGCCCGATCTCGGCGCAGGACTTCGGGATCGATCTCCGGGCGTTCCTCGCCATCGTCGGGACGAAGGACGAGACCCACGTCACGATCAAGACCACCGCCCGCATCCTCGCCGGCGGCCCGCTCCCGCAAGGCGCGAACAAGGGCGACGAGCTGAACCTCACGCTGCAGCCCTTCGAGGTGCTCAACCTCGAGACGACCGAGTTCAACGGCGACTTCACCGGGAGCCTGGTCACCGCCGATCGCGCGGTGATGGTGTTCCCCGGGAGCGAGGCGTCCGATGCCCCCTTCTTCAACGCGCTCTCGGAGCGGCTCTGCTGCGCGGATCACCTCGAGGAGCAGCTCCCCCCGGTCCGTGCCGTCGGCAAGTCGTACGTCGTCGCGCACATGCCGAGCCGGACCAAAGCCATCGCGCTCGCAGGGGGCAAGCTGAGCGTCGTCGCGGAGCCCGAGTTCTTCCGGGTCGTCGCCGTGAGCGCGGGGACCACGCACGTGAAGACCACCCTCCCCGCTCCGGACGACGAGTTCGATCTCGTCGGCGCCGGGAGCGACCGCACGCTCGTCTCGCGCGGCGACTTCGAGCTCACCGCGTCGCAGCCGTCGATCTTGCTCGACGTCCAGGCGAGCCAAGAAGCCGCCGGCGTCGCGCGGGGGCTTCCCGGCGGGGACCCGAGCACGACCTACCTCGCGCCGGTCGAGCAATACCGGTCCGACTACGTGCTCCTCACGCCCGACAAGTACGCGTTCGACTTCCTCGTCCTCTCGGTGCCGTTCGGCGCGAGCGTCTTCCTCGACGGGCTCCTCCTCGATCCGTCGCGCTGCGAGATTGGCCCCGCAGACGGGCTCACCGAGCAGGAGCGCGGCGGGAAGAAACCCGCGAACCAAGCCTACCGGTGCCAGCTCTCGTACCCGATCGTCTTCCCCGACAAGCCGTCGCCCGACAACGTGCAGCCGGGCAAGCAGAACGACGGCGTGCACCGGCTCCAGTCGGATCGACCGATCGGGGTCGTCGTCTACGGCTTCGATTCGTTCGTCAGCTACGCGTACGCCGGCGGCACGGAGCTGAAGGAGCTCTTCGTTCCTTAATCGAAAGGGGACTGCGTCCCCTCGCGCGCTCCGCGCGCTCACCCCTGCGGTCACCTTCGTCGCTCCGCTCCCGCCTCCACGCAGGGAAGGCCTCGGGTGCCCGCTAGATCACTTGATCGGGAGCGGCCCCAGCGGCCACGGCGAGAGAACCGGCATCCGCGCCGTCGGTCCCGCTTCGCGCAGGAGCCGCTCGCACTGGTCGAGCGGGATGCGGCGCGGGCCGAACGCCGACGCGTCCGACGCGTCCGAGTCCATCAGGAGTGTCGGGGTGTCGACGTCGTAGTCGTCGGGGTGGCCCGGTACGTCGAGCAAGACGTGCCCGAGCTCGTGCGCGACGGTGAACGACGAGCGCCGCGCGCGCACGCCGGCGCGATCGAGGAAGAGCACGTTCCGCATCGCCGGGGACTCCGTGGCGATGAAGGACTCCCCGATCCGACCGCCGCCGGCGAAGTTGGGGACGACCATGACCTCGACGGTGGTGTCGTCGCCGTCCTCGACCCATTTGGCGAGCGTGCGCTCCTCGAGCGTGCCCGACATCGAGTCCATGTCGCCGAAGTGTTGGAGCCCGTCGCCGAGATCGACCGTGCCGATCCGGACGCTGAGCGTCGGGTCGGTGGAGAGCGCCACGCCGGGGGCGAGCTCGATCGTGGCGGGTTTCCCGTCTTTGCGGCGGACGAGCAGATCGGTGCTCGGGAACGCGCCCGGGGCGATCCGGTAGTTCGGCGACACCACGACGGAGAAGCCGAGCTTCTCGATCGCGCGCGCGGCGACCTGTGCGACGTCTTCGGGCGTGGCGCGCGCGGTGGTGGTGAACGTCACCGGCTTGCCGTCGACGCGGAACGTCACCGCGCCGCTCGACGCGGGCAGACCGACGTCGTCCCCGAACGCGAGCAGCCACGGCGGCGGCGGATCGACGACGAGCACGTCGAGCTTCGACGTGTCCCCGAAGCTCACGCCGCATTGGCCCCAGATCGAGGACGACACGGCGAGCTCGCTCCGCATCATCTGCACGGCGCCCGCGTCGTTGCCGCCGATCGCCGGCGCTCCGCCCGCGCCGAGGCGCAGGACGATCGGGCGGATCTTGGCGCGGTAGCGCCCGATCGGTCCGATCGCGCTCTTCCGGGGTCCCTTCACGCGGAGCACCTGCTTGCGCCCGCCCGAGCGCACGACGAGCGCGCCGCCGACCTCGGCCCGGAGCGCACGGCCACGCGCGAGCGGGTGCGAGCGGTCCACGTCGTCGACGACGAGCCGCAGCGGGGCGGTGGAGAAGCAGCGACCGCCGGCGAGCGCCTTGCACGGCTCCGCCTTGAGCGGCACGTGCGTGAGCCCGTCGAGACGAACGCCGGAGGAGCCGTACGACTCGACGTCCACGTCGAGCGCGAGCGACGGGTTCACCGTCCCGACGACGAGCTCGACCTCGTCCGCGTCGGGCCGGAGCGGATCGGGGAGCGCCGTCGGCGGAGAGCGCACGAGCGAAACGTGACTGGTGGTGAAGTCGATCGGCGCGCCCTGCAGATCGCGCGCGAACGCGGCGACGACCTCGAACGCGAGGTGGAGCGGCTTGCCCGTGCGCGACTTGCCGTCGAGGACGACGGCGCCGGCTTCGAGCCCTTGCACGCGGACCTTCGGCGGGAGCGGCTTGCCCGGTGGGATGGCACCGCTCGCCCCCACGAGACGGACCTTGCCCGCGCCGGAGAGCGTGACGGTCGCGCCATCGAACGACGCATCGAGCGCAAACGCGTCCGTCAGGGCGTGCTCGTCGAGCTTGGCTTGGACGCCGTCGGCCGTGCCGTCGACGTCGTCGTCGTCGGCATCGACGAAGAGGAGCACCGGCGCGCCCGTGGTGGGAGCGTCGGCTGCCGCCCGTGCGGGAGGCAGCGCGAACGCGACGCCGAGCGCGAGCGCGGCGCCGACTACTCGACCGAGCCGCTCGAGAGCCAGCGGAAATGCGCCTCCGTCGCGAGAGCCTCGGTGGAGCCGCGCAGCTTGGCCGCGCGGACGAGGACCGACCAACCGACGTTCGCCAAGACGCGCGACGATGCGAGCTCGTCGGCGAAGGCCGCGGCTTCGTCCCGCTGCCCGAGGTCCCACAGCGCGGCCACGGCCGGACCGCGGAGCTCTTCCTTCTTCTGCCCCGCCGCGACGCCGCCGAGCTGAGCGACGAGGTCCGCCTTGCCGTGATCACGGGCGAGGTACAGCGCGGCACGGACGCCCGCGTCGTCGCTGAGCGCCGACTGCTTCGCGACCGCCTCGAGCATGGGACGCGCGGCTGCCGAGCGCGCCTCCGCGAGCCGGAACAGGAACGCCAGGTCGCGGTCGGCGCTGGGCCGGTCCGAAAGACGAGCGACGAGCTCGACCGTCGGGCGCGTGGGCGGGGGCGGCGGCAACGGGGAGCCGAGCTGCGCGGCAGCGCTCTGGAGGAGCGCCCAGTGAACGAGCTCCCACGCCGCGCGGGAGCTCGCCGGCCCCGACGTGGCGCGGGTGGCGGCGAGATCGAGCAGGGCGCGGTCGCCGGTCTTCGTCACGACCTCGGCGAAGACGAGCCAGCGCCCGAGGTGCCGTTCGGCCTCGCTCAGGAGCGCCAGCGCCGGCCCAATGGTGCGGGGCGCCGGAGCGCGCCGTGAGAGCGGGAGGAAGAGCTCCGTGCACAGCGAGATGCGGTGGCTCTCCTTGATCATCGGCGCGAGCGCCGCGAGGTGCGTTCCGTTCGCTTCGCCGCGGACGACGCGCGCGACCTCGGCCGCGAACGACACGTGCGACTTGTTGCTCGCCGCGATCTTCGAGAGCAACGGCTTGAGCTCGGGCGCGTCGCAGAACGCGGCGGCGCCGAGCGTCGCGGTGCCGCCCGCCTCTTCGAGGACGAGAGCGCCGGTCAGGAGCTCTTTCGTCTTCGGCTCACCGAGCTCGGCGAGGGCACGGATGCCGCCGGTGTAGAGCTCGCGCGCGACGGTGCGCCGGCGCACGAGGACCTTGAGGGTCTCGACCATCTGCGCGCGCAGAGGCGCGCTGAGCGGGAGCACGCAGCGGATGGCGCCGGCGAGCTTGGCCTCGCCGCCGCCGCGGCGATCGAGGGCCTTGGTGATCTCGTCCTCGAAGCGCTCGCGCGCGACCTTGCCGACCAGATCGGTGCGCGCCAAGGGCGCGCTGCGCGGCTCGCGTGTCGAGATGGCCCGCTTCGAAGCCGTCGTCCTTCCCACGTCAGCGACGATAGCAGAGCGCGTCGAGTCGATCGCGTGGATCGACGCCGCGCGCGCGAAGAAAATGTTTCGGCTTCGCGCGACGAGAAATGCTTGACGAAGTTGTTCCGGTTCGTTCCGACGGGACGCAAAAAGCGCGTCAGGCCTTCGCGATCGCGAAGCGCACCGCTTCACCCTCGACGTCGACGTCGAACGTGCGCGCGTCACCGGGCGCGCCACCGCGCGTGACCGACTTCGCGAGGACCTCGTCGCCGAGCGACTTCTCGTGTTTGCCGAGCACGCTCTCGGTGCGCGGGCCGAAGCTCGCGAACGAGAGCGCGATCCGATCCGCGAAGTCGAGTCCGGCTTCCTTGCGCGCGGCCTGCACGCGGCTCGTGAGCTCGCGCAGGAACCCGAGCTCGCGGAGCTCGTCGTCGAGCGTGGTCTCGAGCACGACGACGCCGACGCGCGCACCGGCGGCGGCGAAGCCCTCTTTCGTGACGAGCCCGACCTCGACGTCGTCGGGACCGAGCGCCACGCCGTCGACGGTGACGGTGCCCTTCGCGAGGAGCTCCAGGTAGAGCTCGCTCGCCTTCTCCTTCGGGAGCGCCCCCATCGTCGCCTTGAGCTTCTGCGCTTCCTTGCCGAGGCCGCGCTGACCGAGCGTGCGGAAGTTCGGCTTGAGCGAGTACTCGACGAAGTCGCGCGCCTTCTCGGGCGGGACGAAGCGGACCTCCTGGACGTTGAGCTCGTCCTTGATCATGTCCACCGCGCGAGCCACGTCGGGCTCGAGCTTCGGGTTCGCGAGGATGACGTTCGCCGCGCGGAGCGGCTGGCGCACCTTGAGCTTCGCGTTCGTGCGGACCGAGAGCCCGAGCGAGACGAGCTCGCGCACGGCGCGGATCTTCGCGGAGAGGGCGTCGTCGACCGCGACCCCCTCGAACGTGGGCCACGAGACGAGGTGAACGCTCTCGGGCTCGGCCGGGCGGCGGAGCGCGACGAGGTTGCGGTACATGTCCTCGGCCGCGTACGGCGTGAACGGCGCGATGAGCTTCGACAGCGTCACGAGCGCGCCGTACAGCGTCTGGTAGGCGGCGACCTTGTCGCCGTCCATCCCGCTCCTCCAGAAGCGCGCGCGCGAACGGCGCACGTACCAGTTGGAGAGAGCGTCGACGAACGCGACGAGCTTCTGCGTGGCGCCGTAGACGTCGTAGCCGTCGAGGTCGCGGGTGACGCCCTGCGCGGTGAGCGCGAGCTCGCCGGAGATCCAGCGGTCGAGCTCGGTGAGCACCGGCTCGGCCGGCGGGCGGTCCAGCGGATCGAACCCGTCGATGTTCGCGTAGATGACGAAGAAGCTGTACGTGTTCCGCAGCTTGACGAGGAACTCCTTCTGGAGCGTGCGCACGTTCGAGAGCGCGTGGCGCGTGTTCGACCACGGCGGGCTCGAGGCGTAGAAGAACCAGCGGAACGCGTCGGCGCCGGGCGCGGGCGTCGTCGGATCGCAGAGCGTGACGCGCTCGTCGGCGGGTAGACGCGGGACCTCGGCCGGCATCGGGTTCTGCTTCGCGGTGTGCTTGCTGCCGATGGTCGCGAGATCGGCATCGGTCACGATCGCGACGCGGCGCTTCATGCCCTTCTGGGGCGTGGCGGCGAGGGTCACTTCGCCCTTGGGGCCGCGCACGCGCACCTTGGCGCCGGGCTGCAGATCGAGCCCGTCGAGATCTTCCTGCGCGACGAAGACCTTGCCCGCCTCGCCCTTCCCGGCGATGGCGGCGAAGTCCATCTTCACCTCGTCGAAGACGATCTCCGGCGGGGTGTAGTTGCCCTTCGACTTGGACTCCTTCTTCCCTTCCTTGTCGCAGACGTGCCCGAGGACGATGCACGTCTCGTACGGGTGCGGGCACGGCTTCGCGACGCCGAAGCGCTTCTGGCACTCCTCGTCGAACACGAGCGTGGAGATCATGAGGAGCGAGTAGAACCACCCGCGCGTCTGGTCGATCGCCTCGCTGATGAAGTTCGCGGGGAAGTTCTGGCGGAACTTGTCCTGGCTGCCCTCCGCGTGGGGGAAGCCCCACTGCGCGAACGGCATGCAGCCGGAGTCGAACCAGCAGTCGATGACCTCGGTCACGCGCCGGTAGGTGCCCTCTTCGCCGGGGTTCTGCCAGGTGACCTGGTCGATCCACGGCTTGTGGACGATGAGGTGCTCGTTGAGCGACGGATCCTTCTTCTTCGCTTCGTGGAAGTGATCGAACGCCTTCGGGTTCTTCTTCAGGATCTCGGCGACGCTCGCCGGGGCCTCCATCTTGCCGGTGACGTCGTTCACCCAGATGTTGAGCGGCGTGCCCCAGTAGCGCTCGCGCGACAGCGCCCAGTCGACGTTGTTCGCGAGGAAGTCGCCCATGCGGCCTTCCTTGATGTGCTCGGGCATCCAGCTCACGGCGCGGCTGTTCGCGATCGCGTCCTGGATCTTCTCGGTCGTGCGGATGTACCAGGCCGGGCGCGCGAACTGGATGAGCGGGTCCTGATCGGCGCGCGGGCAGAACGGGTAGTCGTGGCGGTACATCTCCTTGAAGAGAAGAATCCCTTTTTGGGACAGCTTCTCCATCAAGGGCTTGTCGGCGTCCTTGACCCAGACGCCGGTGAGCGCGGGCTCCACGGTGTCGCCGAACTCGGAGAGGAATTTGCCGTCCGCGCCGATCGCGCAGATGGGCGCCTTGTCTTGCGGCCAACGCTTCGCCGCCACTTCGGTCCGGAAGACGCCGTAGTCGTCCTCACCGAACGCGGGCGCGATGTGGACGATACCGGTGCCGCTGTCGAGGGTGACAAAGTCCGCGAGGACGACCTTCCACGCGGGGAGCTCTGCGCGGCTCTTCGCGTACGTGTCGAACGGCGGCTCGTACTCCCAGCCGGCCATCTCGGAGCCCTTGAGCGTGCGCTCCACCGTGAGCTCGGTCTTGAGCTTCTTCGCGAGGCCTTCCCGCAGCGCGGCCGCGACGACGAGCTTCTCGTCGCTGTTCGCCGGCTTCACGACCACGTAGTCCACGTCGGCCTTCACGGCCGCGTACATGTTGGACGGGAGCGTCCACGGGGTGGTCGTCCACGCGACGAGCGAAGTCTTGTCCTGGCCCCGCAGCGGGAAGCGAACGTAGACGCTGGGATCGTCGACCGGCTTGTACCCCTGCCCGACCTCGGCCGCGCTGAGCGCGGTGCCGCCCTGAGCCCACCACCAGACGACCTTGTGGCCCTGGTAGAGAAGGCCCTTCTTGAAGAGCTCCGACAGCGCCCACCAGACGCTCTCGACGAAGCTCTTGTGGTACGTGACGTATGCGTCGTTGAGGTCGACCCAGAACGCGATGCGTTCCGTGAGCTCCTCCCACTCCCGCGTGTAGCGGAAGACCGAATCGATGCACTTTGCAATGAACGGCTCGACCCCGTACTCCTCGATCGCGGCCTTGCCGTGGATGCGGAGCTCCTTCTCGACCTCGACCTCGACCGGGAGGCCGTGCGTATCCCAGCCGGCCTTGCGCCCGACGAAGTAGCCGCGCATGGTCTTGTAGCGCGGGAAGATGTCCTTCATGACGCGCGTGAGGACGTGGCCGTTGTGGGGCAGTCCGTTCGCGGTGGGCGGGCCCTCGTAGAACACGAAGGGCGGCTTGCCGGCGCCCTGCTCGAGCGACTTCTCGAAGATCCGGTTCTTCCGCCAGTACGCGAGGATCTCTTTCTCCTCGGCGGGGAAGTTCATTTCCGGGCGGACTTTGTCGAAGGCCATGAGCGTGGTTTCTAGCAGAGAAAAAGACGAATCCGGAACATGGAACGGGAACGGGAACGCGGAACGACGGAGAGGAACGAGAACGGGAACGCGGAACGCGGAACGGCTGCATGGCCCCTCTTCCGTTCCCGTTCCCGTTCCCGTTCTTCACTCCGGATTCGTCTTTTTCTCGGTCCCCGGGAACGTCCCCGTGCAGCGCGCCGTAAGAGGTGCCGCATGCGTCGCATCTACGTCTCGCTCCTGCTTCTGCCGCTTCTCGCCGCTTGCGCGATGAGCAACGGCTTTCGCGACGATGCGGGGACTCCGGACGACGGGGGAACCGGGGGTGACGCCACGTCCTTCACCGACGGCGGGGGTGACGCCGGCCCGACGAAGGACGGCTCGAGCTCCGGCGATGCGAGCTCCGGCGACGCCAGCGGCGGCACCGACGGCGGCGGCGGGAACGACGGCGGCGGTGGGAACGATGGCGGCGGCCCGAAGGACGCAGGCCCTCCGCTCCTCGGTCCGCCGTGCACGCACGGGCCGGGGTGGATCGCGTGGAAGTTCCACTACAACGGCTCGACCAGCGCGATCACGGACGTCTATTCGCTCCCCGACTCCAGCAACTGGCAGGCGGTGCCCGCCTACCCGAACTCGGCGAGCTGGGCGGACGCGCTCCACGGCGGCGGGATCAACATCGCGAGCGGCAACTGGATCCTCATCCGCTACAGCGTCGTCGGCCTCACGCAGATCAAGAAGGCGACGCTCAGCATGTACGGGCGCAGCTACAACACGACGACCAGCGGCAGCTTCAACGCGTGGTCCCCCATCTACGGCGACAACCCCTCGCCCACCAACTCGGTCTCGAACGCATGGCCGTACGCGTGGACGACGATCGACTTCGCCGGCGTGCAGGTCGGCGACCAACCTGGGCTCACGGGCATCCGGTTCTACGCCGGGCCCAACTCCTCGAACCTGATCATCAACACCGTCGAGCTCTGCATCGACGGCTCGTGAGACGACGCGCCGCATGACGCAGGCGCGCGCGCTGGCACAGCGCGGCACATGAACCGTGGCCGGCGAAGCGTGCATCGCCGCGGATTGCCGGCGTTCGCACGAGCGCCCATCGCCGGCACGCGAGCTGCAGAAGCGCGCCGCATGTACTCCGCTCGCTTTCGCTCGCTCGCCTTCTTCGCCCCCCTCGCCGTCGCTCTCGCCGCGTGCGGTGGAACCACGCTCGACGTCGGCGACGCCTCCGCCGACGGCGCGACCGACGATGGGAGTGCGAAGGACGGCAGCGCGAAGGACGGCAGCACGGACGCGGGGCCGTACGGGTGCGGCAAGGAAATCTGCCAGGGGAACCAGTTCTGCATCCACCCGTGCTGCGGTGGTGCGCCGCCCCAGTGCCTCCCGCTCCCCGCGGACGGCGGGACCTGCCCCGACGGGTTCGAGCCCGCGAACTGCCCGAACGGGCCCGGCTGCCAGCAGAAGCCCTGCACGCCGCCGCCGCCGTACTGCGCGCCGACGAAGGAGCCGTGCGGCATGACCCCCAACGGGCGCGACGTCTATTGCGCGTGCGCGTGAGCGGAGCTGCTAACGTCGGCGGCCGATGAACCCCAAGCACCAGGCCGCATCACGCACCGAGATGACCGAGTACGTGCTCCCCCAGCACGCGAACGCGCTCGGCAACGTCTTCGGTGGTCAGATCATGGCTTGGGTCGATCTCTGCGCCGCGATCACGGCGCAGCGCCACTCCGGGCGCATCGCCGTGACGGCCTTCGTCGACGACCTGAAGTTCGAGCAACCGGTCAAGGTCGGGGAGGTCGTCCGCCTCCGCGCCCAACTCAACGCCACCTTCCGCACGTCGATGGAGATCGAGGTCGTCGTGGAGGGCGAGGACTCACGGACGGGCCGCCGTTGGCCCTGCGTCAGCGCCCTCCTGACCTTCGTCGCCATCGATGAGGCAGGAAAGCCGACGCCGGTTGCCCCACTCGTGATGGACTCCGAGGCCGTTCGCGCCACCCAAGCAGCCGGCGAGGGTCGGCGAGCGCAGCGCCTCGGCAGAGCCAGGGCGTGACGAGCATGGCCGAGCTTGGCGGCCGCGATGCCGCGAGCTAGCGTGAAGAAGACTCGCGAGCCATGAAGAGCGACAAGACCCCGGACGCCGTCCCCGACTCGAGCCTCACCGGTCCCGCCTCCGCGATCCGGCGACTCCCGCGCGGCTATCGCGGGATCGATCACGAGACGATCGGCTCCGACATCCTCTCGCTCGTCGACGCGATCCTCATGCCGGACGCCATCCTCGGCCCCGAGCGGCACGCGCACCTGCGGACGCTGAAGCCGACGACCTGGTACCCGATCTCGGAGCTGCTCGAGGCCCTCGAGCACATCGATCGGCGGCTCGGTCCCGACTCGATGCGCAAGGTCGGTCACAGCATCTTCAAGCTCTCGCACGAGGCGGCGGTTCGCGCGAACTGCACCTCCGCCCGGGACATCGTCCACGGCATCGACGGGATGTACCACCACGCGAACCGCGGCCAGCAGATCGGCGGCTGGAGCGTCCTCGAGTTCGGCGACCGCCACGCGCTCCTCGAGAAGACGACCCCGCACCACTGCGTCGTCGAGGAAGGCATCCTCGAGGCCGGTTTCCGCGCGATGGGCGTGACGGCCGCGATCGAGCAGCGGCGCTGTTTCCGGCGCGGCGCAGATTCGTGCGTTCTACACATACTTTCCGCGACCGGCGACGCGCGCTGGTCCGGCAAGCGCTGACCCCCTTCCCCCGGGGCCGAAGGCGGCGCTACAACGTCCGTCACCATGAGCGTGACGAGCGTCCGCGATCTCCTCCAAGGCAAGGTCTCCCCCGGCACCAAGGTGCGCGTCCGCGGCTGGGTCCGCACCCGGCGTGACTCCAAGGCCGGGTTCTCCTTCATCCACGTCAGCGACGGGTCGTGTTTCGATCCCGTGCAGGTCGTGGCGCCGAAGGAGCTCGCGAACTACGCGACCGACGTCCTCAAGATCACGAGCGGCTGCGCGCTCGACGTCGAGGGCGAGGTCGTCGCGTCGCAAGGCCAAGGGCAGAAGTTCGAGGTCCGCGCCGACACGGTTCGGGTCGTCGGCTGGGTCGAAGACCCGGAGAAGTACCCGATCCAACCGAAGCCGCACTCGCTCGAGTTCCTGCGCGAGGTCCAGCACCTCCGCGTCCGGACGAACACCTTCGGCGCCGTCGCACGCGTGCGCCACACGATGGCCCAGGCGATCCACCGCTACTTCCACGAGAAGGGCTTCTTCTGGGTCAACACGCCGATCATCACGACGAGCGACTGCGAGGGCGCCGGGCACCTGTTCCGCGTGAGCACGCTGGACCAGGCGAACCTCCCGCGCACGCCGGACGGCAAGGTCGACTTCGGCCAGGACTTCTTCGGCAAGGAAGCGTTCCTCACCGTATCGGGTCAGCTCAACGTCGAGCCGTACTGCCTCGCGCTCTCGAAGGTCTACACCTTCGGCCCGACGTTCCGCGCCGAGAACTCGAACACGACCCGGCACCTCGCCGAGTTCTGGATGATCGAGCCCGAGATTGCGTTCGCCGATCTGAAGGACGACGCCGATCTCGCCGAGGACTTCCTGAAGTACGTCGTGAAGGCCGTCCTCAACGAGCGCGCCGACGACATGAAGTTCTTCGCCGAGCGGATCGAGAAGACGGCGATCACGCGGCTCGAGAAGCTCGCCGACGCGAGCTTCGAGCGGCTCGACTACGGTGAGGCGATCAAGCTCGTCGAAGGGTCCGGCAAGAAGTGGGAGTTCCCGGTGAAGTGGGGCTCCGATCTGCAGACCGAGCACGAGCGCTGGCTCGTCGAGGAGAAGATCGGGCGCCCCGTCATCGTCATGAACTACCCCGAGGCGATCAAGGCGTTCTACATGCGCCTCAACGACGACGAGAAGACGGTCGCCGCGATGGACATCCTCGCGCCGGGCATCGGCGAGATCGTCGGCGGCTCGCAGCGCGAGGAGCGGCTCGACCTGCTCGAGAAGCGCATGCGCGCGATGAAGCTCGAGCCCGAGAGCTACCGTTTCTACACCGACCTTCGCCGCTACGGCACCGTCCCGCACGCGGGCTTCGGGCTCGGCTTCGAGCGCCTGCTCGTCTACGTCACGGGCCTCCAGAACATCCGCGATGCGATCCCCTACCCGCGCGCGCCCAAGACGGCGGACTTCTGAGGCACCGCTTCAGGGCCCGAGCTTCGTCAGGATCGCCGTCACCGAGTGCGGCGGGAACGTCGCCGGGATCGCGTTGTAGACGACGATCGTCGTGCTCTCCGCGATCGGCACCATCGCGATCGCTTCTTGTTTGCCGTCGCAGCTCCGGATCCCGAACCTCACCTGGGTGCTCGCCGCCACCTGGCTCGGCGGGCCCCAGCGCGTGACGTCGCGCGCCTGGTTCGGCGCGAGCGGGCCGCCGAGCGCGCTCTGCGTGACGGGGACGCGCGTCTTCTGATCCAGCGGGTAGAGCTCGCAGATCGGGGTCGCGCTCTTGTTGTCGATCCGGAGGAGGTTGGGCCCCTTGAGCTGCGCAAACATCGCGGGTGCCGTCGGCGCGTCGGCCTTGGGGCGCCCGAAGCTGCCGCCCGAGACGGAGGCGCTGCCGGTGCCGGTGACGAGCACGCCCGACGGCCCGACCGCGACCGACGCGGTGCCGCTCCCGCTCGCGGTGACCGTGGCTCCGCCCGGCGGCTTCACGCGCGCGACCGGGACCGAGAGATCGGTGTTGCTGCTCACCGCGCGCACGCCGACCGAAGCGACGCCTTGCGGGTACGGGTTCGCGACCGTCGTCACGACGGGCCGCGGTCCCGGTGCGCCGTTGCGCCCGTGGTACCGCCCCGGGCGCCCGTCGCGACCACGCCGCCCCGTGCGCTCGCAGATGAGCGTGCCGTTCGTCGTGGTCTGACGCGTGTAGCCGCCGTCGCCGCCGTAGCCGCGATCGCCGGCCGCTCCGCCGGCACCGCCGCCGTTGGTCGTGCTGACGACCTGCGCGAGCTCGGGGTGCGCCGCGTCGACGTAGACCGTGATCGGCCCTCCGTTGCCACCGTCCGCGCCCTCGCCGCCGTCGCCGCCGTCGCCGCCGTCGCCGACCGAGCAGCGGTCCGAGCCGCCGTTGCCACCGCTCCCGCCCGGGCCGCCGCTCCCGCCCGAGCCGCCGCTGTTGTCCACGTGCAGGCGGCCGGGGCCGGGCGCGAACAAGCGCACGTCGGTCTCGCGCGTCGCGACCGCGACGGTGCGCGCGATCACGAGCCGCCCGCGCTTCGGCGTGTCGACCATGCCGAGGGTGATCTCCATCGGACCGGCGTCGCCACCGGGCTCGCCATCGCCGCCGTGGTCGCCGAAGCCGCCGTTGAGGCCGTTCGCGTAGGAACCGCCGCCGGCGGCGCCACCCGCGCCGGCGTAGCCGCCGAGCGAGACGTTCTCGTTGCAGGTGAAGTCGGGGACGAAGGTGACCTTGGCCGACGGCAGATCGGGCCGATCGAGCAGCGACGCTTCGGCCGTCACGTCGTTCTCGAGCAGGTACGCGTAGTCCTGGGGCGGGATGAAGAAGACCCCGTTCACGCGAACGTCGATCTTCCCGGCGCTCGCCTTGTAGGTGAAGTTCTTCCGCGCATCGATCCGGACCGAGTCGTCGAGCCCGTTCGTCGCGCGCATCTTGCCGTCACGGAGGACGACCGCGAGATCGAGCTTCACCTCGCCCCAGGGGCAGAACTTGCCGCCATGGGAGTCGACCATCACCTTGGTGACGTCTTTGGGATCGAGGGTCGGAATCCCACCGCACGCGGACAGGGAGGCCGCGAGGACCACGGCCCCCGCCATGAGAAATGGAAACGAACGCGTCATGCTCCGCCGAGCATACGTCAGGCCGATGCCAAACCTTGCCCCCTCCGGTACACGCCCTCGACGTAGGCCTGGGCGGCCGTCGTCCACGAGCTGTCGCGGGCCATCCCGCGGAGGCGGAGATCCTGGAGCGCGTTCTTGGCCAGGTAGGCGCTCAGCGCGTCCTCGCAGGCGACGAGCAAATCGATCACGGTCGGCGCCGCCGCCACGAAGCCGGTGCCCACCCCGCGAGCGAGGTTGGCCGGCTCGACCGTGTCGTGGAGGCCGCCCACGTCGGTCACGATGGGGATGGCGCCGTAGCGCATGGCGTACAGCTGGGTGAGGCCGCACGGCTCGAAGCGCGACGGCACCACGAAGAAGTCGCAGCCGCCGTTGATGCGCCCCGCGAGCGCGGCGTCGAAGGCGATGCGGGCCCCGACGTGCCCGGGGAAGCGCTTGCCCGCGTACTGGAGCGCGTCCTCGAGCCGGCGGTCGCCCGTGCCGACGAGGACGACGTTCGCCCCGCGATCCACGAGCGCGGGGATCGCCTCGATCAGGATGTCGAGCCCCTTCTGGTCGGTGAGGCGCGAGACGCTCGCGAAGAGCGGGGCGTCCTCGTGGACGAGCCCGAACTCGGCGCAGAGCGCGCGCTTGTTGGCCGCCTTCCCCGCCCGCACGTCGTCCCGGCCGTAGCGCTGAGCGAGCCGCGTGTCGGTTTGGGGATCGAAGCGCTCCTCGTCGATGCCGTTGGTCACGCCGACGAGCTTTCGCTCGTGCATGCGGAGGAACCAGTCGAGGTGGAAGCCGTGCTCCTTGCGCCGGATCTCCCGCGCGTAGGTCGGGCTGACGGTGGTGACCAGATCGGCGAGCGCGATCGCGCCCTTCATCAGGTTCACGTTCCCGTCGTGCTCGAGGGCGCGCCAGTGGAAGAGGCCGCGCGGGATGCCGAGCCGGTCGAGCGCGGAGAAGCCGAGCAGCCCCTGATAGGCGAGGTTGTGGATCGTGAAGATGGAGGGGATGCGGGCGAACCCGTCCCCCATCGTCGTCTTCGCGTAGATGGTGGCCAGCGCGGCGTGCCAGTCGTGGGCGTGGATGGCGTCGAAGCCCTCCGGCCAGAGGCGCGCCGCGATCTCGAGGGCGGCGCGGCTCATCGTGGCGAAGCGCAGGTCGTTGTCGCCGAACGTACCGCTCGCGTCCCCGTAGATGCCGGACCGGCCGCCGAACAGGTAGTCGTCCGCGACGAGGCAGAACCGGAGCTTGCCCGGGCCGACGCCCCCGTCGACCTCGGCCACCCCGACGTGGCGCACGTCGTCCGGGCCCCAGCCGACGCGCACCGGCATCGCACCGTGCCAGTAGCGGTGCTCGCGGTTCATCGGCGTCGTCCCGTAGAGCGGGGTCACGACGCACACGTCGTGGCCGAGCCGCGCGAGGGCGCGCGAGAGGCCGAAGACGACGTCACCGAGGCCGCCCGATCGGGCGAAGGTCTCTACCTCGGAGGAGACCATCAGAATGCGCATCGAGGGCGCCTCGCATACCACGCCCGCGGCCGGGTGTCCTACGACGACGATCGACGCGCCGCGCCCATGCCCAGGAGCCGTTCGCCGAGGAGCCAGCCCAGGCCGGCAAAGCCCGCGACGGGAAGCACGTGCCCGAGCACGACGTGCTCGAGGTTGGCGTAGGCGCAATGCACGTCCATGAGGACGCCGGCGAGCGTCCCCGCGGCGGCGCCGTAGGCCGCGAGCGTGAGGCGCGGCTTCACCGGGTCCGACCCGCGCCGGACCCACGCCATGGCCGCGAACGGCCCCGCCGCGATCAGCATCGAGTAGACGAAGCACGCGACGTGCGCGACGCGGGGCGCCTCGGCGTCCCCCGCCTCGGGCCAGATCGCGAGGCAGACGAGCATCCACGCGAGGACGGCGGGGACGGCCGCGAGCACGAGCTGGAGCGTGCGCCGCTCGCGACCGAGCATCGACCCGCCGCGAACGTACGAGAAGACCAGCGCGAGGCCGCCGAGCACCGCCCAGCCCGCCGCGCTCGCGACGAGGAACGCCATCGGGCGCGTGCCGAGGCGGAAGCCCGCGACCAGAAACAGAGCGAGCGCGGACGCGATCCCGAGCGCCCACGCCGCCGCCGCGCGCGTGCCGACCTGCGCGCGCGTCGGCGCGGGCGCCTTCGCGAGCGCGGCGAGCATCTTCGCCTTGTGATCGGCCGGTAGGCTCATGCGTCGTCGAACCTCCCGTCACCGTACTCGGGCATGCGCGCGCCGAGCGCCGCGCGGAGCGCCTCGTAAGCGCGGAACGCGCGGAGCTTCACCGCCGAGACGGTGGTTCCGAGCACCTCCGCCGCCTCCGCCATGGAGAGCCCCTCCTGCTTCACGAGCTCGAACGCGACCCGCTGCGCCTCGGGCAAGCGCTCGAGCTCGGCGCGGACGAGCTCGGCGAGCTGCTGCGCGGCGACGAGGTCGTCGGCGGCCGCCTGACCGGAGGCCGGCACGTCGTCGCTCGGGCCCTCTCCGTCACTCGAGAGCACCTCCCGCTTGCCGCGCCGGCCGCTGTCGACCAGCAAGCGCCGTGCGATCGCGTAGGCCCAGGGCAGCACCGGTGCGCCGGCCATGAAGCTCCCGCGGGCGATGTGCATCTTCAGGAGCGTCTGCTGGAGGATGTCGTCGGCGCGCGCAGCGTTGCGCGTCTGCCGCATGAGGTAGGCGTGGATGCGGGGCGCTACCTCGTCGTAGACCTCGCCGAACGCCGCGTCGTCCCCCGCCGCGTAGCGATCCATCGCTCGATCGGCAGGAGATTGCGCCACCCACAGGCTCATACCACAGGCAGGGAGCGCGAGGCCCTGCTGGGCGGCCACGAGGAGCGGCGACGGGACGGCGGTCACCCGAGGATTACGACGCTGGCCCTGGGCCGGTTTCGGTCGGGGACGGTATGATCACGGAATGGATTGGGTCGCCGAGCCCCCTGCCCTGATCGACGTCGGGCCCTCCGCCCGCGGGGGGCGGACGTTCGTCGTCGCCGAGAAGGAGCGGCCCGAGACCCGCTACGTCCTCGCCACCCCCAAGGCGGTGTGGGACCCGTCCAAGCTCCCGATCTCGCTGGTGCTCGGGCTGCCGCGCAGCCGGGACCTCGGGGCGGAGACGGACGCCGAGGTTCGCGTCGCGCTCCGCTCCTGGGGCGAGGTTCCCTGCACGGGGTTCCGCGCCGTCCTCGGCGGCACCTCGGCCGCGGCCCCCGGGGACGACGGCACGAGCGGGATCTACTGGCGGGACGACGACTGGCCCTCGCCGCTCGTCCCGGGTGCGCTCGCGCAGACGCTCGTCCGGACCGACGGCAACGGCTTCATCTACGACGCGGACATCCACGTGAACGGCAAGGAGTACGTCTGGTCGCTCGATGGCCACTCCGGCACGATCGACGCGCGGAGCGTGCTCACGCACGAGCTCGGCCACTTCCTCGGCCTCGCCCACTCGCTGGACCCGACCGCGACGATGTGGGCGTCGAAGCCGGCGGGCCTCGGCTGGCGCTCGCTCGAGGCCGACGACGTCGCCGGGGTGTGCTTCCTCTACCCGGGCACCGGCGATCCCGGCTGCCCGACGACCGCGTGTCCGGCGCCGTTCGTCTGCGTCGCGAAGCGCTGCGAGCGGCCCGGCGCGGCGTCGGCGACGACGGTGTGCGCGCCCTGCGTTCGCGTGGCCGGCGCATGCGAGGCGGCGGGGAGCGACGCGCGCTGCATCGACGTCGCGGGGGGCCGCGTCTGCGGTCGTTCATGCGTAAGCGATCCCGAGTGCGGGCCTGGATTTCACTGCAAAGCCACGTCGCAAGCTGGCGATCTCCAATGCGTTTCCGACGACGACTGCCGCTCGGGGCCGTTCCCCTGCGGGGATGGCGGCACGTGCCCGGAGCTGGGCCTCCCCACCACGTGTGCGAGCGGGGCGTGCGTCGGCGTGACGCCACCAGCGGATGCCGGTACGGACGCCGCCGATGCGAGCGACGGCGGAACCGTGCCGCCGCCGCCGGGCGTGGGCGGTGGCTGCAGCTGCGACGCGACCGGAACGGGTGGCTCGGACACGAAGGCGCTCGGCGCGCTCGGCGCGGTCGCCGTCGCGGCCGCGTTCGTGCTGCGACGCCGGAGGCGCCGCTGAGCTTCAGGCCGACGCGGTCGCGGCGGCCTTCTTCTCGCGCTTCTTCGTGTAGAGGCCCTCGACGAGCGGCCCGTACTTCTCCATGACCTTGCGCCGCTTCACCTTGAGGCTCGGCGTGAGCATGCCGTTGTCGGTGGTGAAGTCCTCGTCGATGATCGCGAAGTCGACGAGCGCCTCGAAGCCCTTCCAGTCGTGGCTGAAAGTGTCGACCTCCTTCTTGAAGAGCTCCCGGATGCGCTGGTTCTCGAGCAGCTGCGCGCCCGACCCGGCGATGCCGTTCTCCTGCGCGTACTTCTTCACGGCGTCCATGTTGGCGCAGAGCAGGGCGACGTTGAACGGGCGGTTGTCCCCGTAGACCAACGCGTTGAGCACGTAGGGCGAGAGCTTGAGCTTTTCCTCGAGCGGCGACGGCACCACGTACTTGCCGTTCTCGAGCTTGTACTGCTCCTTGATGCGGCCCGTGATGTAGAGGTAGCCGTGCGGGTCCAGGTAGCCCTGGTCGCCCGTGCGGAAGCCGCCGTCCTTCGTGAAGACCTGCGCGTTCTCCTCGGGGCGGTTGAAGTAGCCCTGCATGACGCACGGCCCGTAGACGAGGATCTCGCCCTCCGGACGCCCTTCCTTGTTCTGGCCCGTGCCGACGGTGGAGTCGATCACGATCCGCACGCCCGGGATCGCGCGGCCGACGCTGCCGATGCGGCGCTCGCCGGGGCAGTTCGCGGCGACCACGGGGCTCGTCTCCGTCAGGCCGTAGCCCTCGAACACGGTGATGCCGAGGCTGTCGATGAACTCCGCCACCTCCTTCGAGATGGCCGCGCCGCCGCTGAACGCGTAGCGGAGCCGCCCCCCGAAGCGGGCGCGCACCTTCGAGAAGACGAGCTTGTCCGCCGCGGTCAGCGTGACGTGCTCGGGGATCGTGAGGCGCTTGCCGTCGCGTTCCTTCTTCGTCGCGTCGAGCGCGGACTTCACGAGCGCCTGGATCGGCTTGGGCTGCTCGCTGATCTGCTTCTGAACGGCCTGGTAGATTTTGTTGAAGATCCTCGGGACGCTCATGAGGATCGTCGGCTTCACCTCGGCCAGGTTGTCGAGGATTTTGTTGGTGCCCTCGCAGAGCGCCATCGACGCCCCGTACGAGAAGAGGATGTGGAGCTCCGCCGTCTGCCCGAAGACGTGCGCCCACGGGAGGAACGACAGCGAGCGGTCGTCCTTGTCCATCGGGAAGATCTCGTGGATCGCGGACGCGTTCGACGCGATGTTCCAGTGCGTGAGGACGACGCCCTTTGGGTTGCCGGTGGTGCCGCTCGTGTAGATGAGGGTCGCCACGTCGTCGCGCTTCGGTTGGATCGACGGGAGCGGCTTGCCGCTCTTTCCCGCCGTCATCAGCGCTTCGTAGCTGGTGACGTTCGAGCCCTGGCCGCTCACCTCCTCGAGGCAGACGATCGTCTTCAGCGTGCCGATGTCCTTCAGGAAGCGCTTCGACTTCTCGAGGATGGTCTTGTTGGCGACGAAGAGGGCCTTCGCCTCGCAGTCGCGCACGATGAACTCCCAGTCCTTTTCGTGCTGGGCTTCGTACATCGGCACCATCGCCGCCCCGAGGCCGTAGCAGGCGTACGCGGTGACCGCCCACTCGACGCGGTTGTCGGCGATGACGGCGACCTTGTCGCCGCGCTGGATGCCGATGCTGGCGAGCCCCGCCCGGAACGACTCCACCATCGCGCCGAATTCGGCGTACGTGGTCCACACCCACGCCCCGTTCTTCTTCGTCCCGAAGAGATCGCGCGGGCCGAACTCCTTGGTGGAGTTGTTGTAGATGTCGACCAGGGTCTCGAAGGAGCTCATCGAGGCGGAACGTAACACCTCGCTGAACCCGAACCAGGGGAAAAACGTGCTAGATCCCGCGCCGTGAGCACGCGCAGGTTCTTCGTCCAGACGTTCGGCTGCCAGATGAACGTCCACGATTCCGAAAGGATGGTGGAGGTGCTGGAAGCGCACGGCTGGACGACCGCGGACAAGGCCGTCGACGCCGACGTCATCGTGCTCAACACGTGCAGCGTTCGCGAGAAGGCGGAGCAGAAGCTGCGGAGCGAGGTCGGTCGCCTCGCGCTCCTCAAGCGCGAGCGCCCGGAGCTCGTGCTCGCCGTCGCGGGCTGCGTCGCCCAGCAGGAGGGCGAGAAGCTCCTCACCCGCAACCCGGCGCTCGATCTCATCGTCGGCCCCGACAACCTCGGCGAGCTCCCTGCCCTCCTCGAGGCGCAAGCCGCCGGCGCGCCGCCACTCGCGCGCACCGTCTTCGACGTCGACGCTCCTCGCTTTCTCTCCGCGAAGCCGCGCCCCGGCATGGCGCCCGTGAGCGCGTTCGTCACGACGATGAAGGGCTGCGACGAGCGGTGCAGCTTCTGCGTGGTCCCGTACACGCGCGGCCCCGAGCGCTATCGCCCCGCGGCCGAGATCCTCGCCGAGATCCGAGCGCTCGTCGCGTCCGGTGCGCGCGAGGTCATCCTCCTCGGGCAGACCGTCGACAGCTACCGCGACGCCGCGCTCCCGCCGCCCGCGAGCGACGACCCCGACGAGTCGCAGTTCCCGCACCTGCTCCGGGCGATCGCCGAGATCCCGGGGCTCCTGCGCCTTCGCTACACGAGCCCGCACCCGCGCCACTGCACCGAGGCGCTCGCCCGTGCGCACGCCGAGCTCGACGTGCTCGCCCACCACGTGCACATGCCGGTTCAGTCCGGCTCGAACCGCATGCTGCGGCGGATGATCCGGCGCTACACGCGCGACGAATACGTCACGCGCGTCCGGCGGCTCCAAGACGCCCGGCCCGGGCTCACGCTCACGACCGATCTCATCGTGGGCTTCCCGGGCGAGACGGACGAAGACTTCGAGGCGACGCTCGAGCTCGTGCGCGAGGTCGGCTTCGTCGCCGCGTTCGGGTTCAAGTTCTCGCCCCGGCCGCACACACCGGCGCTGAAGCTGGCGGACGACGTGCCCGAGGCGACCAAGTCCGAGCGCCTCGCGCGCCTCTTCGAGGTGGTGGAGCTCCAGGGCCAGGCGCACCTCAAGAGCCTCGTCGGGACCGTGGCAAAAGTCCTCGTCGAGGGGGAAAGCGGCGATGGGCGAGATGGCGACCGGCGCTTCGAGGGCCGAACCGAGCGCAATGAAATCATGCACATCGAGTCGTCGGACGCCGGCGGTGGCGTGCTCGACTTGGTCGGGCGCGTGGTGGAGGTTCGTGTCACCCGCGCGAACAAGCACTCCCTGGCTGGGGAGCTGACCGAGGCGGCACGCCTCACCGTGCCGATGGCGATGCCGGCGGCTCCGGCCCCGCGCCGACCGCGCTCCCTACCGCTGGTCGAGTAGGCATCTTTCTTTTTCGGACGCGGTTGTGAATAATCGCGCCCCAGCGCCCGTCGTGCGGGTGGGCGGTAACACAGTCTTCGGCCGGGACTTTGAGGAGCTCATGAATCTGAACCTTCGTTCGAACATCGTCATTCTCTCCATCGCGGTCGCAGGCCTGACGGGCCTGGTCGGCTGCAGCAGCATCCGTGTGGTTCGTGCCAGCCCGCAGGGCGGCGAGATCGCGCTCAACGGCAACCGCGAGGACGCCATGGAAAAGGCGCGCGTGGAAATGCAGCGCACCTGCGGTGGGCCCTACACCATCGTCGAGGAGGGTGAGGTCGTCGTCGGTCAGCAGACGCAGGACCAGTCGACCACCGAGTCGGGCCGCACCTGGAGCGGTCGCCCGGCGACGCGCACCACCGGTACGTCGACGACGCGCGATCTCTCCGAGTGGCGCGTGAAGTACGCCTGCGGCGCAGCCGCGCCGCCCCCGCCGGCCGGCGCACCGCCGCCCAACGGGGCCCCGCCGCCGAACGGCGCGCCGCCGCCGGCGCCGATGCCCGTGGGTCAGATCCACGAGCTCGTCGTTCGTTACTGAGCGCGCCCGTTTCGGGAAGATCGCGGCTCCGTGGCGTCGGCCACGGAGCCGTTCTTCTTTTCCCCGTCGGATTGACCAAGACCCTTTGACCATGGAGCTGGCGCGTCCCCCGCCGCATCTCTGTGGACATGAAGACCTTTGCGCACGGCCTCCTCGTCCTCGCGTCCTTCGTTGCGGTCCACGCGTTCCTGATCGGAGCGGCGATCCATTGAGCGCGCGTGAGCTCATGGCAACCGCGTTGGGCGGTGGGCTCGTGGTCGCGGCGATCCTCGGGTGTGGAGCCGCGAACGACGTCAGGATCGTCCACGCCACGGGTGAAGGCGGCGAGCTCGCCATCGTCGGCGATCGCAACAAGATGGCGCCGACCGCCAACGCGGAGATGGCCCGGATCTGCAATGGCCCCGACCGCTACCGCGTCGTCGAGGAGCTGGACGCACCACTCGCCGACGGGGGCGCGGCACAGCCCTACGGGCTGTCGGACTTCCGGTTGCGGTTCGTCTGCGTGGCACCCGTCACACCCGGGCTGGCCGCAGCCACGCCCTGAAGACCCGGCCTCCAGCTCCTCGCGAGCCATCGTAGCGCGCAACGCCTCAGCGAATGACGCGAACCTCGACGTTCGCCACGCCCATGCGGACCATGCCGAGCTTCTCGGCGGCGCCGCGCGAGAGGTCGATGATGAAGCGCGGCGACATCGGCCCGCGATCGTTGATCCGGACGCGCACGCTCAAGCCCGTGCCGGGCCTCGTGACCTCGACCCAGGTCCCGAGCGGCAGCGTCCGATGCGCCGCCGTCATCTGCGTCGGATCGAAGCGCTCGCCCGACGCGGTCTTGTGGCCCTTCAACCGGTCGCCGTACCAGCTCGCGACGCCGACCTCGGCGCCCCCCGTCGCCGGCCCCGTCGGCGCGGCGGGCGCGGGCGTCGTCGCCGCGGGTGGTGGGCTCGGCGGCTGTGTGGCGGTCGCGGATGCCGTCGCCGTGGCCGTCGGTGTCGCCGGTGGCGGCGCTTCACCCGCGGGCGCACCGCAGCTCAGCGAAAGCGCCGCCGCGACCAAGGTCGCTGCCGCCGCCAGCCGCCGCGCTCTTCGCGATGCCGTCGCCATGCCCGAGTTCTGTCACGCGGCGAGCTCGACGCCAACGATCGCGCCACCGCTCCCGCCGCGGTTCCGCGCGAACGCCGTCCCACCGTGGGCCTCGGCGATGCGCTTCACGAGCGAGAGCCCGAGCCCCACCGAGCCCTGATCGGCGCTCCGTTTGAAGAACGGCTCGAAGACCTTCTGCTCTTCGCCGGCCGCGAACCCGGGCCCCGCGTCCTCGACCTCGAACGCGACGAAACCGCCGCGGTTGCTGACCCGCAGCTTGGTCGGGCCGCCACCGTGACGCTTGGCGTTCAACAGCAGATTCACGATCGCACGCTGTACCAACGTGGGATCGCCCATGAGCTTCGCGCCGTCGCTCTTGTCGTCGAGGATCGTCGCGTCGACCTCGGCGCGCTCGAGCGCGATGACCGCGATCTCCGTCGCGACGATCTCCCGCTTCGCCTCGGCCGCGAAATCGAGCCGTGATGCCGCGAGCAGCTCCGCGACGAGCGAGTCGATCTCGATGATCTCGCGATCGATGTCGTCGAGCTTCTTCCGGCCGGCCTCGGACGACGGGTCCGTGTCGCGCGCGAGCTCGAGCAGGAGCCGCATGCGCGCGAGCGGCGTGCGGATCTCGTGCGAGACCGTCGCCAGGAGCGCGCGCTGATCGGCGAGCTGCTTCTCGATCCGACCGGCCATCTCGTTGATGGCACCGCCGAGAACGAGCGCGTCCTCGCCGCCGTGCCCCTTCTCGTCGACGCGGAAGCGCGCCTTGAGGTTCCCCTGCCCGATCTCGGCGGCGACGCGCTCGAGCTCCGCGAACGGCTTCGCGAGCCGGCGCGCGATCGCGTGCGAGCCCATCCAGAGGAAGACGAGGACGATGACGAGCGGCGCCAGGAGCTTCGGCGACGCCAAGTGGAAACGCTCGGCACACATCGCGACCGTCCCGTAGTGACGACCGTCCTTCTGGATCGCGATGCTGTGCACCGGCGCGACGCACTTGTCCTTGCCGTAGTCGCCGAGGACGGCGCCCGAGTCGTCGGTGACGCGCAGATCGACCTCGAGCTCGCGCGAGATCGCGCGCGCGAGGTCGTCGCGCTCCGCCGGCCGATCCCACGTCGCCGCGAAGCGATCGACGAGGAGCGCTTGACCGCGCTGGAGCTCGGTCTTCATCGTCGCCGAGTTGTGGCGCGCGAAGAGCCCACCCACGATCGCCGTGATCAGGATCGTGAGCCCGAACCACGCGAAGATCCGGCGCTGGAGGCGCCAGCGGAAATAGAAGCGCCGCCGGGCCTCACCATCGCGCACGCCGTCCGCCGGGCAGTCGTGCCCGTGGTGGTGGAACGGGTGTCCGTGGGGCTTTCGATGCCAGCCCAACGCTCACTCCTTCGCCAGCACGTAGCCGACGCCGCGCACGGTCTTGATGAGACGCGGGCTCTTCGGGTCGTCGCCGAGCTTCTGGCGCAAGTGGGAGATGTGGACGTCGACGGTGCGCTCGCCGACGGTGACGTCCCCACGGCCTGCTTCTTCGAGGAGCGAGTCGCGCGGCACCACGCGCCCGGCGCGGCGCATCAACGCGACGAGGATGTCGAACTCGATCCCGGTGAGGTCGATCCGGCCGCCGGTTCGCGACACCTCGCGCCGCCCGAGGTCGGCGGAGAGATCGCCGACGACGACGCGCTCGGACACCGCCTCGGGCTGCGCGCGCCGAACGACGGCGCGGAGGCGCGCGAGGAGCTCGCGCGGGCTGAAGGGCTTGGCGACGTAGTCGTCCGCGCCGAGCTCGAGGCCCACGACGCGGTCCGTCTCGTCGCCCTTCGCGGTGAGCATGACGATCGGGACCGTGCTCTCCTGCCGGATGCGCTGGCAGACCTCGAGCCCGCTCATCCCCGGCATCATGACGTCGAGGAGGACGGCATCGAAGCCGCCCTCCTCGAGGAGCGCCAGGCCTTTCGGCCCGTCGTTCGCGCCCTTCACCGCGACGCCGTTCTGCTCGAGGTAACTCGAGATGAGCTCGAAGAGCCGGGCGTCGTCGTCGATCAGAAGAACGCGCATTTGCATGGGAGCTTACCGCGGTTCGGAGCGTGAGCCCTGGTCTTCGCGAGCGGCGTCGACGCAGACCTGGGCGACGTGGTGCTCGAAGGCTTCGCGGCGCTCACGGGAGTGGCAGCGCATCGATGCGAATCCGAGCGTGTAGCCGCCCACGGTGCCGAGGGCGAGCAGGGCGATGGCGAGACGGCGAATCCGGAAGGGGTGCATCTTGGTTCTCCTTTCAGACCCAGGCCGAGCGCTCACCGCGCACGCCCCGGAAGAAGCCACGACCGCCGTTGCGAGCGAGGAAGTCGGCGATCATGCCGCGCTGCCGCTCGTCGAGCACCTCGTGGATTTGAGCCAGCGCCTCGACGATCGCGACGCGGACCTTGGCGAACGACGCGTCGGCCTTGCCGCTGACGCCTTCGGCCGCGGTGCGGTCGAACGATTCGCCGCGGAAGAGGTCGGCGACCTCGTTGCCGTCACGCCACTCGGAGCGCGCCTCCTGCATGGTCTTCTTCACCTGTTCGAAGGCGCTCTTGATCACCTTCTCCTGGCCCGGCGTGGTGTCGAGCCGCTGGAAGAGGCCGCGGAGGAAGAAGCCCCCGCCGCCCCACGGACCCGGACCGTGGTCGTGGTCGTGACCATGCTGGTGGTCGTGGCCCCCGTAGGAGTCGCGATAGCCACCGCCCCAGCGCGGACCGCCCCAGCCGTAGCCGCGACCGCCGCAACCGCCCCCGTAATTCGACCCGCAGCCCCCGCCGTAGCCGTAGCCGTGCATTTGCGCCCAGCCGTGGCGGCGGCCACGGATGACCTTGATGAGGCCGATGAGACAAACCGTACCGATGATGAAACCGAGCATCGCAGTGATCCTCCTCAGTTGGTGACGCCCTCACCGTGCTTCGGGACTGTTAAGCGCCTAGCGGCGGCGCGATGAAGAAGTGTAAAAGGGGCGAATGGAGCGGCTTCATGCGCTCGTCATCCTCGCTTGGGCGCTCGTTCGGAGCCTTTTCGCTCCGCTCGTGGGCGCACGCCGTGGGCTCGCGGCGTTTCGCCGCTCCTACGCGAAGGACAACCTCCCCGCCGTGACGAAGGACGAGCGCACCGCGCTCCCTCGCTTCAACGGGTGCATCGCGTGCGGGCGCTGCGACGTCGGCGAGGCCGCGCGCATCGTCGCCGCCCGCGGCACGTACGGCGGCGTGATGGATCTCGTGCTCGCGAGCTCGCGCAGCATGCCCGACTACGACGCGGCGGCGAAGTCGTTCGCGGCGGTGAGCGAGGATGCCCTCCGCGCCGCCGAAGCGCGCTGCCCGACGCGCGTGCCGATCCGCGAGCTTCGCCGGTTCGTGCTCGCCAAGGCGGACGCGCTCGCCGAGCAGGCCGCCGCGTCGGCGGCCGAGTGACGGACCTCCTCCTCGACGAGCACCTGGCCGACGACGGCGCCCCGCAGCGGACGTGGCTCCGCGCCGAGGGCGCCGAGCTCGCGCTGGTCGCGCCGGACGCCACGCGCCCCCTCCCCGACGGCGCCGTCGAGGCCGTCTTCGCGCGCTTCGGCGGCGACCTCGCGGACGACGTTCGGCTCGTCGACGAAGGGCTGGTGCTGCCCTCCGGCGCGCGCCTGCGACGGCTCCGCCACCTCGCCCAGTTCGACGTGATCGGGCGGGACTACCTGGTGCTCGAGGCGCCGGGCGCGCCGCCGCGCGTGCTCCTGGCCGTCACCGCGACGGCCGCGCTCGCTCACCTCGCGCGGGCCGCGGCGCCGTAACAGGGACCGTAACACTCGCGTAACGCTCGGCCCGAGTGTTACGCCGCAGGGGCCTGTTACGCTGGCTGTTACGCTCGGTCCCAAACGCGCATTCCCAACGATTTCGGGAATTTGTCGACTTTCCTCGGGCTGGCACAGCGGCTGCAAAAGCTTCCCTCGACGCCACGGAAAATCCGGGGCGCTTGGAGGATGCAGTGATGACGACGATTCGTGTTCGTGAGAGCGGGACCTTCGTGGCGGTGACGGATACCTCGGCCTGGACCGAGGAGGCGCTCGTCGCGCGCATGGTCACCAGCTGCCCGACCGCGTGGCGCGAGTTCGCGCGCCGCTACGATCGTCTGATCGACCGGTGCATCATGAAGGTGACGCGCCGGTTCACCTCGGTCGTCACGCAGGAGGACGTCGCGGAGATCGCCGCGACGCTCAAGCTCTCCCTCCTCGCGAACGACATGCACAAGCTCCGCACGTTCGACAAGAACCGCGGCCACCGCTTCTCGTCCTGGATCGGGCTCCTCGCCATCAACTGCGCGTACGACTACCTCCGCAGCGTTCGCCGCGAGCCGGCGAAGGCCGCCGTCAGCGACGCTTTCGACGTCGTCTGCGAGACCCCCGACCCGTACGAGGCGGTCGCCCAGCGCGAGCGCGCGTCGATCGCCGCCCGCATGCTCGACGGCTTCAGCGCCCGTGACCGCGCGTTCGCCGCGCTCTACTTCGCCGAGGGCATGGACCCCGTCGAGATCGCCCAGCGCATGAACATCAGCGTGAAGACGGTCTACTCGAAGAAGCACAAAATCCAGGCCCGCCTCGAGGCGCTCGCCGAAGCTGCGGCGGCCTGAGATCGATGATAAAGCGAAGGGACGATGTTCCTTCGCTCCCTCTTCCCGGTGGTCGCGGCCACGCTCGTCGTCGCGAGCGTCGCGTGCTCCCAACGCCCGGGTGACGATCCCGTCCCCGCGTCGCCGAGCGTGCTCGGCCACGGAAAGCGCCTTCGCGACGTGCAGCAGCCGAACGCCGGCTACGTCGGGAAAGAGGTCCTCGTCACCAGCGCCGTCGTCACCGCCGTCGACAACTTCGACGAGACGGGTGACGGCAAGAGCCGCGGGACGATCTGGCTCCAGGACGTGGACGTGGCGAGCCCCTACGGCGGGATCAGCCTGTTCGCGCCTTCGTTCCAGCCGGCGAACCTGCGCCTGGCCCCGGGCGACGTGGTCGACCTCGACGGGCAGTACGTCGAGCAGCAGACCATCGGCACCACCGTGAATTTCGCGCCGTTCTTCCTGCCGCAGCTCGTGCAGCCTGCGACCACGTTCCGCTACGAGACCGCCGTGCCGGCTCCGGTCGAGATCCAGCTCTCGGATCTCAACACCTTCGCCGACGGCCGGAAGTGGAATGGCATGCTGGTGACGATCAAGAACGTCACCGTCGAGATGGCTCCCATCGCCGACAAGACCGGCAAGCGCCGCACGGCGGCGTTCACGAGCGACAAGAACGCTCCCGCGATCTCCAACGAGCTCTTCGAGTTCCCCGACTTCGCCGCGGGCACGACCTTCAAGTCGATCACGGGCATCGTGACGTTCTTCTTCAACCTCAAGATCGCACCGCGCTTCGCGGCGGACATGGTCCAATGACGGTCGGCCTGACGGGGTGAGCGTGGGGCGTGCCCTCTGGTTCGTGCCGCTCGCAGCCGTCGCGGCGTGCGGCCCTCCACCCCCGAGCAATACCCCGAAGCCTGCGGCCGCCACGGCGGCGCACGTCATCGAGTCCCCCGAGCGGCCGCGCGTCGCGGCCGTCGTCCGCGGGGGCGACCCTGCGGTGGCGGTCGCGGCGTACGCGATCACCGAAGGCGCGGGTGGCGCGAGCGACGATGCCGCGGCCGTCGCGCTGGCGGGGCTGCTCGAGGTGCGGCTCGCGGGCCTCCACCCGCGCGTGACCGTGAGCCCCGGGGTCGTCAGCGTCGCGGTGCTCGTCGACGATCCCGGTGCCGCCGGCGGTGCGGCGGCGAAGATCGCGGCCGCGCTCCTCGCGCGCGCAGGAGATCCGAGCGCCGACGCCGAGCGCACCACCGTGGAGCGGAAGCTCTCCGCGCTGGCCGCCCTCCCCGCCGTCCCCACCGAGCGCCGCGCGCTCGCGCTGTGCGAGGGAGTGCTCCGCCCCGCCGGCCGTCCGCTCGCCGTCGCCGACGTCGAGGTCCTTCGCGCCGCCAGCGTCACGCGCGCCCGCGTCGCGTTCGCCGCCACGGGCCCACTCGCGGCCGCGACGCGCGTCGCCGAAGCGCTGCGGAGCGGTCCCGCCTGGAGCGCGGGGGATGCGCCCACGGCACCCCCGCTCGCGTCCGCGCCGATCGTCGACGACGCGACGGGCCGCGTAGCCCAAGGTCGCGCGCGCCTGACCGTCGCGGCGTGGGGAGACGGCGCGCGCGCACGCGGACGCGCCCTCGCCGTCGGCGCGGACGATGCGCCCCTCCGCGCCCAGCTCTCCGTCCTCGATGGTGGCGTCACCTTCGGCGGCGCCACCGTCGAACGCCTGGGCCCCCGCGCCTGCACGGCGGTCGCGCTCGACGTGGCGCCCGCCGCGGTCGGGGCCGGCGTCGCGCTCGCGCGCCGGGAGCTCGCCGAGGTCGAGCGCGAAGCCGAGAGCGAAGCCGCCGATCCGGGCGCGAGCGACGCCCGCGACGCCGCCGAGCTCGCCGCCGCCTCGGCCCTGAGCGTGAGCGTCGGTGACCCCTCGGGGAACACGAGCGCGGTCGGCGCGCACGTGAGCCTCGGCGGCGATCCGCGCGCCAAGGCGCCGCTCGACGTCGATGCCGCGACGAAGGACGTCGCGCGCGATCTCGCGGCCGCCGACGCGACGCTCGCCCGACCGGCGCTCCCCCTCGCGACCGAGCTCGAGCCGGGACAGCCGGAGCTCGTCGTGCTGGTTGCATCCCCTTGTGGGACGAGCAGCGAATCCGAAGACGACGCCGGCCTCGGGGCGCTCGCGGTCACCGCCGCCGCCGGGGCCGCGGGAGACGCGGGCGACGACGTCGCGCTCGAGCCGTTCGTCGCCGCGGACGGCCTCGGTGTCGTCGCGCGTGGCCGCCGGCGGGCGGGCGAGCTCGGCGCCGACCTCGCGCGGCGCGTCGCGAAGACGCTCGCGAAGCGGCTCCTCGTCGATCCCCTGGCCGACGGTGCGCTCGCCGCGGCGCGGCTTCGCCTCGGCGGAGCCGATGCGGCTGGCGCTCCGGCGTTCGCTCACCTCGCGCGGACGCTCGCGCCGAAGCACCCCGCGCTCGTCGCGCCGACCGGCATCCCCGACGCGCTCCTCCACGCGAGCGACGCTCAAGCCCGCACGCGCCTCGACGGGCTCCGGCACGGGCCGCTCCGGGCCGCTGCGCTCGTCCCGGGCGATGCCGCCGACGCGCGCGCGCTCGCCGCCGCGCTCGATCGTTGGGTGCCACGCTCGTTCGGTGGCGCTGCCCCGGCGTGCGCCGATCCGGGGACGCCGCCGCCGCCGAAGCCCGGCACGTACGTGAAGGAAGGCGCGTCGCCCGAGGCGTGGCTCGCTTGGCCTCTCGCGGCGACGCCCGCCGATCTCTCCGCCGCGGACGCGTTCGCGCGCTGGCTCGACGCCGCCGCGCTCCCCCGCGCGCTCGCCGGTCTCGCGCGCAACGCTTCGGCCCGCGTCGTCGGGGCGCCGCGCGCGCCGTTCCTCGTCGTGCACGTCGCGACCGCGGACGCGGCGCTCGACGGCGCCGTCGCGCAGATCCGTGCGCTCGTCGACCGACTGCAGCACGGCCTCGCCGAAACCGATGCCCGCGCAGCGCTCGCGCTCGCGGCCACCGGCGCGCGCGACGACGCGCTGGATCCGCGCCGCCGGGTCGTCGCTTCGTTCCGCGGCGCGCGACCGGCGCCCACGCTCGACGGGGTGCGCGCGATCGCGACCGCGCTCCACGACGATGCGCTCGTCATCGCGGCCGTTCGCCCACGGCGCGAGAAGGCGGCGAAGCCATGACGACGTGGTTCCCGGTCGGCGGCGACGAAGTGTGCCTCCTCCGCGACGGCGTCGAGGCCTTCCCCGCGATGCTCGAGGCGATCGCCGCCGCCGAGAACGAAGTTCTCCTCGAGATGTACTGGATCGCCGCGGACCGCTGCGGGCTTCGCTTCCTCGATGCGCTCGTCGCAGCGGCGCGACGCGGGGTACGCGTCCGCGTCGTCTACGACGCCGTCGGGAGCCTCGAGATCTCGCCGGCCTTCTTCGCGCCGCTCGAGGCCGCCGGCGGCGAGGTCGGATCGTTCCACGCCATCTTCCCGCTCCGCAGCGCGCTCACGATCGACGTGCTCGAGCGACGCGATCACCGCAAGCTCCTCGTCGTCGACGGCTGGCACGCGTTCACCGGCGGGATCAACCTCGCGCGCCAGTGGCTCAGCGTCGACGACGGCGGCGAGGGCTGGCGCGACGACATGATCGCGGTCCGCGGCGAGGCCGTCCACGAGCTCCGCGCGCTCTTCTACGACACGTGGAAGCGCATCGGTCGACCTGCCCCGCGCGACGTGCGGCCCGTTCGGCGGCGGCGCACGCGCCGCGTGTGGGTGCTCGCGAACCCCTACCGCAAGCGGCGCGAGCTCCGGCGCGAGTACCTCCGCCGGATCCAGTTCGCGAAGCAACGGATCGACATCGCGAACAGCTACTTCGTCCCCGATCGCTCCGTCCGCGGGGCGCTCATCCACGCGGCCAAGCGCGGCGTCGACGTGCGGGTCCTCGTTCCGGAGCAAGGCGACGTCCCGATCGTGCAGTACGCCGTCGAGGCGCTCTTCGACACGCTCCTCCGGAGTGGCATCCAGGTCCGCGCGCTGAGTGGCCGCGTCCTCCACGCGAAGACCGCCCTCATCGACGACGACTTCGTCACGATCGGCAGCTACAACCTCGACGAGCGCTCGTGGCGCAAGAACCTCGAGCTCAACCTCGCGGTGGAGGACGCGGCGTTCGCCCGCCACACGCGGAGCTGGTTCGACCACGACTTCGCGGGGGCGCACAAAATCGAGCTCGAGTCGTGGCGCCAGCGGCCGATCACGCGCCGCGCCGCGGAGTGGTTGGCATTCGGACTACGGAGGCTCTGGTGAAGGCACGCATCGAAGCGCGCCGGGGCGCACGCGTCGCCGGCTTCGTTCTCTCGACCTCGGTCATGCTCCCGAGCTACCTCGGCGCCCGCGCGCTGGCGCCGCCCGAGCGGCGCGACGCCGTCCGCGATCGTTGGACGCGGCGCTGGTGCGACTCGCTCCTCCGCATCTTCGGCGTGCGGCTCGAGACGCTCGGCCACGCGGATCATCGGCCGACCGGCGGCCGCGGGCGGCTCGTCGTCGCGAACCACCGCGGCGTGATCGACGTCGCGATCCTTCTCCGCTCCTTCGGTGGCTTCATGGTGAGCCGCGCGGATCTCGCGAAGTGGCCGCTCGTCGGCGCCGCGGCGCGCGCGACCGGGACGATCTTCGTCGATCGCTCCGACTCGATGAGCGGCGCTCAGGTCATCCGTACGATGCGCGAGCTCCTCGACGCGGGCCATACGGTGACGCTCTTCCCCGAGGGGACGACGTTCCCGGGCGACGAAGTTCGGCCGTTCCACGCCGGCTCGTTCCTCGCGGCCTTGCGGCGCAAGGTCGACGTGCTGCCGGTCGGCATCGCGTACCAGACCGGATCGAAGGCGGCGTTCGTGGACGAGACCTTTCCGCAGCACCTCTCGAAGATGGCGAGCGCGGAGCCGAGCCGCGTCGTGCTCGCGGTGGGCGAGCCCATCCCGGCCGAGGACGCGAAGAAGACCGCGGTCCTTGCCGAGGCGACGCGCGCCGCCGTCGTCACTCAGGTCGCACGGGCGCGGGCGGCGGTCGACCGCTGATCAACCACCGCCGACCAGGTGCACGATCTCGACGACGTCGCCATCGCTCAGCGCGTGCGTCGCGTGCTCGGCCCGCGTGACGATCGCGCGGTTCACCTCCACCGCGACCGGACCGCTCGTCAGCGCGAGCTGCTCGAGCAGCGCCCGCACCGTCGCGCCTGCCGGGACCTCCGTCGCCTCGCCGTTCACCGTGAGCTTGAGCGCCGCCATCGACGCCGAGCTTACACCACCGTCGAGAGCTCCGCCGGCGCGTCCGGCGCGACGTCGCGCGCGACGACGCGCTCGTGGACGTCCACCGCGTGGAGGAGAAACGCCGCGTGCCCGAACGAGACCAGCGCGTAGACGAGCGCGGCCGCGCCGAGCTTCTCGGCCGACCACAGGTCCCAGGTCGACTCGTGCGTCACGGTCGCGAGGATGACCGTGCCGACCACGACCACGTTGTGGACGACCTCGGCGTAAGCCACGCTCCGCGCGAAGCGCGCCGCGCCCGGGTCCGCCTGCGGCAGCCGGTGCCCGGCGCGCGCGATGAAGAACGCGAGCACGACCCCGAGCGGGCCGAACACGAACGCGGGCGCGGACATCATCACGAAGCCGAGGAGCATGAGCGGCAGCGACACGACCGCCGGCACGAGCATGAAGAGCGACCACATGCTCGCGGCGCGCACCACGCGCGGGACACCGGGCGACCGCGGGACCTCCACCGTCACGCCGCGGTACGCACCCGCGGGCAGTGCGACCGGCTCCATGTAGTCCCAGCCTTGGCTCTGGCGCTTCACCGCGTGGCGGTAGAGCGCCACGGGGAGCGCGAGGAGACCGAGACCACCGATCGTTCCGAGGACCCACGCCAGAATCTGTCCGTCGTTCATGGGCTCACCAGGATCTACGCTTGGCGACGGGCGCCATTCCCCCTCAAGATGGGGTCACTTTGGGTACGGAAAAGTCCTACTGGGTAGATCCCTTCGCATCCGAGTTCCGCGTGGCGAGCGCCGAGGCGCTCGTTTTCGAGGGCAAGCCCGCCCTCGTGCTGCCTGCGACGCTGTTCTATCCCGAGGGTGGCGGCCAGCTCGGCGACCGCGGGACGCTCGCCTTCGGCGCGCGCTCCTTCGACGTGGTGGACACGCAGATCGACGACGCCGGCACGATCTTCCACGTGCTGGGGGCGGAGCCGGGCGGCTTCGAGAAGCTCGAAGGCGGCGAGCTCCGCGGGGCGATCGACGTTCCGCGCCGCCGCGATCACATGGCGCAGCACACCGCGCAGCACATGCTCTCGCGCGCGCTGCACGACGTCGCACGCGCGCCGACCGTCTCCGCGCGGCTCGGCGCCACGAGCTGCACGATCGACGTGGAGAAGAGCGCGCTCGAAGACGCCGAGCTCTTCGCGATCGAAGATCTCGTGAACGACGTGATCCGGCGCGACGTGCCCGTGCGCGCGTTCTTTCCGTCGGACACCGAGCTCGCGACGCTCGATCTCCGGCGCGCACCGAAGGTGAGCTCGGGCGTGCGCATCCTGGAGATCGAGGGTTTCGATCTCACGCCGTGCGGCGGCACGCACTGCACGCGCACCGGGCAGATCGGTCACGTGCGGGTCGCTTCGGTCGAGCGCTACAAGGGGAAGATGCGCGTCAGCTTCCACGCCGCGAAGCGCGCCGACGAGGACGCACGCGCGCGCGCGCGCGTCCTCGATGCGATCACGACGAGCTTCTCGTGTGGCCCCGAGGGTGCGGTGGCGGCGATCGATCGCTTGCGCGCGGAGCTCAAGGATCGGGAAGCGAAGCTCGCGAACGCGCGCGGCGAGCTCGCGGTGCTCGCGGCGGAGGCGCTCCTCGCGGCGCACCCGCCGGCGGCCGAAGGCACGACGACGATCGTCGTGGAGCGGCGCGGTGACGACGTCGGGTTCCTGCGCACGCTCGCGGGGCGACTCACCCAACGGCCCGACGTGGTCGCGCTGTGCACGGCTCCCGACGGCGACGCGCTCGCGATCGTCGTCCAGCGCGGGGCGGCGGCGACGAGCTTCGATTGCGGGGCGTGGCTCAAGGCGAAGGCGGCTGCGAGTGGGGGAAGAGGAGGCGGGCGGCCGGAGCGGGCGGAGGGACGGCTTCCGGTGGGGATCGCGCTTCCGTAGGGCGACGCGAGGACGAGCACGAGCACGAGCACGAGCACGAGCACGAGCACGGGAGAACGGGCTCCGAGCAGGTTTCACGACCTCCTCCCTCGTGTATGCTGCGACGAGCGAAATGGCGTCGCCCATCCCGAGCCCCAAGAAGGACGATCCCGAGGACGTTTCGTGGGCCCTGACGACGGCCGAGAGCCAATGGGCACGCGGCGATCACGCCGAAGCGCTCAAATGGCTGCGCCGCGCTGCGGAGTCCGCGTCCGAGGCCGACGCCGACATGCGCGCGCTGGAGCTCGCGAAAGCCGCCGCCGAGGTCGCGACCCAGGTCGCCGCCGCGAAGGCCGCGCCCGCTGCGCCTGCGGCTGCCGCCCGGAAGAGCATCCCGCCGGCCGCCGGCGCTCCGGCGCGCAAGAGCATCCCGCCCGCTGCGCCTGCGCCTGGTACGCGGAAGAGCATTCCTCCCGCCGCGCCGGCCAAGAGCCCGATGGGCGTACCGACGAAGCCGGCCTTCATGCCGGTGAAGCCCGCCGCGGCGAAGCCCGCCCCCGCGAAGGTGGCTGCGCCGACCGCGCCCAAGCCCGTCGTCGCCAAGACGACGCCGGGCCCCAAAGATCCGAAGCCCGCCGCCCAGCCCGACGCCAAGGCGAAAGACGCCGCCGACCAACGCAAGACCCAGCGCCGCTCCTATGCCGGCGAGGTCCAGCGCGGACGCGGCGACGACGACGAGTCCACCCAGACGTCGGACATCGCGCTCGGCGGCGACACCGAGATCAAGCCGCGCGAGCCGATGCAGACGAAGCCTCCCGAGGCGGGCGCCGCTCCCACCGCGGCCGACGCCGACGCGTGGCCGACCGAGGCTCTCCCCGGAGATGCCCTCCCCGTCGCCACGTTCGAGGCCGAGCGCACGCGCATCGGCGCCCTGGCCTACCGCGGCGATCGCACGGACGAGCAGCCCGGCGCACGGACGATGCAGGCGGTGAAGGTCATCCTCTACCGCGGGGCCGACGGGGCGCTCCGCGTCGCCGCGGAAGGCAGCGAGGTCTCCGCCGTCGCGATCGAGGCGATGCTCGTCTCGCTCGATCCGGACGTCGACCTCCCGTCGTGGTTGAAGGTCGACTGAGCGCCCTCGCTACGGCCCCGTTCGTCGGCGCTCGATCCGCGCCACCACGACGGGAACCACCAGCGCGACCAGACTCACCATCACGAACGACGAAGCGTCGGGGCCGAGATCCCGGACGAGGAGCGTCGGCTGGAGCCCGCCGGGATCGATGTCCCCAAACGCCGAGGTGAGTCGCCACGCACCCCACGCCAGGTCCAACGCTGCGAAGCCCACGGGTGCGCCCAGCGCGACGAGGACCCCGCGCCACGACGGGAGCCCCGCGGTGGCGAGCCGCACCCCGGCCAACGCGAGCCACGCGACGAACGCAGGTGCGACGAGGAGCCCCGCCATCGCTGCGCGGGTGGCGAAGTGCTCGCTCGGGCTCGTCACCACGAAGCGGCACGACGGGCAGGCGCGCTGGATCGAGCTCAGCAGCACGTCCAGCAGCACGCCCGAGGCGATCGTGCCGACCAGAAGGAGCAACGCGACCCATCCCGCCGCGAGGGCCGTCATCGCCCAGAACTTCGCTCGGTTCGCCATGTTCCGATTCGCCGCCGGACGCTACCACGCGGCGCGAGGCCCCACCCGAGCGGTCCCCCCTACGAAGTTGCGACCCGCGACCCTAGTTTGCGCTAAAAGGTTGGGGTTTCCCTTTCCCTCCGAGGTTCGTTCACGATGTTCGACGAGTTTGGGATCAACGCGGGTTACGTCGAAGACTTGCACGCTCGCTGGCTCCAGTCGCCGCAAGGGGTCGACGAGAAGTGGCGCCGCTTCTTCGAGGAGAACGACGCGAACGGCGCCGCCACGGCGTCCCCCATCACGACCGCGAGCTCCGTCGCGATTCCTGCCCCGCCGCCGGTCGCCTCGCCCTACACGAACGGCAACGGCACCCACGCCCCCGCCGTCGACGCGCGGTCGCTCCCGCTGCTCCGGCTCGATCTCCCGCACGACACGATGCCGCCCGCCGATCTCCTGGCGGACGCCACGGCCGGCGGCAAGGTCTACGCGCTCATCAACGCGTACCGCGTGCGCGGGCACCTCTTCGCGCGCGTGAACCCCCTCGGCGACGACGAGAGCGCCCCGAACGAGCTCCAGCTCGAGAACTTCGGTCTCTCGCGGAGCGATCTCGAGCTCACCTTCCCCACCCTCAACATCGGCGGCATGCCCGACAAGGCGACGCTGCGCGAGATCATCGCCCACCTCGAGGACACGTACTGCCGCTCGATCGGCGTCGAGTTCACGCAGATCGAGGCGCCCGAGCAGCGGCTCTGGCTCCGCCAGCGCATGGAGTCGACGCGCAACCGCCCCGCCCTCGACCCCACGCTCGCGAAGCGCGTGCTCGCGAAGCTGACCGACGCCGAGGCGTTCGAGCAGTTCCTCGCGAAGAACTTCGGCTTCCAGAAGCGGTTCAGCGCCGAGGGCGCCGAGTCGCTGATCGCCATGCTCGACGTTCTCATCGAGGAGAGCGGCGCGAAGGGCATCGACGAGATCGTATTCGGCATGGCCCACCGCGGCCGCCTCAACGTGCTCGTGAACACCCTCGGCAAGAAGGTGCGCGAGCTCTTCGCCGCCTTCGACGACAAGCACCCCGATCGCTTCATCGGCGGCGGCGACGTGAAGTACCACCTCGGCTACTCGAGCGACGTCGTCACCGAGTCCGGCTCGAAGGTGCACCTCACGCTGTGCTTCAACCCGAGCCACCTCGAGTTCGTGAACCCGGTGGTCGAGGGGCGCGTCCGCGCCAAGCAGGACCGCGTGCGCCGCACCAGCGTGATGCCGCTCCTGATCCACGGCGACGCGGCCTTCATCGGCCAGGGCATCGTGCCGGAGACGCTGAACCTCGCCGGGCTCGAGGGCTACACGACGGCGGGCACGCTCCACGTCGTCGTGAACAACCAGATCGGGTTCACCACGCTGCCGAAGGACTCGCGCTCGACGCGCTACTGCACCGACATCACGCGGATGATGCGCGTGCCGGTCTTCCACGTGAACGGCGAGGATCCCGAGGCGGTGATCTGGGTCGCGAAGCTCGCGATCGAGTACCGCCAGCGCTTCGCGCAGGACGTCGTCATCGACATGTACTGCTACCGGAAGTACGGCCACAACGAGAACGACGAGCCGCGCTTCACCCAGCCGATCATGTACGCGGTGATCGACAAGAAGCCGAGCATCCGCGAGATGTACGTGCGGCGCCTGGTGGATGCCGGGATCGTCACGCCCGCCCAAGCGGACGACATCGCCAAGGAGCGCCAGGCGGCGCTCACGGCGGAGCTGGACGAGGCCCGCAGCGGCGACTGGCACAAGCCGCCGAACGCGATGGGCGGCCTCTGGGCCAAGTACGCCGGCGGCCCCGACGCCGCCGTACCCGACGTCGACACGAGCGTGCCGCAAGCGCGGCTCGTCGAGCTCGTCGAGAAGATGGCGCAGCTCCCCGAGGGCTTCCAAGGCAACTCGAAGGCGCTCAAGGTCTTCCACGATCGGCGCGAGAACGTCATCCAGGGGAAGCCGTTCGACTGGGGCACTGCCGAGCACCTCGCGTTCGCGACGCTCTTGACCGAGGGCGTCCCGGTTCGCATCACCGGCCAGGACTCGCAGCGCGGGACCTTCACGCACCGCCACGCGACCCTGTTCGACGCGAAGACCGGCAAGCCGTACCGCCCGCTCGCCAACCTCACCGAGACGCAGGCCCGCTTCGACGTCTACGACAGCCCCCTCTCCGAGGCCGGCGTCCTCGGCTTCGAGTACGGCTACTCCCTCGACCGCCCCGACGGGCTCGTGATCTGGGAAGGCCAGTTCGGCGACTTCGCCAACGGCGCGCAGGTCATCATCGATCAGTTCATCTCCAGCGCCGAGGACAAGTGGCTCCGCCTCTCGGGCCTCGTGCTCCTCCTCCCCCACGGCTACGAGGGCCAAGGCCCCGAGCACTCGTCGGCCCGCATCGAGCGCTTCCTCCAACTCGCGGCGGAGGACAACATGCAGATCGTCAACCTGACGACGCCGGCGCAGATCTTCCACTGCCTGCGCCGCCAAGTGCTGCGCCCCTGGCGCAAGCCGCTCGTGGTCATGACGCCGAAGAGCCTCCTCCGTCACAAGGAGGCCGTCTCGACGACCAACGATCTCGCGAACGGGCGCTTCCACCGCGTCATCGGCGACGTCAGCGTCGACGCCGCGAACGTCACGCGCGTTCTCTTGTGCAGCGGCAAGGTCTACTACGACCTCCTCGACGCGCGGCGGAAGCAGAACCGGAACGACGTCGCGATCGTGCGTCTCGAGCAGCTCTACCCGCTCGACGGCGCGCTCGGGGCGGCGCTCGCGCCCTACAAGGACGGTACCAAGTTGGTATGGGTCCAAGACGAGCCGCGCAACATGGGCGCCTGGTACTTCCTCAACGCGCGGATCCGCGAGTTCATCGGTGATCGTCTCCCGCTGTCCGTCGCGTGTCGCGCCGAGAGCGCCAGCCCGGCTACCGGCAGCAACGCGAGCCACCAGCTCGAGCAACGGATGCTCCTCGAAGCCGCCTTCGGCGTCTGACGACCGGTGACCGACCTCCTCCACCACCTCAAGACGCGCTGGCTGCTGCTGGCGCTCTTCGGCGGGCTGGTGCTCGTCGCCATCCTGGTGAACCGCTACCGCCCGCAAGAGCGGCGGATGCTCCGGCGCGCGGCGATCCTCTTCGTCCTCACGGTCCTCGCCGAGGTCCTGCTCGGCGTCGCGACCGCGTTCGACTCGGCCCCCTGGGAGAGCCGGCTCTCGTTCGTCTCGCGGCTCTTCTCGGGCTTCACGGCGATCAACCTCGGCGCCGTCGTCGTCTTCGATCTGCTCCTGTTCGCGCTGAGCGTGGAGCTCGCCACCATCGCGAGCGATCTCGCGGTCGGGCTCGGCTACATCCTCGTGAGCGCGAGCGCGCTCTCGGCGTTCGGCGTCAACGCGTCGTCCGTGCTGGGCGCGTCCGCCGTCGTCTCCGCGATCCTCGCGCTCTCGCTCCAACAGACGCTCGGCAACGTCATCGGCGGCGTCGCGCTCCAGCTCGACGGGTCCATCCACGTGGACGACTGGATCCAGCTCGAGAACGGTCGCCAAGGGAGGGTGCGCGAGATCCGCTGGCGTCACACCGTCCTCGAGACCCGCGACTGGGGACGCCTGATCGTGCCCAACTCCGTCTTGCTCTCGAGCCAGATCCTCATCCTCGGCAAGCGCGAGGGCAAACCGCTCCAGCACCGGCTCTGGGTCTACTTCAGCGTGGATCACCGGTACGGACCGTCGCGCGTGATCCAGGTCGTCAACGACGCCCTCCAGTCGGCACCGATCGCCAACGTCGCGGACGACCCGAAGGCCCACTGCATCCTCATGGACTTCGCGAGCCCCGGCCGCGACAGCGTCGCCTACTACGCGGTTCGATTCTGGCTCACCGATCTGGCGGTCGACGATCCCACGGCGTCCGCCGTGCGCGTGCGCCTGCAGGCGGGTCTCCGCCGCGCGCAGATCCCGCTCGCGCTCCCCGCCCAGACCGTCTTCCACGCGCCGGGCGGTGACGAGGAAGAAGAGCGCAAGCTCGTGCGCCATCGCGAGAAGCGCCGCTCCGCGCTCACCGGCATGAAGCTCTTCCACGGGCTCACCGCGCAAGAGATCGAGTCGATGGTCGACAGCCTGAAGTACGCGCCGTTCTGCACGGGCGAGACGATCACGCGCCAGGGCAACGTCGCCCACTGGCTCTACATCCTCACGTCGGGCTCGGTCGAGATCCGGACCAAGCTCGAGGAGAAGAAGAAGGGCGCCGCCTCCCGCGTCGTCGCCACGATCGACGCCCCGGGCGTCTTCGGCGAGATGGGGCTGATGACCGGCGAGCCGCGCGCCGCCGACGTCATCGCGACGAGCGACGTCGAGTGCTACCGGCTCGAGAAGACGGCGTTCGACCACATCATGAAGGCGCGCCCCGAGATCGCCGCCGAGATGTCGAAGATCCTCGCCGAGCGCCGGATCGAGCTGAGCGCGGCGCGCGAGGACTTGTCCGACGAGGAGAAGGCCCGCCGCATGAAGGTCGAAGAAGAGCGCATCTTCTCGCGCATCAAGGAGTTCTTCGCGCTCGAAGACGGCGACGACTGAGATGGAAGCCGTCACCCTCCCCGTCCAGACCGCGGACGACGTCGCGCGGCTCGTCCGCGCGCTCGGGAAGCACCGCTACGTCGCAGGCCGCGCGATCTACATCCACGCGCTCGCGGCCGATCTCGGCGGCGACTCGGAGCTCGAGACGTGGGCGCGAGCCACGCTCGCCGATCCCGAGCTCGACGCGGCGTCGCGCGACGAGCGGCTGCTCCGCCGCGCGACCGAAGAGGAGCTCGCGCTCGTGCTGCTCGCTCATTGGGGGACCGATCCCGGGCCGCGGACGCGCCTGGCCGAGCGCCTCGCGGAGCTCGAGCTCGAGGTCCCCGACAGCGAGCCCTTCGACGCCGACGCGGAAGAGGACATGCACCCGCTCCTCGTCGACGCCGGGTGGGAGCTGATTCCGCTCTCCGAGCTCGATCCGGAGCGGCACAAGGGCGCCATCGCCGCCTTCAGCGACCCGCTCTGGTTCGAGAGCGCGAAGTTCGAAGAAGAGAACGCGATCCCGAAGCCCGCCTACCTGCAGGAGCTCCCGGCGCTCGGGCCGGTCGAGCTGCTCCGCGGCTGCCCGGCGGGCGAGCTCGCCGCGGAGCTCGTGCTCTGGACGGCGGGCGAGCCCACGTACCAGGACTACGTACTGCGGGGCGTGTTCCGCGCGGCCAAGCTGACGTCGCCCGACGTCTAGCGCGCGCGCTCGCCGCGCATCGGTGACGCGCTCACGGGTACGCCGGCGGGACGGTCGCGTGGCCGTTCGCGAGGCCGCTCGCGAAGAACGAGACGTACTGCTTCCTGGCCTCGGGCGAGAAGATCACCTCGCCGTGGCTCGCGGCTTGGCCGCCCTCGATTTTGTCGAATTGGGCGAGGACGCCAGTCGCGCCACCGGGGAGGTTGCCCGTGACGGCCCCGGATTGCCCCGCCATCCCGCTGACCTTGGTGATCGCGTTCTGGTTCACGAGCCCGGCGGCGCGGGCGAGGATCTCGGTCGACGAGTTGGGCACGATGCCGTCCGGGACGGACTCTTGGATGAGGACGTCGCGTGGCTTCCAGCCGTCGACGCCGGTCGGCGCCTCCAGCGCGGCGTGGCGGGCGTAGTTCGCGGCGTCGCCGGGATCGACGATCGCCTGGATGATCGCGAAGAACCGCCCGAGTGCGCCGTCCGTGGTGCCGGGAGGCCGGACCCCGTTGAGCACGAGGCTGAACAACCCCGAATCGCGGAGGAGCACGGTGAGTCCCGCGCCGCCGACGTTCCAGACCGCTTGGGTGATCTCGGGTGCGAGCGCGAAGATGGTTGCACCTTGCACGGAACCGAACGAGTGCCCGATGTACAGGAGCCGCGACGGATCGAGATCCGGGACGCCGTCGGGTGCACCGACCGGAAGGAGGTCGAGGTCCTTCTGGGCGGCGAAGAAGCGCACGAGCTCGAGCTGATCGAGCGCCATCTCGCGGAAGTTGTCGCTCGCCTTGCCGACGTCGAACGTCTTCGCCGCGAGGTCGACGCCGAGGAACCCGGAGATCCAGAAGTAGGGGTCGGTGCTCCCCCCGGCCGCCCGGGAGCCGTGTTCGGGCGCGTCGATCCCGATGACCGCACAACCGAGCTCGGCGAGGCGCTCGGTCGTTCCCCACGTGCCGTCCTTGTCGCCGCCGAGGCCGTGTTGATAGATGACGATCGGTCGGGGCCCGGTCTTCTTGCCGTCGGCGAAGGTGAGGAACACCTCGAGCGAGACGCGGCCGTACTCTTTTGGGACACCGGCGACGAAGTGCCACCGACCGTCCTTCGGGTCACGGTACTCGGGGACGTCGATCCTCCCCCGGAAGCGAACCCGTCCGTCGGGTTGGATCGGCTTCTCGATCGTCCACGGCTCGACGAGCGCTGGTACCGAAGTGGTACGAGCGTGCGCCGCCGCAGCGACGAGCTCGCCGGTCGGGGTCGCGGTCGTGAACGACGTCGCGAGAGCGACGCTGGCGGGCTCGAGCCCGACCTTCTCCTTCAAGAGCGCCACTCCGTCGGCGACCGCACGCTCGTAGGCGCCGGTCCCGTCGAAGAGCTTCTGCGTGTCGGGGGCGCGCGTCACGGGCAGGCCGTTCTTGCCCTTCAACGCGGTCGTGACGACGAAGACGTAGCGCGTCCCCGGGCGCAGCGGCCGCGCGGGTTGCGCGAGCAACGTGTACTCCGCGACCGCGAAGTCCGGGTCCTTGTCTTGGGCCCAGTACTTGGGGACGAGCCCGATGAGGGTTCCCTTCTCGGGAGACTTGGGATCCGCGTCGAGCAGGTAGAGGGGCGAGCCCGGCTTGGTGTACTCGGACGCGTCGCGGAGCGGCGTCGGGTCGGGCGGGTCGGCTTTCTTGTCGAGCGCGATGCCGCGAACGTCGAGCGGACCGCTGAAGTTCGCGAACGCCCCGCCGACCGTCGAGAAGCCGTCGAGGCCGTTCAGCTGCTCCACGGTGGCGGGAAACTGCCCGACGAACGGGTCAGCGGTCGCCGTCGAGTCGATGTGGACGCGAAGCCCGGTGGGCGTCGTCGGGTCCGCGACGGTGAAGCGGTCCGACGGATACGCCGAGATGGGGTTGTCGCCCTGCGCTTGGTAGAGCGCGACGACGGGCTCGCCACGCGGCGGCTCGGAGCTGCAGTTGGCAAAGCTGAGAACCGCCCCGACCACGAATGCCAAGCGCTTCATGGTCGAAGGATAGCGCGGTGCCGACGCTACATGCGCATCAGCGCCGCGCCCCAGCTCACGCCGGCGCCGAAGGCGCAGCTGAGCACCACGTCACCTTCGCGGATGACACCGGCGCGCATCTTCTCGTCGAGCAGGATCGGGATCGAGGCGCTCGACGTGTTGCCGACGCGCTCGAGGTTCGTGAGCACCTTCGTCATCGGGTACTTCGCCCGCGCCGCGACCTGCTCGATGATGCGGAGGTTCGCCTGGTGCGGAACGACCCAGGTCACGTCTTCGTTGGAGTAGCCGGCCGCGTCGACGACCTGCTGACTTGCAGAATGCAAGTTCTTCACGGCCGTCTTGAAGACCTCGGCGCCCTTCATCTGAATCGTCGCGAGTGCCTCCGCCTCGATCCGCGGGTCTCCCTGGGGCATCGCGGTGCCGCCGCCGGGGATGACGAGCGCGCCCGTCAGCGAACCGTCGGTGAAGAGGTTCGTCCCGAGGATCCCGCGCCCGTCGCCGGTGGCCGGCCCCACGACGACGGCGCCGGCTCCATCGCCGAAGAGCACGCACGTCGTGCGGTCCTTCCAGTTCGTCACGCGCGAGAGCATCTCGACGCCGATGACGAGCACGTTGCGCGCAGCGCCCGTGCCGACGAAAGAGTCCGCGATCGAGAGCCCGTAGATGAACCCGGCGCACGCGGCGGCGACGTCGAACGCGGGGCACCCGTCTCGCGCGCCCAGCTTCGCGTGGATGAACGCGGCGGTCGCCGGAAGCGGCATGTCCGGGGTGATGGTGCCGACGACGATCAGGTCGATGTCGGCGATGGTGAGCCCGCACTGCTCGAGAGCGGCCTTCGCGGCGAAGGTGGCCATGTCGCTCGTGACCATGCCCTCGGGCGCGATCCGTCGCTCGGAGATCCCGGAGCGCTCGCGGATCCATGCATCGGTCGTGTCGACCATCGCCTCGAGATCGGCGTTGGTCCGCACGATCGGAGGAAGGTAGTGACCTGAGCCGAGGATACGGCTGCGGGGCGGGTTCATCTGGAGGAGCGATGTACCCGGGTCCGGGCGCGCCGGGCAAGCGGGGTCGTCAGTCCTTCGGCACGCACTTCCCCGCCTCGCACTTGTCGTCCGAGTCGGGGTTGCACGCGTTGTCGCAGGAACCGCAGTGGTCGAAGTCCTGGGAGACGTCCATGCACCCGACGTTGGCGCAGTAGTCCATGAGCGAGCCGAGGCAGCCGCAGGTGCCTGCGTTGCAGACGGCGCCCCCACCGAGGCAGCCTTTCCCGCATCCCCCGCAGTTCCCCGTGTCCGAGCTCGGATCGACGCAGACACCACCGCAGACCAGGTTCGGGGCGGAGCAAGCGCCGTCCCCGGCCTTCGGATCGCGGTAGCTCGGCCCGTCCGGACCGGTGTCCTTCACTCCAGCATCGGCGGAATTTCCCACCCCCACGGCTGGTCCATCGATCCGGGGCGCCGAGGCGTCGCCGCAAGCGACCACCAGGAATCCGGCGAGAAATGCGGGAGGAGCGAGGCGGAGGAGCGCGCGGTTCATGGTGCCGCACTCGAAAGGAGCACGGCTCGTGCCACTCAGGCGTCTCCGTCCGGCGCGGCGGGCTCGTCTTCGGCCGTGGCCTTCGCGTCGTCCTTCGGGGCTTCTTCGGCTTTCGCGTCGTCCTTCGGCGCGTCTTCCGACCCGGCTTCGGCCTCGGCTTCCTCGGCCTTGGCTTCCTCCGGCTTCGCTTCGGGCTCGCCCTGCGGCGCTGCCTCGCTCGGCGGCGGCTCGGGCTCGCTCGGGAAGATGGGGCTCTTCCGCAGCGGCAGGCGGAGATTCACGTAGGCGACCCATGCGACGAGCCCGCCCAAGACGACCTCGACCGTGCGAAAGAGCGCGGTCGCTTCGACGGGCAGCGTGGGAGGGAGCGGTTCGAACATCTCAGTTCACGAAGTCGAGGAGCTCGATGTCGAACTTCAAGCCCGCATCCGGCGGGATCGAATCGCCCGAGCCGGTCTTGCCGTAGCCGAGCTCCGACGGGATGACGAGCTTGCGCTGACCGCCCTTCTTCATCCCGACGACGCCCTGGCTCCAGCCCTTGATCACGCCTTCGCCCACCGTGAACTCGAACGGCTGCTTGCCCGGGTCGCGCGAGCTGTCGAACTTGCGACCGTTCATCAGCGTGCCCGTGTAGTGGACCTTGATCTTGTCGCCCGTCTTCACCGCGCGGGCGCCGTCGCCGACCTTCACGTCTTCGATGACGAGCTCCTTCGGGCCGGGCGGCAGCGGTTCGCCGGTCGACGGCTTGAAGTTGGTGGTCCCCGGCTCGTCGACCTTCTTCGAGCACGCCGGTGCGGCGAGCACGACCGCGATCAGCGCGGCGAGGGCAATCGACTTCGTTCGCATGGCGACGGGATCAAGCACGAACACGGCGTGGTTGGGAAGCCCCTTCACCCGCCGGATCCGGTCGCGGTCGTGGTCGCCGTCGGCGGCGGCGGTGCCGTCGGCGGCGGCGGGAGCGTCGCCCCCACCTGCCCCGCGACGAGCCCGAGCACCGCGTCGATCTGATCGCGCGACGCCGAGAGGTGCGCCTTCACCAACGTGCCCGACGACGTCACGTCCACCGCGTTGAAGAGCCCGCCGGTCACGAGGCGAACGCCGAACGAGTTCTTCCGCTGGATGGTGTCCTTGAGGTCGGCCGCCGCCTGCGCTGCCGCCGCGGGGTCGGGGCAATCGCCCTCGGCGTACACGTCCGCGCCGCCGTCGGCGTTGCGCGGCACGACCCACAGCCGCATCTCCGAGATGCTCGCCGGGATCGCGGAGATCGAGCCCCCCGGGCGAAGCGCCACCACGCGCGCGGCTTCGCCGGGGTTCATGTTCGGCTTCACCGGATTCCCGACGAGCACGCGCGCGAACTGGTTCGCGTGCGACGACGGGACGATGACCGCCACGCCCGGCGACGGCCGGAGGAACACGCGCTCGCCGCGATCCGCGTACGCGCGCCACGCCTTCACCTTCGGGACCCCGACGTCGATCGGGCCGCCCTTCGCGTAGGACTTGCTGATGTTGCCGATCGCGGTGTCCACCACCGCGTCGCTCGCGGAGTAGTGCACGAACACGGCGTCCTTCTCGGTGTCGATGAGCGACGGCCCCAGGATGAAGATCCAGTCGCAGTCGCGCATGGGATCGATCACGGAGCCCGCCATGAACTGCTTCCACTGCGGGATCGCGGCGAGGATCGGCGCGAGGCGCGGCGCCGCGGGGTGCGTCTTGATCACGGCCATGTTCACCGCGACCTGGATGTTCACCGGCCCCGCGGACACACCGCCGACCGCGCCGAGGAGCGCGCGCGGATCGCTGCCGGAGCTCGAGCCGTCGGCGCCGCCGTCCGTGCCGCCCATGGCGACGCCGGCTTCGTCGAGCGAAGGGGTGCCGCCGTCGCTGCCGTCGGTGGTCGAAGCGTCGAGCGCGTCGCCGTCGCCTTCGAGGCCCGAGTCGCCGAGGGTCGAGAGCGGATGGGCATCGGGCCCCGCATCGCGCAGGCGCGCGTCGGATCCGGCGTCCAGGCCGAGGCCCTGGACGGGGGGCACGTTCGCCCCACCGCCGGTGGCGGTCGGGGGAGGCTCGGGCGGGTGCGTGGGCTCCTCGATCCCGGACTGGAGCGCCTCGATCGGGATGGTGAGCTCCCCGTCCTGGTCCTTGATCTCGATGTCGGGCCCGCCCGGGAGGATGGAGAACGGGCCGGCGAGCCAGTGGGCGACCAGCGAGGCGAGGATGGCCCCGACGACGGGCCACCGCTTGCTCCTCCAGAACCGGGCCGGGCCGGTCTTCTGGTCGTCGGCGGCGCGGGGTGGGGTCGCGTGGGGGGCCGTCGGGGCGGTCGCCGCGGCGCCGTCCGGCAGCCCGCCCGAACCCCCTTCGCGTGTGTCTTCACCCACGTTCGCCTCGACGACTTTCCACAGTTGGACGGACGACGACCGCGGAAGCTTCCTTCATTTTCGCGGTCTTGTCGCCCGTCCCGTGGGTCGGGCGGGTCGGCACGGGGCTCGCAACTGCCCGTACCCATGGCGAAAGGGCACTCGGATGGTCAGAAACTGGATCGACAGGATGCAGGGGGGGTACTAAACGAACGGACCCCCATGTTTCGCCGTCGCATGCGCTTCGTCTGCTGGGGCCTGGCTGCCCTCTCCGCCTTCACCGCTGCCTGCAGCGGCTGCGGCGAGACGCACGCGACCCCGAGCGGCCCGGCGGCGAGCGCGACGACCAACGCCGCCGACCTCGACGGAGCGCCCCTCGACGGCCCCCTCGCCTACGTGGACGCCGGCGACGCCGCGGCCCCCTACGACGGCCCGTACCTGTACGCGCTCTTCATGATGACCCCGGTCATGAGCGAGATGGCGTTCCCGACCAAGGAGCAGGACGAGAAGCGCCGCAACAACAAGCCCGACAAGGCGGCGCCGATGCGGATCGGCTACCTGCGCCAGGGCGCCAAGGTCCCCGTCATCGCGGAGGCGCACAAGACGACCTCCTGCCCCGAGGGCTGGTACGAGCTCTTCTACGGCGGCTTCGTCTGCGGTCGCTACGCGACGATGGATCCGAACCACCCGCGCGTGAAGGCGGGGCCGCACACGCCCTGGTTCGATCAGCCCCTGCCCTACCAGTACGCGTACAACGTCGCGCACGGCACCCCCCTCTACCGGACGATCCCGTCCAAAGAGGAGCGCCTGACGTACGAGCCGTGGCTCGTGAAGAAGCCGAAGCTCGACACGAACAACCCGTACGACGACATGCTGCTCGACGCGGGGCTCTCCACCGTATCCGGCGATCCGTCGCTCGACGACGACGCGGGGATCCCCTGGTACCTCCGCGATTGGGACGGCGGCAAGCCGCAGGTCACGCTCGACGACCTCAAGGGCGACGGCCCGATCGTGCGGCGCATGGTGAAGGGCTTCTACGTCGCGCTCGACAGCGAGTACGAGGAGCCGACGCAGAAGACCAAGTGGTGGAAGACCACCGGCGGCTTCTTGGCGCCGAAGGACCGGATGTTCCTCCCGAAGGCGCCGACCGACTTCCACGGCGTCTGGCTCGGCATCGACAACCCGCCGCCCTGGCCGCCCGCCATCGCTCAGGCCGACGGCGGCACGCCCGCGTACTGGATCCCGAACCCGCCGACGAAGCTGCCGGTCGCGTTCCTCCTCAACTCGAAGGCGAAGAAGTACACGCTGAGCGAGGACCACAAGAAGGCGACCGCGGGCGACCCCATCTCGCGCTTCACGCCGGTCGGGCTCACGGGCACGACCGTGAACATCGGCGCGATGACGTACATGGAGACGGTCGACGGGTGGTGGCTCCGCCACCTCGACGGCGTCGCGGTGAAGCCGGGCTCGGCCCCGAGCGATCTCGCGCCGAACGAGAAGTGGATCGACGTGAACCTGACGACGCAGTCGCTCGTCGCCTTCGTCGGCGACAAGCCCGTCTACGCGACGCTCGTCTCGACCGGCAAGGTCGACAAGGTGAACAAGGAGAAGAACCACGAGACGCCGAAGGGCAGCTTCCGCATCCGCGAGAAGCACGTCGCGGCGACGATGGACGGGGACGTCGCGAGCGACGGCCCGTACTCGATCGAGGACGTCCCGTGGATCATGTACTTCAACGGGAGCTACGCGCTCCACGGCGCCTTCTGGCACTCGAACTTCGGTCACACCCAGAGCCACGGCTGCGTGAACCTGTCGCCCGACGACGCACGCGCCCTCTTCAACTGGACGGAGCCGAAGCTGCCGCAAGGCTGGCACGGGGTGTGGGCGACGGATGAGCACCCGGGCACACGGGTGATCGTGCACGACTGACGCGCCCCAGAAAAAGACGAACAGGGAACACGGAACGGGAGCGGGAACACGGAATGCGGAGCGGGAACGCAGAGTCAGTTCCCGTTCTTCTTCACGGTTCGCGCTCCACGTTCCGCGGTCTGTATTCCCGTTCCTTGTTCCCTGTTCGTCCTTTTCTCCGCGCGTGTCGTAAGGTCAGTGAGAATGGGTGAGCGTGTCTCCGAGCGGGTCGTCCTGTTCCTGGTAGGCGCGGTCCAGTTCGTCAACATCCTCGACTTCATGATCTTGGCTCCGCTCGGGCCTCGGGTCGCGAGCGAGCTGCACATGCTCGAGTCGGATTTGCCCGACGCCACCGCGGCGTACACGTTCGCGGGGGGCATCGCCGGCATCGTCGGCTCGTTCTTCCTCGATCGCTTCGAGCGCCGGCGCGCGCTCACGATCGCCGCGCTCGGGCTCGCCGCGGGGACCGCGGCCGGCGGGTTCGCGACGGACCTCCACACGCTGGTCCTCGCACGCATGCTCGCCGGGAGCTTCGGTGGACCGGCGACGTCGCTCGCGATCGCCGTCATCGCCGACGTCATCCCCCCCGACCGGCGCGGTCGGGCGATGGGCGCGATCATGGGCGCGTTCGCGGCGGCGTCCGTCCTCGGCGTGCCGATGGGCATCTTCCTCGCGGAGCGCGGCGGTTTCCGCGTCCCGCTCTTCACCGTCGCCGGGATGGGCGTCGTCGTGGCGGCGGCCGCGTTCACGCTCCTCCCCACCCTGCGCGAGCACCTCGACCGCGCACCGACCCACGTGCCGCCGACGTTCGGCGACATGCTCTCGCGCCCCGCCGTCCGCTGGTCGTACGCGATGACCGCCGCGGTGAACGGCGGCTTCTTCGTGCTCGTGCCGAACATCTCGACGTTCGTGCTCAACAACCTCCATCTCCCGGAGGCGCAGCTCAAGTGGCTCTACCTCGTCGGCGGCGCGGTGAGCCTCGTGGCGGCGCGCATCGCGGGGCGCTTCGTCGATCGCGTGGGTGCGTTCCGCGTCGGCACGTCGGGCACGCTGCTCCAGATGGTGACCGTGTGGATCGGGTTCGCGACCGCGATCCTGCCGATCGGCTCGCTCCTCGGGAGCATGTTCGTGATGTTCACGGTCTTCATGCTCTCGAACAGCATGCGCACCGTCGCGCTCCAGACGCTCACGAGCAAGGTGCCGCGCCCCGCGGAGCGCGCGCGCTTCCAATCGCTCCAGTCGTCGGTCCAGCACCTCTCGTCGGCCGCGGGCGCGTCGCTCTCGGCGCGCCTCCTCTCGACCAACGCTCGGCACGAGCTCGTCGGCATGCCGCGCGTCGCGTGGGTCGCTCTCGCCGGGGCGGCGGTGCTCCCCTTCTTGATGGCGCGCGTCGAGCGCCTCGTGAGGCGCGACGAGCACTGAGCCCGCCACCCCGCATGCCCTGCGCCGCGCGCAAGTCATGCGCCGGCGCAGGTACGCAGCCCCTGCACTCTCCCGCGTTTTTCTTGCGCCGGCGCGGGGCACGGAGGCTGCTTGCAAGAGGGCCATGCGTCGTGACGTCGTCGGGGGACTCGCGTTGGTCGTGGTCCTCGCCTGCTCCGCCACGCCGTCGGACGGAACCCCCGACGCGGGCGAGCCGTCGCCGCCGTCCTGGAGCGGGCTTCAAGGCGCCCGTGCACCGGCGCTTCCGCCGCAGTCCGTCGGGAGCTCCACGCACTTCGTCACGATGGAGGCGTGCGGCCAGTGTCACTCCGCCGGCGACGGCGTGCTGCGCGACGCCAAGGGCCGCGACGTCTCGCCGACGGGCCTCTTCCGCGGCACGATGATGGCGCACGCCGCGCGCGATCCGTTCTACCTCGCGACGTTCTCGCAGGAGCTCGTTCACCGCCCGAACGCGACGCGCCCGATCGAGTCGCTCTGCGCGAAGTGTCATGCGCCCGCGGCGGTGTTCGATCTGGAAGCCGATGGCGATCACCTCTCGCTCGCCACGCTCACGACCGGAACTGGGAAGCTCCCCGAGGTCGCGCGCGACGGCGTCACGTGCTCACTCTGTCACCAGATCCAGCCCGACGGGCTCGGGACCGCACTCTCGTTCGACGGCGCGTTCACGATCAAGGACGAGCGGCGCATCTTCGGTCCGCACGCGAGCCCGCTCGTCGGGCCGATGCAGACGATCGTGAGCTACACGCCGACCGAAGCCAGCCACGTCGGTCAGAGCGGCCTCTGCGCCAGCTGTCACACCGTCATCACGCGCGCGCTCGACGCGAGCGGCAAGGCGGTCGGCCCCGAGTTCGTCGAGCAAGGCGCTTACCTCGAGTGGAAGGCCTCGGCGTTCCGGACCGAGGCGCCGCCCGGAGCGTCACCCGCGTCGTGCCAGAGCTGTCACGTCCCTCCGACCGACGAGGACGGTGGGACGCTCGTGAGCCCGCTCTCGCTCTTCCCCGCGACCGGCCTCACGCCGCGCGCGCCGATCGGGCGCCACGTCTTCGTCGGCGGCAACGTCCAGATGCTCCGCGTGATCGCGGACGCGCGCGACTGGGTCGGGACCCTCGCGACGCCGGCGGTGCTCGACGCGCAGATCGCGCGGACCGAGGCGCTGCTCCGCCAGGGCGTCGCGCTCGGGCTGTCGGGCGTCGCTCGCGATCGCTTCACGGCGCGGGTGGAGAACCGTACCGGGCACAAATTCCCGACCGGCTATCCCTCACGCCGAGCGTGGCTGCACGTGAAGGTGACGGTGGGGACGAACGTCGTGTTCGAGTCCGGGCGCTTCGACGGATGGGGGCGCATCGTCGACGGCGCGGGCCTGCCGATCGACGCTCGCGATCGCGTGCGGCTCCACCGCGACGTCGTTCGCTCGTCCGGCGAGGCGCAGATCTGGGAGCTCGTCCCCGGCGACGCGAGCGGGCGCCCCGCGCGCTCGCTCCTCGACGCGACGCAGGTCCTCAAGGACGACCGCCTCCTGCCGCGCGGCTTCGTCGCCGCGCTCGGCGTGCAGGTGCCGCCGGTCGGCACGAGCGACGATCCCAACTTCGGCGCGAGCGACGACGTCACGTTCACGTGGACCGGAGCCACCCCGAGCGGTGCGCGCATCGACGTGGAGCTCCTCTTCCAGAGCGTGCGCCCGAGCGAGCTCGAGAACCTCGCCGCGGAGCCGACGCCGCTCGGACGGAGCTTCCTCGATCGCATCGCGACGCGCACGGCGCCGGTCGTCGTGGCCACCGCGACCGCGACCGTGCCGTGACGAAACCTCCTTGACTCCCGCGCCTTGGTGCGTAACCAAGGCGCTCGTGGATCAGCTCACGGCCACTCTGGATCGCGGATGGGACCTGGCGCAGCGCGGCGACGCCAGCGGCGCGGTCGCGTGCGCGAAGCGTGCGCTCGAGCTCGATCCGCAGTCGCCGGAGGTGCACAACCTCCTCGGGTTCTCGGCCGCGCTCGCGGGCGATCCCGAGGATGCGCTCTCGCACTACCGCCAGGCGATCGCCCTCGACGACATGTACCTCGAGGCGATGCTGAACGCGGCCGAGGTCTTGATGCACCCACTCGGGGAGTGGGACGAAGCCATCGAGCTCTGCGACGAGGCCTACGAGATCGCAGAGACGGACGAAGAGATCGCAGATTGTGTGCTGCTCAAGGTCGACGCGCTGATGAGCAAAGGTGCACGAGAGGAGGCGGAGCGTGCCATGAAGCTCATCCCTGGAGGGCCGTTCCAGAACGACAGCTACACGTTCCTCATCGGGCGTGCGTACTACGAGCTCGGTGATCTCGAGCGTGCGGGACCGCTCATCGAAGAGGCGGCGCGCAAGGATCCGACCCACGCCGACGCGCAGTACTACCTCGGTCTCGTCCGCGACGAGCGGGGGGACGTGCGTGGCGCGACCGAGGCGTTCCTCCGCGCGCGCTCCCTCGACGTCGGCCGCGAGGCCCCGCCGTGGGCGCCCTCGCCCGAGACGTTCGGCACCATGGTCGAGGCGTCCCTCCGTCGGCTCGATACGCTCCTCGCCCGCTACGTGCGCGAGGCGGAGGTGTACGTCGTCGACGTCCCCGGCGCCGAGCTGGTGGTGGACGGCGTGGATCCGCGCGCGCTCATGATCATCGACGCGCGCCAGGACGGCGTCGAGGAAGAGCCCGAGCTGCTCGAAGCCGAGCGGCGCCCGGGCGAGCGTGGGCGTTGCCGGATCTTCGTCTACCAGCGCAACGTGGAGCGCGCGGCGGGCGCGATGGAGCACCTCGAAGAAGAGCTGGGTCGCGCGCTCGAGCGCGAGATCACGGCCGTGTTCCTCGAGCCCGACGCCGAGGTGAAGAAGGCCTCGCGCGAGCTCAACTGAAGTGGGTCAGCGCCAAACGCCGATCCCGATCCCCCAGTTCGAGTAGCGCGGCGCGAGGTCGAACCCGAAGCTCGCCTGCCACGTCGTGCCCTTCGGCAGGATGCCGAACACGTCCCACGAGAACAGCTTGAAGTCCGCGCCGAACGTGAAGTGCTGGCGCGGGCGACCGTCCTCGAAGAGCGACGGCTCCAGGTAGCCACCGAGTCGCGCGCGCACCCATCCCGGCACCGGCTCGCCCTCGAGCCCGTAGTGGGGCGACGCGCTGAAGGTGCGCCCGTAGCTCTCGCGCCGCTGGCCGAGGAAGCTCGACACCGCCACGCCGTCGGAGACCGGCGCCGTGATGACCGCGCTCGCGACGACCAGCACGTGGGGCCGCGGCCAGTTCTCGTAGCGCGCCTTCCGCTCCTCGAGCAGCCGATCCTCTTCGGCATCGACGTACTGGTCTTCGATCCGCTCGATCGCGCGATTCTCCGCCTCGAGCTTGGCGCGCAGCGCCTCGCGCTCGGCGGGGTCCGCGGCCGCCAGTTGGCGCTCGTGATCCGCCTGCCGCTGTGCGCGATCCTTCTCGACGCGCTCCCGCACCGGCGCCGACTGCTCGCGCGGATCGCTCCAGCGCGGGTTGAGCGGCCGCGGCCCGAGTTGGAACGCGACGCCGGCCTCGAGCTGGGCCGGCAGGATGAACGAGTCGGGCAGCACGAAGCCGGACGCGGTCCGCACCCCCGCCGCATCCGCCGACCCGGCCGAGCCCGCGCCGCCCACGACCGGCCCGCGGATCGTCGCGCCGAAGCGCCAGGGCTGGTTGTCGAGTCGCAGCAGAACGCCGGCCGTGGGCGACACGCCGCTGGCGGGCGCGAGCGCGCTGCCGCCTTCGGTGAGGTACGAGGTGACGCCCTGGATCCCGACTCCGACCGAGAGCTGGTGGCGGAAGAAACCGTAGGCGACCTGGAGGTTCGCGCGGAGGATCTTCAGATCGACGCCCTCGCTCGCCGAGCCCTCGGCCGCCTTCACCGTGTAGCTCTGGTAGTCGAGCGTGAACGCACCGCCGACCGGCCCGATCGCGACCATCGCGCCCGCGTTCGCGTAGAAGAAGTTCTCGACCCCCGAGCTGCCGCGCGCGGGCACGGCGCCGCGGTTCTCGAAGTCGGTCCCCGCGAAGGAGCCGGGGAAGTACACGCTGCCCGTGACGTCGACCTCGACGTTGCGGAAGCTGAACGCCTCGCGCACGGCCGGCGTCGCGACGTTCGCCGCGTTCCCGTCGACCCCCTCCGCGATGCCCACGTAGGCGCCGCCGAGCGAGATGATGCGCGACGGCGCCAACACCGGCCCCGTGTAGAGGACGATCGAGTAGTCGTTCTTGGTGAGCGGCGGCGGCTCCGCGGCGCTCGCCGCGCGCGGCACCGCCGCGAGCGTCAGGGCTGCGAGCGCCCCAACAAGAACCGCACGAGCGGCTCTGCGTCGAGCTTGGCCGTCGAGAGCAGCGCCTCGACGAGCTTCTTGCCGAGCTTCGCGAGCTCCAGGAGCGCCGCGATCCGCTCGCGTTGCATCTCGATCCGCGCGAGCGCTTCGGTCCGCGCTTTGCCGGTCTCGCTCGCCGAGGCCGTGCGACGCATCTCCTCCAACGAGGCGAGGGCCTGCTCGAATGCCTCGATCGCCGCGTCGATCTCGGTCTTCTCTCGCTCGTTGAAGACGCGGGAAATCATCTTCCAAAGGTGCACCTCGGCGGCAAAGAAATCCTTCCGCTCGCCCTGGACCCAAACTTTGCGGACGACGCTCCAACGCGCCAGCTCGTTCAGCGTCATGCTGACCGCTCCCGTCGAGAGCGAGAGGCGGCGCCGGATCTCGTCGGCGCTCAGCGGGTCCGGCGACAGGTAGAGCACCGCCCATACCCGCCCCATGTTGCGCTTGAAGCCCCAGAACTCGATGAGACGACCGACCACGTCGCTGACGACGGCCTCGTGCGGCATCAGGGCGGGGCGTTTGTCTCGGTCACGGTCCATGCGGCGGGCCGAGACTAGTTCGCCGAGCGCGATTCTCGAAGCCAAAAACCGGCCGTTCGGGGCGAACCGGGTGGTAGCGTCTCGGGCATGCGATGGATCGGCACGAGGAGCGCTCCGGTTCTGATCGTCGGTCTCGTCGTCGGTCTCGTCGTCGTGGTCGGGTGCCGGAGCGAGCCCGCCCCCGTCGCTGCGGGCACGGCGACGGCCGCCGTCACGGCGTCGGGCGCGCCCACCAGCGCCCCTGCCGCCTCGTCCGCGGGCGCGATGGCCGCACCGCCTCCCTTCGCGACCCTCACGAAGCTCGTCGTCCGCACCGGGCAAGGCGGACCGGCGATGATGCGTTGCTCCGGGGTCGTCAGCGAGATCGAGCTCGACCTGGCCGCCGACACGTACCGCTACGGGTACTGCCCGATGAGCGCCGAAGGCTCGACGCCCCTCACCGTGCGCACGGGCAAGATCACGGCGGCCGACCGCAGCGCGCTGGAGAAGGCCTGGGACGCAGCAACGCTCGTCACCGCCCGCTGCGCGAGCGACGCCGGCATCCACAGCGTCGAAGCGACCTTCCGCGGTGCGACGACGAAGTGGTCGTGCAAGGAGCCGCAGGATCTGTCCGCGCGCGACCTCGATCACGCGTTGTTCGCGATCGTCACGCCGAAGCCGTGAAGCTCAGGCGGCGCGACCGGTGAGCTCGCGTGCGACGGCGGCGAGCAGCTCGCGGGCCGGCGAAGCGGGGACGCGCTCGAGCGCTGCGAGCGCGGCCCGCGTCTCGTCGCGTGCGACGGCGCGAGCTTCGTCGACTGCGCGCGAGCCACGCACGGCGTCGAGGAGACGCGTGCCCGCGGCGTCGTCGCCGGCGCGAACGGCGGCGAGCAGCTCCACGAGCTCGTCGCGCCCGCGCACGGCGCGGAGGAGCGGGAGCGTGAGCTTGCCCTCGCGCAGATCGGCGCAGACGTCCTTGCCGGTTCCGCCGCTCGCGTAGTCGAGCGCGTCGTCGACGAGCTGGAACGCGATCCCGAGGTGCGCACCGAACTCGCCGAGCGCGTCGACCGCGTCGGGCGCCGCGCCGGCGGTCCGCGCACCGCTGCGCGCGGCCCAGCGGAAGAGCGACGCGGTCTTGTCCTGCACGATCCGAAAGTACGTGGCTTCGGTGAGGTCGAGTCGGGTGCGACCGCGGAGCTGGACGATCTCGCCGTCGACCAAGGCGCGAAGCGTGGCGAAGAGCTCGCTGAGCACGGGACCCGGCGACGCCTTCGCCGTGCGCTCGAGCGCGTGGGTCAGGAGGAGATCGCCGGCGAGCACGCTCACGGCGTTCCCCCAGAGGCGGCGCGCGGTGGGGAGCCCACGGCGCTCGGCGCCGTCGTCCACCACGTCGTCGTGGAGGAGCGTGGCGATGTGTACGAGCTCGGCGGCGACCGCGAGATCGCGGGCGGCGTTGGGGACGTCGCCGAAGCAGGCCGCTGCGAGGAGGACGCACAGCGGACGAACGCGCTTGCCGCCCGCCTGGAAGAGGTGCTTCGCGGCGTCCGTTCCAGGCGCGGGGCCATCGGTGACGGTACGGGCGAGCTCGCGGTCGATCCAGGAGAGGTCGTCGCGAAAGACGGCGAGGACGTCTTCGAGCCGAGCCGTGGCGCGCTCTCCCGTCCGCTCGGGGGCGGCGACCTCACGAAGGTGCTGAGCAGCGACGACCGGCTCCATTCCGCCTCTCTCCCGTTCTCGAAAGTTTCAAAAACTTTTGAAGACTATGGAGGCACGCGGGGATGGGGTCAAGACCCAGTGATCACACGCCTTCGAGGAACCGGAGGGCGCCGGGGACGTCGGCGATCGAAGGCTCGACGAGGACGAGCGGGAGCCCGCGCTCGCGGGCGAAGTCGGGGGCGGCGGGGTCGTCGGGAGCGGCGAAGAGGTGGGTCGGGGCCCCGAACGAGGCGACGGCTTTGTCCCACGCCGCGTCGAGCGTGGCGCGAGACGGCGGCCCCGCGACGTGACGAGCCTTCCCGCCCCCGAAGACGATCTCGCCGACGAGCTCGCCGAGCGGGCGTTCGTCGGCATCGACGACCACGAGCTTCACGCGGCGAGAGGAGAGAACGAGGGCCACGGAGCGGAGGGCGGGCCGCGTGGCGGACGTGAGGAGGGCAATCGAGTCGGGGGAGACCATTTCGCGGGGGATCCTATGCGGTTGCGGGGGCGCGTCCATGCCGAAGACGAGCACGCTCACGATCACGACCACGCTCGACGACCGCGACCACGACCACGCTCACGCCCACGCGGGCGATCACGATCACGCCAGCGTGCCGTGATCGTGGTCGTGATCGTGGTCGGAAACCGTGATCGTGGACCTGGTCGTGGTCCCGGTCGTCGACCGTGGTCGTGATCGTGGTCGTGGTCGTGGTCGTGATCGTCGCCGTCCCAAGTCCCACGCGTGCTATTCAACTCCACCGTGTCCGCGAAGGCCCCCCTCCCCGGTCGCCGCCTCCGCAACGGCGTCATCGCCACCATCGGCATCGTCGCCACCGTCTTCGTCCTCTCGACCGCCTGGCAAATCATCCGGGCCGTCTTCGATTTGAACCCGGAGCCCCTCGCGTCCTCGACCGCCGAAGACGACTGCGCTCACCAGATTCGCTCCCTCGAAGCCGCCCTCGACCGTGGCGCCGCCGCCGCGACGCGGGCCAAAGGCGAGGCTGCCGCCGAGCAGGCCTTCGCGGACGAACTTCTTCCGGAATGGTCCCGCGCCGACGACGCCGAGGCGACGTGCAAGCGCGAGCCGAACGGCACCGCCGCCTGGTCCGCCCTCCTCCAACTCCGCCGCGGCCTCGAGGGCCGCGCCCGCCACGACGCGAACGAAACGGCCTCCCTCCGGAAAGCCCTCCACGAACGGCTCCCCTAGGGCCGAAAACGCGCTATGTAGGCCTCGCCATCATGGAAGGCTCCGCCCCCAAGACGTTCGACGCGATGCCCCTCTCCGCGGAGCTGCGGCGCGCGATCGACGCCATCGGCTACGTCCACCCCACCCCCGTCCAACTCGCGGTCTTCGAGCCCGCGATCAACGGGAAGAACCTCGTCGTCCAGGCGCGCACCGGGACGGGCAAGACCGCAGCCTTCGGCCTTCCGCTCATCGACCAGCTCGTCAAGCGCGGCACCCCCGCCGTCCAGGCGCTGGTCCTCACGCCCACGCGCGAGCTCGCGCTCCAAGTCTCCCGCGAGCTCGACAAGCTCGCCGAGGTGCGCGGCACGAAGATCCTCGCCATCTACGGCGGCGCCGCGATGGGCCCGCAAGTCGACGCGCTCGCCAGCGGCGCGCAGATCGTGGTGGGGACGCCGGGGCGCGTCCTCGATCACATCCGCCGCGGCACGCTCAAGACGGATCAGATCCGCACCTTCGTGCTCGACGAAGCCGACGAGATGCTCTCGATGGGCTTCGCGAAGGAGCTCCACGCCATCGCCGAGTCGCTCCCGAAAGAACGACAAGGCTTGTTCTTCAGCGCCACCATCCCGCCCGACATCGAGCGCATGGCGAAGGCGCAGCTCAAGGACCCCGAGTTCGTCACGCTCTCGAGCGACCAAGTCGGCGCGCTCGAGATCGCGCACTACGTCTACTTGATCCCCGGCGGCGACAAGCGGGACGCGATCTTCCGGATCTTGGAGGTCGAAGACCCCGAGAGCGCGATCCTCTTCTGCAACACGAAGGACGAGACCGAGCGCCTCGCCGAGTACCTCAAGAGCCGCGGCTTCGACGCCGAGTGGCTCAACGGCGATCTCGAGCAGCGCGAGCGCGAGCGCGTCATGTCGGCGACGCGCGAAGGCAAGCTGCGGTTCCTCGTCGCCACCGACGTCGCCGCGCGCGGCATCGACATCTCGCACCTCACCCACGTCATCAACGCCGACTTCCCGGAGTCCGCCGAGAACTACGTGCACCGCACCGGCCGCACCGGTCGCGCGGGGCGCACCGGCACCGCGATCAGCGTGGTCGGGCCGAAGGAGATGGGCAGCCTCTACATGATGCGGCTGACCTACAAGATTCGGCCGATCGAGAAGCACCTGCCCTCGCGCCAGGAGCTCAAGACGCGCGAAGAAGCGGACCTCGTCCAGATGTTCGTGGACGCGTACGCGACGCGCACGCACCACCCCGAGGATCTCGCCCTCACCCGCCGCCTGCTGACCCACCCCGCGGCCGAGCAGGTGATCACGGGCCTGATCCGCGACCACCTCGGCGCCCGCCCCGAGGCGAAGACCACCGCCGCCGAAGCGCGGCGCGCGAAGAACCCCGAGCCGATGGCCGTCTCCGAGACGCGAACCGAGACGCGAACCGAGACGCGCAACGAGGCGCGCGAGTCGCGGCCCGAGACGAAGCGCGAGGTCCCGAACGCGCGCCCCGAGCGCAAGCGCGCCCCCACCCCGACCCTCCGCTCCACGCGCACCGGGCGCAAGGGCGGCGTCCCCCACGCCTCCTACACGGACTGGGAGCCGCCGCAGGAGTCCGACGACGACAAGCCCATCCTCGCCGAGGCCGAGGGTACAGGAATGCCACGGTTCACGGTCGAGGAGGTCCCCTTCTCGTCCGAGCCGCCCACCCTGAAGCGCCCGCTCAAGGCGCCGACGCCGCCGGGCGCAGCCGGTCGGGCCGCATCCGACGCGGCCGACGACGAGCCGGGGTTCGTGCAGATCTTCCTCAACGTTGGGCGCCGAGACGGCGTGAAGACTGGGGATTTGCTCGGCCTCCTCGAAGAGAAGGCGTCGATTGGCAAGTCCGCCGCGGGGCGGGTCCGCATCCGCGATCGCGTCTCCTTCGTCGGCGTACGTCCGGAGGACCTCGACCGCGCCATCGCGGCGTTCGGCGGAGCGACCTTCGGCGGGCGCGCGGTCGTGGCCGAGAAGGCGCGCGACAAGGGTGGCAAAGCCGACGAGCCGAGCCCGGCCAACGCGAACGCGAAGGACGCGAAGGACGCGAAAGACGCGTTGGGGAAGAGCTAGAAAATTCCAGCAGCGCACGCTCCAAGCGCGCACGATATCCGCGGTACCCGTTGAGAAGGGAGCGCCCGCTGTCGTAATCTAGGGCGTCATGAGTAGTGCCGCCGTCGCCCATGCTCGTGGGCCTTCCGCGCCTGCGGGCGCCCCCTCCGTCACCCTTCGCCAGTTGCTGGAAGCGCGCCGCAAGGAGGGCAAGCGGTTCTCTCTCGACGAAGCGATCGCCATCGCCGTCCCGCTCTGTCTCGATCTCAAGGAGCGCCACGACAAGGGCGAGCGTCTCTTCGTCCACCCGAGCTGCGTCGGCCCCGGCGCCGATGGGCTCGCGCGCCTCGCGCCCGCGCTCGCGACGGCACCGGCGAACCCGCAGGATCGTGCATGTCTCGCCCCGGAGCTCCAGGGCGCCCCGGCGCCGGGCGACGCGCGCGCGAGCGTGTTCGCGATCGGCGCGATGCTCTACGAGCTCGTGACTGGCGCCTCGATCGGTCCCGCGATGAAGCGCCCGAAGGAAGTCGACCCGAGCATCCCCGATGCGTTCGAGACGCTCATCGCGAAGGCGCTCGTCGGCAACCCCGCCCACCGGCCGGACGATCTCGGCGCGCTCGCGAGCGCGATGCACCACGTCGCGCCGAAGAAGAGCATCCCGCCGCCCGTGGCCGACGAGTCGCGCCTCGATCACACGGAGAGCTTCGACGTCGACATCCGCCTCTCGATGCTTCCTCCCTCCGAGGTCGCACCGCAGCCGGTGATCCCGGCGCCCGCGCCGCTCCCCGTCCCGGAGAGCTCGATGCCCGCGGTCGTCGCTGCGCCGACGTCGGGGCGCGCGTCCAACGATCCCACGTCCCGTCTCGCCGCGCTCAAGGAGCGCCTCGAGAGCGATCCGCGCCCGCGCTACGTCGTGAGCAAGGACAAGATGGACCACGGCCCGTTCAACGCGGTCGAGCTCCTCCAGCAGATCATGTCGAACTCGTTCCTCGGCGAGCACGTCCTCCGCGACGAGATCTCCGGGCAAGCGAAGCCGATCGCCGATTGGGAAGAGTTCGCGCAGTTCTCTCAGCAGGCGCAGCTCAAGCGCGAGATCGTCGCCGAGAAGAAGGCCATCGTCGCGTCCGCCGAGCAGGAGAAGAAGGCCGGCATCGCTAAGTACGCGTTCGGCATCGCCGCCGTCATCGGCGTCCTCGCGATCGGCGGCGTCTTCATCCTGAAGGCCGTCGGCTCGCGCAACGACACGGTCACGATCGGCGACGACAAGGGCGGCTTCGTCGTCGACCCAGCCGGCAGCATCAAGGGCGCGAAGAAGCCCACCGGCGGCGGTGGTGGTGGCGGCGGCGGCTTCGTGGGCGGTCAGAGCTACGAAGCGGCCTGGGCCCACGCCGAGCAGAAGGTCGACATCGGCGGTGGTGGCGGGCGTCACCTCTCGCAGGACGAGCTCTCGCGTCCCATGCAGAATGCAAGCTTCATCGGCGGGTGCGGCGCACCCGACTCGATGAAGGTGAAGGTGATGGTCGCCGTGCAGAACGGCCGTGCGGTCGGTGTCAGCGTCTACTCGACGCCGCCGAACCCCGCGGTGCAGAGCTGCGTCGCGGGGTTCGTGCGCGGCATCACGTGGCCGGCGAGCCCGGACATGGACTCGGTCATCACCACGTACTGAGCGCGACTACTGCTGACCGGGTGCCTTCGGCAGGCAGGCGCCCGCGATGCACTGAGCGCCGGGGATGCAGTCGATCGCGGCGTTCACGCAGGGGAACGCGCACTTCTGGTACTGCATGTTGCAGCGCGCGAGGCCGCAGCCAGAGTCGTTCTGGCAGGTGAGCGCGAGCGGACCCGGCACGGCCATCGTGCCGCCGGCAGCCGTCGGCGTGGCCGTCGGATACGCGGTCGCGGTCGCAGTCGGGTAACCCGTCGCGGTCGCGGTCGGGTAGCCCGTCGCGGTCGGATAGCCCGTCGCGGTCGCGGTCGGGTAGCCGTTCGGCGGCGGGTAGCCGTTGTTCGGCGGCGGATACGCCGTCGCCGTGCCGGTGGCCGTCGCCGTCGGCGTCGTCGGCGTCGGTGATTCGTCTTCCTTCTTGCACGCGACCGTCGCCACTGCGATGGCGCAGAACGCCAAGAGACCCGTACCCATCACCTTCTTCATCGTTCCTCCGAAGCCGGCCTTGTTCCAAAGAGCTAGCGCGCGGGGCTCGCGATCGTCAACGAAACTCGCGCGCCTTCGCTTACAGTGCACCGCGATCGCGCATGCGCTCGGGAACTTCAGCCTCCGTTCGCGAACTCGGGCCGCGCCTCTGGCTCGCCGCGCTCGCGCTCGGCGTCGCGCTGTCGGGCGCGCTCGGCGGCCTCGGCTGCAGCCGCGGCGACCCGCCCCAGCTCCACGTCGAAGGCGCGAGCGACTCCGTGGCTCCCCTCCCCGCCGCGCTCCCGAAAGCGAGCGCTTCGGCGCCCGTCGACGCGGGTGCTGCCGACGCCGAGCTCGACGCCGCACCGCTCGATCCGGGGACGCTCGCGCAGACCAAGGATCGGCCCGCCGCAAGCGGCCCCGCGTTCGAGGCGCGCGTCCGCTCGCTCTGGGAGGGCATCGTCAACGACGACCCCGAGCGCGCGATGCCGTTCTTCTTCCCGAAGAGCGCGTACGAGCAGACCAAGGCGATCGTGAACCCCGCGAGCGACTGGAAGTACCGGTTGGTTGCAAACTACAAGCGTGACGTCCACGTCGCGCACACCAAGCTCGGCCGCCAGGCAACGAGCGCGCGCTTCGTCGCGATCGACGTGCCCGACGACCACGCGCGCTGGGTGGAGCCGGGCGAAGAAGGCAACAAGACCGGCTACTGGCGCGTGTACGGCACGAAGATCCGCTACGAGCTCGACGGCGAGCCGCGCGTGCTCGACGTGACGTCGCTGATCTCGTGGCGCGGCGAGTGGTACCTCGTCCATTTGACGGGCTTCAAATGACGCACGCGCAGGACTGCTCGTACGGTCCAGTACCGCGAGCCCGGCGGTGCGCGTCGGCCCGGTCGAATTTCGTCGATTCTTGATCCGTTCGCGCGCGGTCGTCCCACGTTGGGATCGAAGCGACTGACAAAGGGGGGACAACGGGAAACCAGGAGACCGCTCGATGATCCGACGACTGATGCTTCCGCTCGCGCTCGCCACCTCTGCCATCCTCGCCTGCGCGGGGCAGAGCGCACGGGTTGCGCCGATCGAGGCGCTCACGCCCGACCTCACCAATGGCAAAACGGTGTACACCGCAAACTGCGCGTCGTGCCACGGGAGCGACGGCAAGGGCACCGGCGGCTCGGAGAAGAAGAACGTCGCGTCCGTCGCGGCGTCGAACAAGGCGAGCGCGATCGATCAGGTCGTGAGCGGCGGCGACGGCATGTCCGCCTACGATGGGCTGACGAACCAGCAAATCGCCGATGTGATCGGGTACTTGGCCTCGCTGAACTGAAGCGCGTTTCGATGCCCGAGCCGCTCTGGAAGAGAACGGCCCCCCCGTGAGTTAGGCTGGAGCGCAAATGCTTCGCCGTGACCTCCTCCTCCTCGCGTCCGCCGTCGGTGCGGCCTCCGTGGCATCTTCTCTCGGCTGCGCCGGCGCCGGCCCCCAGGTCGCCCACGGCGGCCCCGTTCCCTCGGGATCGGCGCCGCCCGAACCACCGAAGGTGGCGAGCGCCCAGATCGTGTACTTCGCGCGCTTCGGCGTCACGACGCAGCTCCTGCAGAAGACGCTCGCCGCCGCGCTCGCGAAGGGCGGCGACTACGCCGACGTGTTCCTCCAGCACAAGGTGAGTTCCACGCTCGCGCTGGAGGACGGCGACGTGAACCGCGCCTACGCGAGCGTCGATCTCGGCGCGGGCGTGCGCGTCGTGAAGGGCGACCAGACGGGCTACGCCTACACGGAAGAGCTGACCGAGGCCGCGCTCACGCGCGCGGCCGCGACCGCCGCCTCGATCGCCGACGGCCCCGCCCGCGAAGCTCCCCTCGCCTTCCGCGCGGACCCGGGATCGGCCGGCGCGTTCCCAGCGCGCTACGCGCTCGGTCGCGGATGGGAGGACGTGGGCATCAAGGAGAAGCTCCCGCTCCTCACCTTCGTCGCCGACCGCGCCAGCAAGCGCGACCCGCGGATCAAGAAGGTCAGCGCATGGCTCGTCGACGAAGCGGGCGCGGTGCTCGTCGCCGACTCCACCGGCCGCCTGGTCGAGGACGTGCAGCCGATGACGATGCTCGGCCTCGGCTGCACGGCGGAGGACAAAGGCCGGCGCGAGAGCAACGGCTACAACGTCGCCGCGCGAGCGGGCCTCGCGTTCTATGCACCCGAGCGCCTCGACCGCGTGGTCCAGCGCGCCGTCGATCGCACGCTGGTCCTGTTCGACGCGGTTCAACCGAGCGCCGGCGAGATGCCGGTCGTGATGGCCGCCGGCTCGAGCGGCATCCTCCTCCACGAGGCGATCGGCCACGGCATGGAGGCGGACTTCAACCGCAAGAACGTCTCGATCTACTCCGACAAAATCGGCAAGCCGATCGCGAAGCCGTTCGTGAACATCGTCGACTCGGCCACGATCGACGGCGCGCGCGGGACGATCAACGTCGACGACGAGGGCAACGTCGCCGACAAGACGGTCCTCGTCGAGGGCGGCAAGCTCGCGACGTACCTGCATGACACCATCTCCGCCAAGCACTACGGCGTGAAGCCCACCGGGAGCGGGCGCCGCGAGAGCTTCCGCTTCGCGCCAATGCCCCGAATGCGTGCAACTTACATGGAAAACGGGCCTTCGACGAAGGACGAGATCGTCGCGAGCGTGAAGAAGGGCATCTACTGCGAGAACTTCACGAACGGCCAAGTGAAGATCGGCGCCGGCGACTTCACGTTCTACGTGAAGAACGGTTGGCTCATCGAGGACGGCAAGCTCACGCGCCCGATCAAGGACGTGAACATCATCGGCAACGGCCCCAAGGTGCTCGAGCGGATCGACATGGTCGCGAACGATCTCGCGATCGACGAAGGCGGGTGGACCTGCGGCAAGGACGGACAGAGCGTGCCCGTCTCGCAGGGCATGCCGACCGTACGCGTGTCGGCGATCACCGTCGGCGGAAGGAAGGGCGCATGAGCGACCTCCTCGATGCAGCACGCAAGGTCGTCGAGCTCGCGCTGAAGGAAGGCGCGAAAGAAGCGCGCGCGACCGCCTACAAGAACCGCGACGTCGAGCTGCAGTGGCGCGACGGGCGCGTCGAGAAGGTCAGCGAGGCCATCTCGCGCGGCGTCTCGTTCCAGCTCTGGGTCGACGGGCGCTACGTGGCGCTCGGCACGAGCGATCTCCGCACCGACGCGCTCGCGAAGTTCGTCGGCGACGCGGTCCAGATGGCGCGCGCGATCACCGCCGATCCGTTCCGCGCGCTCCCGGACAAGGCGCTCTACGCGGGCCGCGCGAGCGTGGACCTCGAGCTCTTCGATCCGACGATCGACGCGTTCGACGCCGACGCCCGGCGCAAGGTCGGCAAGGAGCTCGAGGACGCCGCGCGCTCGGTCGAGGGCGCGGGCGCCATCTTGAGCGTCACCACCGGCGTCTCGACGAGCCAGGGCTGGAGCGCGCGCGTCGCCTCCAACGGCTTCGAGGGCGAGCGCGAGAGCTCCGAGGCCACTCTCTCGTGCGACGTGAGCGTGAAGGATCCCGACGGGCGCCGCCCCGAGGACGGCCTCTACGCGAGCGCGCACCACCTCGCGGACCTCCCGAAGGCGGTCGACCTCGGGCGCGGCGCGACGCTGCGCGCGCTCTCCGCAATCGGCGCGAAGAAGTCCGAGAGCAAGGTCATGCCGATGATCGTCGAGAACCGCGTCGCGCGCCGGCTCGTGTCCGCGCTCCTCGGCGGCCTCTCGGCGCGCGCGCTCCAGCAGAAGCAGAGCTACCTCGACGGCAAGCTCGGGACGGCCGTCGCGAGCAAGAACCTGACGATGATCGACGACCCGCTCGTGAAGCGCGGCCTCGGCTCGCGTCTCTTCGACGGCGAGGGCATCGCTGCGAAGCGCTTCGCCGTGGTCGAAGCCGGGATCCTCCGCTCGTACTACGTCGACGACTACTACGGGCGGAAGCTCAAGATGGCGCCGACGACGTCCGGTGCCTCGAACCTCGTGTTCTCGTCCCCCACCGCGAAGGGCACGCTCGACGACCTCCTGAAGTCCACCGGCGACGGCGTGCTGGTCACCGGGTTCCTCGGTGGCAACACCAACGCGACGACGGGCGACTACTCGCTCGGGGTCCAGGGCTTCCGAATCCGCGGCGGCAAGCGCGCCGAGCCGATCGCGGAGACCAACGTCTCCGGCAACCTGCTCGGGCTCTGGCAGAAGCTGGTCGCGCTCGGCGCGGATCCCTACCCGTTCAGCTCCGTCCGCACGCCGACGATGGTGTTCGACGGCGTCCAGTTCGCGGGGACCTGAGCTACTTCTTCGCTTCGTCGCACGCGGCCTGCGAGCCGAGCTCGCAGGCCTTCGCGAGATCCGCCTTGGCCGCGGTCACCTGCCCCGCGTGCATGCGGATCAGGTAGCGGTTCGTGTAGTGGCTCGCCGAGGTCGGCTCGAGCGCGATCGCCTTGTCGAGATCGCGGAGGGCCGCCTTGTCGTCGCCGGACTTGTAGTAGGCCATCGCGCGGTTGTTCCACGCGCCGCCGTCGCTCGGGGCGAGCTCGATCGCGTGGGTGCAGACGCCGATCGCCTCGGGGGATTCCTTCTCCGAGAGCACGGCGCAGAGCCGCACGTGCCCGCGCGCGAACTTGGGGTCGATCGAGACCGCTTTCTGGGCGCTCTTGAGCGAGTCGTCGAGGTCCTTCTGCGCGATCGAGAGGTCGACCCAGATCTCGGTGTCGTTCGGGCGCACGCGGAGGAGCCGCTGCAGGAGCGGCACGGCGTCCTCGCGGTGCCCGACGCGGTCGTAGATGCGCGCGAGATCCTTGAGCGCCTCCACGTCGTCGGGATCGATCCGGAGCGCGGCGACCAGATCGACGTAGCCCGAGCGCACCTTGCCTTGGTGGGCGCGGAGGATCCCCCGGTTGCGCACCGGGGTGACGTCGCCATGGCCGAGCGTCATCGCCTTCGAGAGGTACTCGTCGGCCGCGTCGAGGTTGCCCTGGCGCATCGCGACGTAGCCCTTCGACGACCAGACGATGGCGGCCTCGGGGTGCTCTCTCTCCAGCCGCGCGAGCTCGTCGAGTCCTTCCTTCGTGCGCCCGTTCCCGAGGAGCGCGAGCGCGCGCCCGACCGAGAGATCCACGTCGCCCGGCTTGGCCGCGAGCTGCTTCTCGATCGACGCGAGCCCGGCGGCGGGCCCAGCGCTGCCGAGGAGGCGCGCCGGGATCAGCGGCTCGCCCGGTTTCGCGACGTCCTTGAGAGGCTCGGGCTTGCCGTCGTCGGACAGCGTGTCGGGGTCGAGCGCGATGAACTCCGCGAACGGCGGCGCGGGACCGACGGCCACCGGTGCGCTCGCGGAGGCCGACGCGCTCGCCGCGAGCGCGGACGCCGACGCGCTCGCCGCGAGCGGATCCGGGCGCGCGGACACGAGCGCGGAAGGAGCCGATGCGGGCTGGTTCAGCGCGCGGTACCCGAGCGCGCCCCCGCCCGCGGCCAACGCGAGGCCGAGCGGGATCGCCGCGATCACGAGGATGCGCCGCGCCCGGCTCCCGGACGGCGTGCCCGCACCGGCGGCGCGCGACGAGGGTGCCGCTTTCGCGGCCTCGGCCTCGTCGACGAGCGCTGCGAGCTCGGGGTCGCCTTCGCGGTAGGCCATCGCGCGGTCGAGAAGCCCCATCGCCGCCATGCGCTGTCCCTTCGCGAGGGCGTCCTTCGCGCGGCCCTTCAGCGTGGCGACGCGGCGGTCGGCGACGCGGGCGGCGTAGCCCTCCGGATCCTCGGCGATGCGCGCGAGCTCGGTCGGGATCTCGCCGAGCGTGACCCAGTCGAACGAGAGCTCGAGCCGCCCGCGGAGCGTCTCGGCCGCGGGGCGATCGGCAGGGCTCGGTGCGAGGCACTGATCGACGAGCCCGCCGAGCTCGGGTGAGATCATGCGGGAGACCGTCTGCGTCTTCGGGCGCGCGCCGGCGAGGATCGCGGCGACCTCCTCGGACTGGGAGGAGCGCTGGAACGGGCGCTTGCCCGCCAGGAGCTCGTACGCCATGACGCCGAGGGACCACACGTCGGTCGCGGGCGTGAGATCACGGCCCTCGATCTGCTCCGGTGACATGTACGGGACGGAGCCGGCGACGGTGCCGATCGCCGTGTGGCGCGACGATTCCCCCGAGATGGCGAGCCCGAAGTCGACGATGACGAGCTGCCCGTGCGCCGTCACGATCACGTTGTCGGGTTTGAGGTCGCGGTGGACGAGCCCCGCGCGATGGATGGCGAGGACGCCCCCGGCGAGCGCGTGGACGAGGAGGATCACCGCCTCGGGACAGAGCTTCTTCCCCCGCCCCAGCTCGCCGAGCGTCTTCCCTTCGACGAGCCCCATCACGAGGTACGGCCCGAGGAGCGGGTCCTCGCCCGAGTCGAGGAACGGGACGACCGCGTCGTTCGCGATCTTCTCGAGCGCCTTCATCTCGCGGAGGAACCGCGCGCGGAGGAGCGGGTCGGCCACGCTCTCCTTCTCGGCGAGCACCTTGATCGCGACGCGCTCCCCCTTCGGGCTCAGCGCTTGGTAGACTCGCCCGACGCCCCCTTCCCCGAGGGTGCCCGTGGTGCGGTAAGGCCCGATGGTCGTCACCGCTTCGCTCATGACCGAAGAGCTCGAGCTGTCCATCGTCGTCCTACCGAACGCGCACCCGGTGCGGGTGCCGCTCCATCGCGTGCTTACCACGATCGGATCGGCGCCGGACGCCGATCTTCGGCTCGTCACCGTGCCCAAGGAGTGGGCGCTCGTGAAGCGCGAAGGCGAGAAGCTCACCTTCCGCCAGCTCGCCACGAAGACGACGCACGAGCTCCTCGTGGGGCGGCCGCTCGTGGTCGACGGCGTCGAGGTGACCGTGCGCGCCCCCGAGCCGCCCGATCTGGGCCTGGCCGACGCCCGGTTCGCGGAGGCGCTCGCGGGCGCCAAGACGACGAGCGACGCACTCGAGGGGCTGCTCGCCGAGATGCTGCGCGCCGGCGGCGCGGACACGGGCGCGATCCTGCTCCGGGACGGGAACGACTACACGGTGGCCGCGGCCCGCAAGCGCGACGGCACCTTGGCCGACGGCGCGGAGCTACTCCTGTCCGACACGGTCGTGCGCGAGGTGCTCGGCCAGGGCGCGACCGTCCGCGTCGGCGACGCGGCGGCGCACGCGCGCTACGCGCGCATCCCCTCGGTCGTCGCCCTGCGGCTCCGGACGATGCTCTGCGTGCCGATGAAGCTGCACGGCGCGACGCTCGGCGCGCTCTTCCTCGGCAAGCACGACGTGCGTTCGCCGTTCTCGCCGAAGGTCGCTTCGGACGTTGCGCTCGTCGCGCAGCTCGCGGTCCCGCTCCTGGTCCAGCTCAGGGCGCGCGCCGCCGAGACCGAGACGGTGGCCTCGGTCGAGGGGCTGCTCGTCGGCGAGTCGCCGCCGATGCGCGACCTCCGCGGGATCGTCGCGCGGGTGGCGCCCAGTGATCTCTCGGTCCTCCTGTCGGGCGAGACCGGCACCGGCAAGGAGGTCGCCGCGCAGGCGCTCCACGCCGCGAGCCGCCGCGCCGGGAAGCCGATGGTCGCAATCAACTGCTCCGCCGTCCCGGAGGGGCTGCTCGCCGCCGAGCTCTTCGGCGCGAAGAAGGGCTCGTTCACCGGCGCGGTGACGGATCGGATCGGCAAGATCGAGCAGGCGGACGGCTCGACGCTCTTCCTCGACGAAGCCGGCGACATGCCGCTCGGGATGCAGGCCGCGCTGCTGCGCGTGCTCGAGCAGCGGGAGGTCGTTCGCGTCGGCGAGAACGAGCCGCGCAAGGTCGACTTCCGGCTCGTCGCGGCGACGCACAAGGATCTCGACGCCGAGGTCCGGGCGGGCCGCTTCCGCGAGGACCTCCTGTACCGGCTGCGCGAGGTCACGGTGGTGCTCCCGCCGCTCGCCGCGCGCGGGGGCGACGTCCTCCTGCTCGCGAAGCTCTTCCTGCGGCAGACCGAGCGCCAACTCGGGCTCGCGGTGCACACGCTCGGCGAGCCGGCGGAGCGCGCGCTCCTCGGTCACCGCTGGCCGGGCAACGTGCGCGAGCTCCGCGCGGCGATCCGGCGCGCGGCGGTGCTCGCCGGGAGCACGGAGATCGGTCCGCGCGATCTCCAGCTCACCGCGCCCCAGAAGGTGCCGGTGAGCGAGGTGGAGCTCGGCGATCTCGAGCGCAGCTTGAGCGAAGCCAAGGAAGAGTTCATCGCGCGCTACGTGAAGGCCGTCGTCGCCAAGCACGACGGGGACCGCAACGCGGCGGCCGAGGCGCTCGGCGTCAGCGTGCGGTCGATCTACCGCTACTTGGGCGGCTGAAGCTCGGTCTCCCACGCCGGGAGCGTGGCGCCCTTGTCGAGCGTGGAGCGCCACTCTTCGTCGGTGAAGCGCTTGTACCCGCTCGTCGTGACCTCGGCGTAGGTCGAGACGAAGCCGTAGTAGGTCTGGGGGTGCGCCCCACCGTCGTGGGCGACCGTGACGGCCATCAAGCGCGGCCGCGCGGTCGCGACGTGGAGGACGCGCCCGACCGGGTTGCCGTCCTCGTCGGTCGGCTGCGTGTGCACGTCCGCGATCACCGGCTCGTGCCCGAGCGCGCTACGCTTGTCGTAGTAGAGATCGGCGTACCAGCCGCCCGGATCGAGCACGATCGTGCAGACGGCGTTCCGCCCGTCGATCGAGACCATGTGGTTGAAGAAGTCGCCGTCTTCGTCGCGGAGCGGCTCGTTCTTGCGCTCGCGCTCGGCGATCTCGGCGAGGCGCTTGCCCGCCGCCTCCACGCGGCCGAAGTAGGTGCGGAGCCGCTCCTTCGCCGCGGGCGCGAGCGGGAGGTTCTCGGTGAGGGCGATGCCCTTCTCGCCCAGGCCGGCGTAGGCCGTCCAGAACGCGGGGTACGGGTCGACGTACCCGTCGGGGTAGTCGCACCCCGCCTCTGCCGTGACCGATTGCTTCGCGTAGAGGAGGTTGTCGTGGCGGAGCTCCGTCCACGAGGCGAGCTGCGTCCCGAGCATGCGCTTCGCCCAGAGGCTCGACGTGAACGGCGCCGGGAGCGATGCGTCGCGCTCCTTGTCGGGGCTGAGCTCGCGGAGCGCGAAGAGCCAGCCGTGGTAGAGGCTGCCCTTCGTGAGCTCGGGGCGGTCGGCGTCGAGCCGGGTCGCGCTGGCGACGAGCGCCGCGTCGTACTCGGCGCCGAAGCGCTGCTTCTCTGGCGCGAGCAGCTCGCTCGCCGCCGGGTTGCGGAAGACGACCGCGCCGACGTCGAGCGGGGTCGGCATCATCCGCTTCACCTGGAGGTTCCCGTAGGTCAGCTCGGTGAACGTGTGGGCATCCGCGACGTAGCGCTGGCCGAGGAGGACCCACGCCAGATCCCCACGCTCGGGCGGCGCGAGCTGGGTGCGGATGCGCTGCGAAGCCGCGGGCAGGAGCGCGGCGACGAGGTCCGCATCGGACGCAGTCCGGGGATCGAGCTTGGCGAGCGCGCGCTCGTAGCTGCCGACGCTCATCGAGTCCGCCGGGCCCACCAGCGCGGCCAGCGTGACGTCGAGCGTGGACCACGCGGCCTTCGCCGCCGGCGACGCAGCGAACGCGGCGCGGAAGAGCTCCGTGGCGGCGACCGCGCGGCGCGAGACCTTCCACGGCTGCGTGCCCTGGCGCGAGGCGACGCGCAGCTCGACGCGGGACAGGAAGCTCATCGCGCGGAAGTACCGCTCGAGCTCGGGCGACTGGGTGTAGTGCCCACGCGGCTTGAGCATCGAGTAGTCGAAGTGCATGTCCTCGCCGAACAGCGAGAGCGCGCCGTCGCCTTGGGCGGCGGTGGCGAGCGCGACGATGGCCTCGACGTCCTTCGCGGAGCCCCCGGCGACGGGGGCCACCGGCTTGCCCTCGAGGAGGGACGCCGCGACGGCGAGGTACGTGTCGACGTCGGCCCGCGCTTGCGGATCGTTGGAGGCGCCGGGGAGCGCGGTGCGCAGGCCACCGACGAGCTCGCGGAGCTTGCCGACGAGCGCCGCCTGCTCGATCTCGACGAGGATCGCGTCGTACGAGTGGTGCCAGGCGTAGAGCATCGCGTCGGCCGTGACGTAGACGCGGCGGTGGCTCTGGAAGATCGAGTTGTAGCCGACGTGGAAGCTCGCGGCGGGCGTGTCCGAGACGACCACCGACTGCCGGTCGAGCGTGGCCTGCTCGGCGGCGGTGATCTTGATCGCGGGGACGTGGGCAGCGCCGTAGACGCGGGACCCGCCGCAGGCGCCGCACGCCAGAGCGACGGCGGCCGCGAGGCCGAGGAGGGACGAAGAGGCGAGGCGCATGCTGAGCGCGCCTTTAGCGAATCTCGTGCCATGCGTCACCTTCCCTGCGACCGCGCGTTTTTCGTGTTTTTCGACCGGTGCGTGAACGCCAGCACACGGTCGCCCGTGAAGCGATACCCTCCCCGCATGCGCGCGAAGCCCTTCCTCCCGCTCCCGCTCCTTCTCCTTCTCGGGGTGGGCGCCCTGCTCTCCTGCGACGACAAGACGACCTCGACCACGGCCGCGTCGGCGACCACCACCCCCACGACGCCCGCGACCGCGTCGGCGACCGCATCGGCAGCGGCCTCCGCGTCGGTGACGGCGTCCGCCTCCGCGGCGCCCAAGCCGCCGCCGGAGTCGATCATCTGCCAGCACGTCCTGGTCGCCTACAAGGGCGCGAAGAACGCGCCGGCCAACGTCACCCGCACCAAGGCGGAAGCGAAGGCCCGCGCAACCGAGGTCCACGACAAGGCCGTCGCCGGGGAAGACTTCACGAAGCTCGCCCAGGACTACTCGGACGACCAAGGCTCCCGCGAGCGCCTCGGGAGCGTCGGCAAGTTCAAGCGCGACGGGATGGTGAAGCCGTTCTCGGACGCGGCGTTCGCGCTCCAGGTCGACGGGATCAGCGACGTCGTCGAGACGCCGTTCGGCTTCCACGTCATCAAGCGCACGCAGTGACGGGCCGGAGGCGTTTGCCAAATCTGTCCATCGCGCCGGACGGATTTGGCAGCGCGCGGAGCGTCGGCGCCTGCCGATCGCGGGAAATCCCGAGAAACCATCGCGCCGAGGTGTTGGCACGAAGGTTGGAATGGGGAGTCTCGGGCGGTGCGGCTCACAATGGTGTGAGTCGCACCGCTTCGTCCGGAAGGGCCGCGCCATGTGGGCGGGCGGCCCTTTCGGACCCGCTATCCATCTCGAAGGGACGATGGCATCGCCCCTCGCCGGCGAAGCAGCCCGGGAAGGCTGCCGCGCGGGGCGGCGTAGACGTTCTCATGCGCTGGTTCGCCGGCAGGATGGTCGACGGGTTCGCGTGGATGCTGGGCGCGTCCGCGGCGAAGGACGTCTACGCGGAGCTCCGCAAGGAGGAGGCTCCCGACGCCGACCCCCGCGCGACCGAGCCCACGAAGGATCCGGTCGTCGAGGCCCGCGAGCGCGAGAAGCGCCTGAAGGCAGAGGCCAAGGTGCGCGCGAAGGCGAAGCAGAAGCTCGACCGCGAGATCGAGGCAGAGCTCGAGGCGCTGAAGAAGCGCGTCGCGCGCGGCGAGTAGCCTCAGTCCTCGCGCTGGTGGAACGTCGGTCTGTGCTAGATAGGGGGCCTCTCCGTCGAGGAGAGCCTTCGAAAGCGGGTTCAAGATCCCGCACAAGCACTGGATATCCTTCGTTTCTTGGGCTGGTAGCTCAGTTGGTTAGAGCTGCGGACTTTTAATCCGTAGGTCCCGGGTTCGAGTCCCGGCCGGCCCACCAAGACCTCACTCGCAGCGCGCGACCAGCCGCACCACGTACGGCGCGAAGAACGGTCCGTTCCACGGACCGCCGAGCTCGCCGCCCCAGTACTCCACGTCCTCGCCCGACGTCCCGTAGTCGCACCCGACCCCCGGCGCCTTGTGGTCGTTGCCGATGAGGACGAAGTAGCGCGTGCCTCCCTTCAGCGTCAGCGAGAGATCCACCGCGCTCCATCCGGGCTGCGGCACCGTCGGCGTCACTGGCGTGCTCAGCGCGGCACCCGGGCCCGCGCCGCCGTCGGCCGCGATCCCGAGCCACACGGCGTTGGTGTGGACTTCGATCCGGGCGAACGGGACGTCGCACGCCGGCGTCACCGCGAACGCCAGATAGGTTGCACCCTGGAAGCAGTTGGAGAGCGGGTCGGTCCCCTCGTTGACGGCGGACGAGCAGCACGCCCCGGGCGCGTCGGCGTCGGCGTCGCGCCGCACGCGGACGTCGGCCTCCGCATCGAGCCCGCCATCGAACGCGCGACCGCCCGGATCCGTCCGCGCGCCGCAGGCGAGGAGCACCGCGGCCCACGCGAGTGCACCGAAGACGTACGGGCGCATCTCCCGATTCCATCGCGCGGCGCGCCCGAGGGCAAGAGCGAGGACACGGGCCCTGAATCGTGCTTCGCTCTTCGGGTGCGCCGCGTCGCCGCCCTCGTCACGATCGCGCTCGCCTCGCTCGCCGGCCTGCTCGCCGCTCGGGGTGCGCACGCCGCCCCGCTCCTCGCGCCGAGCCCCGCCCTCACCGCCAAGGCAGCCGCGTACGAGCGGCAAGAGAGCGTCTTCTCGACGCGCGAGAACGGCCTCTTCCTCGACCCGATCGTCAACCCGCCCGACGTCCCGCTCGTCCAGGCGTTCTTCGCCCAGACCGCCGAGCCCGACTTCCAGAAGCAGTCCGGGCGCGCCCCGTTCAGCGTGCTCGCCGAGTACGACGAGCACGGCGACGAGGGGAACTTCGCCGGGATCGCCACCGTCGGCATCGCCGCGCGCCTCATCTGGCTCCGCGCGAACGGCGCATCTGCCGCCGACGTGACGCGGGCGCGCGACGCGGCCGTCCGCGCCGCCCGCGCGTGGCACGTCTACGGGACGATCGGCGGGCCCGGTGTCGTCGCCCGCGGCGTCCGCCGGATCAAGGCCGAGCAACCGAGCGAGACGCTCCCCGGCACGCTCCCGACGCTGGTCCCGCTGAAGGACGGCGGCGGCTCGGCGCTCCCGAAGGACAAGGAGCCCGTCTGGCGCGCTCCGATCGCACCCGGCTTCAGCGACTGGATCTGGTTCGACGACACGAGCAAGGACCAAGTCAGCGGGTACGCGCTCGCCGTGGCCTGGCTGTGGGACGCGCTCCACGACGATCCGGACGCCCCCAAGGATCTCGCCGCGCTGCTCGCCGCCGATCTCGCGCTCTTCGTGAAGCGGCTCATGGAGGTCGCCCCCGAGACCGGCGTCGACCTCTGCCTCCGCGACGCCGACGGCCGGCTCACGTCGTTCTTCGATCTGAACCCGCGCAACCTGGGGCCGGGGCCGGCGCTCCCCGAGTCGTCCACGCTCCGGAACGGCTTCAACGCCGCGCTCGCGCTCGGGATCGTGCGCGCCGCCTACCACGCGTCGGGGAGCGAGGAGATCGGGCGCTGGTACTACGAGGAGCTCGTCGGGCGGCGGGACCTGCCGGCGCAGATGGCCGAGAACGCGGGCCTCCTCTTCATCGGCCCCGCGACCAACTTCTCGAACGCGAACATGCTCGCGATCGCGCTCGCGACGCTCGGGCGCGTCGAGACCGATCCCTACGTGCGCTCGCGCCTGGACGAGACGCTCCAGAAACACTTCTGGAGCACCGGCGACTCGCGCGACGCCAAGCACGTCGGGCAAGCGTGGTTCGACGCGATCTACGGCGCCTACGCGAGCGCGCCGGAGGCGGGGCTCGGAGCGCGGATCGAGGCGAGCCTCCTCGGGCTGCCCGACGTCCCCGCGCTCGAGCGCGACCGCACCAACTGCGACGCGCAGGAGATCACCGCCGGGTCGTGCCTCGCGATCGACGGGAAGACGACGATCACGCTCGCGAAGGAGCGCGGACACGGCGGGCTCGTCGTCGCCGACGCCGTCGTCCCTGCCACGCTGCGCCCCGACTCCGACTTCGAGTGGCGCAGCGACCCGTTCCGCGTGAACGGCGGCCCGTCGACGCGCATGATGCCCGGCGGCGACTTCCTCGCCGCCTACTGGCTCGCGCGGACGAGCGACACGTCGACCGCGAAGAACCTCTCGCCCGCCGCTCGCCCCGCGCTCCCGTACACGCGCCTCGCCGACGCCGGCACCGGCGGCGGCGGAGACGCGCCCTCGTCCGGCTGCGACTGCGTCGTTGGCGCGGGTGGCGCAGGCGGAGCGGGCCCGATCGCGCTCGGGCTGGTCCTCGTCGCGTGCCTCGCGCGCCGCCGCCGGGCGCGGTGACCGCTCGCCGGCCTTCCCCGACCGCTCGCCGCGAACACCCGAGCCTCGGGCGGGCCTCTCCCGTATCCTCGGGGTGTTGACCCTGCTCGCCCCGCCGGAAAGCTCCATCGTGCGGCGGACGCTCCTCGCGCTCCTCGCCCCGCGCCGGCTCGTCCCGATCCTCTTCGTCTCGCTGCCCCTCGTGTATGCCCAGCGGAGCTACAGCCGCCACCCGAGCGCGGTGTGGATCGGGATCGGGCTCTGCCTCACGTTCGTCCTCGTCGCTCCCCTCTCCTACCGGATTCTCTTCCCCGAGGGCTTGGACCTGGGCCACGGCGCGATCCGCATTCTTCTCTACGGCCTGCTCGGCGCAGGCGCGGTCCTGACGGCCGGGCTCTACGTCCCGCGCATGTTCGGGATCGAGCAGACGTTCCTGACCGCGCGCTCGAGCCTCCCGATCGACATCGCCCTGTTCCTCGTCGGCGGATGGGGGCTCGGCCGCGACATCGGGTTGGAGGACAGCCTCCAGCGCGAACGCAAACGCGCCGACGAGCTCGCGCGGGCGGCCGAGCAGGCGCAGCTCCTCGCGCTCAAGGCGCACCTCGATCCTCACTTTCTCTTCAACACGCTCAACGCCATCGCGGAGTGGTGCCGCGAGGACGGCGCCACCGCCGAGCGCGCGGTGCTCGAGCTCTCCGGCCTCTTGCGCGACGTGATGGCGGGCGTGAAGGAGCAGAGCTGGCCGCTCGAGCGCGAGCTCCAACTCTGCCGGACGCTGCTCTCGCTCCACACGCTGCGCGATCCCGACATGTTCCGCCTCGCGTGGAAGGTGGACCTCGACGCGGGGCGCGTGCACGTGCCGCCGATGCTCCTCTTCCCGCTCGTCGAGAACGCGATCAAGCACGGGCCGGCGAAGGGCCACCGCGGAGAGATCGCGCTCACCGTCGAGACCACGGGCGACCGCGTTCGGATCGCGATCACCAACCCCGGCGCGTTCGGCGGTCCCCGCGATGGAAGCCACGGATTGCCCACGGCGGAGAGGCGCCTCTCGCTCGCCTACGACGGCGACGCGAAGCTGACCGCCGAAGGAAAGGACGGACGCACCCGCATCGCGCTCGATCTCCCGAAGAAAGGACCCCGGCTCGCCGCATGACCAAGCTCCGCGTTCTCGTCGCCGACGACGAGCTCCTCGCTCGAAAGCGCCTCGCCCGGCTGCTCGCCGAGATCCCGTCGATCGAGCTGCTCGGCACGTGCGAAAACGCCGACGAGGTCCTCGAGCGCACGAAGGCCGGCGGCATCGACCTGCTCCTCCTGGACATCCAGATGCCGGGCCTCACCGGCATCGACGCGCTCCGCATGCTCGAGGCCGAGCGCACGCGCAGCGGCGTAGTGCCACCGCTCGTCGTCTTCTGCACCGCCCACGCGGACCACGCCGTCGACGCGTTCGACGGCGGCGCGATCGACTACCTCCTCAAGCCCGTCGCGCCCGACCGGCTCGCGAAGGCCATCGCGCGCGCGGAGCAGCGCCTCGCCGAACGCCCAACCGCGGACGCGAGCAGCGCGCCTCCGGGAGCTCCGGCGGCCACCCCGGCGCGGCTCGCGATCCCGACCCGCCAAGGCGTCGTCCTCGTCGATCCCAAGGTCGTCACCCACGCAGTCCTCGACGGCGTGCTCGTGACGCTCTCGACGACCGAGGCCGACTACGTCACGGACTTCACGCTCCAGGATCTCGAGCGGAAGCTCCCTCACCTCCTCCGCGTCCACCGGCGCGCCCTCGTCGACCTCGCCCACGTCACGCGCCTCGAGCCCCTGGAGACGGGCGGGTACGTCGCGCGCACCGCCCGCGGGCACTCGATCGAGGTCTCGCGCCAGGCCGCGCGCGATCTCCGGAAGGCCCTCGGGCTCCGCAAGGGCCCCGGCGACGAGTAGCCCCGGTCGTGGTACACCCGCGCTCATGCTGAACCGCCTCAAGAGTGCCGCGCACCGCGCCCTCGTCACGCCCCGTGGCGATGGCTTCGCCCCCGTCCGCGTCTCGAAGGACGTGCTCCGGCGCGTGAACGTGACGCTCGGGCTCCCGCTGGCCTCGGCCGAAGAGCTCGCGAAGCGCGAAGACGCCGCGCGCCGGCTCGCCGATCTCCGCAGCAAGGGCGCGCCGAGCGCGCCGAAGACGAAGGTCCAGGCGCCGATCACGGTCTACATGGAGAAGAACCGTGGCACGCGCCAGCTCGATCGCGTGAAGGAGCTGCTCGAGGCGAAGGGCTACGTCCACCAGATCCTCGACGTCACCGGCGACGAGAACACGATGACGTTCGTCACCCGCAAGGCCGACTGCGAGCCCGACGACCTCCCGATCGTCTTCGTCGGGGACCGCTGCATCGGCGGGCTCGAGGCGCTCGTCGCCGCGGACGTGTCGGGCGACCTCGCGAAGGCGGCCTTCGGCTGAGCGCTGCGCTCGGCGTCCGGTCGTTCAAGCTTCGCTACCGCGACCGCCACGTGCGCGTGGTCCCGGAGCGCGGGCGGGACGGGGCTCCGTTCGACGGACCGGGCGTCGACGTCTTCGGGGACGACGCCGCGCGCGCCTTCGCGCTGGCCGAGCCGCTCGAGGCTTGGCTGCGCGCGCGCGAGCCGGGCCTCGTGCTCCGCTCGCTCAGCGCGGAGCTCGCGAGCGGTCGCTTCCTGATCTCGTTCGACGATCCGCACCGCGTCTCCGACAAGCCGGTGGCGCTCCGGATCGTGACTCCCGACAGCACACCGCTTCTCGAGGCAGCGCGCGCGCTCGTCGGATTCCTCGACGGCGCCGCGGAGCAGCGCCTCGCGCGGCGTCCGCCAACGGGGCTCGCGCGATGAAGCGCTCGGCGCGCGTTCCGACGACTGCGTCGATCGCGCTCGGGCTCGTGCTCGTCGTCGCGTGCGGTCGCGGCGCCCGGCGCGCGGACGCCACGCCGCTCCCGTGCGAGCTCGGGCCGGCGTTCCAGCCGGCCGTGCTCGCCGTCCCCGGCTACCCGCTCGCGCGTCCGAAGCTCGGCCCGGACGAGCTCGCGCGCCGCAAGGCGGAGCTCGAGGCACGCGTCCCCGGCTGGACGATCGTGCTGCACCCGAGCGGCGCGCTCGCGACGGCCACGAGCGAGCCCGTCGGCGACCTCCAGGACTCCATCGATGCCGCGCGGGTCGCGAAGGCGCTCGCGTTCGTCCGCACGCTCGCGGACGAGCTCGAGCTCGTCGGAACGGTCGACGCCCACGCGGACGGGCGCGGCGTGGCGTTCTCGATCGGCGGGAAGCCGGTGGGGCTCTACGCCCAACAGACCACGCCGGGCCCTCACCTGCCGTACCGCCTCCTGCTCACCCACGACGATCCGCCACCCAAGCTCCCCGCGGGCGCGCGCGAGCGCACGCCGGAAGAGATCGTGGCCGCGCTCGGACCCTCGTGGCCGATGGCCAAGGTCCGCGTGAGCACGATGGTCGAGGGCCAGCCCTGCGATCCGGTCCACGGTCCCGAGGACTGCAGCGGCGCTGGGGGCGGAGTGGCCGCGAGCTGCCGCTTCGCGGCGGAGCTCGGCTTCGTCGCAGGCGTCGTCCAGACGCCGACCGGCTTTCGCCGCGTCGTGGCGCTGCGCGGGTGTCAGGGGGCGTCGACCCAGTGCGACGCGAGCTTCCCGACGTGCATCGACGCCGTCACCGGGGAAGCGGTCACGGAGTGCTTCGGCGTTCGTTGACCGGCGCTCAGAGGATGCAACCGATCCGATTCCCGTCGACGGCGACCTCGTCGATCCACAGCTCGAACGGCAGCGTCGACGTCTGGTACTCCTGCCAGCCGACCCAGAGCTGCGTGAACTGAGGCATCACGTACGGGTTCGTGTTCCCGCCGTGCTTCGTCTTCGTCGTGTAGAGCGACGGGTGCTCGAGCGCGTCCCAGAAGAAGCGCGTCTCGTTCGTGTCGCCCGCGTGGAGCCACTCGATGCAGAGCCACGTGTCGAGCGGGACGGCCTGCGGCGCGTTGTTGGGATCTTTGTCGGAGTTCGTCCAGTCGCCGGTGCCCTGCGGGTCGTTCCCGCTGTCGGTGCCGACGCCGAAGAGGTTCTTCCCGTTCTGGAGCTGACCGCTCAACCGGATCTCGCCGGTGGTGCCGGTGCCGCTCGCCGCCGCGAACGTCCAGTGCGCGTACGTCATCGGCGTCGTCGGGAGCTTGTGGAAGTAGACGAACATGCGACCCCAGTAGCGATCGTTCGGGATCGGGAACGTCTTCGTCTCGCGGATGTACGAAGCACCGTTGCCCGTGACGTTCACGTGGAGCGCCTTCGCGCCGCGCGCGAACTGCACGCCGTCGACCGTCGGCGCGGTGCCCACCGTCTTCCACGTCGTGGTGTCCACCTTGCCCGACTCGAAGTCCTCGCAGAAGAGCAGGCCCGCCGTCCCACATCGGGACGCGCCGAAGAACTTCGAGCGGTCGGTGGAAAGATCCCGCCCGCCGTCACCGCCGCTCGCGTCCGCGATCGCGTCGGTGGAGGAGCCGTCCCTCGGTGGTACGACATCCACCCCCACGTCGGTCGCTGCATCGCTCCCGCCGGATGCGTCGGGAACGACTGCGCCTTCGTCGCTGCTGCATGCACCGACGAAGAGCGAAGCGAGCACGAGCATGACGGCGTTACGCATGCGGACATCTTCACTCATTCTGGAATGTGCGTGAGCACGAAATCATTTTCGTGCCAACGAATGCGGGTGGATCGCAAATTACCGGGTTACCGATCGTGGCGGATTGGTCCAGGGTCTTTGCATGCGCGCCGGAACCTTCAAGGTCGCGCTCCTCTCCGGAGCCATCCTCACCGCCGCTTGCTACGGCTTCACCGACTCACCGGGTGACGGCCCGGGCACCGGTGTATCCAGCCTGTGCGTCGACGGTGTCCACTCCGTCGGGCCCGCTCCGGTCCGCCGCATGACGCAGTCCGAGTACGACAACACCGTCCGCGATCTCCTGGGCGACACGTCACACCCGGCGCGCGGGTTCCCGCCCGACCAGATCGTCGGCGTGTTCGCGAACAACGCCGCGACGTTGACCGTCCCGCCGCTCCTCGCGCTCTCGTACGCGCAAGCCGCGGAGGCGCTCACGGCCACCGCGCTGAAGACCCCGACCAAGGTCCTCCCTTGTGATCCGACCAAGGGCGACGACACCTGCGCCAAGGGCTTCATCACGACGTTCGGCAAGAAGGCGTACCGCCGCCCGCTGACGCAAGCCGAGTCCGACGCCCTCTTCGCGGTCTTCACCACGAACAAGACGGGCACCGGCGCGACGTTCCTCGACGGCATCGGCGCGGTGATGGAGACGATCCTCCAGTCGGCGCCGTTCCTCTACCGCGCCGAGTACGGCGACGCGACGAAGCGCGAAGCCAACGCCGTCGTGCCGCTCTCTTCGTGGGAGATGGCGTCGCGGCTCTCGTACTTCCTCTGGGGCTCGATGCCGGACGACGCGCTGTTCGCCGCCGCCGAGAAGGGCGAGCTCGCGACCAAGGAGCAGCTCGCCACCCAAGCGAAGCGCATGCTCGCCGATCCGAAGGCGCACGACGCCGTCCACGAGTTCTACGAGGAGCTCATGGGCATCCACGGGCTCGACAGCGCGAACAAGGACAGCGCCCTCTTCCCCGAGATGACGCCGGCGATGCGCGTCTCGATGGAGGCCGAGACCGACGCGTTCGTCGACTGGGTCATGTGGGGCTCCGACCACCGCGTGAGCACGCTCCTCACCGCGCCCGTCGGCTTCGTCGACGCGAACACCGCCAAGATCTACGGCGTGCCCGCGCCGACCGGCACGGGCATGCAGCGGATCGACGTGGACCCGGCGAAGCGCTCGGGCATCCTCACCCAACCCAGCGTGATGGCCACGCTCGGCAAGCCCGACCAGAGCTCGCCGGTCCTGCGCGGCCGCTTCGTGCGCGAGCACTTCTTCTGCCAGCCGGTGAACCCGCCGCCGGCCGACGTGAACAACACGCCGCCGCCGGTCACACCGAACACCACGACCCGCGAGCGCATGGAGCAGCACGTGAAGGATCCGAAGTGCGCTTCGTGCCACTCGCAGATGGACCCGATCGGGTTCGGGCTCGAGAACTACGACACGATCGGGCGCTTCCGCGACACCGAAGGGGGAAAGCCGGTCGACGCGAGCGGCAAGCTCGTCAACACGGACGTCGACGGCGACTTCAACGGCGGCGTCGCGCTCGCGAAGAAGCTCGCCGAGAGCAAGGTCGTCCTCTCCTGCATGGCCACCCAGTGGTTCCGCTACGGGATCGGACGCGCCGACGCGAAGGAGGACTCCTGCTCCGTCGCGCAAGCGAACGCCACCCTCACCACGACGGGAGGCGACCTCATGGAGCTGCTCGTCGCGCTCGTCCAGACCGACACGTTCCGTTTCCGCCCGGAGGTGAAGCCGTGAAGCTCAGCCGACGCAGCCTGCTCGGCGCCTTCGGCGCCGCTGCCCTCAGCTCGCTCCTGCCCCGCTCGGTCCTCGCGGCCGGGCCGTCGCCGAAGCGTCTGATCCTCTTCTTCTCGCCGAACGGCACCGTCTACGACCAGTGGCTCCCGGCGGTGAACGGGAGCTCCATCACGCTCTCCCCGATGATGGCGCCGCTCGCTCCGTTCCAGGACCGCGTGACCTTCGTCGACAAGATCGTCGCGAAGTCGTGCTCGAACGGGCCCGGCGACGATCACATGAAGGGCATGGGGCACATGCTCACCGGCATCGAGCTGTTGCCGGGGACGACGCAAGGCGGCGGCGGTACGCCGTCGGGCCTCGCTGGCGGCATCTCGATCGATCAGGCGGTCGCGAACCAGATCGGGAAGGACACGCGGCTCAAGTCGCTCGAGCTCGGCGCGTACGTGGGCTCGGCCGACGTGTGGAGCCGCATGATCTACTCGGGCGCGAACCAACCGCTCCCGCCGATCGAGGATCCGACGAAGGCGTTCAACACGCTCTTCGCCGGCACGAACCTCTCGCCCGACGCGCTCGCCCGGCTCATCAAGCGGCGCCAGAGCGTGCTCGACGCAACGGCGGGCAGCCTCGATGCGATGGGCAAGTCGCTCGGCGGGGACGACAAGACGCGCTTGGATCAGCACGCCGCGTCGGTCCGCGACATCGAGAAGCAGCTCCTCACGCAGTCGCAGTCGTGCGTCCCGCCGAACGTGACCGCGATCGACCGCTCGAAGCCGGAGAACTACGAGCCGACGCTCCGGCTCATGATCGACATGATGGTCGCCGCGCTCGCCTGCGATCAGACGCGCGTCGCTTCGCTCCAGTGCTCGCGCTCGGTGAGCAACGTGAGCTACCCGAAGCTCGGCATCACCGAGGGTCACCACGACCTCTCGCACTTCACCGATGCCGACACCACGGCGCGCGACAAGCTCATCAAGATCAACACGTTCTACGCGCAGCAGTTCGCCTACCTGCTCCAGAAGCTGGATGCGGTGAAGGAGAGCGACGGCACGCTCCTCGACAACTCGCTCGTCGTCTGGGTGAACGAGCTGTCGAAGGGCAACGCGCACTCGCACTCGCCGCAGCCGTACATCCTCGCGGGCAAGGCGCGGGGCGCGATGAAGGGCGGCAACCGCGTCGTCACCGCGGCGGTGAACCACAACGACCTGCTCGTCACCGTCGCGAACCTCATGGACCTCCCGATCACGACGTTCGGCAACCCCACCTACTGCAAGGGTCGCATCACCGCGATCTGACCGTCAGAAGGTCAGCCGAAGCGACACGCCGTTCGTCCGCCCGAGGAGCGGCATGACGCTGAAGCTGACCGCCTTCTTCTTCTCCGGCGGCGGCTCGTCGTCGCCGCGCCACGTCACGTCCGTGTGCGTCGGGAGCCCGAGGATCAAGAGCCCGAGGCCCGCCGTCTGGAGGATGCCGTCCGCGATGAGCGCGATCCGCGCGGTGCTGTCGTCCAAGCAGGTGGGGAGCGGCGTCGACGGGTCGGGCACGCAGTCGGGGCGCGACGCGAGCGCGATCCAAGGGCCGAACGCCGGCACGGCGAGCCAACCGTCGCTGCCGACGTTCGACGAAGCCGCGACGTAGATGGAGGGGATCCAGCCGCCGGCGAGGATGGCGGCGCCGAAGACCAGCGCCGTCCACGCGCGCGAGCCGTCGACGGAGCCCCCATAGGGGAGGATGTCGCCGGGTTGGACGGTGCCGCCGAGCTCGATTTTGTCGCCGGGCTGGAGCGCGACGCGCTGGACGTGGGTCTCGAGCTCGCCCCGCACGACGAGCCCGTCGAACGAGGTCGTCGCCGGCACGAACTTCACCGGAGCGTGCCCTGCCCCGCGCACCTCCGTGACCTGCGCGACGCGGTTGCGCTCCACGGTCTCGCCCGGATCGAGCGCGTACTCGAACGTGCCGTTCTGGGGCACCTGCACTTCCCCCTTCTGGACGATGGCATCGGGCGGCAGCGGAGCGCGCGCGCCGCCGCGCACGATCGCGGTCGGGTGGAGCTTCGTGCCGCGGTACGCCGGTGCCTCTGGCGCATCGACGACGTGGCTCACGTCGATCGGCCCCGCACAAGCGACCAGGAGGAGCGGCGCGAGGACGAGCGCGATCCGCTTCACGCCGGTCCGTTCGCCCTTCGGAACTCCACCGAGCTCCCGAGTCGACCGAGCCGCCGCGCTTCCATGCAGCACGGTGACCCAGGCTCGACCGTTCGGCAACCCTCGGGCCGAACTTCGTAGATCGCACACGGGTACCTTCCCGGGACGGAGACGTCGAGCGCACCGCAGCGTCCCCCGTCGTTCACGACGAAGCGGAAGCCCGGCGGCCGGTTCTGGAGCACGGTGTAGCGCGCGAGGAGCACGGGCCCCATCCGCGCTTCGTCGGCCTCGTGGAGCGTGACCGTCTCCGGCTCGTGATGGCAGCAGCGCCCGCACGTCACGCAATCCGCCCCGCCCGGATCCGGTTCGCCGGCGAGCGGCGCGAGCGGGACGACGCCCGTCACGCGAGCGGCCACTGCGCCTTCGCGAGAGTCGGCGCGAGGCGACGCATGTCGGCGCGGAGCGCGCGAACGTTCGGCCGCTTCGCGGGATCGCGGCGGAGCGCGGAGAAGAGCACCTCCGCCAGCGGCGCCAACGTCGGGTTGCCGGCGAGGGCCTTGAGCGGCTCGGGGAAGCCGTCGTGCGCGAGGTGACGAGCGACGAGCGCGAGCTCGTTGGGCGCGTCGATGAGCGTGCGCCCGGTGAGCGCCTCGAACGCGACGCACCCGAACGCATAGACGTCGACCGCGCGCGGATCGAGCGTGACGCCGACCGGAGGAGACCAGACCTCGGGCGCGCCGTAGCTCCCGCTCGCGCAGCTCGGGCGCACGTGCTTCCCGGCGAGGCCGAAGTCCACGAGCACCCCTTCCCCGCCGTTGCGGAGCACGACGTTGGACGGCTTCACGTCGAGGTGCCCGACCTCGATCCCGTGCATCGCCTCGAGCCCGGCGAGGACGTCGTCGAGCACCTCGAACGCGCGGGCCGTCGTGAGCGCGCGCGACGTGATCGTCGCCTCGAACGTGGGACCTTCGACGAGCTCCATCACGAGGATCGGCTTCGGCCGCGCCGCCGTGTCGAACGTGACGAAGCGCGCGATGTTCGGGTGCGCGGGGAGCCCGATCAGCGCCGAAGCTTCGGCGCGGAACATCTGGAGGAACTCGGTCTCCGACAGCGTGCGCGCCGCGCCGGCCGTGAAATCGGGGACCTTGAGCGCGAAGCGCTCGGCCTGCGGGTCGCTGCGCTCTTCGACGCGGGTCGCGACGAAGACGCTGCCGCCACCGCCGCTCCCGAGGCCGCGGACGACGTAGAACCCACCGAGCGTGCGCCGCGGCGGCAACCACGCTGGGAGCTCCGCGCGCCCGCGCTCGGGACCGATCGAGCCGCCGCTCCGCGCCGTGCGACGCGGGAGCCCCGGCACGTGCAGGAGCACCTCGCGCACGACGTCCACGAGGACGCGCGGCGTGCCCGCGACGGCATCCTCGATCGCGCCGCCGAAGCCGGCGGCGTCCAACGTCGGCTCGGCGCCGGAGAGCACGCGGGAGACGTAGACGGCCAGCGCCGGAGGGAGCTGCTCGTTCGGGGGCTCGCTCGCGCTGTCGAGCCGTGCGCCGGCGCCGGCGGTCAGCGCGGCGAGCGCATCGAGCGATTGCTCGAGCGCGTCGAGGTGCTCGCCGCCCTCGCCGAGCGCCGAGAGGGCCTCCGCGCCGGCGATCGCGCGGAGCGCGGCGGCCGCGCGCGCGAGGACGGTGCGGAGCGACTCCGCGCGGCTCGACGGATCGAGGAACAGATCCTTGGTCCACGCCTCGAACGCGCGGAGCTTCGGCTCGACCTTCTCGAGGAAGCCGCCCGGAAGCGACATGGGGCCGGACGTGGAGAGGCGCGCCGCCTCGTCCTGCTCGCGGATCGCCGCTGAGAACGCCGCGCAACGCGCGAACGCGTGCCGGAGCTCGGGATCCATCGCGGCTTCGGCGAGGATGCGGAGCTCCGCCGGCTCCGCGAACGTGCGCGCGACGACCAAGAGCGCGTCGGCCGCGTCGAGGACCTGCGCGCGCACCAGCGCGTCGAGCGCGCGCGAGAGCGCCGCCGAGCTCGCCCGGCGTAGGGCCGGCGGGAGCGCCGCGCCGCGGCGCAGGAGCTCGACCGCGACGCCGCGGTTCCGCCGCGCGAGCTCGCTGGTGCGGCCCGCATCGGAGTCGATCTCGCCGTCGACGAGGTGGAGGAGCGCGCGCAGGCGGCGCAGGCGGAGCGTGCCGTTGCGCGGCGACTCGCCGGCGACGCGCTCGCGCTCGAGCACGAAGTCGGCGACGGCCTTCTGGAGCGCGAAGAAGGCGTCCTCGTGAGCGCGGACGATCTCCGCGCTCGGCCCGAGCCGGAGGAGGTCGAGGAGCGTCGAGCGCTCCAGGATGCCGAGGTCGAGATCGCGGAGCACGACGAGCTCCGTGCGCATCGCGATCCCGCCGCCCGGCGCGTCGGCGCCGTCTTCCTCGCCGACCGCGCGGAGCGCGGCGACCGCGTTCTCGGCCGCGGCGAGCGCCTCCTTCGCGGCGGCGTACGCCGCGCGCGCGCCATCCGTCGCCCACGACGCGAGCGCGCGCGCCACCTGCGCGCGGACACCATCGTCGTTCGGCTCGGGCGTCGCGTTCTTGCGGGGCAGGCGCTCGAGATCGCGGACGAGCTCGCGCTGGAGCACTGCCGTGCCGTCGTCGCCCTCCGCCGGCTTCGCCTCCGCGAGGCGCGCGAGGAGCTGCGCGACCGCGCTCTCGAACGCGGCTCCGGTGCCCCACTCGAGCCCGAGCTCGGCCGCAGCCTCCGCGACGTCGGTCGGGTACGAGCCGACGATCTGCTCGAGGACCTCGCCCGCGGCGTCGGGCTCGACCTCGGCCGCGCGCGCGAGGCCCCACACGAGCGCGCCCGCGACGCCGCGATCCTTCGGCGCGATCTGCACGAGGATGGTGGCGATGCTCTTCCGCGCGTTGTCGGGATCGACCGCGATCATGGCGGCGATGCTCGTCGCGGCGCGGCGCCACTCCGTCGGCGTCAGCTTGGGCGACACGTGCTCCGCGAGCGTGCGCTTGAACTGGGGCATCCACGGCGCGAGGAGCCCGCGCGCGACCGCGACGTGCCGCCAGACGAGCGACTCGCGATCGGACAGGAGGCGCTCGAACGCCTGCGCGACGCCGTCCGCGGCGAAGGCGCGCACGGCGTGGTCGTCCCCCTGCTGCGCGCGCCCGGCCGTCTCGCGCGCTGCGCGCTCGAGCAACCGCGCCGCGAGCCGGCGCGACGCGAGCGACCCCGTCGAGGCCGCGGCCACGAGCTCGCGCGCGAGCGGACGGCGCGAGACCAGCGCGAGCGCGAGCGGGCCGTCGGGCACGTCCGCCGAGACCGGGAGCTCGACGAGCAGGCCGATGCGCGCACGGATCGGGCCGCTCTGGAGCCCCTTCCCCGTGCCGAGCGCCATCCGCACCGCAATCCCCGCGAAGGTCTCCGCGTCGCCCTCGAGGGTCCGCGAGAGGGCGCGCCGGCCGAGCTCGCGTTGCTCGGCCGACGGCGGGAGCGCCGCCGCGAGCTCGTAGAGCGCGGCGCCGGCCGCGGGCGGGGCGAGCCAATCGAGGTCGTCCGCGAGACCGCCGTCGAGGGCGGTTCGGACCGCGGCGCGGAGCCCCTCGGGGTTCACGGCATCGAGGAGCCCCGGCGCGCCACTCACCGGCGCCTGCGCCAAGGCGGCGAGCGTCTGGCGGAAGACGGCCCGCCGCTCGTCGGGTGTCCGGAGGCGGGGCAGTTCGAGGATCTGGGCGGCGAGCGGACCGCGGACGCGCATCGGGTGATCCCGAAGGGTACGCCCACTCGCATCTCGGGGGCCAGCCGCCATTTTTGGTGCTAAAGGGGCCCCGTGATTCTCCTCGAAAACGTCACCAAGCGGTTCGGCCCGAAGATCCTGTTCGAGAACGTCTCGATGCAGTTCGACCCGGGGAAGCGCTACGGCCTCACCGGCGCGAACGGCGCGGGCAAGTCGACGCTCATCAAGATGCTCGGCGGGACGGAGGACACCGACACCGGCTCGATCGAGATCCCCCGCCAGCTCCGGCTCGGGATCCTGAAGCAGAACCACTTCGAGTACGACCAGCAGCGCATCCTCGATGCCGTCATGATGGGCAACAAGTCCCTCTGGGACGCGATGCACGAGAAGGAGAAGCTCCTCGAGGGCGAGGTCACCGACGAGGTCGGCATCCGTCTCGGCGAGCTCGAGGGCACGATCGCCGAAGAGGACGGCTACACCGCCGAGAGCCGCGCGGCCGAGCTCCTCGAGGGCCTCGGCATCCCCTCGGCCAAGCACGCCGACCGGATGAACACCCTGGCGGGTGGCTACAAGCTGCGCGTTCTCATCGCGCAGGTGCTGTTTGGGCGACCCGACGTGCTCTTGCTCGACGAGCCCACGAACCACCTGGACTTGGACTCGATCCGCTGGCTCGAGAGCTTCCTGAAGGACGAGTTCAAGGGGACGCTCGTGGTCATCAGCCACGACCGCCACTTCTTGAACGAGGTCGCGACCCACATCGCCGACGTCGACTACCAGACGATCACGACCTACACCGGCAACTACCAGGACTTCGTCGAGCAGAAGTACGAGAACAAGCAGCGCGCCGATCAGCAGAACGCTGCGGCGAAGAAGAAGATCCAGGAGCTCCAGAGCTTCGTGCAGCGCTTCGGCGCGCACGCGGCGAAGTCGAGCCAGGCGCAGTCGCGCCAGAAGCAGATCGAGAAGCTCAAGGAGGACATCCAGACCCGCGGCGGCAAGCGCTCGAGCCTGGTGCGCCCCTTCATCCGCTTCGAGTTCGACAAGCCGAGCGGGCGCGACGTGCTTCGCGTCGAGGAGGTGCAGAAGAGCTTCGAGCAGCCCGACGGGACCACCAAACGCATCTTCGACAAGCTCTCGCTCAACGTGAACCGCGGCGACAAGATCGCGGTCGTCGGGCCGAACGGGATCGGCAAGTCGACGCTCCTGAAGCTCATGGTCGGCGCCGCGCCGGATCTCGACGAGCAGACCGAGAAGGACTCGCTGAAGCCGGGCTCCGGCACGCTGAAGTGGGGCCACGAGGTCTCGGTCGGCTACTTCGCGCAGGACCACCACGAAGCGCTGGGCCACTCCGAGGTCGGCATCAACGCGTTCCAGTGGCTCTACCAGTGGGACGAGCAGGCGCCGCAGGAGACCGTGCGCGGCATCATGGGGCGGTTGCTCTTCCAGGGCGACGAAGCGCTCAAGCCGATCCCGGCGCTCTCCGGCGGCGAGGCGGCGCGCTTGCTCCTCTGCAAGCTCCTGCTCGAGCGCCACAACGTGCTGGTGCTCGACGAGCCGACGAACCACCTCGACATCGAGTCGATCGAAGGGCTGCTCGATGGGCTCAAGCTCTTCACCGGGACGGTGGTGGTCGTGAGCCACGACCGTCACTTCATCGGCGAGCTGTGCAACCGCGTGTACGCGCTACGCCCCGGCAAGGCGCGCGACGGCGAGCCGTGCACCGACTTCATGGATTTTGGTGGGAGCTACGACGAGTACCTCGACAAGGTCGGCGACGCGCACGTCAAGTGACGAGAAGACGGTTGCGCCGCGGAGCTCGACCAACGCTGGGACGAGAGTCCGCCTCCCGATCGTGGCAAATCTGACCAAGTGTGGAATTGAAGGCGCGATAACGCCACAAATCCGCCATTCGCCTCCGGATTCCCCACTTTAGCTTGACGCAGTCTCTCTCCACCATATGCTCACGACTCATCCACGGAGGGAGGGCAGATGAACGCACGCACGCACGCACGCACGCACGCACGCCTCGCGCCAACGGGGCTCGCTAGCCTCGCACTCGTCATAGCGGCATCCAACTGCTCTGTGCCAGAACGTGAGCCGAGCGCCACGGCGAGTTCGCAGCTCCTCTTTGGAGCAAACGTGACTGTGAGCGACACTGGATCGACCGTGAACATCCAGTCGGAGCAGAGCGCCATCGTCGCCCATCAGGCCTCCGGAGATGTGGTGCTGGTGGCTTACAACGACCTGAACACCGATCCCGCGACGTCCGTTGCGGGACTGTCGACCTCCAGCGTGATCGGGCCGGGTGGCACGCCGCTCAACTGGACCAACCGCACCCTCCTCAAACCCTCCGGGCCGTTCACGACGATCTCGGGCGACCCATGGCTGGTCGCGAACTCGGGAAGCGGTTCGATCGTCTACTACGTCATGCTCGCCGACGACGGAGCGAAGATCGGAGTCGCGCGTTCGGAAGACGGCGGCGCGACGTTCGCCTCGTTCGTTGCTGCGCCGTCGAACCCGCCGTGCAGTACCGGAGTCGACCGCGAGAGCGCCGACACGAGCAGTGACGGGAAGGACGTTTGGGTCGCGTACAGGTGCGACAATGCGGGAGCCCTCTCGGTGCGCCTGGCACACTCGACGGACGCCGGAAACGTGTGGACCGACACGCTAGTAGCGAGCCTTCCCTCGGGAATCTCGATTCCGGCCCCCATCGTCAAGCGCGACCCGCTGCGCGAGTACAACGTCTTCGTAGCATGGGAGGAGGACACGAACACCTCCTCGCGGCGAACGATTCGCTTCGCCGCAAGCTACGACTCGGGAACGACGTTCAACCCTCCCGTCGCCCCTGTGGACCTCGCAAAGTCCGCAGATCCCGTCTTCGATGGATTCACCATCGCTGCGAAAAATCTGTCACATTTTTCGTTCGAGTTCGATCCCAGCAACGACCACTGCGTCATCGCGTACGACCTCGATGGCGCCATCTTCTTCACCGGCTCCGCCGACGGCGTGAACTGGGAGCTGCCCGTCGCCGTTGCCCAGGACAGCACTACCGAGCGCTTCCAGCCTTTCCTCCGCGGCTCGCCGACCGCGCTCGCGGTCACCTACTACGCCCAGCCGAGCTCCGGCAGCAGCATGAAGAACACTGTCGTCGGGGGCCGACTGTCCACCGATCACGGCGCGACGTGGGCCGTTCAAAACCAGCTCTCGATCGCCGGCGGCGGCTTCGCGACCGATGGCTTCCAAGCTTGCGTCCAGCCCGCCGGGGAGTACTTTGGCGACTACCTCGGTGAGACGCCGCTTTGGGCGCCGTGGCAGGTGTTCAACGACACTCTCGCGAAGCGCTTCTACTCCTTTTGGGCGGACTCGAGGCCGAGCTGCATCGTCCAGAGCACCACCACGGCAATTCACCAGCACACAGTGGGACAGCTTTGGGGACTCTGAGGCTCGTCGTGACGCTGGCGGCGTTGGTGATGGGCTGCGGTCGAACGACGCCGAACACCGTCGCCCCTCCCGACACCACCGCCCCGTCGGTCCCGAGTAGTTCCGCCCCGCTCGACGCGGACCCTGCTGAAACCGACTACCGAGCCGCCTGCGCCTCATGCCCCCATGCGTGCTGCACCACTCGAGGGAGCGGCGCCTTCCAGTGCGGAACGAGGACGCCGACCGCCAATCCTGAGTCGTGTGCTGTCTATCACACCATCGTGGACCGCCGACCGCCGGCCGAATGCTGGTGCGCCCCGATTCGTGGTGTCGAGGACTCCGGAGCCCGACGCGAGACAGGCTCATGCGTGTTGATGTTCACCTGCGACGGAGAGGAGCGATTGTGCTTCGATGTCGCCGACCGATGCGTGAATGGGAAGATCGTGCGCGGAGATGCTGGGTGATGCGAGCACTCCGGACCACCCTCTTGCTGACCATCGCCGCCTGCTCGTCGACTTCCGTTCCGAACGCGAGCGACGCGGGCGTGGACTCGAAGCCCGACACCGCCACCTGCGCCTGCAAGGATGCCTACAACATCGACAAGTCGCCGACCGGCGCCACGCTCGGGCAGGCATGGCTCGCCTGGCGTTACACCCCGACGTGCGGGTTCTCCGCCGACACGTTGGACATCGCAACGGATGCCGCCTCCTTCGCGATCTACGCGGACGCGGCGGGCGTCCCTGGTGCCGCGCTCGTCGCAGAGGTACCGAGCAACCTCGCCGCGGACCGCCCCGGGTTCCGCCGCGCCACCTTCACGGCGACGCAGCTGAGCTCGAGCCAGCAAGTCTGGATCGCGATCAAGGCGAATCCCGGCGGCATCGACTCGACGACCGCGCCTTTCGCATCCGACGGTGCGAAAGCCAACTACACGGGCGGCGGACCTGGGGCCTGGGGTCCAACCGACTCGAGTGCACCGATCATCTTCGAAGTCCGAGGGAAGTGCAATTGACCCACGCCGTCGACCGAGGCTCAGTGCGGCAGCGCTGACGCCGCTGCCAGCACTTCGTCCGCGTGGATTGCGGGGTCCACGTCCGGCCAGACCTTCGCGACCTTGCCGTCTTTGTCGATGAGGAAGCTCACGCGGGAGGTCACTCCCAGCGTGCTCTTCACTCCCCAGCTCTTCGCGATCGCTCCGTCTTCGTCCGCTGCCAGCGGGAACGGCAGCTCGTGCGCCTTCACGAACTTGCGGTGGCTCTCTTCGCTGTCGCCCGAGACGCCGACGATGCCCACGTTCGCCGCCTGGAACTTCGCCCACGCGTCGCGGAAGGCGCACGCTTCCTTCGTGCAGCCCGGCGTCTCGTCCTTCGGGTAGAAGTAGACGACCACCGGCTGCCCCTTGAGCGCCGACAGGCGCGTCGGGTCCCCCGACTTGGTCGTCGCCCCGAAATCGGGCGCAGTCGCTCCTACCGGCAGGAGGCCCTCGCCCCCGTCCGGGCGCTTCACCGTCGTACTGCACCCCGCGACCGTCAGACTCAGGCCGAGGATCACGCTGGCGAGGGGTGGCTGCATGGTTTTCATGGTATTCGTCTCCCTCCGATGACCGAGCCTCTCGTCGAGTTTCGTCGCACGACGTTCGGCCCCCGTCAAAGGCGGATCGCCCGCGCCGTGGCCGAGGCGCTCTTCACCGACGACGAGCCGCTCGACACGGACCGCCTCGACCGCTTCGTCGACGACGTCGACGACCACGTGAGCCGCACGTCGTTCACGTTGCGCTTCGGGCTCTCCCGCATGCTCGACGTGATCGGGTTCCTCCCCCCCTTCCTGCTCTTCCGCCTCGCGTCATTCGACGATCTGGACCTCGAAGAGCGCGTGACCATGCTCCAGAAGATGGACCGCTCGCGCTTCGCCCCGCTGGCGCTCATGCTCGTCGCCTACAAGACCCTGATGACGATGTGCTGGTACGAGGCGCCCGAGCGCCTCGCCGCGCTCGGCTACCCCGGGGACCTCGCGCGCGAGCGCTACAAGCGCCTGCCGATGGCCCGCGCGACGAGCGAGGCCGCCCAATGATCCTCCGCGGACGCGAGATCGGTTCGCCCGTACGCGAGTCGTGCGACGTCGTGATCGTCGGCTCCGGCTCGGGCGGCGCCGTGGTGGCGCGCGAGCTCGCGCGCGCCGGGCTCGAGGTCGTGCTCCTCGAAGAGGGCGCGCACGTCCCGAAAGAGGTCTACGGCAAGCTCGGGCCGACCCAGAGCCTGCGCCGCCTCGCGCGCGAGGCCGGCCTCAACACCGCGATCGGCCTCGGCGACACGCCGCTCATCAGCCTGATGGCGGGCAAGGTGGTCGGCGGCTCCAGCGTCCTCACCGGCGGCGTCGCCTACCGCATCCCGACCGAGGTGCTCGAGGATTGGGAGACCCGCCTCGATCTGCCCGAGGTCGGTCCGAAGGCGATGGAGCCTTACTTCGAGGCGATCGAGGAAGCGGTCCACGTCGAGACGGTGCCCACCGAGATGCGCTCGCGCTCGACCGAGCTCTTCGGCATCGGTGCGGCGAAGATGGGCTACACGATGCAGCCGCTCCGCCGGAACACGAGCGGCTGCCAGGGCGCCTCGCGCTGCACGTTCGGCTGCCCCCACGGCGCGAAGATGAGCGTCGACATCTCGATGCTCCCGATCGCGTTCGCGCACGGCGCCCGCCTCTACAGCGACGCGCTGGTCGAGCGCGTCGACGTCACCGGCGGGCGCGCGCGCGGCGTGAGCGGGCGCTTCTTCGACCAGGAGACGGGCGAGCCTCGCGTCCCGTTCGAGATCCGCGCGCGGCTCGTGGTCGTCGCGTGTGGGTCGCTCCACACGCCGCTCCTCCTCCGCGCGAGCGGCCTCGGCGGTCCGCACATCGGCCGTCACATGACGCTCCACCCCGCGTTCCGCGTGGCAGCGGTCTTCGACGAGGAGATCGACGGCTGGGACGGCGCGATGCAGAGCGCCTTCATCGGCGACCTCATGCACGAGGGGCTCATCTTCAATAGCGTGTATTCTGCACCCAACATCCTCGCGGCGGCGTTCCCCGGCGTCGGCAAGGACCACGTGCGCCTGACCAACAAGGTGCGGAACCTCGCCGTGTTCGGCGGGATGGTCCACGACGACGAGGGCGGGACGGTGCGGCGTTGGTTCGGGCGCGAGCCGCTCCTCACGTATCGGATGGGCGGGCGCGACCGCGAGCGCATGTGGAAGGGCATGGCGCTCCTCGGGCGCTGGGCCTTCGCCGCGGGCGCCAAGGAAGTGCTGCTCCCGATCTTCGGCTCGGAGCCCGTGACGAAGCCGAAGGAGCTCGACGAGCTCGAGAAGCACCCGCCGAAGGCGAACCGCGTGGAGTGCATGTCGTTCCACCCGCTCGGGACGGCGAAGATGAGCGTGGACCCTCGCCACGGCGTCGTGAAGCCGACCGGAGAGACGTGGCAGGTCGAGAACCTGATCGTCTGCGACGGCAGCGTCGTGCCCACGAGCGTCGGCGTGAACTCGCAGATCCCGATCATGAGCGTCGCGCTGATGCTCGCCGGGAAGACGCTCGATCGGTGGGGGGAGTACGCGAGACGGGTGGCGTAGCGCCCGATGCTCGACGAGATCCTCGGCGCGGGCTCCCCGCTCGAACGACTGCTCCCCGGCTACCAGGAGCGCCCCGGCCAGCGCGCCATGGCCGACGCCGTTCTGCGCGCGCTCGAGTCGCACCGGAGCCTGCTCGTCGAGGCGGGGACCGGCACCGGGAAGACGCTCGCGTACCTCGTCCCCGCGATCCTGTCGCGGCGCAAGGTCGTCGTCTCCACCGCGACGAAGGCGCTCCAGGATCAGCTCTTCACGAAGGACGTCCCGCTCGTGAAGGAGCTCCTCGCCGCGCACGGGATCGCCTTCCGCGCCGTGCTGATGAAGGGGCTCTCGAACTACGTCTGCAAGCGGCGCCTCCGCGAGGCGATGGTGCAGGCGACCGCTGACCGGCGCCTCTTTCGGATCGCCGATTGGGAGAAGGAGTCCGAGACCGGCGATCACGCCGAGCTCGTCGAGCTGCCCGAGGACGACCCGGCCTGGATCGACGTGCGCTCCGGGAGCGACACGCGGATCGGACCCACCTGCCCGTACTACGAGGACTGCTTCGCGACCCGAATGCGCCGCGACGCGGAGGAGGCCGACCTCGTGATCGTGAACCATCACCTCTACTGCGCGGACCTCGCGCTCCGGCGCACGGGGCGTGGCGAAGCGGGGGTGATCCCGGCGCACGACGCGGTGATCTTCGACGAGGTCCATCAGCTCGAGGACGTCGCGACGCTCTTCTTCGGGTCGAGCGTCTCGTCGGCGCGGATCGAAGCGCTCGTGCGCGACGCTCGCCGCGCGTACGACGAGACGAAGGCCAGCGGCCCGGCCCGACCGGTGTTCGAGCTGGTCCTCGAGGCGAGCGGCCGCTTCTTCGGCGAGCTCGCGCAGAGCGCCGGGCGGAGCTCGTCGCCGCGGGGGCGCGGGCAACGGCCGCTCCTGGCGCGCGAGCTCGGGAGCGAGGTGCGGCGCGAGTGGCATCGCCTGGACGCGTGCCTCGAAGGGCTCGCGCGTACGTCGGATGGCGCGCGCCCCGCCGAAGCGCAGATCGCGCGCCGCGCCGCCGACCTGCGCCGCGCGCTCGGCGAGGTGTTCGATGCGCTCGAGCGCGGCGGAGAGCCGGGCGACGAGCCCAGCGCGCGCGTCGCGTGGATCGAGGAGCGCGAGCGGAGCATCGTCCTCGGGACGAGCCCGGTCGAGCTGGGGCCCGATCTCGAGGCGACGCTGTTCGACGGCTCGCGCGCGGTGATCGGTACGAGCGCGACGCTCGCGACGACGACCGGCGGCGAGGCCTCCTTCGCGTTCGCGAAGGAGCGCCTGGGTGCGATCGAAGCGGACGAGCTGCTCGTGCCCTCCCCGTTCGATTTCTCGAACCGATCCGGCCTCTACGTGCCGCGCGATCTCCCCGAGCCGAGCGATCCCGCGTTCGACGACGCGGCGGCGATGCGCATCCTGGAGCTCCTCGAGATCTCGGGCGGCGGCGCGTTCGTCCTCTGCACGTCGCTGCGCTCGATGCAGGCGCTCCATGGACGGCTGGCGGTGCACCTCGCCGAGAAGCGAGAGACGCTGCCGGGCCCGTTGCTCGTGCAGGGCCAGAAGCCGAAGGGCGCGCTCCTCTCCGCGTTCCGCGCGGCCGAGCATGGGATCCTCGTCGCGACGATGAGCTTCTGGGAAGGCGTCGACGTTCCTGGCGACGCCCTGCGGCTCGTCGTGATGGACAAGATCCCGTTCCCGGTCCCGACCGATCCCGTCGTGGCCGCGCGCTCGGCCGCGCTCGAAGCTCGGGGCGAGAACGCGTTCCGCCGCTACAGCCTGCCGGCGGCGGCGATCACGCTGAAGCAGGGCTTCGGGCGCCTGCTCCGGAGCGAGCGGGACGCAGGGGTCGTGGCGCTGCTCGACCGCCGCGCGCTGGCGAAGAGCTACGGGCGGGTGCTGCTCGACGCGCTCCCGCCCGCGCAACGCTTGCGCTCGCTCGACGACGTGCGCCAGTTCTGGGAGGGACTCTTCCCCGCGGGTGCTGCGTCCGGCACCGTCGTGTGACCGCGGCACACTCGCGCGTCGACGCTACGCGCCACCGACTCGTCCGCGAGCCCGCGGCGAAAGAAATGCCCATGGGCGGCGCCGCACGCCATGGAGACAATCTACGAATGCACAGGATGGTCATCGCTCTGCTCTTCCTCACGGGGTGCGTCGGTGACGCGGCCGTCAGCACCAACCCTCCGGACGCGGCGTCGCCCGGCGCGGACGCGGGCGGAAGCGACGCCCAGCAGACGGCCGACGCCGGACCCACCTCGATGAGCATCCCCACGCTGCGCAACCCGGCGGCGGCCGGACATCCCACGCTGGGCGCGAAGGTGACGATCGCGGGCGTGATCGTCACGGGAGTGAAGGCCAGCGGCGGCACGCGCGGGTTCTTCGTCCAGGATTCGACGGCAAAGGAGTGGGGCGGCGTGTTCGTCGTCGTGGGTGCGGCGGACGTGACGCTCACGGCGGGCGCGATGGTGACGGTCACGGGTTCGACCGCCGTGTTCCGCGGCTTCGACCAGATCGACATATCGAACGGTCGTGGAAGCTACGTATCGACGGGGTCCGCCACCATCCCCGCGCCGCTCGACCTCGTTCCGAACGACATTCGGGCGGGAAGCGCGACTGCCGACAAGTACCAGTCGATGATCATCCGCGTCCAAGCAGTGAAAGCGAAGACCGCGACGTCCGGCGTCGACTTCGTCGTCACGTCGGCGCTCGGAAACGACGACCTCATCGTGACGAGCTACATGGCCACCGACTCGGCTCCACCACCGTGGAGCCCTACAGTCGGGCAAACCTACTCCTCGATTACGGGCCGTGGTTACAAGAGCGGCTCGACCGATCAGAACGCGGTGGCGAAGCTCGCTCCGCTCAGTGGGTCGGATCTCGTCCCATAGTCAGCCGATCGTGCGCGTCACCAGCGCGCGTCGCGACGACACGCTCGTCTTCCGGAGGAGCTCCGCGACTTGATTGGCGATCGTGCGAACCGAGCGATTCCTGAATCTGGCGATCTCCGCGTTCGACAGCCCTTGGCTGAGAAGCTCGAGGACGTCTCGCTCCGCGGCGGTCAATGCGCTCTTCGCGAACCTCGCCCGTGGATCGCGCGTGAGCATTGCCGCGAGGCGAACGAGCTCGATCCGCGAAGCAATGCCCACCTTGGCGGCCGCGCTCGCGAGCCGCGACGAGACCCGCGACTCGGAGATGCCGAGCGCATAGCTCACTGCCTTCGCCGAGAGTCCGCGCGTCGCGAGCGAGATCGCATCGACCTCGCCCACGGTGAACGCCCGCAAAGGTTGGCGCGCGGGCGGGTTCTCGACCGCGAGGTACTCGCGCCGCGTGCCTTCGGTCCGCGCGACCAGCGAGAGCTCGCCCTGGACGAGCGCTTGCCAGAGGTCGAGAGCTTCTCCACTGCCGCGCGCGTGACTCTGCCGTGCACGCTCGACGTCTCGTACGAGCCGCGTGAGAAGCGCCCCCGGAGGCGCGCTCGGCTCGAGGTGAATCACCCGGCCGTCGCCGCGCAGAACCGCTTTGACGGTCTGCGGTCGTCGGCGAAGGCGAAGGCCGGCTTCGAGGTGAAGCGCGACCTGCGTGAGCCGCCGAGCACGATGGCGATCGAGCGGTCGCCGGTCGGAAAAGACGGCGCACATCACCGCGGCCGTTCCGGGCTCGGGGTGGGCGAACATCGCGTGCGCCTCGACCGCACCGGTGCACGCGCGTAGCTCGGACCATGCCTCGGGTCCAAGCCCGCTCTCGAGGAAGGAGCTCGCGCTCGTCACCATTCGGGGCGGGTAGTAGAGCTTTCGAAGACCGTAGCGACCGATGTACTCCTGCGGTGGGAGCAGCGCGTAGTTGCTCACGGCCGTTCGAACCGAGAACTTCTCGCCGTCCGCAGAGTGGTCGATGACGGCGAACCCGATCTCGTCGACCCCGAAGAGTGGCTTCATCGCATCGAGGAGCGAGCGAGCCCACGACTCTTCGTCGGCGATTGGCGCCGTCGCTGCATCGAGCGCAGCGATCCAGTCAGCCTTCTTGCCCACGCCTCGACTCGACCATTGGGCGACCGCCTTGCGCCATGGTGATTCTTTCGGCAGGGCAGGTCAACGGTGGCGAATGAGCGCGAGGGGCATGGTTCTCCCCCCCGCCGACCATACGCCAGCCAGGGATCCATCGGGCCCGAGGCGCAGGGTTGCCGCCGCCGCCTTCGGGCCACCGAAGGAGCACGCCAAGGGCTGCGAGCGATCGCCTTCGGCACACTGAATCGGCCAAGGCTCCTCGTTCGCGTAGGCGCATTTCCCGAAGAGGGCCTTTCCGGCGGGCGGCGGCTCGAGGGTGCAACTCACCCCCGAGTCTTGACCGTACTGTTTTGCGTCGTCGGCGAGAGGTGCGAGCCGAAGCCAAACGTAGTCCCCGACCGGTGCCGTCACCGACTGTCCCGAAGTGGTACGGCCGAGCTCGTAGGTCCGCGAGAAGTCGTAGTCGAAGAACGTCGCGCGATCGGGACCGATGCGATCGATGCGAAGCGAGCGCGTCGACGCCGCCATCGCCGCGTAGTGCAAGATCACGTTCTTCCCCGACGTCTCCACCAGCCAGCGCTGCTGGATTTCGAACATCGGGAGCACGCCGTCGTAGACGCCCGTGAACGCGACCGGACCGAGATCGCCTCCAGCGATGAAGACGAAAACCTCGATCGCGCCCTTCGGTTCCCCGCCTGCTTCGGCGTACGTGTGGACGTACCAAACGGTGCCGTCGAGCCCAGACGCGATGGCGGTTTGCTCGGCTGGCGTCGCTGGCGCGGGGACGACTGGCGTCGCGTGGAAGCAACCTCCGAGGAACAAGGCCCCGACCCATGACGGACGCATGAATGAACCGAACGTCGCAGCGCGGGCGACGCCTATCCATGGGCATTTCTTTCGGCATGCTCACGCGACGACGGGCGACGCGACCGGAAGCGCTGTCCCGCCGGGTGTCGCATCCGGCGCCGTTGTGTGATAACGGCGTACGTTTCGAGGAGAACATGAGCGAGATCAACGCCGTCCTTGCCCGAGAAATCCTGGATTCCCGCGGAAACCCGACCATCGAGGTCGAGGTCCAGACCGAGACCGGCCGTGGCCGCGCCGCGGTGCCGAGCGGAGCCTCCACCGGCGAGCACGAGGCGCTCGAGCTCCGGGACGGCGACAAGAAGCGCTTCCTCGGGAAGGGCGTGCAGAAGGCCGTCGCGAACGTGAACCAGACCCTCGGGCCGAGCATCCTCGGCCTCGACGCGCTGGACCAGGCCGAGATCGACCGGGTGCTGCTCGAGACGGACGGCACGCCGAACAAAGCGAAGTTCGGTGCGAACGCGATCCTCGGCGTCTCGATGGCGGTGGCGCGAGCCGCGGCCGACGTCGTCGGGCTCCCGCTCTGGCGCTACCTCGGTGGCGTGAACGCGCGCACGCTGCCGACGCCGCTGATGAACATCCTCAATGGTGGCCAGCACGCGGACAACGGCCTCGAGATCCAGGAGTTCATGGTCGTGCCGGTGGGCGCGCCGACGTTCCCCGAGGCGCTGCGCGCCGGGACCGAGGTGTTCCACGCGCTCAAGGCGGGGCTGAAGAAGAACGGCCTGACGGTGGCGGTCGGGGACGAGGGCGGCTTCGCGCCGCGGCTCGGCTCGAACGAAGAGGCGCTCCAGTACATCATGCGCGCGATCGAGGAAGCCGGTTACAAGCCCGGCACCGACGTGGCGCTCGCGCTGGACTGCGCGGCGAGCGAGTTCTTCGACAAGACGAAGAAGACCTACACCTTCGACAAGAAGGAAGTGACGGGCGACCAGCTCATCGGCATCTACGCGACGCTGGCGGAGAAGTACCCGCTCCTCAGCATCGAGGACGGCTGCGCCGAGGACGATTGGGCGAGCTGGAAGAAGCTCACCGACAAGCTCGGGAGCAAGGTCCAGCTGGTGGGCGACGACCTCTTCGTGACGAACGTAGAGCGCCTGAAGCGCGGCATCGACGAGAAGACGGGCAACGCGATCCTGGTGAAGCTGAACCAGATCGGCTCGCTCACGGAGACGCTGGACGCGATCCGGATGGCGCACGGCGCGGGCTTCCGCGCGATCATCTCGCACCGCTCGGGCGAGACCGAAGACGCCTTCATCGCGGACCTCGCGGTCGCGACGAACGCCGGCCAGATCAAGACGGGCTCCCTCTCGCGCAGCGACCGGGTTGCAAAGTACAACCAACTCTTGCGGATCGGCTTCGAGCTCGGCGCCGGCGCCGTATACGCGGGACGCGGCGCGTTTCGCTGAGGGGCACGACCTGGTACCTTGAAAGCGCTCAGCCCTTTTGCTGATCGACGTTCGGTTCGTTGACGTCGTCGTGAGCGTTGACGTTGACGGCGACGGCGACGGGGCGATTGCAAGCAACTTGACCCCGGCTGTGGCCGATGTGCCCTACGCCATCGCGCGCGGCTCCGCGATGGAGTGCGCCGCCGCTCCCTTTGCCGTGTGCAGGTCCTCGAACTCCTGGACGAGTTGACAACCATCGGCAAGCTGTCGAGCTCATGGAGCGGATCGTCGCGATGACCACCAAGCTGTGTCGATGAGCCGGCGTCCCGTCGCCGTCGCCGTCGCCGTCAACGTCAACGCTCACGACAACGTCAACGGAACCCGCGTGAGGCCGCCCTCTCCGGCGAAACTTCTGCCGGACAGTACTAGTCCGAGCTAGCGTCGGCGGCGTCACGGGCCCGGCCGGCGTCCACTGCTCCGCACGTGGGTCCGCTGAATCCGCTCCTCCAGAGCGAGCAGCCGTGGGAGTCCACCGTCTTCACCCAGCTCGGGTCGTTGGGCAGCAGCATTCCATCGCAGACTCGCGCGCAGTCGCCGGTCTCCGACCATCCGCCGTAATTCATGCAACACCCGGGCGTGAGATCGGCGGGGCAGCAGCGACCCCGGTCGCTCCCGCACAGCTTCGGCTTGGTGCTGTGGTTCACCCACACGTCGCACCCGAGCTCATCCTGCTCGATCTTCCAGCCCGGGTCGTCGGGGAGCGGCATGCCGTCGCAGGACGCGCCGCACGAGCCGTGCCCGCCGAAGCGCATGCAGCACCCGGGGCGGGGATCGATCGGGCAGCAGGCGTTGCTGCATGCGACGACGGCAGTGGTCCCCAGCGTCGCTACGCCGAGCGCGACCGCGATGAGGATGGCCCGAGCTGTCGACGACGCCTGCACCGACCCACCATGGCCGATCTCCCCTTCCCCCGTCACCTCTCGGGGGCCGGAACGCTAGGAGGGCTGATTCACCGCAAAGTCGCCCTCCCCGCGAGGGCGTTGCTACGATGAACCTGGGAGCCTCGAGACGTGAGCTTGAAGCCCGAACGCAAGCCTCGGCCTGCCGCCCGCGAAGGGCGCGGCACCAGCTCGCGCCCGCCGCGCGCTCCCTCCGCCGAGGTGGAGATCCAGCTCGCGATCGGCAAGCGCGGGCTCGGCATCGAGCTCTCCCGCCCGGCGACCGTCGGCCCGCTCGTGGTCACGGAGCTCTCGCTGACCCTCCCTACGGTCCGGTTCCCGATCGACGTCTCCGGCGGCGTGAAGCGCTTCCGCCATCGGCACGGCACGCTCGAGCGCGCCACGGTCGAGCTCCGCCTGAAGGAGCTGGTCCGCGAGTGGGCTCCTCGCGCTGCCGGCCTCGTCAGCCGCGGCGCGCCCGAGCTGACCGTTGCGCCGCGGCGCCACGGCGCGACGGTCACGCTCCTCGATCCCGAAGCCGAGCGCATCCTCGCCTTCGACGTTGCCGTCCTCGCCGAGGGCGGCGATCTCCTGCTCGTCCCGTTCGACGCGCGGGGTCTGTCGCTCCCCCGCCCTGCTCTCGAGCTCGCGGTGCGTTCCCTGCTCGTGCTCCTACGCGGCGCCGCCGAGCGCCGCGGTGCGCTCCTCCGCATCCGGGGCGCGTACGCCCGCGTGGGTCGGGCGATCCTCCCCGAGGCCGGCGCGCGCGCCCCGAACGCCGATGGGGTGAAGACGGCCGCGCTCACGCCCGCGAACGACGCGTGGGTCCTCCAGGGCTTCCGCGAGGCCGTCGAGCCCGAGCACGCGCCGGAGGCGCTTCGCGCGCGCGAGCTCGCGGAGCAGGTCATCGACGCGGACGACGCGCTCGTCGCCGGCGACCACGATCGCGCGCGCGTGCTCTACCTCCACGCGCTCTCGCGGCTTCCGCGCCACCCCGCGGTGTGTGCGCGCGTCGCCGATCTCGACCGGCTCGTCCGCGGCCGCGAAGAGGCCGCTCGGGTCACCCTGGACGACGCCGAGCTCACGCCGGCCACGGCGCTGCTCTCGGCCGAGCTCGGTGAGCGCCTCGCCGAGGCGAACGGCGATCACGCCGAAGCTTGCGCCGCGTTCCAACGCGCGGCCGACGTGGAGCCGCAGCCGCTCGTCGCCGCGTTCGCGCTCGCGCGTGCCTCCGCCCATGCACCGAGCGGGCTCGATACTGCGGCCACGCTCGACGCTGCGGTCGCCCGCGTGCCGCACCACGCGCCGCTCCGCGATCGGCGCGCCCATGCGCGGCTCGCGCTCGGCCGCCTGCGCGACGCGCTCGCCGACGTCGAGGAGCTCGAGGCGCTCTCGCGCGGTCACCGCGCCCGGCACGCCGTCTGGATGCGCGCCGCGCAGGCGTGGTCCGACGCGGGGCACCCGGCGGAGGCGCGTGCCCTCTTCGAGCGCGCCCTGCGCTTCGCCCCCGACTCTCCGCGCGCGCTCGCGGGGCTCGGCGCGGCGATGCTCGCGAGCGGTCAGCGCGCACGCGGCCTCCAGCTCCTGACGCGTGCGTTCTCGTTCGAAGGACGGACGCCCCCGAGCGCGGCCCATCGGCTCCTCTTGGCCGAGGCCCTCGCCGACCTCGGGGATCGCCCGACGGCCGTGGCCCGCCTCGGAGAGATCGTCGACGCCGAGGACGAGGCGCCGGTCGCGCGCGGCCTCGAGGGGCGCCTGCGGCACCAGCTCGGGGACCTCGGCGGAGCCTCCCTCGCCTACGCGAGCCTGCGGGATCTCGTGCTCGGACGCCCCATTCCGGAGCGGCTGCGCGCGCGCGTCGCCGAGCTCCTCGGGGAGGCCGTCGTGTTCGAGGACCGCGTGCGCCGCGATCCGCTCCTCGCCGACTCGCACCGCCGTGCGCTCGCGCTGGCGTTCCCGACCGCGCTCCAGACGATCCCACCTGCCGCGCCTCCGCCGGCGCCCACTGGCGACGACGAAGCGACCGCGGAAGCGCTCATCGCCCGCTACCGCGAGAACCCGGACGACCACGCGCTGGTCGAGCGGCTCGCCGGCGCGCTCTCTCGCCTCGGCCGGAGCCACGAGCTGCTCGCGCTCCTCTCCGCCCGCCTGGAGGACGCCCCCGCGGCGATCCGGGCGAAGCTCGCGCCCCTGCACCGCGAGGTCCTCGCCGGCCTCGAACGCGACGCGCGCGCGCGGGGCCACGACCACGAAGCGCAGCTGTTCCGCGAGGCGCTGATCGCGCTCGGCGGCACGATCGAAGGCTGAGCCGGCGCTTAGGAGGCGCCGCCGAGGGCGTGCTTCACGTCGGCCAGGGCCGTGTCGACCGCGCTCGGGTCGAGGCCGACGGCGACGGCGAGCTTCGAGAGCACGTCCCGCTCGACCGCGCTCACGTCCTCGCTCGTCTGAGCGAGGAGCGCGGCGATCCGGAGGACCTCCATCGCGTGCGACGGCTTCGCGACGGCCTTGCCGATCGCCGCCACCCGACCGTCCACGCCGTCTTCGGCGAGCTGGTCGGAGAAGTCGGCGACGAGCGCGCGGATCTGCGCGTCGTCGATGATCCCACCGCACGCCGCGGCGACGACGCGCTCGAACGCATCACGCTCGGCTTCGTCGACCACGCCGTCGGCCGACGCAACGAGGTACGCGCCTTCGAGGATCGCCTCGAACAGACGCGCCGCGCTCGGATCGAAGCCGGTGGGAACGGTCGCCTCGTCGTCCGGGCGAGCTCCGTACGAGAGCGCGGCCAAGAGCAGGATCGACTGGTTCGAGCGCGCGCTCGGCGGTCCCGACGGTGTCCGCGCCACCTTCGCGAGGAGGTTGATCTTGTCGTCTTGGAGCATGCTCGTCCCCGTACATTACTGCAAATCGCAGCAGATTGCGTTAGTTCGGAGCGGGACCCAAGAAGAGCTCGTACCGGCCGGCGCTGTCCGTGTAGGTCTCCCCCACCAGCCGCGCGGGGCGGATCTCGCCCGGCTGAACCGTCGCCTTGTCGGGGAACGCGTAGACGCGGATCAGGGTGCGGACCATCGCGTTGCCGGGAGCGTCCACCAGGAATCCGCGGCGGACGGTGGGCACCGGCACGACCAGGTCCGTGGCGAGGTCGACGTCGGTGGCCACCAGCCGCTTGGTGGTGACGACCCAGGGCAGCCGCGTGGTGGGCCCGGGTCGCACGGTGAGGTCGTAGGTGCCGCCACCATCGACGAGGAGGTCGAACTTGCCGGAGGCGTCGGTGGTCGCGCTCGCGTCGCGGGGGAGCACCGGGCGGTCGTCGTTGGCGTAGGCCTCGGGGGTCGCCGACGCTTGGACGACCGCGTCGTTCACGGGCGTCCCGTCGGGGAGGACGACGCGTCCCCGGACGTGCTTCAGGAGGTCGACGCTGATGCCCGCGCCGACCTGCGGCGCAGAGACCACGAAGTTGGACTTGAGGGTGAGCGCGGAGAGCGAGCCGCTCTTCGGGATGGCCCACACGTCGTACCGGCCGGCGAGGAGGTTGACCGAATAGTCGCCGGAGCTGGTCGTGCGCACGCGCCGCCGGTACGTGGCGACGGGGGACTGTCCGTTCTTGTCGACGAGCTCCTTGGAGTCGAAAACGAGCTCGGCCTCGACGGGGTTGCCGAGATCACCTTGGAGGATCACCTTCCCCGAGATCGTGACCGGCGGCGCCATCGCCGGGAACAGCCCCGGCGCGAACCCGCCCTGCTCGGCGATCCGCTGGGTGACGAGCCCCTCGCTGCCGTCGGGCGGCTCGAGGACGAGCTCGGTCCCGGTCAGGTTCGAGAGCACGTGGTAGAGAACCACGTCCTGCGACGGCACGGCGGCGAGGACGCTCACGCTCGAGACGCGTACGCCGTCGCTCGCGCGGACGATGTAGGCGCGGTAGTCGCGGGGCGGCGTCTCGGCGGCAACGATCTTCACCGTCTCCGAATGCATGAGGAGCGCCTGGGGCGTGCTGAGCGTCGCAATCCGGTTGTTGATGGGGCCTCCCCCGATCCTCGCCTGCTGGACGAGCGGCGGGAACCCTTCGTAGGGGGGTACGGGATCCACCTCGATCCGAACGAGGGCGCGCCCATCGGAAGAGTCGCTCAAGGGCACGTTCGCGAAGAAGCCGATCCCGAAACCGAGCTCCGTCCCATTCGTTGGAGCAGGCGGCGACGGGTTCTGCTTGAACGTGGAGTGCACCGTCGGAAGAGGAAGTCCAAGGCTCCGCGCGGGGAGCACCCGAGGATCGCTCACCGAGCTGGCCGGGTCGATCCAGAGCGGCTCGAAGCGCAGCTCCACGGGCAAGCTCACGTCGCTTCCGTTGTCGGGGTCGGGCAGGTTCGGGAGGAGCCCCTTCGGTGGGACGATCGTCTTTCCCACGCCCGCGGTGACCGAGAGGATCCCCTCGGCCGATGCGAGGAGCGGCATGGCGTTGCACTCGTAGACCTTGTTCACGCCGCACGCTTTGGGACGGAAGCCCGATTCCTTCGGGGTGAACGCGAACGTGTAACCGCCGGCGTAGATGTCGGTCGAAGCGACGTGCACGACGTAGATCGGCGCGACGGTGGGCTTCGCGGCCGCGACGCAGGCGACGCCATCGCAGACGGCCCCCGCACCGAAGCGGCTCGCGCACTGCGCGTTGGCGGTGCAGGCGTTGGTGATGCCGGTGCTCGAAGGCGGGAGATCGAACGCCGGGCACGCGGCGAGCCCGAGCGCTGCGGCCACGAGCGCGCCGCGGAGCACGGTCCGCGCGAGCGACCTCAATCTGCCCCCCCGTCACCGGCATCGCTCGCGTCGGCGCCGGCCTCGGGCAGCGGTCCTGCGTCGTAGGCCTGACAGCTCGTGCCGCGCGGGATGTAGCGCCACTTCACCTGGTCGCCACCGGGAGGCTTCTTCGGCGAGATGGGCGTGTTGGAGTCGAAATCCAACGCGACGATGAGGGTGATCTCGTGGCACGTCGAGAGGTCGAAGAGTCCCTTGGTGTAGTTGAAGAAGATCGTCCGCCGTGACGTGCCGGCGGGGATCGACCCGACCGGCTGGGGCTGCGGGTTCTGCGTCGCGAAGTAGTCGACGAGGACGAGGTAGAGGAGCTCCTGATCCGAGTCGACCTCCACCGTCACCGCGAAATCGAGATCGCGGGGATCCTCGATCACGTCTCCGAGCGCGGGGACCGCCGAGCCGTAGACGATCACGGGCCGCTGCGGCGGCGGCACTTCGATCGTCGGCGGAGCGTCGGCGAGGATGCACGCGGCGAGCAGCGCGAGGGGAACCGTCCCGAGACCGGAGATCCACAACCGCCGCAGCCGAGGGGTCATCGCAAGCGATACCTTCCACTCCCGAATGTGGCACGTCCGCCGCCCTCCGGCACGGGCTGGAAGCGTGACGTCGCGTGATCCGGCGAAACGGCGAGCCGGAGGAGGTCGGCGAGGAGTGCGTTCTCGCTGCAGCGCGCCTCGAGCTCGGCGATCGAGTCGATGCTGCCGCCGCCCGTCTCGGCGAGGAGTGCGCGGGCGGTGACGCCGAAGTCGCCGCAGACGAAGAGGCCGACGCGCCAGACGCTCCGCTGCGCGCGGAGGAACGCGTCCTCGAACGTGTCGGTGCGGGTGGCGAGGATCTCGGAGATGCGGCGCTGCGTGCGCTGGGAGATCGAGCTCCAGAACGTGGCGACGAGCTGGAGCGTGGCCGGGTCTTCGAGCTTGCCCCGCTGCGGAGGCCCGAACGCGGCGTGCATCGCGCTCCAGAGCACGCGCGCCTCGGGCTCCTTCAGCCCGAAGAGCAGCGCGCACGGTCCGAGCGCCATCGCGAGCGCGCGCCCGACGGCGAGACGCAGGGTCGGCGTCTCCTCGCGAACCTCACCCGCGACCATCGCGGACGCGACCTTGAGGAGCGCGACGGACGGCGTCGGCGGTGCCGGGATGCGAATCGCCGTCGACGATGCCCCGGGTCGATACCCGCCCTCGCTCGGCTCCGGCGACGGGCGCCGCGCGTAGAGCGGGACGTTCGGCGTACCGAGCAGGAGAACCGAGAGCTCGTAGATGCGAGCCACCGGGCTGTGTGCGCCAGGCACGACGCGCTCGAGCCCGGTGATGGCGTAGCTCGCGGGATCGCGGCCGAGCACGGGCGCTGCGCCCTCCCAGAGGAGCGCGAGCGCCTCGCCGATCGGCTCGAACGACGGACGCAAGAGCATGCCGATGAGGCCCGGCTGGACGGTCTGCGCCGCGAGCGGCGGCGGCGCGTGCGCGTCGGACGGTGGCGAATCGAAGGCGTGGAGCACGTGATCGACCGCCGCCGCGTGCGTGAGGCTCCGATCGGCCAAGGCCGCGTCGCGGAGCGCCGCGAGCAGCCGCGCGTTGCCGGGTGCCGCATCGACCTGGAGGCGACGGATGCGGACGACGTCGCTCGCACGCTCGCCGGCCTGCGCGCGCTCGGCGAGGATGTCCCCCGCCTCGATGTCGCCCGCGACGAGCGCCTCGCCCAGCAGCCGCTCGGCCGCCGGGACTTCGCCGCGCGCGAGGTGCGCTTGCGCGAGCGCGCGTTGCGCCCGCGCGCGGAGGATCCCGGGCGGAGCGTCGGCCACGCGGTGCGCGAGCGCCTCGAGCGGAGGTGCCTCGACGATGGTGGCGGGCGGCGTGGTCATCGGACCGCTCGACACCACGGCCTGGGTCACCGGCGGAGAGATCGGCGACGCCGCCACCATCCTCGGCGTCGAGGGCATGCGCGGGGTGGCGGGCGCCGCCGCCGGCTGGACCGCCGCCGGGGCGGGCACCGTCGCGGCGAGCGCCGGTGGATGGGCCGGTGCATTCGGCATGCGCGGCGTGTGTACCGGCAGGTCGGCCTCGGGCGCCGGCGCCTCGGGGTGGACCGGGACGACGAGCGTCTCCGAGAGTGGCGGGGCCGAAGCGACCCGAGCGCGAACGTTCTCCGGAGGCGCCGGCAGTGGAGACGCCGGGCGCGCCGGCGCGGGGGGAGGAGAAGCGCGCGGCGCCTGCGCGGCGGGCGGGGGCGGCGGTGTTGAGGTGGCGACCAACGTCTCGAGCTCCGCCCGCAGTCGCGCGGACTCCTCGGGCGAGCGCGCGGCGGCAATCGCAGCGCGCATCGCCGCTTCACCGTCCGCGCGGAGCTTCGCGTCGCCACCGTCGCTCCGCGCCGACGCCGCGAAGAGCAGGCGGCCGAGCTGCGCGTGGGTCTCCGCCGGATCGCCGTGACCCTCGGCGAGCAGCGCCTCGAGCGCCGCGCGCGAGCGAACCACGTTCCCCGAGCCGGCGGCGGCGTGCGCGAGGCGACGGAGCGCCTCCCCGCGTGTCGCCGAGTCGGTCGCCGCGCGCTCGAGCAGCGCGAGGACGAGCTCGGTCTGCCCTGCCCTGCTCGCGGCGTCCGCGCCATCGAGGGCGAGCTTCGCCGGCGAGCGCAGCCCGAGGAGATCGCCCGAGAGCGCGGACTGGTAGTGCGGGAGTGACTCCGCGAAGCGCCCTGCCGACGCGAGGCGGGACGCGATGCCGGCCGCGACCAGCGGGTGCGCGCGCACGTCGCGACTCGAGCTCTCGAGGAACAGGAGGCCCGCCCCCGGCGACGTGTTGGCGGTGTCGAGCGCCTCGGCGCGGAGGAACGCCGCGAGGGCGGCGTCGTCGCCGGAGAGGACCACCGTGATGTCATCGAGGTGGCGAATCGTCGTCTCCGCCTCGTGGATCGAGCCGGGGCCGCGCATCCGGTGCTCCAGCCCGCGCGCGAAGAGCTGCGCGCGCGCGCTGTGAGGCGACGCATCCGCCGCGTTCCGCGCGTACTCGAGCGAACGTGCCGCGTCGCCCGCCCGGGCGGCGGCCTGCGAAGCTTCGATCCAGCGCGCGCTCCGGCGCTCGGGGTCGTCGGCCTCGATCCCGGCGAGCGCCGCGAACCAGCGCGCGAGCGAGGCATCGTCGCCGCGCTCGCGCGCGATCGACGCGAGGATCACGAGCGCGATCGGGTGCGAGGCGACATGCGAGAGGCACGCGAGCGCCAGCTCTTCGGCGCGCGGGAGATCGCCGCTCGCCTTCGCAGCCTGCGCCGCGCGGACCTCGAGCTCGGCGCGCGCCACGGGGTCGCCCGCGAGCGCGGCCAAGTGACGGAAGACCGTCAGCGCGCCGGCGCCGTCGCCCTGCCGCTCCAGCAGGTCACCGAGGTAGCGCAGCACGCTCTCGTTGTTGGGCCACTCGGCGGCGAGCTTCCGCAGCTCGTCGACCGCGTCGTCCAGCTGACCGAGGCGCTGCTCCAGGATGGCGACGCGCCGCAGCCGAACGACGCGGAGGACCTCGCGCATCTCGCTGAAGCGCGAGAGCCGGTCCGCGCGCCGCGCGAGGTGCGCCGCGAGGGCGGCGTAGTCGCCGCGCCGCGCGATGAGCCCCTCGATCGCGTGATCGGCCTCTTCGTCGTTCGGGTTCTGCTGGAGCACGCGGCTCCACGTCTCTTCGACCGCCGCGAGATCGCCGGCGTCCTCGAGCGCTTGCGCGAGGCGCCGCAGCACCGCGACCCGGCTGTCCTTCGGGACGCGCAGCTCGATCTCGCGGAGCGCCTGCGCGCGAATCGCCGCCGCGCCGGAGAGGGACGCGATCCGCTCGAGCGCGCTCCAACGCTCCAGCGGCTGCGAGTCGACGATCGCGGCCTCGCGGAGCGCGGCGGTCGCACCGTTCACGTCGCCACGGCTCTCGCGCAGGTGCGCGACCTCCGTCCAATGGTTCGCGCGCGTGTGGGGAGCGTTCTCCGTGTTCTTCGCCTCGCTCAGGGAGCGCTGCTCGATGAGCTCCGACTTCCCTGCCCGCTCGAGCGCCTCGCGGAGGCGGACCTCGAGCGGCCTGCGCTCCGATGCGGGCGCGATGCCGACGGCGGTCTCGAGCGCGGTGATCTCGTCGTCGAAGCGCCCTTCGCCGCGGGCCGTGTCGGCGAGCTCGACGTAAGCGGAGATGCGTTGCTTGCGCGGCACCCGCTTCTCGAAGCGCTCCCGCGCCTGCGCCAAGCTCGCGCCGTCGGCGCTGCCGGGCTCGGAGAGTCGCGCCGCCCGATCCGCAGCGCGGACGAGCGCCGGATCGTCGGGCTCGCGCTCGGCGGCGAGCATCAGGAAGGTGGCGCACGCATCGGGGCGCCCCGCCGCCTCGGCGATCGCGCCGAAGAGCCGGAGCGCGCCCACGCCGACGTTCGCGAACGGCTTCGCGATGAGCGCGGTCATGCGCTCGATCGCCCCCGCGATCCCGCTCGCGCGGGCAAAGCCGCCAGCGAGCGGCACGAGCTCGAGGTACTCCTCGAGATCCGCGTCGGTCCCGAGCGCACGCTCCAGGGCGGCGAGCGCGCCGTCCGCGTCGTCGAAGAGCGACAGACTGCGATCGGCGAACGACAGCGCGACGCGCGCGCCTTCGGGGCCATCGAGTCGCTCCGTCAGCGCTCGGTTCGCGCGCGCGAAGCGCATCTGCAGGGCGCTCCGCTCGTCGGGCACGAGCTCCATGAGGCCCTTCGCGGCCTCGGCGAGGTGCCCCAGCGTCGACGGCACGGGCTGGAGGAACGCCGCCTTGAGGTAGAGGTCGACGCGCTGGCGGAGGCCCTCTTCGTCGCTCGCCGCGAGCTGCGCCGCGCGAAGGAGCCACGCGGAGCGCACGCCGGTCGCCGGCGAGCCGTCCGCCACCTCTTCCACGGCGCGGACGGCGAACGAACGCTCGCCGCAGCGCTCGGCGAGGCGGGCGAGGAACTGGTAGGTCGCGCCCTCCGACGGCACGGCCTGGAAGGCCGCCGCGGCGTGACGGAGCGCGAGATCCCGCTCGTTGCGTTGGTCGAAGAAGCGCGCACCGCGGAAGTGCGCCGCCCGCCGGCCGAAGCGCCCGCGGGCGCGCTCCCCGAGTGTGTCGTACACGCGCGAGAGATCGCGCGTGCGCCCGCCCTCGACCGCACCGCGCTCCGCGACCTCGATCGCGCGCGTCAGCATCGGGTGAAGGCCGAGCGCGGCCTCCGAGAGCTCGAGCGCGCGGAGCGGCTCGCCGACCGCGAGTGCGGCGCGCGCAGCCTCCGCCGCGATGTGACCGGCGCGCTCGCGATCGGTCTCTTGGGCGACGAGCAGGCTGAGACGCTCGAGCGCCGGCCGCGCGCCCGCGAACTTCGCGAGATCGAGCCCGAGGCGCACGTACCCGCCGCTCGGAGCGAGGCGCGCGGCGCGGAGCCAAGCCTCCTCCGCCCCGCGATGATCGCCGGCGAGATCCCAGCGCAGCGCGCCGAGCTCGCGGTACTGACGCGCCGCGAGCTCGCGCGCTTCGACCGCGGGAGCGACCGCCGCGCGGCTCGCGCCGAACCGGCGCGACGTCGGCATCTCCATCGCCGCGATGGCGCGCGCGTCGGCCAGGCTCGCGTAGCACTCCTTGTGGCAGAGCTCGCCGTCGGGCCCGAGCGTGCGCGGGTCGACGGAGACGAGCACGGCCTCGACCGCGAACGGATCGGCGCCGAGCCGGAGCGCGCTCGCCGCCGCGCGGACGGCGGAGTCGGACTCGCCGAGCGACATGCGGAGCGAGGTGAGGCGAAGGAGCAGCCCGACCTTGTCTTCGGCCGCGCCGCTCGAGGCGATGCGACGCTCGACGATCGCGACGAGCAGGCTCCGGTCGCCGGCGCGGTCGGCGCAGGCTTCGAGAGCACCGGCGAGCACCGGTGACCGTGCGCCGAGCACGTCGAGCGCGCGACGCGCGACCACGACGGCGCGGGCCGGATCGAGCGTCGCCAGAGCGTCGAGCGCCGGCACCACCGCTTCGACGACCGACGCCGCGGGCCACGGCTGCGGGAGGAGCCACGCGATCGAGTCACCGAGACGCGCGGCGTCGCCCGCCTTCGCCGCGCGCTCGAGCAACGCGCGCGCGGCCGCGCGATCGCCGGGCCGGAGCGCGACGAGTCGCTGCGTCCACGCGACGGCGTAATCGTTCTCCCCGAGCTCCGCGAGCGCGTGCGCGAGCCCGGAGCACAGGTCGCCGCGCGCGAAGCCGACCGCGAGCCCGCGCTCCATCGCCGACGCCTCGGTTCGGCCGTGATCGCCCTCGACCGCCAGCGCGAGCTCCACGACCGCGCGCGCCGACCCGGGCTCGACGCGACAGGCGAGCTCGGCGGCGCGCCGCGCCGACGGGCGATCGCCCGAGAGGCGGTGCTCCTCGGCGGCCACCGCCGCGAGGAGGCACGCCGTCGCCGGCGCCGCGAACCCGGCGAAGCGCTCGAGCGCCCGGGCCCGCGCGCCGCGATCGCCTGCGATGGCGGCATCGCGCCAGGCGAGCGAGATCGCACCGGGGGAAACGCCCTCGCGCTCGAGGAGCGGCTCGGTCGTGCGGAGGGCTTCCTTGAAGTCGCCCTTCACGCGCGCGCGCGCCGAGATCGCAGCGCGCGCCTCGAGCTCGTCGGGGGCGGTGAGCTCGCCACCTTCGATCCAACGCGCCAGGCCGAGCGTCTGCGCGGGACGCAGCAGCTCCTTCTCGAGCGCCGCGCGCCACGAACGGGCCGCTTCGCCTTCGAGCGGACCACCGAGGCGACGCAGCGCGCCGGCCGCACCGGTGTCTTCGGGCGCGAGCGCGAGGACGTGCTCGTGGGCCCACGCCTCGAGCCGCGGCTGGCCCATCTCGCGCGCGAGCTCGGCGAGCGTGCGCGACGCGCGGACGCGCCCCTCGGCCGTCCCGTCGATCGACGCCGTGGCGCGGAGGAGCCCTTCGAGGAGCGGGAGCCGATCGCCCTGCGCCTTGTGCGTGCGGAGCGCGTCGAGGGCCTCTTCGCTGTCGGGATCCTCGGCGAGCCAGCGCACGTACGCCACGGCGGCGCGGGTCGGGCTCGCGAGCGGCCCCTGAAACAGCCGCGCCATGCTCCCGAGCGCGCGCACTCTCCCCTCGCGCACGCCGCGCTCCGCGCGGACCTCGAGCCTCGCCGCGAGCGGCTCGAGGAGCCCTGCTCGGAGCAAGAGATCGTCGAACGCCGCGCCGCGCGAGCCTTCGGTCGCGTCGAAGTCGGTGTCGAAGCGACCCATGAGCGCCCAGCCGAGCGCCCCGACCACGTCCTCACCGCGGAGCGCGCTCCGCACGTACTCGAACAGCTTCGCCGCGCGCAGGTCGGGCGGGAGCTCGGCGAGGTGGGCGTGACGCACCTCCCCCGCTGCCTGGTTCTTGCCCCGCTCGACGAGCGCGGCCTCGAGCGCGGCGGCGGCCTCGGGCGACGAGCGATCCGCCTCGAACGCGCGCAGGCGATCCTCGAGCTCGGCGGCGAGCGCGCCCGCAGCGCGATGGCGCTCGGCGGCCGCACCGTACGCGACGGCGGCGGCGGCGCCCTCGCCGGCCTGCAGATGGAGCGCCCCGCGGAGCTCGAGCGGGACGGCCCCCTCGGGATCGACGCGCGCGGCCTCCTCGAAGGCCGCCACGGCCCCCTTCGCGTCGTCCGCGCGCGCGAGCAGCACGCCGACGCGGACCATCGTCTCGGCGATCGCCGACGCGGGCTGCTCGGGCCGGAGCACGAGCCGCCGGAGCACGAGCGCGGCGGTGCCGGGCTCCCCGAGGCTCTCGAGCCACGTCCCCACGTCCTTGCGGAGCTCGGGGTCGTCCTTGAGCTCGAGCGCGCGCAGCGCGAGCTCGATCGCCTCGTCGAGGTCCCGTTCGCGCGCGGCGAGGAAGCGCGCGAGCGCGCTGGCCGCCGCGTGCTGCGCTGCCGGGTCTTCGGCGACCGCGAGCTCGGCGCGGAGCGAAGCCTCCTCCGCGCGCCCGTCGTGACGGACGAGATCGCTCTCACCGTCGGCCGAGTAGTGGGCCGACGCAGGGGACTCGGCGCGCACCCAGGTCGGAGGAGCGAGGGTGGCGCGGCTGTGGACGTTGCCTTCGTCGCTGGCCGTCATGCCGTCCCGCCCTCGATTCTCCGCATCAACGGACGACCAGCGCGTAGGGGACGGCGACCACGGTGTGCTCGCCGGAGGAGAGCGGCTCGAGCGCGAACACGAAGGTGGTCGCCCCCGGGAGCGCGCGGTCGACGACGTCGAACACGGAGCCGGTGACCGCACCGGAGACGGCGGTCTTCACGTTGGTGTCGGGGGCGCGGGACCCAGGCCCGTCGTCGTCTCCCCCGCCGAGCACGTCCGCGAGCTTCGGCACGTTGGTGTAGACGTGGACGGGTGCGTCCTCGGCGAGGTGCGCCTTCTCCTTGGCGCGCGCGATCGCAGCGCTCAGCCCGCCGAGCGTGTCGACGAGGCCGCGTGCCTTCCCCTCCTGACCGCCGAAGATGCGCCCCTCGGCGCTGACGGCAATCTTCTCCACCGTCGTGCGGCGCCCCTCGGCCACGCGCGCGAGGAAGAGATCGTAGATGCCCTTCATCGAGTCGTAGACGCGCTGGCGCGTGGCGTCGTCCCACGCGACGAGCGGCGATTCGTAAGCCGCGCGGCTCTTCGCGCCCGGGTCGTCCTTGTTGGCGGGGAACGTCTCGGTGTGGACGCCGACGTCCTCGAGGGCGTCGCCGAAGCCGACCTTCCCACCGACCACGCCGATCGAACCGACGATGCTGGTCTCGTCCGCGAAGATCTCGTCCGCGGTCGACGCGAGGTAGTACCCGCCGCTCGCCGCCATCTCTCCGACGCTCACGACGAGCGGCTTCTTCGCGCGGATCTTCATCAGCTGGTGCCAGATGAGATCGCTCGCGAGCGCGCTGCCGCCGGGCGAGTCGATGCGGAGGACGACCGCCTTCACCGAGTCGTCCTCTTCGACGCGCTTGAGCTGACGGTCGAGCGCGCGCTCGGTGATGCCGTCGCCGCCGCCGAACATGCCACCCGAGTCGCCCATCGAGATCTGACCGACGGCGCGGATGACGATGACCTTCGGCGAGTTCGTGTCGTCGCCGGCGAAGACCTTGAGGAACTCGTCGAGCTCCGGGCCCTCTTCCTGGCTGCCGCTCCCGTAGCGGACCTGCTCGCGGACGGCGCCGCTCGCCTTCTTCGCCGCAGCGCGCGCTTCGTCCTCGTAGCCCACCTCGTCGATGAGGCCGCGTGCCTTCGCGATCGGGGCCGCGAACGGGCCGTCTTCGGCAGCGCGGGCGGTCGTCTCGTTGCCGCCGCGTCCGGTCTTGATGCCGTCGAGCCACGCGCGCCGCAGATCGACGAGCACGGCCTCGAGCGATGCGCGCGCTTCCTCGCTCGGACCTTCGCGCGTGAGCGGCTCTTCGGCGCCTTTGAACTTGCCGACCTGGAGGATGTCGATGCTGAAGTGCAGTTTGTCGGTGAGGAGCTTCTTCAGGTAGACGACCTGCGCCGCGAGGCCGACCGTCTCGAGCTCGCCCGCCGGCGTGAGCCAGATCTGCGTGCAGCCGCGCGCGGCGGCGAGCATCGTCGCGTTCACGAAGCCTTCGGCGTGGCAGTAAACCGGCATCTTGCCGCGCACGTCGGCGAGCGCGTCGCCGAGCTCCTGCGCGCGCGCGAGCCCGAACGCGACGTCCCCGAAGCGGACGTAGAAGCCCTTCGTGTCCTTGTCCTTCTTGGCCAGCGCGATCGCCTTGAGCAGCGCGTCGAAGCTGCGGCGCCTCCCCGTGGGGCCGCCGAACCAGCCGACCTGCTCCTTCTCCGGGATGCCGACCGAGAGATCGAAGACGGCGAGCGTCGGGCCGATCGCCGGATCGGTCGCGGGCTTGCTCGGCGAAGCGGAGCGCGCGCGACCGTCGCACGCGGTTGCGGCGAGCGCGACCACGCTGGCGAGAGCGCCGACTCGGAGGATGCGTCCGAGGCTCACGGGTTGCCCTCGGTGGCCGTCGCCGTGGCCGTCGCCGTCGGCGCGGTCGTGCCACCCCCACCGCTCTCTGCACGCTGTTTCACGTAGCCAGGATACGCCGCCTCCGGGAATCGATCGACGATGTCTTTGTACGTCTTCTGCGCCCCGGCCTTGTCCCCGGAGTCCCAGAGCGAGTCGCCGAGCCCGACGAGGGCGGGCACGTAGCTCCCGTTCGCCGAGACCGCGCGCCGGAAGTAGGACTGCGCGTTGGCGAGATCGTGTTGGGCATACGCAATCTGGCCCAGCCCCGCGAGCGCCTCCGAGTCGGACGCGTTGAGGTCGAGCACCTTGCCGTAGAGGGTCTTCGCCTTCTCGTAGTCGCCCTTGCCCTTCGCGCCCTCCGCCTGCGTGAGGAGCACGCGCGGATCGGACGACGCGCCGCCCCCGCCGGTCCCCGCGGTCGGGGGAAGGTTGCCCACGTCCACCACCGCGACCGCGCCGCCGTCGCCGGTGGGCGTGGCGGGCGTGGCCGTGCGATCGACGAACTCGCGGAGCGGCTGGAGGAGCGGGTACGGACGGGGCAGCGTGAGCAGACGCTCGATCTCCTTGCGCGCCGCGGCGGGATCGCCCGAGCGCGCGAGCGCGAACACGAGCGCCGCGCGGGCGCGCCCGAGGCCGCGCTCTGCGTCGGCGGCCTCGCGCAGCCGCGCGAGGACCTGCGCGGTGGGCGCGGCGGGCTCGGCGAGGTCGAGCGCGGCGAGGACGTAGCTCGTCTCCGGCTGCGCCGCGATCGCGTTGATCTTGGCGACCAACGCGCGCGCGCCGGCGACGTCGCCCACGAGGCGGAGCGCGTCGATCTTCGCGCGGGTCACCTGCGGATCGTCGGGCGCGGCGGCGGACGCCTGATCGGCCGCGCCGCGCGCCTTGTTCGCGAGGTCGTCGCGATCCTTCTTCGCGATCGTGAGCGGCTCACCCGCGTTCGGCGGAAGCAGCGCGACGCGCAGCCACGCTTGATCCGCGCGCGCGTTGGCGACGCGACTCACGATGAGGAGGACGCGCGGATCCTTGTCCGCGAGCACGCTCGCCTTGTCCGCGTTCTCCTTCGCCGCGTCGAGATCGCCGTCGGTGAGGGCGCGGTCGGCGTCGTCGACGAGCTTCTGCGCCTTCGGATCGAGCGGCGGGAGCTCGGCGGTGGCCTTCGTCGGCTGGGCCGACAGATAGGGGCGCGCGACGACGAAGCCGAGGACGCACACGCCGACGAAGAGGAACGCCGCGACGATCCACCCGCCGATCGGGCGACGCGGAGCGGCGACCTCGGGGTACGAGGCGCGCGCCTCGATCAGCGAGTCCTGGCGCGTGCGCGCGGGCGGCGGCAGCGGCGACGACACGTCGGGCGGCGTGCTCGGCTGGCGCGGCGGAAGCCGCACACGCTCGCTCGGCGCATCCTGCATCATCGGCTGCGTGGGAGCCTCGGGCGGAGGCGGATCCATCATCGGCGGCGCGAGATCGACCGCGGTCGGGGGCGCCTGCGGGATCGGCACCGGCTGCGTCACGGCTGCCGCCGGGGGGATCGGCGGCGTGTTCGCGAGCGTGGCGGACGCGCTGATGGTGTGCGCGAACGGAGACACTTCGCGCGGCACCGGCGGAGGCGGCGCGAGCGGCGACGGCGGCGGGATCGCGCCGCTGCCCTCGGGCGGCGGACGGAGCGTGTCGACGCGACCGCGCTTGGGTGGTGGGAGCGGCGGAGCCGAAGGTCCGGGCGGCGGCGGGGGCCGCGACGAAGGCCGCATCACGCCCGCTTCGTTGGTGATGCTCGTGCGCTTGCCCTCGAAGAAGGGCTCGAGCTCGGCGATCGAGCCGAGGATCCGCGGCGGCGCGCTCCCGCGCGCGAGCGAGTCGCCGCGGCCGACCTGCTTGCCGAGGATCGCCTTCTGGAGCTCGCGGAGCGAGGTGAAGACGAGCGACTTCCCCGACACCGTCGTGACCACCCAGCGATCGGCGCCCGTCTCCGCGCGGCGCACTTTGAACTGATGCGCGCACTGCGTGCACTTGACCGTGGTGCCGCGCTCGCTGACGAGGGCGTCGTCGAAGTCGTACTCGGTCTTGCAGCGCTCGCACTGGACGTACATACGGTGCGTGCCCTTTCTCACATGCGGCCCGAAAAAGCACAACCTTGCAGGGGGTTTGGGCGGGCGCCGTGCGGACAGGCGGGACCGCACGGGTCCACGCGGGTCCACTCCGGCCGTGAACCAGCGGCTACACCCTGTTCAAAAGACGCGCGATTTCGCGAAAACAGTCGGCTGGGCCGAAGGCACGGTGGTTGCTAAGATAGTCGACATCGCGGTGCACTCCCCTCCCCACCCCCCTGGGCGGTCGGGGCGAGCGCTCAACCCCGCGGTCCCGAAAGCGTCGGAAAAAAGGCCATGAAGCGAATCTTCTCGTTCTTCGTCCTTGGTGGGTTGGGAGTGGCGATCCTCGGTGGTTGCCCCATCTACTCGTCCAGCGGCAACAACCAGGTCTGCACGGCCGACAGTTGCTACAGCTGCACGGGGTCCAACTACGACCCGTCGCAGTGTTCGCCCTGGACGTGCGGCGACAGCACCGACTGTCCGTCGGGCTACTCGTGCACGGCCGGGAGCTGCAAGGCCAACACGGGGACGAACTGTTCCGCCCCCACGGACTGCCCGACCGGCCAGACCTGCGGGACCGACAAGAAGTGCCACCCCGGCGACTGCACCGCGTTCGGTTGCGTGACCGGCTACACCTGCAAGGTGTCGGGCGGCAAGGCGACGTGCGAGAAGACGACGTCGACGCCGAGCTGCGATGCGACCGCGTGCGCCCAGCAGACCTCGGGCGGCAAGTGCCTCAACGGCACCTGCGTCGCTCCGTCCGACCAGTGCACCGACCAGACGCAGTGCACGACCGGCAAGTGTGTGAACGGGGTGTGCACCCCCGAGTGCAGCGCGACGAAGGCGTGCCCGACGGGCTACTCGTGCGACATCGGCAAGGGCGTCTGCACCGGCAACCCGAGCCCCTGCGGCCCGAACAACAACACCTGCACCGGCGGCACGACCTGCGTCGACAACCACTGCGTCACGCCGTGCAACAACGGCACCTGCGGCGCGGGCCTGGTCTGCGTGGCCGGCGGCTGCGTGCCCGACGGCAAGCCCACCTTCGTCTGCAACAAGGAAGGCGTCCAGGACGTCTGCGCGACGGGCAGCCTCTGCCTGCACCACAACTGCTACATCTCGTGCGACGGCTCGCCGAACTCCTGCAAGGCGGCGGACAAGTTCAACGTCTGCAAGGCGGTCACCACCAGCAGCGGCTCGTACCAGGTCTGCGGTTCGGACTCGAACCTCGGCAGCGAGTGCGACGTGACGCTCGGCAAGAACTGCACGAACGGCGGAGCCTGCATCGACGGCTTCTGCCGCTGAACCAAAAGACGCCGGACGAGAGAACGGGAACGGGAACGCAATCGCGTTCTGGTTCCCGTTTTCGCATTCGCGTTCGCGTTCCGCGTTCCGCGTTCCCGTTCCGTGTTCCCTGTTCGTCTTTTCTCAGGGCTGCCGAGCGATCACACAGCCGACATTGACGCTCAGCTCGAAGCTCCCGTCGCTCCAGTACTTGTCGACCGCCTCGCGCACGTACTCCATGTGCTGACCGAGCTCCGCGAGCCCGAGGTTCCGCTGGAACTCCGGCACGAGCATCAGCCGCGTGATCGGATCTTCCACGAACGCGCGCCCGTTGGGGAACGGGATCGCCAGCGGCCGTAGGCTCACGTCGACGGCCTCGAGCCCGATCTCTTCGAGCTCGGCCGCCAGCCCTTCCACCGTGGGCCGCTTCCCCATCGCCTTCTCGACCGCGACGTTGAGGACCGAGTCGTCGCGCTTCAGCGCGCACTCGCGGAGGAGATCGGCGATCTCGATGAACGAGCCCCGCAGCGGCACCGCGAGCAAGAGCTGCCCGCTCGGCGCGAGGAGCCGCTTCATCTCGTGGAGGAGCTCCTCCCGCGCCTCCGGATCGAAGAGCGGGTGGATCGAGAGGACGTGCGAGAACGCCGCATCCGGGAACGGCAGCGGGAAGCGATCCGCAAAGATGTACTCTGCACGCATCTCGCGGAGCGTCGCTGCCTTCGCGCGCGCGAGCTCGAGCGCCGCCGGCGACGCGTCGACGCTGTAGATGTGCGAGCCCTCGAGCTTCAGCGCCACGCCGCGATCCGGGTAGCCCGTACGGCAGCCGATGTGCGCGACCTGGGCTTGCTCGGCCTCGATCATGTTCTCGAGGAGCAGCTCGCCGAAGTGCACGAGGTAGCGCGGGACGACGAACGTCTCGAGCACCGCTGCGTCCGACGCAGCGAGACGGTAGGCCGAGAGCGACGGTGGCGGCGGCGGTGGGAGCGGCGGCGGGATCTCGCTCTCGAGCGTCACGACGGGCGTCCCCCGCGCTCCCCGCCCGCGGCACGCACGAGATCGATCGCTTCCTTCGCCAGCTCGCCGAGCGTGACGGTCGCTTCGTCACCCTCCGCGTCCTCCATCGAGACGACGCGCTTGTCGGTCTGGAGCGGCGCGAGCAGCTTGATCGCCTCCGGGTCGGCGGCTTGCGCGAGCGCCTCGATCGCGGAGGCCACCACGTCGGCCTCGGCGCTCTTGAGGAAGCGACCGAGCAGCTTGTGGACGCCCGGCTCGGGGATCTCGGCCAGCACGTACGGCAGCTCGACGAGCGCGGGGCTCGCCGGCGGGAGCCGATCCAGCGCGCGCTCCACACCGAGCGCGAGCTCCTTGAAGCGCGCGTAGCCGCGCTCCTCGAGCGCTTCGCCGGCCGCGAGGCGTGCCTCGGGCGAGTCGGACGAGAGCACGTCGATCAACAGATCGACGGGCCGCGCGCCCTCGACGTCCGCCAAGAGCTCCGCGCACCGCACGAGGCGCACGTTCGCGTCGAGCTCGGACGCCTTGCTCGTCCCGGCGATCGCCTTCGCGATGCCCTCGACCAGCTTTCCTTGGTCGCCGTCGAGCAAGCGCTCGTGGAGCTCGCGCACGCGGCGCTCCGCTTCGAACAGCTGGTCCAGGAGGCTCTCGGGTCGCTCGGCCATGGCGAAACTACTACCACGCTCTTCGGGGAAGGCGCAGCGCCCGGCGCGGGTTACCCTCGCATCGATGGATCTCCGCGTCGCCCTCACCACCGCGTCCGCGCTCGTGGCGCTCGCGCTCGTGCCGGCGGGACGGGGACCGATCCTGCGCGTCGCGGCCACGCCGCGCGTCGTCCCCCCGGGCGACGCCAACGCTTCTCCCGAAGCGAAGGCCGAGGTTATGGCGCCCTGCCCGGCCGGCCAATTCCCCGACGGCAACGCCTGCGTGACGATCGGCGAGACCGACGAGACGAGCGACGCGCCGGTCCTCCCCAACGCCCACCACGTCAAGTCGGGCGCCTGGGTGGTCTACGACCAGATCGGGCGCCGCCCGGATCGGCCCGAGAGCTACGACGCGTACCGCTACCCCATCCCGCCCGGTCTCCCGAACGGGAAGAGCGTGATCTCCGGCTACGATCTCGATCGCCCCGACCAGGCGCAGCGGCGGGGCCGCACGCTGAAGGCCGTCGGGCACGGTGGCGTCGATCTCCCCCAAGCCAAGGGCACCCGGATCGAGATGATCACCTTGGATCACCAGCAGGGCGAGGCCGAGGTGCTCTTCGTGGGTCCCCTCTTCGGGAACACCGTCGTGACCCTGCACACCTTGCGCGAGGGCGGCCAGCTCCGCGACTACCTCCTCCTGTTCGGCCACCTCGACGGCCCGGCGCCGGGGCTCACCAAGGGCCAGGTCCTCCGGGAAGGCGAGCTCGTGGGGTTCGTGGGCGACACCGGCTCCCCGGAGCTCGTGCACCTGCACCTGGAAGCCCGCCGGGTGCGCGAGGGGGTGGACGTCCGGAGCCTCAACACCGCCGGCGCAGGGGCAATTCTCCTCGCCGACCCCACCTCCGTCGTCTGCGATCCCCGGAACGTGCTCCCACTCCGATGAGCATGTTCCGGACGACGATGCCTTACATCGCCCTTGCACCCTGTGCGCGGACGAGGGACGATACGGACGAACTCTAGGTATTTCGTGTCCTTCCCTACGGCTCGCCAGCCTTCGTACCCCGGTAGCGGTCCCGCGAGCCACAGCTCGCGCCGTCTGACCGGCTTGGTGTGCCCGAAGTGCCAACGCCGCTACGACGAATCGCCGCAGACGCCCTCGCACTGCCCCTCGGACGGGAGCTTCCTCCTCCGAGCCCAGGACCTCGCCGAGTCGAACGGTGACCCGATGTTGGGGCGCACCCTCGCCGGCCGTTTCACCATCATGGCGCGGCTCGGGGCGGGCTCGATGGGCACCGTCTACCGCGCGCGCCAGGTGGCCATCCACCGCGACGTCGCGATCAAGATCCTCCGCAGCGACCGCGCCGTGGACGACGCGGCGAAGGCGCGGTTCTTGCGCGAGGCCCGCGCCAACAGCGTATTGCAGTCTGCACACACCGTCACCGTCTTCGACTTCGGTCAGAGCGAGACGGGCGAGCTCTACCTCGCGATGGAGATGCTCGAGGGCGAGAGCGTCGGCCAGCGCCTCCAGCGGATCAAGCGCCTCCCGATCGACATGGCGGTCGACGTCGCGCGCCAGGCGCTGCGCTCGCTCGCGGAAGCGCACGCGAAGGGGATCGTCCACCGCGACCTCAAGCCGGACAACCTCTTCTTCGCGAAGGTGGTGAACGCCGGTGGCCAGGGCGAAGAGATCCTGAAGGTCCTCGACTTCGGCATCGCGAAGATGCTCGGCGAAGGCGCCGGCCCGATGAACGCGGTCGAGACCCAAGCGGGCACCGTCTTCGGCACGCCCCGTTACATGTCGCCCGAGCAGGCGCAGGCGAAGCCGCTCGACGCACGGAGCGATCTCTACTCGCTCGGCGTCATCCTCTATCACATGCTCGCGGGCCGCCCGCCGTTCACCGACGACGATGCGATCATCGTCATGGCGCGGCACATCAAGTCGCAGCCCAAGCCGTTCAGCGACGTCTGCCCCGACGCGCACGTCCCGCCCGAGGTCGAGAAGCTCGTCTTCCGCGCGATGGCGAAGGACCCCTCGAATCGCCCGGCGAACGCGGACGAGATGGCGGCGGAGCTCATGGCCGCCTACGAGCACTCGCGGGCCTCCGCCAGCGGCGTGCGCTCCGCGGCTGCGCGCACGAGCTCGGTTCGCCCGCCGCCGATGGTCACTGCATCCGCGAGCATCCCGCCGGCGCCGAACGCCCCCGCGGCGGACAGCCTCGAGGTGCGCGCGAGCACGACCGCCTCGGTCGTGCGCCCGCACCCGCGGAACTTCTTCGCCATCGGCGCCGCCGTCGCCGTCATCGTCGTGGTCGTCGGCTCGGCGATCGCGATCCGCTTGCTGCGCGATCCTCCGCACCCGATCGTCGTCACGCCGGTCGCCACCACGCCGATCGGCAACGCGACCGCGACGACCACCGTCGCCGCCGCCACCGTCACCGCGACCGCGCCGACCGCGACCGCGCCGAACGACGTTCCCACGCTCGACGTCAACGCACTCCCCACCGCGCACGGCACGACGGGCCCGCGCGGCACGTCGCGCAAGCCGCCGGGGACGGCACCCTCGGGCGCGGCCTCTTCCTCCGATCGCTACGGCAGACTCGAGTGAAACGCGGCCAGATCCTTCGTTGATTGGCCAAACCAAAGGGTGATAGCCTCCGCGCGCGCACATGGATCCGAGCGAAATCGACATGCTCGTCCGTCGCCTCGTCGACAACCCCCACGACGAGGAGGCCCTCGCTTACGCGCATCAGGCCGGCGCGTCGGATCCGAAGAGCTACGCGATGCTCCTCGAGAAGGTCGGCAACGAGACGACCGACCCCGCCTACTCCAGCCACTGGCTGAGCGAGGCCGCGAACGTCTGGGTGACCGCACTGGGCGACGCCCACCGCGCCGCCCGCGTCCTGATGACCGCGATCGACCGCGATCCGACCCAACAGGTCGCCGCGGAGCGTCTCGCGCAGCTCTACCGCGACAAGGGTGACGTCAAAGCGCTCGCCGCATTGCTGGACCGCCGCGCGAAGGCGCTCGCGCCCCTGCTGCACGGCAACCCCGAGCTCCGCAACGAGCTCGCCGGCATGCACGAAGAGCTCGGGCGCCTCTGGGCCGAGGCTCCCCTCTCGCAGCCGAAGAAGGCCGTCGAGCACTACCGCCGCGCGGTGGAGCTGGACCCGACGAGCGCGTACGCCATCTTCAACGCGCGTGAGCTCCTCAAGCAGCTCGCGCAGTACGAAGACGCGATTCCGCTCTACGACGCGGAGCGCGCGCTCGACGGTGACCCGGCCCGCCAGGTCGGTCTGTACCGCGACGAAGCCGCGACGCGGCGGCTCGCGGGCGATCTCGCGGGCGCGAGCGCGTGCCTCGGGCTCGCGCGCCAGCTCGATCCCGAAGACCCCGGCCTCCAGCAGGAGTTCGCGACGTCGGTCCTCGATCGGATGCAAGGCGGGGAGAACGTCCCGCAAGAGGAGCGCACCGGCGCTGCCGATCTGCTCGTCGCCCTCGCCGAGGTGTACGACGGCGAGCACGGTCTCGCCTACTCCGGCGGCGCGCTCGATCTCGATCCCGGCAACGACCGCGGCATGCAGCTGTTCGTGTATTATGCACGGACCCTCCAGCGCGACGCGGACATCGGCCCTCGCTTCGGCCCCTACCTCGCCGCGAACCCGAACGGGTCGATGGCGGCCGAGGCTCGTCAGGCCGGCTTCGAGCCGAACGCTGCGCCTGCCCCCGTCGCGCGGCGCGAGCCGCCGCCGCCCGCTCCCTCGGAGCCGCGGCGCGAAGAGAGCGCTCCGGCCGCGCGGCCGGTCATGGAGTTCAACGCGCCCAATGCGCGCGGCCCGGCGACGGGCGCGAGCGCCGTGATGGACTCGGGGCTCGAGCCCGGCCCGCGCCGCGTGAGCGGCCTCGCGCCCGACCGCCTCCAAGGCGTCCTCGACGCCGCGCAGATGCTCGCCAACAAGGGGAAGCGCGCGGAGGCGTTCGCCAAGTACCGCGAGGTGCTCGACGCTGACGCCGCCCAGCCCGAGGCGCTTTCCTGGGCCGAGGACTACCTGCGGACGAAGCGCGACTACGCTGCGCTGCGGGACGTGCTGCTCGCGAGCGTGCGCGCGGTCGGCGGCACCAAAGAGTCGCTCGACACGCGGCGCGAGCGCCTCCGCGAGATCGCCGGCATCTGCGAGGGCAACCTCCGCGACGTCGACGGCGCGGTCGCCGCGCTCAAGCAGCTCCTCGTCCTCGATCGGGGCGACGACAGCGCGCGCCAGTCGCTCACGCGCATCCTCGAGAAGGCGCAGCGCTGGGACGACCTCGCGAACCTGCTCGAGTCCGAGGCGAGCGCCGCCCCCGACATCGACACCAAGATCGCGCTCGAGAAGAAGCTCGCCGGGCTTCACGAGCAGAAGCGCCGCGACTTCGTCGCCGCCGCCGAGGCGTGGGCGCGCATCGCCCGTCTCGCTCCCGAAGACGATCGCGCGGTCTCGACCGCAGCGAAGCTCTTCGAGAAGGGCGGACAGCTCGATCAGGCCGCGCAGGTCATCGCCGACAGCGCCACGTCGATCGAAGATCCGGTCGCCCGTGGCGGCCTTCTCGAGCGGCTCGGCGAGCTCCGCGAGCAAGCGGGCGAGTTCGCGACCGCTGGCGAAGCCTACGCCGACGCCGCCGAGGCGCAGCGCAGCGCCAAGCTGTGGGACGCCGCGGAGCGCTGCTTCGCGAGCGCGGAGCGCTGGGACCGCGCGGCCTTCGCCGCGTCGCAGCGCGGGCAGCTCGGGGGCGACTCCAAGCTCGAAGCGCAGCACTACGCCCGCGCGGCGGAGCACTTCGCCCGCGCCGGGGACGAGGCGGGTGCGCTCGAGAAGCTCGAGCAAGCCGCCGAGCTCGATCCGATCGCGGACGAGTACGCGGCGTCGCTCACCGAGCGCTACACCGCGTCGGGCTCGTGGGAGAAGTTGGTGCTCCTTCTCGCCAAGCGCGGAGACCGCTTGGCCGACAAGGGCAAGCGCGTCGCCCAGCGCCGTCAAGCTGCGCAGCTCTACGCGACCAAGCTCCTCGACAAGGAAGCGGCGCGCGAGCAGTGGCTCAAGGTCCTGGACGATGGCGACGATCGCGAGGCGCTCGAGCACCTCGTGGACTACGCGATCGAGCGCGAAGATCACACGGAGGCCACCACCCTGCTCCGCCGCCTCGGCGCGATCGCGGTGGACAAGGCCGACAAGGCGCGCGTCGCCCTGCGCGAGGCGGAGCTCCTGGCCGAAGGCATGGGCGACGTCGACACGGCGATCGTCCGCTACGAGTCGGTCCTGGCCGATCTCGATCCGACCTGCCGCCCGGCGCTCCAGGCCATCGCGGACCTGCAGGAGGCGCGGGACAACTTCCTCGCTGCGGCCGAGGCGCTCGAGCGCGAGCTCAAGCTCGTCGCCGATGCAGCGGAGCGCGGCCAGATCGCGACTCGCCTCGCGCGTCTCTACGAGAAGCTCGATGATCCGCGCCAAGCGATCCGTGCCCTCGAGATCGTGCGCAAGGCCGATCCCGACGACTTCGACGCCCTCGAGCGGCTCTGCGAGCTGAGCGAGAAGATCGAGCAGTGGGATCGCGTGGCCGAGCTGCTCGCGCAACGGATCGAGGTCCAGGCCGACGAGTCGGAAGCGGCGCAGATGACGCTCAAGCTCGCAGGCATCCTCGCCGACCGCCTCACCCGCGGCGACGAAGCGCTCGCGGCGCTCACCGAGTTCGCCGACCAAGGCAACCCGACCCTCCGCACGGCGTACGTGGAGCTCGGCGACCGCCTCGGCTGGAAGGGCCTGGTCGCGCAGAAGCTCGTCGAGTGGTGGCTCGATGCGCGCGGCGGCCCCGAGCGCACTGCAGCGCTTCGCGGCGCGTTCGATCGCTTCAGCGAGGTCGGTCGCCAGAAGGACGCTGCGCGCGTCGCGATGGAGATCGTCCGGGCGAAGGGCGCCGACCGTGCGCTCGCGCAGCGGCTCGAAGAGCTCGCCGCGCAGACGAACGATCACGACGCCCTGTACGTCGCGCAGGATCTCCTCCTCCGTGATCTCTCCGGCACCGATCGGGCGAACGAGCTCGTGCGCCAGGCGGAGGCCCGCGCCGCCGCTGGCGTCCCGCGCAGCGAGGCCCTCTCGCACGGCGAGCAGGGGCTCCTCGCGGTGCCCCCCGGCGAAGCCGAACCGCTCCTCGACCGTCTCGCGGGGCTCGCCGAGAAGCCGCTCGACGTCGTCGAGCTGTACGAGCGCCAGGTCTCGCGCTCCAAGCTCCCCGCCGACCGCATGCGGGCGCTCGCGCGCGCCGCGCAGATCGCCGCCGCGCGCGGGATCCCCGATCGCGCGCGCACGTTCTTCGAGCTCGCGCTCGCCGGTCTCCCGACCGAGGAGACCCTCGCCGCGCTCGAAGAGGCCGCTTCGTCCGGCGACCGCGTGACGGGCGGCGAGAAGCTGCGCCGCGCGCTCTGCGCCGCGTTCACCAGCTCCGGTGGCGGCGCTCGCGACGGCGGGCGCACCCGCGCCGCGCTCCTCCGCCGCGCGGCGGGCGTGGCGTTCCGCGATCTGCGGGACGTCGATCAAGCGTTCGCGTGGATGGCGGATGCGCTCGTCGCGCACGTCGACCCGTCGACGCTCGACGCGCTCGAGCAGCTCGCACGCGAGGTCGGCGACATGTCGCGGGCCGAGGCGGCGATCTCGCACGCGCTGACCGAGGTCTTCGACGGCCCGCTCGTCCGCCAGCTCCTCGGCCGCCGCGCGAAGCTGCGCCGCACCGAGCTCGGGGATCGCTCCGGCGCCGCCGCGGACCTGAAGAAGCTCCACGACCTCTCCCCGACCGACGCGTCGGTGATGGAGGACCTCTCCGGGCTCCTCACCGAGCTCGGCGACTACCGCGGGATGGTCCAGCTCTACGAGGACCAGATCCTCCGCGGGAAGGACATGAACGCCCGCGCCGAGCTGGCGCGGAAGGTCGCTCGCATGTGGGAGGAGCAGCTCCAGGATCCGCGCGAAGCCGCGGACGCTTGGCGGCGCGTGCTCCGCATGCGCGCGGGCGATCCCGAGGCGACGGCCGGCCTCGAGCGCGCGAAGACCAACATGCTGAAGAAGCCGGATCCCGATGCTCCGGCCGACCAGTACGCGCCGCCGAAGCCGACCGCGCCTCCGCCGCCGGCCGCTTCGAGCCCGAACACCGCGAAGACCACGCCGCCGGCGCCGAGCGGTGGTGCCGTCACCACCCCGCCTGCCCCCGCGATGATGCCGACGCCGGCCGCCGCGTTCATCCCGCCGCGCTCGATCGAGATGCCGACGGATACGGGCTCGATCGTCGCAGCCCTCGTCGACACCTCCGAGACCCCGGCCGAGGTCCCCCTCCCGCCCGGCGCGGTTCCGCCGCCCGCCGATCGGGCTCCCGACTCCGAGCACCCGACCATCGCGCTCGGCATGGCCGAGGTGCAGGCCCTGACGCGTGGCCTCGGCCCGCGCCAGACGGAGTTCTCCGAGAGCACGAGCACCGCGCGCACGGGCGTGATGCCCGCCGCGGGTCCGAGCACGCAGCGCGGGGTCCAACCGCCGCCGCCGCCCGAGCCGCTCACCACGACCGACGAGCGCCCCGCGATGGCGCTCGACTTCAACGACGAGACGATCGCGCGCCCGATCGATCCGGACGCGAGCAGCGAGGTCGTCGACATCGACGAGCTCGCCGTGGACGTCGAGGACGAAGAGCCGAAGCCGCGCTCGATCCCGCCGCCCCTCCCCCGCAGCTGAGTCTCAGCGGGCGTTCGGGCGGAGCGTTCGATCCTCGATCTGCGCAGGCGCGCCGAGGATCATCGCCTCGTTCCGCTCGCCGTGACCGAACGGCGCGCCCGTGAAGACGGGGACGTCGAGATGCGCGGCGAAGTCGGCGAGCACGTCGGGGACGGTGACCCCGTCCGGGCCGGGCCCGCAGCCGTCGAACTCGCCGAACACGACCGCGCTGGCCCGCGCGAAGTGGCCACCGACGCGCAGGCTCGTGAGCATGCGATCGATGCGGTAGGGCCGCTCGGTCACGTCCTCGAGGACCACGATCGCGCCGTCCGGGAGCGCGAGCCGCCCCGCCGCCGCCAGCGTGGCGACGAGGGTGAGGTTCCCGCCCACGAGCGGGCCCCGCGCCGCGCCATCACGCAACGCGACGAGCCCGGCAAACTCGCCCGCGAGGCGCCCCTCGAGCGCGCGGAGCAACGACCGACGGGTGGACGGGGCGCCCGCGCTCACCCGCCCGAGGCCCGTCACGTTCGACGCGTGTACGGTGGCGAGCCCACGCCGGTTCGCCTCGAGGTGGAGGCCGGTCACGTCCGAGAACCCGACCAACCACTTCGGCCGCGCGAGGAGCGCCTCCCACGGAAGGCCCTCCAGGATGCGCGTGATGCCGTAGCCACCGCGCGCACAAACTATCGCGCCCACGTCGTCCCGCGCGAACGCCGCCGCAAGCTCCGCGGCGCGCTCGGCGTCCGTGCCGGCGAGGTACCCCGTGCGCGCGAAGATGCGCCCGGTCGTGACGACCCGGTAGCGGCTCGCGAGCCACGCCAAGCCCGCGCCGAGCTCCGTCCAAGGGGCGGGGCTCGCCGGCGCCACCACGGCGACCGACTGCCCCGGCGCGAGCGGCGGCGGAAAGATCACGCGCCGACTGTAGCTTGCGGGTTGACCGTGCGCCGAGAAAGCGGCCACTCTCGGGCGTGGCTTCGCGGCGGGACTCGGAGGGCAGAAGGGCACACCCCATCCAGCGGCGTGGGTTCTCTCTCTCGGGGACGCTCCTCGGGTCGCTGCGCGACGGCGCCCGTGATCGCGCGCTCCGCGCCGCGCTCGGGCCCGAGTTCGAGGAGCGCATGGCGCGCGTCCCCCTCCACCTCGGCGAGTCGGGCGTGGACCCGTTCGGGCTCGATCCCGAGTGGGTGAAGTACGCGCTCGCCGGCGCCGCGTTCATGCATCGGCGCTACTTCCGGAGCGAGGTCTTCGGCGCGAAGAACGTCCCCACCGGGCGCTTGCTCCTGGTGTCGAACCACAGCGGGCAGGTCCCCTTCGACGCGATGATGCTGGGCGCGGCGATGTTCATGGACGTCGAACCCCCGCGCTTCATCCGCGCGATGGTCGAGAAGTGGACGCAGACCCTGCCCTTCGTGTCGACGCTCTTCCCCCGCGTCGGCCAGGTCGTCGGCGTGCCGGAGAACGCGCGCCGCCTGCTGGAGCAGGACGAGGTGCTGCTCGTGTTCCCCGAGGGCTCGCGCGGGATCTCGAAGCCCTTCAGCCAGCGGTACCAGCTCACGGAGTTCGGCCTCGGGTTCATGCGCCTCGCGATCGAGACGAAGACGCCGATCATCCCGACTGCCGTCGTCGGCGCAGAGGAGCAGTACGTGTCGGTCGCGAACTTGGGCCGCGTCGCTCGCATCTTCGGGATGCCTTCCGCGCCGCTCTTGCCGCAGCTGCTCCTGCCCTTCGGCGCGATGCCGCTTCCGGTGCGCTACCGGATCCACTTCGGGCAGCCGATGACGTTCGACGGCGATGCCGACGACGACGACGCGGTGATCGAGGAGAAGGTCGCGCGCGTGAAGGCCACGATCCAGTCGATGCTGAACCGCGGGGTCCACGAGCGGAAGGGCATCTTCACGTGAACGGCACCAAGCGCAGCGGGGACCCCACGAAGGGAAAGGTCGTCGTCACCGGGATCTGCGGGCGCCTCGGAAAGCGGGTCGCGCGCGTGCTCCACCGCGACCGCCCCGTCGTCGGCGTGGACCGGCGGGACTTCCCGGATCGCCCGAAGGACATCCACCACGAGGCGATCGACCTCCGCCGGAAGAAGCTGAAGGACGTGTTCCGCGGCGGCGACGTCGCGGCGGTGGTCCACCTCGGGATCATGCACGACCCGCGCGCGTCGGCCGCCGAGCACCACTCGTGGAACGTCGAGGGCTTCGGCAAGCTCCTCGAGTACGCGGCGCAGTTCGGCGTCCCGAAGGTCGTCGTGCTCTCGAGCGCGAACGTCTACGGTCCGCAGCCCCAGAACCCGCAGTTCCTGACCGAGGACGCTCCGCTCCTCGGCGGCGCGCGCTTCAGCGAGATTCGCGACCTCATCGAGGTCGACATGTTGGCGCAGAGCTTCTTCTGGAAGCACGGGCCGGAGGCAAAGGTCGAGACGGTGATCCTCCGCCCCGTCCACATCCTCGGAAGCGTGCACAATGCACCTTCCAACTTCTTGCGCCTCAAGACCCCACCGACCCTCCTCGGCTACGACCCGATGGTCCAGGTCATCCACGAGGCGGACGTCGTGCGCGCGATCCAGCACGCGCTCGTCCCCGGCGTCCGCGGGATCTTCAACGTGGCGGGCCCCGACCCGCTGCCGCTTTCGCGCGTCCTCGGGATGCTCGGGCGCCGCTCCGTCCCCGTCCCCTACTCGCTCGCGAAGGCTACGCTGAAGCGGCTCTGGTCGCTCCGTTTGACGAGCTTCCCCGCGCCGGAGCTCGATCACATCCGCTACGTCTGCATGGTCGACGACACGCGCGCGCGCGAGATGCTGCGGTTCTCTCCGCGCCACGGCATCGAGGAAACCGTGCACGCCGTCGACTCCGATCGCTGATATGCTCCCTGCATGCACAAGCACCGCCTCGATCGCCTGGCTCGGTTGACTCAGGGCGTTGCCCTCCTCGGCTTCGGCGTCGGCTCGCTCGCCGCGTGCAACAACGATCCGAAGCACATCAACTCGCCGGATCCGAACGAGCCGATCCACGTCAACGCGACGGCGGAGCCCACCGGCTCGACCGCGCCGTCGGCGCCCACGCCGAGCGCGAGCACGCCTCCGGCCGGAACGGGGAGCCCGGTGGGGATGAACGGTCCGACGACGCCCACGCCGAGCGCGAGCGCGAGCGGGAGCGCGGCACCCAAGCCGACGACCCCGCCGCACATCAACTCGCCCGCGCCGACCGCGCCCAAGCACACGAACGGCTGACGGTGGCGTTCGCCCTGGTCCGCGCCACCGGCGGGGAGCTCGCGCTCACCGACGAGCACGAGGCACTCGTGCTACCGCGCAAGGGCACCATCGATTGGGCGGGCTTTCGCGCCGACGCCTTCGCGCCGGGCGAGCTCGACGCCGCCGCCGATGCCTGGCGCGTCCGCGCGCTGCAGGAGTACCACTCGCTCGCGCTGTTCACGCAGCTGTCGTCGCAGCTCCACGTGCTCGGGGCTCCGCTCGATTGGTCCGGCGCGTTCGCGCGGATGATCGTGGACGAAGTCCGCCACACGGATCTCTGCCTGAAGATGTGCGAGGCGCTCGGGCGGCCGGCGAGCCCCGAGATCGTGGAGACGGATCTCCACCTCGGATCGGACCGGGAGCTCCGGGAGCGGGTGCGGGACGTCGTGCTCGCCGCGTTCTGCATCGGCGAGACGATCAGCGGCCGCATGTTCCGGGGGGCGCTGCGCGCGGCGACGGTGCCCCTCGCGCGGGACGTGGTGGCGGCGATCCTGGTCGACGAGACGTTCCACGGCGAGCTGGGCTGGGAGCTCGGGGCGCTCCTGATGCGCGGCATGGAGCCGGGCGAGCGAGCGTACGTGGCCGAGCGCATCCCCTTCCTGTTCGAGCACTACGCGGGCCTCTGCGGGGCGCTGCCGGGCCGCGCGTGGGCGGCGGCGGACGCCCACGCGCAGCCGGCGCCGAACTTCGGCACCCTCACGTCGGCGGGCTACGCGATGGCGTTCTTCGAGGGGATGGAAGAAGACGTGGTTCCGGGGCTGGAGGCGCTCGGGCTCAGCGAAGCGCGACCGGCGTGGGAGCGGCTGGCCGCCCGCTTGGCCTGACTCACGCTCCGTCCACGGGCTCGAAGAACGTCCTCGATCGGTCGTCCTCGTCCCCCCTCCTCGTGGCCGTAGTCGTCGCCGTAGCCCGTGCTCGACCGGACGTCCTCGTCCACGTCCCTCGTGCACGTCCTCGAAGCCGCGCGCTCTACTGTGCGTCTTGATCCACGACGCGACGCCAGATCCCGGTCGCCTCGAGCGCGAAGATCCGTGTCTCATTGCCCGTCGCGCTGCGCAGCACCATGCGGGCCGGCGGGTCGGGCGTGCGAGCGTAGCTACGGAAGCGCCAGAGCGCGCCATCCTCGTCGAGCTCGGCCGCGAAGCCGGTCTTCTTGAAGAGGTCGAGCGCTTGCTTGGCAGGCTTGTCCAAGGTCTTCGGCGGAGGCCACTCGATCATGGCCCGCTTGGTACCACGGCTTCCCCCGCCAAAGCAAAAGGGCCTGATGACATCGTCATCAGGCCCTTGGTGTCACTCGTTGCGGGGTGGACGGGACTCGAACCCGCGGCCTCCGGCGTGACAGTTCGTTCAGACTGTCCCCGCGTGTCCGCACGGTGCGGACCACCCTCACTTTTCTCGAGCTTTCTTGCGTCATGTCGTCCGCAGCCCAACCAACCCAGGCGCTATGGTCCGACGCGCTGCTACTGTGGCGCAACATGTACATGTATTATGCACAACCCGATCAGGCTTGCGGGGGATCGCGCGGAGCTTCATGGGTTCGGCGCGGCGCGGATCACGCTAAAGTCGGTCAGATCTGCGGTTTTGGGCCGTAAGGAAACGCATGCGATCTGGTGTCTGTGCGTACTGTGGGAAGGGAGCGGCGAAGGTCGAACGCGAGCACGTGTTCCCCGCGAGCTGGCATCCGACGACGACGCCCGCCAACCTCTCCAGAATCACCGTCCCGAGCTGCCGTCGCTGCAATGGCGAATACAACGACGTCGAACGGCGCCTCCTGCAAGTGTGGGCGACGTGCCTGCCGGCAGACGATCCGGCTTCCGTAGGTGTTTTCGATCGCGTGCTTCGTTCGATGCAGCCGCAACGCGCGACGAACGCACGCGATGAACGCGTGCGCGCCGGAACGCACGCGAAGCTTGTGCGCTCGATCAAGCTCGTCCCGATCGGGGAGACTGGTGGATTTCCCGGACTCACGGCGACCGCGGGTACTCTAACGCGCCTCCCCTCGGGGGCTGTCGCACCGGCCGCGCCCGCGCTCTTTGTGCGCGCCAAGGACGTCGCGGTCATCACCGAGAAGTTCGTGCGAGGTATGCACTTCTACGTCATCGGCGCGCCGCTCGCGGAAGGCTTCGTCTTGAACACCTTCAACGTAAAAGAGAGTGAGTGGCCATGGTTGTACGACAAGTTCATGAGCAGAGTGCCCCGGATCGGGACGCCTCCCGGCTTCGCCGCGTGGCGTTGTGCGGCAACCGATGGATCGTGCCTCTGGTTCTTCCTTCTGTGGGGCCAAATCTTTCTCCAAGCTGCGATCCTGCCGCGTGAGGTCTCCACCGCGCCGCCCGGGACTACCAAACGCGGCTGAACGCGAAACGTACGGCCAGCGCGGCGCGCGCGGCGCCCACCAACGTCCACGAACCGTAGACACCTGTACGTGCGCGACACTGGAGGCACCGGCATCGTACCGAAGTGGTAACAGTCACCGTCGATCATTTGCGCGACGTCGTGCGTGCGGAAGTGCGTAGCGAGCTCGCTCGCCTCGTCCCCGCGCTGGCGGGCGCCATGGGAGCGGCGCGTGAAGCACGTTGGGTCACCGTCGATGACGCCGCGGAGGGCCTTGGGATGGCGGCACCGGTGCCGCACAAGCGGATCGCACGCGGTACACGCGGGCTCAACGTGAAGCTCGTCAGACGGAGCGTCCGCGTTCGCCTTGTCGTGGGTGGGCGATCACCACCCCTGCCAGGAATGAGCGAGCTTCTACAGCAGCTGCGCGCAGAGCGCATCCGTCGACACACGCGCGTCGCGCTGCACGTGAAGAAGATGCGCGGCGAGAAGAACGGAACGCGAACAGTGTGCAGCACATCGAGCGAGACGCGAACGAGCAAGCCATCATCACGCGCGCGAAGCAGCTCTCAGACGAAGGCTTCTCGGTGCGTTCGATCGCGGAGCGCTTGAACCCGGACGGCTACCGCACCCACAAGGGCACGCCATCTTTCGCACACGCTCGTGCATCGGTTCTTGCGACCGCTCTTCATCGCGGAAGCGGGCGGTTAGTCCTTGCCGCCTGTATCCTCGCCGTCCCAGTTCCTGCCGCGCTTCGCGTCGAGATACTCGGAGAAACGCATCAGACTATCGAAGACTTTCTTCCGCTCGCCTCGCTCGACGAAGTGGTTGACTATCCCGGTCCAGAGACCCAACCCGCCGGCAATTCTTGCGACGGCCTCCGTGAATCGTTCTCGGGGGTCAGTAATCTTCCGTCCGAGGACAAGCGCGCGGCAGCGGTCTCGCACTTGTGGAAGTGCGAACGTTACGTCGATCGAAAAGTGCGCGGCCCGGTTGCGGACCTTGCGTATCAGATCAAGATCTCGTGCCTCGGAACGCGGAAGGATTCCCAGCGCGAGCACCATCTTGATCCTCGCAGAGAACGAGCCGAGCGGTGACTTCCCCTCGCTTTCGATCAGGGCATCGAGCTCCTTCTCGGTCCCGACCATGAGCGAGCGCAGCAACGCTGCTAGTCGCTCGTCCAGCAATGCGGCGCCCACCAAGATGCAGCCGCGCTCGGACTCCTTCTGCATCAAGGCTCTACACCGCTTCACTTCCGCCATCGACGGCTTGAGCCGCTTCACCAGGGTGAGGCCCTCGGCGCTCTCTTTCTTCGTCATCTCGTGCCTCGCTACTGCGGCCGCAACTTGCCGATGAAGTCGTTTCCGTGGGTTCGATCCGGATGCTACACCGCGAGAGTTCAGCCTGCAGCTCACCTCGACGGAGGCGGCGTACGCAACATCGCCGCAAAGACTGCCTAGTTCACGCGCAGAATCGGCGCGAGTTTCGTCATCAAACTCGAGCTACAATGATCGGATGCCGGGCTCTCTAACACTCGACTACCGTGGTGGAGGCGCGAGCGAATTTACGCTTGGTCGTGAGATGGGGACGGGGCGCTCACACGCGACACTGACCCGCACGCGCGAGCTACTCGTCGCGCGCGGCCGCGAAGGCGCGTGGAAGCTACTGGATCGCCTCCCCTTCGCGCTGCACTACGCCACAAATTCGTTCGGTGACGAGTTCATCATGGCCCACGCAACCGTCGGTGTGGCGACGTTCGGCGAACTCGAGACCGAACACTCTGACAAGAGCCAGGCGCTCCGGACTGCGAGTGCGGAGCTTCGCAAGACCATCGCAGAGGTCTGGTCGGGCGAAGAGGAGATCCGGTTTCTTGCGGTGACTTGGGCGCCAAACGTGATGCGAGGAGCGCGCGGGCGGCGTCCCGAAACTTGTTGAAACGGCGAATCAGAACGCGGCCTTCTCCTTGACGGCGGTCCGTCAACGAACTACGGGCCTGATCAGCAGGTGATGGGTTGACCTTCGCATCGTGAGCGCGGAGCGCGTCGACGAGCTTCGGCATCTGCTTGTGCCCTCGCAGCTTGCGGAACGTCTTCGCCGCCTCCACGAGACCGATCGCCATCCAACGAAGCACCATGCTCCCGTTGCGCCATCGGTCGACGTTCGCCGACGTCTTTCGAAGACGGCCATTGATGAACTCGATCGGGTTCGTCGTCGCGAGCGTGCGTGTGAGCGCCTCGCCGAGGCCGAAGCGCATGACGGTGAGCGTCTCGGCGAGTCCTTCGCGCATCGACTCCGCGGCGGAGGGGAAGTCCTTCTCGAGCTGCCTCGCGATGCCGTCGAGGACGCGCTCCGCGCGATCGATGTCGCGCATGCGGTAGGCCTCGGAGATCTTGCGCCCGACGTTCTTTCGCATCGACTCGGGGAGGTGCCCTTCGACGTTGCGCTTCTTGTGAACCTGGCATCGCTGGATGAGCGCGAGGTCGCCGAAGTGCGCACGGATCGCAGCGGCGAGCCCCTTGCCGCCATCGATGACGAAGAGCATCGCTCGCTCGTCGGAGAGTCCGCGAGCGATCAGGTCGCCGAGGAACGCCTTGCAGACGACGGTGTTCTCGGTGGCGCCCTCGCGAAGGCCGAGAATGTGCTTGTCGCCGGCCGCGTCGATGCCGAGCGCGACGAGGACGAGATGCGAGCCGACGTGGATGCCATCGATCATCACCGCGCAGATCGTCAGCTTGCTGAGGTCGGCGCGGCGAAGCTTGTCGAGCTCGCGCGTGGTGCCGGCGACGAATCGACGGCTCACCGCGCTCTTGCTTGCGCCGCGCGTCGTCATCGACGGCGGCATGGCCTCGAGCGAGCGCTCGTACTTGCGCGTCGAAACGCCGAGCACCATCTGCTCCACCGCACGCGGTGTCAGCGGATCGCGCTCGGAGAACTGCGCCCACGTCTCGAGCGGTACTTCGTGCCCGTCGCGACTACGAACGCGCGGGCGCGGCAGGCTCACGCGACGGCCTCCGAGGGCGAGGTCTCCTCGTGTGTATCCCGCACGTGCCGCTTCGCGGTCGGCGTCGTGCGCGTAGCGTGGTCCACACAGTCGTGTCCGCTCGTCCTCCAGCATCGCGGCGAACACGCTCGTGCCGAGCGCGGTCACGACGGCGAGCAGTTCCTCGCGAACGGCGGCGAGCGCGACCGGCAACTGCGTCGGCACGCTCACTTGGAGCGCCGGCGCCTCTTGGCGTCGGCTCGGTTTCTTGGCAGCATTCTTCATGGCGGTCTCCTTCGATCAGCACCCCGATCCTACCGATCGGGGCGGGGTGGACCGCCACCCTTCATCCTTCAAGTTTCAACAGAGAGCGGGACGCTGCCAAAGCCGACGCCTTCCAGAGTCAAGGCAACGCGTATCGGTTAACGTTTTGAGGCCGACATGAGCCGGTCCCTATTATTGGCGCTCGCACTGATCGGGATGAGCGCCGGCTGCGGGAGCTGCGACGGTGACCAATTGCGAGACGCCGCATCGGATGTTGCGCCATCGATTGACGGCAGCGGGGACGCGATTGCTGACCGCCGCGAGGTTGGTGTGGACTGCGTCCATACGACAGTCGTCGCGCAATGCGAGCGCGGCTGGTGCCGCATTCCGGCCGGTTGTTTCCTCATGGGTTCGCCAGTGAACGAGTACGGTCGCGGCGCGTCCGACGAAGATGAAAACGCGACAACTTTGAGTCACGACTACGCCATCAGTCAGTACCCGGTGACTCGCGCGCTGTGGGAGTCGCTGGGGGTGCCAAGTAATGATACGCCGCTTTTCCTATGTACGGGGCCATATTGTCCAGCTGCGACGAGTCATACGTTCGAGACGCAGTTGGCATGGCTGAACAAGTTTTCTGAGGCGCACGGTGGTTCTGCTTGCTACGGTCTTTCCAATTGCAAAGGGAGTTTGAGTGCCGGCGATTTGTTCTGCGGCGACAAGCAGACGGCAGTGACGAGTACTGCTGTCTCGCCCTACGGGTGCGACGGGTTTCGGCTGCCTACTGAGGCTGAGTGGGAATATGCTGCGCGCGCTGGGACTCGCACGGCGTTCTATGGTGGCGATATTGTTTCGCAGAGCGGAGGTTCGAGCGACTGCGCGCCACAGACGGCCCTCGACCCGATTGCGTGGTATTGTAATAACAGCGGTGGAAAATACCATTCTGTCGGTGAGCGTGCGCCCAACGGATTCGGCCTCTACGATATGCTGGGCAATGGCGGCTCCTTCACTAGCGATGCGTTTGAGGGCACCGGATATGGTCCACTACCCCGGACCGACCCGTGGTCGCTGCCCCCTGCCGGGAATGGGGAACCCGTTCATCGTGGTGGCGCGGCGCCCCTTCGCGGAGCGAGCCTGCGGGCGGCATATCGTGCATCTGCGCCACCAAAGAGCTATGGGGCTGGGTTCCGACTGGTTCGGACGCTCTCTACAGGCGTGAAGCTCTCGAATCTACCGGATCTCACCCCGTATGGCCCCGCGGTGTTGGACGGTGGGATGGCGGATGCTGGGCCGGTTGACGGTGGCGGGGGGGGATGACCCCAGCTGTGGAGCGTTGTCAGAACGTCTGCGTCAAAGCCAAGCCCCACGCCGATCCCGGCACCGCGAAGGGGGCGATCCCGGTCTGCGGCTTCGCCGGCGGGAGACCGGTCCGGTCCAGGAAGTGCCAGATGATGCCGCCCCCGACGAGCACGATGCCGCTGACTACCGTTGCGATCCCCGCGGTCCGGAGCGTGGGGTTGGGCACGTAGGGCGGGTAGGGCTCCGAGCTCTCCGGATCGCGCACGAGCAAGAGCTCCGCGCTGATCGCCGTGATCATGCCCACCAGGATCCCGGTGAAGCCCACGCCGACGAGGACCCAGGGCACCGGCGATTTGCCGCCCTGCGCCGCTTCGACCTCGAGCGCCACTTTGGGCGTCTCGAACGTCACCGGCTGCCCCTTCGCGTCCGCGGCGACCACGATCTTCTTCTCCGCCCCGACGCGCGGGCCCTGCACCTGGACGAGGTGCGTGCCCGGGTCCACCTCGAGGGGCTCGTTGGGCTTCCGGTCCTCGCCGTCGACGACGACGCGCACGTCCTTCCGCGGCGCGGCCTCCGGCGTGGTGTCCGTGACCGTGACCAAGATGGTGGGGACGTGGAGCGCATCGCGCGCGCTCGCGCAGCGCTCGCGCTCGGCGCCGTCGCACACGGCGAGGCACTCGTCGAGCTTCGCGCGCGCCGCCCGCACGAGGCCCCGCGCGACGAGCGACTGCGCATCGCTCGCCGGAAACGGGCACGCTCCGGCCGGCGGCGGCGCATCGTCTGCGCGTGCGCCGACCGAAACGGCGGCGACCGCGGCTGCGAGCAGGAGACCGACGACCGGGCTCTTCACGACGCGAAGGATATCGTATGATCACCGCCCGATGGGGATCCCTTGGAACCGAGCGACGGCGAGCTACCGCGAGACCTTCCTCCCGCGGTTTCTGCCCTACCACGCCGATTTCGCGGCCGAGCTCGGCGCCAAGGAGGGGGACCGCGTGCTCGTCCCCAACTGCGGCCTCGGCACGGACGCGATTGCCTTCGCGCGCGCGGTCGGTGAGACCGGGCTCGTCCGCGCGACCGATTCGACCCCCGCGTTCGAGGAGATCGTCACCAAGCGCTTCAAGGAGTCGGCGGTCGCCAAGCAGGCGCGCTTCGAGTGCGCCTCGGTCCGCGAGACGTCGGGCGCTCCGTTCGGCATCATCGCGTCCGCGTTCGCCGTCCTCACCGAGCCCGAGCTGCACGAGGCGCTCGTCGCGTGGCGCGATGCGCTCGCCCACGCGGGCAAGCTCGGCGTCATGGCGTGGGGCCCGACCGACGACGAAGACCCGTACACGAAGCTCGTGGATGCGGCGCTGGCCGAGGCGCCCGCCCTCGCCGCGTCCGCGCGCGCGCCGCTCGCGGTCGATCGCGCATCGATGACGCGCCGCTTCGAAGAGGCGGGCCTCGCGCTCGTCCGCCTCACCGTCGTGCGGCACACGCAGGTCTTCGCCACCACCGACGAGTTCGCCGACGCGCTGCTCGCTTCGATGGCGTGGCCCGAGCTCGCCGCCCTCGGCGAGACGGCCGTCCAGAAGATCCGCGCGCGCTTCCTCGAGCTCGCGGGCGGGCCTGGGGCGGCGCTCTCGTTCCAGCCCGCCGCCACGATCGCGATCGCGGCGCTCCCGGGCGAGGAGATCGAGCTCCCGCACCGCCCGAGCGTCCGCGCCGAGGTCGCTCGATGAAGCCGCTCGAAGCCAAAGAGCTCTCGATCAAGGCCCACACGCAGTTCGGCGTGGCCGGCGCGCGAACGACGCTCGCCGTCATCCGCGGCGGCTTCACGCGGCAGGCGGCGATCGATCTCGCGGCCCTCGCGCACGAGCGGGCCGAGGTCGCGGTCGAGCGCCTGGTCCAGAAGGACAACCCGTTCCAGCTCGCGGCGCCGGTTTGCGCCGAGGGCTGCGCGCACTGCTGCAACCAGTCCGTCCCCGTCTGCGGCCCCGAAGCGCTCTGGCTGGACGACTACCTACGCAAGGTCTACTCGCCGGCCGAGCTCGAGGCGCTGAAGCCCGGTCTCCGCACCGCGATCGAGCGCAACGTCTCGCGCGGCATGGCGGGCTCGCACCGGGGCAACCCCTGTGCGTTCCTGGATCAAGAGAAGCAGAGCTGCACCATCCACCCGGTGCGGCCCGGCCCCTGCCGCGCGTTCAACTCGGTCGACGTCGCGCTCTGCATCAAGGTCTTCACCGAAGAGCGCGGCGGCACCCAGGTCGAGCTCAACCCGATCCAGCACCGCAACCTCCAGCAGTCCTGGATGGGGATCATCGCGGGCTTGAAGATGAGCGGGCTCGAGTACCGCGTCGTCGACATCGCCGCCGCCGCGCTGCTCCTGCTCGAAGAGCCGGATGCAGGGGAGCGCTGGTTGAAGGGCGAGCACGTCTTCGCCAAGGTGGAGAGCGCGCGCATGAAGTACGTGAACGGGACCTACGCCCCGGTGCTCGACCGCATCATCAAGGACACGAAGCTGGCCGAGTCGGGCCGCTCGGGGCCGGTCGGCCCGGGCGGCGAGTCGCCCACCGCTCCGTCCGCCGGCCGAAGCGGCGGGCTCGTCAAGCGCCCGAAGTCCGAGCGCAAAAAGAGCCGCTGAGCATTTTCTCCTGTCGCGCGGGATAAGGTGCGCTAAGGTGCGCGTCCCTCGGCTTTCCCGCCGAAATCTCGACGTGCCTGTCGCCGGCCTCCCGCCTCCAGGCTCGTCCCGAAACAGGAGAATCTGATGTCCCGTTATCGCTTCACCTCCGAATCCGTCACCGAAGGGCATCCCGACAAGCTCTGCGACGCCGTCAGCGACTCGATCCTCGATGCGCTGCTCGCGCAGGACAAGCGCTCGCGCGTCGCGTGCGAGTCGCTCGCGAAGACGGGCATGGTCGTCGTCGCCGGTGAGATCACCACCACCGCGGTGGTCGACTACCCGAAGATCGTCCGCCAGGCCGTTCGTGACATCGGTTACACGAGCTCGGACATGGGCTTCGACGCGGAGACCTGCGCGGTCCTCACGGCGATCGAGCAGCAGAGCCCGGACATCTCGCAGGGCGTGACGGAAGGTGAAGGCCTCCACAAGGAGCAGGGCGCGGGCGATCAGGGCCTCGTCTTCGGCTTCGCGTGCGACGAGACGCCGAACCTCATGCCGGCGCCGATCGACTACGCGCACCAGCTCGCCAAGCAGCTCACGGCGATCCGCAAGGCGAAGAAGGTCGACTTCCTCCGCCCCGACGGCAAGACCCAGGTCACGCTCGAGTACGACGGCACCACGCCGGTCCGCGTCGACGCGATCGTCGTCTCGACCCAGCACTCGCCGGACGTGAAGTACAAGACGCTCCGCGAGGCGATCGTCGACATGGTCATCGAGAAGGTGATCCCGAAGAAGCTGATCGACAAGAACACGAAGTACCACGTCAACCCGACGGGTCGCTTCGTCATCGGCGGCCCGCAGGGCGACTGCGGCCTCACCGGCCGCAAGATCATCGTCGACACGTACGGCGGCATGGGCCGTCACGGCGGCGGCGCGTTCAGCGGCAAGGACCCGTCGAAGGTCGACCGCAGCGCCTGCTACTACGCGCGCTTCATCGCCAAGAACGTCGTCGCGTCGAAGCTCGCGTCGCGCTGCGAGGTCCAGATCGCCTACGCGATCGGCGTCGCGCAGCCGGTCGGCGTGCACGTGAACACGTTCGGCACGGGCTCGATCAGCGACGAGAAGCTCGAGAAGTACATCATGGACAAGTTCGACATGCGCCCGAAGGCGCTGATCGACGAGCTCGGGCTCCTCGCGCCGATCTACAAGGCGACCTCGGCCTACGGTCACTTCGGCCGGAGCGAGTTCCCGTGGGAGAAGACCCACCGCGCGGCGAAGATCGCGGCGGACCTCGGTGGCAAGCCCGCGAAGGCGAACGGGAAGAAGCGCGAAGTTCGCGCGGAAGCCTGAACGTCCCCGATCGGAACGAAAAAGCCCCGCGTGCCCCGAAGGGCGCGCGGGGTTTTCTCTTTGCGGCACGTACGGCCGGATCAGAACGCCGTCGCCGACGACCAGTCCTTCTCGAAGGTCGTCTGCATCGTCGCGATCGCGTCGGCCTGCGTGAACATCACGCCGACCTCGCGGTTCTTCGAGAGCGACGTCCAGCTCAGGTTCTCGGAGCCGACGTACGCGCGCTCGCCGTCGGCCACGATCGCCTTCACGTGCACGGTCGGCGACTTCATCCACTTCACCGGCACGGACAGCGCCTTCAGGTAGTTGGCCGCGTCGACGTTGGTGTCGATCCAGCTCGGGTCCGCCACGATGACCCGCACCGCGACCCCCGCTTTGACCCGCGCCGCCACGGCATCGCGCACGTCCTTGTCGGCGAACTGCATCGACTCGACGTCCAACGTCTTCGTCGCGCTCGCGATGAGCCCGAGCAGGCGGTCGCGCGCGTTGATCGGCGAGACCACCATCCGCGTGCAGGAGAGGTCCGGCTCGGTCCCGGCGAAGTCGGCGTCGAAGAGCGCCGCGACGTCGCGCACGTCCTGCGGATCGCGATCGTGCACCACGTAGTTCCGCTCCTTGAGGACGTTGCTCGTCAGGTAGTTCCCCGTCGAGAGGATCACGCGCGCGTCGTCGACCACGATCGTCTTCGCGTGCATGTAGGGGAACTTCGGATCGCTCCAGTGCACCGTCGCGCCCGCTGCGGTGAGCTGGTCGAAGTACTTCTGGTTGATGCCCTTCTGGCCCACGTCGAGGATGACCGACACGGGGACCTTCGCCTGCGCGCGCGCCTTGAGGGCGTCGAGCACGGCGCCGTAGCCCATCTCGTAGATGAGCACGCGGACCGACTTGGTCGCCTTCGTCACCTCGGTCGCGAGCGCGGCCTCGCCTTCGTCCGGGAGCACGTGGAGCTCGAGCGGAACCGCGCGCGGCGCGAGCGGATCGCACACCGGGGCCGCATCCACGCCCGCATCGGTGCTCGGTGCCACGTCGGTCGCGGCGTCGTCCACGGGCGCCGGCGGCGTCGCGCCGTCGGGAGCCGGCGAGCAAGCGACGAAAGCGCCGAAGAACCCGGCGAGAACGATGGACGTGCGCAGAGTCGTCATGGGTGGACGATGCCGGGGGACGGGCCGCTTCGCATCTCAAAGAATCTCAAAATCCACGTCGGGCCGGAGGAGGTAGCCATCGTCGCGGCGGAGGAGGGCCTCGCCGAAGAGATCGCGGCGGAGGGCCCAGATCGCCGTGTAGACGCGCTGCTCCGCGGCCGTCGGGCGCAAGCGTTCTCCGGGCCACCCGGCGGTGGCGACCGCATCGACCGAGAGCGCGTGGCCCGGCGCCCGTTGGCGCGCCTCGAGCAGCGCGACCACCACCAGGCGAAGGGCGCGCCGGCGCGAGAGGTCCACGCGCCGCGCCTCGGGGGTGACGACGAGCTTGGCGTCGGCCTGGACGCGAAACGGGCGCGCGGCTCCGGCGCGCGTGAAGCGCAGCGCCCGCCGCACCTCGCTCGAGGACGCGAGCGCCTCCGCCGGAGGAGTCCCGGCGACGCTCTCGCCGCGGACGTGGGCCGCGAGCAGCGCGAGCGCGAACTGCAGGTGCGGGTGCCGCACGCCGCCGAGCACGCGCTCCGACGCGCGGAGCGCCTTCCGGAGCTTCGCGCCCCGCTCGCCCGCGGCATGGAGCGCCGTCGCGAGGTACGCGCCGGTCAGCGCCTCGAACCCGACCGTCGGCGTGCGCACGCGTGCGAGCGCCCGTGCGTACGCGTCCGCCGCGACGCGATGGGCCCCACGCTCCATGGCGAGGTGCCCGAAGACCACGTCGCGCGCGGCGTGCTGCGGCGGCGACTCGACGTCGCGGAGGAGCACGCTCGCCTCGGCGACGAGCTGCTCGCCGTCGCTCACGCGCCCGCGATCGCACGCGACGCGCGCGAGGTAGACGCACGAGAGCGCCTCGAGCCCCGCATCGCCGAGCGCTCGCTGCGCAGCCCGCGCCCGCTCGAGTGCCTCCGCCGCTTCGTCGAGCCGGCCGAGCTCGTGCGCGACGTAGCCGAGGTGCATCCGCTCTGCCGCCGCGTAGCGCGCCGCTCCGAGGGACTCGTGCTCGGCGAGCGCGGCGCGGTGCAGCTCCTCGGCTTCGCGCATGCGCCCCGCGCGATGGAGGTGGACCGCGAGGTACGAGCGCGCGATCGCCCGCTCGCTCGCGCTGCCCGCGCGATCGAGCAGCGCGAGCGCGTTGCGCTGCCGTTGCGCCGCGTCGTCGAAGTGCCCGCGGGCGGCGAGCGCGAACGCCTCCTCTGCAGCGCACAGCGCCTCCCCGGCCTGCGCGCGCGCTCCCCCGACGCTCCGATACGCGGCCAGCGCGCGCTGGAGCGACTTCTCCGCCTCGGCCCAGGAGCCCTCGGTGCGCGCGAGGTGCGCCGCGCGCCGATGTGCGTCCGCCGCGAGGAGCCCGTTCGGCGGCGCGAGCGCGAGCGCGCGCGCGATCTCGCGTCGGGCAGCCGCGTGATCGCCGGTCAGGCGCGCGAGCTCGGCGCGCGCGAGCGCCAGCGGAGCCGCCCGCGGCACGACGGCCGCGACCGCCGGTGGGACGCGGAGCGGCCCGAGCGCCGCCCGCACCCGGTGCACCACCGTGGCCGCGCGCTCGCGGAGCGCTGCGCTCCCCGTGCGGGCGACGACGAGCTCGAGGTTCGGCACCGAGGTCGCGCCGCGCTCCCACGCCGACTCGCGCGCCGATACGTCGGCGCGGGCGAGCTCCGCCTCGGCGTGCTCGACGATCGCGCGCAGCAACGGCGCCCCGGGAGCCGGCGCGCCGACGACGTCGCGCAGCGGCGCGGCGAGGGCGAGGCGGCTCCCGGACGCGACGGGGCGGCTCGCGAGCACGCCACGCGCGAGGAGCCGCTCGCACGCCGCGAGCGCCGCCCGTGCATCCGTCCCGAGCGCGCCCGCCGCTTCGTCCACCGCGAACGTCTCCGGGAAGACCGCGAGCGCGCGGAGCCACGCCTGCTCGGCGCGCGGCAGCCGCGCGACGGCGCGCGCGCCTACCTCCGCGAGCGGCGTCGCCGACGGTGCCGCGAGCGTCTCGAGCACCGTGGCCGGGTCGATCTCGGGCAGCAGTCCGCGCGCGAGCCCCAGCAAGAGCGGCCATCCCCGGCACGCGTCGACGAGGGCAGCGATCATGGTCCCGGCGTTCGCGCGCGCTGCGCGAGGCACCGCGCTCGCGAGCAGCGCCATCGCCGCAGCGCGCGGGATGGGCTCGAGCGCGATCCGCTCTCCGGCCCCCGGATCCACCCGCGTGCTCAGGACGACGTGCGCCCCTGCCGCGCGCTCGCGCACCACTTCCGGCAGGAGCTCGGGCGCGCGCTCGGCGTCGTCGACGACGAGCAGCTCGTCGGCGCGCGACTCGAGCGCGCGCACCAACGTCGTCGCGTCCGCGCGCCCGAGCCGCAGCGCGCGCGCGAGCGCCGCGCGGGCCTCCTCACTCGAGGTGCACTCGGCGAGCGAGACGTCGCGCCTCCCGCGTCCGGGCGGGACGAGCTGCGCCACGAGCGACGTCTTGCCCACGCCCAGCGGGCCGTGCACGACGACGAGCCGGCTGCGCGCGAGCGCTGCGGTGATCTTCCGGAGCTCCGCCGTTCGCTCGATCCACACGCGCCGAGCCTATCGCGGTCGCGCGCGGACAGGCGCGAGCCCTCGCGGACCTACATTGTAGGATACCACGCCGAACACCCGTTTTTCCCGAAGGGAGCGCATCGGCTCTTTGGGCACGGCCCGTGCACAGGGGAGAGGACCGATGAAGTCCCTCCTCCCCGGGCGCGTTGCACCGCTTCTCCTCCTTGCCGTCGTCGGCGTCGCGGCGGCGTGCTCGTCGTCCCCCGGCGACTCGGTCTGCAGCGACGACGGCTCGGCGCTGAAGGTCTGCGCCGGCAAGACCACGGTGTCGGGCGTCGACGTCTCCTACTACCAGGGCACGATCGACTGGGCGGCGGTGAAGAAGTCGGGGCGCACGTTCGCCATCACGCGCGTGAGCGACGGCACGGGCTTCCTCGATCCGAAGTTCGCGACGAACTGGAAGGGGATCAAGGCGAACGGGCTCATCCGTGGCACCTACCAGTTCTTCCACCCTGGTCAGGACCCGATCCCCCAGGCCGACCTGCTCTTGAACCAGCTCAAGGCGAACGGCGGCCTCGCGGACGACGATCTTCCGCCGGTCATGGACATGGAGGTCACCGACGGCGCGAGCCCGACGACCATCCAGGCCAACATGAAGAAGTGGCTCACCTACGTCGAGCAGAAGACGGGACGGAAGCCGATCATCTACACGGCGGCGTTCATGAGCTCGAACGTCGGCACCGGCTTCACCGCGTACCCCCTCTGGGTCGCGAACTACGGCACCACGTGCCCGACCATGCCGAGCAACTGGACCAAGTGGGTCATGTGGCAGTCGAGCTCGACCGGGAGCGTCGCGGGGATCTCCGGAAACGTCGACGTCGACGAGTTCAACGGGTCGCTCCAGGACCTCAAGGACTTCATCAACCCGGCGCCGCCGGAGCCGCCGCCGACGAAGGACGCCGGGACGACGCCGACCGACGGGGGCGGCACCTCGAACGACGCCGCGGCCCCCAAGCCCGACGCGGGCGGGACCCTGGACGCGGGCGCGCCGGATCCCTGCAACCCCTGACGATTTCTCGCGTCCATCGGGCGCGAGCGTCGTGATCCCGGGTGACGACTCCGTCCGCTGGACGGGTGGGTCGTCCGGAGCCCATCATGACGAACGCGATGACCGATGCCCACGTCACCACCACCGACGCTCTCTGGAGCGCCTTCGCGTCGCCGCTGAGGGGCTTCATCGCGCGGCGAGTGCCGCCAGCCGACCGCGACGACGTGCTCCAAGACGTCTTCATCCGCGTCCAACGGAACCTCGGTGAGCTCGAGAACGCCGAGCGTCTCGACGCGTGGATCTTCCGGATCGCGCGGAGCGCCATCATCGACCGGGCGCGCATGGCGCGGCGCTACGACGGTCTGACGGAGCGGTTCGCGCGCGAAGGGGACGACGGGAGCGCGGAGTCGGAGCGCGACCTCGAGGACGCCGTGGTCGCGGAGATCGTCCCGTGCCTGGCCCCGATGATCGCGATGCTGGAGCCCCCGTACCGAGAGGCGATCGAGCTCGTCGAGATCCAGGGCCTCACGCACGCGGCGGCGGCGGCGCAGCTGGGGCTGTCGGTGTCGGGGATGAAGTCGCGCGTCCAACGCGGGCGGGACCAGCTGCGCGGGATCCTCCTCGCCTGCTGCCGCATCGCAACGGACGCGCGCGGCAAGCCGATCGACTGCGTGCCCAAGGGCGCACGCACCTGCGGCTCCTGCGACGACTGACGAAAGCGTGCGTCCATCGGCGCCCGCCGTCGTTCTCCCAAGCGAAAGGAGAACGACGATGAAGACGAGCGACGCAAACGAGGCGAAGACGAACGAGGCGGCGGTGGCCACGGAGCGCAGTGGAGGCTGCTGCGGCGGACCCGCGAAGGAGCGCAGTGACGCGTGCTGCGCGCAGGACGAAGAGGCGAAGGACGCCGGCGGCGAAGGGTGCGGCTGCGAAGCGGAGCCGACGAAGGCGCAGGGGTGCTGCGGATGAGCGCGCTGCCCGTCGTCGTACTGGGGGCGGGCCCGGTCGGGCTCGCCGCGACGGCGCACCTCGTCGAGCGCGGCCTCCCGGTCGTGCTCGTCGAGGCCAGCGCCGAGGTTGGCGCCAGCGTTCGCGCGTGGGGTCACGTGCGGCTGTTCTCGCCGTGGCGCTACGACGTCGACAAGGTCGCCGTTCGCTTGCTTGCGCCGACGGGTTGGGTGGCGCCCCCGCCCGAAGAGCTCCCCACCGGTGCGGAGCTCTACGAGCGCTACCTGCGTCCGCTCGCGGACGTCCTCGCGAAGCGCGCGCGGCTCGTCCTCGGTCGGCGCGTGATCGCCGTGACGCGCGAGCTCACCGACAAGATCCGAACACGAGGACGCGCCGAGCTTCCGTTCGTCGTGCGGGTCGCCGCGGAAGACGGCACGCTCGAGGAGCTCCGCGCGCGCGCGGTGATCGACGCGACGGGTACGTGGTTCGCGCCGAACCCGATCGGTGCGGCGGGCATCGATGCCCTCGGCGAGCGCGAGCTCGGCGGGCGGATCGCGTACGGCATCCCCGACGTCCTCGGCGCCGAGCGCTCCCTCCATGCAGGGCGCCGCACGCTCGTCGTCGGCGCTGGGCACTCGGCCGCCAACACGATCCTCGCGCTCGCCGAGCTCGCCGCGAGCGAGCCCGCGACGGCGATCGTCTGGACGACCCGCGGCGAAGCGCTCACGCGCGTGTTCGGCGGCGGCGCGGGCGACGGCCTGCCGGCGCGCGGTGCGCTCGGAGCCTCGCTCCGTGCGCTCGTGGATCGAGGTGCGCTGCGCCTCGAGCGCAACTTCCCGATCCACGCCGTCCGCCCGACCGAGGGCGGCGCGCTGGAGGTGGTCGCGGGCCGCCGGGGCGAGGAGCGCACGCTCGGTCCGGTCGATCGCATCGTCGTCGCGACCGGCCAACGACCCGACCACGGATTCCTCCGCGAGCTCCGGCTCGCGACGGACCCCGCGCTCGAGTGCGCGGCGGCTCTCGCGCCGCTCATCGACCCGAACGAGCACAGCTGCGGGACGGTGCGTCCTCACGGCGCGCGCGAGCTCGGTCACCCGGAGCAGAACTTCTGGATCATCGGAGGCAAGAGCTACGGCCGCGCGCCGACGTTCCTCCTCGCGACCGGCTACGAGCAGGCGCGCTCCGTCGTCGCGGAGCTCGCCGGTGATCACGCCGCCGCAGCGCGCGTCGAGCTCGAGCTCCCCGCGACCGGCGTCTGCGAGGTGGGCGGCGCGCGCGGGCGCACGGCGCGCTCTGGGTGCTGCTGACGGAGAGGCGCGCTCCCGTCGTCGTCGGCCTCGCCGTCGACCAGTGCGTGGCGTGGGGCGCGCTTCACTACGCGTTCGCGGTGCTCGCCCCCGCGATCGCGAGCGGGCTCGCGCTCCCGCCGCTCCGCGTCGCCACGGCGTTCTCGGTCGGCTTGCTCGCAGCGGCGGGGGCAGCGCCGTGGATCGGGCGCGCGATCACGCGCTCCGGGGCGCGCGTGGTGCTCCGCGCCGGAGTCGCGCTCGGGGGCGGCGCCTTGCTCGTCCTCGCGACCGCGCGCGATGGCGGCGGCCTCGTGGCCGGGATGATCCTCCTGGGGTTCGCGCAGGCGGCGTCGCTCTACGAACCGGCGTTCGCGGCCGCGGTCGCCGCGCTCCCGCGCCGGAGCGAGCGCGCGCTCCTCGCGATCACGATCGTCGGGGGCTTCGCGAGCACCGTGTTCCTCCCGTTCACGGCCGCGCTGCTCGAGCGGTGCGATTGGCGACGCACGCTCGTCGTCCTCGCGCTCGTCTTCGTCGCGATCGGAGGAGCGGTGCGCTTCGCGCTCCTGCCCGACGCCCGGGTCCCGTCCACCGCGGCGCAGCTCGGCCACGTGCGGCTCACCGGGCTCGCGCCGCTCGCCGCCGGATTCGCGGTCCAAGCGTTCGTCGCGAGCGGCGTGATGCTCTTCCTCGTCCCGACGCTCGGCGAGGGTGGGTTGTCGGTGCAGGCCGCAGCCGTCGTAACCGGGATCGCCGGCGCGATGCAGGTGCCCGGGCGGATCGCGTTCACGTTCCTCCCGCGCTCGCTCTCCGCCACCCACCGATGGGCCGTGCTCCTCGGCGCGCAGGCCGTGGGCATCTTCGCGCTCACGCAGCGCCATCCGCTCGCGCTTGCCGGCGGGGTCGTCCTCTACGGCGCGGCTTCCGGTGTCGTCACGCTCGCCCGTGCGACGACGCTCCTCGAGCGGTTCGGTCGCGCCGGCTACCCGCGCGCGGGCGGGATGACGGGGAGCTTCACGCTCGTCGCGCGCGCGCTGGCACCCTTCGCCGTGGAGCTCGCGCACCGGTGGCTCTCGCGCCGCGCGGAGCTCGTGCTCCTCGCCGTGCTCCTGGTCGCGGCCGTGCCGCTCTTTGCGCGGGCCCCCTCAGCGAGCGCGGCGGAGGAAGGGTAGGGCGAGCTGGCGCGCGATGCTCTCGGGGTGCGGCTCGCCGATGCCGAGCTCCGCGGGCGTCCCCAACGGCAGCTTTCGCGTGCCGAAGAGCACGTCCCAGACGATCAGCGCGGAGCCGTAGTTGGCGCGAGACTCCGCCTGCACGACGGAGTGGTGCCACTGGTGGAGGTTCGGCGTGGACAGGATGCGATCGAACGCCGACGGCTCGGTGACGAAGTTCGCATGCTGGAGCACGCTCACCGCGCCGCGCACGGCTGCGATCACCGCCAGCCACCGTGGTCCCACCCCGAGGAGCGAGGCCGCGAGGAGATCGGGGAGCACGTTCCAGGCGAGGTTCACCGGGTGGATCCGAATCCCGTTCAGCGCATACATGCGCGCGGGCGCGTGGTGCGTCGCATGGAAGCGCCAGAGCCAGGCGCGCTCGTGCGCCGCGCGATGCAAGAGATACTTCGCGAGGTCGCCGAGCAGGAACGCCGCGAGCGCGAGCACGGGCTCGGGGAGCGCGAGCGCGGGCCGCGGCAGCGAGCGCGCCAGCGCGGTCGCGAGCACGGCCCCGAGGCCAGCGTGGACGGCGCGCTGCGTGAGCACGCCGAGCCCGACGAAGATCGCGTCGCCGCCGACGTCGGCGCGGGTCGGGCGCCAGTCGCGCCGCCGCGGTGCCCAACGCTCGAGCGCGCTCGTCGCGAGCATGGCGGAGACGAACGTCAGCGTCGACGTGAGCTCCGGCGTCGTTCCGCGCAGGGCGAGGAAGACGCCGAGCGCGACCGTCCCGCTCAGGACGAGCGGGTAACCCCAGCGACCGACGAGCGCGCTCATCGGGCCTGCCGGCGCTCGAACCCGATGATGTTGCCGCGGCCGTCTTGCTCCAGATCGCAGCACACGCGAACGACGCCCTCGAGCATCTTGCGCGCGCGCTGCACGCGGGACTTCGCGCCCGAGAGCGAGAGCCCGGTGCGCTCGGCGAGCTCCTGCTGCGTCACGCCCTCGAGCTCGACGAGCTCGAGCGCCGCCGCGTACTCGTCGGGCAGGAGCGCGAGCATCGGGCGCAGCCAGCCGGCGACGATCTCGTTGAGGTTCCCCGCGTCGCCGAGCTCCGCGGAGACCTCGAGCGCGGGCTCCAGCACGAGCTTCTTTCGGCGCGCGTGATCGACGATCACGTTGCGCGCGATCCGGAACGCCCACGCGGCGAGCCGCTCCTCGTCGCGGAGCTCGGCGGCGTGCGCCTGCATGCGGACGAAGACCTCTTGCACCACGTCGTCGACGTCGTCGGGTCGCACGCGCTTCTTCACGAAATGGCGGAGCCCGTCCCGGAGCGCGAGGTAGGCGGGCCGGGCAGGGTCGCGGGGCGGAGGCGAGGAGGGCGGGGGTTGCGAAGGGGGCGTGGAGCTCATCGTTCGATGGAGCTGACGATCCGCGGTCCGGATGGACGCAAGAAATCGTAGCGCGGCTGCCCGCCCGCGTCAGATCGCGTCTTTGCCGCGCTCGCCGGTCCGGATCCGGACCGCGTCGTCGACCGGGAGCACGAAGATCTTCCCGTCGCCGATCCGGCCGGTCTTGGCGCTCTTCTCGATCGCCTCGAGGACGTCCGCCACGGCGCCGTCCTCCACCACGATCTCGATCTTCACCTTGGGGACGAAGTCGACCACGTACGCGGAGCCGCGGTAGACCTCTTTCTTTCCGCCGGTGCGGCCGAAGCCCTTCACCTCGGTCACGGTCATGCCTTGGACGCCGACCTCCGAGAGGGCGTCCTTGACCTCGTCGAGCTTGAACGGCTTGATGATCGCTTCGATCTTCTTCACGGAACCCTCGTCTTCAGCGCTACGCCCGCCAATGTTTCCGGAATGTTTCCGGGCGTCCTCGGATGGCGTACGTTCCCCGCGTGAACGCCGCGCGCGACGAGCTCGAGAAGCAGCCCCCCGGCGGCTCCGGCGACGCGAGCCTCGGCCCGCACGAGGCGTACGGCAGCTACCCGACCCCGGTCGAGCGGCTCGCCCCGCTCTCGACGGAGCAGACCACGCTGTGGGTCAAGCGCGACGACGCGACGAGCCCGCTCTACGGCGGCAACAAGGTCCGCAAGCTCGAGTACCTGATCGCGGAGGCCAAGCGGCGCGGGAAGACGCGCCTCCTCACCATCGGCGCCGCGGGGAGCCACCACGTGCTCGCGACCGCGCTCTACGGCGCGCGCGCCGGTCTCGGTGTCGATGCCGTCGTCATCCCACAAAGGTACACGGCGCACGTGGGAGAGAACCTTCGCGCCGATCTCGCCGCGGGCGCGCGGCTGTTCCCGACGTGGGGCTACACCGGCGTGCCCTTCACCGTGATGCGCGCGTGGACGCGGCGCTCGTACTTCGTGCCGATGGGAGGCTCCAACGTCGTCGGCTCGATGGGCTACGTCGCGGCAGCGTTCGAGCTCGCGGCGCAGGTGCGCGCCGGCGAGCTCCCCGAGCCCGAGCTCGCCGTCGTCACGCTCGGCTCGGGCGGCACCGTGGCCGGGCTTGCCGCAGGCTTCGCGCTCGCGGGGCTCGCGACGCGCGTCGTCGCCGTCGTCGTCGCGCGGCCGGCGCTCGTGACGGTGCTCATGGCGCGCTCGCTCGCGCGGCGTTGCTTTCTCCACGCGGGCGGCACCGATCTCCGTACGCTCCGCGGGCGGATTCTCCCGACGGTGGACTACCTCGGCGACGGCTACGGCCAGCCGTCGTGGGCCGGCGACGCAGCCACCGAGCGCGCGAAGGAGCACGGGCTCGCGCTCGATCCGACGTACACCGCGAAATGCTTCGCGGCTGCGCTCGATCTGGTCGGCGGAGCTGCGGAGCGCGAGGCGCCTGCGCCACGGAACATCCTCTACTGGCACACGCTCTCGAGCGCGCCGATGGCGCCGCTGCTCGAGAAAGCTCCAGCCGAAGCGGATCTCGCGCGCGGTTTGCGAAAACTCTTCGTCGCTCGGTGACGTCTCCGTGGCGACCGCGCAACGGGGCCATGAGTCACGGAACTGTTTCCTACGTCTTGGTTTTGCGACACGGGCCGTGAGCTAGGTTCCGCCGCGTTCGCTCCTCGCAAAACCGACGCGAGGCGCAGCACGGAGGAACACCGAGATGCGTAGCCTCACCTCACGCGCGATTTTCGCCGCCTCGGCGATCGCCACCACCCTCGTCGCGGCCACCGCCAACGCGGCGCCGTGCACCAACACCGGCCTCCCCGGAACGCCGGTCTTCGTCGCTGGCTCCAGCGCGGCGAAGCCGATGCTGAAGCAAGTGTCCGCCGCCCTCGCGGCGATCCCGAACACCCCGATCCGCCTCGTCTACCAGAGCCTCGGCTCGTGTGCGGGGCTCTCCGACATCACGACCGGCACCAAGGAACCGGCCACCGGCATCGTCTGGGACGGCAGCGGGACCGAGGTCACGTGCGACGCACCGAGCGGCGGCGCCGACGTCGACGTCGCGATCAGCGACGTCTTCCCCAGCTCGTGCACCAACATCACCGTCCCGGCGAGTCAGAAGGACTTCCAGGGTTCTGTCCAGGTCTTCAACTTCGTCGTCCCGCCGACGTCGAAGGAGACCGTCATCAGCCAAGAAGCGGCGTTCGTCATCTTCGGCTTCGGCGCGGTCACGAACATCGTGAACCCCTGGAACGACGTGAACTTCATCTTCCGCCGCTCCTCGTCGTCCGGCACCTACTCGATGGCCGCGAAGCTCCTCGGGCTCGACATCGCCAAGTTCAAGGGCACCATCCCCGGCACCGGCAAGAGCGGCGACGTCCTCACCGCCGTGCACAACGCCGACGCGACGAGCCCCGACAAGGCGATCGGCATCCTGAGCTCCGACTTCGCCGACACCAACCGCGGCGGCTCGAGCGCGATCAAGATCCTCGCCTACCAGCCGAAGAACGCAGCGTGCGGGTTCTTCCCGGACTCCACGAGCACGACGTTCGACAAAATCAACGTCCGCACCGGGACCTATCCGTTCTGGGGCGCGATCCACTACGTCGCCAAGGTCGACAACCAGGGCAAGCCGTCGAACCCCACCGTCGCGACGCTGCTCTCGTACTTCACCCGCGACGGTCTCGGCGTCGACGACAAGAAGAAGATGATCGACGCGGAGGTCGCCGCCTACACGATCCCGCAGTGCGCGATGAAGGTGTCTCGCACCACGGAGGTCGGCCCCGTGGACAGCCCGGCGTCGTTCGCGCCCGAGGAACCCTGCGGTTGTTACTACGAGTTCAAAGCGACCGGCACCGCGCCGAAGTCCTGCGTCTCGTGCTCCGACAACACCCCGTGTGGCACCGGCAAGTGCCGCTACGGCTACTGCGAGGCGAAGTGAGCACCATGAAGAAGAACACGCTCAAGCTCGTTGCGCTGGCCGCCGTCGCCATCGCGCTCCCCACCACCGCGCTCGTCGCTTGCTCGAGCGATCCGGATCCGGTCGGCCCGTCGAACACGCTCGACGCCGGCAAGGATCAGAGCGCGCAACCCGACGCGACGTCCACCCCGGACTCGGGCACCGACTCCGCACCGAACCAGTGCGCGACCGGGCTCACCTTCGACAACAAGCGGGTGCCTGGCTACCCGAACGTGCCGCAGCCCTGAGCGGTCGAACTCGAACGCGCCTCTCCGGCCCACTCGCTCCCAGAGCGGGTGGGCTTTCGGAGAGGTGAAAGGAATCAGCTCGTCTTGCGGATGGTGACGATGGCATTGCCGATCCGAGGTGCTCTGGTTGCACTCCTGTGTCTCTGGAGCGTGAACGCGTTCGCCGGTGACGACGACGACGATCTCGTCGTGTCGGCGAAGCCCGCTGCGTCTGCGTCCGCCGCGAAGCCGCCCGCACCGCCGCCGGCGACCCCGCCGGCAGCAGCGGCGAAGGCCGATCCGGCGACGACGGACGCGCCGAAGCCCGACGCCGCGAAGCCCGAGCCGAAGAAGCTCTTCGGGTTCCTTCCCGTGCCCGAGTACGTCGGCAAGCACGTGGAGCTGACCGGCTTCGCGCAGGTCGACTTCCACGGGAGCCAGGCGTCCGAAGACGAGGTGCAGCAGGGCGGTGCGCTGCTCAACGAGAACCGGTTTCTCATCCGCGCGGCGCGCCCGCGATTGGATGTGGACTACACGTACGCGAAGCTCCAGCTCGAGCTCGACGCGAACACCGTGCGCTCGCCGGAGCTCCGGGTGTTCCACGCGTTCGGGACCGCGGTGCTCCCGGGCCGGCGCGAAGGCGATCCGCCGCTCGCTGCGTTCTCGATGGGGTTGATGGACACGCCGTTCGGCTACGAGATCGGCCTCCTCCCGCAGCGCCTCCAGATGTTCGCCGAGCGCTCGCTCGCGTCGCGCGCGTTCTTCCCCGGCATCCCCGATCTCGGGATGCGCTTCTTCGGCGGCATCTCCTTCTTCCGCTGGAGCGTCGCGCTCATGAACGGGCAGCCGCTCGACACGGTCCAGGCGCTCCGCGCCCCGATGGCCCCGCGCGACGTCTCGTTCCGGCTCGGGGTGGTCACGCACCCCACGTCCTCCCTCGAGGTTCGCGGCGGCGTCTCCGCGATGCGCGGCAAGGGCTTCCACCCCGGCACGCAAGCCACGAAGAACACGATCTCCTGGGTCGACGTGAACGAGGACGGCACGATCCAACCGGCCGAGCTCGTCGCGCTCCCTGCGACGGCTGCGGCGCCGTCGGTGCTCTTCGATCGCTGGATGGTCGGGGCGGACATCCAAGCCATCCTGACGACGAAGCTCGGCAACACGTCGTTCGCGGGCGAGCTCTACGTCGCCTCCAACTACGACCGCAACTTCCAGATCTCCGACCCGGTCCTGCTCGGGCAGGACACGCGCCAGCTCGGCGCGTACGCGTCGATCGTCCAGGAGCTCGGCAAGTACTTCGTCGCCGGCTTCCGCTGGGACGTCTACAACCCGAACCTCGACGCGTTCGACTCGCAGGCGGGCAAGCTCGTCCCGAACAAGCAGGTCGTCCACACCTTCGCCCCGATGGCCGGCGTGGTGCTCCCCGGGCACGCGCGGTTGGTCTTCGAGTACGACTTCATCCGCGACGGTCTGGCGCGCGACGCGCGTGGTCTCCCGACCGACATGAAGAACGACGCGTTCAACCTCCGCTTGCAGGTGGATCTGTGAGCCGCGTCGTCGCGCTGCTCGGCGTCGTCGCGCTCGTCGTCGCGTGCGACGAGGGGACGGATCGCACGCTCGGGCTCGACGAGCCGATCCGGGTGAAGCACGCCGAGTTCTTCGCGGGCGCGCTCCCGGGCGCACCGCCCGGCACGGTCGTGCAAGGCGCGCCCAAGATCACGAGCGTCACGCTCGCGAACCCGACGGTCCTCCCGGGCCAAGCGGGGAAGAAGATCGACGGGCGTGCGTCGGGCGGCTCGACGGCGATCGCGGTGCGCTTCGTCGACATGGGGACCGGCTACTGGGTCGTGCCGACCGGTGCGCTCGACGCGCAGTTCCCCGGCGAGATTGGCTGGCAAGCCGACTGCGACTTCCCCTTCTTCGCCGCCGCGCAGCCGGGCAACCACATGCTCCGCGTGGTCGCGATCGACGCGAACGGGAACGCGGGCGCACAGGAAGAGACGCGCCTCTGCCTCGCGCCGAAGGTCCCCGACAACCTGCACTCGTGCGATCCGTCACGGCCGCTCCCGGCGGCGGTGGTCACGCTCGAGTGGGACGACGACGTCGATCTCGATCTCGTCACCGTCGCCCCCGGCGGGCGCGTCGTCGACGCGAAGCACCCGACCGTGTCCGGCGCCGATGCGGGGGTCGTCGACGTCAGCGCGGGCGCGATCGATCGCGACTCGATCGGACAGTGCGTGCCGGACGGCCGCCGCCAAGAGGCGCTCGTCTTCCTCCAGCGCCCCGCCGCCGGCACCAGCTTCGACTTCTACGCGAGTCTCTTCTCCGCCTGCGGCCGCCGCGGAGCGGGGTTCGTGCTCTCGGTCTGGGAAGCCCAAGGGGATTCCCTCCAGAAGACCCGCGAGAAGAAGGGTCGCGTCGGAACACTCGACGCGACGGGCGGCGCAACCCTCGGTCTCTACGTCGATTCCGTGACGTTCTAACGGAAAGGAACCTCCCATCATGCTCGTCGAACGCCTCCTCCGTCTGGCACTGCTCGGTAGCAGCTGGGTCATGTACCTGCTGCTCTTCCTGTCGGTCTTCTCGATTGGCTACATGATCGAGCGCGTCGTCTTCTTCCGGAAGAACCGGGGCGACATCGACGCACTGACCGATCGCCTCGCCGCGCTCCTCGGCGACGACGACGTCGACGGAGCCGAGAAGCTCCTCGCCGACTCGAAGTCGATCGAGGCGCAGGTCCTCCTCGGCGCGCTCTACTGGTTCAAGAGCGGGCCCAAGGCCTTCAGCGACGCCGTCGAAGCGCAGCTCGGCCGCAAGAAGAAGGAGCTCGAGCGCGGGATGGGCTTCCTCGGAACCCTCGGCTCGAACGCTCCCTTCATCGGGTTGCTCGGAACGGTCATCGGCGTCATCGAGGCCTTCCACCAGCTCGGCGACGCGCAGAACAAGGCGGCGATGGGCAACGTCATGGCGGGCATCGCCGAGGCGCTCGTCGCGACCGGCGTCGGCCTCTTCGTCGCCATCCCGGCGGTCATCGCCTACAACGTCGTCCAGTCCCGCATCGGCGCGATCGAGACGAACATCGCCGCGGCGACGAAGCAGCTCACCGCGATCCTGGAGGCGAAGGATCACGAGGCGAAGGCGACGACGCACCCTACCGTGCCGCGGAGGCTGAACGGGCGCGCTAGGCCCGAGGTCTTCGCGGAGGCGGAGTGAACCATGGGCGCCTCGCTCGGCAGCGGTAGCAAGCGCGGAGGGATCGTCGGCATCAACGTCACGCCGATGGTCGACGTCGTCCTCGTTCTTCTGGTGATCATGATGGTCAGCGCGACCTACATCGTCGCGCAGAGCCTGAAGGTCGAGCTCCCGAAGAGCTCGACCTCGGACGAAGCCGTCACCTCCACCTTCGCGGTCACGATCGACAAGGCCGGCAAGTTCTACTTCAACCAGCAGCCGGTGACGGAAGACGAGCTCGTCGCCAAGCTGCGCGAGGCGAAGGCGAGCGGGCAGGACGTCAACTTGGTCGTGACCGCCGACGCGGCGGCGCTCCACGGCAACGTGGTGCACGTCATCGACCTCGCCAAGCGCGAGGGCATCAACAAGTTCGCGATCAACGTCGAGCGAGACTGAGCTCCCCATGGCCCACCCCATCAGCCTGTGGGTGCTCCTGCCGATCCTGGGCGTCGTCGCCACGGGGGTCGGGCTCGCGTTTCGTTCGATGTCGAACCTGCAGCGCGCGCTGGTGACGGGCGCGCTGGTGATGCACCTCGGTGGGTTCTGGTTCCTCGGCCGGCTCCCGAAGGAGAAGAAGTACGACTCCGTCGCGATCGCGCTCGCCGAGGCGAAGAAGAAGCCCGAGCCGCCGAAAAAGGATCAACCACCGCCGCCGAAGGTGGATCCGCCGAAGACCCCCGAGATGAAGCAGGCGAAGGCCGCCCCGAACCCCGAACCGAAGCTGCCCGAGGCCGCGCCGCCTCCGCCCACGAACGCGGCGCCGGCGAACGACGGCCCGCCGGGCATGGAGGGCTTCCAGGATCTCGGGCTCGCGCTCGGAGGGGGAAGCGGTGGAGGCGGCATGGCCGTTCCGACCGGCGGCGGTGGCCACGGCCCTGCGACGCCGCAGCCGACCGCGACCCAGAAGACGGTGAAGGCGCTCGCGCCCGTCGCCGCCGACGAGTGCAGCGAGGAGCTCGTGAAGCCGTCGCTCGATCACCAAGTGCAGCCGGCGTACTCGCAGGAGGCGCGCGCGGCGAGCGTCGAGGGCGTCGTCAAGCTCGAGCTCACGATCGACGCTGCCGGTCACGTCGTCGCGGTGAAGGTGGTCAAGGGCCTCGGCTACGGTCTCGACGAAGCGGCGGTCGCCGCGGCGAAGCAGTGGACGTTCAAGCCGGCGACGAAGTGCGGCAAGCCAGTGGCGAGCGTCGTCAAGGCCGGGGTGAGGTTCGAGCTCGGATCATGATGGGTCGGCTCCGGCGCCACGCTCTCGCATCGCTCTTCGTCTGTGCGTTCGCTTCTCTCTCCGCGGGGAGAGCGAGCGCGCAGACCCAGGGCGAGAACGCGCAGGCTCCTTCGACGCTCGAGCCGCCGAAGCTCGTCACGTTCGTCGAGGCCGACTATCCCCCCGACGAAAAGCTGGCCGGGAAGCAGGCCACGGTCGTGCTCCAGGTCGCGATCGCGCCCGACGGCACGGTGCCGGCGGTCGCGGTGCTCGAGTCGGCGGGCAAGGCCTTCGACGACGCGGCGATGGCCGCGGTGAAGAAGTTCGTCTTCACCCCCGCGAAGCGTGATGGCAAGCCGATCCCGGTTCGCATCGTCTACCGCTACGTCTTCGAGATCAAAGAGACGCAGGTCAAGCGGACCACGGCCGACTTCACCGGGACGGTCCGCGACCGAAAGACGAAGCAGCCGGTCGCCGGTGTCACCGTCGCGCTCGACACGGGGCAGAACGCCGTCACCGGCGCCGACGGAAAGTTCAGCATCCCCGAGGTCGCCCCGGGCGATCACACGGTGACCCTCTCGGCCACGCAGCTCACGCCGATCAGCACGCAGGAGTCCTTCGAGGCGTCGAAGCAGCTCGACGCCACCTACGACGTCGAGCTCAAGAAGGGGAAGCCGAGCGAGGACGACGACGACTTCGAGGTCGTCGTCACCGCGCCGAAGATCGTGCGGCAAGCGGTCTCGACCGAGATCCAAGCGACCCAAGCGGCGAAGATCCCGGGAACGAGCGGCGACGTGCTCCGCGTCGTCGAGAGCATGCCCGGCGTCGCGCGCGCGACGGTCGGCACTGGCGCGATCATCGTCTGGGGCGCCGCGCCCGAGGACACCGGCGTCTACGTCGAAGGCGTCCGCATCCCGCGCCTCTACCACGACGGTGGTTACCGCTCCGTGATCCACTCCGACATGGTGCGCAGCGTCGAGCTCATCCCCGCCGCGTTCGGCGCGACGTGGGGCCGCGGCATCGGCGGCATCATCAACGTCGGGCTCAAGCCGCTCGACGACGGCAGGCTCAAGGGCACCGCGCAGGTCGACGTGCTCGATGCCTCGCTCGCGCTCCGCGCGCCGCTCGGGAAGAACCTCCACTTCTCGATCGCGGGCCGCGGTAGCTACGTGCGCGAGGTCGTGCGGTCGTTCGCCCCCGCCGACGCGGAGGACGTCGTGCCGCTCCCGCGCTACGGCGACGGACAGGCGCGACTCGTGCTCGACCTCTCGAAGAAGGAGCACCTCGAGGCCGGCGGTCTCTTCTCCACCGACGACATCGACCGCGTGCTCGTCGATCCCGATCCGACCCGGACCAAGCGGGAGTCGCGCGGCACCACGTTCGGACGCGCGTGGCTCAAGTGGACGAAGACGACCGACCAAGGCGGAGCGATCACCGTCCTCCCGTACTACGGCCGCACGCTGGCCACGCGCGAAGACAGGTTCGGCGCGACCCCGGCGGCGCTCGACTCGACCGCGAACGTGTTCGCGCTCCGCGCGTCGTGGCGCCAGCAGGTCTTTCCGTGGCTCGCGCTCTCGCTCGGCCTCGACGCGGAGATGACGTTGTCGACGATCTCGCGCAGCGGTTCGCTCACGACGCCCGCGCGCGAAGGCGACGTGCGCGTGTTCGGGCAACCGCCCTCGGACCAGGTGAACGTCGATCGTTGGAACGCGGCGATCGGGAGCCTCGGCACGTACGCCGAGGCGGACCTCGCGCTCTTCGGCGGGAAGCTCCACGTCACCCCCGGCTTCCGCGTCGAGCCCTACGTCGTGAGCGTGTCGAAGGCGCTCCCGGTCCAAGGCGACAAGCCGGAGCTCGGGCTCTTCACCCAGGACACGGCGCTCGAGCCGCGGATCGCGCTCCGTTGGGACGTGACCCCGCGCGTGACGGCCAAGGCCGCGTTCGGCATCTTCCATCAAGCACCGCAAGCGGAGGATCTCTCGGCCGTGTTCGGGAACCCGAGCCTCGGGCTCGCCTCGGCCAAGCACTCGCTCGTCGGCGGCGCGTTCAAGCTCACGAAGAGCACCACCGTCGAAGCCACGGTCTTCTACAACGTGATGGACGATCTCGTGACGCGCAGCACGTCGCCGTCCCCCGCGATCGCGCGCGCGCTCGTCCAGGGCGGCTCGGGGCGCGCGTATGGCGTGCAGATGTTGCTGCGCCAAGAGCAGATCGGTCCCTTCTTCGGCTGGATCAGCTACGGCATCTCGCGGAGCGAGCGCCAGGACCAACCCGACGGACGCTGGCGCCTCTTCGACTACGACCAGTCGCACACCATCACCGCGGTGGGGTCGCTCGATCTCGGAAAGGGTTGGGAGGTCGGCCTGCGCTTCCGCTTCTCCACCGGCTTCCCGCGCACACCCGTCGTGGGCGCGACCTACAACTCGCGCACCGACACCTACGAGCCCGTCTTCGGCGACAAGAACACCACCCGCATCCCCGTCTTCTTCCAAGCCGACGCGCGCGTCGCGAAGACGTTCCACGTCGCGGGCACCGAGCTCCAGCTCTACCTCGACGTCTACAACTTCATCGCCCGGAACAACCCGGAAGAGCTCGTCTACAACTACGACTACACGCAACGCAGCATGATCACCGGGATCCCGATCCTCCCGGTGTTGGGGGCCAAATGGACCTTCTGAGGATGGCCAAGGCCGGCGGGATCGCCGCGTTCGTCGGCGTCGCCGCGCTCTCGGCGGGGGCGTGCAAACCCGAGCTCGACGGGCGCCCGTCGCTGATCGACGGGCCGCGGCTCCTCGCCGTCCGCGCGACGCCGGCCGAGGTCGAGCCGCGCGACGCGTTCGCGCTCGATGCCCTCGTCGTCGATCCCAACGGCGTGATCGCGGACCCGCTCGGCTACGGCTTCTGCATCGCGCGGAAGCCGCTCTCGGAGCTCGGCTCCGTCGCGCGCGCGTGCGTGGAGGGCGGCGCCGATGCGATCGTTCCGATCGACGGAGCCGCGAAGATGCCCGACGACGCGTGCCGGAGCTTCGGCCCCGAGGTGCCTCCACCCAAGGCCGGCGAGGATCCGGGGCGGCCGGTGGATCCGGATCTGACGGGCGGGTACTACCAGCCGGTCCGCGCCTACGGTGCGGGGGGTCGCATTCGCGCGGAGATCGCGCAGGTGCGGATCTCGTGCGGCGTCTTCGGCGCGTCGGCCGAGCAGGCCGCGGACTTCCGCGCCCACTATCACCCGAACCAGAACCCCGAGGTCCTCGCGATCACGATCGACGGGGTGGCGAGCACGGAGGCCGTCCCCGTTCGCGTCACGGCCGGAAGCAACGTTCGGATCGGGGTAGGGTGGCCGACCTGCCCCTCGGTCGACACGTGCGGGGACGGGCTCTGCGGGGCCGAGGAGACGCGTGCCGGATGTCCGGCAGATTGCAGCGGCTCGGCGGTGCGCGGCTGCGGAGGCGCGGAGAAGTACGCCTACTTCGATGCGGGCGAGCGCGCCGTCATTCGCCGCCGCGAGTCGATCGTCGCGAGCTTCTACGCAACCAGCGGATCCTATGGGGCGGATCGCAGCGGCCGCGAGGCGGAAGATCTCGCGACGACGACCGAAGTCGGCTGGACGGCCCCGGAAACGCCACAGCTCGTGCGTGGTTGGGTCGTCCTCCGCGACGACCGTGGGGGCGTGGGCTTCCGTGGGTTCGTCGTGGACGTGGGTGCTGCCGCGCCGGGGCCGTGACCGCTCCGAATGTTCGTCTGTAGGTGGTGCGCCTCCATCGCCAAGCGTGGGGGGTGGGCGTATAGTTCGCTGGCCCCTTGTCCGCCCCGACCCAGGAACTCAACCTCCGCATCGCAGCCTCGCTGCTGCGATACGTCCTCCAGCGCTACGGGCCGGAGGCGCATGCGGCCGTTTTGTCCTCCACCGACGTGACGGCGGCGGCCGACGGAACGGCGGACGGTTGGGTGAGCCACGAGCAGTTCGAGGAAGTGCTGCTCCGATCCCGCAACCTGATGGAGTCGGACCGCGAGTTCAGCATCGCGTGCGTCCACGAGGGCATGCGCAACTACGGGCCCGTCATCCACGTGCTGCGCGCCGGCAACGTGCGCGGCATGTTCTTGGTCGGGCTGCGGACGCTGCACCTGGTCAGCAAGATCAGCAAGTTCAAGCTCAAGGACGACAAGAACAACGACTGTCGTTTCGAGTACCGCAGCACGAAGAAGGAATCGCGGCTCATGTGCCTGAGTCGCCAGGCGGCGTTCCGGGCAGTCCCGCAGATCTTCTGGCCGGACTATCCCCCGGCCACGGTCCAGGAAGAGTCGTGCATCGCGAACGGCGATGACGCCTGCGTCTATCACGTGCGCTGGGCCGAGACCCTGCGGACGCGCTGGGTCGCGCTCGGCGCACTCGTCGGCGCTGGCGTCGCCTTCTTTCTCCCCGGGATGGCACACGAGCTCACCCAGCCGCTGCTCGCGCTCCTCCCCATCTTGGGCGGCGCCGTCGGGCTCGCCTCCGCCTACGCGGAGAACGCGCGGAGCACGGCGCGGTTCCAGGCGGAGACCACGAAGGTCATCGAAGACCTCGTGCTGGATCGCGAGCGCGCCGTCTTCGAGCTCCGGTCGATGAACCAGCGCGAGCAAGCGTACTCGGGGCTCCTCGAAGAGCGGGTGCGCGTGCGCACGGCGCAGCTCGAGGAGGTCATCCAACAAGTCGTGGCGCTCCAGGAGCGGCAGAGCATGTCGCTCCGCGGCCTCTCGCACGACATGCGGAGCCCGCTCCAGATCCTCACGTTCCTGTCGTTCCGTCTCCGCTCCAAGGACGGTCTCGACGCGGAAGGCGTGGCGTCCGAGATCGACGAATCGGTTCGTCGACTCCGCGACCAGCTCGCGCAGCTCGCCTCCGTCGCGACCAACCAACCCGATGCGTTCGCCTTGCGTACCACCACGATTCGGCTCGATGCCATTGCCGAGCGCATCAAAGCGCACCTCGACGCGCTCCTCCTCGGCCGTGCCGTCTCCGCGAGCTGCTTCCGCACGCGCGAGGCCCCCGAGTCGATCGAGAGCGACGCCACGCTCTTCGACCGCATCCTCGACAACATCGTGACGAATGCTGCGAAGTACACGGATCGCGGCAGTATCGTCGTCGAGATCTCGGGTGGACCCGGGACGCTCTCGATCAAGGTCTCGGACACCGGCCGCGGCATCAGCCCGGACCGGCTCGAGCACGTGTTCACCGGCACCGAGAAGGATGCGAACCCCGCCGTGGGCGACAGCCTCGGGATCGGCCTCGCCAATACCGTGCAGCTCTTGGATCAAGTAGGGGGGCGTCTAGAGGTCATGTCCCGGCCCAGCATGGGCACGACCGTCTGGATTCATCTTCCGGTGGAACGCGAAGTCGATCCGCCGGAGAGCGCCCGTGCGTTGCGAGCTGCGCCTTCGACGGCCATCAAGGACGTCGTCGCCCGCGTCGTTCGCATTCGCGCGGCCTTGTAAGGAGGACCCGTGTCGAGCTCTTTCTTTCCCAAAGCGCGGACCGAGTCCGACGCGACCGAGCCGGAGGTATCCACCGTCCGCTCGAGACCGACCGCGGTGGACGTCGTCCTCCGGTATCTTCTCGCCGAGGGCGCGACCGCGGTCTTCGGCGTACCCGGCGGCCTGCTTCACCCGTTCTTCGACGCCGTGGAGCAGCACCCTTCGTTCCGCCTCATCGTCACGAAGCACGAAGAGGGCGCGGCCTTCATGGCCGATGGCTTCGCCCGGATGAACAACCGCCTCGCCGTCTGCGCGGGCACGTCGGGGCCGGGGGCGACGAACCTGCTCACGGGCGTCTCGGTGGCGTACGCGGACGGCATCCCGCTCCTCGTCATCACCGGGCAGGCGCCGTCGCGCTCGCTCGGAAAGGGCGCCGCGCAAGAGACGACCCCCGAGGACATGGACTCCGTCGGGATGTTCCGCCGCGTCACGAAGTACTCGGCGCTCGTCCAATCCCCCGACAAAATCGGGCACCATCTCCGCCGCGCGCTGCGTCTCTGTCTCTCGGGCCGACCGGGGCCGGTGCACATCAACGTCCCCGTCGACTTCTGGGGCCGCACCGTCGAAGAAGAGCAGTGGTTCGATCCGAAGACGTATCGGACGACGACGCACGTGTTCGATCGCAACGCCGTCGCGCAAGCGTCGGGGGAGCTGCTCGCGGCGCGTCGCCCGATCTTCCTCGTCGGCTCCGGCGTGGGGACGGCGGGCGCCACGGAGCACGTCCGCTCTCTGGCGGAGATGGTCCACGCTCGCGTGATGACCACGCCCCGGGCGAAGGGCATCTTCCCCGAGGACCACCCCCTCTCGCTCGGCGTTCTCGGCTTCGCCGGGCACCGCGAAGCGAGGAGCACGGCTCTCGGCTCGGACTGCGATCTGCTCTTCTCCATCGGCGCTTCGTTGAACGAGACGACGACGTTCAACTGGGAGCCGGCGGTCCTCGGTGGCAAGCGCCACATCCAGCTCGACATCGATCCCGATCGGATCGGGCGCGCCTATCCGGTCCACGTGCCACTCGTCGGCGATGCGCAGACCATCCTGGTCGAGCTCGTCTATCACCTTCATCGCGCGGTTCGGGAAGGGTCGCGGCCGCGGTCCACCTGGCCGGATGCCATCCCGCCGATTCGGGGAGACGCGCGCTACGAACAGCCGGTCCTTCGGGCGGCGTCGGGCGTCCCGATCACGCCGCAGCGCTGGCGGGTCGAGCTCGAGGCCGCGCTGCCTTCGAACGCCGTCATCTTCTCGGACATCGGCGGGCACATGCTCTTCAACATCCACGACCTCGCCATCACGAAGGATCAGCGCTTCATCCTGAACCTGGGCTTCGGATCGATGGGGCACGGGACGTGCGCCCCGATCGGCGCCAAGCTCGCCGATCCGTCGCGCCCGGTGATCGCGATCGTCGGTGACGCGTGCTTCACGATGAACGGGATGGAGCTGCTCACCGCGCGCGAGTACGACATCCCCGTCGTCTGGATCGTCGAGAACAACCAGATGCACGGCATCACCTGGCACGGGAGCAAGCTCGTCAGCGGCGGGCGCTCGATGGATGCGGTGGTCTACAAGAAGCCGCTCGACGTCGCGGGGATCGCGCGCGCGATGGGCCTCGAGGCCACCGTCGTCGATCGCCCGGGCGAGATGGGGCCGGCGCTCACGCGTGCGCTCGCGTCGTCGCGCCCGGCCGTCATCGAAGTACGGTCCGACGGACGAATCGCGCCGCCGCTCGGGGACCGCGCCAAGACGGTCGCGGGGTTCAAGGGAAACGGTAGCGATGCCCCGTGAGCTCGATCCGATCGAACGGCAGAAATGGCCCGAGCGGCTCGCCGCTCATCTCGTGCAGGGGGGCGACGAACCGCGGATCGCGGGGTACGCCGTCGACGACGATCTCGCCGTCAACTACTCGTTCGCCGAGTCGCTCCTCGTCGCGCTGACGGGGGAGGCGCCTTCGGCCGACGTCGGTCGTGCGTTCGAGATCGCGCTCACCTTCGCGATGGCGCTCGGGGCGGGCGATGCCTCTGCCCACGGCGCCAGCCTGGCGCGCCTCACCGGCGCGGTGACGAAGAACGTGGTCGCGGTCGCCGCGATCGGGGCAGGGGAGCGCGCCGCGGCGTGGTGCGAGCCGGCGACGCTCGCGTGGCTCGGCACGAGCGAGGTTCCACCGCCCCCGTCCGCGGTCCGGGTGGGCGATCCGCGGACGCGTGCGCTGCGCAGCGCGCTGCCAGCGTCGTTCTCGGTGCCGCACCTCGCTCACCCGCTCCGGATCGAGGCGGCCGTCCTCGCCGTGCTCACCGCGTGCGGTCTCTCCGCCGAAGGCATCGTCGTCGCGCTCACGCTCTCCGGCCTCGGACCTGCGGCCGCGGAGGCGCTCCGCACGAAGCCGCGCGACGTCATGGCGTACCCGACGCCGCTCCCGCCGTTCGAGTACCGCGAGGGCGACGAATGAAGCCCATCCCGACGCATGTCGCGCGCGCGGACTGGGGCTCGAACCGATTCCGTGGTCGCTCGGTCGAAGACGAGCTCGCGGGGAAAGTCTCGTACGTCCAATCGCTCGTGCTCGGGGTGACGGGGCGGAGGGTGTCGGCCGAGGTGGCGCAGGTGATCGACGACTTCACGTCGGCGATGCTCGTCGCCGATCCGCGCATCTGGCCCTGCAAGGTCGCGCGTCTGGGCGCAACGCGGGGGAGCCCGGTGGCGGGGTTCGCGGCGGGGCTCCTCGCGCAAGAGGGCGATGGCCTCGGCGGCTGGGCGATGGTGCACGCCGCGCGCTACTTCGTCGACGTCGCGGCGACCGTGCCGGCGGGCGACGCGCAGGCGCTCGAAGCGCGCGTCGACCGCGATCTCGCGGCGGGCCATCGCTTCCTCGGCTTCGGCGTCCCGCTTCGCCCGCGGGACGAGCGGGTGGACACGGCCCTTCGTTGCCTCCGGATGCGGGGGAGGCAAGGTGGGCGCTGCATCACGGTCGCCGTCGGCATCGGCGAGCTCCTGCTCCGGAAGAAGGCGCTGCCGCTCAACGTCGGTGGGGCGTACGCGGCGGCGCTCGTGGATCTGGGCTTCACGCCGGAAGAAGTGCCACTGTTGATTACGCTGAGCCTGGTGTCGCCGCTCGTCGCCAACGCGGTGGAGGGAGCCGAGCAGCGGTCGGAGGTTCTGGCCGAGCTTCCCCCGGAGTGTGTAGAGTACAAGGGTCCGAAACCGCGGAGGAGCCCGCGGTTTCGGGGGCCACCGTAGCGGGTCCCATAGTGGTCATTCGGGAGTGCCAACGATGTTGAACTGGGTTCCATGCCCAATTTGGGTGCTGTAGGTGGTCATTCTTGACCATCGACAGCCCTAGTTCGAAGTGATGACATCCTTCCATCGTCGCGTTTTCGGCGCTCGCGGCGAGGGGAGTCGTCATCCCGCTCGCAGGGTTCGGTATCGAAGAAGTCGAAGTGCGACGCTTCGAAGGGCGAGCACTGCGAGGACGATGACGACGACGAGCACCGCGCCTGCGAACTCCTCGTCCGGGAACGTGCGGTGGTTGCGAAGGCCGGATTGGAGCGACGCGGGTGGCTACCGCTACGCCGGGTTCGGAGGAGAGCTCGCGAACAACGTGGCGCCGGCAATCGACCAGATAGACTCGACAGGCAAGTCAGAACGGGACGTCGAAAATGACCTTGATCGCATTCGATACGATCGACGACGTGCTCGATGACGCGATTGATGACGTGATGCAGCCAACAGGTGGCGGCGCAAAGGGAAGATAGGGAGCAACGCGTGACGTCGCCGAAGCCACTTCGCCCTCAACATCCCTCCGATCCAGTCATCGTGGATGCAATCAAACGAAAGAACCGAGGTGACCTCGCCGGGGCCGCTCGGAGTCTGGAGAAAGCTCGACGTTCGAGACTCGGTCTTCCACACTATGGTCTCAACCTGCTCGGAATGCTGTACGCCGCTCGTGGCATGTTTGAGCCCGCCATCAGTGTGCTGGCCTCGGCCGTTTCTTTGGGGCCGCGCAGTCCGCGTGGCTCGAGAATGCTTTTCATCTGTCTACGGGCACAGAATCGGCTTGCTGAGGCGGCGTCCGAGGCAAGGCGGTTCCTGAAGGCGACGAGGCGATCTCGAGGAAGGGCCGCTGACATCGACGCCCTCGTTGCCGAGTATCGACATGTCTTGCGCGCTCGGAGCAACGCGACCTTGCGCGTTCGCGCGCTGGCGCTCGGCGGTCTACCCGCGGAACCGGGCCGCGGTACGCGCACCACGAGACGAGTATCGTAACCCCCCAAGACGGGACAGCTCGGCGAGCGGACGCACGTTCGCATGCGCACATCAGGTGCGCGTCTCGCCCCCGTTCGGCCACGCTACGCGGCTTCTCGGACCCGTCGGATAGGCAGGTGCTGTCGGTTCGACAAAGTGAGTCCGTCGCGCCGTCGAGTACGACACGCCTTCTTCAGGTCGTGGGCCGGGCCACAAGACGAGAATCCTGGCGAACGACCCTTCCGGTAAGGTGATACTCAAGCTCGTCCCATGCCCCTGCTCTTGGACGATCGGCTTGCTCCCATCACCTCGGAGTATGGCTTCATCGAGGCCAGCTACTCGGCGGTGGCGCGATGGTTTCATCAATGGGACGCCGCGATCCAGCAACCCCTGGGTCGCACCGTCGTCGAGAGGCCGATCACCGGCGGGCTCGAGCGTGCTCTCCAGCTGCTTGCGCCACTCACCGCGCCGCTTCGTCGCAGGTTTCTTTTCATGGCTACCGCATCTGCGTGGTGCGGGTACTTCGACAACGGCGCGCGGGGCGGGGACGCGGCCGCGCTGTCACATGTCGCCATGTCGATGGGCTGCCGGGCGATGCGGATCGTAGCCGTCCCCGACAGCTCAGAAGGCGGGGACGGTCGATATGGGGCCGCCACCTTCGAACTGTACGGCCCTGAGCGCCGGGAATTCCTGAACTACGTTCGCTCAGTCGGGGTTCTCAACGACGGCGGTCGTTGGAAGTTCATCTCCGTCGGTCCACCACTCGAGGGAGAGAATATCTCGGACTACAAAGCGCGACGCATTCGCGACCGGTTTTCCTTCGATCAACTCAACGCGTGTGCGCAACTCTTCGGAGTTCGGGCCTTCGACCCGACGTTCTTCGGCTCGGATGGCATCCTCGTCGAGAGGGTTGGTCCGATGGGTGCAACCGAACGCGAGTACTCGCTAGAGCAAGCTCGCGCGCGATGACTCGACGCGACGAGGGCCCGGACCTCAACCTGTGTTCAAGCCACGCACGATGGCGACGCTCTGCGCCGCGACGGCGACGGGATCGCGCTCGACGCTCTGCGCGGAGAAGCGGACGACGCGAAAGCCGGAGGCTTCGAGAGCTTCCTGCCGAAGCCGGTCGACGTGCTCGCGCCCGTGATGCACGGAGCCATCGATTTCAATGACGAGCCCGACGGAGGCGACGAGGAAGTCGACGATGAACCGACCGACGACCGCCTGGCGCCGAAAACGAAAGCCGCCCGCGTCACGACGCAAGAGCGCGTAGCGCAACGCTTCCGATCGCGTGGGCTCGCGCCGCATCCGCCGAGCGAAAGTGAGCTGCCGGCAGCGCCGGTAGGGAGTGAGCCGAGGGACGGTGGGGATGTTTTTCATCATCGAGTGTCTCCTTCGGGCGCGCGGGCGTGCGCGCCTGAAGCCCCCAGCGAAAGAAGCCTGACGCCGTCCTGAAGCCCGCCCTCCCTACAACGAAGGGCACCGAGTACGGCGGCAGGCTTCTTTCGCACCGCGAAAGGCGCGCATGCCCGTTGCCCGAAGGAGTCGTGAGAAGAGCAGCGCACGGCGAGGTCCGTACCGGATGCCGGAGAGCGAAGTGAGAGCGGAAGCCTGCCGCGAGCGACAAAGTGAGTCCGCTCCGCGGTCACGAAGCCAGGAGCCGCTCCCGAGAGCAGAAGGTCCAAGTCCCCCCACGCGGCGGAGCCGCGTTTGGGGGGACTCCCGCCACGCGCAGGCGTCGCGCGCAAGCTTTTGCTGCGCGGCGATCTTCCCAGTTTGGTACGGGTTTCCCTCGTGCGCAGCAAAAGCTGAGCACGTCGCCGAGCATGGCGGGGCGTGCCTCGAAGCCGAGGGTGGGGGGCATCCCTCCTCCTCCAGGGGCAGAAGCGTGACCCCCTCCGCGCCGTCCTTCCTGTAACCTCGCGATCCATGGCCGACTCGCCCTGGATCCGCGCCCTTCTCCGCGCCGAACGCCAAGCCCTCGAGGACGTCGCCCGCACCGAGGCCGCCGAGGTCGTCTTCGTCCGCTCGCCATCCCCCGCGCGCGGCGCGGAGTGGCTCGATCGCGCTGAAGCGAGCGCGCGCGAGGCCGGCTTCGTCACCGCCCGCATCGGCGTCTTCCGCGAGCGCGCCTTCGACGAGCTCGACGTGCTCGTGCGCGCGATCGCGCGCGGCCTCCGCACCCCCGACGGCAAGAAGGACGAGCACGGCTTGTCCGCGATGCTCGAGCGCACCGCCGACCGGCGAGGTCTCCGCGCCGCGCTCGCGCGCGGGCCGATCGGCAGCGAGCTCTTCGACGTCGCGCGCGCGTTCCTCGACGCGATCGAGAACCCCGTCCGCCAAGCGAACCGCATCGACGCGTGGCTCTCCGGCATCGACGAGCGCCAGGAGCGCACCAAGCTCCCCGCCCTCTCCAAGCGCCGCGCCAAGCGCGCGCTCGGCGATCTCACGCTCCTCGTTCGCGCGCTCGGGTTCCGTGGAACCGCCGTCTTCTTCGAAGGAACCGAGGTTCTCACCAAGCTGCCGACCGCTCGCCGCGAGCAGGCCTACGTCGTCTTGCGCGAGCTCGTCGACAACGCCGACGGTGGGCGCGGCCTCGCTTCGGTTCGGATCGTCATCGAGGGTGGCGCGTCGCTCTTCGAAGGGCCGCGCAGCGTCGAGGAGCTCGAGCCGCTCGCGACGCGCGTCCTCGCGCCGCCGCTCGATCATCCGCTGCCGCACGCGACGCTCGTCGATCTCGACGTCACCGCGGACCACCCGCCGGAGCCGGGACTGAAGCGCTGCACGGCGGAGCAAGCGGGCGCGCTGCGCGCGGTCATGCGCGCGTGTCACGGTGTCCCCGCGACGGATCCCGCGCACGCGATCTCGGTCGCGACCGATCGCATCGATCGCAGCGTGAACGAGCTCCTCGAGCTCTCGCTCGCCGGAGGCTCCGTCTTCACGCTCCTGTCGGGCGCGTACGGCAGCGGCAAGACGCACCTCCTTCTCTACCTCGCCGCGCGCGCGCGGAAGGAGAAGCGCCCCGTGTTTCGGTTGTCGCTCGAGCGGCTCGACGCGGATCTCGGGAACCCGCAGCGCCACCTGTATCGGCTACTCGATCAGTCGCAGCTCCCGCTGCCGGGCTCGCCGTCGGTCCTCGATCTCCTCGCCGAGTGGACCGCGACCCCGAAGGTCACGGGCGAGCTCGTCGACGAGCTCGGCGTCATCGCGGCGAGCGAGGGCGATGCAGCGTCCGCGGCCGGTCGGATCGTGATGGCCGCCGCGCGGAGCGACGAGCCGGCGCCCGCGCTCCGCGCGCTCCTGTCGGCGCAGGATCTGATGGACAAGAACGGCAGCCCGGCGCACCGGCGCGATGCCTACGAGCGCCTGCTCCTCTGGCTCGCGCTCCTCGAGCGCCGCCACCGGGTGGCGGGCCCCGTGCTCGTGATCGACGAAGCGGAGAACCTCTACCGCTCCGGCATCCGCGAGGGCGAGCGCCGCACGGCGCTCCGCTCGCTCTCCTTCTACGCGGGCGGTGCGCTCCCCGGCGCGTGCGTCGTGCTCGCCATCACGCCGGAGGCGCTGGTCGACCTCCGCCGCGACGCGCGAGACTTGCTGGAGGAGATCTCCGATCAGACCTCCGTCCTCGCGTGGGAGGACGCATCGCTCTTCAAGGGTCGCCTCCGCAAGTCGAAGGTGCTCGAGGTGCCCCCGCTCGACGACAAGGAGCTCGCACTCCTCGCGACGAAGCTCAAGAAGCTCCACCGCGAGGCGCGCGGCGACGTCGAAGCGAAGGACCTCCGCAAGGTCGTGAACGAGGTCATCGCCCGAGGAGCCGGCCCGCGCGCGCTCACGCGCGCGACGATCGCCTACCTCGAGCGCGAGTTCTGGAGCTGATCGCTCAGAGCTTCAGGACCGCGCCGGCCCACGTGTAACCGCTGCCGAACGCCGCCATCAGGATGTTCGAGCCGCGCCCGCAGCGCCCCTCGCGCCAAGCCTCGCTGAGGCCGAGCGGGATCGTCGCCGCGGTCGTGTTCCCATACTTCTCGATGTTGTGGACGACCTTGTTCTCCGCGATGCCGAGCTTGCCCGCGACGAACTGGTTGATGCGCATGTTCGCTTGGTGCGGGACGAAGAGGTCGATGTCCTCGATCTTCATCTGCGCCGCGCCGAGCACCTCGCGCGCGACCTCGGGCATCTTCTCCGTCGCCCAGCGGAAGACCTGCTTCCCGACCATGGTCGGGTAGTGCTTCCCCTGATCGAGCATCTCGTGCGTGATGCGCGGCTGATGGTTCGACGCGGGGGCCTCGGTCCAGAGATCCTTTGCGCCCGAGCCGTCGGCGTGGAGGGCGATCGAGCGGAGCCCCTGACCCTCCTCGGTCGCGGCGCCGATGATGGCTGCACCCGCGCCATCGCCGAAGAGCACTGCGACGTCGCGTCCGCGGTCGGCGAGCTCGATGCCGGTCGAGTGGACCTCGGAGCCGACGAGCAGGACGTTGCGGTACACGCCGCCGCGCACCCACGCGTCGGCGATGGAGAGCCCATACAGAAATCCGGAGCACTGGTTCCGGATGTCGAGCGCCGGCACGCCCGGGAGCCCGAGCTTGTCGGCGAGGAAGCAACCCGAGCCGGGGAAGTTGTGATCGGGGCTGAGCGTCGCGAAGATGATCGCGTCGATGTCCTTCCGCCCCAGCTTGGCGTGCTCGAGCGCCATGTCGGTCGCGGGGATGGCGAGATCGCTCGCCCCGATCCCCGAGTGCTCGATGTACCGCCGCTCCTTGATGCCGCTCCGCTGGACGATCCACTCGTCCGACGTGGTCATGAGCTTCGCGAGGTCGTCGTTCGTCACGACCTTGGACGGGACGTAGTGGCCGACGCCGAGGATGGTGGAGCGCATGCCGTCAGGTAAGTGAATCACGCGGCGGATTCAACCCTCGCGTAACACTGTCATCTCGTCCCGCGACGCGAGCGTGACCTTACGCCATACGTTTTTTGCATCATTCGCCACGACTCCTCCGTCCAATGGTAAGAAGAGCAACGCGATGTCCGTGACGATCGGCAACGTCCTCGGCGGCAAGTACCGCATCCTTCGCGCGATCGGTGACGGTGGGATGGGCGTCGTCTTCGAGGCGAAGCACGAGCGCCTCGGGACGCGCGTCGCGATCAAGGTCGTCCACCCCGAGGTCGCGCAGCGGCCCGGCATCGTCGATCGCTTCCTCCAGGAGGCGCGCGTCTCCGCCCAGATCCGCTCGCCCCACGTCGCGCAGGTCATGGACGTGGACCAGACCCCCGACGGCGAAGCCTACATGGTCATGGAGCTGCTCGAGGGGCAGACCCTCCTCGCCGTCCTCGACCGCGAGAAGAAGCTGCCGCTCCCGATCGCTGCAGAGTACACGCGTCAGATCCTGGAAGGACTCGAGGCGGCGCACGCGCTCGGCGTCGTCCACCGCGACCTCAAGCCGGAGAACGTGTTCGTCACCGTCTCGGCCGGGAAGCCGGTCCTCAAGCTGATCGACTTCGGCATCGCGAAGGTGAGGAAGGAAGCTTCGGGCGACACCGGGCAGAACCTCACGATGGCCGGCATCACGATGGGCACGCCCGAGTACATGGCGCCCGAGCAGGCGTTCTCGGCGGACCGCGCCGACGCGCGCGCCGACATCTACGCCGTCGGCGTCATCTTCTACGAGATGCTCGCGGGGAAGCGCCCGATCGAGGGGCTCGATGCACGCCTGCTCGCGGTGAAGATCGAGCAGGGGGACGTGACGCCGCTCATCCATGCGGCGCCGCACGTTCCTCCGCCGATCGCGGGTCTCGTCCACCAAGCGATGGGCCCGCGTCCGGAGCTCCGGTTCCAGAGCGCGACCGAGATGCGGCTCGCGCTCGATCGCACGCTCGCGGCGAACCCCCCCGAGACCACGCGCGTCCACGTCGACGCGAGCGGGACGGGTGGCGCGCTCGATCGCACGGCCAGCGCGTCCGGGAAGGGCGGGACCGCGCCGCTCCCGGTGATCGAGCGCATCCCTGCAGGCTCGGTCGCGGCGCCGTCGGCCGTCTCCTCGGTCCCGTTGACCACGCCCCAGGCAGCGCACGCCACTCACGCGAGCGCGGCGATCGCTCCGGCGGTCGAGGAGCCCGCCACGGGGCCCAAGACGCAACGCGGGGAGCCCGCGCAAGCCTACGGCGAGCCGCCGGCGGTCGCTCCGGTGATCCCGCAGGCGCCTTCGCCGCACGTGCAACCCGCCTACGGTGGGCCGAGCGTCGGGCGGCGCGGCGGTCGCCGCAGCGGCTCGAGCGCATGGATGTTCGTCGTCGGTGGGCTCGTCGTCGTCGGGATCGTCGTCGGGATCGTCGTCGCGCTCCAGAACCGCGACGGTGGCACCACCACGGCGCCCACCACCACCGCGACCGCGTCGAGCAGCGTCGCCGTCAACGGCACCGCCGCGCCGCCGGGTACCGATACGGTCGCGCCGCTCGCCACGCTCGGCACCGGGCGCGTCACTCCGGTCGGAACGGGACCCGCACCGACCGGCCCCTCGCCGACGGGGTCCGTCCCGATCGCGCTGGACGGCGGCGTGAAGCTCCCCGACGCCGGAGCGCCTGCTCCGGTGGACGCCGGGACCGGCCTGCCGCACTTCCCGTTTCCACCGCCCCCGGACGGCGGGTTCGTGATCACGATCCCCAGCGGAATCCCGATCCCGACGTTCACCGGCTTCCCCCCGCCGATGCCTCCGCCGCAATGATTTTGCCAACTCGCGTGTTACCGCAGCGGGTAGTTCGACCGATCCTGGCTCGGGACATCCTTGCATTCGAGCAGCGGCAGCGTGATGACCGCGGCGGGACCGCCGCCCTGCACCTCGAAGCCTGAGAGCGACGCGTTCACGCGAAGAAGGCCGACGGTGGGTAGGTCGTGGCAGGGCCGGCAGGCTCGCATCGAGCGGTCACCGTGTTAGGGTTCGGTCGTGGAGAGGCGTGCGTCGAAGAAGAAGCCGAGCAGCAAGCGGCAGATCGGCGAAGCCCTCGATCACCTCGTCTTCCTCTTTCGTGAGTCGGTTCGCGGACCTCGGCGGCGCGCGATCGTCGTCGGGGGGCTTCTACTGCTGGTCGCGCTCGCGTTCGTCGCCCGGATCGGCACGCCTGCGGCGCGCCTCGGCGCCGGCGGCATGGCGCTCGTCGGGATCGGCGCCCTCGTCGTCCTCCGCCGGCGCGAGCGTCGCACCTGGGACGACCCCCGCGTCGCCATCCAGCGCCTCGCCGGCCGGGTCGCGCCCGAGCGCGCGGCGCGGGCGCTCCGTGCGCTGACCCTCCTCGACGAGGAAGGCGAAGCGCAGGCCGGCACGTCGAGCTCGCTCGCGCGTCTGCACCTCGCCCGCCAGCTCGGCGCGCTCCCGAAGGATCAGATCGCCGAGGGCGCGGACGCCGTCGCACGGCGCTTCAACCTCCTCACGATCGCGCTCGTCGGGGGCACGCTCCTCTTCGTCGCGCTCGACCCGTTCCGCCCGATCGAGGGGCTCGACGTCCTCTTCGCTCGCCACGGCGTCGCGCCGATGGGGCTCACGTACGTCGACTCGCTCACCGTCCACGCCCGTCCGCCCGACTACCTGCACCAGGACGAGAGCGACAAGCGGCCGTTCACCGAGGTATCGGTGCCCAACGGGACGCTGCTCACGTTCCGCGGCGACCTCGCGCACGATCGGCGCCGCGTCTACCTCTCCGACGGCACGAACGAGGTTCCCTTCGTCGACGACGGCAACGGCAAGGTCGTCGCGCGCTGGCCCGTCACGGGGGACGTCTCGCTCCGCGTGGTCGCGCGCTTCGGGCCGGTCGTGATCCAAGAGTCCGACGCGACGCCGGTCACCGCGATCATGGACGTGGCGCCCATCGTCAAGCTGGACGGCGCACCGAAGAGCTACGAGCTCACCAAGCTCGAGGGCGACATCCCGATCAAGTACAGCGCGCACGACGATCACGGCTTGCGCGAGGTGCACCTCGTCCTGCGCTCCGGCGTGCGCGAGGAGCGCCGCGTGCTCGCCCGGCTCGACGGGGAGACGCGCGAGGACAGCGGTGGCTCCGTGCTCCGCGCGCGCGACCCGTTCCTGAAGCGGAGCCATGCTCCGGTCGAGGTCCGCGTCGAGGCCAAGGACAACGACCCGATCACCGGGCCCAAATGGGGCGCGAGCGAGCCCTTCACGATCCTCCCGCCGGACGTGGGCCAGCCCGAGGCGCTCCGCATGGTCGCGCTCCGCAAGCTGCGCGACGCCTACGTCGATGCGCTCGCCTGGGACATGGAGAACCCGATCCCGAGCGACGCGAAGGCGCGCACCACGCAGCTCGACGACGAGAAGCGCCGCGCCGCCGAGCTCGGCGAGCTCCTCGAGAGCACGATCGACGAGAGCTACGCGGGCGTGAAGGTCCCGCTCCGGCTCGTCGCGCTCCTCCGCGGCCAGGCGAAGAAGCTCGAGAGCGCGAACGCGGCCGAGCAGAAGACCCCGAGCGAGGCCACCCACAAGGCGCTCGCGAAGGCGACCGGGACGATGGCGCTCGTCGTCGACGGGATCGTGCGCGGGCTCGCGATCAAGGACAGCAAAGAGTCCGCGAAGCAGCTCGCAGAGGTCGCCGACGATCTCGCGCTCGGCGTCCAACAGGTCCAGCGCCCGCAAGAGTCCACGCGCGGCACCGTTCGCGTCGACGCCGCGCGGCTCGTGCTCGAAGGCGGCGAGAAGCAGCTCGTGATCCTCGGCACGCTCGGGCGCGATCTCGGCGGCGCCATCGGCGCAGCGCTCCTCCGCTTCGATCGCGCGAAGACGGCGACCGACTGGCCTCACGCGGAGCTCGTCGCGCGCGATCTCGCTGCGCGTCTGCACCAACCCGATCCTTCGTTCGGCGCGAAGGGGAGCGGCGGGCGCGCTGGCGGCGAGTCGGGCAACGGCCAAGGCACGCCGTCGCAAGACGGTGAAGGCGAGGGGAGCGAGGCCGAGCGTGCGTTCCGCGAAGCGGCGCAGGAGCTCGAGCAGCTCAGCCAGGATCACTCCGCGAAGGTGGGGGACGTCGAAGGCGCGCTCGCCGCGGGTGCGAGCGACGAGGACTTGAAGGAGCTCCGCGACGAAGCGAAGAAGCACGCCGACGCAGTTCGCGACGCGATCAAGGGGCTCCCCACCGTCGGCGGCGGCAGCGACTCGTGGACGAGCAAGGGCGCGGCCGCGCGCGAGCTCGGCGATCAGATGGCGCGCTCGCTCGAGTCGGGCGATCCGGCCGATGCCGTGCAGAGCGGCAAGAACGCGCTCGACGCGATCGACGAGGCCAAGCGGATCGCGGCGCGCGAGCGCTGGCGCAGCTTCGATCACGGCGACTCGAGCGCCGAGAAGCGCCTCGACGATGCGCGGAAGAAGCTCGAGCCCGAGGTGCAGGCCGCCGAAGCCGCGCTCAAGGCGCTCCGCCGCAAGGCCGCCCAGCGTGCGGCGGGGAAGCTCAACCAAGCCGGCGACGACGAGGACGAGCTCGCCGATCGCGCGAAGAAGCTTGCCGACAAGGGCCGCGATCAAGGCTCGCTCCCGCAGAAGGCGATCGACGCCCTCGACGACGCGGAGCGGAACGCCCGCGATGCGTCGCACTCGCTCAAGACGGGCGACGGCGACAAGGGTCTCTCGCAGCAGCGCGACGCCCAGCGCGCGTTGGATCGCGCGCGCGAGGCGCTCGGTGAGGACGAGTCCGAGGGCGAAGGGAACGACGGCGACGGTGACGCCAACTCCAACGCACCGGTCGACATCCCGAAGGCCGACGCGCACAAGGGGCCCGAGGACTTCCGCAAGCGCGTCCTCCAGGGGCTCGGTCAGCCGAGCGACGGTCGCCACAAAGACGCCGTGAAGCGCTACGCCGAGGGGCTCCTCCGATGACGAAGAAGACACCCCGTTCGCTCCGTTGGCCGAGGCTGACCGTGATCGTCGGTCTCGCCGGTGCGCTCGCCGTCGGCGCCTCGTCCACGCCGTCGCACGCGGGGCCGCTCGATCGGCTCCACGTCATCCAGGCCGAAGAGGCGATCCTCGGGCTCGACTACGATCTCGCTCGCAAGGAGCTCGCCGCGGCCGACGCGAACGATCCGGACGCGAACCGCGAGCGCGGCCGCCTCGCGCTCTACGAGGGTGACTGCGACACCGCCCTCACCACGCTCTCGACGCAGGAGATCCTCGCCACCGACGAGGGAGCGAGCCTCGCCGACATCGCGCGCGGCTGCGCGCGCGTCACCGCCGCGACCGTCCTCGACGAGGACAAGGAGCACGCAGTCTGGATCCGCTACCAGGACGAAGCGGATCGCGCGCTCACCCCGCTCCTCGTCGACACGGTGGTCAAGGCGCGCGATCAGCTCACGAAGGATCTCGGCGTCACGTGGCCGAAGCCCACGCGCATCGTCGTCGTCCGCGATCTCCTCGCGCTCGCCGCGATGACGGGCCTGCCTTACGACTCCGCGCGCACGACCGGGACCGTCGCGGTCGCGAAGTGGGGGCGCGTGACGTTGCTTTCGCCGCGCGCATCCCAGCACGGCTACCAGTGGCGCGACACCGTCGCCCACGAGCTCACGCACCTCGCCGTCACGCGCGCGAGCGTCGATCGCGCGCCCCTCTGGTTGCAGGAGGGCATCGCGAAGCGCGAAGAGGTCCGCTGGCGTCCGCCGGGGCCCTTCGACGACCGTCCCTCGCCCGACGCGATCGCCGAGTGGGGCATCAAGAAGAAGATCGATCTCGAGCTCGACAAGCTCGGACCGTCGATCGCCATGCTCCCGAGCGCCGACGCCGCGATGGTCGCCTTCTCCGAGGTCACGAGCTTCGTCCGCTACTTCGCGGACCATGCCGGCGACGCTCCGTTGCCGCGCTTGCTCGGCGCGCTCGCGTCGCGGAAGGCGGATCAATCGCATCGCACCGTCGACGAGGCGCTCGTCGAGACGACGGGCGCCGACCTCCACGCGTGGGACGGCCGCTGGCGCGCGGATCTCGCCACGAAGACCTTCGATCCGCTCCCCGCCTACTTCGGCGGCGGCAGCCTGCCCGACGCAGCGGCCTCGCGCGAGAAGGTGCGCCTCGCCGAGCTCCTCTTCGGGCGCGCGCACCCGCAAGACGCGCTCGACCAGCTCGACGGTCTCCCCAAGCCGTTCCTCGAGGATCCGAGCGTTCGCTACCTTCGGGCGCGCTCGCTCGAGGGCGTCGGCAAGGTCGCCGACGGGCGGGCCGCGATCGGGGCGCCGGCGGACGTCGCCGCGGGTTACTCGCCCTGGTGGGCGGTGCGGGGCCGTCTCGCGCGCGCGGAGGGCGACGCGAAGACGGCAGACCCGTCGTTCGAAGAAGCGATCGCCCTCGATCCCTTTGCGTTCGAGGCTGCCTGCGAGGCGGCTCCTCCCGGTACAACCGCTCCGAAGAGCCCGACGCCCGTCACGCCCAAGGACCCCGGCCTCTGCGCCGCGGCCCAGGCGGCCATCGCCCACGGCGAGCCGGACCTCGGCCAGGACTGAGAAAAACCGTTCGCACTGAAAAGCTACACCGTCACGGCGCCTGACCCGCACGAGGAGGGGGGATGGGAGGCTCACTTGCGCCGGAATGCACGCAAGTGCGCGAAGTGGCGTTGACCGGCGGAACGCGCGCCCGTTACCATTCGGATCGATGGGCATCTGCCCGCTGACGATGCCCCAAACGAGCGCAATTTCTGGCGTCGTCTCGCCTGCCTGCGCGCTCGTGCGATGACTGGATGAGCGCATTCACCTTTGCCGCCGCACAGATTCTCCGGGTGCTTCCGCGCCGTCGGGTGAGCCGTGTCATGGGTCGCCTTGCCGACCACGCATGGTCTCCGCCGGTCGGACGAGCCGTCGTGAAGGTCTACTCTCGCCTCTATGACGTCGACATCGACGAGTGCGCGAAGACGGACGGATTCACGAGCTTCGACGAGTTCTTCACGCGCCCGTTGAAGGACGGAGCTCGACCGTTCCCGATCGACGAGCGCACGATCATCAGCCCCGCGGACGGCCGCTTGGAGTCGCCGGGCAAGGTGGACGTCGGCAGCACGTACCGCGTGAAGGGGCGCCAATACCGCGTCGAAGAGCTCGTCGGCGATCCCGTCGACGCGAAGCGCTACATCGGCGGCGGCGGCTTCGTCGTCTACCTGTCGCCGCGCGATTACCACCGCGTCCACGCGCCGGTGGCGGGCAAGATCTCGCTCGTTCGTTCGATGCCGGGGGACTACTTCCCGGTGAACGCGATCGGCCTCCGCCACATCGACAACCTGTTCGCGATCAATCGCCGTGTGGCGATTTGCATCGACACCGAAGACCTCGGCCGCGTCACGGTCGTGATGGTTGCGGCGATCGTCGTCGGGCGCATCACGGTGAGCGGCATCGATGCCCACGACGTGCCGCTCGGCGTCCACACGATCGCGCCCGCGCGCGCGGTCGCGCGCGGCGACGAGATCGGCCAGTTCCACCTCGGCTCGACGGCCGTGGTCTTCCTCGAGCCGCCCGCGTTCGATCGCTGGCTCGCCGGGGACGGCCCCATTCGCTTCGGGCAGGCGATCGCCGCGCCCAAGCCGGAAACGGGGAGCAACGGCAAATGACCGACGAGCGTCTCCCTCCGTTGTCGGCCGCCGCCGCGGGTGATCCCGCGCCGGAAGCGGACGCGAGCGAAGACGTGGTGATCGAAGAAGACGCCGCGGGCGAGGCGCCCGTGGACGAAGCCGAGGAGCGCCGCAAGCGGCGGAAGGCGCGCGCCAAGCTCGCGCTCCGCATCCCCGACGACGAGGTCGCACGCCCCTCCTCGACGGGCGGCGATCGCAGCCCGTCCGCGCCTTCCGCGGCCGAGACCGGCTCGCGCGGCTCGCAGCCGTCCGCACCCGAGGCGAGCGCACGCGAGGAAGCGGCGACGCAGGAGATGGTGCCGGTCTCGGAGCCGATCACCGGCACGCGCATCATCAGCGTCGGCCCGCCCCCCTCCGATGTGGCCGAGAAGGTCGCGGAGAAGCTCGCCGACAAGGTCGCGGAGAAGACCGTCGAGATGGCGGCGCTCTCGCCGTCCGTCCTCGACGTCGCCGCAGCGGCGATGGAAGAGTCGGCGGCGGGCGGTGTCCGCGCGAAGAAGTCGTCTTCCGTGCCGCCCGCACCGCCCGCGCCGCGCCCTCCGCTCGACGATGGCAAGACCCCGATCGCACCGATGGTGATCGCGAAGGACGACGACTCCTTCGACGTCCCCGTCGACGAGGATCTCTCGAGCGGCGACATCGAGGAGTCGGTCACCGTTCCGCGTCCGCTCGAAGCGCGCCGGAGCAGCGTGCCTCCGCCGACGGCCGCCGCGCTGGAGGCCGTGATTCCGGCCGCGCCGAAGCGTCCGTCGACGATCCCGCCGCCGCCCGCGTCGTCGGAGCCGCTGGAGATCGACGAGATCGAAGCGGCGGCCGTGCTGAGCTCGCGTCCCCCGCAACGGCAGAGCACGCCGCCGCCGAAGATGGCGTCGATCCCGCCCGCGCCGCCGATCCCGGTCGACGCGATGGCCTCGAGCCCGCGCGTCTCCGCGGTCGCGCTCGTCGACGGTGACGAGCTCGAGGACGGCAAGGAAGCCGAGCTCGACACGTCGGACCTCCTCTCCGTCGAATCGGTGAAGCACCCGCCGCCGCCCGCGCCGGCGAAGACCTCGACGCCGCCGACGCCGCGCAAGCCGAGCTCCGATCCTCCGCGTGGCCCCGCCGCCCCGCAGAACGCCGGGAAGGCTCCCGTCATCGCGACGCCGGGCAACGGCAAGAGCGCGGACGCGAAGGTCGAGTCGAAGGACGCTGCGTCGTCGCGCAAGCGCGCGAAGCTCTGGTGGGAAGAGCTCTTCAACGACGACTTCCTCCGCGCCACGCCGAAGCTCACCGACAAGCAAATCGGCGCCGAGGTCGACTTCGTCGAGGACAGCCTCGCCGTCGCGAAGGGTGGCGCGCTCTTGGATCTCGGCTGCGGTACCGGTCGCCACGCGATCGAGCTCACGCGCCGCGGCTACAACGTGATCGGCTTCGACCTCAGCCTCGCGATGCTCTCGCGCGCCGCCGACGAAGCGCAGGATCGCGATCAGAAGATCAACTTCATCCAGGGCGACATGCGCGAGATGACCTTCGAAGAGCGCTTCGACGGCATTTACTCCTGGGGCACCACGTTCGGCTTCTTCGACGAAGAGAAGAACATCCAGGTCCTCAAGAACGTGTTCCGCGCGCTCCGTCACGGCGGGCAGTTCCTCCTCGACGTGGCGAACCGCGACTTCATCATCCACCAGTCCCCTTCGCTCGCCTGGTTCGAAGGCGAGGGCTGCGTCTGCATGGACGAGATGCAGATGGACTGGATCACGAGCCGGATGAAGGTGAAGCGCACGATGATGATGGAGGACGGGCGCAACCGCGAGGTCGAGTACTCGATCCGCCTCTACTCCCTCCACGAGCTCGGCAAGATCATCCACGACATCGGCTTCAAGATCTGCGAGGTCAGCGGGCGGACGGCCACGCCGGGCGTGTTCCTCGGCCCGGACTCTCCGCGCACGCTGATCCTCGCCGAGAAGCCCTGACCGGGCGATGCACGCCCACGTCCTCGAGGGCGAGACGCTCTCCGGCACCACCGATCTCGCGGTCGTCGAGGAAGCCTATGCGCGCGGCGCCACGATCTGGATCGACTGTGGGCCCGATGCGCGAGAGTCCCGCGCCGGCATCGATCGCTTCCTCACCGATCGCCTCGACGTCCACCCGCTGACGCTCGAGGACGTGTGGGGCACGCGCTCGCTCCCGAAGGTCGAGGACTTCGGCCACTACCTCTTCATCCTCGCGCACGGGATCCGGCGCGACGAGCGCGGCAAGGTCGTCATCGCGGAGATCGACATCCTGTGTGGCCCGCGCTTCGTGTTCACCCATCACGACACGCACTCGCGCAGCGTCGACGCCGTGCAGGAGGAGCTCGGCCGGAGCTCCCGTCTGCTCCAGCGCGGCACCGGCTGGGTGCTCCACGCGTTGCTCGACCACCTCGTCGATCACTACGTCCCCGTCTTCGACGACCTGGACGAGACGATCGAGACGCTCGAGCGCGACGTGGTCGACAAAGCGGGGACGCCCCGTGGCCGGGGCCTGATGAACCGGATCTTCGCGCTGAAGCGCGAGCTCCAACACATCCGCCGGATCGTCGTGCACCAGCGCGAGACGCTTCTTCGCCTCTCGCGGGGCGAGTTCGCCGTGGTCCCGAAGGACGCGATCCCCTTCTTCCGCGACGTCTACGACCATTTCGCGCGCATCACCGATCTCGCGGAGGGGTACCGCGAGCTCGTGACCTCGACGATGGAGGCCTACCTCTCCGTCCAGTCGAACCGCATGAACGAGGTGATGAAGACGCTGACGCTCATCTCGACCGTCATGCTCCCGCTCACGTTCGTCGCCGGCGTCTACGGGATGAACTTCGACGTCATCCCCGGCGCCCACTCGCCGGCGGGCTTCTGGGTCTGCTGCGCGGTGATGGTGGCGCTGGGCCTCGGGATCGTCGGGTTCTTCCGCTACCGGAAGTGGCTCTGACGTCGCCGTGCTAGCTTTCGGGCGATGGCGATCCTCAAGATTGCGACCCTCGGTCACCCCGTCCTGCGCGAGGTCGCGCGCCCCCTCTCGCTCGAAGAGCTGCGCTCGCCCGAGGTCCAGCGCTTCATCGACGATCTGGTCGAGACCATGTTCGACGCGAACGGCGCCGGCCTCGCGGCGAACCAGGTCTACCGCCCGATCCGCGTCTGCGCGATCTGCATCAAGAACAACCCGCGCTATCCGTACAAGCCGAACTACCCGCTCACCGTGCTCGTGAACCCGAAGCTCACGCTCACCGGGGGAGAGACGTTTCTCAACTACGAGGGGTGCCTGTCCGTCCCGAACCTGCGCGGCGAGGTACGCCGCTCGTCGGGGGTCCGGGTCGAAGCGCTCGATCGCGAGGGCAAGCCGCTCGACTTCGAGGTGAAGGGCCTGACCGCAGGCACCTTCCAGCACGAGGTCGATCACCTCGACGGCAAGGTCTTCGTCGATCGAGTCGAGGACACGCGCTCGCTGACGACGTGGGCCGACTTCGAGCGGCACCATCAGGCAGCGTTCGTCGAGCGGGCGAAGGCGCTGGTGGCGAAGTACGGGAGCTGAGGCTCGACGGGATCCGAGGCCCCGTCACTCGGATGAGCCTGCGTCGCCGGTTGGGCATGTGTACCGGCAAAGGCCCTGGCACCCCATTTCGAATCGCTGGCGGTATGCGCTCCACGTGCACGTGCAGTTCGAGCACGACAGGCCATTGATCGAGCAGCTGACACCTGGAGGGCAGTAGACGACTGCACCGTCGCATTGGGTCAGAAAGCATAGCGGATAGGCGACGGCGTCGCGTCCTCCATCGCTCGGGGAGTCGGCGCTGGCGTCCGTCGCGGCATCGCGGTCGAGAGTGGACTCGACCGCGCCGCATGCGGCGAGGGCCAACGCGAAAGGCAGCACAGGCAGGCACCTCACTGGACCCTTGCCCCCCAAATTCCGACAGCGCCACCGTCGGGTCGCTGGGTAGCGGGATCACTCGGGATCTCGCCCGAGCAACTCACGGGGTCGGCTTGCCGGGGCTGTACGAAGGGCTCAGGCCGCCGTCGTCCAAGCTCCCGTAGGTTGCGCAGTAGTAGTTCAGGACGTGACCTTCCTTCCACGCCAGAACGGAGTATCCACAGTACTCGTCGGCGTGGCACGGGGCGTAGTTGTAGCCACAGAGGATCGCCGCATCGACGCGCGGCCCCACACCCCATTTCGCGCTGCAGCACTCCCCGAGGTGGTCCTCGGGCCTCCACCACGATAGATCGGACCCGGCGTCAGCGGACCCGGCGTCAGGATCCTCCCGGACCTGCCCTCCGCACGCCGCGAGGGGGCCGAAGAGGAGGAGGGCAACGAGACCGAGTCGATCGCGAGCCTGCATGGCACTCTCTCTCTGGAGCGTAGCCGCGCGTTGTTGGGCCAGCAAGAATGGAATACCAACCTGGCATACTCCCAAACCGAAGTAGCAAGGCGACCGTGACGTTCCGCGGCAGGAGTCGCGCGAGCGTCGAGGCTCACTCCGCGAACGCGATCCCGTCTGGGTACACGCCCACCTTCCAGCGCCGCTTGACGTCCAGCATCGTCGGCTCGACCTCGATCACGGCGCCGGGGTCCTTCTTGTTTCCTTCGCAGACGACGTAAGCGCGACCGTCGTTCGCGACCCGCACCGCGTGCGGCGCCTCGCACGTGGCCGCATCGAACGCGACCCGCCGTACGATCGCGCCGTGGCGCACGTCGATCCGGGCCAGGCCGTCCGGTCCCGCGAGCGGGACGAGCGCCACGTCGTTGCCCACGAACGCCGGCATCATCGCCTTCGCGCCGAGCGCGAGCGTGCGCTCGGCGACGAAGCGGCGCTCCTTCACGTCGAACACGCGGAGCTCGTTCGACTCGGTGCTCGCGACGAGGACGATCGTCTCGTCGGGCGAGAGCGTCGCCGAGTAGGGACCGTAGCGCGGGGCGCCGAGCACCCCGGGGGCGCTCCCGAGCGGGTGGTGCGAGACGGGGAGCGACGGCTGGCTCAGGTCGACGACCACGAGCTCGTCCGAGCCGTAGCACGCGACGTACGCCGTCTTGTCGTCCTTCGTCGTGGCCACCCCGTGGGGAGCCGCGCAGATGGCGCGCTCGCTCGTCTTCGTCATCCCGGCCGCGTCCCAGACCTGGAGCGTCGCGAACAAGCTCGCGCCGCTCTTGCCCGCGCGCGCCTCGTCCATCGCCTTCTTCATGTCGAAGTGGGTGACGAGCACGTGGCTCCGGTCGTGCGTGAGCACCACGTCGCCGGGGTTCTGGTCCACGTTGCGCGTCTCGCCGACCGTCAGCGTCGCGAGATCGAGGCGCGCGAGGAGCCCGAGGCTGTCGGACGCGCCGTGCGTGCCGTGCTTGCCCTGCGCCACGGTCGCGGGATCGGGCGGAAACGCGAGCGCGACGAACACGACTTGGCGGAGCGGATCGATCGCGAGGTGATGCGGCGCCTCGTGCGCGCCCTTGTCGACGTCCACGGCGACGTCGAACGTGGCGTCGCCGTCGCGATCGAGCACGGTGAGCGAGTCGGACCCGTTGTTCGTCACGTACCCGGCGTGCCCGGACGCGATCGGGACGGGCGCGTTCTTCGGCACCGGCGGGGGAGCGCGCTTGCACGACGCCAGCGCGGCGACGAGACCGACGAAGACCGCTGCACCGACGCCGAGCGCTCGCACGGACGAAGAGCCTACATCGTGTTGCGCGAAAGGATGTACAAGACATCGGTGCTCGTTCGGTCCCGCTCCGTGCTCGCCGCAGCGCTCTTCGCCGGCGCGCTCACCAGCACGCCGAGCACGTCGCTCGCCAACGGCCGCTTCCCGCGCGCGCAGACGGTGCTCGAGAGCGGCGACACGCTGGTCCTCCGCGCGACGTTCGGGCTCATGGTGTCGCGCGACCGCGGGAAGAACTGGGACTGGGTCTGCGAGCAGGCGATGGGCTTCACCGGCGCGTGGGATCCGCCGCTCGCGCTCGCGTCCGACGGGACGCTCTTCATCGGCCTCGAGAAGGGGCTGCGGACGACCAAGGACGGGTGCGTCTTCGAGGACCATCACGAGCTCGACGGGCAGCTCGTCAGCGACCTCACCGAGTTCCACGGCGAGACGTGGGCCTCCACGTCGACGCCCGGTCAGAGCGCTCTCGTCTGGCGCACGCAGATGGGGAAGTTCGTCCGCTGGAGCAAGCCGCTCCCGGGCCTCTACATCGACACGCTGGACGTCTACCGCGGCAAGATCGGCTCGTCGCCCGGCCGCGTCTATCTGACGGGGATCGAGACCGGGAAGCCGATCGCTCCTCACTTCTACCGCTCCGACGACGATGGAGTGACGTTCACCGAGCTGAAGCCGGCGTGGCCGCACCCGTCGGCGCGCCTGTTCATCGCGGCGATCGATCCGATCCACCCGGAGCGGGTCTTGGTGCGCTCGCTCGGCGTGGAGGGGAGCGACCTCCTCCTGACCGAGGACTCGGGGAAGACGTTCCGCGTCGTCCTGCACTTCGACGGCGCGATGTTCGGCTTCGCGATGGAGAACGACTACGTCTGGGCGGGCTCGGGGACGCCGAGCGAAGGGCTCTGGCGATCCATCGATCGCGGGCGCACGTTCACGAAGGTCCGCGATCAGCTCGTCTACTGCTTGCGCGCGAGCTCGGCGCTCTATGCGTGCTCCGAGCCGTATGTCCCAAATGGGTACGCGTTGGCGGGCTCGCGCGACGAGGGCATCACGTGGGCGACCATGGCGAGCTTCACCAACGTGCGCGGGCCCGTCGCGTGCCCCGCCGGTGACGGCACCAAGTGCGTGGAGCCGTGGGCGCAGACGAAGCTCATGCTGAGCACGAACGTCGGGGGCGCGGTCGACGCGGGCGCCGAGGGGGACGCCGCGCCCGACGCGAGCGCGCCCGACGCGGGGCCGCCCGCGCAGAGCGGGAGCTCCCGGTGCGGCTGTTCGTTCGCCGGCGAACGAGCGAGCGGCGGCGCGGGGGTGGTCCTGGGCGGCCTCGTCCTCCTCCTCGTGCTGCGTCGTCGGCGTGGCGAAGACCTCTGAGGGGTGGATCGCCGCTGCTCCAGCGGGGTTGTCCATCCTTCAGTCTCCGACGTTATCCTACCCGCGAAGATCATTGGGTTTTCTCGCCCTCGAAGGCGCCCAACAGTGGCGCTGAATTTGCAGTTCCTGCAGAACATGCGCTCCTTGCCCCTCCTCGCCACCGCCTTCGGCGCCGCCGCGCTCCTCCTCTGCTCGGCCTGTGGTGACGCCAGCGGCACCGCGAGCGGCCAGTTCACGGGCGTGGGCAACAACCCGAACGGCCAGAACCCGACGAACGGCGGGAACGACGGCGGCGGCAACAATGGCGGCAGCGACGCCGGCACGGGCACCGTCGATGCGGCTCCGCAGCAGTCGGCCTCGTTCGACATCATGCTCGACAAGTCCGCGACCGACGTCGAGCTCCGCTCCTCGGTCGACATCCAGGTCACCGTCGCGCCGAAGAACTACACGGGCACGGTCACCCTCGACGTCTCGGGCCTCCCCGCGGGCGTCACGACCAAATTCTCGTCTGCCACGCTCAACGTCAGCGGCACGACCGGCCAGACCGCGACGCTCACGCTGATGACCAAGAGCGACGTCGCGCCGAACCTCACGAACCTGATGGTGCGCGGCACGGCGGGCTCCAACGTCGCGACCTCGCCGCTCGCGCTCAACGTGAAGCCGCTCATCACGATCGCGATCCCCACCAACGTGGACGCGATGAAGGGCACCAACGGCAACCCGAGCACCAACGCGTTCGGCGACTTCCCGATCATCATCACCGCGCCGACCAACATCTCGGCGACCCCGGTCGAGGTGAAGTTCGTCAACAAGGACTCCGCTGGCCACTGCATCCACGCGAGCAACCCGACGCAGGGCTTCGCGCACGACCCTGTGAACAACGGCGTCTGCAACGCCCTCATCCAGCAGAACCAGTTCTCGGGTCAGCAGCGCAAGGTCAACGCGACGGGGACGTACACGTTCTACCTGCACGATCAGGGCGACCTGACCCGCGGTCAGATCAAGATTCAGTGACGTAGCTGACGGAGACGATCGTCAGCGTCGCCTCGCCGCCCGGCCGCATCACGCGGACCTCGTCGCCCTCTTCCTTCTTGAGGAGGGCACGCCCGACCGGCGAGCGCCAGCTGATGTGACCGAGCTTCGCGTCCGTCTCGTCCTCGCCGACGATCCGGTAGCGAACGACCGCGCCGTCGTCGTCCTCGAGCTCGACCCACGCCCCGAAGAAGATGCGCGTGACGCCGTCGCGCCGCTCCGGCACGACCTCCACGCTCTCCAGCCGCTTCGTCAGGAAGTGGATCCGGCGGTCGATTTCGCGCAGCTTCCGCTTGCCGTAGATGTACTCCGCGTTCTCGCTCCGGTCGCCCTGCGCAGCTGCGTCGGCGACGTCCTGTACCACTTTGGGACGATCCTTGGAGCGGAGCCGAGCGAGCTCTTCTTGGAGGCGCTTCGCGCCTTCGGCGGTGATGTAGTTCGGGGTCTTCACGGGCGCGGCGGTCTCAGGCGAGCCAGGCGTTCTGGATCAGCGCGTCCAGAGCGTACGGGGGCGACGTGCCTTCGGCGAGCTCCAACGCGGCGAGCGCGATCGCCCGCCGCGACGCCCGCACCGGAACCCAGAGGACCGCCCATCGCCCGGGCGGGCGGCGACCCCACGCGCGCCCCACGTCCAGCTGGACCGAGCGCGCGCCCTGGCAGAGCACGACGCGCGTGCGCGACGGGCCCACGAGCTCGATCGCGCGCCGCGCGAACGCGAGGCGATCGAACTCTTCGTCGCTCTCGTCCAGCTCCTCACGGAGGAGATCTTCGTCGCGAAGCGGATCGCGATACGGCCCCGTCATCGCGCGTGGCGTTCCTGCCCTTGCGGCTCGTTGGCACGTGCGTAGAGCTCGAGGAAGTAGCTGACGAGATCGCGCTCCTTGGCCCCCATGCTGATCAGGCGGAGCACGCGCGCGAACGGCCAGACCCGCAACCCGGGGGCGACCGTCATCTCCCAGTACCCGAGCTCGCTCGGCGCGATGTCGGTCCAGCGCGCGCCGAGCGAGCGCGCGAGCGTCTCGGCCAGCACCGCACCGTGGCGCTGAACGTCCATCGCCGCGGACTGCGTCTTCACGCCGCGCCCGTGGTAGCGCTCGAGGAGCTGGGTCTGCATGTGCTCGAGGCTCGGCACGTCCGTGCGCAGCACGATCCCGTGCTGCATGCGGTAGAGGCGCCCGAGCTCACGCGCCATCGCGACGCATTGGACGCGCGCGTCGTAGTCCGGAGCGTCGCGCGGCGGATCGTCGAGCTGCTCGACGACCTCCGGCGTGCCGATCGGCGCGACGTCGAACTCGGACGCCGACTTGAACGCGGGGCGCGAGGCGCCGCGCATGAGGTTGTCCACGTCGCTCGACGGTGCGGTCGTCGGGCGGTGCGGCACCGGCGAAGGCTCGTGCGGCTTGGGGGCCGGGGGCGTCGGGATCGAGTTCTGGCGCGCGCTCGAAGCGGCGGCGAGCGCGAGCACCGGCGGCAAGCTGTCGTCGTCGTCGACGGGGAGCGGGTCGGCCTTGCGCACGCCCGAAGGGGTGGGCCGGAGCGCGTGACCGCTCGGAGACGTCGCCGGAGGAGGCATGCGCGACGCACGCTCGGCCGCGTCGACGATCTGGCGCGCGGCATCGCGCACGTCCGCCGTCGCGTTCGGGTTCTGCGCGAGCACGCGCGCGTAGGGGAGCGCGCGGGGAAGGTTGCCCGCAGCGGCCCAGGCTTGCGCCGCGAGCAGCTCGAGCTCGTCGAAGCTGGTCTTCGACGCGAGCTGCGAGACGCGCTGCGCGATCACCTCGGGCGCCTCGGCCCGCGCGAGGAACGAAGCGCGCGAGCGCAGGTACACGACCGAGGGCGTTCGCCCCTGCGCGCGCTCGAGCGCGTGGATGCGCTCGACGGCCGCGCGCACGTCGCCGGCTTTGAGCTGCGTCTCGATCGCCCACGCGGCGGGATCACTGAGCGGACCGCGCCGCGGCGGAGCCGTGACCGTGCGCGGCGTCATCGCCGCGTCCTCCGCGATCTCGCCGAACGGCGGGAGCCTCACGCCGACCGGCGTCATGCGGCGGCCGGTCGAAGGCGGGAGCGGCGTCGCGACGACGTTCGCCGTCGAAGGTGCCGGCGTCATCAACGCCGCCTCGATCCGCGCGTAACGCTCGGCCGCGTGGTGCGTCGTCGTCGCGCGCGACCCGAGCCAGTCGAGGATCTCGACGCGCGTGGGTCCGGCTTCGCGCTGCGGCGAGTTGCCGCTGCGCGTGGCGAGGCGCGCGAGCATCTCGGGGATGCGCGCGCACGCGGAGAGGTCGACGCGCCTCAGCGTGCGCACGCCGGGGCGTTGGCTCTTCGTGAACGGGAACGTGGAGAGGTGGACGTCCGCGCTCTCCTGCGCATCGGTCAACGCCGCGACCAGGTGCAGCGCCTGGAGCGCGATGCCGATCCGAGGCTCACCGAGATCGAACGCGAGCGACGCGAGATCGAGCCAGGCACCCTCGTACGACTTGGCGGCGGAGATGTAGACCTTGCCCTCGAAGAGCTCCGCGGCCCCGAGCTCCTTGGTGATCCGCCGGACCACGAGCCCGCGGGCGTACACCTGGGCGAGGGCCCGTACTTCGGTCGCGGCCCGCTCGGCGAGCTCCGCGGTCACGCCCTGCTCGGCGAGGCGAGCGAGGGCGTCCCGCACCGTGGTGCGGTATCCCATCTCCCGGACTGCCCCTGGCTCCGTCGCGCGGAGCTCGAGACAGTCCGCGTCGACGAGCGCGAGCTCCGCCTCGGGCGGGCCCACGTCGGCTCGGGAAACGAGCTGGTCAGCGATGGTGAGGGTGCAGGATTCCAATTTCGGCTTGGAGAGTCGAGAATCCAAGCTCATTTCAGCATGCGATACGCTCGCTGCCAAAACATTTCCCCCAAACGCCCGCAACGCAGGAGTGCCGCGGGGGCAAAGTCAGGAGAGGTACGATGAAGGACGCCAGGGACGCCATCCTCCAACCCCACACCGCAGACTACCTGGAGGCCCTCGAACGCGCGGCTTCCACGACCGATCTGGCTCGCGAAATGGAGGAGCTCGCGCGGACGCGCCGGGAGCCGATCAGCGATCCCGAGGTTGCCCGCTTCCTCGGCGTCTTGGCGCGCGCACGAGCGCCCCGCTTCATCGTCGAGCTCGGCACCAACATTGGCTACGGCGCGATCGCGCTCGCGCGCGCTGCCGCCGATGCGCGCGTCGTCACCTTCGAGGTCGACCTGGAGCTCGTCGAGCTCGCCCGCGGCTTCATCGCCCGCGCGGGGCTGGCGAATCGGATCGAGGTGCGACGCGAGCGTGCGCTCGAAGGCATCGCCAAGCTCGACGCCGGCACGCCGATCGACCTCGCGTACCTCGACTGCATCAAGGAGGAGTACGTCGACTACCTCGACGCGCTCGTCCCGAGGCTCGCGCCGCGCGGCGTGATCGTCGCGGACAACGTGCTCTGGAAGGGGCTCGTCACGCGTGACCCGGCGGACGTGCCGGACGCCGAGAAGAAGCGCACCGCGGCGCTCCGCGCGTTCAACGAGAAGCTCCTCCATCACCCGCGCCTCGACGCCTCCATCCTCCCGTTCGGAGATGGCGTCGCGGTCGCGGTGCTGCGCTGAGCGTCAGCTCGCCGCGGGCGCGGCGACCTCCGCCGTGGCCCCGGCGGGCTGGGTGCCTTCGGCGCCCTCACCGGGAGTCTCGATCGCGCGCTTGTAGCCGCACTGCTTGTCGGCGCACGTGATGAACGGCTTCGCCTTGCTGCCGCCGATGACGAGGAACTTGGCGCCGCAGAGCGGGCACGGCTCCTTGATCGGCTTGTTCCAAAGCTTGAAGTCGCACTTCACGTTCTCGGCGTTCCAGTTCGAGCAGCCGTAGAACGTCTTGCCGCCCTTCTTCTTCGGGCGGATCTCGATCAGGTCGCCGCCGCACTTGGGGCAGGGGACGCCGAGCGGCACCGGCTTCGCGTTCTTGCACGTGGGGTAGCCGCTGCAGGCGAGGAACTCGCCGTAGCGACCGCTGCGGATGATCATCGGCTTGCCGCACTTGTCGCAGTCGACGCCGGCGAAGCGCTTCTCGGTCGGGCCGTTGCCGTCCGGGCCGAGGTCGCGCGTGTTCTTGCACTTCGGGTAGTTCGAGCAGCCGAGGAACCAGCCGTTCTTCGACCAGCGCTTCATCATCTCGCCCTGGCCGCAGAGATCGCACGTCTCGCCGGTCGGGGTGGGCTCGGGGTTCCAGCGCTTGCCCTTCTTGCCCTTGTCGAGCTGCTCGCGGAAGCGCTTGTAGAAGCGCGAGAGGAGCGCGACCCGATCTTCTTCGCCCGACTCCACGCCGTCGAGCTGCTGCTCCATCTGCGACGTGAACGTGGGATCCATGAAGTCGAGCTCGCTCTGCACGAGCCCGTCGACGACGTACTTGCCGAGCGTGGTCGGCTTGAAGCGCGCGTCGAGCTTCTCGACGTAGTCGCGCGCCTGCACCTTCGAGATGATCTCGGCGTAGGTGCTCGGGCGACCGATGCCGCGCTCTTCGAGCTCGCGCACGAGCGAGCCTTCGTTGTAGCGCGGCGGCGGTTGGGTGAACTTCTGCTCGGTGGTCACGCCGGGCGGCGTGTGGAGCGCGATCGCCTGACCTTCTTCGAGGAGCGGAAGCGTGGCTTCGTCGTCGTCGGCGGCGGGCGCCTTGGCGGCGGCCGCATCGCCTTCCTTCGCTTCGCCTTCTTCACCCGCGACGTCGCCCTTGCTCTCCATCGAGGCGAGCCAGCCCGGGAACTTCAGGATGCGCCCACCGACGCGGAGGCCGTAGGTGTCGCTCCCGGCTGCGGCGCCTTCGATGTCCACGCCGGTCTGATCGTAGATCGCCTCGCTCATCTGACTCGCGAGGAAGCGCTCCCAGATCAGCTTGTAGAGTTTGTACTGCTCGTCCTTCAGGTGCTTCTTCACCTGGTCGGGCGGGAGATCGAGCGACGTCGGGCGGATCGCCTCGTGCGCGTCCTGCGTGTTCTTCTTCGACTTGAACACGTTGGGTTGCGCCGGCAGGTGCGCGGCGCCGTAGGTCTGCTCGATGTAGATGCGCGCCGCCTGCACCGCGTCGGGCGAGAGACGCGTCGAGTCCGTACGCATGTAGGTGATCAAGCCGATCGGCCCGCCGTCCTTGCCGAGGTCCACGCCCTCGTACAGGCCCTGCGCCACCTGCATCGTGCGCTTGGCGCCGAAGCCGAGGCGGTTCACCGCGTCCTGCTGGAGCTTGCTCGTCGTGTAGGGCGGCGGCGCCTTGCGCTTGCGCTCGCTCTTCGTGATCTTCGCGACCTTGAAGGTGGCGCGCTCGAGATCGGCGCGGACCTTGGCGGCCTCGGTGCCGTTCTTGACCTCGAGGGTCTTGCCGCCGCGCTTGTTCACGCGCGCGAAGAACGGGGTGGTGTCACCCGTCTTCGCGACGAGGCCGGCGCCGCAGTTCCAGTACTCCTCGGGCTTGAACGCCTCGATCTCGCGCTCGCGATCGACGATGAGGCGCAGCGCCACGCTCTGCACGCGGCCCGCCGAGAGGCCGAACGCGAGCTTCGACCACACCAGCGCCGACACGTCGTAGCCGACGATGCGGTCGAGCACGCGCCGCGCGCGCTGGGCGTCGTAGAGCTGCTTGTTGAGCGCCCGCGGAGACGCGACGCCCTTCTGGACGCCCGTCTTCGTGATCTCGTGGAACTCGACCCGCTTGTTCGCCTTCTTGCCGAGCTCCTCGGAGAGGTGCCAGGCGATGGCTTCACCTTCGCGGTCGGGGTCGGTCGCGAGCAGGACTTCGTCGGCATCCTTCGCGGCGCCCTTCAGCTCCTGGAGGATCTTCTCCTTGCCGGCGATGACCTCGTAGGTCTCCTGGAAGCCCTTCTCGACGTCGATCCCCATCTTCTTGGGGAGGTCCTTGATGTGACCCTTGGAGGCCATCACCTCGTAGCCGCTTCCCAGGTACTTTTTGATCGTTTTCGCCTTCGCCGGCGACTCCACGACCACGAGCGTCTTGGCCATACCCCGCGTTTCCCGATGAAATGTGTACTGATTTCCGTTGCTTACGTAGATTTTCTGCGAAAGTGTCCGGAAGGGCCCTCTACTACTACGTCGTCCAAGGCGAGGGTCAAGAGTGCACTGGTGACCCTACCTATCGGTAGCCTGGTTCGGTCGACGAGCTCGTCGACGTGACGAGCCGTCCCATCCAGTAGCCTGAGGAGGGTTTTCTCGGCGCTCGAAGCGCGCCGGAGAGGCTCGGAAGGGGGCTTCAGCGCCTCGAGGAGCTCCGCCTCCGACGAGGGCTCGACGGCGCCATGCGCGAGCAGGGCACGCGTGCCGCCGTAGCAAGGATCCCAGCAGGGACCTCGGAACGTGTACACGCGGAGCCCCGCTTTCAAGGCCTTCGCGGCGGTGCTGCTCGACCCGCTCTTGTGCCCCGCCTGAACGACGACCAGCGCCCGCACGAGCGCGACCACGAGCGCGTTCCGCGAGTGGTGGTTCTGCGGGAGCGCTTCGATGTCGGGCGCGAACGAGGTGACGAAGCCACCCCCGCTCGCCTTGATCGCGGCGGCCAAGTCGGCAGGGAAGGGGGTCGCCATCGACGTCTTCGGCGGTCGGAACGCCACGTCGAGCCCGCACGGAAGAAGGACCCACGTCGTGCCCGTGCGAGCCGCGCCCTCGTGCGCCGCGCGATCGATCCCGCGCGCGCCACCCGAGATCACGAGGGTGCCGCGAGCGGCGACCCCCGCGGCGAGCTTGGTCGCGTACCCCACCGCGCCGCCGGTGGGCTCGCGTGGACCGACGATGCCGATCGCATCCCGATCGAGCGTGAGGATCCCACCGTCCACCCAGAGCGTCCCGGGCGGTTTGCGGAGACGCAGGAGCTTCTTCGGGTACTCGTCGTCGTCGGGCGTGATCGTGCGCATGGCCGCCCGTCGGTCCGACGAGGGCGAAGGTTGCGCGCGTCAGCTCACTTCGGCTTCGAGTAGATCTGCACGCCGATCGCTCCGGCTCCCGCCTTCGCGTGGATGTCGAGCTTGTACTGGAGCGGCACGGTCAGCGCCGGGCAGATGGCGGCGGCGCCCTTGCCCACGACGGCGGTGTTGTCGCTCTCGGCGTCGTGCCCCGCTTCCATCGTGTAGAAGGGCGGCAGCAAGAGGTGCAGGTCGATGTTGGTCACCTGGCCCGGCGGCGAGAAGGCGACGATCGTGTAGCACTTGCCGCCTTGGAGCGAGACGAGCTCGCTCTGGTGGGCATCGGCCGCGAGCGTTCCCTTCACGAGCGTGCCTTCGGGCTGCATGCCCGCGCCGATCGACTTGAGCGCGGTGGCCTTCACCCCGACCTCGACGGGATCGCCGATGGCGACGGGGGCTGCGCCCTGACCGAACACCGCCGCGCCCGCGGTCGCGATCTGCTGGAGGAGCGTCGGATCGAGCGGGACTCCCGGCAGGCCGGGGATCGGCGAGCTCGCCGTGGGCGCGGGTGCGGTCCCCGTGCCTTGCGGCGGCGGTGTGGCGGCCGTGCCTTGCGGCGGCGGGTAGCCGGTGCCCTGCGGCGGCGGGTAGCCGTTGGGCGGATAGCCGGTGCCTTGCGGCGGCGGATAGCCGTTGGGCGGATAGCCGCCGGGAGGCGCGGTCGTCGCCCCGGGCGGCGGATACTGGCCCGGGGGGTAGCCACCCGGCGGGGGCGTCGCGTTGGCGGTGGAGGCGCTGGCGCTCGGAGTCGGCGACGCAGCGTCCTTGCCGTTGCCGCACGCCACGAGCGCGGGGACCAGGGTGGACGCAGCGAGACCGAGGGCGAAGGCGAGAGATGACTTGGGGATCGGCACCGGAACTCCTCGGGAAAGGCGGGTACGGCGGGAAACGCGAAGCGACGACGCGAGCTTACACGGAGACGGACGAGAGCCCGTGGGTATTCATCGAGGCCGCACGCCCGGGACGGCCGGAGCGGGGCGGGGCGGCTCGTACCAAGTTGGTACGAGTCACTGCTTGATGAACTTGAACGGGATCTTGATCGTGGTGGTCTCGCCCGGCGCCGCGAAGCGCCAGTTGCGCACCTGGTTCTCGATGCACTTGGCGACGAGGGGGTCGTTGCCGCTCGCCTGCGCGTTGGAGACGTTCCCGTTCGGCGCGACGGTGACCGTGACGTCGACGATCGCGGTGGACTCCGCGGAGCCGCCGCGCTCCCAGCACGTGCGCTTCACGCCCGGCGTGTAGTTGCGGACCGCGTCCTGCACGGCCTTGTCGGAGAGACCACCACCGGTGCTCCCGCCCGACGTGCCGCCGCCGACGTTCGGACCCGAGGCGGGGCCACCGAGCAGCGCGGCGATCGACGAGTTGTTGGTCGCGGTCTGCGTGGCCGTGGCCGCCGCGGCCGTGCCGGCGCCGCTCGGCGCGCGAACCGTGCCCGCGACGGCGACCGCGGTCCCCGACGCGCTCGCGGACGCCGTCACGATGGGTTCGGCGGTCTGCGTGGCGGTGGTGGTTGCGGCGACCGACGGCCCGGTCGCGGTCGACGACACGTAGACGGTCGTCACCTGCGGGGTCGTGTTCGTGTTGCTGCGGAAGAAGATCGCGATCGCGGCGGTGACGCCGAACGCCGCCGCGAGGACGACCATCGCGATGGCGATCCAGTTCGGTCCCTTCTTCGGCGGTACCGCGTCCGCGACCGGCGTCATCGGCGCGGACGTCACCACCGGCGCGGAGGCCGTCGCCATCATCGGCGAGGACGCATCCGCCAGCGGCGCGCTCACGGGCGGGGCCGGCGTGGGCTCGGGTGCGATCCGCGCGAACGGATCGGAGATGACGGTGTGCTCTTCCGGCTCGAGGGCCGGCGCGTCGTCCAGCTTCTCGGCCGTCGCGAGGCGCGAGCTCAGCGAGACGACGTTGCTCCGCGCGGCCATCGGCGCGGGCTTGTCGCCGCTCCGCGGAGGTGCGGGGGTCGCGGGACCGGCCGGACGCGAGGGCGCGCGGCTCGGCGAGTGACTGCTCGCCGCCGCCGACGTCGGCGCAGGGGTGTGCGAGCCCGGCCCCTCGGGTGGCGGGTTCGCGAGCGACGGACGCGCGGTGGCGGCCGCCTCCCGCACGATCGAGGCGAGCTCGGTGAACGTCTTGAGCGGACGCCACTCTTCGAGGCCCTCTTGCCAGCAGAGCGACTCCTCGCTCACGGCGCCCGAGGCGGCCTTGCGGCGCAGCTCGGAGAGGCGGATCGGACCGACGGGGACGCCGTTGATGGCGACGTACCACTCGGCGGTGGTGGAGAGCTCGAGGAGCGCGTCGTCGCTCTTCTGGACGCTCTTCTGGAACGCGCCCGCGAGCGCGCTCCCTACCTGCGGGGCGCGCGGCGCCTGCGGCTGCGGTTTGGCGCTCGCGAGGCTCGTCGCGAGCTTCTGCCCGGCCGGCTTCTGGGGCGGAGTGACCCCCGGCTTCGGGGCGCCCGTTTGGGCGGACTTCTGCGCGGCGAGGACCGCCGGATCGGGCGCGCCGACCTTGGTCTCGTCACTGCCGTCCTTCGGGAGGGCGGAGGCGACGCTCGTCTCGGTGACCTCGGCGCGAACCTCGATGAGGTGCCCGCACTTGCGGCACTTCATCCGGACCGTCTTCCCAGCGACTTTGCTGTCGTCGATCTGGTACTTGGCCTTGCACTGTTCGCAGAGGAATTTCACGTCCCTCGGATCTTACGCTCGATCGTGGCGTTTGGTCTCGGAAATTTCCTCCGGGAGACGGCTTCCGGGGTCCGAGCGCTGTTCCGAACTGCTGGGTCGTCGCGCGGGAGGAGGAGTGGGAGTGGGAGAGGTTAGAGAAGCCCCACGAGGTGCTCTTTGATCTGCCGCTTCGTGTCGGCATCCGGCGCCGCGTTCACGCATCTCTCCCACATCTCGACCGCGCGGTGGCGGAAGCCCGCCTTCTCGTAGAGCACCGCGAGGTTCTTCAGCGCAGGGAAGCTCTTCGGGTTGATCTCGACGGCCTTCTCGAGCTCCTGGATGCCCTCGTAGATCGCCCCGCTCTTGCCGAAGAGGAGCCCGAGGTGGAACCGGAGGCGGAACGCCAGCGGATCGATCGTCACGCCCCGCTTGAGGTGCTTGATCGCGTCCTCGATGTTGCCCTCTTTGTAGGCGGCGATGCCCGAGTCGAGTGCCTTCTCGGCCTCGGCCGCCATCGCGTCCGGATCGGCGGGCGCCGCGGGGGTGGCCGTCTTCGTGAGCACGCGCTGGACGGCACCGAGCACGTCCGCCATGCGGAACGGCTTCTCGAGGTACTCCTCGATGCCGTAGCTCGTCTTGAGATCCTCGGCGATGCGCCACCCGCGGTAGACCGCGCTGATCATCACGATCGGGATGGAGCCGTACTTCTCGCTGCCCTTGATCCGACGTGCGATGTCGAAGCCGTGGATCTCGGGGAGCATCGCGTCGAGGATGATGACGTCGGGCGAGTGCTCCTTCACCATCCGCAGCGCGACGAGCCCGCGGTCGGCCTCGACGACGCGGTAGCCCTTCTCGCTCAGGAGGCGGCGGAGGAGCTTCCGGATCTCGTCTTCGTCGTCGACGACGAGCACGAGCTTCCCCGTCGCAGGGCCCGTCGTCGCCGCCTGGGCGGCGGTCACGCGCTGGCGGAGCTCGGTCGGCAGGCTCGTCACCGACGAGTCCTCCGCACCCACGCTCCCGAACTCGCGCGTCGTGATGTCGACGTCGTCGGCGGAGCGCTTCGTCGCTTCGTCGATGACCGGCGCCGGCTCGGGCGGGGCGCTCGGCATGCGCGGCGTCGCGCCGTCGGCTTCGTTCGTGGAGCTGCCGGTGAGCCCGAGCTTGCGGAGCGTCTCGCGCGAGACGGAGTCCCCGAGGTGGTACGTCTCGCCTTGCCCCTTCGCGTCGTAGGCGGACGAGATCGTCTTCGAGAGCACGCCCGTCAGCGCGACGTACGGGTAGACCTTCTTGCCGGTCACGAACTCGAGCTCGTCGATGACCTTCTTGTCCGACGGGTCGGCCATCGCGAGGAACAAGCGATCGCCCTTCACGAGGACGGGGAGGATTTTGTGCGCCTCCGCGACCTCGCGCGGAACGACGAGGTGCTCGAGGTAGATCGCGACCTGGCTCAGGTCGATGCCGGGAACGCCGTGCTGCTCGGAGAGCGCGCGAACGGCGTCGACTTCCTTGAGCAGACCTTCGTCGATGAGCTGCGAAGCGAGCGGTTTGCCGCCTTCCTTCGCGTGCTTCAACGCATCGTCGAGCTGATTCTGCGAGATCAGCTTTTGGCGCAACAGGATGCGACCGAGCGGCTGCGCCTTCTTCTGGTCCGTCATACGAGTCTCGCGTTCAGGGTACCACCACTTTCTTCCATGCGCGCCAGCATCGCCTTGGACCACGCCGCGTAGTCGCCGCGCTCGATCGCCGCGCGCGCGCCGCGCATGAGCTCGCCATAGAAATGCAGGTTGTGGAGCGACAGAAGGCGGAGGACGAGGATCTCTCCCGCGATGTAGAGGTGGCGCAGGTACGCGCGCGCGTAGCCGCCCGCGCAGCACGGGCACGTGCACTCGGGATCGAGCGGGCTCGGGTCGTCTTGGTGCTTCGCGTGCTTGATGACGACCTTGCCGAAGCGGGTGAGCGCCTGGCCGTTGCGCGCGTTGCGCGTCGGGAGCACGCAGTCGAACATGTCGACGCCGCAGCTGATCGCGTGGAGCAGATCCTTCGGCGTGCCCACCCCCATCAGGTAGCGCGGGCGCGTCGCGTCGACGCGGTGGGCGACCTCGCTGAGCGTGGCGTGCATCTTCTCGATCGGCTCGCCGACCGAGAAGCCACCGAGCGCCAGGCCCTCGAAGCGCTTCCCGTCGACCTCGAGCGCGGCGAGCTCCTCGGCGTGCTGGATGCGAAGCTCGGGGAAACATGCACCCTGCACGATCCCGAAGAGCGCCTGCGCGGGCGGACGCGGTGCAGCGAGCGCGCGCTTCGCCCAGCGCGTGGTCTGCGCGACGGCGCGCTCGACGACGTCGCGCGGGGAGTCGCCGGGTGGGCAGACGTCGAGCTGCATCTGGATGTCCGCGCCGATCTGCGCCTGCACCGCGACCGCGATCTCGGGCGAGAGGAAGTGCTTCGAGCCGTCGAGGTGCGAGGTGAACGTGAACCCGTCCTCCGACGGCGCCACGAGCGCGCGCTTCTCGCTCTTCTTCGCGCGATCGCCGCTGGCGACGCCGGCGAGCGAGAACGCCTGGAAGCCACCGGAGTCGGTGAGCATCGCGTGGGGCCAGCGCGTGAAGCGGTGCAGCCCGCCGAGCGCCGCGATCCGGGCGGCGCCGGGGCGGAGCCACAGGTGATACGTGTTCCCGAGGACGATCTGCGCGCCGGTGCTCGCGACTTCTTCGGCGGTGAGCGTCTTCACCGAGCCCTGCGTGCCCACCGGCATGAAGGTGGGGAGGTCCACCACGGCGTGCGGCGTCGTCAACACGGCGCGGCGCGCGTGCCCGTCGGTCGCGAGGACGCGAAACGAGAAGCCTTCGCTCACGCCGTGGTCTCGTGCTCGAGGAGCATCGCGTCCCCGTAGGAGTAGAAGCGGTAGCCCGCGGCGATCGCGGCGCCGTAGGCCTCCAGCACGCGGCTCCGACCGCCGAACGCGCAGACGAGCGCGAGCAGCGTGGAGCGGGGCAGATGGAAATTCGTGAGGAGCAGGTCCGCGCTCGCGAACCGGTAGCCGGGCTGGATGAGCAGCTTCGTGTCGGCCGTCATCGGCTCGATCGCGCCGCTCTCTCCGCGCGCGCTCTCGAGCGCGCGGATGACGGTGGTGCCGACGGCGACGACCTTGCGCCCCTCGGCCTTCGCCTTCGCGATCGCGTGCGCCGTGACGCGCGAGACTTCGAAGCGCTCCGTGTGCATCGGGTGATCGTCGAGGTCCTCGACCGTGACCGGCTGGAAGGTGCCGAGGCCGACGTGGAGCGTGACGGTCACGACCTCGCAGCCCTTCACGGCGAGGCGCCCGAGCACCGCGCGCGACAGGTGAAGGCCGGCCGTCGGCGCGGCGATCGCGCCCGGCGCACGCGCGAACACCGTCTGGTAGCGCTCCGCGTCGTCCTTGTCCGCGTCGCGCTTGATGTACGGCGGGAGCGGCATGCGCCCGAACGCCTGGATGGCCTCGTCCACGTCGAGATCGCCGACGGTGTAGAGCGCGACGTCGAGCAGGCCGTCGTCCTCGGCGCGGCCGAGCAACCGAACCGCGAGCGCGCCCTTCTGCGCGGGCGCTCCTTCGTCGGCGGGGATCACGCGCAGATCGACGCCGAACTTCAGCGCCTTGGAGGCTTTGCCGAGCGCGCGCCAGCGCTGCGCCTCGCGCGCTTCGCCGCGCGCCTCCACCGTCGTCGTGCCGGTGCGCCGGACGAGGAAGATCTCGACGCGGCCGCCCGTCTCCTTCATCGCGATGAGGCGCGCAGGCAGGACGCGCGTGTCGTTCAACACGACGAGCGCGCCGTCGGGCAGGTGCTCCGCGAGCTCGCCGACCTTCGCGTGGCCGAGCGCACCCGTCTGGGGCACGACGAGCATCCGCGCTTCCTCGCGGTGGCTGGTCGGGTATTGCGCGATGCGCTCCGGGGGGAGCTCGTAGCTCAGCTCGTCGACACGCATCCGAGGCGGCCCATCCTAACCTTCCTCACGCGTTCGCGCGTCGAAGAACGGCACGAAGCTCAGCGCTTCGCGAGGCGGGCGCTGGAAGGGGGAGACGAAGGGATCTTGCTCCGGAGGAAGCCTGCGACGGTGGTCGCTTCGAACGGCTTCGGCACGAACGCGAGCGCGCCGCACTCCGAGTTCCGGAGCTGCCGCTCCGAGAGATGGTAGGACCCGGTGAGGACGATGCGGAGCTCGGGGTAGCGCGCGCGGAGCATGCGGGCGAGCTCGATCCCGTTGATCCCCGGGAGCATCAGCTCGAGGAGGACGAGGTCGGCGGGGATGCGCTCGAGCACCTCGAGCGCTTCGAGCGCGGTCGCGACCTGCTTGGTCTCCACGCCCTCGATCGCCAGGGCCGTCGCGAGCTGGCGCGCGGCCGCTGCGTCGTCGTCGATCATGAGCACGGTAGCCATACTGACGGCGTAAGCAAAGGCGATGCCAACGCTCCGGCAGCCAGATTCCCGAAAGATTCTCCGCGGCTGAGGCGAATTGGCCCTTTCACAATTGAAAGGAAACGGACGACCAACCTTTCAGTTTGGTCGTTCTCTGCGTCGTCAGCCCGAAGCTTTTGCGTCGAACGTGATCCCGAGGCGCGTCATCTTCCGCCACAGCGTCGTCGGGGAGATGCCGAGCTGCTCGGCCGCCTGCTCGCGGCTGCCGTCGGCCTCCCGGAGGGCGGCCTCGATGGCCTGGCGCTCGGCCGCGTCGACCACGTCGGCGAGGGAGCGCTTGCCGGCGCTGCCGGTGGGCTTCGCCGTCGACTGGGGCGCGATGAGATCGTCGGGCGTGATGATGCCGCCGCTGGCGAGCGCGGTCGCCTGCTCGATCATGTGCTCGAGCTCGCGGATGTTGCCGGGGAAGTCGTAGCGGACCAGCGCCTCCATCGAGTTCTCGTGGAGCCGCGCGCGGACGCCCATCTTCTTCGTGTACTTGTCGAGGAAGAACTCGGCGAGCTCGGGGATGTCCTCGCGCCGCTCGCGGAGCGGCGGCAGGACGAAGCGCGCGACGTTGAGGCGGTAGTAGAGGTCCTGCCGGAACCGCTTCTCCGCGATCGCCGTCATCAGGTCCTGGTTGGTCGCGGCGATGATGCGGACGTCGACGTGGATCGCCTTGTTCTCGCCGACGCGCCGGATCTCGTGCTCCTGGATCGCGCGGAGCAGCTTGGCCTGCACCGTCAGCGGCGTCTCCGAGATCTCGTCGAAGAAGAAGGTGCCGCCCGCCGCTTCCTCGAAGAGGCCCTTGCGCGCGTTGACGGCGCCGGTGAACGAGCCCTTGGCGTGGCCGAAGAGCTCGCTCTCGAGCAGCGTCTCGGTGATGGCGGCGCAGTTGATCGAGACGAACGGCCGATCGCTGCGCTTCGAGTTCGCGTGGATCGCCTTGGCGACGAGCTCCTTGCCGGTGCCGCTCTCGCCGGTGATGAGCACGGTCGCGTCGGTCGGAGCGACGCGCACGATGCGGCCGAGCACCTCGCGTACGGAGCTCGACTTGCCGACGATGTTCTCGAACTTGTAGCGATCGCGGAACTCGCTCGCGAGGAACGCCACCTCGCCGGCGAGGCGCCGGTTCTCGAGCGCCTTCGTCACCTTCACGAGCAGCTCTTGCTCGGTGAAGGGCTTCTGGATGTAATCGAACGCGCCGAGGCGCATCGCATCGACCGCGCTCTCGATCGTGCCGTACGCGGTCATCACGATGACCTCGGTGAGCGGCTGGCGATCCTTGATCGCGCGGAGGACGTCGATGCCGTCCTTCTGGCCCATGCGCAGGTCGGTGAGGACGAGATCGAACGCCCCCGTCGCGCCGCGGTCGGCGCCGTGCTCCCCGTCGGGAGCTTCGTCCACTTCGTAGCCGACGCCGCGCAGCATCATCGCGAGCGTCGTTCGCATGTTCCGTTGGTCGTCGACGATGAGGATCTTCGCCATGGCCGCCCCCGGCTAGTCGTTCTTTGCGCCCGCGTTGATCCAGCCCGAGATCTTCGCGATGTCTTGGTCGTCGTACGTGACCGACGCGGGATCGGCCGGCATCTTCCCGGGAGCGAACGGGTCGTTCGCCTTACGAAGGATCTCGGGCATCCGACTGCCGGCCGCGTTGCATGGGATCACGTTGTTCTTCATGCCTTGGTAGCACGACTCCTTGGTCGAGCCGCAGATCCAGATCTGGCCGCCGCCCGTCGAGTCGAGGTGGCAGCCGGACGCCTTGCCGCACTGGCCCTTGCCGGTGGGACCGAAGTAGTCGGTGTAGAGCTGCGTCCAGGTCGCGGCGTCGGGCGCGTTGCAGGCGCCGTCGGTCGGGCCGCCGTCGGACGTGCCGGTCTCCGTCTTCGAGACGTCGGCGGTGGCGTCGCCGCCCTTCACCTCGCCGTCGCCGAAGCACGCGGCGAGCGCCGCGGCGAGCGAGACGGCAAACCCGAGTCGAACCCAGCCCACGGCCGGATTATGCGGGTCGCGGCGCGTGCCGTCCACGGTCAGTAGACGACGCCGATGTACCAGCGGACGGTCTGGGCGGCGGAGAGGTTGCCGAAGTTCGGGTTGGCCGTCGTGCCGTTGGTCGTCGGGAGGTAGTCGAGACCGCCGAGGGGGAAGAAGACGCCGTACTGCAGCATCGTGTAGAAGCCGCCGATCTTCTTCGGATCGTCGTTCAGCGCGCCGTCCTTCGCCTGGTAGTAGAGCTGGAGGTCGAGCTCGACGCCGAGGTCCGGCTTGTTGCCGGGCGACTGAATCGGCTCGCTCGCGCGGCTCCAGATGAGCGCTGCGCCGCCGCCGAACTTCTGGCCGTTCGAGTTCTTGAGGAAGTCGTAGTCGACGCTCGGGCGGAAGTAGTACGCGCCCTCGACGCGGGTCAGGATCCGGCGGAAGAAGATGAGGTCGACGCGGTAGTCGGGGTGAAAGTGGAAGGTCGAGATCGGGCCCGCGCCGTTCTTCTCCGGCTGCAGCCCGCTCGGGCCGGGGTTGAGCCCTTCGACCCACGGATCGCCGCTTGCCCAACCGAACCCGAAGTTCAGGTGGAGCTTGTCTTCGACGGCCAGGTACTCGGTCTGCGCCGCGAAGCCGAACTGGCGGATCAGGGTCGCGTTCTTTCCGTCGATCGACGGGATCTTCGCTTGCCCGATGATCGCGACGCCTTCCGCCTCGAACCGGAACTTCTTGTAGAGCGCCTGGATCCAGAGGTCGGGGATGACGGCCCACGCGTCGCGCCGCTCGAAGCCGTTCGCCGCGGTGTTGCCGCTCGAGTCCGTCGTGAGCGGGGTGCTGCCCGGCGTGGTGTCGAGGTACTGCGTGCGCAGGATCGTGAAGAGGCCGCCGTTGAGCACGAGCCCGCCGCGCGCGAGCGTGAGCTTTGCGGCCTCCGGGTTGGTGCGGCGCGCGATCGCGAGGCCCCACTGGTTCACGTTGTTGAGGTTCGACGTGTTGTAGGGCTGGCCGCCGAAGACGTCGTACGGCGAGGACGTGTTCGGGCCCGTGTTCACGAAGTCCCACATCCCGGCGAAGTAGAGGTCGATCGACTTGATGCCGGTCACGAACATGATGCGGTCGTTCGTGGACTGGTAGTCGGAGTCGATCCCGTCGCCCGGGTTCGCGAGGATGCCGAGACCCCAGTTGTTCGGCATGCGACCGAAGCGGAGCTGACCGAGCGGGGTCATGAACTCCGCCCACGCGCGCTTCACGTCGATGCTGTTGCGGTAGCCGTTCACGCCCGCGGTGGGCGGACCCTGGGTCGACGCGAAGCCCGAGAGCGGCGCGTAGCCGTTGTACCCGGCGGACGTGTAACCGCTGCCGTTGTCGCCCGTGCCGCCGACGTTCGGCTTCATCGCGTAGACGTCGGGCGTGGAGCCGAGCACCAGGTTGTCGAGCGCGTCGATCTGCGAGTAGATGCGCAGGCTGTCCGAGATGTGGAGCTCGGGCGCGATGCGGAAGCGGAGGTTCGCGCCGGCCTGCGTGTTGTTCGTGCAGGGATCGGTCCCGCTGTCACCGCAGAGGTTGACGCTGTGCTGGACGCCGTTCGCGTCGGTGTAGCTGTTGTCGAGCGGCTGCGGCCAGAGGTACTGCTCCGAGCCCGGGCCATCGACGCGGCCGAGCGTGAAGTTGTGGAACAGCTCGGCGCGGGTGCGGAAGTAGCCGTGGATCTCGAGCGCAGGGCGCGTGCGTCCCCACCACTCGTCGCCGTACACGTCGCTGGGCTTCGTGCCGATCGAGCCGTCGGCGGCGGGTTCGGGCTTCTTCGGCTTGTCGTTCGCGGGCGGCGGCGGTGCGGCGGGCGTGGTCGAGGCGGCGCCGTTCGGCGCGGCAGCGGCGGTGCCGTTCGGCGGTGCGGCCGGAGCCGTGCCGGCGGGCGCGCCGTCGGGCGGCGGCGGCAGGAGGTTCGTACGCCCGCCCGGGGCCGGGGATGCGTCTTGCGCTGCAACCGTGCCGGCGGACAGGAGCACGGAGGCGCCCAGCGCGATCGCAGCGGAGATTCTCAGGTGAAGCGGTCGTACCATTTTGGGATCTCTAGTAGATGACGCCGAGGTACCAGCGGATGGTTTGCGCGGTGGAGAGGTCCCAGTCGCTCGAGTTGCCGGTGATCTGGCCGGGGAGGTAGCTGAGCCCGCCGAGGGGGAAGAAGACGCCGTACTGCAGCATCGTGTAGAAGCCGCCCATGCGCGCCGGGTTGTCGTTGATGGTGCCGTCCTTCGCTTGGAAGTAGAGCTGGAGGTCGAGCTCGACGCCGAGGTCGGGCTTGTTGCCGGGCGCCTGGATCGGCTCGCTCGCGCGGCTCCAGACGATCGAGGCGGCGCCGCCGAGCTTCTGGCCGTTGGCGCTGCGGAGGAAGTCGTACGCGACGCTCGGCTTGAAGTAGTACGCGCCCTCGACCCGGGTCAGGATTCGCCGGAAGAAGATGAGGTCGACGCGGTAGTCGGGGTGGAAACGGAACGTCGAGATCGGCCCGGTGCGGTTCAGCTCGGGTTGGACGCCGTTGGCGCCGTTGAGGCCCTCGGCCCACGGGTCGCCGCTCGCCCAGCCGAAGCCCATCTCGATGTGGAGCTTGTCGTCGACGGCGAGGAACTCGCCCTGCGCCGTGAAGCCGAACTGGCGGATCCCCATCCGCGTCAGGGTCTCTTCCTTGCCGACGCGGTAGTTGAGCGCGCCGATGTTCGCGACGCCTTCGGCCTCGAAGCGGAACTTGCGGTAGAGCGCCTGGACCCAGAGGTCGGGCGTGAGGAGCCACATGTCGCGCTGCACGTAGGCGTTGGCCTTCGTCGTGTCGGCGGTGATCGGGTTCTGACCGGTGGTGCCGGTGATCGCGCCGCTCGCGTCGCGCGTGGCGTCGTCGAGGTCGAGGTACTGGGTGCGCAGGGTGGTGTAGAGCCCCGCGTTGAGCACCAGCCCACCGCGCGCGAGGATCTCGCGCTGCCGATCGGGGTTCGTGCGGTGGGCGACGATGAGCCCCCACTGGTTCACGTTCGAGAGGTTCGACAGGTTGTACGGCTGACCGCCGTACACGTCGAACGGGGACGCGTTGGTGGCGCCCGTGTTCACGAAGTCCCACATGCCCGCGAAGTACAAGTCGATCGACTTGATGCCGGTCACGAACATGATCCGGTCGATCGTCGACTGGTAGTCGGAGTCGATCCCGTCGCCCGAGTTGGCGACCATGCCGAGGCCCCAGTGGTTCGGCATGCGACCGAAGCGGAGCTGACCGATCGGGGTGCCGTACTCGGCCCAGACGCGCTTCACGTCGATGCTGTTGCGGTAGCCGTTCACGGCCGACGTGGGCGAACCTTGGGTGGTCGTGAAGCCCGAGAGCGGCGCGTAGCCGTTGTACCCGGCCGCCGTGTAGCCGCTGCCGTTGTCGCTCGCGACCTTGGTGTTCGGCTTGATCGCATAGGTGTCGGGCGTGGAGCCGAGCACCATGTTGTCGAGCAGGTCGAACTGGCTGAGGATCCGGAGGTTGTCCGAGATGTGGAGCTCGGGGTTGATGCGGAAGCGCATGTTCGCGCCCGCTTGCGACTTGTCCTGGCAGGGGGTCTGGAAGTCGTCCCCGCAGAGGTTGATCTGGCGGAGCGTGCCGACCGCGTCCTGGTAGCTGTTGTCGAGCGGCATTGGCCACAGGCGCTGATCGGAGGAGAAGACGCCGTTCGCGCCGACCGTCAGGGGATCACGGCGCCCGAGCGAGAAGTTGTGGAGCAGCTCGGCGCGCGTGCGGAAGTAGCCGTGGAGCTCGAGGATCGGCTTCGTGCGGCCCCACCAGTCCTCGCTGAAGACGTCGGTCGGCTTCGCGCCCACCGTGCCGTCGCTCGACGGACGATCGTTGCCTTGGCGCGCGAGGCTCGCCGCGTCGCTCGCGGGATCGATCGCAGGGAGCGCGGCCGGCGGAGCGGCCGGGGGCGGCGCGGTCGCTGCGCTCGCCGCAGCGCTGGGCGCGGAGCTCGGCGGCGGCGCGGGCGTCGCTCCGTCGGGGAGCAGGTTCGGGCGTGCTCCGGACGTGGGCTGGCCCTGCGCATGGGCCGTCCCTCCTGCGAGCAGCAGGGCGACGGCGAGGGCCGTTGCTCCACGAGCGAAGTGCATCGTGGGATTGGCTTGTAACACGGCATCTCCCAAGGATGGGGCGTCAAAAATTCGTTCGACGTCGCCGCGTTGGCCCGCCGCGGCGCCGGCGCGTGGCCAGCGCGAGCGCAGCGACCGCGACGAGACCCACGAAGGTGGCCACGGTCGCGGTGGGGTGGTGGACCATCGTTGCCGTCAGCCCGAGGAGCGCTCCCTCGCGCGGGGGACCCGCGTCGACGGGGCCGTGCAGCCGCGCCGCCGCGACGAGCGCGGGGCACGCGTCGGTCGCGACCGCGTCGTCCGGCCGGTTCGGGCCGCACGAGAGGACGCAGGCCGTCGGCGCGCCGTCGCGGAACCCGAGGAACGTGCGGGCGCGGAGCGCGTTGGTCGCCTCGAGCCGCTGGATCGTCACGCCGCCGCTCGTCTCGGTGCCGACGACGTGGAGCGTGGATGCGTCGCCGAGCGGTCCGGCGAACCAGACGGCGAGCTCCGCGAGTCGGTGCTCCACGAGCTCGTCGACGTCGGCGTTCCAACCCGGCGCCGACCCGCGGTAGCAGGCGGCGACCCAGCTGATGGTGCCGTTGCTCTGGGCCTCGAAGCTCGTCAGTCGGATCGACGACGTCGCCGGCGCGTCGGGGCGCGCGACGTCGGTGCGAGGCACGAATCCGTCGCGAGGGACGTCGAGCTCAGCTTCCGCCGAGCTCATCGAGGAACGCCTCGATCTCCCGCTTCACGGCGAGGAGGGTCTCGCGCACGTGCGGCGAAGTGCCACTCTCGGGGGCGGGGACGGAAGGAGCGCTCTCCGGCATGGCTTGCGCTTCGACCTTGGGCGCGCTCTCGGGCACCGCGGGCGCGCCGCGGAGCTTGCGCTTGGCGCCGGCGATCGTGAAGCCCTCGTCGTAGAGGAGATCGCGAACCTGCATGAGGTTCTCGACGTCGCGCCGCGAATAGACCCGCTGACCCTTCGCGCTCTTCGTCGGACGGATCGTCCGGAACTCGCGCTCCCAATAGCGCAAGACGTGCGGCTCGACGCCCACCAGGTTCGCCACTTCGCCGATCCGAAAATACAGCTTGGGTGGCAGCGATCCGCGTCCGGTCGTCATCTACTCGGGCTTACTTGGCGAGGGCGGCCTCGGGGGCGGCCTTGTTCAGCGCTTGCTTCAGGATCTGGCTCGCCTTGAAGGTGAGCACGCGACGCTCGCTGATCTCGATCGGATCGCCGGTCTGCGGGTTGCGCCCAGGACGCTGGCGCTTGTCACGCAGCACGAAGTTGCCGAAACCGCTGACCTTGATCTTCTCGCCGCGGCTCAGCGTCTCCTTCATCATCTCGAAGACCAGATCCACGATGTCGGCGGACTCCTTCTTGGAGAACCCTCCGACACGAGCGTAGATGGCTTGGACGATTTCTGCCTTCGTCATGCGCTTCCGCCCCCTCTCCCGTAGGGATGAGCTTCGACCTAGCTCCCCGGATGGTAAGCGTTTTTTCCATCCGGGCGCTACCTCAAAACTCAGGTCACGCAGCGAGCTCGGCGTCCGCGGTCTCGGCCGGGGCCGGCGGCGGCACGCTGTCGGCCGTCGCGGGGGTCGGCAGAGCGGCGACCGAAGCGCGGCGACGGGCCGACTGCTCGCTCGCGACGAGCGCGGCCACGTACGCGTAACCGAAGGTGAAAAGCAGGGCGAACGGGGTGGCGAACCAGTGCCCGGTCGCGAGCGACGCGGCGGAGCTGCCGAGCGAGACGAGCGCCAGGCCGATCTCCACGAGGGGGAGCTCGGCGACGGCGCGGTAGCGCTGGCTGGTGAGGTCACCCTTCTTCGGGGTACGGACGAACTCGCCCGCCATCGAGCGGAGGCCTTCGAGCACCGCCTTCGAGAGGTGGGGGGCGAGACCCGCGCCGAGCGCGAGGAGGGCGGGGAGCTGCTTGATCGCGTCGATGCGGCGGCGGCCCTGAGCGGCCTCGGCCATCGCGTAGAACGCGGCGAGCGAACCGGTGGTCCCGATGCAGAGCGGGAGGTCGATGATGAGCATCATCTTCGGGTTCGTCGCCGGCATCAGGATGAGGGCCGGAAGAAGGAGAACGCTGAGGAGCACCATCAGCGGGTAGGCGAAGTGCGGCGTGAGGTGGAAGAACGCCTCGACGCGCTGGCTGAGCGTGAGCTTCGAGGTCATGACGCGCTTCATGAGCTTGCGCGCGGTCTGCACGGTGCCCTTCGCCCAGCGGTACTGCTGGGCGCGGAACGCGCTCACGTCCTCGGGGAGCTCGGCCGGGCTGACCACGTCCTCGCGGTAGACGAACTTCCAGCCGCGCATCTGCGCGCGGTAGGAGAGATCGAGGTCCTCGGTCAGCGTGTCGTGCTGCCAACCGCCGGCGTCGGCGATCGCTTCACGGCGCCACATGCCGCCGGTGCCGGAGAAGTTGAAGAGCCAGCCGGCCGCGAAGCGGGCGCGGTTCTCGACGAGGTGGTGACCGTCGAGCATGAGCGCCTGCACGCGCGTGAGGAGCGAGTGGTCGCGGTTGAGGTGACCCCAACGCGCCTGGACCATGCCGATCTGGGGATCGTCGAAGTGACGCGCGAGCGAAAGAAGAAAGCTCGGCTGCGGGAGGAAGTCGGCGTCGAAGATGGCGACGAGATCGCCCTTGGCGACCTTGAGGCCGTTGTCGAGCGCGCCGGCCTTGTAGCCCGTGCGGTCGGTACGGTGGATGTAGACGACGTCGAGGTCGCGCGTGTCCGGCTGGCCGGCGAGCTCGCGGATGCGGGCGCGCACGAGGCTGCCCGTCTCGTCGGTCGAGTCGTCGAGGACCTGAATCTCGAGCCGGTTGCGCGGGTAATCGAGGCGCGCGACGTGGTCGAGGAGGCGCACCGCAACCGTCGCCTCGTTGAAGAGGGGGAGCTGCACGGTGACGTACGGCAGATCGTCCGTCGTGGAGGCCATCGGCTGCGTCTCCTTGATTTCGCGGAGGCGCTTGCGCAGGCGGAGGCACGTCCACACGAGGTGGGAGCGGTGGAGCCCATAGCTCGCCAGAAGCAGAAGAACGGCGAAATAGACGACACACAACGCGGTCTGCATGGGGGCAGAGCTAAGCATTCCGCGGGTTTACGATTGTCACTGACTTGTAATTCGTTGCACTTCCCTGTCGCAGCGCGTCAAGACGCACCGCGGTCTCCCCGCCAAGGCGGGGTCCGGACGACGTCCAGAGGGCCGACGGCCTCGAGCTCCCGCATCGCGCGCGCGACCTCGGGGTAGTCGCCGTCCCGGTTCGCCTTCGCGAGGAGGCGCCTCGCCCGCGCCAGGTTCCGTGCCGTCCCGAGCCCCCGCGCAGCCAGGACGCCGAGGAGAGCCGTCGCGAGCTCGTGCTCGTGCATCGAGATCCCGTGCGGTGGCCGCAGGCGCACCACCCCGGTCAGCAAGCGATGCGCCCGCGCGGGATCGCGCCGAGCTCCGCGCCCGGTGAGGAGGCAGAGCGCGACGTCGATCGCCGCGCCGCGATCACCCCAAGCGATCGCGCGTTCCCACCACCGGCGAGCCACCGACCACCGACCGGCCGCCGCATGCGCGACGGCGAGGTTGTAGGGAGACGCGCCCCGCCGAACGGCAATCCGATGCCAACGGAGCTCCTCCGCCGGCGACCGTCGCACCCCGACGCCGGAGCCGAGCATCAGGCCCACGCGTTCCGCGCACTCCGCCGACCCAGCGTTCGCGCCACGAAGAAAAAGCCGAAACGCGCGCCGCGCATGCCCCTTCGCCTCGAGGGCATCCGCCTCGACGAGCTCTCTCACCATTCCCGTTCCCGTTCCCGTTCTCTACTCCGGATTCGTCTTTTCTCTCGCGAAGGCGCCCCGATCAAAAATCGTGGTTGAACCACCCGCTGACGCCGACCGTGAAAAGATAATGCGCGAACTCGTTCGCCGACCCGGTCGCAAAGTCCACCCGAGGAAGCAGACGGATGTCCTTCCCGAGCTTCAAGTGCAGCGCGAGCCCGAGCAACAGATCGACGGACCCGGCACCGAGCGAGGTCCCCGAGACGTCCGTCACGGAGATGCGGCGGTAACCCACGCCGATCGTCGGCAGCAGGCCGAGCCCGTCGGGGTTCGTGAACGCGCCGACGCTCGTCCCGAGCATCCACGCCGAGACGCTCTTGTCGCTTTCCTTCGGTGAGACGAACAACGTGCCGCCGAACTGGAGCCCGCCGTAGAACCACCGCAAGAAGCGGACACCGGCCTCGCCGACGATGTCGAGGCCGAGCGTGACCGGCGGCGCCGCGATCTTTCCCGGATCGGGGAGAACGAGCCCGAGGCGAAGGCCGCCCATGATCGAGAAGGTGGAGACGTGCTTCGCCTTGGGGGCCGTCGGCGGACCGAGATCCGGCATCTCGTGCGGGTCGGGCGCGGTGGTGGCCGTTGCGGTCGTGGTCGCCGCCGGCGGTGGGGCCGTGGTCGTGTCCGAGGTCGCGGGCGGCGGCTCGTCCGCGAGGGCCAGAGGAACGGCGAAGCACGTAGCGACGCCCGCCACGATCCCAAAGAAAGACGCACGCATGGGCGGGGCACTGTACCACTCTGCCCCGCCTTCGCGGCGACCGACTACTTCTGGCCGAGCGGGATGTCGTAGTAGGCGCTCACGCCCACGAAGAAGGAGACGTGGAGCGCCTCGTCGAGGAGCGGCCCGTCCCACGCGCTGCCCACGCCCTGCGTGAACTTGCCGAGCCCGAGGTTCACCTTCGGGATGATGTGGATCGGACCGCCGCGGAAGTGGAGGCCACCACCGAAGAGGATGCTGAAGCCCGTCGCGCTGAAGTCCGTCGTCCCGCCGTTCTGGAGGAACGCCGAGCCCGACACGCCTTTGTAGACGCCGCCGAACTCCGCGTAGAAGCCGAACCCGTCGCTCTTGCCGAGCCACGCGATCATGCCGCCGACCTGGTAGGTGCCGCCGCCGGACGGCGCGGCGTTCGGCGAGAGCAGGTCGTAGCGGAACATCGGGCCGAACAGGAAGTTGCGCGCGAACCGCAGGCCGCCGCCGATCCCGAAGCCGATGCTCCCGCTGTAGAGGTCGCCGTAGCTCGGTCGGTACGTCGAGGAGCCGCTCGAGATGAGGCTCGTGCCGCCGCCGAGGAGTCCCGCGTAGCCGAGCTCCGCGCCGACCATGATGCCGAGCTGGGTGTCCTGCTGCTTCGGGGCGGTCGAGGGGGGCGTCCACGTGCTGCCGCCGCCGTTCGGCGGGTTCCACGTCGTGCCGCCGCCGCCGTTGTTGTAGGTCCCGCCGCCGCCGTTGTTGTTGTTGTACGTGCCGCCGCCGCCGCCGTTGTTCGCGTTGGGGTCGGTGTACGTGACGCCGCCGTCGACGAGCTTCAGTGCGATTCGCACCTCGGGCACCTGCACCGACTTCGCGACCGTGACGACCGTCGCTTCGCCCTGCTGGTAGCCCGGAGCGACCGCGATCACGCGGTGCGTCCCCGGATCGATCGGGCGCGCCACGCCGACGAGCGCCGCGTTCATCGGCTGCCCGTCCACCGTGATCTGCAGCCCCGCGACGCGCTCGGGCGTCACGAGGATCTTCACGCGCGGGATCGTCGGCTCGAGCTGCGCGAGCTCCACCGCCGCTTGATCCTTCGCCTGCTGGTAGGCCGGCGGCGAGCCCGGGGGGAGCGCGGTGTTGATGATCGCGCGGTAGTCCTCGGTCGCCTCGACGAGCCGGTTCAGGCTCGCCTTGCACTGGGCGATGCGGAGAGCGGTGGTGGGCGCCGGGTAGACGGCGATCGACTTCTGGAATTTGTCGATGGCCTCGGCGAACTTGCCGGCCGCTTGGAGGGTGGCGCCGTCGTTGAAGAGGTCGCGCGCGGCCTTGCGGTCGGCGTCGGACACCTGCTGCGCGGCGGCGGGGCGGGCACTGGTGACGGCACCCGCGGTCGCGAGCGCAAGGAAGAGCAAGAGGGAAGGGCGCTTGATGAGCATGGGGACTCTCCCGATGGACGGGGGGACATTACCTTCCATTCGACGAACTTTGGTGTCGAAGCGACGCCAAATGTCGCGGCGCGTCCTGCGTGCGCTGGGGGCGCCGCAGGAACCCTCAGAACCCAGGGCCGATGCCGGTGCTGGTCGTGGTCGGGTGAGGCGGCACGGTGGTGGTCGTGGTCGCCGTCGTCGTCGGTCGCGTCGTGGCGGTGGTGGTCGCCGTCGTCGTCGCGGTGGTCGTGGTGGTGGCCGTCGCCGTCGGCTTTCCGGTCGCGGTGGGCCTGCCCGTTGCGGTCGGGCGGCTGGTCGCGGTCGAGGTCGCGGTCCCCATCGTCGCGAGCGGCGCGGTGTCCGTGGCGGTGGCCGTCGGTTCGGTCAGCACGGTCGTCGGGACCGAGGTCACCGTCGGCGACGTCGCCGTACCCGTGCCGGCCGTGCTCGTGTCGCCCGAAGAGAGCTTCACCACCGCGAACGCTCCGAGCCCGATCCCGAGCATCACCGCGACGACCGCCGCGATGATGAGACCGGTGGACGAACCGCTCTTCGGCGGAGGCTGCGCGGCCGACGTGAACGGCGCGGACGTGGCACCGGGGCCGTACCCCGGAGCGTACGGTTGCGGCGTCCCCATCGGTTGCTGCTGCTGCGCGTACGGGTTCGGCGTGCCGTAGGGCCGCTGCGTCCCGGTGCCGGGCGGCGGACCGTAGGGGTTCTGCGTGCCCGGCGCGGCGTAGGGGGCCGGCGACTGACCGCCGAGGCTCGGGTTCCCGCCCATCGTGCCGGTACCACCTTGGTACGGCGCGAGGTTGGGCTGGCTCACGTGGTTTCCGGTTCGGCGAACGCTGACGCCCGCGGAGACGGCGAGCGCGTCCGCCAGCTCACTGGCGGTGCCGTAGCGACGGCTCGGCTCGCGATCGAGCGCGCGCGCGAACCACGCGTCGAACGCGGGCGGGATGCCGGGGACGACGTGCGACGGCACCGGCAGCGGCGCGGTGCAGATCTTCACGAGGAGATCGCCGAGCGACTCGCCCTCGAACGGGAGCACCCCGGTCACGCACTTGTAGGCGATGACGCCGAGCGACCAGAGGTCGGTGCGGTGATCGATCGTGCGGAGGCCGCGCGCCTGCTCGGGCGACATGTAGTACGGCGTGCCGAGGACCGCGCCGGTCTTCGTGCTCGACGAGACACCGTGGTCCTGCGCGTTGTTCTTGATCTTGGCGATGCCGAAGTCGAGGACCTTCGCGATCTCCTCGTCGTCGTCCGGCGTCTTCACCAGGTAGATGTTCTCGGGCTTGAGATCGCGGTGGACGATCCCGAGCTCGTGCGCGCGACCGAGGGCGCGGCAGACCTGGCCCATGATCTTCGCGACGTCCGCCAACGGAAGCCGGCGGAAGCGATCGATGCGCTTGTCGAGCGGCTCGCCGTGGAGAAACTCCATGACGATGTAGGGCTTGCCGTCCGTGGTGACGCCGTGGTCGTGGACTTGGATCGCGTGCTTCGACTGGAGCTGCGCGGCGGCCTTCGCTTCGTTGTCGAAGCGGGTGCGTGCTTCTTCGTTGTCCGCGTACTCGGACTCGATGAACTTGATGGCGACGCGGGTGCCGAGCGACGAGTGGCGCCCCTCCCACACGGAGCCCATGCCACCGCGGCCGATCATCCGGATCAGCTCGTACTTGCCGGCGACGAGGCCGGTGACCGGGGGTTGTTCGCTCATGTGGTTTCCGACACCGATTTCGCCAGAGGTTCCGGCGCGTCCTCGAGAAGGGGCGCGGGTACAACCATCGTACGCCCCGCACCTTACGGAGAGCAAGGTACGAGCCACATTCATTCCTTACGCGGATCTCGCGGACTTCTTCGGAGGTCCACCCAGGGAACGGATGGATTACGGACGAGAGGCGTGAACGATCGGACACGTGCGTCGGACGCCCGCGTCAGGGCCCGCACGCGGATGTAGGGAAGTTTCCCACCGAAAGCGCAGCCCTTTCGAGGGGAGGACCGCTCGGACGGCACGGTTCGTGGATTGGTGGGGATCGTGGGCGCGCGCACCGCGAAAGGCAGCGGAAATTCGAGGGGAACGGCGGCGATCCAGGGGCTCCTTCGCTTGCCCAGGATCTGGATCGTCGCTGCTCCGCTCGCGATGGGTTGCGCGATGCCTCTCGGCCCTGGAGACGATACGCCGACCGAAGACGGCGTCGGCGAGCAGACGAGCGACCTCTACGGGGGATCGCTCGACGGCGCCGATGGCGCGGTGGTGGCGCTCCGGATCGGCGAGGGCGCCAGCGCGCACACCTGCAGCGGCGCGCTCGTGGCCCCGAACCTCGTCCTCACCGCGCATCACTGCGTCGCGGAGCGCACCGGCGCGCCGATCACGTGCGACATCGACGGCCAGGCGACGCAAGGCGCCCAGCTCGGCGCGAACGTGGCTCCGTCGTCCGTGCACGTCTATCTCGGGGCGTCGCCGAGCACGTCCGGCCCCGCGATCGCGAACGGGCGGACCTTGTTCGCGCCCTCGGGGACGGCGGGCACTTCGCTCTGCAACGCCGACCTCGCGTACGTGGTGCTCGACCGCGCCGTGCCGACGGTCGCGCCGCTCGCGCTGCGGCTCGCGCGCGGCGCGGGGGTGGGCGAGAGCGTCTACGTCGTCGGCTACGGCAAGAACGATCGCGGCATCGACTACGGCACGCGCCAGCGGACCGATGCGATGCCGGTCCTCGCACGCGGGCGCGGCGTCTCGAAGAGCGGGACGCCGCTCGGCGCCGCCGAGCTCGAGCTCGGGAAGAGCAACTGCGACGGCGACTCGGGCGGACCCGTCATCGCGGTCGCGACCGGCGCGATCGTGGGCATCGCGAGCCGCAACTACGAGTGCGGCGACGCGACGGGCCACGTCTACGTCGAGCCGTCGGGCTTTCGTGACGTGACGAACAAGGCGTTTGCGTACGCGGGGGCGACCCCGGCGGAAGAGCGGCCATCCTCCGTGCCCACCGGCGCGGGCGATGGCGTGGATTTGACGGCAGGGAGCGGCGGCCGCGGGTGCGCGATCGCCGGGAGCGGAGGCGTGGGAATGGGTCCGGTTCCGATGGATTTGCTTTGGGGCGTGCTCACGCTGTTCGGCATCGTCCTCGCGCGACGGGCGTTGGCGAAACCCGAGGTGTGAAGCCGCGCTAAGCTCGGCGCATGTGCTGCTTCAGCGGTCGAGTCGAGCACGTCTCGGCGACGAACATCTTCGCGCGACACCTCCCGGGAGGCCGCCAGCTCGTCGCCTATGGGATGACGATCGGTCTCCGTGACGACGTCGCGATGGTCTTGCCGATCCCGACGCTCCCTGGCGAGAGCGAGGACGCCGTGGAGTTCGTCGACCTGACGAGCTGCCCGAAGCTCTTCGAGCACCTGGCCTCGCTGTTCCCCGCCCCGGCCGCGGGGGGCTTCGGGTTGCACGCGCGCGACATGCCGGCGGCGGCCAACCGGAAGCCTCTCGTCGTCCACGACGTCGGCGACTTCGAGGCGAGCTTCGTCCCCTCGCGCGCGGACTTCGCGCGGCTGGACCCGCGCTTTCGGCTCCCGGACGGCGCGTGGGACGCGCTCCCCGAGTACGCGGACTGGGGCTTCGCCGTGTTCAAGTTGAAGCCCGGGGCCGGCGATCTGCGGCGCGTTCACCCGATGGCGTTCTCGTTTCCGCGCCGCGACCCCGACGCGCTCTTCTTCCCGACCGTGCACGTGCACGACGGCGTGGTGCACGAGCGCGCGACGTTCGATCACACGCTCTACGCGCAGGTCGATCCGAGCTGGGGGCCGCTGATGACGAGCTGGCGCGCGCCCGTTCCTACCCGCACCCTGCCCCCCGAAGCCGTCGCGTTCCTCGATCCGGCGGCGCCCGTCTTCCGCGAGCTGGCGCGCGGTGAGCTCCCGAACGACGACACGTGGGTGCGCGGAGCCGAGCTCCGCGGGCGGAGCGTGCTCGCGGAGAGCTTTCGGCTTCGGGTGTTGATCGGGTGGGGCCGCCTTCACGGGACGGGGCGCGGCCGTCCGCGTGGCCCGGCGGGCCTCGATCCGCAGGTCTGGCAGGAGCTCGCCACGCCCGAGAACGAGCGGCGACGCGCGCTCGAGGTCGCAGCGGAGCTCGTCGGGCGCGCGATCGCGGAGCGCGGCGCCGCGTGGGGGGCGATCCCCTACCGAGAGGACCTGCTCGAGGTGCACCCGACGGCGTACGCCATGAACGTCTTCGCCGCGCCGCCCGTCCCGGACGGCTGTCAGGCATCGTTCTACGGGCTCGCGCGCGTCGCGCGGCTCCGCCTGGACGTGGGGTTCCGTGCGGTGCCGGCGCGCGAGACGGTGAGCGAGATCGAGCGCGTGCTCGCGAGCGCCGTGGCTGCGGTCGGGGGCTGACCTGCGCCGAGGTCAGTGCGCGGCGTCCCAGCTCTTTCCGGTGCCCGCCTCCACGAGGAGCGGCACGTCGAGCTTGGTCGAGCCCTCCATGATCTCGCGGACGCGCGCCTTCGCCTCGTCGGCGCGGCCCTCCTCGACCTCGAACACGAGCTCGTCGTGGACGGTGAGGATCATCTTGGTCCCCGGCGGCGGGTCCTGGCCCAGGCGCACCATGGCGACCTTGAGGATGTCGGCTGCGGTGCCCTGGATCGGCGTGTTCTTGGCGATGCGCTCGGCCTCGAAGCGGAGCGCGCGGTTCGCCGAGTGCAGGTTCGGGAGGAACCGCCGCCGTCCCAACATGGTACGAACGGCCTCGCCCTTCTTCGCCGCTTCGACCGTCTGCGCCATGAAGCGCGCGACGCCCTGGTAGCGCGTGAAGTAGTTCTCGATGAAGCGCGTCGCGTCCTTGCGCTCGATCCCGAGCTGCCGCGCGAGCGCGGCGTCGCCCATGCCGTAGATGACGCCGAAGTTGACGGTCTTCGCCTGCCGCCGCATGTCGGCGGTGACCTCTCCGCGGGGCACGCCGAAGACGACGGAGGCGGTGAGCGCGTGCACGTCGTCGTTCGTGCGATAGGCCTCGAGCAGCATCGGATCCTGCGAGAGGTGCGCGAGGACGCGGAGCTCGATCTGCGAGTAGTCGGCCGACAAGAGCAGGTGCCCCGGCGGAGCGACGAACGCGGAGCGGATCTCGCGACCGAGCGGGGTCCGGATCGGGATGTTCTGCAGGTTGGGATCGCTCGACGCGAGCCGGCCGGTCGCCGCGCCCGCTTGATGAAAGCGGGTGTGGATGCGGCCGGTCTTCGCGTTGACGAAGCGCGGGAGCGCGTCGACGTAGGTGCCCTTCAGTTTGTCGATCTCGCGGAACTCGAGGAGTACGCGCGGCAGATCGTGATCGACGGCCAGCTCCTCGAGCACCTCGGCGTCGGTCGAGCGGCCGCCCTTCGGGGTCTTCTTCAGAACGGGCAGCTTCAGCTCGTCGAAGAGGATCGTCTCGAGCTGATCGCGCGAGCGGAGGATGAAGTCGTGGCCGACGAGCGCCTTCGCCTTGGCCTCGAGCGCGCGGAGCTCCTCTTCGGCGCGGCGCCCGATCGTGGCGAGGCGCGAGGTGTCGACGAGCACGCCCTCGAGCTCGATCTTCACGAGGACGCGCGCGAGCGGCTCCTCGACCTCGCGCCAGAGCTTCGCGAGTCCCTCCGCCTCGAGGCGCGGCGCGATTCGGTCCGCGAGCGACTGCACCGCTTCGCCGCGCGGGGCGAGCATGTTCTTCGCCGCGTCCACGTCGAGCGTGTCGAGCGGCGACTCCTTGCCCTTCTTCGGCGTCTCGGGGACGGGGAGCGTCACGTCGAGCTCGCGCTTGGCGAGCATCGAGAGATCGTTCGGCGCCTCGGGATCGAGGAGCCAGCTCGTGATTAGGGTGTCGAAGATCGGTCCGCGGATCGGGAGGTCGTGGCGTGCGAGGAGGATCTCGGTCTCGTCGAGCTCGTGCCCGAGCTTCGTGATCCCCGGGTCCACGAGGAGCGGCCCGAGCACCTCGCGCAGCTCGGCGAGCGTGATCTGGCGCGGGGCCCCGAGGTAGCGGTGCGAGATCGGGACGTACGCACCGTCGCCCGGGGCGGGCGACAGCGCGAGCCCGATCAGCGCGGCGCGGTTGGGGTCGGTGTCGGAGCCGGCGGCCCAGAGCGCGAGTGACTTCTTCTCGCGTGCGCGAAGGGCGAGCGCTTCGAGCTCGCCCTTCGTCGACACGAGCGAGAACGTGCGCGCGACCTGCTTCGGTGCGGCGACGAGCCCGAGCAAGCGTGTGAACTCGAGCTCGAGGAAGAGCCGCCGGAGCTCGACGTCGTTCGCGCCGCCGTAGACCAGGTCGTCGAAGCTCCACTCGGTCGCGCTGTTCTCGTCGAGGGTCACGAGCTTCTGCGAGATGCGCGCGTCGGCCTCGTTGTTCTGGAGCGCGTCGCGCAGCTTCGGGCGCTTCACCTTGTCGAGGTTCTGGTAGATGCCCTCGAGCGTGCCGAACTCGCGCAGGAGATCCGAGGCGGTCTTCGGGCCCACGCTCGGGACGCCTGGGACGTTGTCCGAGGTGTCACCCGTGAGCGCGAGCAGATCGCGCACTTGGCTCGGGCGGACGCCGAACTTCTCCTCGACCTCTTTGGGGCCGTAGACGCGATCTCGCATCGAGTCCCAGAGGACGATCGCATCGTCGTCGTCGTGGACGATCTGCATCATGTCCTTGTCGGCGCTGACGATGACGACGCGGACGCCTTCTTTGGTGGCGCGCTTGGCGACGCTGGCGATCAGGTCGTCGGCTTCGACGCCGTCCTTCTGGTAGACGGGGATGTTGTAGGCGCGGACGATCTCCTCGCAGCGCTTCATCTGCTGGCCGAGATCGGGCGGCGGGGCGGGGCGGGTCGCCTTGTAGCGCGGATCGATCTCCTTCCGGATCGACCGAGCCCCGCGCGAGTCCATCGCGACCGCGAGGAGGTGCGGCTTCTTCTCGTTCACGACCTTCTGCAGCATGTTCACGGTGCCGAGCACGGCGTGCGTCGGCTCTCCGCGCGAAGAGCTCAGCGGCGCGATGGCGTGGTACGCGCGGAAGACGTAGCCCGAGAGGTCCACGAGGTAGAGCACCCGTTCGGTGCCGGGCGGGGGGAGAGAAGCGGGGCGGCCAGGAGGCGGAGCGGCGGTGGCGGGCGGCATGCGAGCGGCGCCAGTATGCACCTTCTCGCGCGCGCTTGACCTGCCGCGTGAGGCGAGCGAGAAAACGGGACGATGGCGAAGCCGCCGACCGAGCAGACCGAGCGTGCGTCGCGTCCGCCGGGGTCGTCGGCGGCGGCGACGGTCGGGCTACGCGCGGTCGTGCTCAACGGCTCCGCGCGGGGGCAGGCCCCGCTCGTCGGAACGAAGCTCACGATCGGGAAGGCGCCCGAGAACGACTTGGTCCTCGACGACCCGCTCGTCTCGCGCGTCCACTGCGAGATCGAGCGCCGGAAGGAAGGCTTGGTCGTGCGGGACCTCGACTCGACGAACGGGACCCGGATCGATGGGGTCGCCGTGCGCGAGGCGATCGCGCGTCCCGGAAGCGTCATCGGCATCGGTTCGGTCGAGGTGGCGTTGAAGCCCAGCGCCGCTCCGGGCGACCCGCGCGCGAACAAGGCGTTCCCGATCGACGCGCTGCCGAGCAAGAACGAGCGCTTCGGCGAGGCGTACGCCGACAGCCTGGCGATGCGCTCGATCTTCGGCGTGCTCGAGTTCATCGCGCCGAGCGACGCGACGGTCTTGCTCACCGGCGAGACGGGGACCGGAAAGGACGTGCTCGCGCGCTCGATCGCGCAGCGCAGCCGCCGCAAGGACCGGCCGTTCGTCGTCGTCGACTGTGGCGCGATGAAGTGGTCCCTGGCCGAGAGCGAGCTCTTCGGTCACGAGCGGGGCGCGTTCACGGGCGCGGACGCGGCGCGCAAGGGGGCGTTCGAGCTCGCGGACAAGGGAACCGTGTTCCTCGACGAGATCGGCGAGCTGCCGCTCGACGTGCAGCCGAAGCTGCTCCGCGTGATCGAGACGCGCTCGTTCCAGCGGGTCGGCTCGAGCAAGGTCCTCACCTCCGACGTGAGGGTGATCGCGGCGACGAAGCGCGACTTGGAGTCGGACGTGGCGGAGGGGCGCTTCCGCGAGGACCTCTACTTCCGTCTCGCGGTGGTGCCGGTCCACGTGCCGCCGCTTCGCGAGCGCCGCGAAGACGTGCCGCTCCTGGCGCGCCGCCTCCTGGCGACGCTCGCGCCGGGCCGCTCTCTCGAGCCGACCGAAGAAGCGTGGGCGCTCCTGATGGCGCACGAGTGGCCCGGCAACGTCAGGGAGCTCAGGAACGTCCTCGAACGGGCGGTCCTCTTGTCCCAAGAAGGGACGATCGCGGCCTCGACGCTGGGCCTCTCCGGCTGACGCTCTCGGGTCAGAAGTCGAAGCCGACCCCGTTGCCGACCGCGCGCACCGGTGCCTTGTGCCCCGGGTCCACGATCACGAGCACCACCCCGACGATCGCGAACGCGACCCCGACGCCAATCGCGACGTTCGACACCCACGCATAGGCGACGCCACGGTCGTTCTCCGTCTGCCCGCTCGCGCATTGCCCCAGCGCGCAGAGCTCCTCCGCCTTGGTCCGTTGGTGGAGCGCGAGCCCTCCGAAGATGCCGCCCGCGACGATCCCGGCAACGCCCGTCCCGAGCAGCACCGCGCCGGCGATGCGCCCGCCGTGACCGCTCTCGCCTGCCGGCGCGGGCGCCGTGCTCGCGAGCGCGAGCGCGGGGACGTCCACCGTGCACTTCGCCCCCGCGTCGCAACGCACGTCGCCGGTGAAACCGGTCGCGCCCGGCGCGTTGGCGACGACGCGATGGCTGCCCGGGTCGACGGGGATCTCGGCGTCGAGCGCGGCGTCACCGAGCGCGCTCCCGTCGAGCGTGACGGAGAGCTTCCCGCGGTTCTCGGGTGCGATCTGGATCCGGAGGAGCGCGAGCCGCGGCGCAATCGCGGCGATGTGCTTGTCCGCGAAGTCGACGCGATCGGCCTTGTTCTCCGCGAGCGCGAGCGAACGCGCGTCGTGGTACTCGATCGAGGCGAGCGCGAGCTTCCCGATCTTCTCGTGGCAGATGGCGAGGTTCAGCAGCGTGCCGAGCTTGGGATCGAGCCGCTGGCTGAGCGCGAACTTCTCGCACGCGACCTCGAAGTGCTCCGTGCGGAAGAGCTGGCTCGCCTCGTCGAACGCGCGCTGCGCGACGGCCACGTCGGCCGGCGAAGGCGCCGCGCTCGCGGTCGATGCGATCGCGGAGAGCACGGCGCCCGCGAGGGCGAGGAAGAGTCGACGGGCGCGCGGCATCAGTTGCGGGGGAAGAGTCCGTCTCCCGGCTTGGTGGTGGCCGTCGCGGTGGGGCGAGCGGTGGGCCGGGCCGTGCCGCGCGGCGGAGTCGCCGGCGCCGGTCCGTGCGTGGGCGCGTGCGTCGGCGCTACCGCGGCGACGGAGGCCGACGCCGATGGCGACGCGAGCGCGGTCGTCGGCGCGCTCGCCGGCGCAGCGGCGGAGACCGGCGGCGGCGCCGCGGCGGCGCTGCCCGAGCTCTCGGGCGACGACGCCGTGGTCGACGACGGGCGCGTGACGAACACCGCCGCCCCCGCGAGGGTGGCGACGACGAGCACGCCGCCGACCGCGAGCCCGACGGAGCGGCGGCGCGACGGGACCGGCACGCGCGCCGACATCGCGACGGCGTCGTTCGCGTCGTCGATCGCGGCGGCGCCGGTAGCCTCCACGCGGGCGACGAGCTGGCGCCGCTCTTCGAGCTTGGCCGAGGGGACCGTCGCGAGGAAGGCGGCGATCTCGAGCGGGTTCGCGCAGCGGTCGGCGGCCTCGAGCGCGAGCGCCATCTCGTGCGCGGTCGCGAAGCGGCGCTCGGGATCGCGCTCGAGCCCCTTCATCACGATGTCCTCGAGCGCCGCCGGCAGATCGGGGGCGACCGCGGTCGGCCGGCGGACCGCACCCTGCGCGGCGAGGAACATGATCTGGGTCTTGTCCGCCGTGTCGAACACGCGCTCGCCGGTGAGCAGCTCCCAGAGGAGCACGCTGGCGGAGTAGACGTCCGCGCGGCGGTCGAGCTTCGCGCCGGTGATGTGCTCCGGGGCCATGTAGGCGAACTTGCCCTTCACGACGCCGTCCTCGGTCGTCTGAAGGCGGCCGTTCGCCTTCGCCACGCCGAAGTCGAGGAGGCGCGCGACGCCGTCGACCCCGACGAGCACGTTCTGCGGGGAGACGTCGCGGTGGATGATGCCGAGCGGGCGGCCCTGCTCGTCGAGCGCCTCGTGCGCGGCGTGCAGCCCCTGGAGCACCTGCGACGCGAGCCCGAGCGCGACCGCGCGCGGGAGCGGGTGATCGGTCCCGCGGCACGCGTTCCAGAGCGTCACGAGGGGCTCGCCGAGCACGAGCTCCATCACGAGGAAGAGCTCGCGTTCGGTGGCGACGACGTCGAGCGTCTGTACCACGTTGGGATGAACGACCCGCGACGCGAGCCGTGCTTCGTCGACGAAGGCGTTGCGGAAGCTCTCCTCGCGCGCGAGGTGCGCGTGGAGGCGCTTGACCGCCACCATGCGCCCGAACCCCGCCGGTCCCTTCATGCGGCCGAGGTAGACGCTCCCCATCCCGCCCGTCGCGAGCTCGTCGTAGAGCTGGTACCTGCCGACCGAGCCGGTCGAGGTAGGAGCGGGGCTGGAATCCGGAATGGCCACCGCGTTCGAGCATACCTCGTCCGCGTGCGGTATACCTCCGGGGGATGCGGGTCTCTTCACGTTCACGTCCGCGCGCGCACGCGCACGCGCACGCTCCCGCGCTCGGCGCGATGCTCGCTCTCTCGAGCGTTGCGCCTGCCCTGACGGGGTGCCAGGTGATCGCGGGCCTCGACCAGCCGCTCGTGGCCGGCGACGCGAGCGCGGATGCGGGTGACGGTGGGGCGGGCTCGCTCTACGCCGCCGCGGTACTGGCGGACAAGCCGATCGTCTATTACCGGCTGGACGAGACGTCGGGTTCGGTCGCGCACGACCTCTCGGGCAACGGGATCGACGCGACCCTCGTCGGGGCGGGCACGTTCGGCGCGGCGTCGGCGCTCAAGAACGACCCGAACGGTGCGCTCGAGCTCGGCTCCGACAAGGTCACCCTGTCCATCCCGAACGCCTTCGATTTCCCGGGCGCCGCACCCTACGCCTTCGAGCTGTGGGTCCTGCCCGAGACCACGACCGGCGAGCAGGAGCTCTTCGGCAAGTACGAGCCGCGCTCGCCCAGCATCGAGGGCACGATCGCGTTCTTCGGAACGCCCGGTCCGGGCGGCGTGATCCTGGGCTTCGAGCGGTGGCATCAGCCCGACCTCGCGGCCTACGTCCACCAGCTCAACGTCGGGCTCGTCGCCGGGGTCTACAACCACCTCGTGTTCGCGTGCGACGGCGGCACGCCGCGCATGTACCTGAACGGCGTCCGCTACGACGGCTTCACGAAGCAGAACGGCGTCGGGCCCGACAAAATCAACGTCCCGCTCGTGTTCGGCGGCTACCGCGGAAAGTTGGACGAGGTGGCGGTCTACGACCACGACCTCGTCGAGACCAGGATCCTGGCGCACCATCGGATCGGCAAGACGGGGAGCTGAGTCACTTCGTCGTGCACACGGTGCTGGTCGTGGCGTCGCCCCACGTGATGTGGGTCATGGGGTGCCCGCCGACGAACGCGTTGGTCGGGAGCTCGTCCCACGTGATGCCGTCGGCGGAGCGGTAGAAGCGCTGCTTCTCGTACCACTGGTCCCAACCCCCGTTGATCGCGACGTAGGTGCCTTGCGGCGAGCGCGCGACCGGGCCGATGTTCGGTCCGGCGCCGGCGGGGCTTCCGTTGACGGTCTTCTTCGTCGGCGTGGAGCTCCACGTCGTACCATCTTGGGACCGGTAGACGACCCCGGAGCCCCAGACCACGAACTCGGTGCCGGTGAAGAGGAGCCTGCTCTCGAGTCCGCCGCCCAGGCTCTTGGACGTCCAGCTCGCGCCGTCGTCGGTGCTGCGGCACGCGACGCCCTTGCCGTCGACGACGACGATGGCGCCGTTGCCGTAGGCGATGCCCCCGGACCACTGGATGTCGGTGCCGCACGTCGCGGGCAGGTTCTTCAGCTGCGTCCACGCGGTGCCGTCCTTGCCGAAGGCCGCGGTCGGGCCGTCGGCGACGAGAAGGAAGCCCGTCCCGACGAAGGCGCCGCGGCGCACGTTCCAGACGTCCTGTCCGTTGAACATGAGCTTCGCCTCGGCGGCGTCGCTCCATTGGGCGCCGTCGTTCGTCGAGAGCTTGCCCGAGCGCGCGGCGCCGACGAAGCGGCCCGCGCCGAACATCATGCTCGCGAAGTTGGGGCCGCTGAGGACCGTCTCCCAGACGGCGCCGTCGCGGCTGCGGCGGATCGTGCCGGGTTGGCCCCAGCCGAAGTCGGCGACGAACCAGCCGTTGCCGAACGCGACCCCACGCCCAGCCTTGCCGTCGTGATCGCAGTCGAGCGGCGAGAAGCAGCGCACCTTGCCGCCGTCGCCCTTCTCGTCGTCGGATTGGTTCGCGACCCAGGTCTTGCCGTCGTCGCACGAGACGGTGGTGCGCCCTTCGTAGCCGATCGCGACGAAGGTCGGGTGCGCGGTCGGCGCGATGCCATCGGGCGTCGCCGCGTCCGGCGCGGGGGGCGTGCTGCCATCGCCCGGAGGGACGCCACCATCGGCGACGGGCGTGCCGGCGTCGGTGGTGGTGGCGGGATCCTCCGCCGAGCAGGCGCAGGCGAAGAGGGCAACGAAGGGGACGAGTCGTTTCATGTCAGGCCCAGAGGAAGGGGAGCGGATCGCTCGCGGACTGGAAGTAGGCCGAGGTCGTGCTGCCGTAGTGTTTGGCGTAGGGCGGCGTCCACGTCTCCTGGGTCAGGAACGGCACGCCGTAGCCCTTGTGGCCCCACAGCTCGAACTCGGGGCGCGTGACGCCCATCGCCTGGAGCACGGTCGCGAGCCACTGGTTGTAGAGGAGGCCGAGCGCGGTCGGCTCCTTGTTCCCGGGGTCGACGGCGGACACCGGCGCGTTCATCTTGCGGTAGTCGCACGAGAGCCCCGTCTTCAACGCGCCGGCGGCGGAGCCGAACGTGACGGTCGGGATCGAGAACGAGTCGTGCGTGGCGACGCCGGACTCCTGCGTCCACACCACGAGCGTGTCGTCCAGGAGCGTGCCGCCGGCACCGTTGGAGAAGGCCTCGAGCTTCTGCGCCGCCTTGAGGACGATCCCGGCGAAGAACTGCTGGTACGCCGCGATGAGCTTCAGCTGCGCCCCGCTCGTGTTCCACTGGTGCGCGACGCCCTGGTGCCAATCGCCGGTGTACTGGCCGAGCGCGTTCTCCGAGTTGTAGTAGCCGAGCCCGAGCACGCCGATCCGGCTGGTGCCGCAGACGAACGCGGCGATCGCGACGTCGACGAACAGGTTCGCCCACTTGAGGACGTCGGAGAGTTGGAGCGTCTCGTGGCTCTGCGCTTCGTCCGTCGGCACCGTGATCGAGCCGCAGTTGGCGGTGACGTTCAGCTTGCGCTCGAGCTCGTCCAGGTTGGCGATGTGATCGTCGAGCCGCTGGCGATCGTCGCTCGAGAGGCGCGCGTTGCCGTTGCGGAGCGCCTTGTAGTCGGCGAGCACTTGGTCGGCGATCGGTGCGCGCGTCGGCTTGGTCGCGGGGACGAAGATCGATTGGAAGAGCTGCTTCGAGCTCGTGGCGCCCTTCTGGACCTGGATCGTGCCCGACTTGGCGGCCGGGTTGGACCAGTTCCACGAGAGGTCGACCGGTCCCATCGCCATCACGCGCTGCTTCACCGATCCCAAATTGGGATAGAAGTTGGGGGACCAACCGATGATCTGGTCGATCGTCGGGCGGGGGTTCGGCTGCACCAGCTTGCCGTCGTTCCCGTCGCCGTTGTTGCGGGCGTAGTTGCCGAGGTGACCGCCGGTGTGGTGGCCGATGTAGAACGGGATGTCGAGGCCGCGGAGCACGTTCATCTTGCCGAGCATCTTGTCGGTCAGGTCCGTCGCGGGAGCGGCCAGGATCGGTGAGACGCCGCGCAGGCTGCCCTGCGCCGAGGCGCTGAGTGCCCCGGCGGCGACGGGGTGGTTCGCGGTCGCGTTCATCGTGAGCGGTGACTTGGGGAAGAACGAGCTCTCGTAGGCACCGCCGTGTCCGGTCGTCAGCCAGAGCAGGCGCGGCGGACGGGTCGGGGTCTTGGCGAGCGCTTCCTTGGAGAGGAGCGAGGGGAGGAGCGGCAGCGAGAGCGCTGCCCCGAAGGCGCCGCGGAGGATCTGTCGTCGGGAGAGGTTCATGGTTCGAGTTCTCCGTTCACTTCTTCGGGTCGAAGACGCGCTGCTTGAAGCGGGGCTCCATCACCGCCGCGCGCAGCACGTCGGCGAGCGAGCCTTGCTTCAGGGCCTCGTCGTATTTCTGGATCGCGCAGCCGTCGCCCTTCGTGTCCCAGCGGCCGGCCGTGAAGCGGAAGTAGTTCCTGGAGAGGCAGACGCTCGTTTTGGGGCTCGCGGCGATCTGCGCCATCACGTCGGTCGGGCCCGCCGACGGCCTCATGTCGCCGATCTCGACGTTCGGGAGCGAGTCGGTGCGCACCGGCTTGTTGCCCACGACGTTGCCCTTGTCGTCGAAGAGCGTCTGCGCGGTGCGCGTGCGACCGAGCGAGTCGAAGCCCTCGGTCGAGAAGCCGAGCGGGTTGATGGTGTACTGGTGGCACCCCGCGCAGCTCGTGCCTTCCTTCTGCGTGAGCTCCTCGACGACCTCGCGCGTGGTCATGTCGGGGCGGAGATCCGGCGCGGTGAGGTTCACGTTCGCCGGCGGCGGGCTGATGGTGTCGCAGAGGATGACCTTGCGGAGGAACGCGCCCTTGATGATCGGGCGGGTGGTGGCGCTCCCGGTCGTGAGGAACATCGCGCGCGTGAAGACCCCGGGCCGATCGCCCGCGAACTGCGGCGGCGTCCCCTTCTTGTCCCAAGCTGGGATGCCGTAGATCTTGGCGAGCTCCGGATCGGCGTTCACGTCGACCTGGGTCGAGAGCAGCTCCTTCAGCGAGGCGTGCTGCGTCCAGACGAGCCAGTCGATCGTGTCGAGCGCGTCTTGGATCATCGCGGTGCGGAGGTTCTTCGACGGCAGGTTCGGCCCCGCGAACGCCTGGAAGAGCGCGTCCCCGTTGCGCAGGTCGAGCTCGGGGAGCTCGTCCGCCTTGATCCAGTCGCGGAAGAACGCGTCCATCGTCGCGCGCGTGCGCGGGTCGGCGATCATTCGGTCGACCTGCTTCGCGTAGCCTTCGTCGGTGAGGAGGCTCCCGTCGGCGGCGGCCGCGAACAGCGCGTCGTCCGGCATCGTGTCCCAGAGCTGGTACGAGAGGCGCGAGGCGAGCTCGAACGGGCCGAGCGCGAGGACGTCGGGATCGCCCGCGGCCGGCGTCGTGCCGTGCTCCACGAAGTAGAGGAACTCGGGCGCGTTGAACATGACGCCGAGCACGTCGGCGTAGGCGTCGGGATCCTGCGCGGTCGAGGTGCCGTAGACGCCCTGGTAGAACTTCACGTCGGCGTCCGTGATCGGGCGGCGGAGGATGCGCGCGCCGAACTTGCGGATGAAGGCGTCGATGCAGGCGGCGTCGTTGGAAGTGTTCGAGTCCGTCGCGCAGGCGCCGGCGATCTTGCCGAGGTTCTGGCTCGTCGTGAGCGCGTGGCCCAGGTCGACGCCGATCTGGTAGTACGCCTCGACGCGCGTCGCTTGGAGCGACTGATCGAGGCGGCGGTAGGAGCCCTTCACGTCCTCCACCGTCTTCTCGCGCTCGTCGGCGGGGAGGTTCGCGAGCGACGGAGTCGCGGTGAGCGTCGCCTTCGCCGCGTTCGCGTCGCCGAGCGCCCACGTCGTGAGATCGCCGAGCGTGTTCACGTACTGCGTCGACGTGAGGCGGCGGAGCGTGGCCATCGGCGGCTTCGCGTTCGGATCGCAGACCAAGCCGGTGGGGTTCGACGACGTCGGATCCGTCGTGCCGTCGGTGCTCGAGAAGCCGTAGCAACCGGCCAAGCCCATGAGGGCCAATGCCCCCACCGTGGGGGCCGTGGCCCCCAGGATCGTCCTCGGATTTCTCGGGAAAAACCGCATGTCGGTCCGACATCGCAAGTCCTGGACCACCCGTTGCAGAGACACACTCGCATGCGTGGGATCGCTACCTTCGGGCTCTTCGGGCTGGTGAGCGTGGTCGTCGGGTGCGGGGACGCGGAGCCCTCCGCGACGCCCACCGGCGATGCCGCGCCCGACACGATCACGGTGAACGATGCTGCGCCGCCGGCCGTGGACGGATCGATGGATGCGTCACCGATCCCGGACGCCGGGCCGGTCACTCCCAAGCCGGCGTACTTCGTCCAGAACGGGAAGCTCTACGATCCGTGTGGCGCCGAGCTCGTGCTCCGCGGCGTGAACAAGATGGCCGTGTTCGCGGATCGGAAGGGCGACTCGTTCCCGGAGATCGCGAAGACGGGCGCCAACGTCGTTCGCTTCATGTGGCTCTCCTCGGTGCCTGCGAGCGAAGCCGTGCAGACGATTCAGCGCGCGATCGATTCGCAGCTCGTCCCGATGTGGGAGCTCCACGATGCGACGGGCGACTTCTCCAAGATGCCGACGATCGAAGCGTTCTGGACGAACCCGGCGACGATCGCGGTGCTGAAGCAGTTCGAGTCGCGGCTGCTCGTGAACCTCGCGAACGAAGCGGGGCAGACGGTGGCGGACGGGACGTGGACCTCGACCTACACGGGGCTCATCGGCAAGCTCCGCACCGCGGGCGTGCGGATGCCGTTCGTGATCGACGCGGCGGGCTACGGGCGGAACGTGGAGCAGCTCCTGAAGCTCGCGCCGGGGCTGCTCGCGGCGGACCCGCTGAAGAACCTGATCTTCTCGTGGCACGAGTACGACTCGGGTGGGAACGAAGCGGCGCGCATCGATGCCGCGTTCGCGACCGCCACGAACGCGAAGATTCCGTTCATCGTCGGCGAGTTCGCGAACCTCTCGCCGGGCGCGTGCGGGAACGCGGTCCCGTACCAGCACCTGATGACGGCGGCGCAAGCGAACGGCATCGGGTGGATGCCGTGGTCGTGGGACGACTTCAACGGCGACTGCAAGCCGCAGAACGGACCGTCGCCGTTCGACATGGTCGGCGACGGCATTCATCTCTCCACGCTGAAGAGCGGGTGGGCGACGGAGGTGGTGCAGAGTGATCCCGCGAGCATCGGGAAGACCGCGAAGCGGACGGGGTGGCAGATGTCGAAGGCGGGGATGTGTCCCTGAGGGGAGGAGAAGGAGCGGGAGGAGGAGAGGGAGGGGGAGAGGGTGCTCAGGGCACGGCCCGCACCGTCACGTCGACGCGGCGGCCGATCGAGAGCGCGAAGAACGCGGTGCCCTCGCCGCCGGAGTAGCTCCCTCCGACCGCGAACACGTCGCCGTGGAGCCCGTCGTGGACGTCGTCCGGGGAGACCTTCGCGGAGACTCGGAGGGTCGTCGTCTTTCCCACCGCGGTGAAGCTGCGCCCCTTGATGAGGGCGAGCGTGCGATCGATCGCGCGCTTCAACGCTTCGCTCGGCGCGCCGGCCGCGGACCACGACTCGAGCGTTCCATCGTCGGCGAGGGTGAACGTGACGTTCGTCGCGCCGCAGTCCCCGAAAGGTACCGTCTGCCAGAAGGGATCGGCGCTCGACGCCTGCGGGAACGCGCGCGTGAACGCGACTGCCACGTCGACCGCGCTGCGATCGCCCACCGCGCCGAAGCGCTCGGGGGTCCCCGCGGAACCAGGGTCGGCGCTGCCGGCTGCGCTCGCGGTGGCCGCGGCGTGCGGCGTCGCCGTCGCGCGAGGGCGCGGGGCGCTCGTGCCGTTCGGCTCACTCGTGGCCTCCGGCGGGGGCGTGGGATCCACCGGCGGCGTGGGCGCGGTCTGTGGCGGGGGCTCGAGATCGCCGAGGTCGAACGTCTCGCCCGCGAGCACGGGCGGCGGTGGCGAGGTGCCGTCGTCGTGACCCGGGCCGCGCAGGAGGACCGCCGCACCCACCCCGAGCGCGCCGTGGACGGCGAGCGAGAGGGCGACGAACGTGACGATCTTGGTGGCGCGGTGCATCTCTCGAGGTTCTGACAGCGGGGCGTCCGGTAGGTTTCCGCGAACGCGTCGGTGTGGGATAAGGATACCCCGATGCGCATCCTCAGCGGCGTTCAGTCCTCCGGAAAGCTCCACATCGGCAACTACTTCGGGGCGATCCGGCAGTTCATCGAGCTCCAGCACTCGGGCGAGGGGCTCTACTTCATCGCCAACCTGCACGCGATGACGACGGTCCGGGACGCCACGCTGGCGCGGTCTCTGACACGAGACGTCGCGCTGGACTACCTGGCGCTCGGGCTCGACCCGGCGAAGGCCACGCTGTTCCGCCAGAGCGACATCCCGGAGATCACCGAGCTCTTCTGGATCCTCACCGTCGTGACGCCGATGGGCATGCTCGAGCGCGCGCACTCCTACAAGGACAAGATCGCGAAGGGCATCAGCCCCGACGCCGGGTTGTTCACGTACCCGGTGCTGATGGCGGCGGACATCCTGCTCTACGGCTCGGATGCCGTGCCGGTCGGCAAGGACCAGGCGCAGCACCTGGAGATGACGCGCGACATCGCGACCAAGTTCAACCTCGCGTACGTGCCCGGCTACGACCCGAAGCGGGACGAGGACCCGAAGACGTGCAAAGTACAAGGGATCCTGAAGCTGCCGAAGGCGCTCATCCAGGAGTCCACGGCGGTGGTGCCCGGCATCGACGGGCAGAAGATGTCGAAGAGCTACCACAACACGATCGACCTCTTCGCGACCGACGCCGAGACGAAGAAGAAGATCATGTCGATCAAGAGCGACTCGACCCCGCTCGAGGCGCCGAAGGATCCGGGAGCCAACCCGATCCACGCGCTCTTGAAGCTGTTCGCGACCGAGAGCGAGTTGGCGGAGATCGATCGGAGCTACCGCGAAGGTGGGCGCGGCTACGGGCACTACAAGCAGGACCTGCTCGGGATGTTCCACCGCCACTTCGACGAGGCGCGGAAGAAGCGCGCGGAGCTCGAGGCGAACCCGGACTACGTCGAGAAGGTGCTGCGCGACGGAGCGGAGAAGGCGCGCGCGATCGCGGCGCCGGTGATGAAGAAGGTGCGCGAGGCGACGGGGCTTTGACGCTGTCGCTCGCGCTCCGGTTTGCGGAGTGGCAGCGATGGAGTGAGACGGCGGACCGCTCGGAGGACGGGTGGGAGTCCAACTTCCCGGCGTGGCCGTGACCCTCCAACGACTCCTCCCCCACGCGGCCTTCGGGCTCGAGTTCGCCGACCAGTACCTCGCGAATCCGAGCTCGCTTCGGCGCAGCTGGTGAGTCGGGCGGCGCACGCTCTCCGAGGGTTCAACGGCTCACGGGCGCCCACACTTCGCGGAAGTCGTACGTGAACGGGATCTCGTCCAACTCGCGCGCCCAATCGCTCACGGGCGCGACGACCTCGGTCACCTGACTCGGTTCGACGAACGGACAGCCGTATTCGAAGTCCCAACTCTGGACGACGTCGCGCGTCGCGACCTTGCGCCGCACGACCCGCGCGACGCGCGCTCCGTCCCACGTGATCGCGAGCCATGTCCCCTCCGCCCACGGTCGACTCGGATCGAATCCGACCGAGTGCTTCTCGACGAGGCGCCCCGCTTCGTCGTAGGTCGACTCGACGCGGCGGTCGGTGCGGTTCGGTACGTGGTACGTCACGGCGCGGACGTGCCCTGCTTCCCACTCGAGCGTCGTCGTCTCGGTCACGCCGGAGGCGGTGTGCGATTGCACGAGGGGCCGAAGGCTCGCGTCGTAGGTGGTCTCGCCGACGGACTCGACGCGGTCGCGGTACAGGCTCTCCGTGCGCGTGACGAAGCGACCGCCCACGAGCGAGATGCGTTGGACCAACCCATCGCGTGGGCTCGTCGCGAGGACGGTGTTCGGATCCGGGTAGGTGAACGCGAGATCGCCTTGGTGATCGACCGCCGCCCACGCCGAGACGATGCGGCCGTCGTCGTCGTAACGCTCGCCGGCGGTGGTGCGCAGCCAGCGGCCGTCGATGAGCTCGTCGTCGTCGGTGCGAACGGCGCGGTTCGGGTCGTCGTAGGTCCAGCGGAAGATCACGGGCGACGGACGGAACTGGGCGGCGAGCGTGCGCTCCGTCGGTCGATGGCGGCCACCGGACTCGTACGCGCGATCGATCTGAGCGATCGTGGTGCCGTCGGCTGCCGTCTCGCGGTAGCGCAGGATCCGCCCGCCGCGGTCGTAGTGGAACGTCGCGACGGTCGTGGCGTGCCCGTAGACGGCGGGGTAGCCGAGGCCGTCGCCTGCACCGAGGTAGGTGACGCGGTTCGCGCAGGCGAGCGGCGCCATCTCGTCGTCGGGCGCGACCGGCGTCTCGACGCGGGCGGTGCAGGCGGTGAACGCGGGGGCGAGGAGGAGAAGGAAGCGAAGCGCGCGCAACGACGGGACGCTTTGCAAACTGCGGGCCGTGCGAGAAGCCTTGCGAAATTCGCGCGCGACGGGGACGCCTACCGCGATCGGCGAGTCGTACGGCACCGTCTGGGTGCGTGACCGTGCGTTGCGACCCGAGGTGCCCCCGCTATGATGAACCATGGCTTTCGGGGCTCACCCTCGTGATGTCGTCGACGCCGGCAGCACAGGCGATCGTCGCGAAGACGGAAGCGCATTTTCATGCGCTCACCGCGTTTCAGGCTCCGGTCACGACGACGTACACTCCGGGCCCGCACCCGAGCGTATCTCCGCCGCCCGGTGCCCCGAGGCCGCGGATCGGTACGCTACTGGCCCAAAGCCCCGGAATGATGTCGTACGTCGACGACTCTCCGGGCCACCCCGAGCTCGCGATCGATGGGCGCCGGTATCGCTACCTCTACACCGTCGCGACGACGGCACACCTGACGACTCTCGACGTGAGCAACCCGATCCTCGCGGTGGACGCGTGGATGCACCTGTGGGCGCTGTTCGTCGGCGTGGGCAATCTCAACGCGCACTACGACTTCGCAGTGAAGACCACGACGCCCACCACGACGGTCCTCGAGGGTTCCGTGCTGGACCGGACGAAATGGGTTCGTGCATGCCTCGAAATCTACAACGCCACGTCGGAGCTGAAGGCCTTCAGGCTGTACGGTCCCGAGGGAGATGAGCTCGAACTCTCCTTTGGCCGCTTCAGCAACATCAATCCTCTTCCGCGATCGGTCTTCGTCTTGAAGGCACCCTAGCGCAGCGGTCAGTGGGTAGGTCCTCGCAGGTCCGGCAGGCTCGCATCGAGCGATCATCGTGTCAGCGGCGCCCGGTGGTTCCCTTCACGCCTTCCGATCCTTTTGCGCCTTCTGGATCACCGTCCACGCCGCCCCCGCGTCCGTGTTCACGTCGTCGAACCTCCCGCTGAAGCGCCCGCAGAAGGAGCTCTTCAGCACCTCCGGCAGCATGCGCTTCTGATCCCCCTCGAACAGCGGGTGCTTCAGGTAGACGCACGCCTCGTCCGTCGCGCGCACCGACAAGCTCGCCCGCAGCTCCGGCGCCCGCCGCACCGCGTTCGCGAGCGCCACGATCTCCTCGATGAGCGCGCGCCCGATCTCCGGGTGCCGCGCGACCAAGAGCTTCACCTCTTCCTCTTCGGGCGGGTAGTCCATCTGCAGCGGCGCGAACCGATCGAGCTGCGCCGCGTCGATCCCGAACGTCCCCGAGAACTCCGCGCCGCGGTTCACGGCCGCGATGAACTGCACGTTGTCCGGGATCGTGATGAACGTGTTCTTGATCGGGTGAAACACGCGCCGCGTCGAGTCCAGGGCCGGCATCAACGCGTTCCGCGCGCTCTCCTGGCAGCGGTTGAACTCGTCGAAGAAGACCAGGTAGCGCCGACGCGGGTTGTCCACCGCCTGCTCGAACGCGACCAGCACGTCCGTCTTCACGAAGTCCGTCACCGGCGCGCCGCTCTCGCTCGCGCGCACGTGGATCGTCGCGAAGAAGTCCGTCGCCTCGACCACCGCGCCGCAGTTGAAGAACACGAACTCGAAGCCGAGCTGCTTCGCGATCGTGCGCGCGAGCACCGTCTTGCCGCAGCCCTGCGGCCCGTCGAGCAGGAGGTTCAGCCCGCTCTCGAGCGCGACCTGAAGCTTCTTCGCGACCATCGGGTCGAGGTAGACGCCTTCGAGCTTGAACTCCTGGGTGCGGACGAACTCGACCTCGATCGCGCCCCGGTCGTCGCGCTCGGGCTTCCGCATGGCCGTCACGCGCACGATGCACGGGACGCCCGGCTGCACGCGCGCGTCGTCGCAGAGGACGACCTTCGGCGCGCGCTTGCCGTCCAGGTGGGTCGCGCGGAAGCGAAACCCGGAGCCTTCGACGGGGTTCGCCCAGAACGTGGCCTCCATCACGGCGCCGATCTTGATGTCCTCGACTTCGAGCTTTCCGGTCATGGCTTCATCCTCTTCTCGTGCTCACATCGACAGTGCGCGCTGGACGAGGCGCGCGACGACGCGTCCGAACTTGTTCACGGTGATCTCGATGCTGGGGTCGTTCAGCACGACGTAGTTGGGGAAACACACCTCGGCGAGCGGCTGCACGGCCGCCTGGGCGCACACCATCCGCTCCTTCGCGCCGAGCGTCGAGACGAGCTCCCGCAGCGCGCCGACGGTGCACTCGGTCGGCAGCCCATCCGAGATCATGACGAGCAGCTTCGCCTTCCGCTTGCTCGCCTTCGCGACGTTCGCGACGTGGAAGAGCCCCGCCGCGTCGTTGTTGCCTCCCCCGGCCGCGAGCGCGTGCGCGGCGCAGCGATTGGCGTCGCCCGCGTCGTAGATGATGCGGTCGGTGAAGCCGAACGCGCGGAAGTCCACGCCGGGGAGCCCGCGCGCCGACTCGGCGAGCAGCGCTGCGAACAGCCGCGCGCGCTCCATGTTGTCGCGCGCCGCCATCGAGCCCGAGCAGTCGACGATGATCCCGAGGAACAGATCCGACTTCACCTCGCGCGAGCGCGCCACCAGCGCGCGCGGATCGCCGCGGAGGACCAGCGGCTTCAGGCGCGCGCGATCGACACGGAAGCCGGAGAGCCGCATCCGCTGCGCCACGAGGCGCATCCCGAGATCCTCGAGGTACTTGCGCATCAGCGCCGCCGGCCGTTGCACGCGCGCGGCGAGCTTCGCGTGCTCGGCCGGGTCGAAGGGCAGCTTCTGGACGACCGTGATCTTGTCGAACTCGTTCTTGGGATGAAGGTTGATCCACGGGCGCCCGGGCGTGCCGGACGTCCCCGGGTCCCGCCGATCCGCCTTCGGGTCGAGCACGCGCTCGACCTCGCGCTCGATCTCCTCTTGGCTGATCCCTTCGCCCCAGATGAGCTCGTCGGCGCTGCCGGGCTCGAGCGACTCGTGAGGACCGAAGCTCGAGACGAGCTGCGTCTCCCACCCGAAGATCTCCTTGAGCTCCTTCGTGATCGCCCAGAGGTCCGCCATGGTGGACGCGCGGAACTTCGCGCCGCGGAAGAGCTCGAGCGCGCGCTCGACGCGCGGATCGTCGTGACGGTTGCCGAGCCCCATCCGGAGCGCGCGCACGAAGCGCGAGAAGGCGAGGCCCGTCCGCTCCATCATCGCCAGGAGCTCCCCGCTCTCGACGAGGACGGACGCCGGGTCGCGTGCGACGCCGAGCTGGGTCTTCACGAGCACCTCGAAGGCGCGCCCGCCCAGGTTGGAGAGCGCGTTCTCGACGGTGATCTCGCGCGCCGTGTGCTGGAAGGCGTACGCGGCGAGCCGCTTCAGGCGGTCGCCGTAGGACGCATCCATCGCGCGCAGGTTGCGCTCGAGGTGCTCGTCGGCGACGAGGTTGAGGACGCCATGGAGCCCGGCGCGCTGGGCCTCGGTCCAGATGGCGTCCGCGCTCGTACCCTTGTGGTACAGGTGGTGCCCGTACTCGTGGAGGATGAGCCCTTCGACGATCTCGCGCCCGTGCTGCTCCTCGCGCAAGAGCGGGAGCGGCGTCACGTAGATCCGGCGCTCGTTGAGGCGCGTGTGACCCAGGCTCGCGCCGCCCGTCATCTGCACGCGGAAGCTCTGGCCCAGGAGCTCGCGCCCGGTCCGGACGCCCCACGCGAAGGTGTCCGCGACGCGTCGCAGCTTGCGGAAGCGCCCGAGGCCGAAGCTCGCCTTCAAGCGTGACGCCGCCTTCTGGCGGATCCCATCGGTCGTCGCACCGCGCAAGACCGTGTCGGTCGCGTCTTCGGCGGCGATCGGGTCGACACCTGCCGCGCCGAGGTGGTGGAGGAGCGCCGCCTCCTTCGCGAGCCCGTTGCCCGCCGCCAGCATCGACGTCGTCGTGAGGTCGACCAGGCGCGCGGGCACGCCGCGGAGCACGAGGGACGTTCCGGCGGACGTGTCGAGCTCCTGCTGGAGGACGAGCGGGAACGCATCGAAGCAGCCGCGCGCGTGGAGGTGCGCCGCGGCGGAGCGGCGCAGGCTCCCCATCCGCTCCGTCCCGCGCTCGAGGAACTCGAGCAAGGCGATCCGGCCGGCCTCGCCGCCGCCGCCCGGCGCGTGCTCCAGGATCCAGGCGACTGCGCGGAGGTAGGCGTGCGGGTGCGGCGACGGCGCGAGCGCGAGAGCGACGGGCGTCGCGTCGCCCGCGAGCCCGACGAGCGCGTCCCAGTCCTTGGGCTCGAAGAAGCGATCCGTCGTCTCCTCGCGGAGCGACTCCCACACGACGTCGAAGAAGCGGCGCTCCGCGCGCTCGACGAGCGAACGCGCGACGCGGAAGCGGAGCTCGCGCGCGCGGCTGCGGTCCTCGGCCAGGGCACGGACGCGCCAGAGCGCGTCTCCCTCGTCCCAAAGTGGGATGCTCTCGGCGAGCGGGCGCAGGTGCGGGACTGCGGGGGCGCGCTCGAGCAGGGCGGCGAGGCGGAGCTGCCCCGGAATGCCGAGGAGCATGAGGCGCAGGGCGGACTCGTGGACGAGCGCCTCGTCTTCGCCGGCGGCGATCGCCTCGAGCCGGTCGAGGTCGGTGCTCGCCGCGATCTCCGCGACGACATCGGGGGCCGGGGGGCGCGGAGCCGGGCGCACCACCTTGTGCTCGAGCCCGGCCGACTCGACGAAGCGCTCGAGGCGCGCGCGGGTGTCCGGCGGCAGATCGGGCAGGAGGAGCCGCACCTCGGCGACGCGCCGCGCGGCGAGCTCGGCGCCGCTCGGTGTCCGTGCGATCGCGGCCAGCGCCTCGGCCGCCCACGGACCTTCGGCGCGGGGAAGCGCGAGGATGAGGGCCTCGAGCAACATCGGCGAGAGCAGCGCGGCATACGCGCCTTCGTCGCGCGCCGCCGTGATCGCGAGCCAGCGGGCGGCTGCAGCGAAGAGCTCCGCCCGCCCGCGGTCCCACGGGAGGTCCCGCACCGCGGCGAGCGCCCCCGCGAGCGTTCCGTGGAGTCGACAGAGCTCCTCCACCGTGCGGCGCGCGTGCTTCTCCCAGCGCCAGAGCCACGCGTGCCCGAACAGCGAGAGGTCCGTCGCGACGAACGCGAAGCGACGGACCATCTCCTCGTCCACCTCCTTCACGAAGCGGGGATCGTCGCTCCCGTAGCGCGCGAGGAGCGGTGCGGATTCCTCGATCGGGTCCGGCGACGCGAGGAGCGCGATGGTGGCGGCAACGCTCGCGGTGTGGTCGGTGCGCTTGGCGAGGAGCGCCGCCGCTCCGCGGGCGCCCCCGCGGGCGACGGGCGCGAGGAGCCGCGCGAGGTCCTCGACCTTCGCCGTCGCGACGTCGCGCGTGGACTCGGTCTTCGCCAGCATCGGTGGCGGGGCGTCCTTCGGGCGGACGCGTCGCTCGGCCCAAGCGACCTCGGCCGGGTTCGTCGACGACGCGAGCGCCTCCGCCAACGCGGATTCCTTTCCGTACGGGAACGTCGTTTCGCGATCGATGCAGTCGAGCACGAAGGGGAGACACGGGGCCGCGCGGAACGCCGCGACCCACTCTTCCGTCGCGTGCTCGCGGGCCGAAGCGAAGAGCAGATCGCGCGCGAGGTCGCCTTGACCGTCGGGCCGCGGGCGCCCCCGCCAGGAGGAGAGCGCATCCGCGGTGCGCGCCGGACCGATCCGGCGCGCGAGGGGGATCGCGAGCGCGGCCGCGCGCTCCGCCGTGATCCGGGTCGGCACGAGCTCCGAGAGGACGTGAGCGACGTCGAGCGGGTCGCAGCGCTCGAGGAGCGGGAGGACGGGGAGCGGAGCTTCGCGGGCGAACGCGACGAGCAGGCGCCGTCGCGCGCGCGTCGACGGGAGGAGCTCGAGCAGCGCGAGGACGTGCTCGAGCTCGGCCTCCGTCGCGAAGAAGAAGCGCGCGGACTCCTCGGGGCGCGCGGCGAGCGCGGCCTCGAGCGGTCCGCGCCCGAGCCAACGGACGACGTTGCGGTAGTAGTAGTCGGGGAGACGCGAGAGCACGGCGCCGATGACCGTGAGATCGGGCCCGCCGTTCTCGTGCGTGCAGATCGGGTCGAAGAGGAGCGGGAGTACCTCTTCTTCCTGCTGCATCGGGTCGTCGACCGAGGCGTAGAGGACGATCGAAGCTTCTCGCCGCGCGGCCCGGGAGATCCAAGGAGCGCGGATGAGAGAGAGCTCGGCGCGGAGCGCCGCCTCGAGGAGCCAACGCGGCGGCGCGCTCGGATCGCGCGCTCCGGCGATCGCTCGCACGAGCGCGGTGGCGGTGCGGCGCGCGATCGCGGGGGCGAAGAGCGTGCTCCCCGCGCGCTTGATCAGGAGGGCGAACGCGGCCTCGTCCGGCGCGAAGAGCGCGAAGAGGTCGTCGAGGTCGTCGTCGGCCCGGGCGAGGAGCGCGCCATCGGGGCCGCCCTCGCGGAGCGCCGACGCGAGGTATGCCGTGCACGTCTCGGCCGCGCGGGCGCGGCTGACGGCGAGCCATCCGGCCACGTCGGCGTTCGAGAGCAGCTCGCGCGCGACGTCGAGCGGGAGCTTGCCCGCCCGCGCGAGCTCGAGGACGGCGACGACGTCCGACTTGCGCGCCGGGATGCGACGCGAGAGCACGACGTCGCGCGTGGCAGGGTCCGCGACGAGGTGGAGCTCGAGGTGCCGTGCGGCCTCCGGCGCCCCGAGCGCGACGGCGGCGATTCGGACCGCATCGTCGGGGTGGAAGACGGCGTGCGCCCAACGCGCGGGGCTCGTCTCGCTCGCCCGCCGGAGCGCGACGAGCGCCGGCTCCGGCGCCGAGCCGAGGTGGCGAACGATCGTGACGAGCGCGAGGTAGCCGTCCGCGCCGGCGAGCGCGCGGAGCGCGAGGTCGTGCAGCACCGCCGGTGCATCGGCGGCGAGTAGCTCGAGGAGGCCCGCGAAGTACGGGACGCGGTCGCGCGGCGTGAGGTCGGCGAGCTCGCGGAGCAAGCCGGGGAGGGACGGGTCCCCCCAGGCGCGCGCGACGAGCAAGCGGAAGAGCGAGAGGTCGCGCACGAGCGGGGAACTATATCCGGCCGCGGGCGTGTCAGGAACGGCGGTCGCCCGCGTCTCTCACCACCAGTAAGCAACGAGGCGGCGAAAGCGACCCCGCGACGGGTCCTTGCGCGCTCGGGCGAATCTCGTGACGCGAAAGCGAAGGGTGTGAAGACACCGCGGGTCGTCGCGACCCGTCGACCGCGCCAGTACGACGTCGTCTCCCGTGGGAGCAGGCGGGCGCGGTGCTCGGTTCCCCATTCTCGGCGAACGCCGGGAGACACCACCGCGGGGGAGCCTTTGGGCCAGAAGAGCGCGAGCTCCTCTGCCGTGGTCGTACCGCACATGCGTTGCGCTTCCATGGACCCGATCGGCTCTGCCCTTCGGGAACCCTCCGCGGAAGTTCGCTCGGGTTCCACGGTGTCCCCGGGTTCGTTTTCGCGCGGAGGAGCGATCGGATTTCTGCTCGACGCGTGGTGATGCGAGCCCGGCGGCCCGTGGACGCCTGTCGAAACGCTCGGGGAGTGGTAAGCTGCTCCGATGCGGCTCGGCGCTTCCTTGCTCACGCTCCTCGCGCTCGCCGGGTGCAGCAGCCCCGCGACGAACACCCCGACGAAAGATGGGGGAACCGGCTCGGATGCCTCGACGGTCCCGACCGACCTCGGGTGCGCCGACGACACGAAGCTCGTCTACGTGATGTCGCGCGACAGCTACCTCTACAAGTTCGATCCGCCGAGCGGGGTCTTCACCGCCGTGGGTCGGATCGACTGCTTCAACGGCGGGGCCGAGGTCTTCTCGATGACCGTCGACCGCGCCGGCTACGTCTGGATCCTCTACACCGACGAGCAGATCTACCGAGTCTCCACCAAGGACGGCTCCTGCAACATCACCGCGTTCACGGCCGGGCAGCTCGGCTTCGACCGCTTCGGCATGGCCTTCTCGTCCGACAGCCCCGGCGGCCCCGAGTCGCTGTACGCGAGCGATCTGCTCGGCAAGGGGCTCGCTCGCATCGACACGAAGTCGTTCAAGCTCACCTACGTCGGTCCGTACGACGGACCCGTCGCCGGTCGCGCTGCCGCGCTCACCGGCACGGGTGACGGCCACCTCCACGGCTTCTTCACCACCGATCCTGCGCGCGTCGGCGAGATCGACAAGAAGAGCGGCCACGTGACCCCGAGCGCTCCTTTGAACGGCGTGAAGACCGGGACAGACTGGGCTTTCGCGTTCTGGGGCGGCGACTTCTGGCTCTTCACCGCCGATCAGAGCGGCAGCCTCCCGCAGCAGGCGCAGACCACGAAGGTGACGCGCTATCGCCCGAAGGATCAGTCGCTGACGGTGACGGTCCCGAGCGCGGGCTTCTTCGTCGTCGGGGCCGGGGTCTCTACGTGCGCCCCGGTCACCGTGCCCGACCCGAAGTAGTCACTTCGGGGGCATCACCACGGTCTTCCCGAGCTCGTACGGCTTGGGCCACGGAACGTCCACGCCCTGCTCCCGCGCCGCGCGCAACGTGAAGTGCGGATCGTCGAGGTGCGGCCGCGCGAGCGCGCACAGGTCGGCGCGCCCCGCCGCGAGGATCGTGTTGATCTGATCGGCGGTCGCGATGTTGCCGACGGCGACGACCGGGATCCCCACCTCGTGTCGGATCCGATCCGCGAACCGCGTCTGCCACATGCGACCGAACATCGGCTTCGCGTCCGGCGTGGTCTGGCCAGTGGACACGTCGATCAGGTCCGCGCCGTGCGCCGCGAGCAACTTCGCGAGCGCGACGGCGTCTTCTTCCGTCGTGCCGCCGTCCTGCCAATCGACGGCGGAGATGCGGACACTGAGCGGCCGCTCGGTGGGCCACGCCGCCCGCACCGCGTCCAGCACCTCGAGCGGAAAACGCGCGCGCCCCTCGAGCGTGCCGCCGTACCCGTCGGTGCGGTGGTTCGTGAGCGGCGAGAGGAAGCTCGCGAGCAGGTACCCGTGCGCCATGTGCAGCTCGAGCAGGTCGAAGCCGGCGCGCGCGCCGCGCTTCGCCGCAGCGACGAACTCGGACTTGATCCGCTCCAGGTCGGCCGGCGTCACCTCGCGCGGGACTTGGCTGTGCGCGTAGTAGGGGAGCGGCGAAGGCGCGACGATCGGCCACGCGCCCTCGGTGAGGGGCTGGTCCATGCCTTCCCAGAGGAGCTTCGTCGCGCCCTTGCGCCCGGCGTGCCCGAGCTGGAGCCCGATCTTGGAGCGCGAGCGCGCGTGGACGAAGTCGACGATGCGCTTCCACTCCGCTTCCTGCGCGTCGCTCCAGAGCCCCGCGCAGCCCGGCGTGATCCGCGCCTCGGGGGCGATGCAGGTCATCTCCGTCATCACGAGCCCGGCCCCGCCGAGCGCGCGCGACCCGTAGTGGACGAAGTGGAAGTCGTCCGGCAGCCCGTTGGTTGCGGAGTACATGCACATCGGCGACACGACGACGCGGTTCTCGATCGTCAGCTCGCGGAGCTTCAAGGGGCGGAACATCGGCGGGCGCGTCTCGTCACCGAAGCCGTGGCTCTTGTTCCAGTCGCGCGCGACCAGCTCGACGAAGCGCGGGTCCCGAAGCTTCAGGTTGTCCCACGTGATGCGCTTGCTGCGCGTGAGCAGGTTGAACGCGAACTCGTGCGGCGTCTGGTGACCGTAGTAGCGCTTCACGTTCTCGAAGAAGAGCAAGCTGTCCTGCGCCGCGCGCTGCGTGCGCGCGGACACGTCCTTGCGCTCCGCCTCGTACGCGGCGAGCGCGGCCGGGATCGTCTTCTCCTGCTCGAGCGCCTTGGCGAGGGCCACCGCGTCTTCCATCGCGAGCTTGGTGCCGCTCCCGATCGAGAAGTGCGCCGTGCGCACGGCGTCGCCCATGAGCACGACGTTCTCGTGGTGCCAGCGCTCGTTCTTGATCGTCGGGAAGCGGCGCCAGATCGACTTGTTCGTGAGCAGCCGATGCCCGCGGAGCTGCTTCGCGAAGAGCTTCTCCATGTAGGCCACGCTCTCCTCGGGCGTGGCGCGATCGAGGCGTGCGTTCTTGAAGCTCTCCTCGTCCGTCTCGACGATGAAGGTGCTGTGCTTCTCGTCGAACGGGTAGCCGTGGACCTGGAAGACCCCGTGCTCGTTCTCCTCGAAGATGAAGGTGAACGCGTCGAACCGGAGGTCGGTGCCGAGCCAGATGAACGCGCAGCGGCGCTCGTCGATCGTCGGGCGGAACGCGTCGGCCCAGCGCGTGCGGACCTTGCTGTTCACGCCGTCGGCGCCGAGCAGGAGATCGCAGTCCCGCCGGAGGGCTTCGACGTCGTCGACCTCCGTCTCGAACTTCAGGACGACGCCGAGCTCCTCGCAGCGGCGCTGGAGGACGTTCAGGAGCTCCTTCCGCGCGATGCCGGAGAAGCCGTGGCCCCCCGAGCGCAGCACGCTGCCCTTGTAGTGGATGTCGATGTCCGTCCAATGCGCGAAGCGGCGGACGATCTCGTCGTGCGTCGGGCGATCGGCGTCGGCGAAGCCGCTCATCGTCTCGTCGGAGAAGACGACGCCCCAGCCGAACGTGTCGTAGGGCAAGTTGCGCTCGACGAGGACGATCTCGTCCCCGGGGTGAGCCTTCTTGCGGAGCAGGGCGAAGTAGAGGGCGGCGGGGCCACCGCCGACGCTGACGATGCGCATCGCGAGCAACGTACCCAAAAACGGGCCGCGCGGCGCGCATGGAAGCGGAGTGCGTCAGCCCGTGCTCAAGGCACGCAGCAGAGCGTCACCGGCCCGGCCACGTTGGCCGACCCGTTCGCGCCCGCATTGCAGGTGCCGTCCGTGCGGACCACGTTGAGCTGCATCGAGTTCGAGAGCAGGTTGGGCGCGCAGGAGCCATCGAGCGGGTACGACTCGCTCAAGTTCGTGCAGCCCGCGCCGGTGTAGGCGTTGAGGGTCGGCGTGCACTTGGTCGGCGCCGTCACGCCGCAGCCGCACGCGCCGCAGGCGCCACCGAAGCCCTTGTTCACGATCCGGCGCTGGTAGCCGCCCGGCGGGCAGTTCATGATGCCCTGCTCGTTCAGGATGCAGCGCTGGTAGCCGGCGGCCTTGAGCCCACAGAAGTCGATGTTGCACGAGGGGGTCGCGCAGGTGTTCGTCGAGGTCACCAGCACTTGCGCGTCGGCCGGCCCGGACGCATCGCAGCTGGTCGCGAGGTTGGTCGGGCCGTAGGTCGCCTGGAGGAACGCGGCCGGGGTCGTGTTGTCGACGCACACGCCCGTCGGGAGGTTCAGCACCACTCCGGCGTCGCCCGTGCACCCGGTCACGTTGCCGTAGGTGACGCTCCCATCCGGCGCGCAGCCGGGGGCGCTGACGGAGCACCCGCACGCGCAGCTGCCCGGCGCGAGCGACGCGTCGGAGTAGTAGGTGATCGCCGTCCACGACGCGTCGTCCGGTGGGGGCGCAGGGCAGCCCGACGCCGTCGTCGGGATCACGATCGGCTTCCACCCTGCGTCCGCGTTGAAGGGCGGGAGGCAGCCGCTCGCATCGAGGGTGGTGCACGACGGTGCGACGACGTCCGGGACGAAGACGTCGACCGGCGGGGGAGGCGAGTCAGGGACGAACTGGTCGGGCTTGGTGGCATCGATCCCCGCGTCCAGCTCGACGAGGAGCCCACCCTGCTCGAGGCCGCAGGCGATGACGACGACGGAGACGGCGCCAATCACGCCGACGACGACCAAGCGATGCAAGCGCATGGGAAGATCCCTCCCGCATTACGACCGTATCAGTATTTGATCGGGTTCGGAATTGCGCGGAGCTCGGTGGTGCCGTCGGCGAGCTCGCCGCGGAAGTTCTGGCCCCAGCAGCGCAGCCACCCGTCCTTCATCCGGACGCAGGAGAAGTCTCCCCCGACGGCGACGGCCTCGGACTCGTAGAGGCCGGTGACGAGCTTCGGCTCGAGTGTGTCCTCGGTCGTCGCGAGCGCGGACTGGTGGACGTCGTTCTTGCCCCAACACCGGATCGTGCTGTCGCCCATTCGGGCGCAGGTGTGCGCATCGCCGCAGGTGATCTGGTCCACGATCACCACGCCCGTGACGGCGCGCGGTACGTTGCGCGACGCGGTCGTGCCGTCCCCGAGCTGGCCGTGCTCGTTGCGGCCCCAGCACACCGCCGTCTCGTCGCCGAGCTTCGCGCACGCGTGACCCGGACCGACGCTCACGCGCCGCGCGCCGAGCGTCCGCGCGATGACGGGGGTGTGGGCGTCTTCGTTCTTGCCGTGGCCGAGCTGGCCTTCGTCGCCGCGGCCCCAGCAGCGCACGCTCTCGTCGTCGAGCACGGCGCACGTGGTGTCGCCGCCCGCTGCGACGTCGACCGCGTGCCCGAGCTCCGCGACCGGCGCGGGCACCCAGCGCGCCGCCACGGTGCCATCCCCGAGCTGCCCGCGCGCGTTCTCGCCGAAGCAGCTCACGCGTCCGCCGCTCTCGAGCACGCATACGTGATCGTTGCCGACGGCGACCCGCTCGGCGGCGCCGATGCCCTCCACGTCGGTGGGCGTGGTCACCCGGGACGCTGCTGGGCCCTGCCCAACGCAACGCACGTGGTCCTTCGTCCGCGCGCAGACGATGTGCGGACCGACCGCGACGTCGAGCGCGCCGCTGAAGCCGGCGACGATGGTGGGGGTCGTCGCCTCGGCGGCCGGCCCGAAGGCGTGGTCGTCGTTCCGCCCCCAGCAACGAACCGCCCCGTCCTTCATCGCGGCGCAGGCGCGCTCGCCCTGAGCGCTCACTTGGAGCATCGTGTAGGCGTCACCGCGCTTCCGCTTGCCGCAACCGCCGAGCACGCCGACGACGAGCGCGAGCGTAGCGAGGGCGGAGACATGGAGGAGGCGGGGGGACGGCACGCGGCTCTCAAATAGAGGCACCGCGTGAAAAGGACCAGCGTAGAGTTCCGGCGTGGCGAAGGTGCGAGAGCGCGCCCGCGAGGGAGCCGGGCCGAAGGTCTATCCCAGCGCGATCGTTCGCGAGGGCGCGGAGCTCGCCGAGGACGTCGTCGTGGGCGCCTTCTGCTACGTCGATCGCGGCGCCAAGATCGGGCGTGGAACTCGGCTCCAATCGCACACGAGCGTGTGGAGCGGGGTGGAGCTCGGCGAGGACGTCTTCGTCGGTCCGGCGGTGACGTTCACCAACGTGCGCCGCCCGCGCGCGCGCTTCCCCCACGACGGTGCGTTCGCGCGCACGCTCGTCGGCGATGGCGCGACGCTCGGCGCGCGCTCCGTGCTCGTTGCGCCGGTGACGGTCGGACGGGGCGCGCTGATCGGTGCGGGCGCCGTGGTCACGGCCGACGTGCCCGCGTTCGCGGAGGTGGTCGGTTCGCCCGCGCGGATCGTCGGCTTCGCGTGCACGTGCGGGGCATCGCTCGCGCGCGGGGCATCGCCGCCGGCCCGGGTGACGTGCCCCCGCTGCGACCGCGTTTTCCGCGCCGACGGTGGTGGTCTCGTCGACGCGTGACTTTGGTAGGATGGGGAACCCATGCAACAGCTTTCCTGCCGCCGCTGCGGCGCGAGCTTGAAGGTCCCGGACGAGCTGACGGCAGTCTTCGTCACGTGCCAGTTCTGCGGTGAGACCACGCCGCTCCCCCAGGATCTCGTCGCGATCCGGCAAGCGCAGCACCGCGCGGCGACGATGCATCAGGCGCAGCAGCACGCGGTGCAGGCCCACCAGGAGACGCAGCGCCAGGTCGTGCGCGGCATCGGGTGGATGCTCTTTCTGTTCATCGGCGTGCCGGTGCTCGCGGTGATCGGCATCACCATCTTCATCATCTGGGTCGTGCACGACGCGACGAAGCAGATGGCGAGCGATACCTCGCACGAGGTCGTGGTGACGCCTCCGTCTCCGCCGAAGCCGCCCCCCAAGCCGATCGCGAGCGACTCCAAGTCGACCGGCGAGGACAAGACGACGGCGGAGATGAAGGATCTCTACGGCAAGGGCTGCAAGACGGTGCTCATGAGCCCGAAGCCCTCGCAAGGCGAGAAGACGCTCAAGACGAGCTTCGTCGTCGGCGGTCCGTGCGTCCGGATCCTGGTCAACACGGGCGTCCCCGAGAACAAGATCACGCTGACGATGAAGAACCCGCTCGGCGAGTCCATCAAGACGCCGGACCCCGCGACGGAGATCGACTTCACGTTCTGCCCGAAGATCGCGGGCGAGCACCCGATCACGGTCAGCCCCGCGACGGACGACTTCTATACGCTGGCCGCCGTCGACTGCCCGGCGGGCTTGAAGAAGTAGCCTTCGCCGACTTCTTCGGCGGTCCACCGGAGTGCTCGGCACCGGTGACCACGAGATCGACGAGCGCATCGATCGTCTTCGCGTCCACCGTCTCGCCACGGAGGACGCGGAGCGCGAACGGAGCGACGATGACCTCGGCCACGAGCGCGACGTCCAGAGAGCGGGGCAGCTCGCCCCGCTCGATGGCGCGCTGGAGGACCTCTTCCCAGACCGCCATGCGCTCGGCGCGGAGCTGCATCATCGCCCGCACGAGCTCGTGATCGGCACCTGCCGCGACGACGGCACGCGCGAGCGTGCGCTTGAGCGTCATGTCCTTCCCGCGGCCGAGCTCCTCCAGGATCCGACGCGCGTCTTCGCGGACCGAGCCCGTGTCGGGCACGTCGAACTGACCGTGCAAGGAGCGCATCGCATCCACGACGAGCGCGATCTTGGTCGGCCAGCGGCGGTAGACCGTGGTCTTGGCGACGCCGGCGAGCTCCGCCACGTCCTCGACCCGAAGCTCCTCGAAACCCACCCGCGCGATCTCGCGCATCGTCGCGTCGATCACCGCGGCGACGACGCGCGCGGCTCGACCGCCCGGACGCTTGGCCTTCACCTTTCTTCGCACCACGCGTGGAGGATATGGCGCAGGGTTCCTTGTCGCAACCATCCGTTGCCATTAGGCATCGGTATGGTAACTGTGAGCAAACGCTACTCGGGGTAGCGACTAGGGAGCACGGATGAGCGCCGGAACCGCGAGCACGAACGTCGAACCGAACGCGAAGGCGGGGGACGAAGAGAAGCCGGCGGCCGCTGCCCCGGCGAAGAAGGCGCCCCCGCGCCGCGCGATCTTCCTCGGGCTGGCAGCCGTCGCGGTCGCGGTCGGGGGGTACTGGTACGTATCCCACATCGGCCACGAGAAGACGGACGACGCTCAGGTCGATGGCGACGTGGTCGGGGTCAACGCGCGCACCCAGGGCATCGTCGCGAAGGTGAACTTCAGCGACAACCAGAAGGTGAAGGCGGGCGACGTCCTGGTCGAGCTGGACGACACGCCGGCGCGGGCGCGGTTGGCTCAGGTCGAGGCGAACCTGCTCGTGGCGCAGGCCACGGCGGCCGGGGCCGAGGCGGACGAACGGCTGGCCCAGACGAACGCCGTCGGCAACAAGACGGCGGCTCAGGCGGGCGTGTCGGGCGCGGCCGGCAACGCGAGCGCGACGAAGGAGCAGATCGCCGAGGCCGAGGCGCAGGTCGTCTCGGCCCAGGCGAACGCCGATCGGGCGGAGACGGACTTCCAGCGGACCGATGCGCTCTTCAAGTCCGGCTCGATCCCGCAGGCCACGCTCGACCAGGCGCGGGCCACGCGCGACACCACGCAGGCGGCGCTGAGCCAGGCGAAGGCGCACGTGCTCGCCGTTCGCGGCGCCCAGCAGCAAGCGCTGTCGCGGGTCCAAGAAGCGACGGCACGGCTCACCCAGGCCAGCGACGTGGATGCGGTGGTCGCGCAGGCGCACGCGCGCGCGGACGCAGCGCGCGCGCAGGTCGCGGTGGCGAAGGCGCAGCGCGACCTCGCGCTGATCGACCTCTCGTACACGAAGATCCTGGCTCCGCAGGACGGCGTGGTGTCGAAGCGCACGGTCTCCGTCGGCGGCATGGTCTCGCTCGGGCAGGCCGTCGCGCAGCTCGTCTCGTCGAGCTCGCCGTGGGTCACGGCGAACTTCAAGGAGACGCAGGTCGCGAAGATGAAGCCGGGCCAGCCGGTGGAGGTCAGCGTGGATGCCTTCGGCGGCATGCACCTCAAAGGCGAGGTCGAGAGCTTCGCGGGCGCGGCCGGCAACCGGTTCGCGCTCATCCCGGCCGACAACGCGAGCGGCAACTTCACGAAGGTCGTCCAGCGCGTCTCGGTCCGGATCAAGCTCGTCGACGTCCCGAAGGACGTGGAGCTCCGCCCGGGCATGAACGTCGACGTCGACGTCACGACCAAGGAGTGAGCGTGGCCGCCGTCGCCGCCGCTCGACGAGCCGCCGCGCCCGCGTCGGCGTTCAAGCTCAACAAGTGGGCGGTCGCGGTCGCGGTCGCGCTCGGCGCGCTCCTCGAGATCGTCGACACGAGCATCGTCAACGTCGCCTTGCCCCAGGTCCAGGCGTCGCTCGGTGCGACGCTCGCGCAGGTCACGTGGGTCGTGTCGGGCTACGCGGTCGCCAACGTCATCATCCTGCCGATGACGGCGTGGCTCGGCGAGCGCTTCGGGAAGAAGACGTACTTCATCTTCTCGCTGGTCGGTTTCACGCTCGCGTCGATGCTCTGCGGCGCGTCGCAGAGCCTCACGATGCTCATCGTCGCGCGCATCCTCCAAGGCTTGATGGGCGGCGGGTTGCTCGCGAAGGCGCAGGCGATCCTCTTCGAGACGTTCCCGAAGGAAGAGCAGCCGATGGCGCAGGCCTTCTTCGGGATCATCGTGATCTCGGGGCCCGCGATCGGTCCCACGCTCGGCGGTTACCTCGTCACGAACGTGGACTGGCGGTGGATCTTCTACGTCAATCTGCCGGTCGGCATCATGGCCGTGTTGATGTGCAGCGCGTTCCTCCCGCCCGACGAGGGCGAAGGGAGCAAGCGCGGCGAGACCAAGGCCAAGGTCGACTTCGTCGAGATCGGGCTGCTCGCGATGGGGCTCGGTTGCCTCCAAGCGCTCCTCGAGAACGGGCAGGAAGACGACTGGTTCGAGTCGCCCACGATCGTCGCGCTCGGCGTGGTAAGCGCGGTCTCGCTCATCCTCTTCGTCGGTCGGTCGCTCCGCTCCGAGCACCCAGTCGTCGATCTGCGCGTGCTCAGCTATCGGTCGCTGTGGTCGGGGTGTCTCCTCTCGATCACGGTCGGCATGGCGCTCTACGGCGCGCTGTTCGCGGTCCCGATCTTCGCGCAGACGATCCTGCATTACACCTCGCAGGACACCGGCTTCCTGCTCTTGCCGGGGGCGCTCTCGAGCCTGGTCGCGATGCCGATCGGCGCGCAGCTGGTGCGGCGCTTCGATCCGCGGATCATCCTCGTCGGCGGCTCGCTCATCCTCGTGTCGCAGATGTTCGTGCTCGGCCGGCTCACGACCGAAACGGGGGCGAGCGACCTGTTCTGGCCGCTCATCTTCCGCCAGTTCGGCACGGTCATGATGTTCCTGCCGCTCAACATGGCGACCCTGAGCGACATCCCGAAGAAGGACATCGGGAAGGCGACCGGCCTCTTCAGCCTCACCCGTCAGCTCGGAGGCAGCGTCGGCGTCGCGCTCCTGTCCACCATGCTCGGCGCGCGGATCACGTTCCACCGCGCCGTCCTCACGGAGCACCTGACGGCGGGCGATCCGCAGACGATGGCGCGCGTGGGCGCGTACACGGGCGCGTTCCTCTCGCGCGGCGACGACCTGGCGACGGCGAAGCTCAAAGCGGCGGCGGCCGTGTCCGGCTCGATCGCGAATCAGGCGGCGGTGATGTCGTTCAACGACAGCTTCTTCGCGACGGCGGTGCTGATCCTGGCGACGCTTCCGCTCGTCTTCCTGCTCGGAAAGGGCGGGAAGGGCCCAGTAGACGCGGGACACTAGCGGTCCCCCTCCCACTCCTCCTCCCCCTCCCACTCCTCCTCCCGAGCCACGACCTTTCAACCGGCAGGAGGGCAAGCAGCCTGCGACAGCGCTTCTTCCGCAGCCCGCTAGTGGACCCCACCCGCCGCGATCACGCTCGCCATCACGATCTTCGCCACGTGCACGAAGATGATGATCCCCAGCACGTCCACCAAGCTCGCGATGAACGGCGTCGAGCTCGTCGCCGGGTCGAACCCGAGCCGCTTCAGCACGAGCGGCAGCAGTGAGCCCACCGTACAGCCCGTCATCACGATTCCGACGAGCGTGAGGGCCACCGTCAGCGCGAACGCCACGTGCTGGTCGCGGTACATGAGCACGCGGAAGAACCCGATGGTGCCGAGACCCGACCCGAGCACGAGGCCCATGCCCGCTTCGCGGAACAGGATCCGCCACCAATCCTTCGGCTTGATCTCGCCGACCGCCATGCCGCGGATGATGAGCGTGGACGATTGCGAGCCCGAGTTGCCACCGGTCGAGATGAGCAGCGGCACGTAGTAGCTCGCGCCCTTGATCGCCTCGAAGACCGGATCGTAGTAGCGGAGCGCGGTCTGGGTGAAGAACTCCTCGACGAACAGAATCACGAGCCACACGCCGCGCTTCTTGATGAACTCGAAGAAGCTCGTCTGGAAGTAGGGCACGTCGAGCGGCTCGACACCGCCGATCTTCTGGACGTCCTCGGTGCCTTCCTGGGTGAGGACGTCGACGATGTCGTCGATCGTGATCACGCCGAGGAGCGCACCGCTCGCGTCGACGACCGGCATGACGGCGAGGTCGTACTTCGCCATGCGGCGCGCCACTTCCTCTTGGTCCATGTCGGGCGGGACGCTGATGATGTTCGTGCGGACGACGTCGTCCATCAGCGCGCTCGCGTCGGCCGCGATCAGCTCGCGGAGGGAGGCGAGGCCCTGGAGCTTGTCCGCCTCGCCCATCAGGTAGACGTTGTAGATCGGCGAGTCCGGGTACTCCTTCACGAAGGCGCGCACCTCGTCGAGCGCCTGCGCGACGCGCGTCAGCGGCGGAACGCTGACGTACTTCGTCGTCATGAGGTGACCGGCGGCGGTCTCCGGGTACTTCTCGATCTCGCGGACTTCTTCCGCGGCTTCGGGGTCGACCTTCTCGAGCGACTTGAGGAGCTCGTCGCCGACGGCATCGGGCAAGAGCGAGAAGAGGTCGGCGCGATCGTCCGGCTCCATCTCGCTCGCGATGCGGGCGACGGACTCGGGGGGCATCGTCTCGACGAGCTCTTCCTGCTCGTCGGGCTCGAGGCGCTCGAAGATCGGCGCTGCGTCGGCGGCGGGCATGCGCGCCATGATCTGCGCGCGATCGTCGGGCTCGAGATCGGCGACGAGATCGGCGAGGTCCTCGGGGTGGATCTCGTCGAGGAGCATGCGCACCTGCTCCGGGTCCTCCTTCAGGACCATCTTCAGGTCGGGGCCGAGCAGGTGAGAGAGGCGCATGCGGAGCCAACGCCAAGCTAGTTGACCGAGCGCGATTCTCGAAGAAAAAGAGGAGTGCGAGCGGAGCGAGCCCGCGTGGGGTGGGGACCGCGACGGCTTCGCCGGCGGGGCGGGGCGGCGCGTGCCGCCCCGTGATGACAAGACGCGGGAGAATTCGCGAGGTCGGTTCGCAGGAAAGTCGCGCAGTCCGGCGCTACGCTTCTAAGGGCAGGGCACCGTGTGGAACTTCCAGGACCCCCGCTTCGCGCTTCCGCGCGAGCCTCCGTTCCCTCCGGGGACGTCGCCGTTCCACACGCTCGGCGTCGCGTACACGGGGCTCCTGGAGTTCGTCGCGAAGAACGTGCCCGGCGGCGTCGCGGCGTTCCAACGCGCGCTTCCGACGCCGGGTCTCCAGCGATTCTTCGAGCAATCGTTCTCGAGCTCGCGCAACTACGACGTGGTGCCGCTCCCGTTCGCGGGTGTCACGATCGCGCGCCTGCGTGGCATCGGCTTCGTGGAGCAGGTGCGTGACGCGAACCGCGCGGCGGCCCGGGCGGGGTTCGCGAAGGCGTACAGCGCGCTCCTGCGCACGGTCCGGAGCGACACGCTCGTCCTGGCCTTGCCGCGCGCGGCGGCGATCCTCCACGACTTCGGAAAGGTGAGCGCGTCGATCGTCGGACCTCACTGCGTGCAGGGGGCGCGGCTCGCCGTGCCGCACGTGCTCCTCGCGTGGAGCGCGATCTCGGCGGCGGGGTTCATCGAGGTGATGCTGGAGCAGGGCGGCGCGAAGGACGTGCGCATGACGTTCCAGGAGCCCGAGCCCGACGGCGAGATCGGCGGGATGACGACGTATCGGCTGCCCTTCCGCGTCGAGTGGACCTGATGGACTGAACAGGTGAGCAGTGGCATGATCGGGGCATGCGGCGCGCTCGGATTTGCTGCCTCGATCTCGACACGTTCTTCGTGTCGGTGGAGCGCCTGCTCGATCCGAGCCTGATCGGGAAGGCGGTCGTCGTCGGGGGCGCCAAAGGGGGACGCGGGGTCGTGACGTCCTCGAGCTACGAGGCGCGCGCGTTCGGCGTGCGCTCGGGCATGTCGATCCGCGACGCGACGGAGCTCGCACCGCACGCGATCTTCGTCCCCGGCCATCACGAGGAGTACGCCAAGTACTCGAGCGGCGCGCGCGCGATCGTCGAGCGCTACAGCCCGATCGTGATCGCGGCGAGCATCGACGAGCAGTACGTGGACTTCCACGGCTGCGAGGCGATGTACCGGCGGCCGGAGGACGCCGACGACGACGCCACCATCCTGCGCGTCGTGGAATCGATGACGAACGCGATCCAGAGCGAGCTCGGGCTCCCTTCGAGCGCGGGCATCGCCACGAGCAAGTCGACGGCGAAGGTCGCGTGCGGGCTGGCGAAGCCCGCGGGCGTGAAGCTCGTGCGCGCGGGGGAAGAAGCGGCGACCCTCGCGCCGCTCGGCGTCCGGAAGCTCCCCGGGATCGGCCCGGTCTCGGAGCAGAAGCTCGCGGAGATTGGGATCACGACGCTCTCGCAGCTCGTCGTCGCGCCCGCGCGGCTCCTGCAACCGATCTTCGGCGTCTATGCCGAGGGGCTGCGGCGCGATGCGCTGGGGCAGGGCAGCGCGGACCTCGGGCGCGAGCGGCCCGCCTTCAGCGAGCACGATCCGGAAGGGCTCTTCGTCGGGAGCATCTCGAACGAGCGCACGTTCGGCGAGACCAGCCCCGAGGTCACGGCGAGCATCCTGTGTGGGCTGTCGGAGCGCGTGTGCTCGCGCGCGCGGAGCCGTGGCGTGCGCGCGGGGCGGGTGACGCTTCGTTTGCGCTACACCGACTTCCACACGATCACGCGCTCACGGACGATCACGCCGACCAGCGTCGACCTCGAGGTGCTGCGCGTCGTGCAGATGCTCTACGAGCGCGCGCGCACGCGGCCGCTCTCGATTCGCCTGCTCGGGGTCGCGCTGTCGAAGCTGTCGCTCGAGGAGCCGCAGGTGAAGCTCCGCACGTTCGACGCGGGCGACCGGCGGGGGCAGACGGTGGACGCGGTGCGCGAGAAGTTCGGGTACGACGCGGTGCACCTGGCGACGACGTTGCGCGATCGGAGCTGACGCCTCACTTCGTCGGGTCTTCGATGCGGCCCGAAAAGAGCACGGTGCCGCTCGCGTCGTCGCGGATGAAGAAGAGAAACGGATGGTCGACCTTGAAGTCGACCGTCTTCGCAGGAGGCATCGCCGCCGCATCCGTCATGACGACGGCGGTCGCGGCCGCTGCCTCGGTGCCTTCTTCGTTCACGTCGACGAACGCCTTGTGAATGACTGCGGAGATCGAGAGCGGGGCTTCGCCCTTCTGTGCGATGCCCGAGAAGTCGGCGCTCGAGCCGAAGGGGAGGCTCATGCCCATCGACTGCAACACCGGCGCGAGCTCGAAGCTGCTCGACGTGCGGAACTTCGGGAGCGACAGCTTCACCTCCGCATCGGAGCAGGCCGCCGACCACTTGGAGAGGGCGGTCCCGTTGAGCTCGCCTTCGACCGTTCCGATCGTCTTTCCCGCCTTCGGCAAGACGACGAGCATCGAGAGGCGATGGGTAGCGTCGCCCGTGTAGGGGATCGCCAGCACCTCGGCGTCGCCGACGTCCGCGTACGAGCCGTGATCGAAGTGCGCGTGCATCGTCTGCGCTTGGATATTGCCGCTCGCGGTCTTGAAAGGCGCGGGCGCGGTGGTCTTCGGGTCGAACTTCGTGCGCCAGGTGCCCTTGAAGTAGACCGCGTTCGTCAAGACGAGGCGCGTGCTGGGAGTGATCGCGTCCGCCGGCAGGAGGTCGGGGATCTTCTTGTTCGTCTTCTCGGACACCCAGTCGTTGATCGTCTTCCTGGACGCATCGGGCGCCTTCTTGAAGTCGAGCTGGCCGAGGTCGGCGCCGTACCAGGCCTTCGTGTTCTGCAGGTAGTCCGGCTGGAACGCGTAGCCTTGTTGTCCCCAGAGGCGGTTCGCGATCGCGAGCGTCGGGCCGTTCGGCTGCGGGGTGCTCCACGTCGTCATGAAGGCTTTCGCCGACGGACCCGTCGTCGCGGCGTTGCCGAGATGGAGCGTGTTCTGCATCTCGGTGGCGGTCTGGCCTTTGGCGCCTGCGGCCGTCATCGCCAGCGCGTATTCGATGCTCGCTGCCGAGTAGAAGACGTTGCCCTTCTGCGACTCGAGCTTCGCGTAGAGGTCGGCGTTGAACGCCTCGATGGAGGCAGACATCGTCATGTTGCCGGTCGCGGGGGGCACCGGTGCCGTCGGTGGGTCGGCGGTGCCGGCGGTCCCGACCCCGCCGTCGATCGCAGCCTGCGGTACCTGTGGCGTCGTCGTCGTCGTCGTCGTCGTCGTCGCGGGCGGGGGATTCGTGGGCGCGCGTTCGGCGCCGCCACACGCGGCCAAGGAGAGAAGAAGAACAGGGAACAGAGTCTTCGGTGCGTTCATCTCTCACCCTTACGGGCGAGCGGCGTCCGAAGTTTTATTTGCTCCCGTGCGCGTAGCCCCACTCCTTCAGCAGGCGCTCCATCTCGTCTTTGCCCGCTGCGGTCGTCCCGCGCTCGGGGCCGCTCGTTCGGCCGGGGTCGCGGACGACGAAGAGCCCGAGGTCGCGCGCCGGATCGATCGTCGGGAGATCGTCCGCCGCCGCCGCGGCGCGAGCGGCGTCGTCGGCGAGCCCGAGCGAGGACGCAGGATCGTAGAGTCCGAACGGGCCCGCGAAGACCGCGCGCGCGGGCCACGGCGCATCGTCGAGCCAGAGCTGCCACGTGATCGCGGCGTCGGCCGGCGTGACGACGAGATCGAGCCCCACCGGTTGATCCGGCACCGTCACCAACGCGAGATCGAGCTTGCCACCGTCGACGTGGAACGCGTCCTTCGCGAGCGCGACGGGATCGAACCGGAGCGTCGCCGGTTTGCCACCCGCCGTCGCCGTGATCGAGCCCGACACGCGGTGCGTCCCTCCGCGCCCGACGAAGCGCAGCCTCACGCGGGGCGCGGGCTCGTCGGTCGGCGCGCGGAGGCTCGCCGTGGTTCCCGCGACGGGGACGTTGAGCTTGGCGGCGTCGAGGCGCGCGCGCATCTCGGCGACGACGTCGGGCATCGTGTGCGCGAGGTTGTGACGCTCGCCCGGATCGGCCTCGAGGTCGTAGAGCTCCTCGGCGACGTTGATCTGCTTGTCACCGATGGTCCACGTCTGCGCCTTGCCCTCGCGGAAGATCGCCCGGTACTTCCCGGCGATGATCGCGCGCGTGCCGCGCCCCTCGGACACGACGACGCGCTCGTCGGGCTCCTTCGCACCATGGACGAGCGGGACGAGCGAGCTTCCGGTCATCGCGCCGTTCTTCTCGAGCCCGAGCAGCTCGAGGATCGTCGGCGCCAGGTCGGTGTTGCGCACGCGCGCGCTCACGGCGACGTTCTCCGGGAGCACCTTCGGGAGCGCCATCAGGATCGGGACGTGCGTCGTCTCCTCGAAGTTCGAGACGGCGTGGTGGAAGCGCACCTGCATCTTGTCGAGGAGCGAGACGCCCGCGTGCGCGGAGGAGAACGTCTCGCCGTGATCGGCGGTGACGATGACGAGCGTCTTCTCGCGCAGGTTCAGCTCGTCCAGCGTGCGGAGGAGGAGCCCGATCGCCTCGTCGTCCTTGGCGGCCTCGGCGAGGTAGCGCCGGATCACGTCGTCCTTGGGGCCGGCCGGCGCGGCGGGCACGCGCGAGAGGAACTGTGGCGGCGGCTCCCACGGCTCGTGCGGCGAGTTGTAGTTGCAGAACATGAAGAAGCGCGACTTCGCGTTGGCCTTCAGCCAACCGATCGCGTTCTCCGTCACGAGCGCCGTGTCCTTCGTGCGGTAGCGGTGGTCGTCCACACGCGCGAAGCCCATGTCCACCCCGACCGGCGCGTAACCGACCATGAAGTAGTTGTTCACGAACGCGCGCGTCGCGGCGCCGGCGCGGCGGAGCAGCAGTGCGAGGAGCGGCGGCTCCGACGCGTAGTAGTGCGTGGTCTCCGCGTCGGGGAGGACCCACGGCAGCGTCTCGACGCCGAGCTCGCTCGAGCGCTTGCCCGACAGCATGGAGAGCGTGCCGGGGCGCGTCCACGAGCCGCCCGAGTAGGCCTGGGTGAAGCGGACGCCCCGCGCGGCGAGACCGTCGAGGTTGGGGACGAGCCCGTCGATCTTCGGGACGAAGGCTTCGAGCGGCGGGTACTGCGCGCTCGTCTTCGCCGCGTCGACGGCCGGATCGTGGAAGCTCGCGATGGCGTCCGGCCGGAGCGCGTCCACGACGATGAAGAGCACGTTGTAGGGGAGCTTGGGTGCCCGCCGCGAGAGGATCGTCGGGTTGCCCCAGAGCGCGAGCGTCAGTCCGGTCGCGCCGAGGGCGTCCTCGCTCGCGGCCGGTGCGCCGCCGTCGCCGGGCTTTCGTCGCGGGGGCGCCTTCGCGGCCGGCGCCGTGCGCGGGGCCGCGGTCGTAGTCAGGCGCAGCTCGACCTCTTGGCCGGAGAAGGGCTCGAGATCGAGCGCGACCTCGTCCGCCCAGCCGCGCGTCTCCTCGGCCAGGTACCGCTTTTCCCAAAGTGGTACGGCGCTCCCGCGCGCGTCCTTCACCGTGACCGCGAAGACGGTGTCGTCGCCGGCCCAGTTGGCGGTCCCGGGGGCGAACTTCAGCGTCGCGTGCGCGGGGACGCGGACGTGGAAGGAGAGCGTCGCCGGGGTGGGCGCGAAGATGGCCTCGCGCTGGTCGAAGCTCCCCTCGCTCATGTTCCAGACGCGCGCGTCGGGCGTCCACGAGCCGCCGGACGCCGTGGGGACGGACCACTGCTTGACCTCGTCGCTCGTGCGGAGGGCCACGCTCGTCGCGAGCTTCGCGCGATCGGGCGGGAGGTTCAGGAACGGGACCGCCATCCGGCGCCAGTGCGCCGAGAACAACATGGAGCCCTTCGCCAGGCTCGGGACGTCGATCTGGGCATCGCCGAGCGCGCCCACCAGATCGAGCGCTTCCTCTTCGGCCGCATCGTCGACGGGGGCGGTGCCCGTGCTGGCGACCGGAGCGGCGGCGCTCGCGGCGACGCGTGCATGCGGATCCTCCGCGCCGCCGTAGCGGTGGGCGACGACGACGAGCGCGGCCGTGGCCGCGACGCCGAGCAGCGCGCGCGCGGCACGAGCGATGCGCGGGAGCCGAAGCGAGATTCGCCGGCTCACTTCGGCGCTCCGTTTGCGGCGTTCGCCTGCGGGATGCGGAGCGCGGCGGTCGCGGCGCCCGTCTGCGCGTGCGTCCGCGGGACGAGGAAGCCGCCGCGCTCGACCATCCTCGGATCGGACAGCATCCACCGCCAGAGCTCACCGCGCAGGCGGTCGACCTCGGTCGGGTTCGCGGCCGCCACGTCGTGGAGCTCCGCCGGGTCGGCGACGGTGTCGAAGAGCAGGTAGCGCGGCCCCTCGCGGGTGGGGGCGTAGACGAGCTTCCAGCGATCGTCCCGGATCATCCGGTGCCGCGCGACAGTGGTCACGTCTTCGAGCTCCTTCTGGAGCACGAGCTCGTGCCCGTGCGTGACGTCCACCTCGGTGAGGTGCGCGAGCGTGGGGTAGGGGAGGCGGAGCTCGTCGGGAAGGCCGAGCACGTCCCCCATCCAGAGCTCGGTCTCCGCGTACGCGAACGTCTTCGGCGACGGCGCGCCGTCGAGCGCGGGCGCGATCGAGACGCCGTCGAGATCGCCGGGAGGCGGCGTGCCCGTGAGGTCGTACAGGGTCGCGGCGAGATCGACGTCGCGCACGATGCGGTCGTCGCGCCGGCCCCCCGGCGGCGGCGCCTTGCGCGGATCGACGACGACGAACGGAACGTGCGTGCCCTCGTCCCCGAAGAGGTGATCGCCGTGGCCCTGACCGTGGCCGTTGTCGAAGAGCGTCTCGCCGTGATCCGCGGTGACGATCACGATCGTGCGCTCGCGGAGGCCGAGCCGATCGAGCTCGACGAGGAGCGCCTGCGCGGCGTCGTCGATGCTCGTGACGGCGCCGTCGAAGAGCGCGCGGACTTGTTGGATGTCCTCCGGTGTGGGGTCCGCGTCGCGGCCGAGCCCCACCGGCTTGTGGTACTTGAAGCGCCCGCGGTACTTCGGATCCGTGTACTTTGCATAGTACGGAGCCGGCGCGGCGTACGGGAAGTGCGCGGTCGAGAAGAAGACGGTGAGGAAGAAGGGCTTCCCGCCGTCGGCGAGGTCGCGGAGGGCGCTCGCGGCGTCCGCTTCGAGCATGGACGGGTCCGCCGCTTGGTTCATCTCGCGAAGGGTCGGGAAGAAACGCCGCCCCATCCGCGAGTGGAGGACGGGGAGGAGCGGCGTCTGCCGCTCGAGCGCGCGCTGGCGGAGCAGCTCGACGAAATCGAAGTCGGGCGTGTCGACCCGATCGAAGCCGAGATCGACGCGCCCGAAGATGTCGCCCGCGTAGTCGCTCACGACGGCGGTCGACCACCCGCGCGCGCGGAGCCGTGCCGGGAGCGCATCGAACGGACGATCGCGGTCCTCCCAGCGGGCGAACATCGAGCGCACGCCGTGGTGATGCGCGTGGCGCCCGGTCAGCAGCGTGACCCACGACGGAAACGTGCGCGGGAGCGAGACGTAGGCGCGGTCGAAGCGCGTCCCGCGCGCGGCGAGGTCGGTCAGGTGGGGGGCCACCGCCGGCGTGAGCCGATCGGCGCGGAACGAATCGGCGGCGAGCACGATGACGTTCATCGGTGCGCCCGGCGCCGGGGCCGGAGCGGCAACGGCAGAGCGCTCTCCGGAGCGCGGGAGCGCGAGCACGAGCAACGCGCCGACGGCGACGACGCTCGCCGCGGTGGCCGCCGTGCTGGCGGGGAGCGCGCGGAGCATGGAGACGAGCCGCCGAACGCGGCGCGGCCACAGCGGCCACGCTCGGCGCGGACCCGCGAGGTAGAGCGCGAGCGCGGCGAGCGCGACGAACGTCACGCCCCGCGTGCCGAGCACGTCGGTCGCGAGCACCTGCACGCTGCGCCGGAGCCCGCCGCGCGCGTACCAGGTGTCGGCGAAGAGCTGCGGGCTCGCCGCCATCGCGTGGAGCGTGAGGAGCGCGTGGAGCGCCGCCGTCACCGCGAGCGCCTCGAGCCCGAAGCGCGCCCCCGCGATCCGTGGCTGCGCGGCGAGCGCCCGCCGCGCGCGGACGAGCAGCCCGGCGATCGCACCGAACGCGAAGCCGACCGCGAGCGCCGCCGCCACGATCGCCAGGACCACGCGCTTGATCTCCGGAGCGAACGCGCTCTCGACGAAGGTCGAGACCTCGTGCGCCTGCGCACCGAGCGCTCGGTCGCCCTCTTCGACGATCGGCGCCCGCGACGCCAGCGCCGTCAGCGCGAGCAAGTACGCGGCGCCCAGCGTCGGCGGGGCGAAGACGAGCGAGGCGATGGCTCGCGAGATCCGCGACATCGACGCGAAGTATCCCGATTCCTCGGCCTGACACAACTGTCGTGGTTCGTGGCACAGTGGGCCCCGCCGCGCCGGAGGATTCCGGCGCTTTTGCTGCACCGCGCACGGGGGGAGCACACCTGGCGCGCACCTTGCTCTGCGACCGTCCGGGGACCCAGCGAACATGCGCATCCATCGACTCTTCTTCGTCCTTCCTTCTCTCGCCGTCGTCGCCAGCGCCGGGTTCTTCGGCTGCAAGGAGACGATCGTCGACCCGCCGCCTCCGCCCACGCGCGAGTGGGAAGTGGTCTCCACCGGGCTCCCGGCGGCGCTGCTCTCCGTCTCGGGCACGTCCGACAAGGACGTGTGGGCAGTCGGCGCCGACAAGAGCGCGAGCAACGGGCCGCTCGTCCTCCACTACGACGGCACGTCGTGGACGCCGATGACGACGGGCCAGCACGCCGACCTCTGGTGGGTGGACGCGGTCCCGAACGGCCCCGTCTTCATGGCGGGCGCGGGCGGCATGATCCTCCGCTACCAGAACGGCGCGTTCGAGCGGATGAAGACGCCGGGCCTCGGCAAGGACACCGTCTTCGGCGTCTGGGCGGCAGGTCCCAACGACGCGTTCGCCGTCGGCGGTTGGGCGGGCCACAACGGCTTCCTCTGGCGCTGGGACGGGACGGCCTGGACCGAGGTGCGGCTCCCCGACGACATGCCGCGCCTCACCAACAACGAGGTGCCCGGCCTCTTCAAGGTCTGGGGCACGAGCGCCGAAGACGTCTGGGTCGTCGGTGGCGGGGGCGCGGTCCTGCACGGCGGCAAGACGAAGGGCTTCAGCGTCGTGAAGACGCCGACGAAGGAGACGATCTTCACCGTCCACGGCGCCGACGGGCTCGCGGTGATGGTCGGCGGCGGCAGCAACGGCGTCGTCCTCGAGAGCAAGGACGGAGCGACCGTCAGCGACGCGTCGCCGGTCGGTGTTCCGCTCATCCAAGGCATCCACGTGCTCGCCGGTGGCGACGGGTGGGCGTCGGGCGAGAAGGGCTACATGTACCGCCGCACCGACGGCAAGTGGGCTCAGGTCGATCACAAGCAGACGCTCGGCGTGCAGTCGCTCCACGCGACGTGGGTCGATCCCGGCGGCGGAGTCTGGTCCGTCGGTGGCAACGTGCTCAGCACCACCCTCGATGCGGGCGCGATCCTCCACTACGGGAGCCACGTCCCCACCTACCAGCCCGCGCCGATCGGCGACGGTGGCGCCGACGGCGACGCCGCGCCGCCCGCGGTCTGCCCGCAAGACGTCATCGACGTCGCGAAGGACAAATCGGTGGCGCGCCAGTGGGACGAGCAGGTGATCGCCGCGATCCGGCGCGACCTCCCGCGCCCGCCCGTGCACGCGCGCAACCTCTACCACATGAGCGCCGCCATGTGGGACGCGTGGGCCACGTACGACGCGACCGCCGACGGCGTCTTCACGACCGAGAAGAACACCGCGGGCGATCTCGCCGCCGCGCGCAACCAAGCGGTGAGCTTCGCCGCCTACCGCGTGCTCGTTCAGCGCTACCAGAAAGCCGTCGGCGGGCCGATCTCCGAGGCCTGCTTCACTTCGGTGATGAAGCGCCTCGGCTACGATCCGACCGACGCGCACGCGACCGGCACCGATCCGGTCGCGGTCGGCAACCGCATCGGCGCCGCCGTCCTCGCGGCGACCCTGAGCGACGGCTCGAACGAAGCGAACAACTACGCGGACGCGACGTTCCAGGCCGTGAACCCGCCGCTCGTGATGGACCAAATTGGTACTCCGGCGGGGACCGACCCGAACCTCTGGCAGCAGCTCAACCTCGCCGTCGCGGCGACGCAGAACGGGATCATCCTGCCGGCCGGCGTGCAGACGTACGTCGGCTCGCAGTGGGGCTCCGTCACACCGTTCGCGCTCACGAAGGCGAGCCCGAGCGATCCGTGGAAGGACCCCGGCCCGCCGCCGAAGCTCACCGATCCGGACTTCCGCAAGTGGGTCGTCGAGATCATCACCAAGGACGCCGAGTTCGATCCGGCGTCCGGCAAGACGATGGACATCTCGCCCGGCGCGATCGGCAACAACCCGCTCGGCTCCAACGCGGGCACCGGCTTCACGGTGAACCCGGCGACGGGCCAGCCCTACGCGCCCAACGTCGTCCCCGTCGCCGACTTCGGGCGCGTGCTCGCGGAGTTCTGGGCCGATGGTCCGAAGTCCGAGACGCCGCCCGGGCACTGGAACGTCATCACGAACTACGCGATGGACAACCCGGCGATGGTCCGCAAGCTCGGCGGCACCGGGCCGCTGCTGGATCCGCTCGAGTGGGACGTGAAGGTTTACCTCGGCATCAACGGCGCCGTTCACGACGCCGCGTGCACCGCGTGGGACATCAAGCGGCGCCTGCTCGCCGGCCGGCCCTCGACGTACATCCGCTACATGGGCGGGAAGGGGCAGTCGACGGACACGACCGGTCCGTCCTACAGCCCCGAAGGCCTGCCGCTCATCCCGGGCGTGATCGAGGTGATCACCAAGGAGAGCTCGGCGCCCGGCCAGCGCCACGCGAACCTGCACCTCTACGTCGGGCAGATCGCGGTTCGGACGTGGCGCAGCGAGCCCGGCGATCGCGTGAACGAGCTCGGTGGCGTCGGCTGGATCCGCGCCGTCGAGTGGTGGCCCTACCAGCGCCGCAACTTCGTGACGCCGCCGTTCCCGGGCTTCATCTCCGGACACAGCACGTTCAGTCGCAGCGCGGCCGAGGTGCTCGTCGACTTCACCGGCACCGCGTACTTCCCGGGCGGGCTCGGTGAGACCACGCTCAAGCCCGGCTACCTCAGCTTCGAGAAGGGGCCGAGCGCGCCGGTGAAGCTCCAGTGGGCCACCTACTACGACGCCGCCGACCAGGCCGGTCAGTCGCGCATCTGGGGCAGCATCCACATCGAGCCGGACGACTTCACGGGCCGCAAGCTCGGGAGCCAGGTCGGCAAGGGCGCGGCAGCGCAGGCGCGGAAGTACTTCGACGGTACGGCGAAGTAGTCAGCGGCTCAGCACGAACCCGGAGTACGCGAGCACCGACCGCCGCGCCTCGAGCAGGATGCGGCAGTGGTGCTCGCTCGCCTTCCACTCGTCCCTGACCCGATAGCCGAGCCGCTCCAGGTCGCCGAGGAAGTCGGCGCGGCGGAACACCGAGTACGGGTGCACGCTCACCCCGGTGTCCTGGAGCGTCACGAAGCCCTCGCTGTCGTGCACGGGGAGCTTCGACAAGACGAGGTGCTTCGGCGGCGTCTTCATCGCGCCGAGCACGCGTGCGAGGTGACCCGCGGGCAGGTACTGGAGCGCGCCCGCCGAGAGGAAGAGCGGTCGGCCGTCGCCGTCGTTCGGCTCGGTCGTGAACCCGAGCGCCGCCGCACCACGCTCGCGCGCGATCTCGGCGCCCGCGCGCGCGACGGCGGCGACGTCGCAGACGAGCCAGGGGAGCGGGGGCGCACCCTCCAGGAAGCTGCGGTACGCGAAGAAGTGCACGCCCACGTGCCCCCCGAAGTCGAACACCGAAGGCTCGGCCGTCTCCTGCGCGAGGCGCCGGAGCCAGTACACGACGGGGTAGTCGTCGAGCGCGATGTGGTCGAGCCGGTCGCGATAGAAGCCCGCGAGCTCGTCGTGGTCGTAGCCCACGCGCGCGCCCTTGGGGATCGCAGCTTCTGCGCCCGCGAAATCGGGGAACACCCCGAAGAAGCGATTTCCCCATCCGCGGAGGCGCACCCAACGCGCCTGGGCACGGGCGACGAACGGATTGCGCCCGAGGGCGCTCGAGACGAAAGGCATCGTCCACCCTTACCAGGACGGTACCAAATGGGGCGCCGGATCCTCTGCGTTCGGGGTACTGGTGACGTACATGGGCAAGAACGCGATTCGGCTCTTCGAGAAGGCGGCAACCCAGTTCGGGCTCACGGGGAAGGTTCGGCTGGCGTCCTTGGGCCGCATCACCTCGACCGAGGCGGCGACGATGGAGGACACGCCCGAGCTCATCCAGCGGCTCGAAGCCGCCTACACGAAGCTCGCGACCGACGCGGAGCGGCGTGACCCGGCCCCCGCGACGGAGTCCCTCCAGCCCGCGCGCGACGCGGCCCCCATTTTGCGCCGCCAGCTCGCCACCTTCGTCGAGCTCATGGCGCAACGGAGCTTGCTCCTCGCCGACCAGACGACGACCATGCGCCGCATCACCGAGTCCGCCTCGGGCACGCTCGATTGCGAGCGCGTCAGCCTCTGGTTTCTCGACGACGCGCACACGAAGATCGTCTGTCGCGATCTCTTCATCCGGAAGACGCGCGAGCACAACCACGGGACGGAGCTCTTCGCCAAGGACTTCCCGCCCTACTTCCGGGCGCTCAAGAGCGAGCGAACGATCGCCGCGCACGATGCGCACACCGACCCGCGTACGTCGTGCTTCTCGCAGGTCTACCTTGCGCCGCTCGGGATCAACTCCATGCTCGACGTCCCGATCTGGGTGCAAGGCAAGATGGTGGGCGTCGTCTGCCACGAGCACGTCGGCCCCAAGCGCCGTTGGGACAGCGACGAGGAGACGTTCGCCTACCTGATGTCGAGCTTCGTCGCGCTCGCGCTGGAGCGCCGCGGCAAGGAGTGACGTCAGCGGCCGCGCCGGAGGCGGTCGGCACCGCTCTCGAGCGCAGCGACGAGCGGCCGGGGCCCCGGGTCGCGCGGGAACGCGCGCGCGGAGAGGTCCGCGACGCGCCGCCCGAGCGCGAGGATCTCCTTGCGCGGGAGCTTCGCTGGGCCGACGCGCTTCTCGCAGAAGAACGTCCGGCACCCGAACGGGCGCTCGGCGTAGATTCGGCAGCGCCCATCTTGTCCCAACATGGGACAAGTGCGATCGGTGTCCCCCGCGAGCGGCAGGCGGCGCCGGTCGCGGGCGGGGCCGGCGAGCGTGATCCCGCGCGCGGCGATGGCCTCGAACACGAGCGCGAGCTCGGCCGGCGTGGGGTAGGGCTCGCGCCCCGTCACGCCGAACCGGCAGCAGTCGAGCGAGAGCTCGCAGGTGTTCCCGTCCAGGAGCTGGTCGGTCTCCGCGTAGAGCGCACGGAGCGCGCGGCGCTCGTCGTCGGCGAGGATCGGCGCTCGCACGGCGACCTCAGAGCAGGACGTCGAGCGAGAGCGTGCCGCCGTAGATCCAGCCCTCGCTCGTGAAGCCCGGCCAGCCCGGGTTGTTCGTCTGGAGCCCGCGTGCGCCGGGGACGCTCTCGCCGGTCGAGCCGAAGTGCGAGCCATCGGGCAGCTCGTCCACGAGCCGCGAGTCGTCCTTCTTCACGTAGCGGTAGGCCATGCGGTAGCCGACGAGCTGGATGCCCGGTCGCAGGTGCACGCCGCCGAGCGTGAAGTCGAGGCTCAGGCCCGTCGCGATGCCGTAGCGATCGCTGTCCACGTAGCTCGAGCGCCCGACCTGGAGCGGGACCGGCGACGGCGCGTACTGGAGATCGAAGTAGCCCATGAGGCCCTTCCAGCGGTGCCGCACGCCGGCCGACCAGGTCAGCGTGTTGTGCCACTCCATGTCGGTGCCGTAGTCGTCGGGCGAGGTCCCGTGCCGGTCCTGGTAGCCCGACCACGCGGCCCACTGGACCTGCGCGGCGACCGTCCCCGTGTAGTGAGCGCGCCGCGCGAAGTCGAGCTCGGCGCCGACGCCGACGCGCCAGGGCAACCAGTCGTGCACTTGCTTCCGCGTCGTCGAGCTCGACGTGCCGCTCGGGAGCGTCGCGCCGATCGAGGCGTCGATCTCGAGGGAGTGCGGCGCGTGGAGAACGCCGCCGAAGCGGAGGCGCTCGATCGGTGCCCAACGCACGCCGACGATCGGCGAGAGCGCCGCTTGGACGGACACGTCGTTGTTGAGGAGCAGCGTGTCGTAGTTCGCGGCGTCGCGGACGTACGTCTGGGCGGAGGCTTGGTTCGCCAGCCCGATCGTGGTCCCGAGCCCGAAGTCGAGGCCCTTGAGGATCGTGAAGCTCGCCGCGAGCGCGATCGAGATCTCGGTGAGGCGATCGCCGTAGAGCTCGGGGTGCAGGCTGTTCGAGAACAGCGCCTCGCGCTCGTCGGCGTAGAACGAGCGCGCGGTCGTCAGGTTGACGAGGGGCAGGGTGGCGAGGATGCCGATCGTGAAGCGATCCTTCACGAGCTGCTTGGTGAACCCGAGCGTGAGGTAGGCGTAGGTGTTCCCGCTGGACCCGGCGGCTTGGCGCGGGCGCGCGCCGAACGCGGGGGCCGGACACTGTCCCACACTGGTACCGGCCTCGCAGCCTTGTTGGAGCCACTGGGTGGGAACGGTGTGGTTCGGGATGGGTTGGCCGTCGGGGCCGATGACGTCGCGCCCGCCGACCGAGAGGGGAACGTCACCCCCCGCACGCCGCCCGTCGAGCGTCAGCGAGAGCTGCTCGGTGAGGACGCTGAAGCCGAGGACGAAGTCGTCCTTCGCCCCACCGAGGAGGCCGGGGTTGAAGTACGCCGACGCGGGCGAGGGATCGCTCACGACCGGTGCAAAACCGCCCCGCGATCCGACCGGGCCCAGCGTCTCGAGGGTGGGCGTGGCCCCGGCGGTGCTCGCGGCGAGCGAAATCGCCACGGCGCCGAGGATTGCGAGCGGGTGGGAAGCCCGGAGGCCGGAGCGCATCGGTGCGAGCTTATCGCACGATTTCCCCCCGCCGCGTTCGGCGAAGTTTCGAGGATTCCGCCGGACCCGTGCCGACTCTCCGCCGCTCGAGGTACTGGGTTCGAGGAGGTCCACGATGCGGGCGACTTGGTTGGCAGCAGCGGCAGTGGTCGGAGCGGTGGGCCTGGCGATCGCGTGCGGTTCGAGCGGCGACGATCCGACCGACGGCGGCGTCGGCAGCGACGCCGCGAACGAGGCCGGTCCGGTGGACTCGCTCGTCCTGGATCCGGCGTCGACGACGCTCACCGTGAAGCTCGGCGGCCCGGCGCAGACGGTCCAGATCAAGGCACGCGCGACGGTCGGCGGTGGAGCGCCGTTCGACGTCCCGGCGGTCTTCAGCATCGACAACCCCACGCCGGGCGCGATCGACGCGAACGGCCTCTACACCACGAACGGCGCCGCGGGCGGCCTCGTCACCGTGACGGGGAGCTACGGCGGCAAGAGCGCGACGGCCACGATCCAGATCAAGCTCGAGGGCGACGTCACCTCGGGCACCGTCCCTCCGAACCCGTCCACCTTCTTCGACCCGCCGAACACCATCGTCGCGAACGATCCGAAGTCGCCGACGCTCGTGTACCCGGTCGCGGAGACGAAGTTCCCGCAGAACCTGTACCGGACGCTCTTCGATTGGCGGCCGCTCGGGAGCGATCTCTTCCGGCTCCGCTTCGAGTCGCCGAACCTCAAGCTCGACGTCTACACCGATGGCGTCCAGTCGACGTGCGTCGCCGCCGGCACGGTGGGCTCGTGCTGGGAGACGGTCCAGAAGGATTGGTCGATGATCGCCGGGTCGAACGCCGGCGGCTCCGTCACCCTCACGATCGCGGGGACCAACTCGAAGGCCAAGGGCACCGTCTACGTCTCGAAGGGCTACGTGTTCACGTTCTCGAAGTCGCCCGTGCCCGGGGCGATCTACTACTGGTCCACCACAGCGAAGGGGGTTCGCCGCGGCACGCTCGACGCGCTCGCGCCGGCCGACTTCCTCACACCGGACGAGGCGGACGGAAACTGCGTCGCGTGTCACACGCTCTCGCGCAACGGCAAGCGGCTCGCGGCCGACGTCGGCGGCGAGAAGCTCTGGGTCGTCGACGTGGTGAAGACCATCCCGCCGCCGCGCGTGTTCACGAGCTTCTCCAACGCCGCGATCCCGAACGCGTGGGCGACCTTCAGCCCCGACACCAAGCGGATCGTGTCGGCGAGCAAGGGCGTGCTCCGCCTGCTCGACGGCGACACGGGCGGACCCGTCGGCGGCAACAACGGCGTCATCGCCGGGCCCACGCCGTTCGGGACCATGCCGGACTGGGCGCCCGACGGGAAGCACGTCGCCTACGTGCAGCTCGCCGCGAACAAGGATCGCGGCTTCACCACCTCGTCGGTCGCGTGGCTCAGCGTGGCCGGCGACACGTTCTCCAACATGCAGGTCGTGCTCGCGTCGACGGGAGCGAAGGACAACTACGCCTACCCGATGTTCGATCCGACGAGCCAGTGGCTCGCGGTCGCGCGCGGCGTCGGCTCGACCGACAACGATCCCTCCGCTCAGATCATGGTCGCCGCCGCGAAGGCGGGGAGCACCGCGCAGCAGCTCGTCCGCGCGGACACGCTCGTCAACGACGGCACCGTCGCCACCGGCGTGCAGAACACGATGCCGACGTGGGCGCCCACCAGCGCCGACGGCATCCTCTGGGTCGCGTTCACCAGCACCCGCGACTACGGAACGGTCCTGATGGCGGGCTCGAAGTTCGGGAACGATCGCGACCAGCTCTGGATCGCGGCGATCGACATGGCGAAGCTCGGCCAGGGCGACGCGAGCTTCCCGGCGTTCCGTGTCCCGTTCGTCGAGCTCAGCGAGAACGCTCACCGGCCGTTCTGGGCCGAGGACGCCTTCGTCCCGCCCCCCGCGACCGACGGCGGCGTGCCCGATGCCGGTCCCTGCCTCACGCTCGGTGTAGACTGCAGTAAGGGAACCTGCTGTAGCGGGCTCCAGTGCCTGCCTTCGGGCAACTCCTACACATGCACGGTCCCGCCGCCGAACTGAAGCGACTCCGATTCGTCGCCCTCCCGTTGCTCCTCGCGGCGTGTGGCCTCGAGTCCGGTGGGCTCCTGGCCTCGGATGCGGGCGGCGGCGAGACGGCGACCGATGCGTCGGCGACCTGCGCCTGCCTCCCGTCGCTCGAGACGGGGTGGGCGTACGTCGCCTACGACGCGGACGCGAACACGCCCTGCTCCGGCGATTGGGCGGCGCTCACGCCGCGCGCCACGACCGAGGCGGTGGCCGCGCCCGCGACGTGCGGCTGCACGTGCGGCGTCGGCACGGTGCCGACGTGCACGTTCACGAGCGCGAACGTGAGCGCCTTCCAGAACGCGAACTGCGGCGGCGGTCCCGACAAGACGTTCGCCGCCACGACCACGTGCCTCGACGTGAACCCCGACTACAACCCGAACGCCACGGTCTCGGCCAAGGGAACGGCCGTCGCGAGCGCGACCGGCGGCTCGTGCGCCGCCCCGACGCCGACGAAGACGTTGCCCCCGCCCGACGTGCACCAGGGCCGCGCGTGCCCGCTCGCCGGCGCGCTCGGCACCGGCTGCGCCGCCGTGGATGCGTGCGTGCCTTTCGCTCCCACGGGCTCTCGCGTCTGCATCCTCAACGAGGCGGCCGATGCGACGTGCCCCGCGCGCTGGCCCGAGAAGCACCGCGTCGGCGCGGCGTGGTCGGATGGGCGCGACTGTGGTGCGTGCACCTGCGCTGCGGCGGCAGCGTGCGCGGTCGAGGCCCAGTTCTTCAACGACAACGGCACGTGCGCGGGGAACAAGAAGGAAGGCCAGGCCTTCGCGCTCGACGGAGCCTGTCACGTCGCCACGAACGCGGGGGTCTCGGGGCACTCGCTCGGCGTCGCCATCACCGGCGTCGAGAAGTGCACGGCCCAGGGCTTCGAGCCCGTGGGCGGCATCACCTACACGTCCGAGGCCACCATCTGCTGCCCTTGAGGCGCCGAAAGCCCAAACTTCCCACTCTAGTCGAACCTTTGCAGGCGCCGCAACGCCCCTCTTTCAGCGGGACCGGTTTCGGGTGTAAAGTGGAGCACCGCCATGGGATCGGAACGCGAAGCCAAGAAGGATGCGCCGGCTTCTCCGGCTGCTCCGGCTTCTGCTGCCGCGCGCCCCGCATCGCCGGCGCTCTTCAAGCAGCTCGTCTCCTTCTTCGCCACCACCATCGGTGAGGACAAGGCCGCACGGCTCATCCGTGACGAGCTCCGCGAGATGGGGATCGGCGGCGACGCGGTCGACGAGCCGACGCTTCGCACCGTGCTCGCGAAGCTCGCGCAGCAGAGCGGCATCGTGGGGGTGACGGCGCGCGTCGCGGTGACGCAGCGGTCCCGCATCCGAGCGACGGGCAAGCTCCAGGCGTTCCCGATCGAGCCGCCGCGCACCGGCGTGTATCGGCGGGCGACGCCGACGGGGACGGCGACCGAGGGCGACGCCGTCGACGCGGAGGCCGGCAGCGTTCACCCCGAGGACATCGCGGCAGCGTTCGGCACGTCGCTGGATCCGACGCAGGCGCTCACGCTCGTGCGGAGGTACTGGCTCGCCGCCAGGATCCCGGGCAACGCGTGCTCGCGCGAGCGCGCGCTCGCGCTGCTCGAGGAGATGCGGGCGGAGGCCGGGCAAGCCGGCGTCGCGGCGGCGTTCGCGAAGGCGCGCCTCCACATGAAGAAGTGACTCAGGTCTTCGGCTTCACGAACCGCTTGTCGAGCTGCGGTCCGACCGAGAGCACGAGGATCGCGACGACCAGCAAGCCGGCGCCGATCAGCTCGTAGGCTGGCGGCGCGTGGGGCGGCGACGGGACGCCCGCGTAGAGCGACGCCAGCAGGAACGCAGCGCCGACGCCCGCGAGGATGCTCGAGGCGCGGTTGAGCGGGACCGAGAACGAGTTCTCGCGCGCGTCCAAGAGGACGAGCCCGCCGAACACGCCGGTGCCCTGCGAGAGCAAGCCCACGAGCGCCACCCACGGGAGCGCGGGGCTCGACCACATGCCGACGAAGCCCGCGCGGAGCTCCGCGAGCGGGCCCGTGCCGATCAGCGCGAGCACGCCGAGGATGAGCACCGCCGCCGGCGTCGCCACCATCTGCTCCTCGACGAAGTAGCGAAGGCGGACCGCCTTGTCCGTCGACTTCGCCGTGCGGCTCATGAAGCGGAGCCGCACGAAGTAGCTCGCGAGGTAGAGCAGGATGTCGGCCACGCAGAGCGCCGGCATCGCGAAGCCCTTCGACTGCGTGAGCGCGTCGAGCAGCGCGAGGAAGCTCAGGACCAACGCGACGCCGCTGAACCAGCGCACCTTGCGCCCGCTGAGGAAGTCGACGACCGGCGCGATGAGCAGCACGCCGCCGCGCATGAAGAGCATGATCAGCGGGATGCTCACGCCCGAGAACGTGTAGGCGAGCGTCGTCGTGACGACGATGGCGGCGGTCGCGATGCCGCTGAGGAACGTCCAGATCCCCGGCGAAGGCACCTCGATGCCCGCGATCTTCCGGCGCCCGGCGTAACCCCACCAGCGGAGCGCGGTGATCGTGATCACCATTGCCACCATCGAGGTCATCGCGGAGATCGGGAGGACCTCCAACCCGCCGAGCGTTCGCCCGACCGAGCTGACCCAGCCCTTCGTGAGCGCCTTCGTGAGCGCGCTGTAGGGGAGGTAGGCGGCGAAGTAACCGAACGCGTAGAGCCAGACCGCCGCCGCGGCCCAGCGGCTCACGCTCGTGGTCTCGGGTCGGCTCGGTGCCGCTTCGGCCTCGCGCGCGTCTGGCTTGCTCGCCGGCTTGCTCGTCGCCTCCAAGGTTCGAAGGATGCGGTGTGCAGTCTCGCGCGTCAACGCTCGGGATCGAGCAACGCGCGATTCGTCAGGGGCAGGTGTTCGGGGCGGGCGGGGTCGGCTTCACGTCGCCGAGGCGCACGCGCTTGGCTTCGAACCCGAGCCCGATCGAGAGCGCGTTGCACGGCTTCGCGCTGTCCTGGGTGCCGTCGTCGAGGATGTCCTGCATTTGCTTGATCTGCGCCGCGATCGCGTCGAACTGGCTGCAGAAGGCGGAGCTCGCCGTCCCGAGGATGCGCTTGATCTCGGAGATCAGGTCCTCGGTCTTGACCACGCCCGAGATCACGCCGTTCTCGATCGTCGAGCCTGCCACCGTTCCGCGCAGGCGCATCTTGCGGATCGGCAATCGGACGAGCGCCGTGTCGATCTGGATCAGGACCCAGCCGTTCGGTCCGCTCGCGTTCGGGCCCGTGTCGAACGTGGTGCCGTCGAGCGTGGACGCGGGGAACGAGACCGCCGGCTTCGCGCGATCCCCGTCGACGACGGACTCGTCCGCGATCGGCCAGACGTCGGTCCCGTCCAGGACGGGCGCGGCTCCGAGCGGGAGCCCGGCGTAGATGCGCGTCTTCGCCTTGGCCACGCCGGTGCCGTCGATCGCGAAGAGGGACGTGCTCGCCTTGCCCTTCCCAATCTGGGTCGTGCCGGTGAACGAGAGGTCGGGGTTGCCGGTGAGGCTCTGGATCAGCGGGACGAAGTTCGCGCCGAACGAGTTGTCGATGCCGCCGTTGCCGTCGGCTTGGACCGCCGAGGGGGCGCCCTGCGCGCGCTGGCAGACGTCGGTCGAGCTCCCGGCGGTGGTCTTGCCGTCGATGTCGTCGCCGTACTCCTTCCACGCGGTGGCGCTCAGATCGAAGTTCCGGTTCGTGTCGCCGGCGTAGAAGCTCGAGACCGCGAAGCCGTCGCACTCGGAGCCGCACGCCGGTGCGGCGTCGGCGTCGGTCTTGCCGCCGTCGGTCGCGTCGACCTTCGCATCGGTCGCGCCGCCGTCGGTCGGCGTGCTGGTCGTGGGGCTCGAGCTACAGGCCGCGAGGCCCAGGAAAGCCAAGAGGTAGGTGCTGCGCATACGTTGTAAGTATCACGGCGATCGGCGCCGTGCACGCCGGAAAGCTCGCCCGTTCGTCCGCCCGTCCCCGAGTAGCATGGCGCGGATGGAAGACCTCGATCCCCACGTGTTCGGCGCCGGGCAGCCCTGCTTCGGGTGCAGCCCCGAGCACCCGATTGGGTTTCGGCTCCGCTTCGCGAAGGACGAGGGGGCCATCGTCACCCGCTTCGTCCCCGACGATCGGTACCAGGGCCCGCCCGGGATCATGCACGGCGGTCTCGTGATGACGCTCGCGGACGAGATCGGGGCGTGGGCGATCATCGGCTTGCTCGGCAAGTTCGGGTTCACGGCGTCGTTCTCGGGCAAGCTGAAGAAGCCGGTCCGGATCGGCGACGAGGTGATCGGGCGCGGAACGATCGGACGCGAGACGTCGCGCGTCGTCACGTGCAACGTCGCGCTCACCCAAGCCGGCGTCCTGTGCTTCGAGGGCGAGTACACGTTCGTGCTCGTCGACGAAGCGGGCGCGGAGAAGCTCCTCGGCCGACCGCTCCCCGACGTCTGGAAGCGCTTCGCGCGCTGAGCGCATCGTCCCGAGGGTCAGGGTCTGCGCGCGAGCGTGATCGAGCGCTCGCTCGCGTCGTCCGCCCAGTCCACGAGCCGACTCCGCGCGCGCACGCTCTTCACGACGACGAAGCCGCAGCGCTCGAGGAGCGCACGCTGCGCTCGTCGCTCGTCTTCGGTGTGGTTCATCACGACGACGGCGCCGCCCGAGCGCAGCGCCGCGTGGACCTTCTCGAAGACCCGCTCGGGGGCGAAGAAGCGACGCGGGAGCCCCCAGCGGAGGAGCGCGTACTCGAGCACGAAGGGGAAGAAGAGAAACACGACGTCGAGCTCGCTCGCCTCGTGCGCGAGGAAGTCGCCGACCTCGTAGCGGACCGCAGCGTCGTCGATCTCGGCGGCGTACGCGGTGCCGTGATCGCGGCGGCTCCGGAGATCGCGCTGGAGCCGATCGCCCTCGAGCTCGACGCCGGTGAGCGTCACCGGGCGGCGGCCGCCGCCGAGCCAGCGCGCGAGCGCGAACGCGTAGCGGAAGTCCTGGCTCCCGACGTCCACCGCGCGGATCGGACCGGTGCGTGGGAGTACGCGCCGGCGGTCGACGTGACGGTCGAGGAGATCGAGCAGGTAGACGTTCTCTCGGTACACGGCCGCCGCCGATTGCGCGAAGAACGGCTGGAGCGCGTACTTCTTGCGGAGCTCGCGCTCGCGCTCCTCGAGTGCGCTGCGATGCTCGCCCGCCCAGCGGTAGAGCTCGTCCTTGGCCTCGTTCGCGTGGACGAGCCGGGGCGTGGTGCGCGTGCGCGCGAAGCGGCTCCGCAGCCAGAACGACGCGGTGTTGAAGGGCGCGAGGAGCCCGAGGAGCGGTGTCGCATCGAAGCTGCGCTGAGCGACGAGCGGACGGAGCGCGAGGCACGCGAGCGCGGCGGCGACGAGGAGCCACGGAGCCATCGCTCCTCGACTTCCAAGATGCGTGCCGCACGGAAATTCGCGCGGCGCGAGGAACGCGCCCACGCTCGAGCGTCAACGCATTGACGCTTCCGGGCCGAGCGGTGGCGGTGGAGCGGCAGCGTAGCCGGCGGCGACCAGCCCCGACGTGGTCCCCAGCGCCGCGAAGATGCTCGCCGCGCCGAGCCGCGCGCTCTGGCGGAACCGTTCGCGCCCGTTGAAGAGGAGCAAGAGCGCGAGCGGGAAGAAGACGAAGAAACAGACGACGAGCACGGCCCACCCGACGAACGAGATCGACGGCTGGACGCGAACCTCGACGACGGTTCCGTCACCCGGCGCAGGACGCAAGGTCACGAAGTAGCTCGGCGCGGTCTGGAACGCGCGCCGCGTACTGGTCACCGACCAGCGACCCGCGCCGAGGGCGAGCGGCGCTCCGCTCGTTGCCTGACCGAGCACGGCGGGTGCGGCGGCGGCCACGTCGTCCGGCGCGAGCGCGATGGCTCTGGTCTCGACGTAATCGAACATCGTCGCGCAACTTAACCATGGTTCGGCGTCGCGGGGGCGAGCTCCCGGAACGCGCGAATGAGCTCCGCCCGCGACGCGACCCCGAGCTTGGAGGCCGCGCGCGAGATCATCACGCCGACCGTGCCGGTGGAGAGCCCGAGATCGTACGCGATGAGCTTGTTCGAGTGCCCCATCGCGGCGCAGGCCACGACTTGGTGCTCGCGCGGCGAGAGCTGGCGCGTGCGCTTCGGCGAGACGGCGTTCTCGTGGGCGAGGAGGAAGCGCTTGCCGTCGTGATCGAACCAGTCGACGAGCGACCACTCGCCGCTCACCATCGCGCGCCAGAGCGAGCTTGCTTCGTCGGGGTCGGTTCGACGGAGCCTGCCCCGGGCGCGATCCATGCGTTTGACGGACTCGGTGAGCGCGCTCCGCGCGGCGGCCGTGGCGTTGGTGGCGTGCTCGAGCTTGCCGGACGGCGTGAGGATGGCCGCCGCCGTCGTGGGGGAGCGTTGGGCGGAGCGGAGGCGTGCGCCCGCGCCGATGTGGGACGCGAGTCGCGTCCAGAGCGTGCGCTGTTGGATGCGGAACCCCAACGGGACGAGGGTGGTGATGATCACGCCGCTGTCGCAGGTGATGTTGGCGCGGAGCCCGAGCGGATCCATCGCGCCGGTGGCGTGCATGTCCGAGCTCTTGATCGCCTCGGTCGTCCGGGGCCGCCCGACGACGCGCGACAGGAGCGTGAACATCTCGCACTCGTACGACTGGCGGAGCTCGGCTGGGGTCGCGACGACCTGCATGTTCACGAAGTGCTCGCGCGTGAACGCGCCCGGGCCGACGCTCGCGAAGCTGCCGATGGGGACGGGCTTCGGCGCGCCGAAGTCGAACAGGTAGACGGTCGTCGGCGCGACTCCGGCGCCGAACGCCGGGCTCACGGTCTGCGCAATCCGCTCGACCCAGTCGGACTCGCTGAGGGTGGTGTCGTAGGCGACTTCGATCGCGCCGATGACGTCGAGGTTGGGAGGCAAGCCTCGGATCTTCCGCGAGTCGGATCGCCCGAGTCAACCGGGGCGATTTGACGCGTCAGAGCCCTGCTTCGATCCGTTTCACGATCGTCTTCAAGACCTTGAGCCGCGCGAAGTACTTGTCGTTCGCCTCGACGAGGGTCCACGGCGCGAGCTGGGTGCTCGTGCGATCGACCATGTCGCAGACCGCTTCTTCGTACGCGTCCCACTTCTTGCGGTTGCGCCAGTCCTCCGCGGTGATCTTGAACTTCTTGAACGCGATGGACTCGCGCGCCTTGAAGCGCTTCATCTGTTCTTCCTTCGAGATGGCGAGCCAGAACTTGCACATCACGATGCCGTGGCGTGCGAGCTGCTCCTCGAAGTCGTTGATCTCGCCATACCCGCGCATCCAATCTTCTTCGCCGCAGAAGCCTTCGACGCGCTCGACGAGCACGCGCCCGTACCACGAGCGATCGAAGATCGTGAAGCGCCCGCGCGACGGCAGGTGCCGCCAGAAGCGCCAGAGGTAAGGCTGCGCGCGCTCCTCCTCCGTCGGCGCGGCGATCGGGACGCCGCGATAGAGGCGCGCATCGAGCGCTTGCGTCACGCGCCGGATCGCACCGCCCTTGCCGGCGGCGTCGTTGCCCTCGAACACGCACACGACGCCCTTCTTCTCGAAGCGGCGGTCGCGCGAGAGGAGCGCCAGACGGCCTTGCCACGTCTCGAGCTCCCGCTCGTAGCGGCTCCGCTCCACCTTCTGCTTGAGGTCGAGCGCGCGGATCAGGTTTTGGCGATCGACCGAGGCGACCAGCGGCGGCGTGCGATCGGGCGCGGCGCCGCGCTGCGACTTGTCTTCGAGGCGATCCCGCATCGCGGCGAGGAGCGCCTTGCCGACGGTGAGGTTGCGGTAGCGCGCGTCGTTCCCTGCCACGACGATCCAGGGGCACGAGCCGGTGCTCGTCGCACGCAGGTAGTGCTCGGCGACCTCTTCGAAGCGCTCGTGCTTGCGGTAGTACTTCCAATCCTGCTTCGTCACGCGCCAACGCGTCGTCGGATCCTTCTCGAGCGTGCGGAGCCGCTTCTTCTGCTGCGCCTTCGTGAGGTGGAACCAGAACTTCACGAGCAGGACGCCTTCGTCGGCGAGCATCTGCTCGAAGCGCTGGGCCTCGCCGATGTACTGGTCGAAGACCGACGTGCGGATCTTGCGGAAGGCGTGGGAGAGGATCGGGAGCGTGTGCCACGCGCCGAAGAAGACGCCGACCTTGCCCTTCGGCGGGAGCGAGCGCCAGTAGCGCCACATGTGCGGCCGCGCCTGCTCCTCCTCGGTCGGGGCGGAGAACGCCGTGGTCTGGATGTGACGAGGATCCATCCACTCGTGGAGGAGGTTCACCGTCTCGCTCTTGCCGGCGCCTTCGACGCCCGCGATGAGGATGAGAACCGGGAAGCGCTTCGCCTGCGACAAGTCGAACTGGGCGGAGAGGAGCGCGGACCGAAGCGGCGGCTCCTCCTTCTTGTACGTCGCCTTGTCGATCACGTGCTCGAGGTTGGCCGAGTCGAACATCTGCCGAGCATAACGCCACCCGGTCGCTGGGCGCTCCACGTCGCACACAAAAGCGCTATTGTGCAGTTTCGATGGCGAAAGCCTCTCCCGTCGAAGAAGGGCGGCGCCTGCTCCGCGAGCTCTCGGCTGCCGAGTCCATCGCCGCAATCGATGCGGCGGGGAGCGCAACCGATGCGCTGCTCGTGCGCGGGCGCGCGGCCACGATCCTCGAACGGTACGATCAGGCGTACCAGGCGTTCGGTGCGCTCGGGCAGCGGCGGGAGATCTCCGAGCGCCAACTCGCGGAGCTCCGCGTCGCGCGCGCGGCTCTCCTGCGCCAATCGTCCTCCTCCTACGACGAAGCGCTCGACCTCGCCTCGCGCGGGGCCGTGCTTGCCGAACGCGCAGGAGATGCGGCCGTCGCCGCCGAGGGCCACCTGGAGGCGGCTCGCCTGTTCGCCAAGAAGCGCGCGCGGGATCTGGCCGACGAGCGGCTCAAGCGTGCCCACGCCGCGCGTCCGAACGACCCGTTCGTGCTCGCCGGCGAGGGCGACGTGCTCGTCGCGTTCGACGAGCGCGCGATGGCGCTCGAGCGCTACGCCGCGGCGCGGGCGCTCGGCCCGGTCGGCGAGCGGCTCGGGCGCGCGGGTGCGGCGAACGTCGCGTTCCTGCTCGGCCAGTTCGACGAAGCCTTCCAACACCTCGCGGCGCTCACGCCGCCGCGGAGCGGGGAGGTCGCCGTGCGCCGCCTCCGCGCACGGCTGCTCCTCGCGCAGCAGCGCTGGGCCGAGGCGGTCTACGCCTTCGACGAGGTGATCGCGCGCGGCGTCGGGAGCGAGCGCGCGGCGATCGATCGCTACGAGCGCGCGGGCGCGCTCTACCGCGCCGGCTGGTTCCCTCACGCGAAGAGCGCCTACGAAGAGATCTCGGTGCTGCCGGAGAAGTCGCGCTGGATCGATCTCGCGAAGCGCCACGCGAAGCTGCTCGCGCGACCCGACGTCGCGCAGCGCCGGTGGGCGCGGCTCGTCGCGTTCCCCACGGTCGCGCAGCTCCGCAGCCACTGCGGGCCCGCCGCGTGCGAGCTGTACCTCCGCTACTTCGGCATCCCGGCGTCGCAGGTCGAGGTCGCGCGCCAGATCAAGGAGCCCGACGCCGGCACGAGCATCTACCGCATGCGTCGCTTCCTCGAGAACGCAGGCTTCCACACGCGGCGGGTCGAGGCGGAGCTCCCGCTCTTGAAGCGCCTCGTCGATGCGCAGGTCCCCGTCATCATGGAGGAGGACTACGTGGCCACGGGCCACGTCGCGGTCGCGATCGGCTACGACGACGTGCGCGAGCTCCTCGAGGTGCAGGACCCGATGAGCCACGAGATCCGCGAGACCTGCTACGAGGATCTCGCCGAGCTGCGCGAGCTCTCGAACCATGGTGCGCTCGTGGCCGTCCCGCGCAACGACGCCGCGCGCATCGCCGCGCTCGATCGGATCGGCGCGGTCGAGTGCCGCTACATGTCGCTCATCGACGAGGCGTGGGCGACGCTCGACGCAGGGCGACCCGAAGACGGCGACCGACTCGCGCTCGAGTCGCAGGCGCTCCGGCGCGACTACGAGATGGGGTGGTTCTTCCGCTTCCAGCGCGCGATCTCGACGTTCGAGCGCTCGCCGACGACGGAGAATCGGCTCGCGATGCACGGCATCGTCGCCGAGGTGCGCGCGCTCTGGCCGGACGAAGATTGGCCGGAGCACCTCCACGGCGAGGCGCTCATGGCGGATGGTCGCTACGGCGAGGCCGAAGGCGCGTTCAAGCGCGCCCGCGATCGCGAGCCCCGCGATCCGCGGACGTGGGCGTCGCTCGGCATGTGCGAGATGGCGCTCGGCAAGGACGACGCCGCATACGACTCGTTCTCCAACGCGCTCCGGCGCGACCCGGCGCATCGGACCGCGAACGGGCGTCTCGCGTGGCTCGCCCTCGATCGGGGCGAGCTGGATCGGGCGTCGACGCTCAACGCGGTCGCGCGGCGTCTCGCGCCGAAGCACCCACTGAACCACTGGATCCACGGGCGGATCCTCGCGAAGCGCAAGCAATGGGACGAGGCCGTCGCTTCGTTCGATCGCTCGATCGCGCTCGACCGGACGAAGACCGCGCCGCACCTCGATCGCGCGCGCGCGCTCGCCGCGCTGGGCAAAGTCGACGAAGCGGCGAAGGACCTGCAAGCGGCGGCGCTCGAGCTGAAGAGCGGGCGGCTCATCCCGCTCGAGCGCGCGCGGCTGCTCTTCGGGAACGGGCGCGCCGAGGCGGCGGTGCAAGCCGCGAAGCAGCTCGTCGCGGTCGACCCGAAGGACGCGGACGCGCTCGCCGTGCTCGGCGCGGCGCAGCTCGCGTGCGGAGCGGAGGGCGAGGGGACCGAGAACCTCCGCGCCGCGATGCGCCTTCGTCCCACGGATCCCTACGCGTACGTGGAGCTCGGGCGCCACCTGCGTCGGATCAAGGAGCCCGCGCGCGCGGTGGAAGCGTTCGCCACGGCGCTCGGTCTCGCGGGTCCGGAGCCGCGGCGCGAGGTGGAGCTCGGGTTCGCGCTCGCGGAGGCGGGGCACCCCGGCGAGGGCGCGCGCTACCTGACGCGCGGCGGGGCGCGCGGCGATCTCGGCGAAGAGGAGCTCGTTCGGATCGGCGAAATCCTCGTCGAGGCGGGCCGCGCCGCGAAACCGTTCTTCGACGAGGTGCTCGCCGCCCGACCCGACGATCCCGCCGTCATGCGCGCGTTCGTCCGCATCATGCTCGAGCTCTGTTGGGCGCCCGCCGCGGGCCAGCCCGTGCTCGCGCGCCTGGCGCGCGCCGCCCCCGACGACCCGTACTCGCTCGCGCACCGCGGCTCCGAGTCCATGGATCGCGGGCTCGACGGCGAAGATCCCGGGGAGAAGCTGCTCCGCGATGCGGTCGCTCGCGCGCCCACGCGCGAGTTCCCCCGCCGCGCGCTCGCGGAGCGGATGGTGACCCGCGGGCGGCACGAGGACGCGATCGACGTGCTCGCCCCGTGCGAGATCCGGCACCAAGTCATGCGCGCGCGGGTTCGCGCGCTCTTGGGCCTCGGGCGGGTGGACGAGGCGAAGCAGGAGATCGCGCGCTTCGACGCCAAGTGGGGGAAGCCCGGCAAGGAGAGCTACGGTGCGCGCACGCTCCGCTACGAGGTGCTGGTCGCCGCGTCGGACTACGGCGGCGCGCTCGCGCTCGCCGAGGAGCTCGCGAAGATGGACGGCGAGCGCGACGACGACGGTCGCCTCGATCCGTGGGAGACGGCGAAGTTCGAGTGCCTCGCGCGCCTCGGCGAGGACGAGCGCGCGCTCCGGTTCGGCGAGCGCCAGGCGCTCGATGGGCCGAGCCTCGCGCGGCTGATCCTGCTCGCGCACGAAGCATGGCGCCCCCAGCTCGCGCTGAGCCTCGCGGAGCGTGCGCTGCGGCTCGTTCCCGATCACATGGCGGCCAAGTACGCGACCGCGCGCATGGCGGAGCTGCGCGGCGTGGATGCCGAGGCGCAGAAGACGCTCCAGGACCTCGCGCGGCGCGACTCGAACTGGCACCGCCCGCACGCGCACATCGCGCGGCTCGCGATCGCGCGCGGCGATCCGCTTGCCGGTGCGGCCGTCGAGCTCGCCGTGCGCGCGGGCCCGACCTACGCGGAGACGTTCGGCGTGCGGGCGCAGCTCCGGCTCCTCAACGGCGACCGCCGCGGTGCGCTCGCCGACGCCGAGCGCGCGTACCGCATGGCGCGCGCCGATCAACGGCACCGCGAGCTCGCCGACGTCGCGGGTCTGCGCGCGCAGCTCTACGGCGATCGCGCGAACGCCGAGGCGTACTACGCGCGCTACGGCGCCGGGCCGATCTCGGCGGCCGACCGCGCCCGCATCCAACGCCTGATGGCGTGCGGCTGATCAGGCCGCCGTGGCGAGCCGGCGCGAGTAGAGCGTCGCCGCGAGCGTGACCGCGAGCAGCGCGACGATGGCCGCCGGCGTCGCCACCGCGGGCGCGACGAGGCAGGCGACGAGCGTCACCACCCCGGCCGCGACGAAGAGTCGTCCCGCGAACACGTGCGTGCGGGCCCAGTTCTCGTCCGAGGCGAGCGTCCACGGCACGCGGATGCCGACCCAACGGTTCCGCTGCACGCGCGGGAGCACGAGGCCCAGCGCGAGGTTGAACGCCCCGAGCAACGCGGCGAGCGCCGTCCCCGCCGAACCCGCACCGGTGAGCGCCATGCGAAGGAGGAGCACGTGCAGCGCGCCGAGGAACAGCACGGTGAACGTCGCCGCCCAACGCGCACCGGGTCGAGCTCCGCCGCGGAGCCGCGTGACGCCCAACACGAGCAGCGCGCTCGCCGGCAGGATCGCGGCGCCGAGCGCACGCGGCGCCACGCCATCGACGTCACCATGGAGGTCCATGTGGATCGGGACCTCCGCCGGGAGGAGCGGGAACACCGCCAGCGTGCCGAGCGCGAGCGCGACCACGGCGGCGAGCGAGATCCGATCCGAGAGGGTGAGGGACTTCACGACCGTGCTGCCTTCTTCCGCCGGAGACCCGAGCCGAGCGCGAGGAGCTCGGCGGCGAGCTCTTCGAGGACGTTGGCTTGAAGCGTGTAGACGATCGACGTGCCGCGCCGCTCCGCCCGCACGAGCCCCGCCGCGCGCAGCACCTTGAAGTGGTGCGAGATGGTGGGCTTGGAGAGGTGGAACTGGTCCGCGATCTCTCCCGCCGTGCGGGAGCCGCCGCGGAGGAGAGCCAGGATCTCGCGGCGGGTCTCGTCAGCGAGGGCGACGAAGGGCGACATGTTCGATGAACATCAAATTAGATGCTCGTCGAACGAACGCAAGGGGGCCGGGCGCCGATTTCCCGCCGCTCCGCTCAGCGGACGGTGCCGACGGCCAGATCGGCGTCGACGTGGTACGGGCCGCTCCGCCCGCACGCGAGCGGCGCCGCGCGGAGCGTCGCCCCGCAGCACGCGCGGAAGGCGTCGTTCGTCCCGTCCATCGCGACGCGCGTGACGTTGCCGGTCGCATCCACGTCGAGCCGCAGGTGCGACACCGGCGGAACGGGCGCCGCCGCTGCCGCGACGCACGCCGCGATCCGCGGCGCCGCGTGCTCGAGCTGCGCGAGCGCATCCCCACCGTCGCTCGCGCGGACGGATTGGAACCGCGCCGCGTAATGGTTGCCGCGCACGTCGACCGTGCCGTGGAGATCGTTGGCGACGCGGACCTCGAGCCGGCGGCTCGGATCCCCCGCGCCGAACGGCTTCGCCGTCGCGAGCTTGCAGAGGCAATCGAGGCGGCCGGGGCTCGCGTGCTGCGGGTCGGGCTCGACCTCGCACTTCGTCGCGGCGCCCGCGCCGTCCACTGCGACGCGCACCGCATCGGCGCGCCCACGGACCCAGCCCTCTTCGAAGCACGCCCCGAAGTCGAACGCGGTGGGGAGCGGCGCCTGGTCCCACTTGCCGAACGCCGCGACCGAGATCGCGCGCGCGGAAGGCGGACCGGCGGTCGCCGCGCCGACGAGCGCGCCGATGCCCCCCGAAGGAGGCCCGAGCTTGTCCATCGCGGCGAGCCAACCCGCCACCGTGTCGGGCGCATCGACCTTCGCGTCGAAGCGGTCCATCGGCTCGGCGGGGCTTCCGTCGCCGGCGGGGCGCTCGATGACGAGCGTGACGGTGCACGGCTTCGCTTCGCACGATGCGATGACCCGCACCTCGGGCGCGCGCCCCCACCGCGCGCGCGCGCGATCCTCGAACGAGCGCGGCGCACGGCACGTCGCTTCGGGCACCGAGAGCGCGTCGAGCTCCTCGAGCTTCGCGACCGTCGCGCCTTGGGCGGCGATGAGCGTGATCGCTTTCGCCTGGAGCGCGTGGCGCTCGTCGGCGAAGAGGGGAACGTCGACGCCGACGACGGGCAGCACGACGTACGGCCCGCTCGGAGCCGGTGCAGCACCGGTCGGGGCAGGGGTCGTCGGCGCCGGCGCGGGCGCAGTGGTCGCCGGCGGCGCCTCCGCGCAAGCGAGGAGAGCGACGGAGACCAGCGAGACCAGCGCCCGGCGAGCGAACTGCACGAAATCGTGGGTACCGCGCCCGCCGGCTCAGGTCAAACTCAGCCCTCGTCCGGGAAGAGCTCTGGCACCCGCCGGTACAGGGTCGAGCGCCCGACGCCGAGGAGCTGCGCCGCGTCCGCGAAGGAGCGGCCCGTCCGACGAAGCGCCTCGTCGATGGCCATCCGCTCCAAGTGCGCGAGGTTCAACGTGGGGAGCGCCACCGGCGGCGCGCTCGTCGTGCTGGAGAGCACGTGCTGCAGGGCGAGGCGCGCCTGGATGTAGTCGAGCGGCATGAGCAGCCCGTCGGCCGCGCCCATCGCCGAGGCGGTGCGGAACGTCTCTTCGTTCGCCCGAGTGGCCACGAGGATGACCGGCACGCCCCGCTTCAACCACCGCCGAAGGGCGGGGAGCGATGCCTCACCGGCGACCTCGAAGAAGACCGCCGAGAAGTTTCCGGTCGCCTCGCGAGCGGCCGGAACGAGCCGGTGCTCGGTGAAGAGCGTCTGCAGACGTTGCCGGATTCGGCGGTTCTGCACGTCCAGCCCAATCCGCGGTGAGGGGGGTGTCGATCCTGCGCGGCTCATGCACTCCTTACGGCTCGATTCTCATTTTGGGAAAGGGGGTCGCGGTCGATTTTTCGTGCTTCAATGGAGGCGATGTCGTCGCGCTCCAGCCCGTACCCCCTCAGCCGAATGGCCCCGGCGTTCGATCTCGTCGATGTCGCGAGCGAAATTCAGCGCGCGGACGCTTCGCTCGCCTCCGTGACCGGGGGAAAGCTCCACGTCATCGCCGAGCAAATCCGGGCGCTCCAGCTGCGGGCGCGCGAAATTCTCGAGCGAACTCATAGGGATGCCGAGCTGCATCGGGTGAAGTGCAACTTCGAGAAGCACCCCGGCGGCACGTATCACCTGTACCGCCGGCCCGACGGCACCCTGTGGTTCTCGCTGATCGCGCCCGAGGAGTGGCTCTCGCAGAAGCCGGAGCACGTCGGTTCGTACCGGCTCGAGGCCGACCTCTCGTTCACTCCGGTCGAGGAGATCGAGCAGAAGGAGGCCGAGGCCGCCCAGCTCGCTCGGCTGTTGCCTCCGTCCGTCGGTTCGGGCACGAAGTGACCGGTCGATGACCCACGTTCGCCATCTGCTCGTCGCCGCTCCGCTCGTTCTCGTTCTGGGGGGATCGTTCTCCTGCGCCAAGCGCGAGGAACCTGCCTGGACCAAGCTCCCCGACCACGGGACCACCGGTGACTCCACCATCACCGGCGAGCCGGCCAAGGTCGCCAAATTCGCGACGGCTCCCACGCTCGACGGCAAGCTCGACGAGGCGGTCTGGCAGAGCGCGGTCTCCCTCGGGCCCCTCGTCGATCCCGGGATGGGCGGAGAAGACCGCGCGAGCCGCGTCGCCGCCTACGGGAAGCTCGGTTGGGACGCGACGAACCTCTACGTGGGGATGGTGGTCCGCGACGACGCGCCGGTCGCCCCCTTCAACCGGCAAGATTCCGACCCGCACCTCTGGGAGAAGTCCTCCGCGATCGAGCTGATGATCCAGCCGGGCGATCCGGGCGACAACAAGGACTACTACGAGATCCAGATCGACACGAAGGGCGCCATCTTCGACACCCACTGGGACGACTACAACACGCCGACGACCGGGGGCGACTCGGACAAGGTCTTCGGGCACCAGCTCTGGTCGTGCAAGGCGGAGCGCGCCTCGTCGATCGACGGCGGGAAGTCCTACACGATCGAGGCGGCGATCCCCTTCAGCGCGTTCGAGCCCGGGCGCAGCGCGCTCCCGCCGAAGAGCGGGGACGTGTGGCGCATCAACCTCTACTCGTTCCGCGACGGACAGAGCATCGCCCTCGCGTGGTCCCCGATCAAGCACGAGGGGAACTTCCACAAGAGCTCGCGCTGGGGCCGCGTTCGCTTCGAGTGATCAGGTCCGCGCGACGACGAACCGCTCGATCAGCTTCTCGAGGATCTTCGCGGTCTGCAGGCCCATCAACACGTCCCGCTGCTCGAAGACGAAGAAGGGCACGGCGGTCACGCCCTGGCGCTGGCTCTCCACCGCGTCGGACTGGGTCTGCGCGAGCTCGCGCTCGTCGGCCAGAATCGTCCGCGCCTCTTGCCGGCCGAACCCGTGCTCCGCGGCGATCGAGAGGAGGATCTCGGGGCGCCCGATGTCTTCGGCGTCGAGGAAGTAGGCGCGGAAGAGCGCCTTCATCAGCGCGCGTTGCGTGCCGCGCCCGTGCGAGTGACGGACGAGGGTCTGGGCGGCGACGGTATTGGGGTAGATCTCGACCTTGGTGAAGTCGAGCTTCACGCCCCCGACGAGCGCCTCGCGCTCGGCCCGGGCGAAGCTCGGCGACGGATCCTCGCCGTGCTTCTTCCTCATGTAGGGGCGGAGCGGGACGCTGGGGCGCGCGACTTTGTCGTCGAGCAAGTAGGGGAGGTAGACGACCTCGGCCTCCACCTCGGGGAACTTCGCGAGGGCCGCATCCAGGCGCTCGCAGCCGACGAAGCACCAGGGACACGCCGGGTCGGCGACGACGTCGATCGCGAGCTTGGCGCGAGCCTTCATCCACGTCGGTCGTAGCACAAAGTGGCTCGGCCGCGCTGGCGTCGCGTATCCTCTCCGCGTGCGCGGTTCGCCTCCGTCTGCTGCGTCTGCTGCGTTCGCTGCGTTGGCCGCGTTCCTCTTCGCGTTGGTCTTCGTCGTCGGCGAGCGCGTGGCGTTCGCCGGCGAGTGCAACGGCCCCGAGGCGTGCTGCATCACCGATCCGGCGAAGGTGACCCAGCCGCTCCCGACCCACGTTCGCGTCGGGACGCGCATCCGCCGGATCGGCAACATCGACGAGCAGGCCGCGCTCTACAACGCCGAGCTCACGCTCCTGTTCCACTGGCCCGCGGGGGGGCTCCGCCCGGATCCGAAGCCGCGCAACGCGGGGACCGACTTCACGATCCCGCTCGACGAGACGCACGAGGAGGGCGGGGTCTGCTTCCGCGAGGAGCGCCTGGACGGGAGCTTCCTCAGCTGGTTCCGGCTGCGGCGCTTCCCGTTCGACGGACAGAACCTGCGCCTCAACCTCGAGGACCGGACACGGACCGACGAGCAGATGGTGTACGAGCGCGAGCTGTGGCCGAACACGATCTCGGCCGACGCTTACCGCGAGATTGGCGGCTGGCGAATCGCGGACTACCCGCACCTCACGTTCAAGCACTCGACGTTCGCGTACCCGACGACCGCGCCGCACCCGATGTTGATCCTGATCGAGATCCCGGTGCAGCGGCAGTGGCGCTTCTACGTCACGCGCTACTTCCTCCCCCTCTTCTTGATCGTCGTGCTCGCGTACTGCCTGTTCTGGATCCGGCCCGAGGATCTCGGGAGCGCGTCGGCGATCGGGATCACGTGCGTCCTCGCGATCATCACGTTCCAGATCACCCAAGCCGATCGGCTCCCGCGCGTGCCGTACATGACGATCGCGGACATCGTGTACGTGATCTGCTACGCGGCGACGGGCGTCGCAGTGGTCTCGACCGTGCGCGAGGCCTACCTCGCGGCGAACGGCCGCGCCGAGCAGGCGCACGCGCTCGACAAACGGATGCGGTGGCTCTTCCCGCTCGGCGTCTTCGTCTGCCTGATCGCGGGCTCGGCGTGGGGGTGGAACGCCGAGATCGACCCGGCGAAGGACGTCCCGTTCGAGCTCGCGCCCGCCACCGCACCGGCCGGCGAAAAGTGAGCTGAGCTCGACGGCCGCGGAATCTTCTCGGCTCCCGCCGGGTTCGCTCCGCGTGGCGACGTGGCGGCTCCTCTCCCGGACGGTGCTCGGTGCGCTCTCGCGCGCGGTGGGCCGTTGGTTGGCGGGAGCGCTGGTCGTCGGGGCGGTCTTCTTCGGGCCGAACGGCGTGGACCCGCACGACGTCGTTCATCACCTGCGCGGCTCGCTGACGGTGCTGCTGCTCCTCGCGGCGGTCGCGGCCGCGTGGATCGCGCCGGGCGTTCGGGCGGCGTTCCTGGCTCCCGGGACCGACGTCGTGCGTGCGCTCCCGGTTCGGCGCGGCGTGCTCGGCGGAGCGCTCTTCCTCGGCGTGCTCGTGGCGATGGCGCCGTTCGGCGTGTTGGTCGTCGCGGGGGGCGGGCCGGGCCTCGCCTTCGCGGTCGCGCTCGTCGCGCTGGTCGCGGCGCTGCAGCCGCGCCGAGCGCACGCGCGCGCGCTCGTGACGTGGGCCGCGAGCGCGGGGCGCGTCGCGTTCGCGGCGGGCTCCGTCGCGCTGAGCTTCCGGCTCCCGCTCCCGGCGGTCGCCGTCGCCGGGCCGTTCGGCGCGTGGACGCTCGCGCGTGCGTTCGCCGAGGCACGCGCGCCGCGCGGTGCGCCGCTGCGTCTGATCCCTCCGCCGCACGCGCTCGCGCCGCCGGTGGTCGTGGTGCCTTGGTCGATTGCCGTGGATGCGGGCCGACGCGAGCTCGGCGTATCCGCCCGCGCGCTCGCGACGATCGCGGGCATGGCGTGGCTCGCGCGCGCGGCCGCGCCGCGCTTCGCGACGCCGACCGTGCCGGCGGTCGTGGCGGCGTTGGCTGCGGCGGCGCTGGCTGCACCGGCGCTGGTCGCGGGCGTGTCGCGCTCGGCGACGTTGCATCGCGCGCTCCTCCGCGTGCCTCCCGCGACGGCGCTCGCGCGGCGCGCGACGCTCGTGCCGGCGCTCCTCGTCCTCGCGGTGTTCGCGCTCACGCTCGGCTCGCTCGAGGCGGCGCTGGCGGCGGCCGCGGCGTTCGCGGGCGTCACGATGGTGCTCGCGTCGTGGCCGGTGCTGGTCGCGCGCGACGCGCTGCCGATCGCCAGCGCGGTCGTCGCCGTGAGCGCGGCGGGGACGGTGGTCTTCGCGCCGTGGGCACCGCTCGTGCTCCTCGGCGTGGTGGTCGGGCTGCGCGTCGCGCACGAGACGTGGGCTGCGGGGCGCGAGGGAGGTGGCCGATGAGCTTGCTGACGATCGAAGGGCTGACGATCCATGCCTTCGGGCGCACGATCTTCGACGACTTCGCGCTCCGCGTCGGGCCGGGCGAGGTCGTGCTGCTCGTCGGACCGAACGGAAGCGGGAAGAGCACGTTGCTCGACGTCGTGGCGGGGGTGCGTCCTCCGCTCCGCGGGCGGATCACGATCGCAGGGGCGGACCGGGCGAAGGCGCCGACGCGGGCGGCGGCGGCGCTCGGTTACGCGGCCGATCGCCCGGACCTCCCGCGCGACGTACGCGTCGACGAGTGGCTCTCGCTCGTGGCCGGGGTGCGCGGCGTGCCGGCGCTGCGCTCGGCGGAGCTGCCGTTTTCGGTCGGCGAGCTCCGGGGCCAACCGCTCGGGGCGCTGTCGCTCGGTGAGACGCGGAGGGTCCTGCTCGCGGCGGCGTGGACGGGCGCGCCGCCGCTCCTGCTCCTGGACGAGCCGACGAACGGGCTCGACGTGGCGCGGCGCGAGGAGCTCGAGCGCCGGATCACGGAGCACGCGGGGTCGCCCGGACGCGCGGTGCTCGTGGCGACCCACGACCGGCGTTGGATCGCGCGGGCGCGCGAACGCGGGTGGACGCTGGTTTCGCTCGCGACGCGTGGAGAAGGTGCCGAGGCTGGCCGTCCGAAAACGGGGGCGGGGCCCGTCGGTACGGTTCCATGAGCGAGGGCGTTGACAGACACGAAAGCGGCCGCTAAGAATGCGCCTCCGTTTGCGGGAGTAACTCAGTGGTAGAGTGCCACCTTGCCAAGGTGGACGTCGAGGGTTCAAATCCCTTCTCCCGCTCCACCAACCATCTGCTCTTTTTGGCAGGGCCGGTTCCGAAGCTTCGGGGCTGGCCCTCCGAGTTTCTGGGCTCTTGGGCTTCGTGCGTCGGCTACGCGCCGGCGGTGGGCCGGTGGCTTCGCGGACGAGCGGTCGGGTCGCCGTGGTTGCGCGGACTTGGCGCTCTATCCCGATGGGGATGGATTGGGAACGGCCCTTGCTATACGCAAGGGGATATGAAGACCCCGCTCGCCGTCTCCGCCTGCGCTGCCTTCCTCCTCGCCGCCAGCTCGGCGCGCGCCCAGAGCGCTCCGCCGCCGAACTACGCTCCGCCGCCGAACTACGCTCCGCCGCCGAACTACGCTCCGCCGCCGACGGCGCCGTTCGCGGGGCCCAAGGTCATCCACTCCTACGTCGAGGGCGATCCGGTGCCGTACGGCTACCACCCGGAGTCGCGCATCCGGCTCGGCCTCACGATCGGCGGCGCGACGACGTTCGGGCTCGTCTACCTCTTCACCGCGCTCACCGCGGCGGCGATCAACGACACCAAGTCGTCGGCGGACGTGAACCTGCTCTACATCCCGATCGTGGGGCCCTTCGCGCAGATCTCGAAGACGAAGGACCAGGCGCTCGTCCTCGTCGAGGTGCTCGACGGCTTGGTCCAAGCGGGTGGGCTCGCGATGTTCGTGTGTGGGCTCGCGCTGCCGAAGACGGTGCTGGTGAGAAACGACGTGGGGTCACTCTCGGTCGGACCCACCGCCGTCGGGAGTGGGTGGGGAGTGGGTGCGGTCGGGACCTTCTGACCCCTGCGCGTGCGCATGCGCAGGGGAGCAGAACGAGCCGAGTCTGGCAGCGTCTCCGAGGGCAGGGGCATGCGCATGCGCATGCGCAGGGGAGCAGAACGAGCCGAGTCTGGCAGCGTCAGAGATCCACTTGCGCCACGTCGTGCGTTTCCTCGCCCAGGAAGCGCGCGGCTACCGTCGAGAACGTCTTGGGCACGTCCGTCACCGTCAGGCTCAGCGTCCCGCGCTTTCCCTTCGGCTCTCGCGCCAGGCCCCTGCCGTTGAGGAAGGCGTGGACTTCTTGCGCGACCGCGCTCGCGCTGTCCACGATGCGCGTCGCGTCGCCCGCTAGCGCTCTCGTCTCGCTCTCGAGCACGCCCCTCAAGAGCGGGTAGTGGGTGCAACCGAGCACGATCACGTCGACGTCCGCCTTCGCGAGCGGCTCGAGGTAGCGCCGCGCCGCGAGCCGCGGCACCTCGCCCTCGGTCCAGCCCTCCTCCGCCAGCGGCACCAGGAGCGGCGCGGCTTGGCCCACGACCTCGCAGCGCGTCGACATCGTCGAGACCGCCCGCGTGTACGCACCCGACGCGATCGTGGCGGCCGTCGCCAGGACGCCGATCCGCCCGCGCTTCGTCGCCGCGACCGCGGCGCGGGCGCTCGGCTCGATGACGCCCAGGATCGGGAGGTCGAACTCGACCCGCAGCCGCTCCGGGGCCACCGCGCTCACCGTGTTGCACGCGATGACGATCGCCTTCACAGCCCGCTGCACGAGGTAGCGCGTGCACCCCATCGCATACTTCACGACCGTGTCGGGCGCGCGCGTGCCGTACGGGACGCGCGCGGTGTCGCCCAGGTAGACGATGTCCTCGTCGGGGAGCGCGGCTCGGAGCGCGCGGACGACGGTCAGGCCACCGAGGCCGGAGTCGAAGACGCCGAGCGGTGCATCACGGTTCTCCATCGGCTTGCGCACCATGTAGCACGAGACCCCCTCCGTTGTCCGGTGCGGCGACGGCGGGGGTCGGCGACCGCACATCATTGAACTATCCGAGTCGATATAATATACCTGTACGGATAGGGCGCACTCTTTGGCGCCGAGGAGGAGACACGATGCGAGCTTCCCATGTCTTGTGTGGTCTTTCGGTTCTGGCGTTGGTTGCTGCTTGCTCGGGCGACGACACGCCCATCACCATCGGCGACGCCGGCGGCGGCGACGCCGCGGACGGCGCGCTCGACGCCGGGCCCGACGTCACCCCGCCGCCCGGCTGCGATCTCGCGAAGGACGTCAAGGACAGCCCCGCCTGCATCGACGACGGGATCGGCCTCTTCGTCGACGGCACGAACGGCGACGACGACAAGGGCGCCGGCACGAAGGCGAGCCCCTACAAGTCGATCGGAAAGGCGCTCTCGAACTCGGGCGCGAAGCTCCGCGTCTACGTGTGCGCGGGCACGTACGCCGAAGACGTGAAGCTCGGCACGGCCAACGCGGTGAGCCTCTACGGCGGCGTCGCGTGCAAGACGTGGGCGTACGACGGCTCGAAGCCGACGATCGGCGCCGGGCGCACGCCGCTCGTGATCGACGCCGTGCCGAAGGCCATCGTGCTCGCCGACGTCGCCATCGTGGCGGCGCCCGGCGTCGCGGCGGGCGAGTCGAGCGTCGCCGCGTTCGTGAACGCGAGCGGCAACGTCACGCTCCGGCGAGCCTCGCTCACCGCGGGCGCCGGCAAAGCGGGCGCTGGCGGGAGCACCGGCTCGAACTGGAGCGCCGTGCAGCAGTCCGATCCGACGATCGCGGGCAACAACGCGAGCGGCGCGACGGGCGGTGCGACGCACGCGTGCACACTGTGCGTCGACGCGGTGCAGAGCTCCGGCGGCAGCGGCGGCGGCGGTGGGCTCACCCCGAACGGCGGAGCGGCAGGCGCACCGAGCCTCGGCGCGAACCCGCCGACCGATGGCGCCGGCGGCGGCTCGGGTTGCACGGCCGGGCACAACGGAGCGTCGGCAGGCGCCGGCACGAACGGCGGCGGCGCGACGAGCGCGGGAGAGCTGGCCGCCGCGGGGTGGAAGAGCACGACCGGTGGCGACGGGAAGAACGGTGGTCCCGGTCAAGGCGGCGGCGGTGGCGGCGGGAGCGCCTCGGTGGGCTCCGGCGGCGGCGGAGGCGGGGCGTGCGGCGGCTGCGGCGGCGCGAAGGGCACCGGCGGTGGCAGCGGCGGCTCGAGCATCGCGTTGGCGTCGCTCGGCAGCGGCGTGACGCTCGTCGAGTGCGAGCTGCACGCCGGCGACGGAGGCGCAGGCGGTGACGGTGCAGGCGGACAGACCGGCCAAGCCGGAGGCTTCGCGGGCGTCGCCGCTTCGCCCGGTTGCGCCGGCGGAAACGGTGGCACCGGCGGTACCGGTGGCGCGGGCGGCGGCGGGGCGGGTGGCCTCTCGGTCGCCACGCTCTACAAGGGCACGGCGCCCGTCGTCGACGGCGCGACCTCGGCGAAGACGACGGTCTCCTCCAACGCGGCGGCGAAGGGGAAGGGCGGTGCGGTCGGCGTGAACGACGGCTCTCCGGGCGCCGCGGTGCTCGTGCTCGAGCTGAAGTAGCGCCTCCACCCGAGGCTGCCGCGACGCGCGCCGTCTCCGGTGCGCGTCAGCGGCAACCTTGGGTGCGCGCGCCCGAGTCGATCGGATCGCACGAGAGCCCCGTCCACGTGCACTTCACGTACGCGGCGCTCTTTCCGCACCCCGGGTTCGCGACGTAGCCCTCGCCCTTGCACGCGAGCGCGTTGAGGAAACCGCCGCAGCTCACGGTCGGGTACTGCGGCTCGACCGTGTCGTTGCAGTTCCAGTCGCCGTTCGGAGCGCCATCGGGCGGATCGGTGAGGAAGTTCGCCTGCCCGGGGTTCGCCCGCTTGTCGAAGTCGTTGCAGTCCTTGCCGCCACCGCAGCCGGGGGCCTTGTAGCCGTCCTTGTCTTGGTCGCACGGGTTGAACGCGTCCGGATCGGCGTCGGGAAAATCCGGCGGGGGCGCTTCCTCGATCGCGTCCGCCGCGGCGTCGTCGCCGCCGGTTTCGAACGCGGCATCGGAGCCGCCGTCGGTCGCGTCGGAGTAGGTCACCGACGGGAAGGTGCACGCCGCCCAAATGCCGCCGGCGAGCGCCGCGAGAAGTCCTGCGATCGCACGTCTCATCGAAAGCTCCATTCAGCCGACACGGAGCCGAAGCCGAGCCCGACCCGCGGCACCAGCGCCGCCGCGGGCTTCGCATCCGGGTGCGGCGACGGGCTCACCAGCACGAGCACCACGCCCGAGACGAGCAGCACGCCGCCCGCGATGCCGAGCACGTCCACGAGCGTGCTCGCGGTCGAGCCGCGCCCGACGGTCGATTGGACGCTCGTGGGACAAGGACCGGTCTCGTAGCCCGGGCACGCCGTCTTCAGATCGGAGAGCGCGGCCTGGCGGATGCCGAGGCTGATCCCCGCGCCGACGAGCGCGGCCGCCCCGACGCCGACGCCGATCCAGCCGATGGTTCGTCGCGTCGCCGCGCCATGATCGTCGACCTCGCCCGGGCCGACCGGGCCGCTCGGGCCGTGGTCCACTGGCTCGGGCGGCGGGGCGGGCACGACGAAGCGTAGCGTCTTCGCATCACCGACGCGAAGCTCGACCGTCTCCGTCTTGGCGACGCCATCCGCGCCGGTCACGGTGACGACGTACGTGCCGGGATCGCGATCGAGCAGCGTGCCCACGAGGGCGACCGGCATCGCTTCGGTCCCGATCTTCACGGTGACCTTGTTCTTCGGCGACAGCTTGCGCTCGGTCGTGCCGTCGCGCTCGACGACGTCGACCGTCACGTGCGCGAGCTTGGGCTCGAGCCGCGCCGCCGCCGCTTCGGCCTCGGCCTGCCAGCCCCCGTACTTGTCTTCCTTCGAGAGCATCACCCCGCGCTTGAGATCGTTCCAGAGCCGATGCGCGGTCGCGTAGTGGCCGAGCGCTTCTTCGCACTCCGCGGCGTTGCGCAGGCTCCCGAGCCCCGACGGGAAGATCTCCGCTGCTTTCTCGAAGAGCGGAGCTGCCTCGTCGCACTTGCCGGCAGCGCGCAACACGCGCGCGCGCTCGAAGAGATCCTTGGCGTCGGCAGCAGCGTCGGCATGCGCCACGCTCGCCGTGCAGAGCACTGCGAACGCCGCAGCGATGGAGAAACGCATCTGGAACATATTAGCCGCGCGCTCGTGAGTCGTCTAGCCGAACCGAGATAATAGGGCTCAGAAGATCGCGCCTTTGTCGACGCTCGCCGGGGGCTTCACCGTGGCAATCGTGCCCGTCGTGCCCGTCGTCGCGGGCGCGCTCGCGGTCGTCATGGCGGTGCTGGTCGCCGACGGACGAACGCCGGTCGTCGGTGGCGCGACGGTCGGCGTGGGATTGAGCCGCGCAGTCGCGCTCGCGGATGAAGCTGCGCTCGCGGTGACGGTCGTCGTGATCGTGGGCGCGGCCGATGGGATCTCGCTCACGCTCGTGGTCGCGGTGGTCGTCGCCGCGATGGTCGAGGCCCCCGTCCCCGCGACCGACGGTTCGGTCGGCGGATGCGCGACGCGCCACGCGAGCCCGACGATCGCGAGCAGCGCGACGACGCCGACGACGCCGAGCGCGATGGCGCGGTGGGTCCCCGCGCGCGGGGTGGGCGTGGGGAGCGTCTCTTCGACCGTCGGCGCGACGGTGGTCGGCGCTGGCGTCGGTGGAAGGATCGGGGGCGCGGCTTCATCGGGGACCGATGGCGCCGAGCCGCGCGCGGGCGGGACCGGCGGCGTCGCGTCCGAGAACGACGGCGCCGAGCCGCGCGCATCGTCGGCGCGAGCCGCGCGCGTGAACGCTGCCGCCAACTCCTCCGCGCTCGTGAAGCGATCGGCGATGTTGCGCGCGAACGCACGCGCGAAGAAGTCGTCGAGCGCGCGCGGCAACGTCGGGCGCACCTCGGTGATCGGCTTCGGCGTGTCCATGCAGATGCGTACGATGGTGTCCTCGGGCGTCTTGCCGTCGAACGGCATCACGCCGGTCAGCGCTTCGTACGCGACCACGGCGAGCGCCCACAGGTCGACGTAGCGATCGATCTCGGAGAGCCCTCGCGCTTGCTCGGGGCTCATGTAGTGGGGGCTCCCGAGCACGATCCCGAGGCCGGTCAGCTTCGGGGTCTTCGAGCCCCCGGCCCGCCGCTCGAGGCCCGCGATCCCGAAGTCCACGATCTTCACGCACGGGTTCCCGTCCTCGTCCCGGGTCAGGAAGACGTTGGCGGGCTTCAGGTCGCGGTGGACGACCCCCTCGGCGTGAGCCGCCGACAGCCCGCGCGCGGTTTGCGCGACGATGGTGACGACGCGGTCCACCGAGAGCACGCGGTCACGGTCGAGGAGCGCGTCGAGCCCCTCGCCCTGGAGCAGGTCCATCACGAGGTACGGGCTGCCTTGCTCGTATCCGTGATCGGTAACGGCGACGATGTGCCGCGAGCGCTTCGAGAGCGACGCCGCGACCTGCGCTTCGAGCTGGAACCGAGCCAGCGCAGTTTCTGCGCCCTCGGCCAGATCCTCGTCCACGTCCATGTGCGTCATCAGCTTGATGGCGACGTCTTGCTCGAGCGTCTTGTGCCGTGCGACCCACACCTGGCCCATCCCACCTCGCCCGAGGAGGCGCGTGAGCCGGTACTTGCCGCCGATGATTTTTCCGACCTCGACTTCCAATCAATCCACCTTGCGCACGTGCCCGTTCTGGTAGACTAGCCTCGTGCGCGAGCAAACGGGACGCCGATCGAAGGGGATGGAGTCGGATCCGGAGGCCTTCGCTCTGCTCGTCGGTGAGCGGATCCGCAACGCGCGCCAAGAGCGCGGTTGGACGCAGGTCGAGCTCGCAGACGCCGCTGGGCTCTCGAGCAACTACGTCGCGCGCCTCGAGCGTGGCGAATTGGGACCGTCGCTCTTCGTCGCGTGCAAGCTCGCCGAGGCATTTGGCCTCAACGTCGATGCGCTCGTCGGCCCGCCCGAGGCGGCCACCGGCCGCCGCCGCCGCACCAGCGGAACGCGCTCGGCCTGATCGCAGCGCCACGGATGGAATCGCGCGCGCAGCGCCGGCGTTTTGATCGCCGATGCTCTTCGGCCAGCGCTCGGTCTTCGCGGGATTGGCGTTGCTGCTCGTCGTGGCGTGCGCGCGTGGTGTCGCGCCCGAGGCAGTGAACCTCCCGACCGCTCCGACGAGCGCCGTCGATGCGACCGGTCCGTCCGCGCTCGCGCAGCGTGCCGAGGCGTGCTTCGCCGATCCGAGCTGTCCGCTCGCGCGCGCCTCCGACGAGTTCGTCGCGGCCGATGCGCGCGGGGCCGACGTGGATTGCTTCCGCTTCTACCATGGCGTGGGCGTCGCCCCCGACGCCGCGCGCGCCCGCGCGTGCTTCGCGCGCGCCGTGCGACGCGACGCGTGCGATGGCTCGCCGGATCTCCCGCACCTCTATCTCGCGACGTTGCAGATGGAAGGGCAGGGCGGCCCCGCCGACGCCGCCGGCGCGACGGCGACGCTCGCGGGCTGCGGCGCCGACATCGGCGTCGAAGGCGTGCGCGGCCTCCACCCGGGGGGGCACACCGATTTCTGCGACGACATCGGCGGGACGACGCTCGCGATGAGCGATTGCGCGCAGCTGCGGCACGCGCGCATGACGTTCGCGTTCCAGGCGTGGCGCAAGTCGGTCGACGCGCGCATGACGCCGGCGTCGCGTGCGGGGCTCGCGAGCGCCGACGCTGCGTTCGCGCGCTACGTCGAAGCGGACGCGGCGCGTGAGGCCGATGCATTTCGTGGAGGATCGCTCTCCGGGCTGACCTGGGCCGGCGCGCGCTCGGAGCTCGTCGAGGCACGAGCCCGTGCGCTCGGCGACGCGGCGCGCCCGGTGGCGACGGAGGCCGACGCCGCTCAGCGCGAGGTGGAGCTCGGGAAGGCGACGGCGGCGGCGCGCTCCGCGCTCGACACTGAAGGCGCGTCGCTGCTCGCCACGTCCGACACGGCGTTCCACGCGTACCTCGACGCGGAGGTCGCGGCAGCCGTGCAACGCGGCGAGGCACCGGCGCCGCTCCGCGCGGAGCTGCTCCGCGATCGCGCGACGCGTCTACGCTGAGCGCTTCGCGCCGAGCACCGCCGGCGGTGGAACCCACCCGCCGAGCGCGTCCTCGAGGATGCGCGCCACTGCGATCGTCCGCGCGTCGCCTCCGTGCCCGGCGACGACTTGCACGCCGGTCGGGAGCGCGCGCCGGTCGAGCCCGGTCGGGACCTGCGTCACCGGGAGCTCGAGCGCGTTGAAGATTGCAGTATACATCCACTTGACGGGGAAGAGGAGCGGGCGGCCGTGGCGGGGGGCCGTCTCCGGGTAGGGCGGAAACAACAGCACGCCGCGCCCGCCCGCGCCGCCGAGCAGGTCCTCGAGCGCGGCGCGGAGCTCCGCGGTCGCGGCGAGCATCTCGGCGAGGCGCGCCGGGAACCGCTCGCTCACCTTCTCGACCAAGCCGAGCCCGATCGCCGGGAGCGTGTGGGGCGAGCTGCGGACCAAGTAGCGGCCGAGCTCGCGGAGCGGGCGCACGGCGGTCCCGTTGCCCATCAGCTCCGCGAAGGACGGTCCGTCCCCGGCGGCCATGTTCGCGGCCCAGATCTCCAGCGAGCGTGCGAAGAGCGGGTGTTGGAAGCGCCGGACCTTCGCCCCGCGGCGGGCGAGCGCGAGCGCGGCGCGCTCGACGGCGTCCATCACCTCGTCGGCGACGGCGATGCGGCCGTTGTCGCGCATGACGAACACCTCGAGCGCCGACGCCTCGATCGCGCTCGGATCGCCGACGAGCGCCGTCGTCGCCGTCTCGTCCTCGCCGTCCGGGCCGGCCAGCACGCGCAGGAGGGGCCAGAGGTCCTCGGCGCGTCGGCAGATCGGGCCCGTCGCGAGGAGGGCGCGCGCGCGCCCGTGGGCGATCGGATATTGCCCCGAGGCCGGTACGGTTCCGGAGCTCGCCTTGTGCCCGAAGACGCCGTTGAAGAAGGCCGGCATCCGGATCGAGCCGCCGATGTCCGAGCCGAGCCCGAACGGCGACGCGCCGGACCCGACGATTGCGCCTTCCCCGCCGGAGCTGCCGCCGGCCGTGCGGGCCGGGTCGTACGGGTTGTTCGTGCGCCCGTAGACCGCGTTCGAGCTCTCCATCCACATGCACAGCTCGGAGACGTTGGTCACGCCGAGCGGGATCGCACCGGCGGCGCGGAGGCGCGCGACGGTCGTACCATCTTGGGATGCGCGGACGTTCTTTCGCGCGACGAGCCCGGACGATTGGGGCATGCCGGTCAGCGCGAAGGCCTCCTTGATCGTGCAGGGCACGCCGGCGAACGGCGGGAGCGCCCCGCCGTCGTTGCGCTGCGCCACGGCGCGATCGACCGCACGCGCCTCGGCGAGGGCTTCGTCGAAGCGCGTGGCCACCACCGCGTTCAAGGTGGGGTTCACGGCCTCGATCCGGGCGATGTGGTGATGAACGACCGCCTCGGCGGAGAGCTCGCGCGTCGCGATCGCGCGCGCGAGCTGCGTCGCCGACGCGCGGTCCAAGTCGAGCGGCTTCGTCACTGCGGGCAGCCGTTGTCGTCGTACCAGGTCGCGCCCGCCTTGATGAGCGCGCACGCCTCCGTGCACTTCTGCTGGTTGCACTGGCGCGTCTGCGGGCCGATCACGATCTGCGGGCACTGCGCAGGCAACCCCCAGCACGTCCCGGTCGGGTCGGAGATGGCGCACCCGCCAGAGCTCGACTGCTTGAAGTTGCAGTTTGCACCGAGCGGACACTTGAGGTTCGCGAGCCCCCCGCACGTCTTCCCGGGGTTGCACTCGCCGGTCGTCTGGGTGGAGACGCCGTGGTTCTGGGCGACGGTCTCGTTCCAGTACGTGACGCCGTCGCAGCCGCAGATCGGCGTCTTGGTGCTCGTCTCGGCGGGCGCAGGCGCGCACGTCCCGAGCCCGCACGCGGTGGCCTTGCAGTAGAAGCCGGGGCCGCACTGGCCGGTCGTCGACCCGTTGCAGGGCGCCGCGGCGTCGCTCGCGTCCACCACACCCGCGTCCGCGATCGCGTCACCGCCGCCGCCGTCCTTCACGGCGCCGTCGGCGCCGACGTCTGCCTTGGCATCGCCGGGCTTCGCGTCGAGCGAAGCATCCGCTCCGCCGTCGGCTGCGATCGGATCGGGATCCGAGCCGCAGCCGAACGACGCGAGCGCGGCGAGCGCGATGAGCGCGCGCTTCCCCATGTCAGGCCTTCTTCTTCGCCTTCTTCTTGGGAGCGGCCTTCTTGGGGGCAGCCTTCTTGGGAGCGGCCTTCTTGGGAGCGGCCTTCTTCGCCGGGGCGCTCTTCTTCGGCGCCGGCTTCTTGGGAGCGGGCGGCTTCTTCGCCGACTCCCAGACGCCGAGCGCCGCGCCCTGCGGATCGATGAACACGCCAATCGCACCCATGTCGCCGATCGGCGTGTAGTCCACGACCACCGTCGCGCCGAGGGACTTGGCCTTCGCGAGGGAGGCCTTTGCGTCAGCGACCGTGACGTACGGCGTCCACGCCGTCGCCTGGCCGGGCATGTTCTTCCCGCCCATGCCGCCCCCGACGCCTTTGCCGACGTCGATCATCGTGTAGTCCATTCCCGGTACGTCGGAGAGCTTCCAGTCGAACAGCGCCGCGTAGAACTTCTTGGCGGCGGCGACGTCGTCGGCGGCGAGCTCACAGTGCGAAAAATCGTTGGCCATGCTTCCTCCTGGGAGGGGTGAGCGTATCCCTGGTGCGCGCCTCGATCGATCGGGAAACCAGGGGGCTCGGCGCGGATCGGCGTCGATCCGTCCGAGGGAGGTTCTGCCCGGGGGCCGCCGCGCGGTCCCATCCAGGCTAGGGCCAACCCCGCGGAATCGTTGTCCCGCGGCCTGGCACGATGCGTGGAAAGGGAGAGGCCATGCAGAAGCTCCTCCTCGTTTGCGGGTTCGCCGTCGCCTCGTCGATCGTGGCGTGCGCGGGGGCTTCGGACGAGCTCGACCCCGCGGGTGACGATGGCGAGGTCGCGAGCGCCCTCGAGATGCGGTCACTCACCGTCCGCCCGGACGTCGAGCTCGCGGCGTCGTTCGCCGGGTTCGGTGCACAATACAATCAAAACGTCTTCGCCGACGTGAGCAAGCAGGACGGCGTGACCGAGGCGAACGTCCCGACGCTGGAGGGGAAGCTCCGCCGCCTGCGCCCGGGCTACGTCCGCATCTTCTGGGACGCGGGCGCGAGCGCGGACGAGCACGCGTCGTTCCTCCGGACGGTGGGGATGGCGCAGCGCAACGGCGCGTCGATCAACGTCACCTACTGGCACGGCCCGTACAAGAACCCGCCCGCGCAGATGAAGGCGTTCGCGCAGATCCTCGGCGAGGTCCTCGGCGCCTCCGGCGCGCCCTCCGCGCTCGACGTGACGATCCAGAACGAGGTGAACACCACCCCGTGCGTCACGCAGGAGGTCTACGCGGCGCTCTACGTCGCGCTCGATGGCGAGCTTCGCACGATGGGCCTGCGCGGGAAGGTGCGCTTCATCGGCGGCGATCTCCTGCGCGGCGGGACGAGCGAGGACACTCCGGCCGCGTTCGCCGAGCGGCTCCAGCGCTGCGTGGACGAGTGCGGTTGGTCCACGAGCGCGTGCAGCGACAAGGCGCAGGCGGACGGCTCGACGCAGGAGGCCTGGCTCCGCGATTTCGCGACGCGGCCCGTCGTCGGCGTCCCCGGGGCGGCCGTCCTCGCGGACATGTTCGCGGGCTACTCGGCGCACGTGTACTGGAACTACTGGGATCGTACCAAGATGGTAACGCGGCTCGACGGGTTGCGCGCCGCGATCGAGGCGCTCCCGCCGCGGTTCCGGAAGCCGCTCTACGTCACCGAGTACGGCGCCCGCGGCGACGTGAGCAAGGCGCCGACGCCGGGCCTCTACGACGCGAGCCGCCCCGCGAAGGACGCCGACGGGACGCCGTTCGTGGCCTCGGACGGCTACCCGATGGCCGACACCTACGTCGAGGCGTTCCAGACCGGTCGCTTCGCGGTGGAGGCGCTGAAGCGGGGCGTCGTCGCCGCCGTTCGTTGGGACGCGTACGATGCGCACTATCACCCGAGCCCGGGCGGCAACTTCTCGATCCTGAAGCAGGGGAGCACCGACTGGACGGCGACGCCCAGCTACGGCGTGGCGCAGCTCTTCGGCGAGACGGGCATGCGCGGGTGGTCGGTCGTCGCCGTCGACGGCGACTCGCGCGAAGGCGTCGTGGCCGCGGCGCTGGCGAGCGCGGGCGGCGGACGTACGGTCTACGTCGCGAACGACACTGCGACGATCCAGCGGCTCACCATCCGCGGTCTCCCGCGCGGCGTGGTCCTGCGCGTGCTCCAGTGGTCGCGGGCGGAGGGGACGACGCGCGCGGTGCGGAGCACGAAGTCGGACGCGTCCGGCGCGGCGACGCTCGACGTCCCGATGCACGCGCTCGTCGCGCTGACGACGCTTCCGCCCTGAGCACGCCGAGCCTCGGCCAAGCCGAACCACGCTTGCGCGGCGGGCGCGGTTCCTGCAAGGTCGCGGGCGATGCCGACGACGCTCCTCCTGGTCCGCCACGGGCAGACCGAAGCCAACGCGAAGCAGGTGTTTCAGGGACGCATGGGCACGGGCTTGAACGACGTCGGGCGCGCCGAGGCGGCGCGGCTCGGGCGGCGCCTGCGCACGCTGGAGATCGCGCGCCTCGTGGCGTCCGATCAGGAGCGCGCGGTCGAGACCGCGACGATCCTCCGCGCGGCGCTCGATCCTGCCCCGGCGCTCGAGCTCGATCCCGCGCTGCGCGAGGTCGACGTGGGCGCGTGGACCGGGCTCGACTACGCGCAGGCCGAGGCGAAGTTCCCGGACGAGTGGGCCGCCTGGGTGGCGGGGCGCGACGTCCGGCGCGGGGGAGGCGAGACCTACGGCGAGCTCGGCGAGCGCATCCACGGCGCGCTCGCGCGGGTGGCCGAGGCGAGCGCGGGGAACCCGACGCTCGTGGTGACGCACGGGGCGGCGCTGCGCTCGTTCGTGTGCGTTCTGCTCGGGCTCGCTCCGCCGGGGCCGAAGGCGCTCGGGGGGGCGGTGAACTGCGGCCTCACCCGGGTCACGTGGGATGGCGGCGCGTTCCGGCTCGTGAGCTGGAACGAACCACCGCCGGCCGACGTCGGGGCGGGAGGTGGCGCGTGAGCCGCGCCCACGACGTGCTGGTGTGGGGGGCGACGGGCTTCACCGGTCGCCTCGTCGCGGAGTATCTCCTCGCGCGTCACCCGGACGTGCGCTTCGCGCTCGGCGGGCGGAACCGCGAGAAGCTCGAGGCGGTCAAGCGCGAGCTCGGCGCGCTCGGCGCCGGCGACGCGGCGAGCCTCCCGATCGTGGTCGGAGATCCGGCGTCGCTCGCCTCGATGGTCGAGGTCGCTGGCTCCGCGCGCGCAATCGCAGCGACCGCCGGGCCGTTCATGCGCTACGGGCGCGAGCTCGTGCGCGCGTGCGCGGCGAGCGGGACGCACTACGCCGACATCACCGGCGAGCCCACGTTCGTGCGCGCGACGATCGACGAGCTCCACGAGCTCGCGCAGGAGAAGAAGGCGCGCATCGTCTCGTGCTGCGGGTTCGACTCGATCCCGAGCGACCTCGGGGTCTTCGTCGCCCACGAGGAGCTCGCGCGGCGCGGGAGCGCGCTGCGCTCGGCCGAGCTCGTGCTCACGACGATGCGGGGCGCCGCGAGCGGCGGAACCGCGACGACGATGCTGATGCTCTCCGCGGAGGCCGCGCGCGATCGGGCGGTTCGTCGTCTCCTCGCCGATCCGCACGCGCTCGATCCGGCCGGGGCGCCGCGCTCCAGCGCGCGCGACGAGTACCGCGCCGCGCGCGACGAGGCGACCGGTCGTTGGACCGCGCCGTTCCTCATGCGTGCGATCAACGCGCGCGTCGTGCGGCGGACGAACGCGCTCCTCGGTCACCCGTGGGGCACCGACTTCGCCTACGACGAGCGCGTGGTCGTGGGGAAGGGTGCGGCGGGGCGTGCGCGCGCGACGGCGACGGCGCTCGGGCTCCGCTTCGGCATGCCGCTCCTCGGCGTCGGGCCGATCCGCGCGCTCGCGGCGCGCGTCCTCCCGAAGCCGGGCGAGGGTCCGTCGCGCGAGGCGCGCGAACGCGGGCGCTTCGTCGCGGAGGTGCGCGGCCGTGGGACCGGGGGCGCGCGCGTGCGGGTGACCATCCGCTCCGAGCAGGACCCGGGCTACGGCGAGACGGCGAAGATGTTGGCCGAGGCGACGCTCGCGCTCGCGTTCGACGGCGACCGGCTGCCCGAGCGCACCGGCGTGCTCACGCCGGCCGCCGGGATCGGGCGAACGCTCGTCGAGCGGCTTCGCGCCCAGCGGCTGACGTTCGACGTCGAGTGAGCGTTCACGACGCGCGCAGGGCCAGCGCGGCGTGGCTGACGATCGAGCCCTCCTCGGGGTCGACCGTCTGCTCGTAGTGGAGCAGCTCGCCGGTCGTCGGCTCGCTCACGACCTCGAGGAGCGAAGCCATCGGTCCGAGCCCGCACACCCGGCGCTCTTCGAGATCCTCGGCGACGTGCTCCCAGAACGCGCCGTTCTCGCGCGCGCCGAAGCGGCGCAGTGACTCGCGATCGCGCTGCTCGAGCTCGGCCCGCCCGCGCGCATCCTTCGGCTTCGCGTCGCCGAAGCGCGGACCGACGTGCGCGAGATCGGCACCGGCGACGACCACCACGCGCCCGGGCCGGCGGGCCACGAGCTCGCGCACGGCGTCGAGGAAGGCCGCCACCCGTGCATCCTTCCGCGGCGCGGCGCCCGTCGCCTGCGCTTCGCCGAGCCCCGCGAGGATGGGGACGATCCGCGCCTCGCGTGCGCCGAGGACGTGCCGGAGGAACGCGGCCTGGAACTCGATCGAGTGCTCGCGCTTGTGGTTCAGCGCGTCGTGGTACGCGTCGAAGCGCGCCGCGCGGGCGAGACCATCGACCGCGCCTTCGTCGACCGGCATCGGCCCGAGCGGCGTCGCGTAGCCTTTGCGCAGGAGCGCGAACGGCTCGCGCATCGGTGCGTGCGAGGTGCCGAAGACGACGAACGTGTCGACCTCGGGCGCCCCTTCGAGCGAAGCGCGGAGCGCACCGTACGCGTGGCCGTAGCCGACGGCGCCGCGCCACGGGTCGATGTGCGGCGCGACCAGGGCCGCGATCCGCCCGTTCGCCTTCGGGGCCGCGACGGCGCCGAGGCACTTCGAATTCATGTAGGTTGCAAGCTCTTCGGCCGTCCCGGGGTAGGCGCCCCCCGCGTGGCTCGCGGGGCGGTCGGGGAGCGCGTCGAACTCGGCTCGCACCGCGTCGCGCGCGGCGTCGAACGTGGGCCCGAAGAGCATGAGCGCCGCATCGAGGTCGGCGGCGAGTCGCTCGACGATCTCGTCGGGGAGCCCCGTCTCCGCGGCGATGTCGGTCGTGGTCTTGGTGCCGTCGAACCGTGCGACCACCGGGACCGCGGGCGGCGCGAGCACGACGTGCCCCTTCGCGATGCCCTGCGTGTCCCGGAGAACGAGCACCTTCCCGTGCCGAGGATCCGGGACCACGATCGTCTCGACGGCGCGCAGGCGCGGCTTTCGCGGAGCGGGCATCAGCCACCTACCTTGACGCGGTTTTCGGCCTCGTGTCGAATCGATTCATGCGCAAGGCAACGCCGCTTCCCAAGACGCGCGGGTCGGTCCCTCCCGTGGTCCGGCGGACGGCCGGTCTCGTCGGCATCTTCGGTATCGGCCTCGGGTGCGGGACGAGCGTTGCGCCCCAAGCGCCGCCGCCCCAGGCGTACGTCGACTCCGGCAAGGATGCCCCGGCTCCGCAGCTGTACGACGCGGGCGTGGCCGATGCCGCGGATGCATCGTCGGACGCCACGTTCGACGCAGTCGCGGATCAGATTGCCCCGCAGCCGCCGCCGCAACCCCCACCGCAGCCGCCGCAGCCACCGCCGCAGCCGCCGCAGATGCCTCCGCCCTGACGAGCGCCGGATGAAGCGGCCGTGGCCCTCGCTCGATCGCGCTCGCGGCGAGCTCGGACTCTCCGACGAGTTTCGCACGTGGGTCGTGGAGAACGCGCTCGCCGGCGTCCCCATCGCCGAGCTCGAGCGGACGCTCGTCGAAGGCGGGGTGCCACTCGGCGTCGCCCGCCGCGAGGTGCGCCTGCTCGTTGGCTCGCCCGCGCTCTCCGCCGCGCGCTCGTTCGCCGCGCGCGCGCGGCGGGCCGAGATGGTCCTCGAGCTCCGCGCCCGGCTCGCGCGCGAGTCCGGCGCCCCCATCGTCGCGCGGCGCACCGTCCCCGACGCTGCCGAGTTCTTCGATCGCTACTTCGCCGCGAACCGGCCGGTGATCTTCACCGACGCGACCGAAGGGTGGCCTGCGCGCGCGTGGACGCCGGAGTCGCTCGGCGAGCGCCTCCGGGGCGTCACGATCGAGATCGCGTCCGGGCGCGACGGCGATCCCACGCCGGACCGGCGGCTCGACGCGCACCGCGAGAAGACCACCTTCGACGAGTACGTGCGCCGCGTGCGCGCGGCGGGCACGTCGAACGACGTCTACATGGTCGCGAACAACAAGAACATGGACCGCCCGGAGCTCCGCGCGCTGGTCGCGGACGTTCGGATCGACGAGCGCCTCTTCGATCCGGAGCGAGCGGCGGGCGGGTTCTCCTTCTGGCTCGGACCTGCCGGCACGGTGACGCCGCTCCACCACGACACGACGAACATCCTCTTCCACCAGCTCTACGGCCGGAAGCGGTTCATCCTGGTCGCGCCCGAGGCGACGGCGCTCCTCGAGCAGAGCGAGGGCTTCTACAACGGCCTCGACGCCGAGGACGGCTCACTCGAAGAAGCGGTCGGCCCGGAGGCGCTCCACGAAGTGGAGCTCCAACCGGGCGAATCGCTCTTCCTCCCCGTGGGGTGGTGGCATCACGTGCGCGCGCTCGACGTGAGCATCAGCCTCGCGCAGCTCTTCTTCCGGCGCCCGAACGCTTTCGACGAGTACCGGCCCGGGCACTGACCCGGACGCGGTCAGGTCTCCTGAACCGTCACCTTGATCATCTTCACCGGGGTGCGCGGGCGATCGCCGCCGTCCGTCGGGGTCGACGAGATCTTCTTCACGACGTCCATGCCCTCGATGACCTTGCCGAAGACGGGGTGCTTCGACGCGCCCGGCGTGAACCAGTCGAGGTAGGTGTTGTGCTTGGTGTTGATGAAGAACTGGCACGAGCCGCTGTTCGGACGGCCGGTGTTCGCCATCGAGAGCGTGCCGATCTCGTTCGAGAGCTTCGCGTTCTCCGGGTGCTCGTCCTTGATCGTCCCGTGGGGGCTGTCGCCGGTGCCGGCGAGCGGGCTGTTCGGGTTCTTCGAGTTCGGGCAGCCGAACTGGATCATGAAGTTGTCGATGACGCGGTGAAAATGGAGCCCGTCGTAGAACCCTTCCTTCGCGAGCCGGACCCAGTTGCCGGCGGTGATCGGCATCTTGTCGGTGAAGAGCTCGACCTTGAAGGTTCCGAGGGACGTCTCGAGAGTCGCGGTGGGGTTCGCCATGGTGGCGACGAAGCTAGCACCGCCGGGGCGTGGGATCAGCCCCGTTTGCGGCGGCCCACCACGAACGCGACGAGCACGCCGATCCCGCCGAGCGCGATGGCGTCGTCGCCGCCCGGCACGCCGGCGCCGACGCGGCAGCTGCAACCGCCGCCATCGCCGGGGGTCTCTCCGCCGGCGTCGGCACCGGCGTCACCGGTCGGGCCCGCGTCGGGGCCGCGCGCGGCCACGGTCACCCCGTTGCTGAGCGCGTCGACGGAGGGACCGGCGGCGGCGAGCGCGCGCACGGCGAACGTGTAGCGGCTGCCCACGGTGAGGGTGAGCCCCGACACGGTGGCTTCGGTCGCGGTACCGACGTTCTTCCAGGGCGCGAGCGACTTGCCGTCTTCGGTGACGGCGGTGACCTCGTAGCCCGTGGCTCCCGCGACGGCGGTCCAGCGGCCCGCGAGGCGGTCGGTGGTGTAGACGACCTCGACGTCGTTCGGGCCCGGGGCCTCGGGGTCCGCGTCGGTCACGTTGGTCGGCGACGCGACGTTCTCGTTCTTGAGCCCGTACAGGTACCCGTCGGCCGCCGTCACCAGGATCTCGTCGCGGCCGTCGCCATCGGTGTCGGCGAACGTGGCTTCGCCGACGGCGACCTTGAGTGACACCACGAAGTCGAGCGAGCCGTCGCACGGGTTCACGGCGTAGAGGTAGCCGTCGCTCGAGCCAATCACCGCGGTGGGGTGACCCTTGCCGGTGAGGTTCGTGTGGACCGCCGCGCTCGTGAGCTGCCCGAGGTAGGCGCCGGCGTTCTTCGCGGCGGTCTCGTTCGCGTAGCTCTGCCCGTTCGCGAGCACCTGGGTGGTGAACTGACCGAGCGTCCCGCCCGAGAGCGGCGTGAGCTTGAGCCGCGACGGGAACTGGAGCGAGCCTTCGACGAGCACCGCGCCCGACGGGCACGCGGCGATCGCGCCGTAGGGGTAGGGGCGGTCGTCGTCGGCCGAGGACCAGAGCGCGGTCGCGAGCGCGTGATCGTAGAGCCGCACCGGCGAGTAACCGCCCTGGAGGAGCACTTCGTCCGTCCCGTCCGCATTCACGTCGACGAGCGTCGGCATGAAGTACGAGTCGCCGGTGCCACCGCTCGCCAGGAGCACTCCGTTCGCGCCGGAGAGGACCTGCGTGGTGGGGCCTTGGGTGTAGACGTCGTCGAGCCCGTCGCCGTTCCACGCGCCGAGCGCGACGCCGGCGGGCTGACGCCCCGCGCCGGGCGAAACGGGCGCAGCATCCCAGAGCTTCGCGCCGTCGAGCCCGGAGAGAGCGCGCGTGCGGAGGACGACGTCACTCGGGTCGCCCCACTGCACGACGAGATCGGGCGTGGCGTCGGCGTTGATCTTCCCGGGCACGACGTCCCCGAGCGGGAAGCGCTCGATCGGTTTGCTCCAGACCTCGGTGCCGTCGCCCTTCAGGACGGCGACGGACCAATCGTCGGCGACGTGCTTCAGGCAGGCGATGCCGGCGTTCGCTCCGTCGAGACCGGCGACGAGCGACGGCGCCGCGTGATCGAGCTTCTCCCACGACGGGATGGGCGGGATGGCCCAGCTCGCCGACTTCGGATCGAAGCGGACGAGCGCGCCGCGGCTGTCGGCGACGACGACCGCGTCGGGGTCGCCGTTCTTGAACGCGATCGAGCGCGGCGCGTTGCGGAGCTCGCGCCACGAGCCGCTCGCGTAGTAGCCGCCGACGCGCAGGCTCAGCTTGCGCGGGAACTCGCCGCCGGTCGTCGCCGGAGCGAGGCGCGCATCGAGCAGGTCGAGGATGCCGTCCGTGCGAGCCAGCGCGAACTGCGGCCCGGTCAGGTCCTTCGCCGGGAGCCCCCACACCGAGAGCACGTTCGCGCCGCCGGTGAGCGTGATCGAGCCGAGGTCCTTCGTCGTGCCGCCGGGCGCCGCCATCGCGACGAGGGACGCGGTCTTCGTCGAGCGGAGCACGAGGTCCTCGAGCCCGTCGCCGTCGCTGTCGCGCGCGAGGATGCCGAAGCCGAAGCCACCTTGCGCGAACGCCTTCGCGTCGAGCGTGGTCACGACGGTGCGGTCGGCGACCTGCCAGCGCTGGGTGACCGCTGCGGTCGGCGTGCGCGTGAACGTCCACCCGAGGAGGTTCGTGCCCGCGGCGGTCAGGAAGACGCGCTTCGCTTTGTCTTCCATCGCGGCGGTGCCGGCGAGCTTGTGGCCGGTGATCGGCGCGACGAGATCGGTGCCGGTCGCGGCGTCGAGGATGCGCGTGCGCCACCCGCCGGCGTTGGGATCGTAGCCGGACACCACGATCTCGAAGGTGCCGTCGCCGTCGAGATCGGCGATCGGGTTCACGATCGCCACGTCGCCGCCGGCATCGGGAGCGAGCGCCGCCTTCCACGGCGACTTCAGAGTGGCCGTACCGTCGTACTCGAGCGTGAAGACCTTCCGCTGATCGACGCCGGGAGAGTCCGAGCTGGTGAGGACGCACGCGAGCTCGTTGCCGGCCGCGCCGTCGAGGTTTCCCGCCCAACAGTTGCTGACCGAGATCCACGTGCCGAGCACGCCGGTCTTCGCGAGGAGCAGGCCGTCCTTGCCGCGGTAGAGCTCGAAGTGATCGTAGAGACCGACGAGGACCTCGTTCGAGCCGTCTCCGTCGACGTCGACGAACGCGAGCGAGCGACCGCCGCCGCAGGCGACGGAGGGAATCGTCCAGAGGAGCGTGGGGCTCTGGAACCCCGCGGCGAACGAGCGCACGAACCCGGTCTTTCCGCTGTTCACGCCGCAGCAACCGCACTCGAGCGCGATCACGTCGGCCTTGCCGTCGCCGTCGGCGTCGCCGACGAGCGTGCGCCCGAGCGCGCCCATCTCGCCGTCCGGCTCTTCCCACTCGAGGAGCCCGGTCCCGAGCGCGAAGACGAGCACCTTGTTGCTCGCGTTGGCGACGACGTCGAGCTTTCCGTCACCGTCGAGATCGGCGATCGCGCTGATGCTGCCGACGCCGTACGGCTTCGTCTGCCAGATGCCGGAGTCGTCGTTGCGCTTCGCGACGACGCGCCCGCTCGAAGCGAAGAGGAGGTCCATGCGCCCGTCGCCATCGACGTCCGCCTCCGCGAGCTGGCCCCCCGACAGCGCACCACCGAGGTAGGTGCGGAAGTACGGAACGGGTTTCACCAGGTCGCTCTTGCCGGTGGCGGCGCCGGACCGGCGCGCATCGTGCCGGGCCATCGGCCAGCTCGCGCCGGCGACCGAAGGGTGGAGCACGACGAGCGCGAGCGCGGGGCCCGCGAGCCAAGCGAGGGAAGGTAGGCGCATGGAAACCAGGCTATCGCGAAAGGTAGCGGCCGTCCCAGACGACCTCGCCCGCTCGCGTGGACAGGGCTGCGACGACGATCGCGTCGCCGACGAGCGGGCCGAGCGCGAAGCGGCGCCGGGCGCCGGGGATGGTCACCCCGACCCACTCGGCGGTGGAGAGCAGATCGTCGAGCCAACGCTCGTCGCCGAGCGTCCTGGCCGCCGCGAGGCCGAAGCCCGTCGCCGCCGGGGAGATGCCGCGCACGAGCGGACCGGAGTCGACGTCGCCGGCTCCGATCGCGCACTCCGCGTACTCGCACACGCCGCCGCCGAAGGGGCCGAGCGATTTGCGGAAGTGATCGCGGAGCGCCGTGGCCTCGCGCTTGGCGAGCGCGCGGTCGATGAACGGAAGGTAGATGCCGCTCCACGCGAGCCCCGATCCTCGCGCCGGTCCCTGACCGACGCCGGCGGCGTCGGTGCGGAAGACGAGGCCATCCGTCGCCGGGTCCAAGAGCTTCGTCTCCATCCAGCTCTTCGCCTTCGCGACGATCGGCGCGACGCGTGCGGTGCGTTCGCCGCCGCCGTGCTCGATCCCGCTCATCGCGATCGCCGCCCACACCACGACGTTGTCGGCCACGTAGCGCTCGTCCGGGTACGTCTCGAGCACCGGGGACGGACCCGCGCCGACGCGGCGTCGCAGCGCCGCGAGCACCGGCTCCTCGTTCGCGTCCACGCCGCCGCCGAGCACGCGCTTCGCTTCGAGGATGAGCGCGAGGTGCCCGAGGTACCCGAGGTGGGGTTTCGCTCCGCTCAGACCTTCGAGCGCGTCTTCTCCCCAGCGGTCCGTGTCGAAGGCGCGGTTCTCCTTCGCGAGCGCGAGCTCGAGACAGCGATCGACGATCGTGCGCGCGCGCGGCACGGTGTCCGGGTACGTGAACGCGAGGTTGGTCGCGCCCACGGCGAGCATCGACAGCGTCACGAGCCGCCATTCGCCCCCGAACTGACCGCTCGGTGCGGCTTCGCTCGCGAGCTCGTCGAGCCGGCTCTCGACGTAATCCCGCCGGGCGACGAGGCTGCTCTCCGCGCGATCGTCCAGGATCGCGCGCGCGTCTTCCTTGCCTACGGCGTAAGCCGAAACGCGCAGGGCGAGCAGCACCGCGAGGCCGATCCCGAGCCGCGCGCCGACCCACGCGAGTCGGGTGCGAAGCGGCTTGCGCGGCGCGGTCCCCATCCTCGAAGTCTGCCACTTTCTCGCTTGCGCCGCGTGCGGCATCGCGCGACAACGACGCCCGCAGAAATGCCTCACGAGACGATCCTCTCGCTCCCAGTGCGGCCCGCGGCTCTCGCGCTCGATACGCGTGCGATCGCGGACTCGTGCCGTCGCGCGGGGCTCCGGATCGTGCAGGGCGCGAGCCTCGGTTGGGGCAAAGAGGAGCTCGCGCGCTGGCTCCGCGAGACCTATGCGCCGCTCGCCGTGCGCGACATGGACTCGCTCCCGCCGTCGAGCGTGACGTCGCAGACGCGCGACCTCAGCGAAGATCGCATCGAGCGCATGCTCGTCGCGATGCGCGCGGACGTGATGATGGTGCTGCGCGAGATGACGAGCGACGACGGGCTCGACGCGTTCCTTCGCCACTTCGTCGAGGAAGGGCTGATGCTGCGCGTCGCCGACCTCGAGGGGGCGCCCTGCGTCGTCCCGCGTTCGCGTTCGCGCATGCTCCTCCTCGATCGCGTCCTCTCCCTCTTCGCGGTCGACGCGATGCTCCGTCCGCGCGATTGGACCGAGGCGCTCTTCGTGTGCAGCCGCTGCGACGCTCCGGTCTTCGACCGGGACGGGCGCGAGACCGGCAAGTGCATGCTCCACCGCAGCGGCGTGATCGGCGACGACTCGCGCGGCATCGAGGAGCTCGCCCGCATGCGCCAGAGCTCGTGATCGAGCTGCGCTTCTGGGCGGGCACGCTGGAGGTCCGCGGCGAGCCGGAAGAGACCGCCGCGCTCCCCGACGGCGCGCTCCAATGGGACGAACGCGCGGCGTGCCTGCGCGCGCCCGCGGCCGCCTACGCGGACGTCGTACGGCACCTGGTTCGGGGAAAGATCCCGTACACGGACGCGGCCCGCGCCTACGCGGAGGTCCCGGGGACGATCCGCGTCCACCGGGAGCCGCGGCCGTACCAGGCGGAGGCGCTTGCCGCGTGGAAGCGCGCGCACGGGCGCGGCGTGGTCGTGCTGCCGACCGGCGCGGGCAAGACGCACGTCGCGGTGATGGCGATCGCGGACAAGAAGCGGGCGACGCTCGTCGTCGCACCGACGCTCGATCTCGTCCGTCAGTGGTACGACCTCCTCGGGGCGAGCTTCGGCGGCGCGATCGGGCTCGTGGGCGGCGGGAGTCACGAGGTGCGCGACCTCACGGTCACCACGTACGACTCGGCGCACCTCCACATGGAGCATTTCGGGGCGCGCTTCGGTCTGGTCGTGTTCGACGAGTGCCATCACCTGCCGAGCGGCGCCTACTCCGCGGCCGCGCGCGCCTGCCTCGCGCCGTTTCGGCTCGGGTTGACGGCGACGCCCGAGCGCGCCGATGGGCGCGACGACTACGCCAGCCTCGTCGGTCCGATCGTCTATCGGAAGGAGATCGTCGAGCTGTCGGGCGAGTTCCTGGCCGACTACGAGACGGAGCGGGTCGAGGTCGACCTGACCGAGGACGAGCGGACGGAGTACGAGGAGGAGCGCGGCCTCTACCGTGACTTCGTCGCGATGAACCACATCCGCATGGCGTCGCCGACGGGGTGGAGCGAGTTCGTGATGCTCTCGTCGCGGAGCGCCGCCGGCCGGCGCGCGATGAAGGCGTACCGCCGCCAGCGCGAGGTCGCGTTCGCCGCGAGCGCCAAGCTCCGCTACCTCGAGCACCTCCTGAGCCGGCACGCGAGCGATCGCGCGATCCTCTTCACGCAGGACAACGCGACGGCCTACGACGTCTCGCGCCGCTTCCTGGTCCCCTGCATCACGCACCAGACGAAGGTGAAGGAGCGCAGCGCGATCCTGAAGGGTCTCGCGGACGGCACGTACGGCGCGGTGGTGACGTCGAAGGTGTTGAACGAGGGCGTCGACGTTCCGGATGCGAACGTCGCGATCATTTTGTCCGGGAGCGGCTCCGTCCGCGAGCACGTCCAGCGCTTGGGGCGCGTGCTGCGCGCGAAGGAAGGAAAGCGCGCCGTGCTCTACGAGCTCGTCACGCGCGACACGATCGAGACGTACACGAGCGAGCGGCGGCGCGAGCACAGCGCGTACGAGCGCTGAAGCGCCGGCGCGCGCTTCACGGGCACTCGCTGCCGAGCGCCGGATCCGGGTTGCAGTAGATGAAGCCGCCGCCCGTCGTCTGCGTGAGGAGCAGGATCGTGTCCGCCTTGGTCTGCGGCGTGATCACGTCGTTGTAGACGCGCACCACGGCGTCCCGTGCGGCCTTGTTCGCGACGAAGACGTGGAGGATCTGCTTCACCCACTTGTCGGCGGGGAGCACGCGCTGGGACGAGCGAATCACGCCATCGAGCTTCTTCTCGAGCAGCAATTGCACGTCCTGATCGGTGAGCGTCTGATTCGACGGCTTGTACGCGCGCGTGACGGAGACGCCGACCTTCTTGCCGCCGATCTCGACCTCGAGATCGGTGATGGTGTTGGGGCCGCTGTCGTCCGGCGGGGCGTAGAGGATCTCGGTCTCGGTCTTGAGGAGCTTCGCGCCCTCGCAGAAGTGCAGGATCTCGAAGCTCATGATCTCGGACTCGATCGAGCTCCCGCCGGCGTTGGGGATGTCCCACATCGTCTGGCCGCCGGTCGAGAGCGAGGCGCGTTCCCACTTCTCGCTGCTCGTGAAGACGAGCGCGTCCTCCCGGAGGGACGGCGTGGGCGCGACGAGGTCGGCGCTGACGAGCGGGCAGGTCGCGCCTTGGCCGAAGGTGCCGAGGATGTCGTCGATGTTGCCGGTGCCCGCGTCGGACGGGGCGGCGTCCGACGGGGCCGCATCGGGGGACGCATCCGTCAGGGCCGTGCCGTCGCTGCCGGAGTCGGTCCCGGGGCCGCTGGGGCTGGGCTCCGAGGAGCAAGCCGCGAGGAACAAGACGCCGAGCGCGAGAACGTGCCGAAGCATGGCCCATCCTATACCAGCGAGCGTCTTTTCGCGGCGCCCGAAACGTGGCACTCACGACGACGTGCTCACGAGCGATCTCGTTCCGGTGCGGCGCCGAGGCGCCGAGCTTCAGCTCGTCGCGATCGACGCGAAGCGGCGCGAGCGGGCGCGGCTGATCGCGGGCGAGCTCGTCGCGCTCGCGGCGGACCACGTCGGCGGGCCGCGGGGCGAGCTCGAAGAGGCGCTCGGTAGCGTGCCCGCCGAGCCACGCGACGAGAAGCTCAAGGCGGGCCTGGCGAAGCTGACGCTCGATCGGTGCACGTTCGCGGCCGAGAGCGCCGTCGATCCGGTGGTCCTGCGGGACGCGCTCTTCCGCCGCGCGACGGCCTGGCGGCGCGAAGGCTCGATCGAGCCGCGGGAGGCGATCGTGGCCGAGGTCGGCGCCGCGCAGACGCCGCCGCTCGACGCGAACGGCGTGGAAGCAGCGCTCTACTCCGATCTGAAGAGCGCGCACCCGCTCCAGGCGTTCGAGCCCATCTCGGCGGAGGGGCTGGTCGCCGCCTACGAAGAGGCGCTCCCGCAGGCGGTGCTTCTTCGCGCGACGCGGGTGACCGTGACGGTCAAGCCGGCGAACGCGGGTGCGCTGCGGGCGTTGCTCCGGCGGCTCAAGTTCCTCCGGCTCCTGTTCGCGATCGCGAAGGCGCCCGAGCCGGGCGCGCACGCGCTCGTCGTCGAGGGGCCGCTCGCGATGTTCGACGGCGGTGCGCGCTACGGGTTGAAGCTGGCGCTCTTGCTCCCCGCGCTGCGGGAGACCGGCACGTTCGAGCTCGAGGCCGAGATCCGCTGGGGCAAGGAGCATGCATTCTACACGTTCCGCGTGCAGGGCACCGATGCGGCTGCCGCGCGCGCGGGAGGCGAGGCGCCGCTCCCCGAAGAGGTGCAAGCTCTCCTCGACGGCGTGAACGCGGCGAGCTCCGACTGGCGGGCGGCCCGTGCGGACGCCGTGCTCGATCTCCCGGGCCTCGGCGTCGTGGTCCCCGATCTCGTGCTGACGAAGGGCAAGGCGCGGGTCTTCGTCGAGGTCCTCGGCTTCTGGAGCCGCGAAGCGGTGTGGCGCCGGGTGGAGCTCGCCGAGAAGGGTTTGCCCGAGAAGGTGATCTTCGTCGCGAGCGAGCGGCTGCGCGTGAGCGAAGAGGTGCTCGAGAGCGAGCACGCGTGCCTCTACGTCTACAAGGGCGTGATCGGCGTGCGCGGGCTCTTGGAGCGCGCGAGCCGACTGGCGTGAGCGCTCACTCGGGCGCGTACGCGCTGGTCGGGAACACGCTCACGGCCGCGCCGTCGCGCGCTCGTGCGATCACCACGTAGGCATCGACGCTCCCGTGCACGAGCGCGATCACGGCGGGGTCTTCGTCCGCGAACGCGGACGGTCCGGACTTGGTCGGTGCGGATGCGGAGGCGCCCGTGGTCGCGAGCTCGGACGCGTGCGCGTCGAGGATCGCCGCCAGCGACTTGGGCACGGTGATTGGCGCCGTCGCCTCGCCGCGGAGGACGCGCGCCACCGCGTTCGCCGCGGCAGCAAGCTGGGACTTGTCGAGAGCCTTGCGCGGGAAGAGCCGGGTGAGCGCGACGCGCTGCCCGTCGAGCGACAGCGCCGCGGGCGAGAGGTCCTTCACCAGCAGCGCACGCGCATCGGAGCCCGGCGGGAGCGTCGCCGTGATCCCCAGGTACGTCGCGCGCGCGGCCGGAGGTGCGTACGGCGCGCTCGCGCTGGTCGCGACCGGGCACCACGCCCGCAGCGCGTCCGCGGAGGTCGGACCACAGTCGAGCACGCGGGCGAGCTCCGCTTCGATTCCGCGGGGACGAGGTCGCCACTGCGCCCACTGGCGTTCCCGGAGCCTTCGGAGCACCGGGGCGAGCCCGTCGCCCGAGAGGAGCAACACCTGAGTGCCGCGCAAGAGGACCTCGTCCGCGAGCCCACCTTCGAGCGAGCGCGCTTCGGCCCAGAGCGCCGAGCCGATGCCTTCGGCCTCGGCGAGCGCTTCCGTCTCGGACGCGTCGTCGAAGTAGAAGGCCGCGATGTGGTTGGTCCCACATTGGTACGAAACGCGGTGCTTCGTCTTCGCGTCGCTGTGCCGATCGAAGGCGGCCTCGGCGGCATAGGTGCCGAGCGCCAGCTTCGTGGCCTCGGGGCAAGGCGTGGGCTCGGTCGGTGCAGCCGACGCGCTCTGCTGCGCGGTCGCGAGCGTGCTCGCAACGCTCGCGCTCGGCGATGCGCTCGCGCTCGCACTCGTTCCCGCCGAGGTCCCCTGACTCCCGCGACATGCCAACGTCGCGACGGCGACGAGGCCGACCGCCAATCCCACGTGAGCTCGGTCGCGCATGCTCAGTTCGGCGGCGACACCGGCGCACACGTCGAGACGCCCGCACCCACGACCGTCATGTTGGTGTTCGGGATCACGACGCTGAAGCTCTTGTCGCTCGCGTACTTGTAGCGAGTGACCTTGCTGTTCGCGAGTGCGTCGGCCGTATAGAACCAGAAGTCGCCGCCCCAGAACGAGAACGCGTAGGCCGACGAGGTGTTGATGGAGAGCGGCGTCGCGCCGGAGGCTTGGCCGTTGCCCTTCGCGAGCTCCGCCAGCTTCGGGGGGGTCAGCGTCGCGAAGAAGCCGTAGAGCCGTGCATCACCGGTGCCGGTGAGCTCGCACTCGGTGCCCGCGAGCGCCCCGCCGTAGTCGCCGAGGAGCGTGAGCTTGTACGTGTTCACGTCGATCTTCGCGAGCCCACCGCCGGTGAAGTTGGCATCGTCGGCGGTGCAGGTGAAGAGCGTCTCGGTGTCGCCCCCGTTCGTGTTGGCGGAGAAGCCCATCCCGCGGATGCGGCGGTTCTGCTGGTTGAGCTGGTAGGAGGTGGGGGAGCAGTTTGCGTTCGACGTGTCGACGGTGAAGAGCGATCCATCGCTCATGTTCACGTACGCCTTCGCGTTGCGATCGACCGCCATCGAGTTCGGTGTCACGCCGAAGCCGACCTGGCAGTTGAGCGTGCCGATCGATTTGATCTGCAGCGTGCCGGGGTTGAAGCTGTAGAGGCCGTTCTGCGAGCTGACCAAGTACACGAGCTTCGCCGCATCGGAGCACCCGGGTGGGGGAGCGATGCCGTCGCTCGTGAGGCCAGCATCGTCACCGGGGTTGAACGGATCGCCGTCGGACGCGGAGCCGCTGTCGGTGCCGTTGAAGTTCGAGTGGTTGCTCGAACCGCAGGCGACGAGGAAGGGAAGGACCACGAGCGCGAGTCGGTACCCCATGGGGGCAGGATAGCGGTTCGTCAGCCGGCGCGCTTGCCGGCGAGCACGACCTCTCGCCCGACCAGGACGAGCAGCACCGAGATGGCCAGGAACGGGAGCATCGACAGCCCGTCCGCCCAGCGGCCGGCGAAGAACGGGTTCTTCGCCTTCGACCACTCCTCGACGGCGGCCGTGGTCTTTTCCATCGCCCCCGCCATGAACGCGATCACGATCCCCGCGATCGCGCCCCCGGCGATGTAGCCCGACGCGAGGAGCACGCCGGGGCTCTTGTCGCCCTCGGCCGTGAGCTCTTCTTCCGTGAGCTTGCGCCCCGCGTTCTTCTGCTTCGTGTAGCGATCGACGAGCCAGCGCGCGATGCCGCCGACCAGGATGGGCGTCGACGAGCTCAGCGGCAGATACAGCCCGACCGCGAAGGCGAGCGATGGGATCCCGCTCATCTCGAGCACGACCGCGATCATCACGCCGAGGAGCACCAAGCCCCACGGGAGCTGTCGATTCAGAATCCCCTTGATGATGTAGGACATCAGCGTCGCCTTGGGCGCGGCGAACTTGGCGACCTTCGTGCCGTGGTCGGTGCCGTCGGGGCGGATCGCGTGCGTGCCGTTGATCCCGGGATCGACGAGGTACTTCACGTGCCCGTCGTCCGCGACGAGGTACTTGCCGGGCGGACCACCGACGTCGTCGGTCTTCTGCCAGACCTTGTAGGACGCGCCGTCGAGCTTCTCCTGCGGACCGTGGAGCGTCTCGCGGCCTTCGCCGAGCGTCGCGGGATCGACCGTGAGCCCGGGGCGGAACGCGTGCTGCTCCACGCCGTCGATCATCTGCGTCTCGGGCACCCACACCGTCGCGGCGTCGTTCAAGCGGAGCAGGATCGGGCCGAGCGCGATCGCCGACGCGAGCGCGCCCACCAAGATGGCGACTTGTTGCGAGCGCGGCGTGGCGCCGAGGAGCCAGCCCGTCTTGAGATCCTGCGACGTGGTGCCGCCGTTCGAAGCGGCGATGCAGACGATGGCGCCGACGCTCAGCGCGGTGACGTAGTAGTGCGGCCCCGTCCACCCGACGAGCAGGAACACGAGGCACGTGAGGAGCAGCGTCGCGACGGTCATGCCCGAGATCGGGTTGGACGAGCTTCCGAGCTCCCCGGTGAGGCGCGACGAAACCGTCACGAAGAGGAACCCGAGGAGCACGATCAGCACGGCGCCGAGCGCGTTCATGTGGAGCGGCGCGGCGAGGCTGATGACCGCGACGAGCGCGAGCGAGCCGATGAGGACGACCTTGGGCGAGAGGTCTCGCTCGGTGCGGGCGACGGCACTCGACGCCTTGGGGTCGCGCTTCTTGAAGACGTCGCCGAAGGCGGCGCGGAGGCTCCTGCCGATCGTCGGGAGCGCTTGCGCCAGGCTGACGAGCCCGCCGGCGGCGACCGCGCCTGCGCCGATGTAGAGGACGTACGCGCCGCGGATCTCGTCGGGGCCCATGCCGGAGATGGGATCGTCCCCCGGTGGGATGGCGCCGGTCGCCGCGCTCCCGAACATCTTGATGAGCGGGATGAGCACCAGGTACGCCATCACACCGCCCGCGCACATGACGGACGCGACGCGGGGACCGATGATGTAGCCGACGCCGAGGAGCTCCGGGCTGATCTCGGCCGAGAGCGACGCGCTCGGGAGCGGCTTGGAGAAGACGCGCTCGGGCACGTCCTTCCACGCTTTGAACGCGGCCATCGCCGTCTTGTAGGCGAGCCCGACGAGGAACCCGACGAAGATGGCGCGCGCGGAGAGCTGCTGGGTCGCGCTCGCGTCGGTCTGGCCGCTCGCTTCGAGGCTCTCCTTCGACGCGCCGGCCTTGAGCACCTCGGCGCAGGCGGTTCCTTCGGGGTACTTCAGCGTGTCGTGGTTCTCGACGATGAGCGCGCGCCGGAGCGGGATCATCATCAAGATCCCGAGGAGCCCGCCGAGGACCGCGACGAGCATGACGCGGCTGATCTCGAGATCGAACCCGAGGATCATGATCGCGGGCATCGTCACGCCGACGCCGAACGCGATCGACTCGCCGGCGGAGCCCGCCGTCTGCACGACGTTGTCCTCGAGGATCGTCGAGCCGCGGAACCCGAGCTTTGCCAGCAGTCGATAGAACGTGATCGAGATGACGGCGACGGGGATGCTCGCGCTGACGGTGAGCCCGACCTTGAGGACGAGGTAGAGCGACGACGCGCCGAAGACGATCCCGAGGAGCGTGCCGAGAATGAGCGGTCCCGGCGTCAGCTCGCGGAGCTTCGCCGAGTCGGGGATGAACGGCTTGTGCTCCGACATGGGGCGGAGAGTATCAGGCGTTCGAGGACGGCGCGCTCGACGTACGGATCTCGAAGCACGCGCGCAACGGGGCCGCACGCGGCGATGGAATTCAGCGCATCATGTCCCGCCACCTCGCCCGGAGGTCGGCGGGATTCTGCATGCGGAGGTCAGGATCGGGGTCCGTGGCCTGCGCGATGAACTGCGCGAGGTCGGTGGGACGCTCGTGGTGGTCGGTGAAGATCGCCAGCATGCGGCCCAGATTGAACACGGTAGTACGCCCGTCAATTCGTGCGCCACGCCTGAATTCCTCGGGAGCCATGAAGCGGGTCGAGCCCGGCAGTCGCCCCGCCTCGTTCCGGTACGTGCCGCGCCGATAGCACTCCAGGTCCATGAAACGGATCTCCCGCGCAGCGAAGTCGTACATCAGGCATCCGTCGTAGAAGTCCCCCGCCACCCAGCCATGCTCGGAGAGCAGCGCGTGCAGGTCGACGATCTGCCACAGCGCAGCCAGGATCTCAGGCAGGGGCAGCGCGCGGAAGCGGGCGTGGGCCTCCTGCGGGTGATCCCGCCGCCCGGCTGGGGCTCGCAGCAGCTCACCGGGACACCATGGGTGGATGACCGCGATCCCGTCGGGTCCCTCGTGTACGCGCAGCGCCGGGATCAGTGCCGGGTGCACCACCTCCTGCTGCAACGCGGCGGTGCGGCGCAGGGCCGCCACGCGCGCCTCGAAGGTCGTGCCGCCTGGACTTGGATGCGGCTCCCCGGCGGTCTTCACGAACAGCCGTGGACCCTGCGGTGTCTGCACGCCATAGGAGACGTGCCCGGAATCCTGCGTGCGCCCGTCGAACACCTCGAAGACCGTGCCGAGCGATGACAGCAGCTCCGCGATGGTGAGATGTTCCGTCATCCGACGAGTGTAATCGCACGCGCTCGTCGCAGGGTGTACCCGGTAGGGCAATGAGCACAAGCGCCGGACTCGTGGTTGCCGAGAGCATCTCACGGCGTATCCTTTTCGCGATGGGTGGGAAGTTTGCCGCAATGTGCGCGATGGCCGTCGGACTCGGCATCGGCGCGGGATGCGGGCCGAACCCCGGCCTCGTGGAGGGGATCGTCATCGACGAGATGGGCGACCCGGTCGATGGCGTATGGCTACGGGTCGACGACAGCCTCATCACCAAGACGAGCGATGGAGGTCGCTTCTCCTTCTCCAGCGTACCGGCCTCCTACTCCGTCACGGCAGGCGTCGTCCTCCGGGGCAACGGGACCGTCGTGGTGTTCAGCGATCTCACGACGAGGCGGCCGGTGCTGCACGTCGTCGATCGGTTTCGAAGCCACCCATCGGTCGAGTACAGCGGGCGACTCGACGGCGTCTCGGACTACATCACGGGATGCGCCTTCACGAACGAGTACAGCGGCCCGCGCACGGTGGTTCCGGGCCAGTTCGTGATCAGCGGAAGTCACACGGGCCCGGCGGTGCCGACGACGCGGCTGGTCGTGTTCCCGTACCCACTCAGCGAGACGAGCGCGTTGATCGCCGATCGGCAGGTCGCGAACGTCGGCGAACATGTCGACGTGGGCACGCTCGTGCCGACCGCCACGCCGACCGCGACGGTTTCGTGGCATGCGATCGGCATCGACCTCCGCGAGGCGAATCTGGTCGCCAGTGACGGGAACCGCTGTCGGCTGGGCGCGGTCGTTGGTGTGGAGCACGTGGTCGTCCCCGTGCTTCCAGGAGCCACCCTCCAGCTGAAATTCGCCGACGGCTTCACGAGCACGACGTTGACGCGCCCGATTCAGTCGGCGGATCTCGGAGAGATCATGCTGCCGCAGCGGACCCAGTTGAGCAGCCCCAGCGTCGGTACCTACGCCAGCCAGTCCGTCGGATTTTCGTTGGCCACGCGGATCGAGTGGCAGGGGCTCGGTGGCGCTTCGGAGGTGAACCTGATGTGTCCCAACTACAGCGGTACCATCTACCTCACCGGGTCCTCCGTATACTTTCCGAGCGAAGCACTCCATCGTCTGGTGGGGATCGTTCCTCCGAGCGGGGCCTGCACGCTCTCCGTCACCACGTCGTGGGCATCGGACTCCGATCGAAGCTGGACGCGCGAGGGGCCGTGGGAAGATCCAGGGGCGTCCTCGACCGCCGGCGGCTACGTCACCGTGAACTGAGCGCGAGCTTCAAGCTCGATCGACCGTCACGTGGACGTCGATCTCGGTGTCGCCGCCCGACTCCCACTCGCGGGCCGGCATCGGCGCAGCGAGTGCTTGCGCGACGAAGCGCCTCGGATCCGGCAGGTTCGCCGCGAGGAGCACGCCGCGGAGCGCTTCGGCGAGCTCGATCGCGGACGGGAAGCGATCCTCGGGGCGGCGCGAGAGCGCCTTGTGGAGCACCTCGGCGAGCTCCGCCGGGAGCAGCGGCGCGAAGATGGGGCGCACGACCTCGCCGCTGCGCACCGCCGCGAGCAGCGCATCGCCGTCGAGGTCCTTGGTGAAGCGCGGCCCCTGGAAGAGCGCGTTCAGGAGCACGCCGAGCGAGAACACGTCGGTCGCGAAGGTGGGCGCCGAGCCGCGCACGATCTCGGGCGCGACGTGGGCGAGCCGCTCCCAGAGCGGGATCGCGCGCTGCACGCCGGACGTGCCCTGGCACGTGCGGTACTCCGCGAAGTCGGTGACCTTCACGTCGCCGCGCTCGGTGACCAGCACCTGGCGGGGCGAGAGGTCGCCGTGGACGACGCCGGCTTCGTGCGCGGCCGCGACCGCGTCGCAGACGGCGAGCGCGACGAGCATCGCCGCGTCGAACGAGATGCGCTCGCGCTCGCGGAGGATCGTCGCGAGACTGCGCGCGCTCTTGAGGGTGGGGAACACCGCGTAGGGGACGCCGTCCGAGATGCCGACCTCGAAGGGGACGTGGAGCGACGGATGCGACGCGGTGTGGAGCTGGCTCGCGATCGAGATGAGCGCGCCGTGCACTTGGCTCCGCTCGTCGGAGGGGACGTGCGGGTAGAGCTTCACCGTGACCGGGCGCTTCATGCCGGAAGGCGCGTCGAGCATGCCCTCGCGGACGATGCCGCGGGAGCCGCGCCCGACCTCGCTCCCGAGGGCGACCGTGGTGCCGCCGCTGAGGCGAAACGCGTCGACGGCGTGGATGCGGATGCGGCGCTGTCCCTTGTTTCCCATGGTGTTCCATGGGCTTTTGCAGGACCCGTACCAGGTGCCTACATGGGGTAAAATGTAGGTATTTGGAGGTAACGCGGCGGGTCGAGCTGGGGCCGTTGGGGGGCGCCGGATCCACCCTCGGCGATCCAACTCGGCTCTACCGAACCTGCGCTTTCGGTCGGGATGACGAGCGCGTCGGGAGCCTTACGAATCTTCCATGGATGATGTCGACGCCCCCGCCTTGGATGCCTACTCCCATGCCGTGATTGCCGCCGTGGACAAGGTGGGTCCGGCGGTCGTCAGTCTCTCTCGCTCCGGTCGCTCGGGTGGCGGAGGGGTCGGTTCCGGCGTGTTGATCGCCCCCGACGGCTACGTGCTGACGAACGCGCACGTGGTGGACGGGGCGAGCGGCGTGGAGGCGACGTTCACCGACGGGCGCGTCCTCGACGCGCGCGTCGTCGGGTTCGACCGCGCGACGGACCTCGCCGTCCTCCGCGTCTCCGGGAGCGCGCTGCCGTTCGCGACGATGGGGACTGCAGCGCGACTGCGCCAAGGGCAGCTCGTCGTGGCGATCGGGAACCCACTCGGCTTCCAGTCGACGGTCTCGACCGGCGTCGTCAGCGCGACGGAGCGCGGTCTCCGTGGGCGGGACGGACGCATGGTGGAGAACCTGGTCCAGCACACGGCGCCGTTGAACCCGGGCAACTCGGGCGGACCGCTCGTCGACTTCCGCGGTCACCTCGTCGGCGTGAACACCGCGATCATCGCGTTCGCGCAGGGGATGAGCTTCGCGATCCCCTCGGAGACGGTGGACTGGGTCGTGCCCAAGCTCCTCGCCGAGGGCCGCGTGCGCCGGACGTACCTCGGCATCCAAGGTCAGTCGCGCCCGATCGAGCGGCGGCTCGTGGAGAAGCACGGGCTCGTCGGTCGCGGCGGCGTCGAGATCGTCTCGGTCGAGCGCGGCATGCCCGCGGCGAACGCCGGGCTTCGCTCGGGGGACGTGCTCGTCGAGGTGCAAGGTGCACGCATCGAACGGATCGACGCGCTCCTCCGCGCGCTCGCGGGCGGAGCGACGCGGCTCGACGTCACGGTGCTCCGCGGGGGCGAGCTGATCAAGCTCTCGGTGATGCCGCGCGAAGCGGCGGCGTAGGGTTCATCATTCCATCGCTGCATCGCGGGTTGCGAGGTACTTCGTGCAGGTCTCTAACGAGGTGCACCCGAGGTGCGGGCAGCAGAAGGCGTTCGGCTCACATGTGGTCGAGCTGAAGCCTTCGAAGCAAATGCAGCCGATGGCCTTGCACGATCCCGCGCAGTACTTTCCGGCGCAGCATGACTCGACCGCCGGAGTTTTGCCGACGTCCGCACAGGTACGCTCATGCCCGCTCCCGGAGTCAGAGGTGGTCGCTCCCGCGTCTACGCCCTCGACTTGACCGCCGCAAGAGAGCGCGAGGACGGTCGCTAACGTCAGTTGCCGGACACGAAGCACGAAGAACCGCATACCTGATACACTCCACTCCCCTGCTTTTCACCGCAGCAGACGTTGGGGGGCAAGCACCCGCCCTGGATGCCTCCGCAGGAGCAGCTTGCACCACCCTTTCCGTCTGGCAGGCAGGCGCCAAAGCAGTACAGGCCTGCACAGCAGCCCTGGAAACGCCCGAGTCCAGCGTCATCGCCCGCGACGCCTCCATCGTCCGAGCACAATCGCCATTCCTCCACGACATCGGCGGACGCGTCCGTCGCACCGTCCCCAGTTGCATCCAACGAGGCGTCCGATGGCTGCACGACTTGGTGGGACGAACATCCCAGGACTAGAAAACTCCCTACCAGACCCTTCCTGTTCATTGGCGAAGGTCCGTCCATGTCGAAGCGGCGACATGCAACTGTCGCCCTTGCCAAATGTTGGTGGATATTGGTGCGGAACATCCGCGGTTGTTGTCGGAGGACCAGGTTGCGAGGTGTGCCCAAATTCCGGTGGGAGCATCTCGGAATCCGGCGAAGCCGATGAAGTCACCCCAGTAGGCGCCCCCTGGGTACCGCGCATGACACACCCGCGGAGGCAGGTTCGGCATCTGTCGGACGGTTGCGAGGTTGAAGGTCAGGGTGCTCGAGTATAGGTACGCGAAAGGAGGATTCGCCGTTGCATCGGGTGCAGGTCCAGTGATGAAACCGTAGTCCCACGTGATGTCCGAGCCGTCCTGAGCGGTCGAACGGTCGACCAGAGACAGCGTTGGCTGTACCGCGTCCTGCCCCAACTCGTCCGTCCCCCATGCCGGAATGAGCTGGCATGACGGCGTCGGCGCGATGTCGTCGAGTGTGCATTGGAGGACATGCAGGGCGATGGGCGATGTATCCGATGTGCGATGGTGGTAGACGAAGCGCATGTCCGTCGCATGAAAGGCATTCACGACGTTGACGCGAAAATCGAGGGCCTGGCCAGTTCGGATCTTGGTGCCTGTGGGGAGACGAAGGTCCGGCTGGGCGATGACCGTGTCTTGGGCCAGTGTGACCTCGCTCTGGAACTCGCAGGTCCCACCGGCATCGACTTCGCAAAGACGGATTCCTGCGGCCGCGCTGCGATCCGTTGTCGCCGCGAGCCAGATTCTTCCCAGGCGATCAGTTCTTATTTTCGGGAAGTAGCTCGCAGTCATCTGCGTCGCGATCGGAACCTCGGACCATGTCCAAGTCGTCCCCACTTGTGTCACGTGGAACAGGGTGAGGCGGTCATGCCCCGATGAGAGGTTCAGCTCATCCGTCTCCCAAAGCGCGACATAGAGGGATCCGTCACTCGAGAACGTTACCGTGGGCTGATCGGTCCCTCGCGGTGTACAACGTCCGCCGCCGGTCGCGGTGCAATCGGAGTCCGATACGCAGGCAGCATTGGAAAGGGAGCAACGTCGAATCGCCTTGCACGTAGGGGTGGGGAAGCTTCGCCCGGCCGTTTCGCTCGTCGTTACACATACGGAACTGACGAGATCGCAGCCCTTTCCTGCGCCAAACTGAACCGTACAGAGCGGGGGCGCGGTGATCTCGGATTGCGCGTTCGGCCACCGCGTGACGACGTCACGAACCGGGTCATAGCCCTGCGCGGTCGTGAATTCCTGGTCGCTGACGGCGAGGTTGACCATGGCGACCCGCCACGGTCTAGGCGCATCAACAGCGAGCCGCGCATCACCCCAAAGGATGGGAAAATCCGAAGGAGGTCGGATCTTAGGCGGCGCGGTCCAAGACCGTCCGCCATCAACACTGTAGGAGAAACCCGCAAGTGAGGCTCGCCGCCCGAACTCCGCGGCGATCGACGGTGCTTGTGCAGTCCCTGTCCCGTATCGGATGTCGGAGCTCGTGTCAGATGGTTGCGGCCCAGTATCTCGATAAGCTGCAACGAGTATGGGTGAGCCCGTCAGTTGATCGAATGCAACCACGAGGTCGGTCTCCGCCTGCTCACCCAAATCTTGCGGAGCCTGCAAGTTCGGGTTGGAGACTTGAACGGTACAAGCGCAGAGAACCAAACAACCGAAGATCGCGCGACTCCACCCCATTCACTGATGGTGGACCAGTTGGGACCCAATCGCAAGGTCGGCCGGATGCGGCGGCTGGAGCCGATCGTTCGTCAGCGGCGGACGAGGTGCCGGCGGAGCGTCTGGACGAGCTCGTTCCGCTCGATCGGCTTCGTGAGGTAGTCGACGCACCCCGCGACGCGCGCGCGCTCGCGGTCTTCCCGCCCTGCGTGCGCGGAGAGCGCGATGATCGGCGTCCGGGCGAGGGGAGGGAGCGCCTTGATCCGGGCCGTGGCCTCCCAACCGTCGATCTCCGGCAGCGAAAGGTCCATCAGGATGACGTCGGGTTGCTCGCGCTTGGCGCACTCGACGCCAGCCTCACCGTCCTCGGCCTCGAGCACCTCGAAGAGCCCGCGCAGGTAGCGGCGCACGATGTCGCGGTTCTGCGGCGAGTCCTCGACGTAGAGCAGACGCGGAACGCGCCCCTCGCCGACGCGCGCGGCGCGAAGGAGCGCTTCGGCCTCGGAGAAGGCGGTCTTCGATGCGCTGCCGTGGCGACCCGCGAGGAGCCCGAAGCCCTCTTTCAGGTTGCGCGCGTTGGCATCGCTGATCGTGCGCGGCGTGAGCGCGACGAACGGTACGTTCTGTCCGCTCCCGCGGAGGTGCGCGAGCAACGTGAACGCGCCCGTGTCCGGGGTGGCGAGGTTCGCGACCACGAGCCCCCAGCGCTCCGCGCGCGCGGTCGCTGCGGCCACGTCGCGCGCGCGCACGACGGCGAGTCCCGCGTCCTCGAGGGTCGCGGCGACGCCGTGGAGCTTCTCGGCGTCCGGCTCGAGCACCAGCACCGGCCCGTTCGTCCCTCCGAGGGCTCGCACGGCGACGGCCGTCAGCTCCTGCGGCTGCACGGGCTCGGCGAGGAACTCGCACGGGCCGAAGAGGAACGCCTTGCCGCGCGCCTCGCCGATCGCGAGCAGCACGACCGGCACGTGCGCGAGGGCGGGGTCGGTCTTCAGCTCCTCGAGCAGGCTGACCCCGGCGAGCGAGGGCGGGTGCACGGTCAGGAGGATCGCGCTCGGGACCTCGCGCCGCGCGAGGTCGATCGCGCCCGACGCGCTGGCGGACTCCACGACCGCGAAGCCGCGGTCGACGAGCATGGTGCGGAGCTCGGCCAAGAGGAGCGGGTCCTCGTCGACGACGAGCACCGAGCGATGCGTGCCGAGGTCGCTCGGGCGCGGCGCGGGACCGGGCCGCGCCGATGCGGGGCCTTGCTCGGTCGCGTCGGCGGTGATGGCGCCGGGGAGCACGACGCGGACCTTCGTGCCGCGTCCCAGCTCGCTCGTGGCGGTCGCGTCACCGCCGAGGAGCCGCGCGGACTGGCGCACGATGGCGAGGTCGATGCTGATTCGACGGTCTTCCGCGGTCGCAGCAGTCCCGTGGAGGCGCTCGAAGAGCTCGGGCAGACGCGCGGGCCCCACGCCGACGCCGGTGTCCTCGACGACGAGCTCGAGCGCATCGCCGGTGCGTCGGGCGGAGAGGAGGATCTCCCCCCGCTCGGTCCACCGCGCCGCCGTCGCGAGGAGCCGGTCGATCATCCGGCGGAGGAGGTGCCGATCGCTCTTCACGAAGAGCGCGGCCGGGTCGAGCTCGGCGGTGAGGTCGACCTCCTTCCCGCGGAGGAGACCGCGCGCGGTGGCGACGGCCTCGTCCACGATCGCATCGAGCCTCAGCTCCTCGAGCCGCGGCTCGGCGCGGTTCGTCTCCATCCGCGAGATGTCGAGCAGATCGCCGAGGAGCGTCAGGACGTTCTTCGCGTTGGCCTGGATCGTCCCGAGGTCGCGCCGCCCGTGCGGCGTGAGGCGCGCGCCCTCCTCGCGGAGGAGGAGCTCCGCGTAGCCGAGGATGGCGTTGAGGGCGGGCCTCACCTCGAGGGAGAGCTCGGCAAGGGCGTCCGGTGTGGACGGCGGTCGGTCGCGGGGATCGGGAGGCTCGGCCATTGCTCCCGATCAGTATCGCCCACTCCGACCGTGCCGTCGACCGGCCTCACCAGCTCAGCCCGCGCTCCTTCGGCTCGCCGTAGCCGAACCCGCTCACGCTCTGGCGCATGAACTCCAGCACCGAGATGTAGTCGGCGAGCGCCTTCGCCGCACCCGGCTTGGCGTCGGGCCTCGGGAGCGGGACGCCGTTCCCATCGACCTTCGGCACGTACCAGGTCGTCCCATTCTGGGACACGGGATCGGTCAGGTAAGCCGCAGCGACGAGGTCGTTCGCGTACTCGAGCATGCGGGCGGCGATGCCCTTCTGCACGCTCTTGCCGAGGACGCTCTCCTTGCCGTAGGTCCGCGCGACCCAGACGTTGCCGGTGGGGTCGTGCAGCTCGATCCGGCTCGCGAACTTCGGATCCGCGTCGACGCCGAGCCGGAACAGGTCCATCTGCTTGAGCCAGTCGACCTTCTGGTTCTCGGGCAGGTAGCTCATCGTCCACGCGATCATGAAGCGCTGAATCTCCCATCCCACCTCGGGATCCAGCACCGCGGTGCCGGCGGGGAAGTCGCCGAGCGACGCGCTGCCCAGGTCGGAGCAGATCGTGGTGCCGGCCTTGGGGAAGCAGACCTCGGGAGCGTCGGTCCACCAGCTCGTCGTGCCGAGCGCGCGGGCCGGGAACTTCGTCCCGTCCTCGACGAGCGGGCGCCCGCTCACGTCGGCCGCGACGCGCACGCCGCGGACGGCGTCGTCACCGGTCAGCATGTTGCCGAACCAGCGGCGGTACCCGTCGGGGAAGATGTCCGCGAGGGACACCGCGCGGTAGCGACCGTCCAAGAAGTCGCTCCGCGACTCGGAGACGAACTTGTCGACCGACTCCGTCATGAGCGCCGGCACCCACATCTTCTTGTAGTAGGAGCCCGCGTTCACCGTGTACTCGACGTCGTAGTCGCCCTTGTCGTCCGCGACGTGGCTCTCGAGCGGGCCGCCGCCGAAGGCGATGTCGCCGAAGTAGCCAGTCGCGCCGTTCGGCACGGCGAGGAGGAAGCCGGTGCCCGTGGTCGGACGCCAGATTTGGTCGCGGTCCTCGAGGTGGCCGCCGCTCTCCGGGCGCGCCATCTCCCGCGCGAGCCAGTCGAACGCCATGCCGGCGGCGAGCACGTTGGACTGGAGCTGCTGCGTCAGCGCGAAGCGCTCGTCCGGGAAGAGCGTGAAGAAGAGCGCGACGGACTTGCCGATGTCGCGGATCTTCTCCGCCGTCCGCTTGCGCCAGCGCGTGGCCGCCGAGCGAACGCTGAACGAGCTGCGCCCGCGGCGGTAGTCGTTGAAGACGTGGAGCATCTCCGCCTGCGTGGTGAGGAAGCTCATCTGCTCGTAGGGGTCGGCGCCGTTGTCGTGGCGGAAGACGGAGGCGTTGCCGATGTCCGCGCGGTTGTCGCTCGCGAAGCCGGTGGCGACGCGGATGCGCCCCTGCGGATCGAGGGCAGGGCCGTGGCGGTCGCCGTTCGCGACCGCGGTGGTCGTCTTCAACGACGTCCACGGCACGAAGTCGAGCTTCGCGGTCCGGCAGCGGGTCGTCTTTCCGTCGACGGAGACGATGAGCCCGTCGAGGAGCGGGCTCCACGTGCCGAGCTTCGCCTCGTCCCAGCTCGCGGGCTTGAAGTCGGCCGCGTTCACCTCGTGGCAGTCGCCGATCAGCTTCGCCTTGCTCTGCAGGTCCGAGTAGTGGAACGACGCGTTGGCGTTCGGATCGACGCTGTAGCGCCAGCCCGTGAGACCCCCGAAGTCGTTCAGCTTGTTCAGCGCGACCTTCCCGGCCGCCGTGCCCGTGCCGTAGGCCGACTTGTCCGCGTACACGCCGACGGCGTCACCGTAGAACATGCGCGCGGCGGCGAAGTCGTAGCTGCCGAGACCGATCAGGTCCTGCGCGAACTCGCCGGGGTACTCCATGACCGAGGACTGCATGAACATCGGCTGGATGTTCCGCGCTTCGTCCTTGGTGACGGGGTCGAAGTAGCGCGGCCCGACGCAGGTCGAACCGTCGGCCGCCAGGTCCTTGCACAACGACGTCACCTTGCCGTCGCGCGTGCGGAGCTGCCAGTACTGCGGGCGGTAGTTGAACGCGTCCGACGAGCTGACGAAGTTGTGGCGCAGGCCGACCGAGTGGCCCATCTCGTGCGCGATCACGGCGTACTGGATGCGCTGCTCGATGAAGCCGCGGATGCGCGTCGCGCGCGCGAGCTTCTCGGCGGGGCTCGCCTTCGGGTCGAACTTCCCGAACTTGAGCTGGATCTCCTCCGTGATCGCCGCGAGCGAGTAGGGGGCGAGCGCGAGCCCGTCACCTTCGAGTTGGCATGCACCGCGGGCTTCGAGGGCTTCGTCGCGGAGCGCATCGAGCCGGTTCCGCAGCGTCGGGTTGGCACCCTGGAGCTGCGAGACGTACCCGCGCATCCCGTTCGCGTAGCTCTTCGCCGACCCGCCGGCGACGCGCAAGCTCTCGAGCGTGACGAGCTTCGCGTCGACGTCGTTCTTCACCGCGGCTGCCCGCCGCGCTTCGTAGACGGGGGCGTTCGCCGAGTCCGCGCGCGTGTCGGCGGTGATGCCGCGCACCTGACCGATCGCCGAGAGAGCGGCGTCGACCTGGGCGCCGCTGAGGGGCGGGAGATCGGCGGCGCGGCTCACGTCGAGCCCGGCCGCTGCCGCCGTGCGGTGCGCGACCATGTCGTTCGTGAGCCCGGCGAGCCCGCCGGTGGCTTGGGCGGCGGCGGCGTAGTCACGGACGTACGTGCCCTCGGTGATGTCCTCGGTCGCGAGCTCGCCCGCGACGTAGCGCATCTGATCGACGAAGAGCTGGCTCGCCGAGCGGTTGATGTACGTGTACACGGTGATGTTCGACGAGACCTTGCGCCCGGTGAGCGGGTCGTTCGCGTCGGCCATGATCCCCCACGGGCCCTGGCTCTGCGGACCGTCCACGTTCATGACCTGCTGGTAGCGGAGGTCGCCGAAGCGCACGACGGTGCTCGTCCGACACGTGGCGAGCTTGGCTTGATCGGCTTCGCTCGTGGCGCCGACGCGGAAGAGGTCGCGGCACTCGCTCGCCGTGATGCCCTCGGGCAAGCGCCACCGCGCGGTGACGTTGCCCTGCGCGTCGAACGACTTCGCGTCGCCGCAGGCGCTCGGGTCGCCCGCCTCGACCGGGCTGTGGCACAGCACGACGGCCTCCGGCAGCTTCGCGAGCGCGATGACGCCGGCCGACAGCCCGCGCCGGGCGCCAATCTCGTCCGCGAGCGCGGCGCACTTGGCTTCGTCGCGGCCGAGCTCGGCGTACGCCGCGCCGCGGCGGCAATCGTCGACGTCGCGCGCGAGCGCGATGGCGTCCTCGTTCTCCTCCTGCTGGCCGGCGTAGACCGCGTACTGGTCGCAGTCGGTGCCGCCGGTGGATTTGCACTCTGCATACTTCGCGACCTGGCCCGCCGAACGGAGGGCGACGTCCCAGTCATGGGCCGCCCACTGCGTGCCGTCGAAGTAGTCGTTGGTGGAGTCCACCGTCTGGTACCAGACGACCGGCTTCTGCTTGCGGAGCTGGTAGGGGAGCGTGCACTTGTGGGTGAAGACGTCGCAGCGCGAGCCGCCGACGCCGGTGGCCTCGGTGACGCCGGCGCACTCGTCCGCGGTGCCGTCCTTGTCGGCGTCGCGATTGGGGTCCGAGCCGACCGGCGTGCTCGTCTGCGAGTTGCAGGTGATCGCACCCGTCATCTTCGCGGCGTCGGCGTAGTAGTGGCTGCGCTCCCAGATGTCGTAGCGGTTCACGAAGCGGTGCCACCGCTGGTCGGTCATGCCGTACGCGGCGTCGTAGCCTTGGCGCTCGCTCGAGAACGCGCCGTAGGCGGAGAAGCGCACGCCGTCCTGATCGATCGGCTCGTAGTCGTTCTGCTCCACGCGCCGGAACGAGTTACGCACGGTGAGCTCGGCCGGGGCGCAGCTCGCCCACGGTCCCTTGCCGTCGGGGCGATCCTGGCTCGCGTCGCACGCGGCGATCGCCTTGATCCCGTACTCCTGCGCCCATCCGACCTTGGAGAGGTCGATCGTCTCCGGCGTCGCCGTCACTTTGTTCACGACGTCGAAGTAGCCGCCCGGTTGATCGAAGGTGGGCGCGTAGATGCTGCCGGAATCGGTGACGGCGAAGTCCAACCCGTCGTACTTCACGCCGTTCAGCCCGAGGTCGGAGAGGACGTCGAAGTGGTAGGCGCTGTCGATCAGGTTCTTCGAGAAGTCGACCCGGATGTACTCGCGCTCGTCCCACGGTCGATCGGTCGTGTTCTCGCCGATGATGTTCAGCTCCTCGCCGGTCTGCGGGTTGTACTCGCGGCGAACGTCGAAGTGCGACGTGATGGCGAACGCGAAGATCGGTTGGCCCGCGTTCTTACCCGCGATCGAGGGGCGAACGCCCTTGCCGTCGGTGGCCTCGACTTGCTCGTAGGCGAGCCGCCCGACGAGCTGCGTCTCCGTGATCTCCCACTTGATGATCGAGAGGTTCGACGGGTTGCCGACGAACAGGTCCTGTTGGTTGGCGCCGAACCCGACGTCGACGATCGTCGTGCGCGCGTAGAACGACGGATCGTCGAGCGGGCTCTTGAGATCGTTGCCGAGGAAGAAGCTCTTCGGCAGTGCGTTGCGTTGGACGTGGTTGATGGCGTCGCGCTCTTCGGCGCAGCCGGTCGATTGGGACGCGAGACAAAGCGCCAGCATCCCCGTGAGCAGAGCTGCTCGGGTCGAACGTCGCATGGGGTCTCCTCGGACAAGAAGATGGAGAGCCGCCGTTGTCGCGCGCGCGTCGGTGCGCGGCGATCGGTGGATGCCCTCGTCTCGGAGGTAGAGCAAGACGCGGACCAACCGCGTGATCGGCCAAAATTTGCCGCGTTTCGCGGCCCTTACCAGACTGGGACGACGCGCGGCGTTACGTTCCGAACGGCAACGCCGTCCCGCGAGGCGTCACGCCGCGCACGCAGCGCGCGTCAGACGCGCGGGAGGCGCAGGAGAACGAGCGACCGCGGCCCCACGCGCAGCGACTCTTTCGGCGCGAGCTTCCTCATCTGGGGGATCTTCGCGCTCTCCGTGTCCACGAGGACGTGCCACGGGCCGTGCTCCGGTCCCGGGAGCAACGGGATCGTGAACGTGGCCTCGCTCGCGGAGCCGTTGATGGCGAGGAAGAAGGAGTCGTCCTCGAGCGCTTGCCCCTCGGGCCCGCGTTGGTCGAGGCCATCCCCGGAGAGGAGGAGGCCGAGCGTCCGCCGCTCGCGCTCGTTCCAGTCCGCGCCCGTCATCTCGCGGCCGTCGGCCTCGTACCAGGCGATGTCCTTCAGGACGCCCTTCAACTTCGCGCCGCGGAAGAACGTCTTGCGCTGGAACACGGGGTGCGTCCGGCGGAGAAGGGCGAGCTTTCGCACGAACTCGAGGAGCGCGCTCTTCTCGTCGTCGAGCGCCCAATCGAGCCACGAGAGCGCGTTGTCCTGACAGTAGGCGTTGTTGTTCCCCCGCTGCGTCCGCCCGAGCTCGTCGCCCGCGGTCAGCATGGGCACGCCCTGGGAGAGGAACAGCATCGCGAGGAAGTTCCGAACCTGCTTCGCGCGGGCCGCGCGAACGCTCGGATCGTCGGTCTCGCCCTCGACGCCGAAGTTCGTGCTCGCGTTGTCGTCGGTGCCGTCGCGGTTCTGCTCGCCGTTCTCTTCGTTGTGCTTCCGCTCGTACGAGACGAGGTCCCGGAGCGTGAAGCCGTCGTGCGCGGTCACGAAGTTGATGCTGGCGCCCGGGTGACGCCCGTCGTCGCCGTAGAGATCGGCGGAGCCGGTGAGGCGGAACCCGAGATCGGCGCGCTGGGCGGCGTCGCCGCGCCAGAAGCGGCGGACGGTGTCGCGGTAGCGACCGTTCCACTCGGTCCAGTTCACCGGGAAGTTGCCGACCTGGTAGCCGCCCTTGCCGAGGTCCCACGGCTCCGCCACGAGCTTCACGCGCGAGAGGACCGGGTCCTGGAAGACGATGTCGAAGAAGGTCCCGAGCCGCGCGATCGCCCCCTCGCTCCGACCGAGCGCGGACGCGAGGTCGAAGCGGAAGCCGTCCACGTGCATCTCCGTCACCCAGTACCGCAGGCTGTCCATGACGAGCCGCAGCGTCTGCGGGTGGCGCATGTCGAGCGTGTTGCCGCAGCCGGTGAAGTCCTCGTACCGCGAGAGGTCTTCCTTGAAGAGGCGGTAGTAGACGCGGTTGTCGACGCCGCGGAGCGAGAGGGTGGGGCCCAGGTGATCGCCTTCGCAGGTGTGGTTGTAGACCACGTCGAGCAGGACCTCGATTCCGCCGCGGTGGAGCGCCTTCACCATCTGCTTGAACTCGCGGACCTGCGCGCCGGGGGTCGCGGCGAACCGCTGCGACGGCGCGAAGAACGAGAGCGTCGAGTAACCCCAGTAGTTGGTCTTGTCGCGCCGCGAGAGGCCGATCTCGTCGGCGTGCTCGTGGACCGGCATCAGCTCGATCGCGGTCACGCCAATCGAGCGCAGGTGGTCGATCACGTGCGGCGACGCGAGCCCGAGGTACGTCCCGCGGTGGAGCGGCGGGACGAGCGGCGCGAGCTTGGTGAGGCCCTTCACGTGCGCCTCGTAGACGATGGTGTCCGACCACGCGCGGAGCGGCGGCGTGTCGTCCTCCCAGTCGAACTCGTCGCCGCAGACGATGGCGCGGGGCACGCCCCACGCGTCGTCGCGCTCGTCGCGCGTGTCCTGCGCGTCGTCGGCGTGACCGAAGATCGGCGCGCGGGGCTCCACCGTGCCGTCGACCGCGCGCGCGCACGGATCGAGGAGGAGCTTCGCCGGGTTGAAGCGATGACCCCGCGCCGGGGCCCACGGCCCGTGGACGCGGAAGCCGTAGCGCGCCCCGGGGCGCAGGTACGGGACGTAGCCGTGCCAGACGAAGGCGGTCCGCTCGCGGAGCCGGAGCCGGGTCTCGGCGCCGGCCTCGTCGAAGAGGCACAGCTCGACCGCCTCGGCGTTCTCCGAGTAGATCGCGAAGTTGACGCCGGCGCCGTCGAACGTCGCGCCTTGGGGATAGGGCCGCCCCGGCAGGAGCTCGAAGCTCAACGGCCGCTCCCGTCCGCACCGGCGTCGGTGGTCGTCTCGAGGATCTGTCCGGTCGCGAGGGGGGGCGGCGGCGGCGCGGGGGCGCCGGTGCTCGTCTGATCCTTCCACTCGAAGGCCACCATGTCGCGCGTCTGCTCGGCGTTGCGGCCGAACACGCTGACGGCGCTCGTGACGCTCGCCTCGGTCACGACCTCGTGGGTGGAGCTCGTGTCCCACGCGTAGCCCTTCCACTCCTCGACGCCCGGAGTGGAGACGACGAGCTTCAGCGTGTGGCGGCCCGGCGCGACCGAGGCGACCACGTGGAGCGCGGTGGCGTGAGCGATCTCGGTGCCGGTCGCCGTGGCCTGCGGGGTCGACGCGATCGGGTGCCCGTCGACGATGACGCAGACACGGAGCGGCCCGAACGAGCCCTTGGGGAGCCGGTTCTCGACGACGATCTCGAGGGCGTTCTTGGCGTCGGCGGGCGGCGCATACGCCGCGCCGCCGCAGCTCGACTTGATGCCGGCGAGGGGATCTTCGGGGGGCTTGGCCTTCGCGCAGGAGAGGACGGCGAGGCCGGCGAGGAGAGCGATCGAGACGCGCACGCCCCGCGTTCTAGCATCACTTGTCGTAGGCGATCCGCTCCTTCGCGTCCTTCACGACGTCGCTCCGGACCATCCACACCGGGCGCGTCTTGTTGCGGCGCCAGAGCTCGGCGTCGTCCTTGAAGTAGGGGCTCGCGGTGTCCCACACCTCGCCGCCGGGCAGAGCGTTCTTGACGATGGGCGCCGGAGCGGCGACGTCCGCCACGAACCGCTGCACGGGGCCGCTCCCGTAGGAGAAGCTGACCGAGTCGAGCTTGCCCGGGTGGCTGCCGTAGTTCGCCGCGTCGACGCCGAAGAGATCGCCGTGGCGCGGGAAGCCGTTCGGGAACGTCGAGTCGCCGCCGGCTGGGATGGAGAGCGACGTCCAGAGCGACACGAGCGACGTGAAGCGGAGCGTGTGGACCGCGCCCCAGCGCCACTTCGTGCGGTCGCCACCCATCTTCGTGGTGAGGAAATCCACCGCGTCGAGGAGCGCGCGGACGGCGCGCTCGTCGCGCGTCTCCTGCTCCGGCGTGTTGATGTCGTCGAAGAGGATCGACTCGTTGGTCCCGCCGTCGAGCGTCTGGAGCTTGTTCTTCGGCGCCGTCATGAGGAACGTCAGCGCCGCGATCACGTTGTAGGGCTTGGGGCCCGAGACGAGCGCGAACTCGTCGTCGAACGTGAGCATGCCCATCCGGACGACCCAGGCGTTGAAGAGGAGCGTCGCCTGGCTGGAGGCGGCCTCCTTCGCGTCGCTCGACGGCGTGTTGTCGTCGGGGTTCATGCCGCTCGCGGCGTCGTACTCGGCGTCCTTCCAGGCGGCGAGCCAACCGGCGAGCTCGGCGAGGTTCGCGCTCGCGTAGCGCGGATCCTTCACGATGTTCGCGAGGTCGGGCCGGGTGCCCGGCGTCGTCTTCTCCGCGTCGGCCGCCTTCAGCGCATCGAGCAGGATCGGAGCGAGGCGCGAGCCGATCGCCGACTTCACGTCGGCCTGGATGCTCGCGAGATCGTCGGGGGAGAGCTTGTCCTTCGCCTTGAGCCGCTCAGTGATGCGACCGACGCGGAAGCCCACGTCGAAGTCACCGCCGACGTAGGCGGGGTCGCCGTTCGGCAGCTTGTCGTTCGAGGGATCGTTGTCGAGCGTGACGCCGAGCGGGTCGCCGTTCGCCGTCGCGAAGAAGTTCGTCGCCGGGTTCTTCCCGTGCGGGATGAACGCTTCCTCCAGGTCGCCCGTCCACTCGGCGGTGCCGTCGCCGGGGAGCACGAACATCGGGAGCGTGCCGCCGTAGGTGGCCTCGTCCCAGGTGAACGCGCGCTTGTCGCGCTTCGGGATGCGCGCTTGGGCGCTGTAGAAGACGTTCCCCTGATCGTCGGCGGCGACCCAGTTCTGGGCGCCGACGCCGAACGAACGAACCGCGGTCCGGACGTCCTCGACGCTCTTGGCGAGGACCAGGTTCTTGACGGTGGTGATCTCGGCCGAGGGATCGATGCCGGTCCAGCGGTACGAGAGCGCGCCCTTCGACGGATCGGGCGGGACGATCTTGTGATCGACGATGGTCGGGATGATCGGGCCGTGGTGCGGGACGAAGAGCACGTCGTACTCGAGCGGCGCGCTCCCGTTGATCGCGATCGTCTCGCGGATCTTCTGGACTGCGACCTGCTGGCCGTTGAAGGTGACGCTCGTACCATCTTGGGACAAGGTCTCCTTGTAGACGTCCGTGACGTCCCAGCCGGCGGTGGTGGAGCCCCACGCGACGTGCTGGTTGAAGCCCAGGATGATGGCGGGGATGCCGGGGAACGAGAGGCCGGCGAACTCCGCGTCGTCCTTGGCGTCCTTCGCCTTCACGTTCACGTGGACCATCCAGAAGACGGCGGGGGCGGAGAGCGAGAGGTGCGGATCGTTGGCGACGATCGGGTGGCCGGTCGTGGACTTCCCCGCCGAGACGAGCCAGTTGTTCGAGCCGCGGGTGGGGAGGTCGCCGAAGATGCGCTCGCCCCACGCCTGCGCGGCCTTCCAGCCCTTCGTGTCGTCGAGGAGGGAGCGCGGCACGTTCACGTTCACGAGCGAGCTCGGGGCCGGGCGCTTGGCGTCGTGGAGCAGCTGGCTCCCCGGATCACCCGAGAGCGTGTGGTTCGCGTCGTCGGCGAAGCCGGTGACCGTCGTCGTCGGATCGAGCGGGGCGAAGCGCAGGTAGTCGTGGAAGAAGCCCGCGCGCGCCTTGAGCTTCGGATCGCTCGCGGCCGGGTCGAACGCCTTCTTGGCGGCGTCGAGGAAGGTCTGGCGATCGACGTCGCTGTCGGCATCGAACGAGAGGTTCTGCGACTGGTAACGCGCGATGGCGAGCGAATCGACGCCGGTCCACGTCGTGAGGTACTCGGAGCCGAAGCCGACCATGGCCTTCGGGAGCGTCTCGTCGCCCGCCTGCACGCGCGCGTAGAACTGGTTGATGCCGTCCGCGTAGGCGTCGAGCCACTTCTTCTCGTCGCTGTTCGGGTCGAGCCCCTCGTAGATCTTCTTCGCCGTGCGGGTGAGGCCGAGCGCCCGCTGGCCGATGTCCGAGTCGATCGCGTCGGCGTTGATGCCGCCGTAGACCTCGGCGATGCGCCCCTCGGAGAAGCGGCGGATGAGCTCGAGCTGGACGGTGCGGTCCTTCGCGCACTGGTAGGCCTGCACGCGGAGCGCGTCGGTCATCGTCGTCGCGTAGATGTGGATCGTGCCGTACGAGTCGCGCACGACGTCCACCGGTCCCTCGAGGTTCTGGATCTTCACGTGCTCGGAGATGGGCACGTCGTTCCCGAGCGGGCGCGTGGGCTCGGTCACGGCAGGGTCGCTGCTGCAGCCCAACATGCCGTGAGCGGCGGTCTGCGCGAAGGCGAGGGAAGCGAGGGTGAGGAGAAGACGACGGCGCATGGGGGGCAGCCTAGCTCCATCCTTCATTGACGTACATTGTAAGTTGGAGAGAAAAGGACGAATCCCCGTTCTCTACTCCGGATTCGTCTTTTTCTCCGGCGGGAGGGAGAATCGCGCCGTGGGCACCACCGTCGCGCTCTTGGTGATCGCCGCCTGGGCCGCCTCGCTCGCCGTCGGCCTCGAGCTGGGCATGTCGCGGTTCTCCGGTCCCGCGCTCGTCGCGTTCGTCGTCCTGCGCACCTTCCTGACGGCCGGCCTCTTCATCACCGCCCACGATGCCATCCACGGGAGCATCAGCCGGCGCCCCTGGCTCAACGACGGGCTCGGGCGCCTCGCCGCGTTCCTCTTTGCCGGCTTTTCGTACGCGCGGCTGGTCGAGCGGCACCGGCGTCACCACGCCGGGCCGACCGGCGTGGAGGACCCGGACTTCCATCCCGGCGCGTACGCGCCGTGGCTCGCCCGCTTCTTCTGGGGCTACGCCACCTGGTACCAACTTGGGACGATGGCGGTGCTGTTCAACCTGCTGCACCTGCGCTTCGACGCCGCCTCGCTCTGGGCGTTCTGGGCCGCGCCGGCAATCCTCGCCGGCGTGCAGCTCTTCACGTTCGGGACGTGGCTACCGCACCGCGCTCCGTCGTCCGCGCTGGGGCCTCACCGCGCCCGCTCGTTCGCGGGCGGGTGGCTCGTCGCCTTCCTCACGTCGTGGTGCTTCGTGTACCACCGCGAGCATCACGAGCAGCCGTCGGTGCCGTGGTGGCGGCTCCGGCGCGCCGAGCTCAGCGGCCGCTCGCCTTGATCCAGGTGGCGAACTTCGCCGCGCGCGCCTTCGCACCGTCGGTCGGAGCGTCCACGTCGCACGGGATTCGGTAGCTCCAGTTCTCCGGCCCGATCTTCCCGGGCTCGTTGATCCGCGTCGTCTCGCCGAAGAGCTCCGGCGCGAGCACGAGGGCCAAGTCCGAGCGCGACTGGAACAGGAGCTGGAAGAGCCCCGCCTCGCGCGCGTCGTCGCTGACGGTCGGCTCGAGCTTCGCGAGCTCGAGGAACGCCGTGCGGTCCTTCGCCGGGAGCTCGGGCCACCACGCACGGAGCGGCGCAGTGTCGTGCGTGCTCCACGTCGCCACGCTCAGGGGAGGGAACCGCGACGGGTTGCGGAGCGTGTCGTCCTTCTCCTTCTCCCACGGGAGGACGCGATAGCCGGGGAGGTCGAGCTCGTTCAGCGCGAGCCGCACGAAGTCCGGGATGACGCCGAGATCCTCGGCGACGATCTGCGCCCCGCGCGCCGCTTCCTTCATCGCCGACAAGGTCGCGCGCCCGTTCTTGGCCTGCGCTTGCTCGTCCTTGGGATCGAACACGCCGAGCTTCTTGGGCTCCCGCACGTACTGGCGGAAGAACCCGACGACGTGATCGACGCGGAACGCGTCGTACAGCTTCGCCGCGTGACGCGCGCGCGCGCGGAGCCACGCGTAGTCCTGCTGCGCGAGCTCGTCCCACGCGTACGGCGGGAGGCCCCAGTCCTGGCCTTCGGGCGTGAACGCATCGGGCGGCGCGCCGAGGTTCTTGTCCTTCCGGAACAAGCGCCCGTGCGCCCAAACGTCGGCGCTCTCGCGGCACACGACGAAGGGAAGGTCGCCCATGAGGAGCACCTTGTCGGCGGCGAGCGCTTGGCGCGCCTCGGCCCACTGCGCGAACGCGTGCCATTGGAGCCAGCCGTGGAAGAGGATGCGCGTCGCGAGCCGCGTCTTCGCCTCGGCGAGCGACGCGGGGTCGCGCAGGCGGAGCGCCATCGGCCACGTCTCCCAGCCGTGCTCGTTCTGCTCTTCGCGGATCGCGACGTAGAGCGAGAGGTCGTCTTCCCACGTCGCCTCGCGCTCGAGGAACGCAGCGAGCTCGCGCGCGCGCGGCGTCTTCTTCGCCCACTCCTGCTCGTGGAAGCGGCGGAACAGGCGCTCGAGCGCGGGGAGCTTCAGCGCCCGGACGCCGGCGTAGTCGACGCGCGCGCTCGCGCGCACGCGCTCCAGCGCCGCGCGCGTCGCGTCGTCGACGAGCTCCGCGGTCGTGGTGCCCTCCGCCGCGGCGACTGCGTCGAGCGAGAGGTAGCAGGGGTCGATCCCGAAGCCGGTGCGCGCGCCGTAGGGCGACGTCTCGCCGCCTGCGAGCTCGTGCGGCGGCAGGATCTGGACGAGCGAGAAACCCGCGCTCTTGGCGAGGCGGCCGAAGGCGGGGAGCGCGCCAATCTCGCCGATGCCCCAATCCCGCGAGGAGCGCAGTGAAAAGAGCGGAACGGTGAGGCCAGCGAGACGCATGGGCGCTACCTCGCATGAAGTGGAGGCGGGCGCAAGAAGTTAGTGACTCATCTGTGAGTCACTAGTTTTTGCCGGGTCAGTTCGACCGATCCTGGCTCGGGACATCTTTCCACTCGAGCAGCGGCAGCGTGATGACGGCGGCGGGACCGCCACCCTGCACCTCGAAGCCTGAGAGCGACGCAATCACGCGAGGAAGGCCGATGGTGGGTAGGTCCACGCAGGTCCAGCGGGCTCGCATCAAGCGGTCACCGTGTTAGCCTGCGCGCGCCATGGCCATCACGTACCGTCAGGCGGGGGTCGACATCGACGCGGGCGACGAGCTCGTCGAGCGGATCAAACCGTTCGCCAAGGCCACCCGCATCGCCGAGGTCCTCGCGGACGTCGGCGGATTCGCCGGCCTCTGCAAGGTCCCCGACGGGATCGACGAGCCCGTCCTCGTCAGCGGCACCGACGGCGTCGGTACGAAGCTGAAGCTCGCGTTCGCGACGAACGTCCACGACACGATCGGCGTCGACCTGGTCGGGATGTGCGTGAACGACGTGATCACCACCGGCGCGCGCCCGCTCTTCTTCCTCGACTACTTCGCGACCGGGAAGCTGGACGTCGGCGTGGCGGAGAAGGTCATCCGCGGGATCGCCGGCGGCTGCAAGGAGTCGGGGTGCGCGCTGCTCGGCGGCGAGACGGCCGAGCTGCCGGGCATGTACGCCGACGGCGAGTACGATCTCGCTGGCTTCGCGGTCGGCGTCGTCGCGCGCTCGCGGATCGTCGACGGCACGAAGGTCGCCGCAGGCGACGTCGTCCTCGGCCTGCGCTCCTCGGGTCTCCACTCGAACGGCTACTCGCTCGCTCGGAAGGTCCTCGATCGCTCGCTCGACGAGCGCCCCGCGGAGCTCGGCGGCAAGTCGATCGCCGAGGCACTCCTCGCGCCGACCCGCCTCTACTCGCGCCACGTGCAGGCGGTGCTCGGCGCCGGGGTCCCGGTCCACGCGATGTGCCACGTCACCGGCGGCGGCCTGCCCGGCAACCTCCCGCGCGTCCTCCCCGACGGGCTCGGCGTCGACGTCGCGCCGTTCCCGCGGCCGCCCATCTTCGACCTCGTCGCGACACGCGGCCCGGTGGAAGAGGCGGAGATGCGGCGCGCGTTCAACCTCGGCGTCGGCTTCGTCTTCGTCGTCGCGCCGGGCGATGCGGAGCGCGCGCGCGCCGCGTTGAAGTCCGTCGACGAGGAGCCGTTCGACCTCGGCCGCGTCGTCGCGGTCCCCGACGGCACCGCCTACGAAGACCGCGTGCGCTGGGTGAAGGGCGCGTGACGCTCGCGCTCGGCGTGCTCGTCTCGGGAACGGGGACGAACCTCGGCGCCATCCTCGACGCGATCGCCGGGGGGACGCTCGACGCCTCGGTGAAGGTGGTCGTCTCCAACGTCGCCACCGCGCGTGCGCTCGAGCGCGCTCGCGCCGCGGGCGTGGCCGCGGTCGTCGTCGACCACAAGGCGTTCGCGCGGCGCGAGGACTTCGATGCCGCGCTCGTCGCGGAGCTCCGCCGTCACGGCGTCGACGTCGTCGTGCTGGCCGGGTTCATGCGCCTCGTGACGAAGGTCGTGCTCGACGCGTTCCCGATGAAGGTCGTGAACGTGCACCCCGCGCTCCTCCCCGCGTTCCCCGGCATCGACGGGCAGGGCCAAGCGCTGCGCTACGGCGCGCGGGTCGCGGGGTGCACCGTGCACTACGTGGACGAAGGGACCGACACGGGGCCGATCATCGCCCAGTCCGTTGTCCCAGTTTGGGATGGAGACGACGAGTCAGCGCTCAAGGCGCGCATCCTCCACGCCGAGCACCACGTCCTCGTGGCGGTGCTCGGGTGGATCGCGGCGGGGCGCGTTCGGGTCGAGCATCCGGCGCCCGGCGGAGCGGCGCGCCCGCGCGTCGTGCTCGACGGGGTCTCGGGCGCGTTCCTCGGTCGCGAGCCCATCCGCCGCGAAGGGTGACCGATGCCGACGCGGCACTACGACATCGTGGTCCTCGGCACCGGGCTCGGCGCGGCCACCGTGGCGGCGCTCCTCGCGCGGCGCTCGTTCCGCGTCCTCGTCCTCGGGCAAGCGCGGGCGCCGGCGCTCTACCGTTACGACGGGATGCCGCTCGCGCGCCGCGCCACCACGTTCCTCGCGCAGTCGGCGCCCGTGTTCCGGCGCATCCTCGCGGAGCTCTCCCAGCTGACGCCGATGCGCCGGCGCGCGCGCGCGCTCGACCCCATGTTCCAGGCCATCACCGGGACGGGGCGGATCGACGTGCCCCCCGACACCGAGCTCTTCGCGCGCGAGATCGAGCGCGAGATGCCGGAGCTCCGCCGCCAGACCGACGAGCTCTACGGCGAGCTCGCGCGCGGCAACGCCGCCGCGGACGCCGCGCTCGACGCGGACGTCACGCTCCCGCCGGGCGGCTTCTGGGAGCGGCGCGAGGCGCGGCGCATCCTCGGCGCGCTCCCGCACCTCGACGTCGGCGCCGACCGCATCGTCGCCGAGCTCCCGCCGGAGCACGCGTACCGAGCGATCGCGCTCGCGTCGGCGCGCTTCGCGTCGGACTCGGCGAGCGCGCTCTCGGGGTTCGCGTTCGCGCGCCTCCACGGAGCGTGGACGCGCGGCATCACGACGACGACGTTCGGCGAGGCGGACGTGGTGGACCTCCTCCTCGAGCGCGTGCGTGCCCACGGGGGCGAGGTGCGCTTGGGGGAGCGAGCGGACGCCGTCGTGATCAAGGGCAGCAAGGTCTCCGCCGTGCAGACGGCGGAGGATGGAGAGCTCGTCGGCGCCGAGTTCGTCGTGGGGGACATGCCGGTGCGGAGCCTGCTCGCGCTCTGCCAGGGCTACGAGCCGTCGCCGCGCGCGCTCGCCACGCTCCCCCCTCTCGAGCCAGCCCGCTGGCGCTTCGTCGCGTCGGCGATCGTGGGCGACGCGGGGTTGCCGGCGGCGCTCGCCGCGGAGAGCTTTCTCCTCGACCCGCGCCGCGGCGTGTTCCACGTCTCGCGCATCCGCGGCGAAGGCACCGGCTTGCCGGAGGGGACGTCGCTCGTCGTCGTCGAGGCGCTGCTCGATCGACCGGACCCGCCGCGCGGCATGCGGAGCACGGTGCTGCGACGGCTCGAGAAGATCGCGCCGTTCTTCCAACGTCACCTCCGCGTCTTCGATTCGCCGCACGACGGTGAGCCGCTCGTCGATCTGCGCGCCGGCGAGCACTCGGTCGCGCGTGCGCTCCTCCGCAGCGGCGGCGCGTTCGTGGATCCGGAGCCGATGCCGGCGCAGTACCGCACGAGCGACGAGGAGATGCGCGGGCTCGGCGGCGATCCGGCCCGCGCGCTCGCCGACAACCTCTTCGCCGTCGGCAAGAGCCTGCTCCCCGCGCTGGGGCAGGAAGGCGAGCTCCTGGGGGCGTGGGGTGTCGCACGCGTCATCACCAAGACCGACGGTAGGCGAGAGCGTCTCCGAAAGGAGCTGTGGAGCAAGTTGGAGGTGCGCTAGCTCTGCGGACCCCAGGTGTTGGTAAGATGCCCGTCGTGGCTGCCGACGAACGAGACACGCGCGCTCACGGTCGGCTCGGCAGCGTGCTGAACGAGAAGTGGACGCTCGAGACCCTCCTGGGCATGGGCGGCATGGCGGCGGTGTACGCCGCGCGTCACCGCAACGGCGCGCGCGCGGCGGTGAAGGTGCTCCACCCCGACATCGCGCGGATCCCGGAGCTGCGGCAGCGGTTCCTGCGGGAGGGCTACGCCGCGAACCGGGTCGAGCACCCGGGCGCGGTGAAGGTCTTGGACGACGACGTCGTCGCGGACGGACCGGATGCCGAGGCCGCGTTCCTCGTCATGGAGCTCCTCGAGGGCGTGTCGCTCGAGGAGCGGATCCGGAACGGCCCTCCGATCGGGGAGCGCGAGCTCCTCGTGCTGCTGCGCGCGTTGCTCGACGTGCTCGAGGTCGCGCACGCCGCGGGGGTCGTCCACCGCGATCTCAAGCCCGAGAACATCTTTCTCCTTCGCCCGGCCGAGGGCGCGGATCCCGACAAGCCGAAGGTGAAGATCCTCGACTTCGGGCTCGCGCGGATGAGCGAGGGACGGCAGACGATCGCGGGGCTCGCGATCGGTACGCCGTCCTACATGCCGCCGGAGCAAGCCGCCGGCAGGGTCGTGGAGATCGATCACCGCGCCGACCTGTTTGCGCTCGGCGCGACCGCGTTCCGGATCCGCGCGGGGCGCACCGTGCATCCGGCCTCCAACCCGCTCGAGATCGTGTTGAAGATGGCGAAGGAGCCGGCGCCTCCGCTCGCGTCCGTGACGAAGGGCGTGTCGCCCGTCGTCGCGGCGGTCGTCGATCGCGCGCTCGCGTTCGAGAAGGTGAACCGTTGGGCGGACGCGGCCGCGATGCGCGCCGCGGTGGACGACGCGATTGTCGCGCTCGATGCGGACCGCCCGGTCGAGCTCTCGCTCACGGGCGCGGACGTCGTGATTCCTTCGGGCAGGTCGGCGCCGCCGCCGCCGGGCGAGATGGCGGCGTTCGTCGCGCGTCCGACGGTGCTCGCGAGCGCGCCCCCGCGGAAGAAGGAGAAGGGGAAGGGAGGGGAGCCCGAGCCGGAGGGGATGGACTCCATCCTCCAGCGTTTGGATCTGGCGCCGCGTCCGCTCCGGAAGCGGTGGCGGATCATGCTCGTCGGCGCGGGGGCGTGGGCGGCAATCGGCGTCGCGGTCGCCTTGGAGCCAGAGGGCGCGCCCGTGGCGAGCGAGGCGAAGCTCACCGGCGCCGTGCCGACGGCGAGCGCGACGGCGAGCGCGAGCACGCGTCCGCGCGGCTCGAGCTCGAGCTCGGGCTCGGGGCGGCCCCGTTCGGTGCCGTCGGCGAAGCACTGAGCATCCGCAAACCCGCCGCTCACCAAGGAGCGCCCGCGGGCGGCCCTCCCGCCCGGACGCCGACGCGTCGGTTCCCGACCCGACTGCGACCGACCGCTGAACGCCACCGGGGCTCACCTAAGGCTTGCGCTGGGGGTGCGGATCGGTGACCCTAGGGCACGATAAGTGAGGCAATGTCCGAAGCTTCCCGCAACGCGCCGATCGCACCGGGGACGGTGATCAACGATCGCTACGAGATACGGCAGAGCCTCGGCAAGGGTGGCATGGGCGAGGTGTTTCTCGCCTACGACCGGACGACGCAGCAAGCCGTCGCGCTGAAGATCGTCCGCGAAGAGTCCCGCATGCCCGGCGACGACGAAGCGCTGCGCCAGGAGCTCCTCCACGCGCGCTCGGTGAGTCACCCGAACGTATGTCGCGTCCACGATCTCGCGCCCTCGCGCTACGGCCCGATCCTCGTGATGGAGCACATCACCGGGCAGACGCTCCACACGCACATCCGGCGGAAGAAAGCCCAGGGCGGGTACACCTCCGACGAGTTCCGCCGCCTCGCGAGCGAGGTCGCCGCCGGCGTCGCCGCCATCCACGCGCAGGGGCTCGTCCACGGCGATCTCAAGCCCGGCAACGTCATGGTCACGGCCTCGCCCGACGGCGGGCTCGGCAAGGCCGTGGTCCTCGACTTCGGCTTCGCGAAGGAGCGCGCGCGCGTCTCCGCGCGCCGTCCCGGTGCCCCGCCCGACGGCGGCACCCCGAACTACATGTCCCCCGAGCGCATCCGCAGCGGCGGCGCTTCGATGGAGGACGACGTCTACGCGCTCGGCCTCACGCTCTGGGAGATGTGGACCTGCCGCGTGCCCGAGCCGGGCTACAAGCCGCGCTCGAAGCCGATGCGCGCGCAGATCATGTTCGACGTGCCGGCCGGCCTCAGCATCGACGAGATCAAGCAGATCTTCCGTTGTCTGTCCGAGGACGCGCAGCAGCGGCTCCCCGCGCGGCACCTGCGCTTCTTCAACCCGACCACGCTCACGACGAACCCGATGCAGGTCGCGCGCGAGCGCCTGGATCCGGGGCCGCCGCCGGGGCGCAGCGCCACCGCGCAGTTCGCGCCCGCGCAGCAGGCGTTGCTTGCCACGTTCGCGTCGAACGCGACCGACTTCGTCGGCGAGATCGTCAGCCTCGACAAGGCGGAGCTCACCGTCGGTCGCCGCGGCGACAACGACATCGTCGTCCCCGAGGCGACCGCGAGCGGCCAGCACGCGCGCCTCAAGTGGCAGAACGGCAGCTGGGCGATCGAAGACCTCGGGTCGACGAACGGCACCTACGCCGAGCACACCTACGAGCGCCGCAAGACGCTGAACCTCATGCACGGCAACGAGGTGCAGTTCGGCGAGCTCCGCTTCAAGCTCGTCTCGTTCGCGCGCGAGAGCCCGCAGCACAAGCGCGCGCGCACGTACCTCGGCAAGCGCGACGGCCTCACCGGCTTGCTCACGCGCGAGCAGCTCCTCAAGGCGCTCGACGAAGAAGCGGCGTTCTCCGAGTGGGTGGACGCGCCGCTCCACATCGCGCGCTACGAGATCCGCGGCCCGAACCGGCTCGTCTCCGACCGCCCCACCATCCTCGAGATGCTCGCGCTCCGGCGCGCGGCGACGCGCGTGGTCGAGCTCACCGACATGCTCGTCCTCTCCTTGATCGCGGTGACCGCGGGCAAGACGGGGCCGCTCCGCTTCGCCGTCTCGATGGTGGGGCCCGGCCCGCAAGAGGCGCGCAACCTCGTCGAGCAGGTCGTCGGCCAGGTGCAGGGCATGCTGCCGGAGGGGCTCGATCTGACCGCCTCGATCGCCCGCTGCGAGGGCGCGTCGACGGTGAACCGGCTCGTCGACCCGTGAGGCGTAATGGAGACGCCGCCGCCCAGCCGTAAATCCGGCGCGTTTTCGCCGGCGAAGGTCTCCCGTCCCGATGCCTCCGAGAGCGTGAGGGCACCCTCTTCGCCGGACGCCGGTCCGCGCTCGTCGCGCTTGGGCTCGAGCTCGCCCTCCGAGCCTCGGCTCGCAGCGACCCGCCCGGTGGACGACTCGGGGGAGCGTGCGCCGCGGGTTCAGCTCGTCGCCGCGCTCCTGCTCCTCCTCGTCCTCGTCGTCGTTCCGCTCTACCTCTGGCGGCGCCCGCGCACGGTGGAGCCCGATCCGAACGGCAGCGCGACGACGGCGGCGCTCACGACTCCAGTGGTCGTCGGCGGCGACGCTGGGACTGCCGACGCGGGCGAAGCGGCCGTCACGCTCGGCGAGCTCCGCATGGTCGAGTGCCACGATCCCGGCTCGAAGCGCACCGCCCCGGCGGACTGCGATCGGCTGCCCGCGTTCGAGCACGCCGTGACCGACGCGATCCGCGCCGAGGCGAGCTGCGGCACGGGCGCGGGAGAGGTCCTCTGGGTCGTCGACGTGAGCACGCTCCGCAAGAAGAGCCCGGTGTTGGTCACGGTGACGAAGGACGGCCACGCGCTGAAGAGTGGCAAGGTCGCGACCGACTGCACCTCGGCGCTGAAGAAGGCGCTCGCCGCCGTCGTCGTCGACAAGACGCACGCGCACGCCCGCTACAAGATGGAAGTGACCGCGACCTACCGCTGAGGTGCCGCGCCTTGCATCGGAGCCCCGCTTCGCGCAAGCTTCCACCATGTGCCGCATCGCCCCCGCCTTGCTCGCGCTCACCGTTCTCTTTGCGCCCGCGCTCGCGCTCGCGTGCCCCGGCTCGGCCAATCAGGGCGCGTGTTGTGGCAGCTCGGGCACGGCGCCCGCCCTCGGGATCGGAATGATCGTGGGCATCGGCTCCGTGGCGCTCGAGAATGTGCTACGTAGGCGGCGTTGAATTCGAAACGCCGCCTCGTCGTCCTGCGTGAGAACGAGCCCCGCCGCGGGACTCCCATCGACGACGACGATCATTTCCACGACTCGTGCGGCGTCTTCGGGATCTACGGGCACGCAGAGGCTTCGAACCTCACGTACCTCGGCCTCCACGCGCTCCAGCACCGCGGGCAGGAGTCCGCCGGCATCGTCTCGAGCGACGGTCGTCAGCTCTTCGTGCACCGCGCGATGGGCCTCGTGCAGGAGGTCTTCACCGAGCCGGTGATCGCGAAGCTCACCGGGAAGATCGCGATCGGCCACGTCCGGTACTCGACCGCCGGCGGCTCGCACATCAAGAACGCGCAGCCGTTCGCGGTCGACTACGCGAAGGGCTCGATGGCGGTCTGCCACAACGGCAACCTCACCAACGCCGAGGAGCTCCGCGACGAGCTCGAGGCGCGCGGCTCCATCTTCCAGTCCTCGTCCGACACCGAGGTGCTCGTCCACCTCATCGCGCTCTCGACGCAGGTCGCGGTCGAAGACCGGATCGCGGACGCCCTGACGCGCGTTCAAGGCGCGTACTCGCTCCTGTTCCTCACCGAGGACACGCTCGTCGCGGTCCGTGACCCGATGGGCATCCGCCCGCTCTGCATCGGCATCCTGCCGGGCCACCGCGATGCGCACGTCATCGCGAGCGAGCCCACCTCCTTCGACCTCATCGGCGCGGAGTACGTGCGCGACGTGGAGCCGGGGGAGATGGTCGTCATCGACGGGACCGGACTCAAGAGCTCGAAGCTCGCGACCGAGGCGCCCCGCCGCACGTGCGTGTTCGAGTACGTGTACTTTGCACGTCCGGACTCGCACCTCGGTGGTCGCTCCGTCTACGAGGTTCGCAAGTCGCTCGGCCGCAAGCTCGCCGAGGAGCACCCGATCGACTGCGACGTCGTCATCCCGGTCCCCGACTCGGGGGTGCCCGCGGCGATCGGCTACGCGAGCGTGCGCGGCGTTCCCTTCGAGATGGGGCTGATCCGGTCGCACTACGTCGGCCGCACCTTCATCGAGCCGCAGCAGTCGATCCGGCACTTCGGCGTTCGCTTGAAGCTGAACCCGGTGGAGCCGGTCCTGCGCGGCAAGCGCGTCGTCGTCATCGACGACTCGATCGTCCGCGGGACCACCTCGCGCAAGATCGTGAAGATGGTCCGCGACGCGGGCGCGCGGGAGGTGCACCTCCGCATCTCGAGCCCCCCCACGCAGTGGCCTTGCTACTACGGGATCGACACGCCCACTCGGCGCGAGCTCATCGCCTCGAGCCACTCGGTCGACGAGATCGCGCGCTACGTGACGGCCGACAGCCTCGGGTACCTGTCCCTCGATGGGATGCTCGGCGGCGTCTCGGGGGACGCTCAGAACGGCGTCGGCGCTGCGATGAAGGGCAGCTTCTGCCACGCGTGCTTCTCCGGCCAGTACGCCATCCCGTTCGCCGCTTCGGCGAACCCCAAGCGCCAGATGCGCCTCGTCTGGTAGCGGAGACCGGGGGGAGATGGTTCCGACTTGTCCGAACTGCGGCGCGGACGTGAGCCGGGCTCCTCCGGGTGTCGGTCGGCGCTGCGAGTTCTGCGGCGCGGAGCTTCCGGTCGCGCCGATCCCCATCACGCCGTTCGGCGGCGGACCTCCCGCGTTCGTCCCGCCACCACCGACCCCCACGTCGCCGATCTTCGTCGTGGTCCCGATCCTCTTGGTGCTCGTGCTGGTCTTCGGTGGCGGTGCACTCGCCTTCGTCCAGGAGCGTAGGGCAAAGCGGCAGGCCGAAGAGGAGCAGGCGCGCGCGATGCAGCAGGCGAACGAGGCCGCCGCCCAAGCCATGCGGGAGGCCGATCTCGCGCAGAGCTTGGCCGCGAGCGCGGAGACCGCCGCCGGGATGCATCCGACGGCGCCGACCGGCCCGAAGGTCTACGGGCTCGACGAGCTCCGCACGTCCGAGTTTCGGGGCATGCAGCCGATCGACGCGCCCGGCATGGTCGGCACGCTCGACGCATTCGATCCGGGCGCGAACGCGACGTGGGCGAACGACGTCGCGCGGCACTGGGCGGCGGACGCGCGGCTGGTGTTGGTCGAGGTCGATCACGTGAGTCGGACGGGCCTCGTGCACGCGAAGACCTCCATGGGGGCGAAGGTGACGTACCGGTTCGTCTCACCGGTGCAGGCTGCGAAGTGGCGCGCGGCGAAGGGCGCGGTCGCACCGGATGTCGAGACCGAGCTCGCGCTCGAGGTGTCGAAGGACGGCGTCCGCGCGCAGAAGTCGACGACCGAGCCGCTCGGCGCCGCGCCGCCTGCGGTCACCGTCCCGTGCGGCCTGGCGGGCGCGCTCGCGAAGCAGCCGCTGCGCGGCTTCTACGACGTGACGCTGAGTGGTTCGGGGTGGTCCGGGACCGACGGCAAAGCCCTCGCGTGCCCCTGAGACGCCGAGCCGTCAGGCGTACCAGCGCGCTTCGCGGAACAGCCCGCTCTCGCCGCGCGTGAGCACGACGAGCTCGCCGCCCGTCTTGCCGACGATCTCGAGCGCGCACGAGCGCAGGTCGTCCGCGAAGCCGCGCGCGTCGAGGCGCGTCGATGCGAGGCGCGTGAGGAGCGGGCCACGCCCGTGCTCGCGCCCCACCTCGTCCCGGAGGGTCGCCGCTTGCTCGAAGAGCTCGCCGAGCTGCGCCTCGCTCCCGAAGGCCTCCGAGGCGAGGAGCGTGCGCACGTCGGCGGCGGCGGGGAGCTCCCCCGGCGCCGGTGCCGCGGGGCCCTTGCGCTCCGGGTTCGCGCCGAAGGGCCCGAAGTAGAGGCGCAGCGCCACCTCGCGGTTCCGACCCCGGCTCATCGCGACCGCGGTGGGGATGGCGAGGCGCGCGCCGTCGTTCCGCACCTCGAGGGTGCCTTCGGTGACGTCGCGGTCGGCGCCGCGGATGGTGCGCTCGAACGTGTAGGTCGCGTCGGCCTCGATCAGCGCGGCGCGCAGCTTCGCGAGGTGCGCGCGCAGGTCGGCGAGCCCCGAGGAGGACCCGAACAACGGCTCGTCCAACGCCGCCTTGTCACCGAGCCGGGAGAGGAGGGGGCTCCGCGTTCCGTCGCCGCCGCCCTCTTCGTCGAGCAGGGCCGGGAAGAACACCTCGCAGAGCCGCCCCCGAAGCGACGAGGGCGGTGTCTCGTCCGTGTGCCGCATCCCGTCGAGGCTATCACGGAGTCTTTCCGGTTGGCCGACGCTTGCTGGCATCGCCTGCGCGGCTTCGCCGCTCCGGCGTTGGCACGGCAAGTTCCGTTCGCCCTCGGCCTTCGGCCTCGGTTGGCCGACGCTTGCTGCCATCGCCTGCGCGGCTTCGCCGCTCCGGCGTTGGCACGGCAAGTTCGTGCTTGCCCTTTTCCCGGGCGCTTCCCACATTGGGAACATGCTGTTCGAGGCGCTCCCCGACCGGGTCTCCGTCTACGAGGTCTCTCCGCGCGACGGCCTCCAGAACGAACGGGCGACCGTTCCGCTGGGCGACAAATTGCGCCTGATCGAGGCGCTGGTCCTCTCGGGCCTCCGCCGGATCGAGGTGACGAGCTTCGTCTCGCCCAAGTGGATCCCCCAGCTGGCGGACGCGGACGACGTGGCGAAGCAAGTGCAGACGCTCCAGCGCGATGGCGTCATGTTCTCCGCCCTGGTGCCCAACCCGCGCGGGCTCGATCGCGCGCTCGGCGGAGGTCCCATCAACCGCGAGAGCTCGACCCCCAACCTCGAGGGGAAGACGGGCATCGGCGAGATCGCCGTGTTTCTGTCGGCGAGCGAGACGCACAACCGCAAGAACATCAACAAGTCGATCTCCGAGACGCTGGAGACCTTCAGCGAGACGGTGGCGCCCGCGCTCGAGTCGGGGCTCCGCGTGCGCGGCTACCTCTCGACGGTCTGGGGCTGCCCCTACGAGGGCGCCGTGGATCCGAAGCGCTCCGTCGCCATCACCCAGAAGCTGCTCGAGCTCGGCTGCTACCAGGTCTCGATCAGCGACACGATCGGCTCGGGGACGCCCAAGCAGACGCGGGACATCTTGAAGCTCATGCTCGCCGAGATCGACGCCTCCAAGCTCGCGATGCACATGCACGACACGCGCGGGACCGCGCTCTCCAACATCGTCGTCGGGCTCGAGATGGGGATCCGCGATTTCGACGCGTCGGTCGGCGGACTCGGCGGGTGCCCGTATGCGCCGGGGGCGGCGGGGAACGTGGCGACCGAGGACCTCGTCTACATGCTCCACGGGATGGGCATCGAGACCGGCGTGAACCTCGACCGCCTGGTGGAGGCGGGGAGGGCGGCGGAGTCGGTGGTGGGTCGACCCCTCCCGGGCAAGGTCCACCAAGCTGGGGTGCGGAGTTTGCGCGCCTGATTGCAGCTTTGAAATCGTGCTCTTGCACCCTTGCAAGGTGAGGGCACGTCCGGGCGGGGTCCGGTGAAGAAATGACTACGGAATTTGGTCGACCCCACCCTGGCACGGATCCAGCAATAGGAGAGCTCGGCATCGCGCAGGCAGGCTCTCCCCCCCCGGGCCGCCGCGCGATGCCGTTCTTTTGTGCGCCCGCTTTTCTGCCGGGTCGCTTTTTCCCCTGCTAAGGAGTGCGACGTGAGGTTGTCCCTCGTCGTCGTCGCGCTGGGTGGAGGGCTCGCAGGGTTTGCGGTCGCCGCCTGCAACCGCGCCCCCGCGGAGCCCGCGTCCAGCTCGGCCACGGTGACGAGCGATCCGGCGGCGAAGCCCATCGCGAGCGCGACCCCCGTCGCGAGCGGGACGTCGACCGCGGCTCCGAAGCGCTGCGTGGTCCCGACGCCGGACACGCCTCCGCCCGTCGCGCCGCCCGTCGCGGCCGGCAAGTGCCCACCCGACCCCGAGGGCGGCCCGCCGTTCGCCAAGGTCGCCGCCGTGACGTTCCCCGACACGAACACGTCGGTCGACGTCGAGCTCGCCCTGAGCGACGCGGAGACCGAGCGCGGCCTCATGTACCGAACGCAGATGGCCTCGAGCCACGGGATGCTGTTCGCGATGGAGGAGCGGAAGCGGCAGACGTTCTGGATGCACAATACATGCATCTCGCTCGACATGCTCTTCATCGACGACGACGGAACCATCGTCGGCATCCTCGAGAACGTCCCGACCTTGAACGACGACGTGCGCTCCGTCGGCTGCCCGTCTTCCTACGTGCTCGAGGTCAACGCGGGCTGGTGCCGGGCGCACGGCGTGAAGGCCGGGCAGAAGGCGGTCTTGCCGCCGGCGCGCCCGACTCGGTAAAGGAATCCCCATGTCATCGCTTCGTCTGACGCCGCTGGTCGCTCTTCTCGTGGTCGGCATCGTCGCCTGCAAGAGCGAGTCGCCGCCCGAGCCGGCGCGTCGCGATCCGGCCGCCATGGGCTCCGGGGCGACGCTCACCAGCGCGACCGCGACCGCGACGGCGAGCGCGCTGGCCGCGCCCGAGCAAGGGTTCGGCCGTCGTCCCCACCAGGTACCGGTGAGCCCCGACGATCCGAAGCAAGGCGTGTTCACCCTCGCCGACGCGACCACGGGCCTCTCGGGCGATGCGGGCCCCGACCTCGTCGCGCGCATCGACACCTCGAACGGCGCGCTCACCTGCAAGCTCTACGACGACAAGGCGCCGATCACGGTCGCGAACTTCATCGGGCTCGCGCGCGGCACGCGCCCCTGGAAGGACCAGTCCGGCCACTGGGTGTCGCGGCCCGCCTACGACCGCACGACGTTCCACCGCATCATCCAGGGCTTCATGATCCAAGGCGGGGACGCGGCGGGGACCGGCGCCGGTGAGCCCGGCTACGTCATCCCCGACGAGCTCTGGGGCGGCAAGCACGACCGCGCAGGGCTGCTCTGCATGGCGAACCGCGGGCCCGACACGAACGGCGCGCAGTTCTTCATCACCGACGCGGCGGCCGCGCACCTCGACAAGGGCTACACGATCTTCGGCGAGTGCAAGCCCGAGTCGGTCGTGCACGCGATCGCGGGCGTCCCGACGGGGCCCGGCGATCGTCCGCTCCAGCCGGTCGTGATCCGGTCGGTGCGGATCCAGCGCGCGACTTACTGAGCCAGCTCGCGCAGCTCGCCCGGATCGTGGGCGCAGAAGAGCTTCACGCCCGCGTCGCCCTTCGCGAGCTTGCGAAGCCGCTCGCGGTTCTTCCGCCGGAGCGCGTCGTCGACGGCGACGGTGGTCTGGAACCGCTCGAGCGCCGGCGGCGCATCGACGCCCTCGGCGACCTCTCGCTTCGAGAAGTAGGCGTCGCCGCAGTGCACGAGGAAGCCGTCGCCGGTGTCGATCGCGACCGCCGCGTGCCCGCGCGTGTGGCCGTAGAGCGGGATCATGAGAATCTCGTCCGCGGTGCCGGGGAGCGGGCGCACGGCATCGAAGCCCTTCCACGTCTCGCCGGCGACCTCGTGGAGCTCGAAGCGCGCGCCCTCGATGTGGCGCGGGATGTAGCGTGCGCGCTCGAAGAAGTTCGCCCGCGCGACGGCGGCGTCGTGCTCGCGCTGCATCGAGTGCACCGCGGCCCAGGGGAAGTCCGCGATGCCGCCCGCGTGGTCCAGATCGAGGTGCGTCGGGATCACGTGGCGCACGTCGCGCGGGTCGTAGCCGAGCGCGCGCACGCGCGAGAGCGCGAGCTCCGTGCGATCGAGCTCCGCGCCGAGGAGCGCGCGATCGATCGGCGACACGCGGAACGAATCGAAGTCGGTGTTCGCCCAGAGCCCCGTGTCCACGAGCACGAGCCCCGCCTTGGTCTCGACGAGGAGGCAGTGGCAGACGAGCGTCGCCTTCGAGAAGATGCTCTCGTCGCGGCCGGTGACGAGCCGCCCGCCGATCGGGCACATCGTCGCCGCGTTGAAGTGGTGGACCTTCGCCATGTCAGTCGTCCTGGTAGAGGATCTTCTGCGTGCCTTCGCGCCAGTAGAACTTGTCCCACGGCGCTCCTCGATCGAACGAGACCGCACCGAACGTGTTCCACACGATCGCCCACGCCGCCGCGATCCAGAAGCGCTTGCCGAAGCGCCGGCCCGACGCGCCCAACGCGAGAAACAGGATGATCGCGTAGTCGTTCGAGAACCGGTACCCGAACTGGCGCCAACCGCTGTTCTGGTAGAGCAGGTCGAACACGAGCGGCCCGAGCGCCGAGAAGATCAGCGTCGCGTACAGCCAGTCCCAGCGCTTCGGCCAGAGGAGGATCAGGTAGATCGGCGTCGTGAACCAGAGCGCGAGCCCGTGCTCGTTGATCTGGAACGGCGCGACGCCCTCCGAGCCCTTCGGCGGGAGCCACGGCAGGATCGTGAGGAAGACGCCGAGGTTCTTGGGCAGGTAGTGGAGACCGAAAAGGCCCCAGTGCGCCATGCGGTCCTTCCACACGACCGTGAGGTACTCGTGCCCGAAGTCGCTCGGGCTCCACGTGTGGAACCGCGCGTGGTTGTAGAACGACGCGAGCGTCAGCCCGACCGCGATCGGGGCGAAGAAGGGGAGGAGCTTCTTCTGGAGCGCGTCGCCGTCGATGCGGCGCCATGTCGTGCGGACGCGCTCGACCAGGGAGCCCTCGTCGGGGACGCCGTCCTTCGCGGTCACGCGGATCGCCTCGAAGACGAAGAACGCGGCGACGAGCAGCGTGTGCGGGCGCGTGTTGAAGAGGCAAGCGGCCGCGATGCCGGCGGCGATCGGGCGCTCGGCGTCGAGCGCGCACAGCGCGAAGACCGCCATCGTGCCGACGGCGACGACGTGCGCGGCGAACCACACGCCGCCGTTCACGGTGGTGAAGAAGTAGACGGTCCCGAACGCGAAGAGCGCGGCCAACCGAAGATTGTCCGCTTCGCTCCGCTCGATGCGCTTCGTGCGCCGCAGCTTCTCGAGCGCGAGGAACAGGAACGCGGGGCCGATCCCCGATAGCCAGACGATGAACTGCCCGTCTTGGAAGTTCTCCGGCGTGCCTGCGAGCGCGACGAACGGCATCATCAGCACCGCCGGGAACGGCGGGAAGCTGATCCACCACTTGTTCTCGAAGAACGCGAAGTCGTTCCCCTGCGCGTAGGCGGGCGGACCATCGGCGAGGTTCAGCCGGCCGTGCAGGAACGCGTACGCGAGATGCGCGTAGTGGTTGAAGGGATTGTGCGTCCGCAGGCGATCGTTCCCTGCGGTGAGCATCATGATCGCGACGACGACCGAGTAGACCAGGAGGGCGAGGACCAGCCGCCGTCGCCTCGTCTCGGGGGTGAACCAGCTCGACACGCCGGGCACCCTACACGAAAAGGGTCGGGCCGAGGTGCGTACGCTCCTTCGCTCCCAGGTGGGTCAACGTGTATCCATCTACGCCCCGAAGCGGGCGAAACCATGAGGAAAGCGGCGCGATTCGCGCAGCTCGAGGGTGGCACGATGCTTGTAAGAAGCCCGGCCGAACCATGGCGCTCCCCTTCGACGTCCCCACCACCCGCGACCCGCGCACGCTCAGCATCCTCGCGAAGACGATCTACCGCGAGCTCCGCGCGAGCGGGTACGCCGAGAAGGACGTGATGGGCCTCGCGAGCGAGCTCCTCGGCATCGTCGCGAGCGAAGTGAAGACGAAGCGCTCCGCCACCTGACGTCGCCGCGCGCGGTCTCCGAGACCTCCGAGACCTCCGAGACCTCCGATGCGCGCCCGTCACCTGTCTGCGAGAGCCGCGTCGCATTTTCTGCAAGTACGTTGACACATTGGGCGCGAGCCTCCGACAATCGCACCCCGGTCAATGTTCACGATCATCATCAGTGAGAAGGGTGGCGCGGAGCGGCGCGAGACCTTCGACAAGAACGAGATCAACGTCGGGCGTGTGCAGGGCAACGACCTGATGTTGCCGAAGGGCAACGTCTCCAAGCACCACGCTCGGCTGCTCTTCCGCGATGGTCGGTTCATCGTCACCGACCTCAAGAGCACGAACGGCACGTACGTGAACGGGCGGAAGATCGCCCAGGCCACGATCGTCCGCGAGGGCGACAAAATCTACATCGGCGACTTCATCCTCCGCGTCGACGTCGGCGCGGGTGGCGCCGCTGGAGACGAGGTAGGGACCGCCACGCCCGACGGCGCGCCGCCGCAACCGGGTGCGATCCCCACGCCGATGGCGCAGCCGTCGCCGTACGGTGCGCCGCCGAACCCGAGCGGCCCGCCGATGCCCGCGCCGCCGATGCCGGGGCCGCCGCCGCCCGCGATGCCGCCGGGCATGCCTCCGCTCCCGACGGCCGCTCCAGGCCCGATGCCTCCGCAGCCGATGCCCGCGATGCCTGCGCCGATGCCCCCGGCACCGATGCCGCCCGCACCGATGCCCCCGGCGCCGATGCCGCCCGCGCCGATGCCGCCCGCGCCGATGCCGCCGCAGGCGATGGCCGCCCCGCAGCCCCCGGCGCCAGGCCCTCCGCGCCCGAGCTTCCCGGCGGCGATGCCCCCGATCCCCACGCAGGTGCCTGCCAAGCCCGATCCGGGCGCGGTGAGCCACTACCCGCTCGAGCGCGATCCGGACGACTCCGAGGCCGCTGCGGGCGGTCCGCAAGCGCAGAAGATGCCCGCGCCCCCGCGCGTGCCCCAGATGCCGGCGAATGCGCCGAAGGGCGGAACCCTCGCCATCAGCGGGACGCCTGCCGCCCCCGTCGCGCGCCCGCCGTCCATGCCGCCGCCCGGCCCGGGTCCCGTCCCGTCCGCGTCGGCGCCCGTCATCAGCCCTGCGCGCACGTCGCAGCCGGGCTCCACGCCGTCGCGCGTGCCGCCCCGCGAGAGCCCCGCGCAAGCGGGACGTCGCCTGGCGCTCTCGACGCTGATCGACCGCATCTCCGACGCCATCGATCTCGCGCCGCTCGACAAGACGGCTGCCGTCGCGAAGGACTTCGCGGCGAAGATCGAGAACGCGATCGCCGAGCAGATCGGCGCGATGAAGAGCGAGGGCGAGATCCCGGAGGGCGCCGATGCCGACGTCCTCAAGACCGACGCCATCCGCGAGCTCACCGGCTTCGGCGCCGTCGGGCCGCTCCTCGACGACGAAGAGGTGCACGAGATCCACTGCCTGCGCCACGACCAAGTCCTGGTCGTGAAGGCGTCGGGCGTGTCCCTCGCCGAGGCGAGCTTCTCGAGCGACGCGGCCTTGCGGCGCGTCATCCTCCGCCTCGCCGACGCGAGCGGTGGTGCACCCACGAACGGCGAGACGATCGTCGATCGTCGCACCGCGAAGGGCGCGCACCTCATGGCGTTCCTCCCGCCGGTGTCGGTGGCGCACGCGCTCGTCGTGCGCAAGCGGCGCAAGGTCGAGATGTCGATCGAAGACTTCGTGCGCCTCTCCGCGATGTCGCGCGCGATGGCGACGTTCCTCGAGGGCTGCGTCTCGGCGCGCGCGAACCTGCTCGTCTGCGCGTCGAGCTCGGGCGCGGCGACCACGTTCCTCAGCGCGCTCGCGTCGGGCGGCGCGCCCGGTGACCGCGTCGCGGTCATCCAGGACGAAGAAGACTTCGCGATCTCGCACGGCCAGGTGCTCCGCACCACGGTCGCCGCGGACGGCGCCAGCCCCGAGGCGCTGGTGCGGGCTACCGCGCGCATCCGCCCCGAGCGGCTCATCGTCGGTGGGCTCACGGGTCCGTTCGTCGCGGCCACGCTCGAGGCGATCGCCGAAGGCACCGAGGGCGTCCTCGCGGCCGCGTCGGCGCCTTCGCTGCGCCATGCGCTGTCGCGTCTCACCGGGCAGCTCCTCCTCGCGCGTCCGGGCATCGGCGCCGAAGCCGCGCGCGAGCTCGTGGGCGAAGCCTTCGACGTCGCGATCGAAGTCCACCTCCTGCCCGACGGCCGCTACCGCGTGGCGCGCATCGCCGAGCTCGGCGGCGCGGACGCGAAGGGCATCGTCGCGCGCGACGTGTTCATCGCGAGCGCCGAAGGCGGAGCGGATGCGCACGTGGCGACGGGCGTGGTCCCGCGGATCGTGAACGAGTTCGGTGCGCGCGGCGTGCGCATCGATCCGAACCTCTTCAAGAAGACGCGCTAGTCGCGTCGTAGGGTCGCGGTGACGGGCGCGGCGGAGCTACTCCGCCGTGTCCCCCGCCTCGGCCGAACGCTTCTGCATCTTCCGCTGCACGATCCGCTTCTTGAGCGGACCCATGTGGTCGATCATCAGCGTGCCCTGCAGGTGGTCGTACTCGTGCTGGATCGCGACGGCGAGCAGGCCTTCGGCCTCGAGCTCGAACGGCTTCCCGCTCCGATCGAGGGCGCGGACGCGCACCCTGGCGGCGCGCTCGATCTCCTCCGACACGCCCGGGAAGCTCAGACAACCCTCGTTCCAGACGAGGCTCTCGTGGCGCTCCAGGATCTCGGGGTTGATGAACACGCGGAGGTCGCTCGGTTCGTCCTCGCCCGCGACGTCGATGACGAAGAGTTGAAGCGCTACGCCAATTTGCGTCGCCGCGAGGCCGACGCCGGGGGCCGCGTACATGGTCTCGGCCATGTCGTCGGCCAGGGCCTGAATTTCGGGCGTCACCTTCGCGATCGGCGCGCCACGCTCGCGCAGCCGGGGATCGGGGTAGTGGAGGATGGTACGGATGGCCACGGCTCCAGTGTAACCCTTGGCCCGTGCTTCGTCACCCGGCCGGCGGCTCGGGGTACGAGAGGCGGCCCCAGACGTGGGCGTCGTCCCCGCAGACCTCCCAGCTGGGCGAGATGATCCGCGGCGCCTGTTGCGGCTCGTCCGGACCGGCCCAGTCCACCGCTGCGGCGCGGGCGCGCGGCCCGAGCATGATCGGTGCGAGGAAGGCATGCAGCTCGTCCGCGAGGTGGGTCGCCAGGAGGCTGCCCGCGAGCTCCGCCCCGCCCTCGACGAGCAGCGACACGACGCCGCGCTCGGAGAGCGCGCGCGCGCCGGCCAGCGGATCGACGCGGCCCTCGTTCCCGACCGCAACGCGGATGACCTCGACGCCGCGGTTCACGAGCTCTTCCTCGAGGCTCGCCTCCGCGTCCATGCTCGTGAGTACCCAGGTCGGGATCTCGCGCGCCGTCGTGACGAGGCGGAGGTGGTTGGCGAGCCGGAGCCGCGTGTCGAAGACGACGCGGATCGGGTTGTCGCCCTTCGCCGCGCGCACGGTGAGGCGCGGATCGTCGGCGAGCGCCGTGTTGATGCCCACGGCCACGGCATCGGCCTGAGCGCGGAGCGCGTGCACGCGCGCGCGCGCGTCGCGCCCGGTGACCCACTTCGACGAGCCGGTTCGGGTCGCGATGCGACCATCGAGCGAGAGCGCGAGCTTCAGCGCGACGTGCGGGAGCCCCGTCGTGACGAACTTGGTCCACGGGGCGATGAGCGCCTTGGCCTCCGCCTCGAGGACGAACGTCTCGACCTTCACGCCGCCCGTGCGGAGCGCATCGATCCCGCCGCCTTCGACGTGCGGGTTCGGGTCCGCGCAGCCGATCACCACGCGCGCGATCTTGGCCGCTTGAATCGCGCGCGTGCACGGCGGCGTCTTGCCGACGTGATTGCATGGCTCGAGCGTGACGTAGAGCGTGGCTCCGTCCGCGGTGAGGCCGGCCTTCGAGACCGCCTCGAGCGCCGCCACCTCCGCGTGCGGGCCGCCCGCGCGCGTGTGGAAGCCTTCGCCGATGATCTTCCCGTCCTTGACGATGACGGCGCCGACGCGCGGGTTCGGCGACGGTTTGCCCATCTCCGCGAGCTCCAGCGCGCGCGCCATGAATTGCGCGTCGGCCGTCATCGGACCCCCGAATCTTCGGCCGGCGGGATGGCCCCGCTGCCGTGGTCGATGCGATCGAGCTCGGCGCGGAACTCGTCGATGTCCTTGAAGCTGCGGTACACGCTCGCGAAGCGCACGTAGGCGACTTGGTCGAGCTTGCGGAGGGCCGCCATCACGCGCTCGCCGACCTCGGTCGCGCTGACCTCGCGCTCGCCGGTCTCGATGAGATCGCGCTCGATCTGATCCGCGAGCGCGTCGAGCCGCTCGAGCGAGATCGCGCGCTTGTCGCAGGCCTTGCGGACGCCGGCGAGGAGCTTCTGCCGGTCGAACGGCTCGCGCCGCATGTCCTTCTTCACGACGAGCGGGAGCACGTCCTCGACGCGCTCGTACGTCGTGAAGCGGCGGGCGCACGCCTCGCACTCGCGCCGGCGCCGCGTCACGTCACCCGTGCCGCCGACCCGCGAGTCGATGACCTTGCTCTCGAGATGAGAGCAAAATGGGCACTTCAAAATCAGCCCTCGTACCGGGAGAGGACGAGGCTGCAGTTCGTGCCGCCGAACCCGAACGAGTTGTTCACGACGTGGCGGAGACGCCGCTCACGCGCCGTGTGCGGCACGTAGTCGAGGATGCAGGCCGGGTCGGGGTTGTCGAGGTTGATCGTCGGCGGGACCTTGGACTCGTGCACGGCGAGCGCGCAGATCGCGCTCTCCACGGCACCGGCGGCGCCGAGCAGGTGCCCGATCATCGACTTGGTCGAGCTCACCCAGAGCTTCTTGTCGGTCGCGTGGGTGCCGAAGACCCTCTCGATCGCCTTCGACTCTTCCGGGTCGCCCGCGGGGGTCGAGGTGCCGTGCGCGTTGATGTAGTCGACCTGATCGGGAGCGACCTTCGCGTCCTTCAGGGCCATCTTCATCGACCGCTGCGCACCTTCGCCTTCCGGCGCGATGCGGGTGAGGTGGTACGCGTCGCTGGAGGCGCCGTAGCCCGTCACCTCGGCGTAGATCTTCGCGCCGCGCTTCTTCGCGCGCGAGAGCGACTCGAGCACCATGATGCCGGCGCCCTCGCCGTTGACGAAGCCGTCGCGGTCCTTGTCCCAGGGACGGCTCGCGCGGGTCGGGTCGTCGTTGCGCTTCGAGAGCGCGAGCATGGCCTCGAACCCGCCGATGCCGACCGGCGTGATGGTGCCCTCCGCGCCGCCGGCGACCATGACGTGCGTGCGACCGCGCCGGATCCACTCCACGGCCTCACCGATGGCGTGGGCTCCGCTGGAGCAAGCGCTGGTGGTGCAGTACGACGGGCCGCGCAGCCCGTGCTGCATCGAGATCTGCCCGGCGGCGAGGTTCGCGATGATGCCCGGGATCGCATAGGGGCTGACGCGCCCCGACCCCTTCGTCATGACGACGTACTTCGCCTCTTCGAGGCACTCGATGCCGCCCATGCCGACGCCGACGAAGCAGCCCGCTTCGTCGCGCTCTTCGTCGGTCATCTCGAGACCGGAGTCGCGAATCGCCATCTGCCCCGCCGCGACGGCGAACTGGCAGAAGCGCCCCATCTCCTTGACCTTCTTCTTCTCGATGAACTGGAGGGGATCCCAGTTCTTCACCTCCGCGGCGATGCGCACGCGGAAGTTCGTCGCGTCGAACAAGCTGATGGGGCCTACGCCGCTCTTGCCCTCGAGGAGAGCGCGGAAGGTTTCTTCCCGCCCCATGCCCACGGGGGTGACGAGCCCGATTCCAGTGATGACGACGCGTTCCATGCAGCTACCCGATGCGAGAGGCGTGCGGCGCGGCGGAGATGGGAGATCCGAGTGCGACCCGTGCGCTCGGAGGATTCCGAACGCGACCGAGGAAGCGCCCGGAGGATCCGAGCGCTACCAGGCGCCGCCGCGCGTCACGCGTCACTTCTTTTTGGCGTGCTTTTCGATGTAGTCAATGGCGTCCTGGACGGTTCGGATCTTCTCCGTGTCCTCGTCCGGGATGTCGATCTCGAACGCCTCTTCGAACGCGAGCACGAGCTCGACGAGACCGAGAGAGTCCGCGCCGAGGTCGTCGATGAACGTCGATTCGGGCTTGATGTCCTTCTCGTCGACGTCGAGCTGCTCTTTGATGATGCGCTTGACCTGTGCGGCAATTTCCTCGGCCATCTTCGGTTCGCCTCGTTCGTGGGGTACTGCCAGACGCTCGGAGGAACCGAGCGCTGCTGCCTAGACGCGCCGGGCAGCGGCGGCCTGTTTACTTGAGGGGGGAATTCGACGCAATACCAAAGCTCCGCTGCGTAATTTCCCACGCAGTCGTCGCTTCGGGTGTCGGCATCCTTCCGACCCTCAGACGTACATCCCGCCGTTGACGCGGAGGACCTGACCGGTCACGTAGCCGGCCTCGTCGCTCGCGAGGTACACGCAGGCCGCCGCGATGTCGCGGGCCGTCCCGGTCCGGCCGAGCGGGATGGCCTTGAGGACCATCTCCTTGGCCTGGTCGTTCATCGCGTGGGTCATGTCGGTGTCGATGAACCCCGGCGCGACCGCGTTGACGGTCACGTTGCGCGAGGCGTACTCACGCGCGATCGACTTGGTGACGCCCAGGAGCGCCGCCTTGGTGGCCGCGTAGGCGGTCTGCCCGACGTTGCCCATCTCGCCCACGACCGACGACATGAAGACGATCCGGCCGTGCTTGGCCCGCATCATCGGCTTCATCGCCGCCCGGGCGCAGGTGATCGCGCCGCGGACGTTCGTGTCGAAGAGCTTCGTGAGGTCCTCGTCCTTCACGCGGAGGAGCAGGCCGTCGATGGCGATCCCGGCGTTGGCGATCATCACGTCGAGCTTGCCGTGCTTCTTCACGATCGCGTCGATCGCAGCTTCCGTCGCGGTCGTGTCGGCCACGTCGAAGCCGGAGACGTCCGCCTTGCCGCCCTTGGCGGTGATGGCGTCGCAGACCTCGCGGGCAGCGGCCTCGCCCTTGACGTAGTTGACGACGACCGTGGCCCCTTGCTCTGCAAGCGCCTCGGCCACGGCGCGGCCGATCCCGCGCGAACCACCGGTGACGAGAGCAACCTTTCCGTCGAGTCGAAACATGCCGCTCTCTTACCCGAAATGCCCGAGGGTCGATAGACTGGTGGGATGATGCGCCGGTTGGCGTGGCTAGGGCTCGTGGGTCTGGCGGCGTGCTCGGTCCTCAACGACCTGGATGCCTTGAAGGGCGACCGCTCCGGCGACGGTGGGGTCACGGACGGTAGCTCCGCCGATGCGAAGGCCGACGTGGCCTCGTTCGACGCCGGTGACGGCGCCGTCCCGGGCTGCAATCCCGGGACCACCCCGGACTTGGTCGGCTACTACACGTTCGAGGAGGGCGCCGGCGCCACCGTCCACGACTGCTCCGGCAAGAAGCACGACGGGACGATCCTCAAGGTCGGCGCCGGCACGTGGACCTCGGGCGTCCGGGGAGGTGGCCTGCGCGTCGCCGCCCCCGACGGGTGCGTCGATCTCGGCAACGTGAACGACTTCGCGATGACCAGCGCCGGCCTCACCGTCATGGCCTGGGCGCAGACCGTCACGTATCCGACGAGCACGTCGAACGCGATCGTCGGCAAGAGCAGCGATCTGAACGTCGGGGGCTGGCGCATGTACGCGGGCTTCGTTCAGGAGCTCGGCGCCGGGGTCGCGCGTCCGGGAGACGCGGGGCCACTGTTCGTGGGGAAGGAGCCCTTGGACGCAGGGGTCTGGAACCACGTCACCACGGTGATGCTCCCCGGCGGTTCGCTCACGTTCTACGTGGACGGCGTGAACGTGGCGCAGAAGAGCTGGCCGAGCGCGCTGACCGAAGACGCGACGACGAACGTCCGGATCGGCTGCCGCGGCGACAACGCAGCCTTCTACGACGGCATCATCGACGAGGTCAGGATCTACGCGCGCGCGTTGACCCCGACCGAGGTCGCGCTCCTGTCCGCGAAGCCCTGAACCCTGCTCAGAGCCCGAGGAACTTGGGGATCTCGCCGATCGCCGCGGTGTCTCCCACCGACAGCACCGGGATCTCCTTCGCGGTCCGCTTCACGAGCCCCGCGAGCACCTTGCCGGGCCCGAGCTCGAGCGCGTGGGTGACGCCGGCGTCCTTCATGAAGCGCACGGACTCTTCCCAGCGCACGGCGCCGTCCACCTGGCGAACGAGCAGCTCCTTCACGCGCTCGCGTTCGGCGTTCGGCTTCGCGTCGACGTTGGCGACGACGGGGAAGGCGAGCGGCGAGAGCGCGACGCGGTCGAGCTCCGCGGCGACCACCTTCGCGGCGGGTGCCATCAGCGCGCAGTGGAACGGTGCGCTCACCTTGAGCGGGATGGCCTTGCCCTTCTCGGCCGAGACGAGCTCGGCGGCCTTGGCGACCGCGGCGGCGTGGCCTGCGATCACGATCTGGCCCGGGGCGTTGAAGTTCGCACAGCTGACGACCTGGCCGGTGGCCTGGGCCGCGGCGGCGCAGAGCTCCTCGACCTTGGCGGGCTCGAGGCCCATCACCGCGCTCATCGCGCCTTCACCCGGCGCGACGGCTTGCTGCATCGCGTTCCCGCGCGCGCGGACGAGCCGCACGGCATCGGCCAGCGCGAGCGCTCCCGACGCGACGAGGGCCGAGTACTCGCCGAGCGAGTGGCCGGCCGCGAACGACGGAGCAGGGAGGCTCGGGTGCGCCTCGCGAACGGCCGCCAGGATCGCCGCCGAGACGGTGACGATCGCGGGCTGCGCGTTCGCGGTGAGCGTGAGCTTCTCCTCGGGTCCTTCGAGGATGAGCGACGTGAGCTCCGTCGGCGTCGAACCGGCGAGCGCGGCGTCCGCGTCGGCGAAGACTTGCTTCGCCGATGCGAACGTCGCGACGACGTCCTTCGCCATGCCGACGGATTGGGACCCTTGACCGGGAAAGAGCCAGGCGATCTTCACGGGATCACTGACAGACGGAGCCCGCCTGGAAAGTGCAGGCGAACGACGTCTGATCGCAGCACGCGATCGCGTTCGGGATCGTGGGGCACGAGTTCTGGCAATCCGAATCGATCTCGCACGTGGAGACGCAGACCTTCGCGTCGGCGCCGGTGTCCTTCGGGGCGTCGCTGCCGCTGTCCTTCGGACCGCCGTCGTTGCCGCCGCCGTCCACGGTCGTGCCGCCGTCATCGCTGCCCGTGTCGGGCACGCAGGCGACGCAGCTCGATCCGTTGACGCAGAGCTGGCCGTTCTTGAAGGTGCCGGACACCTGCGTGTTCTCGACCGTGATCGAGAACGAGCCCGTGCACGGATCGACCGCGCACTTGCCGCCCTCGACCCCGACGGTGAACTTGATGTTCCCGCACTTCCACTTGCCCGCTGGGCAAACGCATCCACCCGGGCCGGTCGGCGTTTCGCCGCCACCCGGGTTTTCGCTCGAGCTACCCGGCTTGTCCGAGTTGGAGCTCGCGTGGTCGTTGCCGAAGCCGAGGTAGTCCGGCGCGCCGCCGACACCACCGCAACCGTACACGACCGCGACGAACGCAGCCGCGAGCCCCAGTGTTACTGCCCTGCGCATCAGAAGTAGTATAGCGCAGAGATGGTGTTCGTGAAGATCGCCCAGGGCGCGTCCTGGACGGACGTCGCGAGCCCGAACTGGCTGATCGAAGCCGAGAACGAGCCGTCCGCGAGGGACGCCTTGACCGACTCGAAGCGGAGGCCGAGGCCGATCGTCGCCTGGAGCGCGAGCTCCGGCACGCCGATGAACCCGAAGTGGATTTCGCTACCGATGCGGGCGCCGAGGTCGAACCGGATGCCGGTGAGGCCGGTGTCCGGGCCGCCCGCCGCGTTCTTCAGGGTGGCCGTCGTGAAGCCGAAGTTGAACTCCGGGATGAGCTCGAACGTGTAGTGCTTGCCCGCGACGAACGCGATCGGCAGGCCGCCGTGAAGGCCGAGGCCGATGACGGTGGGCTGGTCGGTCGTGGTGCTGGTGCCGCCGGTCGACGTCGTGGCCGACGCCGAGTTCAGGCCGAAGCCGAGGCCCGCGTCGATGCCGATCGTCTTGTTGATCCAGTAGCGCATCCCGATGAACGGGGTCGTGACGGAGCCCTTGGTCAGGGTCGTGCCCGCGACCTGCGCGAACGGGAGCTGCGAGACCTGCATGAAGCCGACGGCGAGGTGACCCGCCATCTTGTCGTGATCCGGCGCGTTGGCGTCGACGGGGGCTGTACCACCCTCGTCCGGCGGAGGCGTGGCTTTCGCCTTCTTCTTGGGGCGATGGGTCTCGCCATCGCCGTCGCCGTTGTCACCGTTGTCGTCGCCGTCTTTCTTGGTGTCGCCGTCCTGCGCGTATGCGTAAACGGGGAAGGCGACAAGGGGAATCGCGAGAAGAAGGGTGCGGAGCTTCATGGGGTGGTGCTACCGCGATCCGGGACGGATGGGAAGGGGAATGTACGCCGTAGGCTCACACGAGCCTCAGTCACATGGCGTCACATCCGAAGGAGCGCCGCGCCCCAGCTCACGCCGGCGCCCAGGGCGCACGTGAGCACGATGTGATTCTCACGGATGAGCCCGGAGCGAATGCTCTCGTCGAGCAAGATCGGGATCGACGCGCTCGACGTGTTGCCGACGCGCTCGATGTTGGAGAGAACCTTCTCCTTCGGGTACTTCGCGCGGGCGGTCACCTGATCGATGATGCGCAGGTTCGCCTGGTGCGGGACCACGAAGTCGACCTCTTCGTTCTTGAGGCCGACGGAGTCGACGACGGTCTGACTTGCAGAATACAAGTTCTTGACCGCCACCTTGAAGATGTCCTGGCCCTTCATGTGGATGGTGGCCAGTTTCTCCGCCATGATCGCGGGCGAGCCTTGCGGCGTCTCGGTGCCGCCGCCGGGGATCATGAGGGAGCGCGCGAGCGAACCGTCGGTGTACATGTTCGTCGCGAGGATGCCGCGCCCGTCGCCGGTGGCAGGTCCCACGACGGCTGCGCCCGCACCGTCACCGAAGAGCACGCACGTCGTGCGGTCCTTCCAGTTGACGACGCGGGAGAGCATCTCGACGCCGATGACGAGGACGTGCTTCGCCGCACCGGCGCTCACGAACTTGTCCGCGATGCCGAGCGCGTAGACGAAGCCGGCGCACGCGGCGCTCACGTCGAACGACGGGCAGTTCGGCTTCGCGCCCAGCTTCTGCTGGACGAACGCCGCCGTCGCCGGCATCGGCATGTCGGGCGTGATCGTGCCGACGACGATCATGTCGATGTCGCGCGGCGCGACGTCGGCGCGAAGGAGAGCTTCCTTCGCGGCGGCCGTCGCCATGTCACTCGTGACCATCCCCTCCGGCGCGATGCGCCGTTGGCCGATGCCGGTCCGTTCGCGGATCCACGTGTCGGACGTGTCGACCATCTTCTCGAGGTCGGCGTTGGTCCGCACGATCGGCGGCAGGAAGTGCCCCGTGCCCAGGATGCGGCTACGAGGGATCACCGAGGTGGGCAGGATCTATTCCTTGGCGCCAGTCGCCTTGACCTTCTTGCCTTTGTAGAAGCCGCAAGAAGGGCACGCGCGGTGGGGAACCGAAGGCTCGCCGCAGTTCGCGCAGGCGATGAGCTGCGGGGCCGTCACCTTGTCGTGGTTGGCGCGGCGCATGTTGCGCTTCGATCGGCTCGTACGTCGTTTGGGGACCGCCACGGAACTACTCCTTCGTCATCTTCTTCAGTCGCAGCAGGGGAGCGAGGCGCGGATCGACCGCTTTCTCTTCCACCGGTGCTTGGGGAGACGGGTGAATACCCGGGCAATCCTCGGAGCACAAGGGGATCATGGGGATCGCGAGCAGGATCTCGTCACGGACGAGGTCGTCGAGCACGGCCGTCTCGCCCGTATAGGGCAGAACGTCCGCGTCCTCGAGCGCCTCGTCGGCGTCCCCGTCCTTGCCCTTGTTGGCCGCGCGCGCGTCCGCGCGGAGGGTCGACGCCGGCACGAGCATGACGCTGATCGGCTGATCCACGACGAGCTTCGCGGGGTTCGTGCACCGTGCGCACGGGACGACCACCTCGGCGTGGAGGTGCCCGTGGACGACGACGTCGTTGTGGCTCTTCGAGGCGCGGAGCGACAGTTTGCCGTCGTCGGCGCCGGCTTGGACGTCGGTGCCCTCGAGCACGGTGCGGAGCCAGGCGATGCGGACCGGGAAGTCGAACGCCTTCCCCCCAGCGTCGAGCTCGGAGAGCGGAATCGTGAATTCACTGGGAGAGGGCATGGAGGGGCGGGAAATACGGGGACGGTGTCAACCTTGTCAACCTTTGGGGCCGGGGACGGTGTCAACCTTGTCAACCTTTGGCTCGAACGCAAGTCGCGGGGGACGGGGTTGGCCGTACGTGGGGGCTCCCGTTCGAAGCTCGCGAACGAAAAGAACGCCGACATCCGGCGGTTCAGCTCCTGGGTTCGCGTGGAGCCCGACCGACGCGCCACGGACGTTCGCCAGACGCGTTGCCGCGAAAAGATCCTGGGCGTCTTTCGCGACGTCGCGGGCGACGTGCTCCGTGTCGAGGTCATCCAGGCCGGGCCAGGGTCGGTCGAACTGACCGCTGCGTTCGCAGGGTCAAAGGTTGACAAGGTTGACACCGTCCCCTGCCCCCAAGGTTGACAAGGTTGACACCGTCCCCGGGTCAGAGCGTCTTGAGGTAGGCGACGAGCGCCTTCTTGTCCTCGGGGCTCAGCTTCTTCGTCGTCCCCATCGTCCCGTCGCTCTTGTCGAGCAGCTCTTCCAGCGTCGCGTAGCGACCATCGTGGAAGTACGGCGCCGACCCACCGATGCCGGTGAGCGACGGGACCAAGAACGACGAGGTCGTGTCGGTGAACGTCGCCGACTGGATGTTGTGCACGTCGTGATCGGAGAACCCCGACTTCTCCGCGTGGCAGCCGCTGCAGCCCGTGTCGGAGGACGCGAACAAGTCCTTCCCGCGCGCCTCTTCGCTCGTGAGCGCGCGCCACTTCTGCGGCGGGCCCTTCATCACCGTCATGTACGCGGCGAGCGCATCGAGCTCCTCGGCCTTCAGCCCGGAGCCGGCGAAGTTCGAGATGGTCTGCTTCATGTGCTCCTGGATCGAGCCGTCCTTGCCCATCCAGCCGAAGGGCGCCGGCCGGGCCAAGCGCCCCGCGAGCTGAATCGTCTGGCGCGGACCGCTCGGCGTCGACCACACGAGCCCGTCCTCGCGGCCCTCCATGTGGCACGAGGAGCACGAGCGCCCGTCGACGGCGATCCGTGCGTCGCCTGCGGTGTGGAAGAGCTTGCGCCCGAGCACCTGCTGCTCGGTGAGGCTCGTCTTGCCGGCGAGGGGGATGTCCTCGCGGATCGGCGCCTTCACCGTCTTGCCGGCCTTCGGCGCTTCGGGCGGCGCGAACGAGCTCAGCGTGCGGTCGAACGCGGAGAACACGAAGACGCGGTTCGTCTCCGGATCGATCGCGAGCCCCGACGGCGTCGGTACGTCGACGCGATACGTCGGGTTCGCGGCGATGCCCGTGCCGTCCAGCGCGTACGCGTGGACCGAGTCGCTCCCGAGGCACGCGGTGAACGCGAACGCCTGCTTCGCGTCGACGGCAGTCGCGCGCGGGAGGTGACACGCCTGCTTGTTCGTCCACGCGGGCCCGGCGACGAGCTTCTTTCGCTGGCCCGTCTCCGCGTCGAGGACGGAGAACCCGAACTGATTCGTCGGCGGCGCTTCGAAGTCGGAGCCCCCGTAGTAGACGATCGTGCCTTCGCGCGGGTCGCCCGGGATCACCTCCGCGTGCGGCTCGAGGATGCGTTCGCCGAGGAGCTTCCCCTTCGCGTCCTTCGCCTGGAAGCGCGCGAGCGAGAAGCCCTGGCGCGCGAAGCGACGCGGGTTCCCGAGGTCGTTGAAGAACGCGCCGCCGCAGTCCAAGCAGTCACCGAGCTCGTCGACGCTCGTCGCGGAGACGGGGATGAGCGCGTCGAACTCGACGATCGGGCGCCGGTCGCGGAACGCTGCCGGCAGCGGCTTCGCGATCGGAACCGGGATCGCGGCGAGCCCGAGATCGGCGACCTTCTTCGACTTGCCGGCGAGGTCGACGCTCTCCGTCACGCCCGCCGACCCGTGGGCGACGAACGCGTGCGTCCCGTCGTGGGACACGAGGACCGCACGCGGCTCGCGATCGACGTCGATGGTGAGCGTCTTGGCCTTCGTCGCGAGGTCGTACCCCTCGAGGACGTGCGACCACCCGCACGCGACGTAGAGCGACCGATCGTCGGGCCCGACGGCGAGCGCGACCGGCTCGGTCGACGTCGGGATGCGGTCGAGGCTCTTGAGCGAGCCGTCGGCGTGAGCTTCGGCGACGAGCACTGCGCCGTCGTCTCGGAGCGCGACGAGCAGCTTGCCCTCGCGCGTCACGAGCATCTGCCCGGGCCGACCGGGGATCGAGAGCGTGCCCAGCTCGGTCTTGGCCCCGACGTCGAGCATGCGAATCGTGCTGGTGTCCTCGTCCGCGACGATCGCGACCTTCTTCTGGGCGAGCCGAGCTAGGACGACGTTCGACCCCTCGCGCGTCTCGGCGAGCCGATCCAGCGGGAGCGGCGGCGAAGGCGGGGTCGCCGGCACGACGGGCGCGGCGACGGTGGCGCTCGTCGCGGTCGGCGGCGGCGCCTCCTTCTTGCAAGCCGCCAGGGCGGCGAGGGCGACGGGGACGAGAGCGAGGAGGTGCTGCCGGCGCATCATTTGCGCCACTACGGGGCAGCGGCGCGATCGATCCAGAAAAAGACGAACCGGGAACACGGTGTTCCCTGTTCGGCTTTTTTCTTCTCAGAGTGTCTTCAAGTACGCGACGAGCGCTTTCTTGTCTTCCGGCGACAAAGACTTCGTGGTCCCCATCGTTCCGTCGGTCTTGGCCAGGAGCTCGTCGAGGCTCGCGTAGCGCCCGTCGTGGAAGTAGGGCGCCGAGCCCGCCACGCCGACGAGGGAGGGGACCAGGAACTGACCCGTCGTGTCGGTCGCGGTCGCACTCTTCACGTCGTGGACGTCGTGATCGGAGAAGCCGGTCTTCTCGCCGTGGCAGCCCGAGCAACCCGTGTCGGACGACGCGAAGAGGTCGCGACCGCGCGCTTCTTCCGCGGTCAGCGCGCGCCACTTCTGGGGCGCCCCCTTCATCACGTCGAGGTAGGCCGCGAGCGCGTCGAGCTCACCCGGTTGAAGGCCCGTCCCCTTCAGGTTCTGCATCGTCTGGGTCATGTGGATCTGGAGGGAGGCGTGCTTGCCCATCCAGCCGAACGGCGCGGGGCGGTTGATCCGACCCGCGAGCTGGATCGTCTGGCGCGGGCCGTTCGGGGTCGACCACGTGAGACCGTCGTCACGGCCGTCGGGGTGACACGACGAGCAGGAGCGCCCGTCGGCGGCGATGCGCGGATCGCCCGCGTCGTGGAAGAGCTTGCGGCCCTGCGCTTGGAGCTCGCTGAGGTTCGTCTTGCCGTGGAGGTGAATCGTGTCCTTCGCCGGAGAAGGGTTGCTCCCGCCGGCTTCGAACGCGACGAGCGTGCGGTCGAACGTCGAGAGCGCGAACACGCGCCCCGACTCGGGATCGAACGCGAGCGCGTTCGGCGTCGGCACGGGGACCTTCACCTTCGCGGTGGGGTCGACGGTCCCGTTGGTGAGCGCGAAGCCCTGGATCGCATCGCTCCCGAGGCACGCCGTGAAGAGGACGTCCTTCGCGACGAGCGCCGCGCGCGGGAGCTGGCACGCATCCTTGTTCGTGAAGCCCGGCGCCTGCACCATCGCAGCGCGGTTGCCGCTCGCGGAGTCCATCACCGAGAAGGTGAATTGGTTCGTGGGCATGTTGACCGAGCCCTCGATGCCGCCGCCGCCGTAGCCCGTGGAGATCTGGCGCGGATCGCCCGTCATCACCTGCGCGTGCGGGAGGATCAAACGGTGGCCGAGCGACTTGCCCTTCGCGTCGTGCGCGTCGAACTCGACGAGCGCGAAGCCTTGGCGCGCGAAGCGGGCCGGCATCTCGACGAACGAAGGCCGGCGCACCATGCCGCGGTCGAGCGGCAGATGGGGCGGGGGAGGCGGAGGCAGGATCGGCGGGCGGACGGCGCCGCTTCCGCCGCCGCCGCCCGGCTTCGCGTTGGCGATGTCGTCGGGGACGGGAACCAGCGCTTCGACCATCATGCGCCGATCGGGGAACCCGAACTCGGGCTCCACCCCGAAGATGGGCGCGCTCGCCGCGATGCCGAGGTCGACGGCGCGCTTCGAGTTGCCGAGCACGTCGATCGTCTCGAGGACGCCCGCGGCGCCGTGGGCGACGAAGACGTGCGTCCCATCCTGGGAAACGAGGACCGCGCGCGGTTCGCGGTCGACGTCGAACGACGCGACACGCTTCTTCGACGCGAGATCGAAGCCCTCGAGCGCGTGCGCGAACCCCGAGGCGACCCACGCCGTGCGCTCGTCGGGCGCGAGCGCCAACGCGAGCGGCTCGGTCTGCGTGCCGATGCGTTCGAGGATCTTCAGCGAGCCGTCCTTGTGGGCTTCGACGACGGCGAGCGCGGCCTCGTCGCGCAACGCGACGAGGAGCTTGCCCTCGCGCGTGACGACCATCTGCGCCGGGCGTCCCGCGATCGCGAGCGACGAGAGCTCCTCCTTCGCGACGACGTCGATCACGCGAACGGCGTTGGCGTCGTCGTCGGCGATGATCGCGACCTTCTTCCCGCCGAGGCGAGCGAGCACGAGCGCAGACCCGGTCCGCGTCTCGGAGAGTCGATCCAGGGGGAGCGGCGGAGACGACGGCGTGCTGGGAGCGGTCGCCGTGGTGGCCGCGGACGCGGACGGCGCGGGGGGCGTCCCCCCATCCTTCTTGCAGGCGGCGACGACGGCGAACGCGGAGAGGACGAGGGGAAGAAGGAGGGACCGACGCATTCTCTGCGTCAGTACGGACCAGGGCGGCGGGGGATCTCTCTCCCCTCAGAGCGTCTTCAGGTACGCGACGAGGGCCTTCTTGTCCTCGGGGGACAAGGACTTGGTCGTCCCCATCGTTCCGTCCGTCTTCGCGAGGAGGTCGTCGAGGCTCCCGTAGCGCCCGTCGTGGAAGTAGGGCGCCGAACCACCCACGCCCACCAGCGACGGCACCAGGAACTGGCCCGTGCTGTCGCTCTCGGTCGCGCTCTTCACGTCGTGGACCTCGTGGTCGGAGAACCCGTTCTTCTCGCCGTGGCAGCCCGAGCAGCCGGTCTCGGACGAAGCGAAGAGGTCGCGCCCGCGCGACTCCTCGGTCGTGAGCGCGCGCCACTTCTGGGGCGCGCCCTTCATGACCCCGAGCCACGCGCTGAGGGCGTCGAGCTCGTGCGGCGGCAGGCCCGTCCCCTTCAAGTTCTGCATCGTCTGGGTCATGTGGATCGACAGCGAGGCGTGCTTGCCCATCCACCCGAACGGCGCGGGGCGGTTCACGCGGCCGGCGAGCTGGATCGTCTGGCGCGGCCCGTTCGGCGTGGACCAGGTGAGGCCGTCGTCGCGCCCGTCGGGGTGGCACGAGCTGCACGAGCGCCCGTCGGCGGCGATGCGCGGGTCGCCCGCGTCGTGGAACAAGCGCCGCCCTTCGAGCTGGTCCTCGCTGAGCGAGCTCTTGCGGACGAGCTTGATCTCCGTCTTCTCGGGGAGACCGGCGTCCTTGCCGGAGGCGAAGACGGTCGGCGCGAGCGTGAGCACGCCGTCGAAGCTCGAGAACACGGCGAGCTCCTTCGCCTCCGGATCGATCGCGACGCCGGTCGGTCCGCTCGCCACGGGCAGCCGAAGGTCGGTCTTCGCGGCGACGTCGCCCTTGGGATCGCGCGGGTACGCGAAGACGGAGTCGCTGCCGAGGCACGCGACGAAGGCATGCGCGTCGTCGACGGCGATCGCGCGGGGGAGGTGACACCCGCTCTTGTCGGTCCGCGGCTCCGGCTGGCGGAGCGCGGCGCGCTTGCCGGTCGCGGGATCGAGGACGGAGAGCGTGAACGCGTTCGTCGGCAGCTCGAGATCCTCGATCCCGCCGCCGCCGTAGCCGCTCGAGATCGCGCGTGGATCGCCGGTCATCACCTCGGTGTGCGGCTCGAGGATCGCCTCGCCGAGGTCTTCGCCCTTCGGGCCGTGGCGCTGGATGCGCGCGAGCGCGAAGCCTTGGCGCGCGAAGCGCGCGGGCATCTCGATCGAGAACCCGCCCCTCCTCCCGCGGCAGTCGAAGCACTCGTCGAAGTCGAAGCCGTCGTCGATCGGCACGAGCGCGTCGAAGTCGATGATCGGGCGGCGGAGGATCCTCCGCCCGCCGGTGGGCATCGAGAACGCCGCGACGCCGAGGTCGATGGCCTTGGCCGACTTCGCGCCGAGATCGACGCTCTCGACGATGCCCTCGGCGCCGTGGGCGACGAAGGCCTTCGTCCCATCGTGGGACACGAGCACTGCGCGTGGCTCGCGCGCGACGGGGACCGAGAGGACCTTCTCCTTCGTCGCCAAGGAGTAGCCCTCGAGCGTCTGCGACCACCCGCACGCGACGAGCAGCGTGCGATCGTCCGGCGACAACGCGAGCGCGAGCGGCTCGGTCGCGGTGGGGATCCGGTCGAGGCTCTTGAGCGAGCCGTCCGCGTGCGCCTCGGTCACGAGCACGGCGCCGTCGTCGCGGAGCGCGACGAGGAGCTTCCCTTCCTTCGTCACGAGGAGCGCGGCGGGGCGCCCCGGGATCGCGAGCGAGCCCACCTCGGCCTTGCGCGCGAGGTCGACGACGCGCACGGCGCTCCCGTCCTCGTCGGCGACGATGGCGAGGCGCTTGCCGGCGAGCTTGGCGAGGACGACCGTGGAGCCCTCGCGCGCTTCGCCGATCCGATCGAGCGGGAGGGGAGGCGACGCCGGCGGAGCGATGGCGGCGCTCGCGGAGGGCGGGGAAGAGGTCGTCGGTGACGGATCGTTTCGATGGCACGCCGCGAGCGTTCCCACGACGGCGGCCAAAGGGACGAGGAGGGAGGAGGCGATCCGCACCGACTTCTCCCTCGTACGCTCGACCCCCCGCGAGGATTTGCCGCCGACCCCTTCGGAGCTGCAAATGGGTGGGACAAGGTAGGATGGTGCGCGGGCGCGGGCGAGGCTAAGGTGGCGCGGGTCCTCTCGAAAAATGCCTCGCGATCTCGTCATCAAGCTCGTGCGTCACGGCCAATCCCTGGCCAACGTGGACGCCTTCGATCCCCAGAAGCACGGGGACTTCCGCACGCCGCTCTCGCCGCTCGGGACGGTTCAGGCCCGCGATGCCGGTCGGGCGCTCGGCCCTCAGTTCCTCCGGGGCGCGCTCGTCTACACCTCGCCCTATCACCGCACGCAGCAGACGCTGAGCGGTCTGCTCGAGGGGGCCGGCGTCGAGCGCGCGGGTACCGGCGGCGTGTACGAGGACCCGCGCCTCCGCGAGCAGGACCACGGCTACGCGGACGTGAAGGGGCAGGAGAACCTGCGCGAGACGCACGGTTGGTTCTACTACCGCTACGAAGGTGGGGAGAGCCCGGCCGACTGCTACGACCGCGTCTCCGGCTTCCTCGAGAGCATGATGCGGCAGGTCGAGCGGAAGGACTCCTCACGCGTGCTCATCGTCACGCACGGGATGGCGATCCGCTGCTTCGTGATGCGGTTCCTGCACCTGTCGGTCGAAGACTTCGAGCTCATCGACAACCCGAAGAACGGCGCGATCGTGACGATCGCACCGCGCGCGATGCTGAGCGAGTACTACGCCCAGAGCGAGACGTGGCGCGTCCACGGCCTCGAGCCGCGCCCCCTCGCCGAGCCGGGCGCCTGACGTTCGCGCTTCAGGGCTGGCAGCAGACGGTGACGGGGCCCGTCGGCGTGATCGAGCCGTCGGGCGTGGCGGGCGTCGCGACGCTGCACGCGTTCGGCGGTTGGTTGATCGCGCCGGTGTCCGCTTGGGCGGTGCCCGAGACGCAGCCGTTCACGGCCGTGTAGGTCGCGACGACGGTGGACGCGTCGCTCCCGCACGGCGCGTTCGTGATCTTGATCGACGGCGCGGACTTGCAGCTGTTCGGATCGAACGCGCTGCACGAGCAGCCGGAGCACGTGATCCCGTCGGTCCAGCCCTTGTGCAGGACCTGCTTGCTCGTGAACGGTGCCGGGCACGCGAGGTCGCCCTCGGCGGCGATGCACGCCTTGGTCGCCGCGGGCATGCACGTGCCGGAGCTGCAGCCCGAAGCCGGGAAGGCGCCGAGGCACAGGTGATGCGCGGTCGGGTTCACGGCGAAGCCGGTGCGGGTCGTGACCGGGACGCAGCCCGCTTCCGCGGTGGCGCCGCCATCGTTGTACTTCACGCTGAAGGTGGGGATGACCGCGTTCGGAAAGCAGGCGTTGAACGCGGCAGCGTCCGCGACGAGCGGCGAGCCCTGGCAGTTCGCGGTGTTGTAGATGTCGACGCGGTAGCGGCAGGCACCCGGCGTCGCGTTGCACTCGCACGTGCAGCTCCCCGCGCCGGCGTCGAGACCGTCGTTGATGGTGCCGAGCACCTTCGAGCCGAACGGCGCGGTGCAGCCTTGGTCTTCGATCCCGTCACGGAGCACGACGGGCCCGGTCCAACCCGTGGGCACGGGCGGCCGGCACACGTTGCCGGTGCCGCAGGCCTCGGCGCTACCGCCGTCCGGGCCGAGCGAGTCGAGGTTCGTCGCGAGGGAGCACGCGACCGCGAACCCCGCCACGACGAAGCCTCCGAGGATCCATCGGTGCCTCATCACTGCGCCACCCTAGCAAAGTTCGCTTGACGGCGAGACGTTTCGCGTCCAAGTATTTCGCACACGAAACTTACGAGCCCCGAACTGAGTGTGACGTGACCCCCATCTCCCCCGAGCTCAAAGGCGACGTGGATCGCATCCTCGAAGCCATCATCTACCTCTATACGGAGGGTCGCCGCGTGACGAAGGAGTTCGCGCGCCGGGCGAACCTGACGGGGCCGCAGCTCACCGTCATCAAGATGCTGGAGACGATCGGCGACCTGTCGCTGTCCGAGCTGTCGGAGAAGATCCGCGCGCAGAACAGCACCGTGACCGGGATCATCGATCGCATGGAGCGCGAGGGCCTCGTCGTGCGCGAGCGCTCGAAGGAAGACCGGCGCGTCGTCCACATCAAGCTCACGGAGAAGGGCGAGCGGATCGCCAAGGAGATCCCGGTCGAGCCGATGGAGATCTTCCGCGGCGCGCTCTCGAGCTTGTCCGCGCAGGAGACGCGAGAGCTCCTGAAGATCTCGACGAAGTTGGCCAAGCGCGTGCGCGAGATGGTCGGGCCGCGCGACGAAAAAGAGAAAGCGAAGGACCGAGATGGCGTTCGTACGTGACCCCGACGTCTGCGTGATCACCTGCGCCCTGAGCGGCGTGCTCGCGAACCGGAAGCAGAACGAGGGGATCCCCTACACCCCGGTCGAGATCGCCGAAGAAGCGAAGCGCGCCTACGACCAGGGCGCGAGCGTGGTGCACATCCACGCGCGCAACGACGACGGCTCCCCCACGTTCAGCCCGGCGACGTTCGCGAAGATCAAGGAAGAGATCCAGAAGCGCTGCCCGATCATCCTGAACTTCTCGACCGGCACGATCCTGGACGACGTGACGGAGCAGTGCACGTACATCCGCGAGAGCAAGCCGGAGATCGCGGCCCTCAACATGGGCACGATGAACTACGCGAAGTACTCCGAGAAGCGGAAGAACTTCGTCTTCGACATGGTGTTCTCGAACACCTACGAGAAGATCATCAAGCTCCTGTCGGCGATGAACGAGAGCGGCGTGAAGCCGGAGCTCGAGTGCTTCGACAGCGGCCACACGCACGGGCTCTGGCCGTTGCTCGACATGGGCGTGCTCAAGAAGCCGCTCCAGTTCTCGTTCATCGTGAACGTGCTCGGCGGCATCCCGCCCACGGTCGAGAGCCTGCAGCTCCAGAAGAAGATCGCGCTCGACATGGCGCCGGGGAGCGAGTGGGAGGTCATCGGCATCTCGCACTGCCAGTGGCGCATGCTCGCGACCGCGCTGGTGCTCGGCGGCAACATCCGCTGCGGGCTCGAGGACCACTTCTATCTCCCGAACGGCGAGATGGCGAAGTCGAACGGACAGCTCGTCGAGGTCGCGGCGCGCATGGTCCGCGACGTGGGACGCAAGGTCGCGACGGTGGACGAGGCGCGCCAGATCCTCGGGCTCGATCAGTTCCAGAAGCCCGCATGAGCTTCCACAAACTCAAGCTCGCGACCGAGGGAGCCGTCGCGACGATCACGCTGTTCAACCCGGACCGGCGCAACGCGATCGGTCCGCAGATGGTGAACGAGCTGCTCCACGCGCTCGCGCAGTACGGGAGCGACCCGGCGATTCGCGTCGTCGTCGTCACGGGCGAGGGCAAGGCCTTCTGCGCGGGCGGTGACTTCCAGCAGATGAGCGGCGGCGCTGCCGACGCGGATGCGCTCCCGTTCAAGGGCGACTACGCCGATCTTCTCCTCGCGATGACGCGCTTCGAGAAGCCGATCGTCGCGAAGGTGAACGGTCATGCGATGGGCGGGGGGCTCGGGCTCGTCGCGGCTTCGCACTTCGCGCTCGCCAGCAGCGAGGCGAAGCTCGGTACGCCCGAGATCGAAGTCGGGCTCTTTCCGTTCATGATAATGGCGGTGCTCGCGCGGACGATGCCGCGGCGGGCGCTGCTCGAGATGATGCTCCGCGGGCAGAAGCTGTCCGCAGCGGACGCGGCGGCGAGTGGGATCGTGTCGCGGGTGGTCGCGCCGGACGCGCTCGACGCCGAGGTTGGTGCACTGTGCAATGATCTGGCGGAGCGCGCGCCGATGGCGGTGAAGCTCGGCCTGCGCGCGTGGGCGGCGCAGGGCGATCTGGCGCTGGAAGAAGCGCTCCCGCTGTTGCGCGAGAAGCTGGGCGAAGCGCTCGGCACCGACGACGCGCGCGAAGGACTGATGGCGTTTCTCGAGAAGCGAAAGCCGAAGTGGACCGGCAAGTGACGGGGACCTGAACAATGGCGACGATGCGCGAAATGGTCGCGGACCTCGAGCGACGGCTCGAGGAGATCCGCAAGATGGGCGGCGAGGAGAAGATCAAGAAGCAGCACGAGCGCGGCAAGCTGACCGCGCGCGAGCGGCTCGCGAAGTTCTTCGACGGGGGCACCTTCTTCGAGATCGGCGCGCACGGTACCCAAATGGGATTGGCGGCCGGGCCCGACGGGACCGATAAGCCGCCGGCCGACGCCGTGATCACGGGCTTCGGCAAGGTCGATGGCCGCATGGTGTGCGCGGCCGCGTACGACTTCACGGTCAAAGGCGGCAGCATCGGGTACACGGGCGAAGAGAAGGTGACGCGCCTGCGCCAGATGAGCCTGCGCGGGCGCTGGCCGATGGTGTGGTTCATCGACTCGGGCGGCGCGCGCATCGACCCGGGCTCGAGCCACCCGGACATGATCTCGCTCTTCGCCGGCAGCGGGCACTTGTTCCGCGAGCAGGTGCACATGAGCGGCGTGGTCCCGCAGATCGCGGCGATGGTCGGTCCCGGGGCGGCAGGCACGGCGTACATCCCGGGCTTGGCCGACTACGTCCCGATGGTGAAGGGGATCGGGTCGCTCGCGCTCGCGGGGCCCGCGCTCGTGAAGGCGGTGACGGGGCAGGACATCTCCGAGCAGGAGCTCGGGGGGTCGAAGATCCACAGCGAGGTGAGCGGCGTCGGCGACGGCGAGTTCGAGAACGACGACGCGTGCATCACGGCGATGAAGAAGTACCTCTCGTACTTCCCGTCGAACTGCGACGAGGCGCCGCCGGACGTGCCGGTCACCGATCCGGTGGATCGTCGCGACGACGCGCTCCTGGACCTGCTCCCGGAGACCACGCGCAAGCCGTACGACATGTACAAGCTCATCAAGAGCTTGGTCGATCACGGCGAGTACCTGGACATCAAGCCGCGCTTCGCGCGCTCGGTGATCACGTGCCTCGCGCGGATCGGGGGCAAGAGCGTGGGCATCGTGGCGAACCAGCCGATGCACCTCGGCGGCATCTTGGACGTGGACTCGGCCGACAAGGCGGCGCGGTTCATCCAGATCTGCGATGCGTTCAACGTGCCGCTCGTCTTCTTGCAGGACGTGCCGGGGTTCATGGTCGGCTCGAAGGTCGAGCACGCGGGCATCATCCGCCACGGCGCGAAGATGCTGCACGTGATGAGCGCGGCGACGGTGCCGAAGATCACGGTGGTCGTGCGCAAGGCGTACGGCGCGGGCTACTTCGTGATGTGCGGCAAGGCGTACGAGCCGGACCTGATCGTGTCGTGGCCGGGCGGCGAGATCAGCGTGATGGGAGCCGAAGGCATGGTCGGCATCGCAGCGCGGAAGCTCTTCGGTGGCGCGGAGCCGCCGCCGGAGGCGAAGAAGATGATCGTCGAGCAAATCCAGAAGAACATCGACATCTACAAGGTGGCGGGGTGGGGGCTCGTGGATGAAGTCATCGATCCGCGGGACACCAGGAGGGTCATCGCTGCCGGGTTGGAGCTGTCGCGGCACAAGCAGCTGGAGCGGCCGCACAAGAAGCGCGGTGTCATCCCCGTTTGACGCGAAGAAAGAGACGAACAGGGAACACGGAACGGGATCGGGAACGCGGAGCTAGGAGAACGGGAAGCAAGAATCGGGAGCGCGGAGCTCGCGGGCGCCATTCGCACCCCGGGTTCCCATTCTCCTAGTTCCGCGTCCCGCGTTCCTGTTCCGTGTTCCCTGTTCGTCCTTTTTCAGGGAACCAAAACGACCTTCCCCCGCACCGCGCGCCCCTCCAGCTTCTCGTACGCGCCCTTCGCCTCGCCGAACGCGAAGACGCCGTCGACGTGCGGCCGCAGCTTTCCTTCCGCCACCCACGCCGCGAGCTGCTCCATCTGCGCCCGGTTCTTCTCCGGCTCGCGCATCGCGAACGAGCCCCAGAACACGCCGCAGATCTGGCAGCCCTTCAGGAGCGTCAGGTTGAGCGGGATCTTCGGGATCTCGCCCGCTGCGAAGCCCACCACCAGGTAGCGCCCCTCCCACGCGATGCCGCGCAACGCCGGCTCCGCGTAGGGACCTCCCACCGGATCGTAGATCACGTTCGCGCCGTTCCCGCCCGTGAGCTTCTTGATCGCTTCCTTCAGGTCCTCGCGCCCGTAGACGATGCCCTCGTCGGCGCCCCTTTCTTTGCAGTATGCAACCTTCTCGTCGGTCGACGCCGCCGCGATCACGCGCGCGCCCATCAGCTTGCCCAGCTCGATCGCGGCCGTGCCCACCCCGCCCGCGGCCCCGAGGACGAGGAGCGTCTCTCCCGCCTTCAGCGCGGCGCGATCCTGGAGCGCGTGGATCGTCGTCGCGTACGTGACCGGGATGCACGCCCCCACCTCGAACGAGACCGCCTCGGGGAGCTTCACCGCCGCCAGCTCCGGCACGACCACCTTCTCGGCGAACGCGCCATGGATCAGCGTCGCCATCACGCGATCGCCGACCGCGAGCCGCTTCACGCCCGCGCCGACCGCGCTCACCACTCCCGCGAAGTCCCCACCCGGGACGAACGGCGGCGGCGGCTTGAACTGGTACTTGCCGTGCGAGAGGAGCACGTCCGGGAAATTGAGCGCGGCCGCCTTCACGTCGACCAGGACCTCTCCCGCGCCCGGCGTCGGGGCGGGGATCTCGTCGAGGCGAAGACCGGCGGGGCCGATGAGCTCGTGTTGGCGGAGGGCGCGCATGAGCGAGACGGTATCAAGTAGAGTGGGCCGCCGTCGCCGATGAAGTGGGTCGTCCTCTCGTACGTCGTTGCGCTCGGAGCCGCGCTCGCGACCGCGCACGTCCTCGCCGGTCACGCGCCCATCGTCGTCGTCGGGGCGGCGGACGTCGTGGCCACGATCGTGGTGTTCGGCTTCTCGGTCGCGTTCGACAACTCGAGCTTCTACGACCCCTACTGGAGCGTCGCGCCGATCGCGATCGCGGGTGGGCTCGCCGTCCAGGGCAGCGGCGCGGAGCTGGGCCGGCGCGTGCTCGTCGTCGCGCTCCTCGGCCTCTGGGGCGTGCGCCTCACGTGGAACTGGGCGCGAGGGTGGGGTGGCCTCCGGCACGAGGACTGGCGCTACGTCGACTTGCGGAAGAAGAACGGGCGCGCGTACTGGGTCGTCAGCTTCCTCGGGATCCACTTCTTCCCGACCGTGCTCGTGTTCCTCGGCTGTCTTCCTCTCTTCACGGCGCTGGGGACGAGCGCGCGCCCGCTCGGGCCGCTCGACGCAGTCGCCGCGCTGGTGCTCCTCGGCGCGACCGTGCTCGAGGCCGTCGCCGACGAGCAGCTCCGCGCGTTCCGGCGGAACAAGACCACGGACGGCGCGATCTGCGACGTCGGCCTGTGGGCGTGGTCGCGGCACCCGAACTACCTCGGCGAGATCGGCGTCTGGGTGGGCGTCGCCCTGTTCGGGTTCGCCGCTGGTGACGGCAGCATCGCCCGCACGTGGGGCGGGGCCGCCGCGATGATCTTCCTCTTCACCGTCGTGAGCATCCCCATGATCGAGCGGCGCTCGCGGGAGCGGCGCCCGGCGTGGGGGGACTACGTCCGGCGGACCTCGATGCTCCTCCTCTGGCCGCCGCGCCGGCGCCCGTGAGCTGGACGACCCCGCACACGGAGGGGTAGCGTCTCGCCATGGCCAGGATCGCAGTCATCGGCGCCGGCGCTTGGGGCACGGCAATCGCGCTTCACGCGGCGCGCACCGGGCACGAGGTCGTCCTCTGGGCGCGGGAGCCCGAGGTCCTCGAGAGTGTGCAGTCTACACGTATGAACGGGCCGTTCCTCCCCGGCTTCGCGTTCCCCGAGTCGCTCTCGGTCACGCTCGATGCGAAGGCGGCTGCTACCGGAGCCGAGCTCGTCGTGCTCGTCCCGCCGTCGCGCTTCCTGCGCGAGGTGGCGACGTCGCTCCGAGGCGCCGTCGCCGACGGTGCCATCGTCGCGGTGGCGTCGAAGGGGATCGAAGAGTCTTCGCTCCAGCTGATGAGCACCGTCATTCGCGAGTCGCTCCCGGCGGTGGACGAGTCGCGCTTCGCGTTCCTGTCGGGCCCGACCTTCGCGAAGGAGGTCGCGCTGGGCAAGCCGTGCGACGTCGTGGCCGCGTCGAAGGAGATGACGGCAGCGCGCGAGATCCAGCGCCTGCTCCACACGCCGTTCTTCCGCGTCTACGGGAGCGCGGACCCGATCGGCGTCGAGATCGGCGGTGCGCTGAAGAACGTGATCGCGATCGCGGCGGGTGCGACCGACGCCCTCGACCTCGGGCTCAACGCGCGCGCGGCGACGATCACGCGCGGGCTCGCCGAGATCACGCGGTTCGGGGTCGCCCTCGGCGCGGACCCGCTCACGTTCCTCGGTCTCGCGGGGATGGGCGACCTCGTCCTCACGTGCACCGGCGAGCTCTCGCGCAACCGTCAGCTCGGCGAGGAAGTGGCGAAGGGCGTCGACCCGAAGGCGTACCTCGCGGCGCGGCGCACGGTCGCCGAAGGCTACTTCACGTCGCGCGCGGCCTGGCAGCTGGCGCAGAAGCTGAAGATCGACGCCCCGATCGTGGAGCAGGTCTACCACGTGCTCCACGAAGGCCGCCCGCTGCTCGAGGCGCTCCGCATGCTGATGACGCGCGAGTCGAAGGACGAGCTCCGCGGGATCCGCTGAGCTCGCCACGGCCCCGTCACCCCGGCGGGCGGATGTAGACGGGGACGCACTCCCAGCGCTGCGCCGCAGGGGCCCACCCGCACGCCTGACCGGCGGCGCAGGCCGCGCCGTCCTTGCATCCGTCCTTCGCGGTGCGGCAGAAGCTGCCGCGCCCGCGCCCGTTCTCGTCCTGCGTGCAGGCGTGACTGGGGCAGTCCGCGTCGGTCTTGCAGTTGCCGAGCAGACACGCGTTCCGCCCCGTCTCGCCGCCGCCGCAGTAGCAACGCGTGCCGGTCGTCTTGCAGTCGCCGTCGACCGAGCACTCGTCGTAGGTGCAGCCGTTCACGTTGCGCCCGTGGCCGACGTACACCGAGGTGCAGCGCCCCTCGCGCCCACCGGTGCAATCGGCGTCGCGCGCACACGAGCCTCGTCCCAAACTGGGATCCGTCCGCCCGGGGGGAGCGGTCGGGCAGGCACCCCGAGCCCCCACGGAGGGAGCGGCGGATGCGGATGCGGATGCGCCCGCGGCTGCGGATGCGGACGCGGTCACGGCTGCGGACGCGGTCACGGACGCGGACGCGGTCACGGACGCGGACGCGGACGCGGGCACGGTCACGGACGCCGGCGCGCCCGTGGAGCCCGAGTCTCGCGGGCAGCCCGCGAGCGCGATGATCCCGCACGCGAACGCCCCGCCGACCATTGTTCTTTGGAGCACCACGATTCTCTTCTACACCGAAGCGACGATGTCCTCCGCTCCTTCCAGCCCCGAGCTCGCCCTGATCGTCGCGATCGCCAAGAACGGCGTCATCGGGAGCGGCGGCCAGCTCCCGTGGAGCTGGCCCGAGGACCGCGCGCGCTACGAGGCGACCACGCAAGGCCACGCGGTCGTGATGGGGCGCCGCACCTGGGAGGAGCGGGGCGAACCCCTGGCCGATCGGATCAACGTCGTCGTATCGCGCTCGCTCGCGGCCGGGGGCGGTCTACCCGCGGGCGTGCACGTCGCCCCCGACCTCGCGAGCGCGCTCGCGGTGGCGTATCGCTACGACGCTTGCCCGTTCGTCATCGGCGGCGTGCGCCTCTTCGAAGAAGCGATGCCGCGCGTCACTCGGATCCACCTCACCGAGATCCCGGAGTCTCCGCCCGGCGACACCGTGTTCCGCCTCGACGAGACGCCCTTCCGCGAGGTCGCGCGTGAAGCGACCGCGAGCGGGCTCGTCTTTCGCGTGCTCGAGCGCTTGCAACGACCTTCGCCCGTGCGCATCTAAGGTCGACCATGATCCAGCTCCACGCCGCCGGGACGCCGAATGGAAAGAAGGTACCGATCTTCCTCGAGGAGCTGGGGATCCCCTACGAGCTCCACAAGGTCGATCTCGGCAAGGGCGAGCAGCACAAGCCGGAGTTCCTCGCGCTGAACCCGAACGGCAAGATCCCCGCGCTGGTCGACGGCGATGGGCCGGTCACCATCTTCGAGTCGGGCGCGATCCTGATCTACCTCGCCGAGAAGCACGGGAAGTTCCTTCCCCCGAGCGGCCAGGCCCGGGCCGACGTGCTCGAGTGGCTCATGTTCCAGATGAGCGCCGTCGGGCCGATGATGGGACAGCTCGGTTGGGCGCGCCGCTCGAACGTGCCGGCGGGCATCGAGCGGTTCGAGGCGGAGGTGAGGCGCATCTATGCCGTGCTCGAAGGGCGGCTCGCGAAGCACCCCTACCTGGCAGGCGAGTACTCCATCGCCGACATGGCGACCTACCCGTGGGCCACCGCGCACGACTTCCTCGAGATCGACGTGACGCCGTACCCGAACGTGCGCGCGTGGCTCGATCGCATGGCCGAGCGCCCGGCGGTGAAGAAGGCGATGGGCCTCTTCGGCTGAGCGCCCTTGGGCGAAAGGCTCAGGGCGCCGGCGCGGGCCGGTCGCTCACGCGCGCGAGGAGCGGGCTGACCGCGGCGAAGAGCGCCGGGTACGGGCGCAGCGCGGAGATGTAGACGGCGAGGCGACCTGCGCGCGACGAATCGGGGTCCTCCGCGTAGGGGACCTGCGCTCCGTCGCTCGGGAGCAGCGCCTCGAGCCAGGCCTTCAGGACCTGCGGCAGCTCGGCGGCCGTGCACTGCGCGAGTGTCTTCGCCGCTGCCGCCGGATCGGGCGCGACTGCGAAGTAGGTGACCAGGCGCATGACGTCCCGCGGGCGCCCACTCCGGGCGACGATGTCCGCGAAGACGGCGCTCGCATAGGGGTGGCTCGTGATCTCGAGCATCTCGCCGCCCACCGCGTCGTACGCGGGGTCGCCCCCGCGGTGGACGAAGATCCACGCGCGCGGCGGCGTCACGCTCCCGCGCTCGAGGCCCGCGGCGAGGTCCCGTACCGTTTTGGGATCCGTCCAATCCGTCGGGTGGAAGCTGGGGCGCGGTGCATCGCCGCTGGTCGCGACCTCGGGCGTGGCGGCGGCGAGGATCAGCGTCCCGCGCTTGGCGAGGAGACCGAAGAGATCGGCGACGAGCTTGTCGAGGCGAAGCTCGCTCCCGGTGTCTTCCGCGCGGGCGAGCGCGGAGGCGACGACGCGCGCGTCGCGCTGGGCGAGGCGGTCGAGCTCTTCGCGATCGAGCGCCACCATCCGCCGCGCACGGGGCGCGAGCTCCGCGTCGAACGCGCGCGGGTGGAGCGGCGCGGCGGCCTGGTTCAGGAGCTGCACCCCGAGGTCGGACCGGTCGAGGCGCCGGTGCGCTTCCCACAGCTTCGCGGCGGGGAAGGGCCCGAGCTGCGCCTGGGTGGCGAGGCGAACGCAGCACTCGAAGAGCGCCGCGCGCGGGTCGGGCTCGGCCAACCGCGGATCGAAGCGCGCGGAGCCGCGGCGCACGTCGTCGAGGATGGCGCCGATCTCCTCCAGCGAGCGCAGCAGGATCTGGCGGTTGGTCGCGACGGCGAACGACTCCGAGATCGAGGCGTCCCAGTCCGGAGCGACCGCGACTGCGTAGGCGAGGGTCGCGAGCGTGACGTCGCTCCCGACGAGCGGGCCCTCGGTCGCGGCGACACGTGCGTGCCGCGCGATCGCCATCTTCGCGCGCTCGATCGCGCGCACGTTGCCACCGAGCGCCTCGGCCAACACCGCGTCGAAGGTGAAGGTCACGCTGCCGCGCGCACCGGGCGCCGCCAGATCGCGCTCGTCGCGAGCGATCCGAACGCGGGCGAGGAGCCGAGCGGACGGTACACCCTCGAACAGGGCGCGCGCGAGCGACAGGTCGGCGAGCAGGAGCTCGAGCGAGCCTTCGGTGGCGAAGGGAGCGGCGATGCTCACTGGAGACCTAGCTTACACCGGAATGGGGATACCATCGACTCACGATGACCAGCGCCCGGTTGGCGATCGGCCCCGAAACGCGCATCTTCGTGCTCACCGGCGCGGGGATCAGCGCCGAGAGCGGCATACGCACCTTTCGCGACAGCGGCGGGCTCTGGGAGTCCTACCGCTTCGAGGAGGTCGCCTCGCCGGAGGGGTGGGCCGCCGACGCCGCCCTCGTCTGGCGGTTCTACTCGGAGCGGCGCGCGCAGGCGGGGACGTGCGCGCCGAACGCCGCCCACCGCGCGCTCGCGGAGGTGGAGGCGAAGCTCGGGGACCGCTTCTACCTCTGCACGCAGAACGTGGATCCGCTCCACGAGCGCGGCGGCTCCAAGCGCGTGGTCCACATGCACGGCGAGCTGATGAAGACACGGTGCGAGCGCTCGCCCGGGGCGTGCGATCGGCCGCCGTTCCACGACGAGGCGCTCTACCGCACGAAGGAGTCCATCCCGCGCTGCCCGTGTGGGGGGCGCCTGCGTCCTCACATCTGCTGGTTCGGCGAGGTGCCGTTCTTCATGGACGACATCGCGCGAGAGCTCGCTCGCTGCGACGTCTTCGTCACGATCGGGTCCTCCGGCGCCGTGTACCCGGCGGCGGGGTTCGTGCGCGCGGTGGGCGCGCGCCCCGGGACGCGCACCGTGTACGTGGGCCCGGAAGAGCCCGACAACGCGGGCGCGTTCGATCAGATCGTGATCGGCAAAGCGACGGACGTCGTCCCCGAGCTGTTCGCGCGAGGCTGAGCGCTCACCTACGGCTATCTCTATCTACGGCCATCTACGCTACCTACTCCAGGCGTACTCGAGGAAGCTCGCGAACTCGAAGTACGCGTAGATCTCCGGCCCGCCCCACGAGTCGCTCGGGAGGCCCGCGGGCGTCGCATCCTTGCCGAACATCCACGCGCCGCGCGTGCAGAAGTAGAAGAACGCCGGGTGGACGCCGATGCACGCCGTCGCCTGCGGTCCCGCGCCGAGCGTCTGCGGGTTGAACGCTCCGCCGAGCCCGAAGCGACTCGAGCCGAGGCCCGAGCGCCCGAACGGAACGATCACGCGCCCCTCGACGTAGAGGGGACCGAAGCTCTCGCCGCCGGCGCGCTGGGACCCGCGGTAAATGCTCCAGCCGACGGCGCCGCCGAAGCCGCGCATCGGCTCGTCGGCGACCCAGCTCTTCGTGCTGCGCTCCAACGTGAAGGGGAAGAAACCCAGCTCGCCCCCCACGACGCCGCCGACTTCGTGGGTGTGCCCGACCAGGCCGGTGTGGATGTTCCCGTACAGCGCAATCCCGCGGAGGCCGGGGTCCTCGGGGGGCGCGGGCTTCACGAGCGACGGCGGTGGTCGCTCCACGTCGGTGATGCCGAGCGCGTTGCGCGAGCCACGCACGTGGAAGATGCACCCGCTGCACAGCAGCGCGACGAGCAGGAGGAGCGCGTACCTCATCGCGCCACCGCTCCCGTGCGCGGATCGACGAGCTCCAGCGCGAACGACGTCGTCTGCGCGCCGCTCTGCAGGGTCAGCGTCGCCGAGCGTTCGCCTGCATTGAACGAGGTCTGCGCGTCGAACGGAAGGGGGAAGTAGAGGACGACGCGCACCCCCGGCGCGAGCGTCGGGAGCTCGGGGAGCTTCGCGCGCGACACCTCGCGTCCGTTCACGCGGAGCGTGACCGCGTCGAGAGGGAGCGCGCACGTCGCGTCGCCGCCGTCGAACACGACGCTGACGCCGATCCCGGTCTTTCCTGTCTTCACGACGATCGGCGTCGCGAGCGCGCACGCGAACGGCACTTGCTTCGCGCTGGCATCGACGCGCCACTCCGGGTACGTGCGGTCCCGCAGGGCGAAGGCGCATCCGCTCGCCTCGAGCGCGAGGAGCGCGACGAGACCGAGCCCGACGAGCGCGCTGCGGCTGCGGCTCATGGCGTGGCCACCGCGGTCACGCAGCCGTTCACGACGCCGGAGGCAGCGGGTCGATCCTGCGGACCGTAGCCATCGGGTTGCTCGAAGGCTTCGACGGTGCCGTGGAGCGGCGCGGCGCAGCTCACGGGGTAGGGGACCGAAAGCGTGATGGTGACGTCGACCGCGCGTCCCGGATCGACCGGCACGACCGAAGAGCGCCCGCGCGTCTCGACGCGCACCCGATCGGACGGCGCACCTTCGAGGGCGGCGACGAGCGTGACGTCGCAGCGCAGCGCGGCCGGATCGTCGTTCACGAGCCGCGCATGGACGACGACCTCGTTGGACGGCTTCGGCTCGAGCCCGGCGACCTCGAGGCGCGCGCAGCGGTGCGGCGCCGCCACGGCGAGCACCGGCGCTTGCGGCACCTGCGCGTGGGGCTGGGCGGAGGTCGCGACCGACGCGAGCGCGGCGACGAGCGCCGCGATCCGCTCGCGGAGGCGGAGCGCCGGGGCCCCGACCATCGGCGCGACGTGACGAACGCCGAGCGCGAGCATCGGGAGCGCGATCAGATCGGTGGGGTCGCACGTGGTCGACATGACGTGCGCGGACACCCACGCTGCGACGAGAGGAGACAGCTTGCTCGCCGCGAACGCAGCGCCCCCCACCACGGCCGCGAGCGCCGCGACGGGGCGCGCCCGTCGGCCCGCGAGCGCGCCGACCAGGACGGGGAAGAGGAAGAGCCCTGCGAGGTCGCTGAGCTTGCCCGTCAGCGCCGACGGGCAGACCCGCTTGAGGACGTGGTCGTTGAGGACGAGCGCGACGACCGCGCCGAGCGCGAGGGGCGAATCGATGCCGCGCCTCCAGAGAAACATGTCACCGAGAACGCGCCTCACGCACCGAGCTTACACGTGCTCACTTCAGCGGCTGCCCGTGGCCGGGGCCGAGGATCTCGAGGATCTTCGTCGCCGGATCGAACGTGTGGACGTGCGGCGGGTGGTGACACCCGAGGCAGACGTCGCCGTTGGGGCGGGGCGTCGGCGGCAGGACCTTCGGGTCCTTCACGTGCTTGCCGGAGGGGCCGTGGCAGACCTCGCACTGCACCGCCTCGAGCTTCTCGACGTGCGTGACCGTGCTGCCGCCGGGCCGGTCGTAGCCGGTGACGTGGCAGCTCACGCAATCGAGGTTGAACTCCTTGAACCCCGCGGTCAGCGTCTTGTACGCGCCCGCGTGGGCGGTCTTGTCCCAGACGGCGCGCGCGCCGGGGTGGCAGCTCGTGCACGAGTCGATGCCGGCGTAGAAGGGCCCATCGCCCGGAGGCGGCGGGAGCTTTGCGGCGAACGCGAGCTTGTTCGCGTCGTTCACTTTCTTGTAATATGCAAGCAATTGCTCGTGCACGGCCTTGTCGGAGCCGAGCTCGTCGCGCACCTCCTGGAAGGAGACGCGGAAGTAGCTCCCGGTCGTGGGGGGCGGCGCCTTGTCGAGGTCGGCGAGCTCGCGCTCGAGCTTGTGGAGGTCCTGGTTCCGCGCGTCGATGTCCTGGACGCTGACCTTGCCGCTCTTCTGCCAGTCCGCGATCTTCCCGCGGAGCTCGTCGATCCGGCGCGTGAGGTCGGCGCGCTTCTGCGCGCTCTCGAGGCCCGTCCCGTCTTGGAAGTGGATCGGCGTCACCTTCGTGTCGCGCACGAAGAGGTCGAGCACGGCCACCGTCTGCAGGTGGTTGCCCGTCTCGACGACGAGCACGCCGGAGACGAGCTCCGGCGGCGGGGTCTCCGTGTTCTCTTCGCCGCCACCGCCCGTCGAGCCGACGAGGATCGCGGTCGCGTCGGGCACGGCGTCGGCCAGGCGCTTGGCTTCGCCGCGGCCCACCGCGGCGAGGATGACGACGACCGCCGCGCCTTGGGCCTTCAACGATGCGACGTCCGCCTTCACGACGTCGACCGGGGGATCGAAGACCAGCGCGCCGAGCGGCTGCCCTTCGAGTGCCTTGTCGGGAGCGGCGACGCCGACGAAGCCGACCTTGAGCCCGTGCGCCTCGCGCAGGACGGGGCCGCGCCACGTTGCGGGTGCGCCCTTCGCGTTGGCGGCGAGCGCGGGGGCTCCGCTCGCGGTGACGAGCGCCTCGAGATCGGCCTGCCCCAGCGCCCAGTCGTTGCGGCCGGGCGAGAACGCCGTGAGGTCGAGGCCCTCGAGCGATGCGGCGAGCGTCTCCGCCTTCGCCTTCTCCTGCGCCTTCTTCTCTTCGCGCAGCGTGGGATCGAGGAAGAAGAGCGGGCCGGCGGTGGCGAAGAAGTTGTCGGGCGCGGCGTCCTTCGCGGTGCGCTTCCCGTTGAGCCACGCGGCCATGTGGTCGAGCCCGCCGAGCTGATCCTTGACGCAGCCGCACGGCTCCAGCGCGCCCGCGAGGTCGGAGACGAGGAAGAGCCGCACGGTCGGCGGCGCGTCCGCGGCGGCGGGCGGCTTCGGCGTCCCGCTCGGGTGGCAGGACTCGCACGCCCCGAGCAGCGCCGCGGCGGCGGTGATGAACGCGAAGCCGAGCCCCATCCGGAGGCCAGACGTGCCGCCAGATCCGATGCCAGATCTGATGGCAGACGAGACGCGGGACGAGGGAAGTTGCCTTTTCCGTCCGGGAGCGGGATCCTTATCCATGGGCGACCGCATGCAACGTTCCGTCTCTTCTACCCAAGCGAGGGTTGCCTAGAAAGCCTTTTGGGCCCGCCGGCAAGCGATGGAGATCGGGGCGTACGTTCTGGAGACACGGCTCGCCGTCGGGGGTACGGCGGAGGTCTACCTCGCGCATCGCTCCGGTGCCACTAGGGGCCCGCGCGTCGTCGTGAAGCGCCCGCTGCCCGACTTCCTCGCCGACGAGGAAGGGCGCGCGATGTTCCTCGAAGAGGGGCGCCTCCAAGCGACGATCGACCACCCGAACGTCGTGCGCGTGATTGACCGCGGCGCGAGCGCGGAGGGGGAGCCGTTCCTCGTCCTGGAGCACGTGGATGGTCTCGATCTCTTTCGCCTGCTGCGGCGCGCGCGTCTCGACGGGCGCCCCCTCGCGGCTGGGCTCGCCTCGTACGTCGGGCGCGAGGTCGCGCTCGGTCTCGCCGCCGTCCACGAAGCGACGATGGTCCATCGCGACGTCACGCCGTCGAACGTCTACCTCGGGCGCGACGGGACGGTGAAGCTCGGCGACTTCGGGATCGCGCTCGGCGAGCGCGCGCGCACCCTCCGCGCCGCGAGCGCCGTGCTGAAGGGGAAGTACGCCTACCTCGCGCCGGAGCAGGTCTCCGCCGAGCCGTTCGACGGGCGCGCGGACATCTTCAGCCTCGCGACCGTGATCGCGGAGATGGTGCTCGGCGAGCCGCTCTGGCCCGGTGGCGGTCAGCTCGCGGTGCTCCTCGCGATCCGCGATTGCCGCCTCGATCCACTCCACGCGATCAAGAGCCGATTGCCGCCCGCGCTCTACGGCGCGCTCGTGCGGGCGCTGGCGCGCGATCCCGCGGCGCGCTTCCCCGACGCCCAGAGCTTCGCCGCCGCGCTCGATCCGCTCGCGCCTCCGGAGGCGCCGCGCGATCTCTCGGTGCTCGTGCAGCAGGCGATGGCCGCGCGCTCCGAGGCTTCGATCGCCGCGGTTCGGATCGAGGATCTCCCGGGCGCCGAAGAGGAGATGCGCGAGGAGCGCCCGACCGGCGAGTACTCCACGCTCCCGTCGTTCGCGCGCACGGCCCGCGGCGAGCTGCTCGGTCCCTGGACGTTCGCGGCGCTCGTCGAGCAGATCGCGACGGGGGCGATCGGGCGCGGGGACGTCGTCGACTACATGGGACGCGGGTACCGGTCGATCGAGGAGATCGACGAGCTCGCGCGCTTCCTCCCTGCGCAGACCCCGGCCACGAGCGATCTGCAGGGCCCGGCGCCTCCGGACTGGGTGATGGAGCTCGGTGGCGAGGGCGCGCTCGGCGCGATGCTGGCGCTCGTCGAGACCGGCGGCGACGGCGTGCTCATCGCGGACCGCGGCGCGAACGAACGCTCCGGCGAACGTGGCAGCCGCAAGGAGCTCTACGTCGAAGGGGGCAAGCTGCACCACGTCGCGTCGACGAACGCGAGCGAGCTGCTCGGCGAGTACCTCGTGCGGCGCGGGAAGCTCTCGCGGAGCGAGCTCGACATGGCGCTCGCGGTGCTCCCGCGCAACCAAGGGCGCATGGGCGACACGCTGATCTCGCTCGGGCTCGTCAGCTCCGTCGACGTGTTCCAGGCGATCCGCGAGCAGGGCCGCGATCGCGTCGCCGACCTCTTCATGTGGCGCCAAGGCCGCGCGGCGTTCTACCGCGGTCAACGCGCAGCGCGGGTGGAGTTCCCGCTCGACATCGATCTCCCGAGCCTCATCGTGGCCGGCATGGAAGCGGCGGTCCCCGGCGAGACGGCGCTAGAGAAGTACCGCACCCACCTCCACGACATGGTCGGTCCCGGGCCGCGTGACCGCGCACGCCTCGCGGCCGTGCGCTGGCCGCCGCAGGTGGCCGCGGTCGAGGCGCTCGCGCGCCGTCCGCGTCGTCTGTCCGAGCTCCTCTCCGACGCGACGCGTGGCGGGCAGAACACCGCCGGGAGCGTGCTGCGCGTGCTCGAGATCCTGATCGCGGCGCGGCTCGTCGCGATCACGCCGCGCTGATCACTTCGGCGTCGCACCACCCGCGAAGGGGAGGATGCCCTTGAGGTCGTCGTCCGTGAAGCGGAGCTGGAGGCCGACGAAGTAGTCGCGCAGTCCGGGGACGAAGACGTTGTCGATGCCGCCGAGGAGCCAGAGCCGGTTGATGAACTGGTAGCTCACGTTGACGCGGTAGCGCGGCACCGCCTGCTCGCCGAAGCCGAACACGTCGTTCACGATCTCGAAGCGATCGTTGAAGAGGATGATGTCGAAACCGACGCCACCGGTGGACTCGATGATGCCGAAGCGACCGCGGAACGGCCCGAGCTGGCGCGCGATCTGGAGGCTGAAGCGGAACGCGTCGGTCGTGGTCGTCGTGAGCGTGCGGTAGCGCGCCGGCTCGTTGGGGTTCGTCGTCTCGACGTCGACTTGGGAGAAGCTCGTCTTGCCGCGCGGGTCGTTGATGAGCTGGATCATGTAGAACTTGTCTTCGCGCGGCTGGAGCCGCAGCTCGAAGTAGTTCTTCAGCGTGTTCGCGAGGAAGTTGTAGTCCGAGCGCAGCCCGACGATCGCCTGGAGCCGCGAGATGGGCTCGACGATGTTGTTGATGCCCTCGGCGACGCCCTGGATCTCGTTGATGAGCGTCTCGTCCTTGCTCAAGCGGCCGAGCGTGCCCTCGCCCTTGTCGAGCCGGTCGGCGACGTGGTCGATGTGGGAGAGCGCGCTCTCGAGGCTCTGCGACGACTTGTCGAGGTGCTCGATCGTGTCCTTGATCTCCGCGCCGGTGCCGCTCCCCTTGCCGTTGATGGCGGCCGTGAGCGTCTTCACGTCGTCGGTGATCTCTTTCAGGTTCTCCGTGATCTTCTGGATCGGCGCTTCGTTCTGGGCGGTGATGCGGTCGATGCGCTCGAGCGTCGCCTTGATCGTCTCGCGGTTCTCCCGGACGGTCTTGTTGAGCGCGTCGGTCGCGTCCGCCAGGTTCTGGAGGATGAGCCGGATGTTCTGCCCACCCTGATCGGTGCCGACGCTGGCGGCGAGCTGCTTCGCGACCTCTTTGACGAGCTTGGCGATCTCGCCGACGTCCTTCTTGATGTCGTCGATGTTGCCCTCTTCGGGCATCACCTGGATCTCGTCGCCGTCCTTGAGGTGCGGCTCCTTGGTGCCCGGCGTGAGGACGATGACGTACTCGCCGAGGAGCGAAGAGGACTTGCGGCCGAGGGTGCCGTCCTTCCAGAGGTCGACGTCCTTGTTGATCCGGACGTCGACGCGGGCTTTGCCGTTCTCGAGCCGGATGGACTCGATCGTCCCGACGGGGATGCCGGCGATGGTCACCCGCGAGTGCTGGGCCAGACCGCTCGCGTCAGGCAGGTAGGCGTGGACGACGTAGCCGTTGCTGCCGCCGTAGTCCTTCGAGACCGTGCGGTAGACCCCATAGGCGGCGATGGCGGTCACGAGCGCGAACGCCCCGACCTTTGCCCCTTGCGTGACCTTCGCCATCCCGGAGATTAAGCGTACTAGCTACCCGACTTTTGTACAGGGGAGGTAGGGAAACCTCCCCCGTCCCCCTCAACGCTTCAGGTCCAGCCCGCCCGGGTAGGCATAGCTGGTGTAGCTGCCGTAGCCGTAGACCTGGATCCCGAAGGGGTGCGAGCCGGTGGCGTTGTGGGTGCCGTTGCCGGAGTTCGAGAGTTGGACGTAGGCGAAGCGGTAGCCGCTGGCGCCGATGTTGGTCCAGGCCGCGACGTTGGTCCCGTCGACCGAGACCGTGCCGTTGGTCGGGGCGACGATCGTCGCCCAGTTGATCTGGTAGTTGGCGGGGGCCGTGAACGCGTAGCTCGTGCGGTACTGGCCCGTCGCCACGGCCAACGTCATCGCCGGATCGCCGGAGAGCACGCCACCGCCGAAGTTGTCGGCGCCCTCGAAGTAGCTGGCGACGAGGATCGGGTGGTTGGCGTTCGCGGTGACCAAGAACGGCGTGGTCGTTTCGAAGACGCCGACCTGACCTGCGCCGAGCGCCGCCGGGGCACCTGCGACCGCGGGCGAGTAGGTGAGCGTCGTCCCGGCGGTCGTCCCGATGATGCGGACGTAGTGCTTCGGCGTGAAGTTGGAGATCGCGGGCGGCACGACGACGTAGTCGGTGCGGAGCGTCTCGGTCGGGAACATCACCTCTTCGAGGTGATCGCACGCGGCCTGCGACGACGGGATGTAGACGCACGCGTGGCCGCCGAAGACCTCGACCGGAGCGTTCGCGGTGACGGTGCTGCCGCTCATGTCGGTTCCCCACGAGACCGAACCGGGTACGGGGTTCGTGACCTGCACCACGTCACCGCGGTTCATCGTGATCGTGCCGCCGTTCGCGGCGAAGCCGCCGCCCGCCGCGATCGAGGTCGAAGGCGCGAGCGTGACCTGCGTGTTGTCTTGGGTGGCGACGATGTCGATGAGACCCGGCCACTGGTAGAACGACGGGTGCGACGCGACGTAGTAGTTGCCGCTCATCGCGTTGACGGGGAGGAGCAGCGAGGCGTCGTTCGTGTACGAGAACACGCCGCTCTTCGTGTAGTCGCGTGCGTTGAACTGGTAGACGGTGACCGGCTGCGTGCTGCGGATGCGGTACGAGCCGTTGTTCACGCGCGCCGTGGTCGGTGTCGTTGGCTGGCCGCCATTGCACGGGCCCACGCCGCAGCTGAGCGCGGGAACCCACGGCAGCGTGACCTCGACGATGGCGTTGGCGGCGACGTTGTAGCTGGAGTTGAAGTTGTTGGCGCCGGTGATGGTGACGGTCGCGGCCGACGGCCCCGTGTTGGCGATCGAGACGGAGAAGGTGAACGTGCCCTGATTGAGCAGGTGGTTGAGCGTCGTGACGGCGTAGTACTCGCAGCCGATGTAGCTCTGCCCGATGTTCGCGCACGCGCCGCTGCAGACGCCGCCGTTGCAGGTGAGCCCGAGGAGCGGGTCGCAGTTGTTGGTGACGTAACCGCTGCCATCCGACTTGCAGAGCGTGCCCGTGTTGCCGTTGCACGAGCCGGAGCCGGGCGCGCACGTCACGCAGCCGTAGCCGTCGGCGCAGATCTTCCCTTGCTGGGCGCAGTTCGTGACGGTCGTCGTGCCGTTGTTGCACGCGTAGGCGACGTTGCCGCTGCATGCGATGCCGTTGGGCGAGCACCCGCTGTCGACGCTCACCGCGCCGTCGGGGATGCCGACGTCGGGGAACGTGAAGCTGTCGGGGAAGCCGATGTCGAGCGTCGCGTCGAGCTCGGGTGGCCCCGAGTCGGTGACGGTCGCGTCGGGGAAGATGGGCGAGCCGTTGTCGATCGTGGCGTCGTTCCCGCCTCCCGAGTCGTTGCCGCTCGCATCGACGTCGGGGTTCGTGACTCCGTCCCCGCCGCCGCAGCCGGCGAGCAGTGCCACCAGGCTCACCGATGCGAAAGCCGCGAGCGTGCGGGTGCCCATGATCCGAGTGCCTCCAGCATGGAAAGATCGCATCAAACCGGATTTCGGCCAACGACAAAAACCGTGTGCGCCGCTGTCAGTGGGTGTCGTCGAAGAAGGTCTCGCCGGCGTCGGAATCGGCGCCGCCGTCGCCGCTGTCCTCGTCTTGCCCGTCTTGCCCGTCTTGCCCGTCTTTCCCGTCGGCTGTGGGCAGGGCGATCGCGTCGAGCTCGTCGTCCAGCTCGGACATGCGGTCCTCGAAGGCGGGCTTGTCCTTCGGCGGGATCACGCGCACCCCGTCGAGCTTCATGATCATCGGGTCGAGGAAGATGTCCCCCCGCTTCACGGCGAAGTGCAGGTGCGGGCCCGTCGCCCGGCCGGTCTGTCCGACGTAGCCGATGAGCTGGCGCGTCTCCACGTGCTCGCCGCCGTGGAGCCCCGGCGCGAAGCGCGACATGTGGCAGTAGGCGCTCGTGAGCCCGTTCGGGTGATCGATCTGGACCATGTTCCCGCAAGGGCCGCCGTCGCCCGCGCTTCGAACGACGCCCGCGGCCGCCGCGTAGATCGGCGTGCCCGTCGGCGCGGCGAAGTCGACGCCGTTGTGCGGCATCACCACGTGAAGCACCGGGTGCATGCGGTTCGGGTTGAAGCGCGAGCTGATGCGCGCCATCGGGACCGGGCTGCGCCAGCCGCCGTGGTAGGGCTGGCGGCCCTTGTCGTCGTAGTAGCCGCCCTTGTGCTCCGTCCCGTCCTTCGGATCCTTCGTCGTGCCCTTCTCCCAGAAGAAGACGCGAATGGAAGCGCGCCCGACGGGCAGGTACTCCAGCGCATCGATCGACGCGTAGTCGACGAGCGTGCCTTCGATCCGCTCCTCCGTCGCGATGACGCGAAGCCGAACGCCGGGCTTCAGATCGGAGAGCTCCGCGCGCCCGTCGAGCGCATCGTCGAGGAGGTCGAGGAGCGGGGGCTCGAACGGCGACCCCTCCAGCGCGCTCCTCACGTCCGAGCGTACGAGCAGGCTGCCGCTCACGGAGCGGCGCTCGACGACGATGTCGAGCTTCTTCGCGACGAGCTTTCCGGCGTCGTCCTCGCGGGCCTGCCAGACGTCCGAGATGGTGTCCTTCAGCTCGAACGCGACGACGTGACCGTCACCACGATCCCGCGCGACGACCAGCTCGTCACGGGCCTTCACGCGGTCCAGCGACTTCGGCGGAAGCGCCGCGTCGAGCGCGCGGAAGATGCGCTGGGTCTCCTTCGCGGCGAGGCCGAGCGTGCCGAGCGCGCCGAGGAACGTCTTCTTTCCAATGGTGACCGTCAGAAGCTCGATCCGCGAGTCCGTCGCGAGGTCGGCGACGCGGAACGTGTGCGGCGGCGGCGGAGCGTCCGGGGGAGCATCGGTCCCCGCGTCCGACGCGAGCGCCGTGTCGTCGGTCGGCTCCGCGTGCGTGACCGGCGCGAGGCTCGGCTCCCGCGGAGCGCTGCGAGCGGCCTTCCAAGCGAAGGGCCCCGTCACGAGAAGGATGCCGAGCGAGCCCGCAAGAAGAGCCGTCAGCGCCGGCCGACGAGAAGGATGCCGCACCGGCCCAACCAAACCGACGCCCGCGCCCGCGCCCGCGCCCGCGCCCGTGTCGGTGTCCGCGTCCGCGTCCGCGCCCGTGTCGGTGTCCGCGCCCGCGCCCGTGTCGGCGTCCGCGTCCGTGCCCGTGTCGGTGTCCGTGCCCGTGTCGGTGTCCGTGCCCGTGTCGGTGTCCGTGCCCGTGTCCGTGTCGGTGTCCGTGCCCGTGTCCGTGCTCGTCCCCGTGTCCGTGCTCGTCCCCGTGCTCGTGCTCGTGCTCGTGCTCGCGTCCGCGCCCGCGTCCGGCTCTCCGCCCGCCCCAGAGGGTTCTGCTTCCCCCCCCACCTTCTGCCCATCCTCATCCCTCACCGGGCCAACATGCCGCCTCTCCCTCCCCCTGGCGAGCGCATTTTTCAGCGTGCCCCGTGGGACTTTGGTACCTTCGGCCCGTTGGAATCATGGACGAGCGCCTGAAAGAACGCCTCCTTCTCGGCCGCGAGCACTACGCGAAGCGCGAGTACGAGAAGGCCGAGCAGCTGCTCCGCGAGGTGCTCGAGCAGGACGATCGCTTCGCCGACGTCCACGACATGCTCGGCGTCATCGCCCACGCGCGGGGGAACTTCCTCCAGGCCGAGCACCACTTCGAGCGCGCGCTCGCGATCAACCCCGGTTACACCGAGGCCGCCCTCAACCTCGCCGTCACCTACAACGACCGCGGGAAGTACGAGTCGGCGCGCGAGATCTACGCGCGGATCAAGGGAAAGCCCTCCGGCACCCTCGCCGCGATCGACCCCTTCGCGCGCGGCAAGCTCGCGAACATGCACGCCGACCTCGCGACCGCGTACGCGGACTTCGGCCTCGCGCGCGAGGCGATCGCCGAGCTCGAGAAGGCCGTCCTCCTCTGCCCGCAGTTCGCGGATCTGCAGACTCGGCTCGGCAACCTCCTTCGGGAGGCGAAAGATCTCGCGCGCGCGCGGACCCACTACGAAGCGGCGGTCGCGACGAAGCCGAACTACGTTCCGGCGCGCGTTCAGCTCGGTGTGACCTTGCTCTCGCTCGGCGAGCTCGGCGGGGCGGAGGAGCAGTGGAAGAAGGTCCTGGAGATCGAGCCGGACAACACGCAGGCGAAGATGTACCTGCGCGTCCTGGCGAGCGAGCGGTCGAAGAGCGAGCGTCCCTGAGCGAGGCTCCGTCGCCGTCGGACCGTCGTCGGCGCATCGTCGGGCGCTTGCGCGACGCGTGGAAGCGCCTCCGCGGCGGCGAGATCACGCCTGCGCGCGCGGCGGCGAGCGTGGCGATCGGTCTGCTCATCGGGGCGACGCCGCTCTATGGGCTCCACCTCGTGCTCGTCGTCGGGATCTGCCTGCCGCTCCGCTTGGACGCGCCGGTCGCCTACCTCGCCGCAAACATCTCGAACCCGTTCATCGCGCCGTTCTTGATGTTCGCGGAGATCGAGACCGGCTCGTTTCTCCAGGCCGGGCACGCGGCCGACGTCTCCGTCGCGGCGCTGCGTGCGACCGGTCCGGGGCCGTACTTTCGCGACATGGTGATCGGCACGCTGGCGTTCGCACCGGCGCTCGCGCTCGTCGGCGGCGCGCTCACGTGGGCGCTCGTGTGGGGAGCACGCCGGCTGCGCCGGGGCGCGGCGTGACCTTCAGCGCCGCTCGCGCTTGAGGCGCTTCTTCTCGACCGCGAGCATTCGCTTGAACTGCGTCTTCTCCGAAGGCTTGCGCCCGGGGAGCGCGACCTGCTCCTCGTGATCTTCGAGGAACGTCCCGGGCTCCGCGCCGAGCTCGAAGAGCGTGACCTCGCGCTGCGCGCGCGCGCCGAGGCGGAGCGGCATCACCGCTGCGCCGAGCCCCGCGCCCACGTAGACCGCGCCGTCGCCGCGCCGTGTCCCGTAGAGCCCGTGCACGTACTTGTGCCCGACGATGCGCCCGAGCGCGAGCTCGTGCAGGCTCGCGAGCGTGAACTGCCCGGCGTGCGTGTGGCCGGACAGGATGAGCGGGATGCCGTGGCTCCACAGCTCGTCCGCCTCTTCGGCGATGTGCGAGAGGCCGAGTGTCGGGAGATCCTTGCGCATCCCCCGCACCGCGCGCTCGACGTCCCCGTGACCCGTGTACGTGTCGTCGACGCCCACGATCTGGAGCTGCTCGCCGCGGAGCGTGATCACGGTGTTGACGTTGCGAAGGACCGCGGCGCCCTTCTTCTCGAGCGTGTGAATGACCTCCTCGGCGCCGGACCAGTAGTCGTGGTTGCCGAGGACGCAGACGACGGGAGCCTGGATCGCACCGACGATGTAACCGAGCTCGTCGAGGTACTTCTGCGAGTGGCAGACGAAGTCCCCCGTGATGACCACGAGGTCCGGCCGCTCCGCGTTCGTGAGCTGGACGGCCTCTTCCTGGATCCGGAGGGGCGTCACCCGGCCGACGTGGAGATCGGTGAGGTGCGCCACGCGCAGGTGGTTCGTCAGTCGCTCGATGTGGCTCGCCGGACCCGCGAAGCGGCGGGTTCTCACCTTGCCGAAGCGCTTCGGGTCGGCGGGGCGAAGGAGCCCCTCGGCGACATCGAGCAGCGGCATCGATCGGCAAGGTACCATGCTAGAAGCGACGCCGCGCGATGGATCGTGAGCTCATCGAGAAGGTCGCCCGCCGCTACGACACCGTGTCGGCGCGGATGTACGCGAAGGGCAAGCTCGGCAGTGACCCGATCGCCGCGCAGATGCTCGCCCTCGGCGCGGAGCTCGGCTCGCTCGGTCGCGTCGTCGACGTCGGCTGCGGGCGTGGGCAGATGGGGCTCCTCGCGCTCGAGGCCGGTGTCGCCACCGAGGTGACCGGGTTCGACTGGGACGCGAAGAAGGTCGAGGAAGGGAACCGCGCCGCCGCCGTGGACCCACCGCTCGCCGCGCGCTTCACCCAAGGGGACGTGCGCGAGCACCCGATCGCGAGCGCGGACACGCTGCTCCTCTTCGACGTGCTCCACTACCTGACCGACGTGCAGCAGGCGGCGCTGGTCGACCGCATCGTCGCCGCCGCCCCGCGTACCATTTTGGTACGGGAGCTCGATCCGGACCGCGGGTGGCGGAGCTTCACGACCCGCACCCAGGAGGCGGTCACCACGTTCTTCGGCTACAACGTGGGCGAGCGCGTCCGCGTGCGCCCGATCGCCGACGTGACGGGGCCGCTCGAGTCCGCTGGCTACGAGGTCCGCGTGGAACCGAGCTGGGGCAGCACCCCGTTCGCGAACGTCGCGATCACTGCGCGGCGGCGCTGAGGGACCGCCGGACCGGCGGCTCGCCCTTCAACGTGACCTCGGCGCCGAAGCGCTCCGCGAAGAGCGGCAGGGCGAGGCGCGCCACTTCCTCGACCGTCGGCGCCGGCCGCCCGAGCGCCGCGATCGACGTCACGCCGTACTCCTTGATCCCGCACGGCACGATCGCATCGAAGTCCGCGAGCTCGGTCGCCACGTTGAACGCGAAGCCGTGCATGGTGCACCAGCGCGAGAGGCGCACGCCGATCGCACCGATCTTCGCGACGTGGCGGTGCGGGAACGCCGTGTCGCCCTCGTCGAGCGGCGTCCACCGATCGGGCGCGTCGAGGTCGACCCACACGCCGACGTACTTGGGATCGGGGGGCATGAGCCCGGCCGAGACGCCGAGCTTCCCGGCGAGCCCGATCATGATCTCGGCGAGGTCGCGAACGTAGCGGCGCACGTCGCACCGGTCCGGACGAAGATCGAAGATCGGGTACGCCACGAGCTGACCGGGGCCGTGGTAGGTGACGTCCCCCCCGCGCCCCGTCTCCACGAGATCGAACCCGCGCGCGGCGCGCTGCTCGGTCCCGAGCACGACGTTGTCGGCGTGGGCGCCGCGCCCGAGCGTGATCACCTTGTCGTGCTCCAGGAGTAGGAGCGTGTCCGGGATCTCCTGCGCGATCCGGGCGCGGAGGAGCTCCTCTTGGAGTGCGTGCGCCTCGCGATAACCGATCCGCCCGAGCCAGTGCGCGTGGACCGGCCGCGTCATGGCTTCTTCGGCTTCGTCGCCACCCAGGCCAAGCGATCGACGACGGTGGCCCAACCGCGCACGACCAGCGTGCAGCCGTCGGGCGAGAGCCACGTGGGCGACTCCACCTTCTGCAGCCCGTCGATCGCGATCTCCCCACCGTCGGTCCAGGGGTCGTTCGTCGTCGCGCGGTGGGCGACGTGCGTGGATGCGTTCGCGTAGGAGTCCCCCACGCCGTAGTAGAGGGTCGTCTCGGTCGCGTCGACCGCGACGGCGTTGACCGTCGCGGGCAGCCCGGCGACGGGGGCCGGCGCGCTGGGCTTGTCGTCCGCGTCGAACGTGATCCGGACGACCGCGCCGTTCGAGAGCGCGTACAGCGTCTTGGCGTTCGCCGGCGACGGCATCTCGAGATCGGCGGCGGGATCCGCGACGAGCAGGTCGCCGGGCGCGAAGACGTCGGCTCCGGATTCGGTGCGGAAGAGGGCGCGCTTCGCGCCGGAAGGCGCGGAGAAGAAGAGCTTCTTCCCGTCGAACGAGAGGGCGGGGTGCTCGCGCAGCACGCTCGGCGAGGCGACGCGCTCGATGGCTCCGCTCACCACGTTGCCGGTCCGCTTGCCCACGAAGAGCTTGGTGGCGTTGCCTTGCTGATAGTCGAACGCCGCTTCTCCGTCGTCGCGCCCCCCGAAGCGGACGACCCCGGAGAGCGGGATGGCGCCGGCGTCGGCCCCGGCCGTGTAGTCGACGAGGACCGCCTTTCCGAACGGCGCGCCGAGGTCGCAGGCGGCGACCGCCGCGTCGGTGGTGCTCGCGTCCTTCGCGTCCGCCCCGCCGGCATCCACGACGGGAGGAGTGGCGTCGTCCTTGGAACAGGCCGTACCAAAAAGGGACAACGTGACGAGAAGGGCGAGCCGGCGCACGGTCAGCTCCGGTAGTTCGGAGCTTCCTGCGTGATGATCACGTCGTGGACGTGACTCTCGCGGAGGCCCTGGGAGGTGATGCGAACGAACTTCGCGTTCTTCTGCAGATCCGCGATCGAGGGGCTACCCGTGTAGCCCATCCCCGCGCGCAGGCCGCCGACGAGCTGGTGCAGGATCGAGACGAGCGAGCCGCGGTAGGGGACGCGCCCTTCGATGCCTTCGGGCACGAGCTTCTCGTCCGCCGCGCCCGCCTGACCGTAACGGTCCTTGCTGCCCTTCTTCATCGCGCCGAGCGAGCCCATGCCGCGATAGCTCTTGTAGGAGCGGCCTTGGTAGAGGACCAGGTCCCCCGGCGACTCGTCCGTGCCGGCGAAGAGCGAGCCGATCATCACCGTGCTCGCGCCGGCGGCGAGGGCCTTGGTGACGTCACCGGAGTACTTCACGCCGCCGTCCGCGATGATCGGAACGCCCTTCGACTTCGCCGCTGCGGCGCAGTCGACGACGGCCGAGACCTGCGGGACGCCGATCCCCGCGACCACGCGCGTGGTGCAGATGCTGCCCGGCCCGATGCCCACCTTCACCGCGTCGGCGCCTGCTTCGATGAGAGCCAGCGTGCCCTCGGCCGTAGCGACGTTTCCGGCGATGATCTCGATCGACGGGTGCTCCTTCTTCGTGTCGCGCACCGCATCGAGCACGCCCTTCGAGTGCCCGTGCGCGGTGTCGACCACGATCACGTCGACGCCGGCGGCGGCGAGCGCGGCGGCGCGGTTCTTTCGATCCGGGCCCGGGCCGATCGCGGCGCCGACGCGCAGGCGCCCGCTCTTGTCCTTGGTCGCCTGCGGGTTGCGGTCGGCCTGGAGGATGTCCTTGATCGTGATGAGCCCGACGAGCTTGCCGCCCTCCACCACGAGCAGCTTCTCGATCCGGTGCTCGTGCAGGAGCGCCTTCGCGCGGTCGTTCGAGACGCCGGGCTGTACCGTCACGAGCTCCTTCGTCATCAGCGCCGACACCGGCTGGTCGAGGTTCAGCTCGAAGCGGATGTCGCGCGCGGTCAGGATGCCGACGGGCCGGTTCTCGCTCTCGACGACGGGGACGCCGGAGACGTCGTGCTCGCGCATGATGCCGAGCGCCTCGCGGAGCGACTGGGTCGGCTTCACCGTGACCGGCGAGATCACCATGCCGCTCTCGGCGCGCTTCACCTTCTCGACCTCGCGCGCCTGCGCCTCCGGATCGAGGTTCTTGTGGATGATGCCGATGCCGCCTTCGCGCGCCATCGTGACGGCGGTGCGCGCCTCGGTCACCGAGTCCATCGCCGCCGAGAGCAGCGGCACGTTGAGCTCGATCGCGCGCGTGAGGCGGGATCGAACCTCGACGTCCTTCGGCAGTACTTCGGAGTACTGGGGGACGAGGAGCACGTCGTCGAAGGTCAGGCACTCGCGGAGGTCGGAGAGCACGTTCGCCATGGGCTGCGCAGCCTAGCGCAAAGCCGCGTGCCAGTCCCCTCAGTCCGGGACGACCAGACCGGAGGCGACGAGCTCTTCCCGGTACTGGTCCAGCCACTTCACGAACGTGGCGGCGACCTCGGGGTCGAACTGGCTCCCCGAGCAGCGCTCGATCTCGTTGACCGCGACCTCGTGGGGGAGGGCACGCCGGTAGGCGCGGTCGCTCGTCATCGCGTCGTACGTGTCGGCCACGGCGATGATGCGGGCGATGAGGGGCACGTCGTTCCCCTTCAGCCCGAGCGGGTAGCCGCGCCCGTCCCAGCGTTCGTGGTGGAGGTGAACGCCCGGGATGAGCGGGTGGAGGAACTTGATCGGATCGAGGATGTCGCGCCCGAAGCCGGGGTGGCGCTTGAAGATCTCGTACTCGTCCTGCGTCAGCTTCCCCGGCTTGTTGAGGTTCATGACGCAGCCGATCTTGCCGATGTCGTGCATGAGCGCGCTCTGGCGGACGATCTCGCGATCGTGCGCGCCGAGCCCGAGCCGCTCCGCGAGGTAGTTCGCGTACATCGCGACGCGGCTCGAGTGGCCCGCCGTGTAGCGGTCCATCTTGTCGATCGCCTTCGCGAGGCCCTCGATCGTCTGCTGGAAGGTCGCTTGCAGGTCCTCGTAGAGGCGCGCGTTCTCGACCGCAGCCGCGGCGCGCGAGCCCACGATCGAGAGCACTTTGCGCTGGCCCTCGACGAAGCGCTTCGACTTCACGAACGAGAGCACGGCGACGAAGCCGATCGGCCTGTCCTTCATCCGCAGAGGAACGGCCACGAGTGACTGCGGCGGGATCGCGGGGGGCGTCGCGAAGAAGCGGCCGAGCATCGTCCCGTGCTCGAGGAGCGTCGGGTTGTCCTTGAAGTGCGAGGTGAAGGCGACCGGGTCGAGCGCGCCGAGGTCGGCGTCGCTCGCGGGCGCAGGATCGGTGGCGCGACGCAGCCGCTCGAAGAGCCCGCCGGTGCCGTCGTCGAGCCAGGTCGAGACGAGGTCGCCGTCGAGCTCGTGGAGCGCGGTATCCGCGACGGTGGCCATCACCTCTTCGAGCGACAGCGACGCCTGAATCGCTTCGCTCACCTTGTAGAGGCTGAGCGCTTCCCGCAGCCGGATGTTCTCGGCAGCGAGCCGCTGCTTCTCGAGCCCGCGCTGGACGACGTGGATGACCTCTTCGACCTTGAAGGGCTTGAGGATGTAGTCGTAGGCGCCGCGCTTCATCGCGTCGATCGCGGTCTCGACCGTGCCGAACCCGGTCATGATCACGGTGAGCGCGTTCGGGGCCTCGGTCGCCATCTGCGCCAAGAGCTCGATGCCGCCCATCTTCGGCATCTTCAGATCGCTGATGACGATGTCGTATTTGTGATTCCGCAGCTCGCCGATCGCGGCCGAGCCGTCCTCGGCGGTGCGGACGACGTACCCCTCCATCCCGAGGAAGTCGGCGAGGATGTCGCGAATGAACTTTTCGTCGTCGACGATGAGGACGCGCGGGCGTTCCTCGTCAGGGGTAGTCATCCGTAGGTGCGGAGTTTACAGGCGCGCCCGGGCGAGGTCACGCGATAACGCGGAGGGGGCCGCTCCCGCCGCCGTCCGTTGCTCGGGTCGCGGCGGCGTGCGATGACCGAGGCGTGGCGTCGCGGCTCAAGGAAAGTTGGCGCTCGCGGCTCTCCGCGCCGGTGTGGAGCGTCCTCGCGTACTCGTCGCTGACGTTCCTCGCGTTCGTGGTCGGGCTCGTCCGGGGCGAGTCGCCGCTCGTGCGCGAGCCGTGGCTTCCGACCTCGGGCGTGGAGGCCGGCGCCGCATCGCTCGTGCTCGGGCTCACGCTCGCGGCGCTCACGCTTCTCGCCACGCGCGCGCTCGGCACGCGGGCGGCGTGGGCGCGCGCCCTCCAGTCGGAGCTCGAGCCCCTCACGCGCGGCCTCGGCGACGCCGACCTCGCCGTGATGGCGATCGCGAGCGGGTTCGGCGAAGAGATCTTCTTCCGCGGCTTGCTGTCGCCCTGGATCGGGATCCTCCTCTCGTCGCTCGCGTTCGGCGCCGTCCACCAAGTGCGCGGGAAGGGCCGCCTCGGGTGGATGGCGAGCGCCGCCGCGTTCGGGCTCGCCCTCGCGCTCGTCTTCGCTGCGACGGGGAGCCTGCTCGGTCCCATCGTGGGACACACGCTCGTGAACTGGGTCAACCTGCGCGGCATGCGCGCGCGGAGCTCGAGCGCACCGAGCACGCCCCGCAAGCTCGGCGGTCTCCTCCGCGGGCGCCACGGCGGCTGAAGCGCGCCGGGGTGAAGCGCCCGCTCAGGGGCGGCGCTTCGGCATCGACACGAGCGCGGCGCACTCGTCGAGCGTACGCACGAGCTCGTTCGTCATCGCTCGCACCGCGGAGATGGCGCCCTCGAGCTCGCCCGTCGCTTCGAGGTGGTCCTTCTCGTAGCGCTCGTTCTTCGCCTCGAGCTGCGTCTGGAGCTCGATGAGCTGGTAGGTGAGATCCTCTTCCGTCGCGCGCGCTCGATCTTCTTCCGTCCGCAGCGCGGCGGCCTCCCAGACGGTGAGATCGTCGCGCCGCGGAGCGTTGCCACCCACCTCGTCGCGGCGGGCCTTCAGCGCGCTGCGGTGCGCGCGCTCGCGCGAACGGTCGCGCGAGATCTCGTCGATCGCGCGCCCGAGGTTCGCGCGGAACTCGCGGGCGTGCGCCTCGATCCGGTCCACTCGGCCTTGGATCTCCGCGACGTTCGCGGTCGCGCGCTCCACCTTGCCGACGAGCCCGCGCGCGTGCTCGAGGAGCTCCTCCGCGCGGCCGACCAGCGCCTCGGGCTTCTGCTTCCGCCGCGCGCGCGCCACCGACGCCTCGATCTCCTGGATCGCGGCGTTCCAACGCGACGCCATCTCGCTCGTCGGGCGCCGACCGATCTCCGCCGTCAACACGGGGACCTCGGGCTCGGCGACGTCGGTCGGCTGCTCGTCCCGAAAGGGGATGCTCGGCGGCGGCATCGACTTCGTCGCCGCCGGATCGGGCGCGTAGCGACGGAGCACGTCGAGCAAGGTGTCGTGCACGAGCAACCCGTCCGGCGGCCGATCCTCGGGCTTCTTGGCGAGCATCCCGAGCAGGAGCGAGTCGAGCTCCGGCGGGATGCCTTCGACCTTGGTCGAGAGCGGCGTCGGTGCCGTCGTGAGCGGGCGAAGGAGCTTCTCCGCCTGCGTCCGCGCGTCGTACGGGAGCGTGCCGCTGATCGCCTCGTACACGAGCACGCCGAGCGCGTAGATGTCGGCGCGCCCGTCCGACGGTGCGCCCTCGACGTACTCGGGGGCGATGTAGCCGGGCGTGCCGAACATCTGCTCCGAGAAGGTGAGCGCGGGGGCGTCGATGATCTTCGCGATCCCGAAGTCGGTCAGCTTCACGCGATCCTCGGTCGGGCTCGTCGGGATGAGGATGACGTTCTCCGGCTTCAGGTCGCGGTGGATGACACCGGCTTGGTGCGCGCGCGCGAGCGCGGCCGCGACTTGAAGGCCGACCTTGGCCGCGCGCGTCCAGTGGAACGCCCCGCGCTTGAGGTGCGTGAGGAGCGAGTCGCCGCTCGCGAACTCCATCACCAGGTACGCGAGATCGTCCATCTCGCCGAAGTCCGTGATCTCCACGATGTTCGGGTGGTTGATCCGGTTGACGGCACGGGCCTCGCGCAGGAAGCGCTCGCGGTAGAGCGGATCGAGCCCGAGATCCTTGCGCAGGATCTTGATCGCGTTCAGGCGATCGATCATCACGTGCCGCGCGAGGTAGACGGTGGCCATCCCGCCTGCGCCGAGCTTCTTCACGAGCCGGTAGCGCGACGACAGCGTGCGCCCGAGGAGCGGGTCGGACGAGATCGTCAGCGCCGAGCCGTCGAGCGGGCAGAACGCGCCGTCGTCGGGCCAGAGCTCGGCGCATTTGGGGCAGAGCTTCACGCGAGCGCCCTCGTTTTCATCCGACGGGGACCGGGCCGCCGAGGTAGCCGAACGAGCGCGCGACCCACACGACGAGCTGGAGGATCGACGAGACGAGCACCACGCGGAGCGCCCAGGAGGAGACGGTCGACGCCGCGAAGGCGCGGAGGTCCCCATCGCGCGCGACGAGGCGGAGCGCATCGCTCGCGAGCACCGCGAACGCGACGACAACGAACGGGCCGAGCGGGTTCCAACGGAGCGCGCCGGCGAAGTCGCCGTGGAAGAGCGCGAGCGCCGAGCGGGTGGTCCCGCAGCCGGGGCAGGGGTGGTGCGTCAAGGACGCGAAGCTACACGGCACGACCCCCGACGCGAGGAGGAAGAACGCGACGCCGTACGCGACCGACAACCCGACCGTGCGCCGGATCCGCGTGGACAGCGGAACCGTCGGCGGCCCCGACGATGCGGGGGTGGACGGCGCGGTGGCGAAAGACGTTGCCGACATCGAACGGGATGGAACTCGCGAAGTTTCGGGTTAGGATGCGGCGGCCCCAGCGGGACGCGCGACGGCGGGAGCGCAAGGGCCCACGAGAGGACACGATGATGGTGGATCAGCCGATGAGCGCAAACGGTATTTCGCAAGCAGCGGGCGGCTACGGCCCTCCGGGGGGAGGCTATCCGCCCCCGCCGGGTGGTGGCTACGGCGGCCCGCCCCCGGGCGCTCCGCCCGGCGGCGGCTACGGCGGTCCTCCCGGCGGCGGTCCCCCGCCCGGTGCGCCCCCCGGTGGTTACGGCGCGCCTCCCGGCCCGCCGCCCGGTGGCGGCTTCGGTCCCCCTGGCCCGGGGGGCTTCCCGCCGCCCGGCGGCCCGATGATGCCCGGCGGCCCCGCTGCCGGTGAGGTCAACACGACCCTGCCGCTCATCCTCAACATCGTCGGCATCGTCTGCTGCGCCTGCTTCCCGGTCGCGATCGTGGGCCTCGTCTTCTCGATCCAAGCCAACACCGCGAAGAAGGCGGGCGACATCGCCACCGCGCAGAACAAGGCGAAGATCGCCCTCATCTGCGGCATCGTCTCCGTCGCGCTCGGTGTCCTCGGCGACATGGGCGGCGGCATCTCCGGAATGATGAACTGAGGGGCCACCTCCGAAGCGCCGAAGGCGCGGAGGAGGGGGCACCCAGCCGAACTAAGGTGGACGGAGCCCGCGCGCTTTGGTAGCAGCGCTCCGTCCATGACGACCACCCGCCAGCGCCTCGAGCTCTTGCTCTTCGCCGCGCTGCCCACGTTGGCGGTCGCGGTCGGTGCGTCGTTCGGCTTCGACAAATCGCGCGCGGGCACGCTCGCGGGCTACTTCTGGCTCACCGTGCCCACGTGGGTCTTCGCGGCGATTGCCATCGCGCGCCGGATCGCGCGGCGCGAGACGAAGCCCTTCTACGTCCCGCGGTGGGGAGACCTCTCGGCGGGGTTCTTCGTCGCGGTGGCGTCGTTTTTCGCCGCCTACGGGATGGTGCGCCTGATGGTCTCGTCGGGGAAGGCGATCTGGATCTCGCGCATCTACGATCAAGCGGGGGACACGACCGTGCTCCGCGATCACATGGTGCTCGTCGCGCTCGGGATCGTGGTCGCGGCGCTCGGCGAAGAGCTCGTCTGGCGCGGGCTCGTCCGCGACACGCTCGTGGCGACGCTCGGGCGCCGCCAAGCGTGGATCGGCTCCGCGCTCCTCTATGCCGTCGCGCACCTCGCGACGATGTGGAAGCTCGGCGACGACATGATGGGGCGGAATCCCCTCATCGTCGGCGCGGCGCTGGCGGCGGGACTCGTGTTCGGGGCGATGGTCGAGCGGACCGGCCGCCTCGCCCCCGCCGTGGTGGCCCACGCGGTGGTCGATTGGACCGCGATCGTCCTCTTCCGGCTCTACGGAAACAGCGTCTGACAGGCTGTTTCGTCCCGTTTGACGGCGCCTTCCACCCGGGATATAGACTTCGCCATCTCCAGGGGGAGAGGTGGGCAGGGTGCGAGGAGGTTCTCGCCGGCCGCCAATCCCGAGGACGACCGCGGCGCGCCCCAATCGTGGGAGCGCAACCGGGTCTCCCTCCAACCGCCGGTGACGCCGGCCGAAGAAGAAGAAGCACGAATGACGTTCACCGAAGCCGCGGCCGAGGTCTTGCGCCTCGCAGGCAAGCCCCTCCACTACAAGGAAATCACCGAGCTCGCGATCGAGAAGAATCTCCTCTCCCACGTGGGCAAGAGCCCCGAGGTCACGATGGGCGCGCGTCTCGCTGCGCTCCTCAAGAAAGAGGACAAGACCAACCCGATCGTGCGCGTGAAGCCGGGCGTCTTCGCCCTCCGTGAGTGGGGCCCGAAGGGCGCTCCCGGCCCCGTGTCGGAAGAAGAAGAGAGCGAGCTCGAGGTCAACGCACTCGAGGTCGAGGCTGCCGCCGCCGCGGGCGACGAGGAGCCGGAGGCCGAAGAGGGCGGGGAAGGCGACGACGCCGAGCCGATGAACGGGGACGACGCGCTCCGCGCCGACCTCGCCGCGAGCGGCGCCGACTTCTTCGACGACGAAGACGACGACGATCAGCCGATCCTCGCTCCGCTCGCGACCACCCCCGCCGGTGGCGCGGCTGCCGGTGGCGACGCGGGGGCTCCGTCCGAAGGTGGCCGTCGCCGCCGTCGTCGGCGCCGCCGCGGTCGCGGTGGTGATCGCGGCGAGATGGGGGCGCGCGAGGGTGGAGCTCCGCTCCCCGCGGGTTCGCAGGCCTCGCTCGAGGGCGGCGAGCCCGCTGCCGAAGGCGCGCGCGACCCGCTCGCGCCGGCGCCGCGTCCCCAGATCCGGGACCGCCAGCAGATCATGTCCGGGGGTCTCCCCAGCGGCATCGAGGTCCCCCTCACGGACGGCGACGAGCTCGCCGGGCGCGAGCTCGCGGACGCCGCGCACATCGTCTTCGCTGCGTTCGATCGCAACGGCGGCCCGGTGGCGATTCGTTCGCTGGTGGACCAGCTGATGCGCCGTGGTCGCCTCGTCGGCGATCCCGCCGCGTGCGCGGTGCAGCTCTCGGCGTCGATGCGCGCGGACAACCTCCGCCGCGAAGCGATGGGCTCGCGCCCGCGCTTCCGCTTCGCGTCGGGCGCGCGTGTCGCGCCGACCGACTGGATCCTCGGCCAAGAGCTCCAGCGCTTCGAGATGGAGGCCCTCCAGGCCGTCGAGCGCTACCGCGACGCTGCGCGCCGCGTGTTCCTGCGCCGCATCCAGGAGCTCCCCGGTCACGCGTTCATCGAGCTCGCGCTGCTCGCCCTCGAGCGCGCCGGCATGGGCCAGCTCCGCGGCGTTCGGCGCGCTGGCGTCTCGGGCGGCGAAGCGCACTTCGGTGCGATTCACCGCACGGGCGCGGACGAGATCCGCACCGCCATCGTCGTCCGGAAGGACGGCCGCGAGATCGGCCGCGAGCGCGTGAGCGATCTCCGCGGTGCGCTCCACCACTACGGCCCGGCGACGGCAGGTTGGCTCGTCACCACCGGCCAGGTGCTCTCCGGCGCCCGCGAGGAAGCCGCCACCCCGAACGCTCCGCCGGTCGCCCTCTACGACGGGCTCGCGTTCTGCAAGCTCCTCGAGGACAACGGCGTCGCGGTGCTGCAGACCAAGCAGATCGTCGCGCTCCCGGATCTCGAGCTCCTCGAGACGCTCCGCGGCTGACGGGATTACTTCACCGGCCTCGACATTCGACGCCGGTGAAGTAGCTTCTTTCCATGCTCCGCCCGCTCGCGCTCGCCTTCGCCGTGCTGGCCGCGCCCGCGGCGAAGCCGGCTCCGCCGCCGGTGCCGCAGCGCCCCCCGCCCAAGGTCGACGTCACGCTCACCGCGACGACACCGACCTCGGGTTGGGCGGTCAAGCTCACCAACTCGGGGAGCGTGCCGGTACGCATCGTGGCCGACGCGCGCTTGCTCGAGCTCGAGATCACGGCGCCCACGGGCGGCACGAAGACGCGCTGCACCCTCCCGGTCGACATGGTGCCTGGCTCCGACATGGAGCGCGGGCTCGTGCTCGTCGCGGGCCGCAGCTACACGGAGCGGTTCGATCCGCGGCTCTACTGCTTCGGCGAGCGCGAGAGCGCGGCGCTCGTGCCCGGCGCTACGGTCACGGCGCACTACGGGTTCGGCGGTCGCGCGACCACCGGCCCGAAGGCCTTCGTGCCGCTCCTGAACGATGCGTCCGATCCGAACGCACCGGCGCCCGCGAAGAGCATCGACTCCGCGCCCCTCACGCTCCCCGCCGCGGTCGAGACGCCCGCGCCCCCCGCGAGCACCCTCGACGCCGATGGCATGAAGCTCGTCGTGACCGCTCCCGCGCGGATCGATCTGGGGAGCACCTTCGAACGGCAGATCGCGGTGAGCGTGAAGAACGCCGGTCCGCTCGCCGTACGTTCCATCTTCACGTCGGCGACGGTGGGCTTCGTGCTCGTCGGGCCCGACGGCACCTCCACCCAGTGCGGGGCCGCGCTCGGGCCGACGCCGATCCCCGAGCTCCTCCAGACGCTCTCCCCCAACGGCCGCACCGACGTGAGCATCGGGCTCGTCCTCTGCCCGTCGGATGCGTTCCGCCGCGATGGGCTCTACCAGCTCCGCCCCAAGGTCGACACGCGGCGGGTGGGCACCTCGAACCTCGCGATCTTCCGGGGCGAAGTGGTGGGGCAGCCGTCGCTCCTCCGCCTCCACACGGCCTCCACGCCCCGGCCGGCGCCGCAGGTCGACCCGCCCTGAAGAATTCGCGCAACCGCGGGCGTCCCTCGGCCGAGGGGCGGTCATGCGTTGCGCGCTCGCCCTCGTCCTCGCTCTGTTCCTCGCCGGTTGCGCCAGCGCCGCGCCGCTCCCTCCGAAGGCGCTCGCGCTCAACGACGAAGGCGCCGAGGCGCTCGGCGCGGGGGACGTCGAGGTCGCCGAAGCTCGCCTCGCGCTGGCCCTCGAGTACAACCCTCGCTTCACGGAGGCCTGGGTCAACCTCGGGCTCGTGAAGCTCCGCCAGCACGACTACGCGGGCGCGCGGAAGGACTTCGAGAAGGCGGTCTCGCTGAACCCGGACCTGCCGGCGCCGATGCACGCGCTCGGGATCCTCGAGGAGGTCGTCGGCGAGCCGCGCAAGGCGGAGGCGCGCTACGCGGATGCGCTCGCGATCGACCCCGGCTTCGGCGCGTCGCGCGCCAACCTCGGTCGTCTGCTCTTCGCGCGCGGAGCCTACGAAGAAGCGCGCGAGCAGTTCCTCCGGCTCGTGCAGGTCGCACCCGAGCAGGTCGAGGGCTACACGGGGCTGGTCGACTGCTACTGGAAGCTCGGCCGCGATGCGGAGGCCGACGCGATCCTCGAGCGCGCGGAGCACCGCTTCGCGAGCGTCCCGGGCGTGGAGCTGCTGCTCGCGCGCCGCGCGATGAAGCGGGGCGAGCTCGACGACGCGGAGGCACGGCTCGTGACGCTCACCGAAGGCCAGGACGGGCGCTACCACGCGCCGGCGTGGGCGTGGCTCGGCGTGGCGCGGCTCGCGCGCGGCGACGCGACCGGCGCGAAGGCGGCGATGGATGAGGCGCTCGCGCGCGATCCGAACGACGGCGTGGCGCGCTTCCTCGCGCTCAAGCTCGGCGCGAAGTGATCAGTTGCGCAGAAGGAGAAACGCGGTCGCGCCGAGGAGCGCGATGACGCCGAGGATGAGCGCGACGACCACGCCCGCCGGCACGTGCGTACCGGGGATGTCGATGCGCTCTTCTTCGCTCCGGCCGGACGACGGCGCAGCGGCAGGTGCCGTCGGCGACGATGCGTCGGCGGCGGGGGCCGCGGGGGCGTTCGCGATGGGCTCCTCGTCGTCGATCGGGGCGCGGCCACCGGGGACGGTCGCCGTCAGCGCGGAGCGGCGGTTCGGCTCCGTCGTCTCCTCGGGGAGCGGGTACTTGCGGTACTTGAGCGGCTCCGCGTCGGCCGGGACGTCGGGCAAGCCGTCCTCGAATTTCGCGACGACGACGGTGATGTTGTCGTGGCCACCGGCGTAGTTCGCGCGCTCGGTGAGGGTCTTGCACGCCTCGAGCGGCTCCCCGACGGACTTCAGGATCTCGCGGATCTCGTCGTTGCGGACCATGCCCGACAAACCGTCGGAGCAGAGGAGGAGTACGTCCCCCTTCTTGAGCTCGGCGAACGTGAGATCGACCTGGACGGTGTCCGCGGTGCCGAGCGCCTGGAGGATGATGTTGTTGTGCTCGAAGGTCTCGGCTTCTTCTTCGGTGAGCTGCCCCGCCTCGATCAGCTGATTGACGAGCGATTGATCACGGGTGACCTGGACCAGCGTGCCATTGCGCAGAATGTAGCCGCGCGAGTCCCCGACCTGGGCAAGGAACAAGTGATCGTCGACGAACGCCGCCGCGGTCACGGTGGTGCCCATGCCGCGCCGCGTGCGGTCGGCCTTGGCTTCGTGGAAGATGCGCTGGCCGGCGATCTCGACGGCGCGGACGAGGCGGCGTGCGAGGTCGTTGCGGTGGGTGGGCGCCTCGGGATCGAGGCCCTCGACCATGCACTCGTAGATGATGTCGACGGCGAGCTGGCTCGCGACCTCGCCCGCGGCCGCGCCACCCATGCCGTCGCAGACGGCGAGGAGGTGACCGTTCTTGCCGAGGGGCACGGGCTTGCTCGCGTCGTGCAACCCACGCGTCCGGCGCGAGAGATCGGCGACGAGGAAGTTGTCCTCGTTGTGCTCGCGGACTTGGCCGACGTCGGTTCGGGCGAAGAGGCGCATCTGAACGTCGGTGCTCGGCTTGGGCGACTCGGTGGTCGCCTCGGCAGCGGGCTTCTCGTTCTCCGTCCCGGTTTGGGTCACGAGCCACCGCCGAAGAGTGGGGCGTCGATCCGGAAGAGCTGCTGCCCGACGCGGAGCTCGTCGCCGTGCTTCACCTTCACGACCCCGCGGATGCGGAGGAAGGTGCCGTTCGACGAGTCGAGATCCGAGAGGTTGAAGCTCTTGTCGGCCGCGCGCTTGATGGTGGCGTGACGGCGAGAGAGGAAGGGGTCGTCCGTGAAGACGATGTCGCCGGACTCGCGCCCGAGGACCGTCTCCGGACGGCGCAGGTAGTAGACGTCGCGCACGACGCCCTCGGTGGTCACCTGGCCGAGCCGGGCGTAGCGAGCTCCGCCGGGGGTGCCGAAGAGGAGCGTCCCCTGCTCCGAAGCAGCCCCGAGCCCCTCATCGCCGTCTTTCACGACCTCGAACCTTAGCACCTGTTGACCAATCAGGATCAAGTCCCCGTCACGCAGCAGGGCTTCCCCGGTCTCGCCCGGGCCCGCCCGGCGGACGCGGAGGTAGACCCCGTTCGGGGTCCCCAAGTCGCGGAGCGTGAGCCCGCCGTCCTCGCGCCGGATGCGCGCATGACGCAGCGCGAGGTAGCGATCCTCGGGGAGGACGACCTCGCCCTCGGCGCGGCCGATGTCCAGTTGCTCGCCCACTACGTGGACCGGCCCGAGCGAGCCGTCCTTGGCGATGAGCTGGAGCTTGACCTGCTTGCCGTCGCCGTCCTGGTAGGGAGCGATCTTCGACGTGGCTTCGAGGATTGGCTTGTCCTCGCGCTTCGTCGTCGGGTCGAAGGCGGGCGGGTCGGTGAGCTGCGTGCGATCGAGGCGCTGGACCGCGGCCTGGGCCGCCGACTCGGCCGACTTCTTCGTGACGCCGCCCTCGGCGAGGCGCGTCTCGGCGAGCGGCGCGCCGCAGAAGCGACAGAACTGCGACTCCGCGTCGGACATGCCCTTGCAGCGGGCACACGCGCGCTGGGGCTTCGGTGCGTTGCCACCCAAGCCGACGACGGGGGCCGGCGCGATCGCGGCAGCGGGCACCGGCGCGGGCGCGACCGGCGCGGGGACGGGCGCTGCAACGGGTGCGATCGGCGCGGGCGCGACGAGCGGCGGCGCCGGCTGCACGGGCATCGGTGCGGTGCCGCCGAGGGCGCCGATCGGCGCTGCGTTCACCGTCCCGACCGGCATCGGTGCCGGCGCACCGGCGGGGGCCGCCGGCGCTGGCGCAGGTGCAGCGACGGGTGGCTGCGCCGCCTTCGCCGGATCGAGCGGGCTCCCGCAGGTGATGCAGAAGCGCATCCCCGGTGCATTGCTGGCGTGGCAGCGCGGACACTTCGACGAAGCATCCTTCGGCAGCCGCGCCCCGCAGTCCTCGCAAAAGACCAAATGGTCCGCGTTGTTCTTTCCGCAGGTCCCGCAGATCACGTCGGCTCTTAGGGAAGCGCTTTCTCTACCTCTCCGTCAAGCACGTACACGCTCCGGATGCGCCTTTCGCGTCGCCTCGCGCAGCCTCTTGACGCGTCGCTTCAGGTTCGCTTGCTCGGGTCAGAGCGCGTCCCGCGTCTCCAGGCTCAGATCGATCCCGACCACGTGGGCGACGCCGCCCGTCCGCTCGCTCCCGCCGGAGTCGGTGAAACCCGTGAAACCGAGCGCGCGGTACGCGAGGGTGAGGCCGATGACGGTCTCGCCCGCGACCTGCGCCTCGACGCCGCCGCCGATGCTTCCGCCGGGGCCAATCGTGTCGATGCCCCAGAGGTTGCCGTAGGCGTTCACCCCCACCGCGGCGTAGAGGAGCGGCGTGAAGCGCGTTCGCGTCTCGAAGTAGTAGCGGCCCTCCGCGCGCAGCTGCTGCAGGATCGCGAGGCGGTAGAGCTGCCCCGGATCCTGCTTCGAGAACTCGTACGCGGCGCCGAAGTACCACGGCGTGCGCAGGCGGCGGCCGACCCGCACCGCCACGCCGCCGCCCGAGCCGAGGATGCACGCGGCAGGTGTGGCGCTCGAGCAGATGGGGCCCGCGTACGCGACGACCTCGCCGGTGAAGGCGAGGCCGTACTGGAGAAAGCTCCGCCGGAGCACGGTGGGAGAGCTCGGATCCGAGCCTGCCGTGTCTTCGGCACGGGCGTCGGAGGCCGCGCTGGCGAGCGCGAGAACCACCGCGCACGCGAGGCGCGCGTGCGACCCACATCGGAGCACCTCGCTGAGGGGTCGAGCCACAGGAGGAGAATACCACGAGGTGATCTGTTGACAGCTTGCGTGGGGTTGCCGTATTCGCGGACTCGCGATGGAAATCGTTCTCGACAAGCGTGCGGTTCGGCAGATTCGGCTCTCGGCGCAAGATGCGATCGAGGAGGGGGATACCGAGACTCTGCGCGAGGACATCCTCGAGGCCTTCACCGAAGAGCAGGTCGAAGAGATCGAGCGTCGGCTCGACAGCGGCGACTTCTTCGAGTTCATCACCGACATGCTCGACGAGTGGTCGGGGGACGACGTCGACGAGCTCTTCGAGCTGATGGACACCCAGCTCGGTGACGTCGGCGTCGACGTGAAGTTCGAGAAGAAGGCGGCGGCCACGGCGGACGAGCCGGAAGAAGAAGAGGACGACGACAAGGACGGCGGCGACGACTACGAGGACGACGACGACCTCGGCGACGACGACGACGAGGACGGCGACGAAGATCTGGAAGAGGAAGAAGACGACGACGAGGATTGATCGTCAGTCGCGCAGCAAATAGGCGTGGCACGTCGGGGGCGCCACGCTGTCTTTCGGCCGGGTCAGGCCGCTGCACCGCGCGAGAGCGCAGGGGACGTAACGGGAGTCGGGCCGGACGGCGATCAGCTTCTCGAGATCGCGGCAACGCTCGCCGTCGGTCTCCGCGAGCCGTGACGCCTGCCAGAGCGCGTCGTCGCGCGTCTGGGCGTTCTCGAAGTCGTTCGCGAAGTCGAGGAACGCCTGCCGCGCCGCCTTCTTGTCGCCGACCCGATCGCGGAGCAGCACCGCGATCCGGTAGGCGCCCTCGTGGAAGCGCGGGCGCTCGTAGGTGCCTGGCTTGTCCGAGCGCTCGCGCTCGACGAGCATGCGACGGAGCTCCCGAATCGCGTCGTCGAAGCGCCCGAGCTTCTCGTCGAGCTCGCTCGCGCGGAAGAGCGCGTCGTCGAAGTGGGGCCCGGGGTACGGGAAGCGCGCCGCCAGCTCGAGGAACGCGGCGAGCGCGTCCGTGTCGCGCCCCAGCCGCGCGAGGCGCTCCGCGCGCTCGTAGAGCACGAACTCCTCCAGCGCGGTGCCCTTGATCGCCGGAGCGAGACCGTCGAGGTAGGCGAGCGCGGCGGCGGGCCCGGTCTCGTCCTCGTGCCGTACGCGTCGCCGCATCGCGACGATGGCGGTCCCCACCTCGGGGTGGGCGCGCGCGTACGCGTCCAGCGCGGCCCACCCGCTCGCGACGAGCGCGGGATCCTCGCTCGCGAGGAAGAGCACGCCGAGCTCGTACTGCGCCTCGATCCCGTAGGTGGTGGGCGACTTCGTGAGCGGCTCGAGGAGCGCGCGCGCGCCGGCGCGATCACCCGCGCGGTCGCGCATGTGCGCCGCGAGGAGCGTCGCGTGATCCCGATCCCGTTGGCTCTGCGTCTCGTCCGCGGCGGCGGCGAGGAAGCCGTCCGCGGCCTCGGCGTAGCGCCCGGCGTTCTGCGCGCGCTCCGCCTGCGCGAACGCGAGCGCGTACGACGAAGGCGCGCGCGCGGCACAAGCGAGCACGAGCGCGGCCAACCCAGAAACAGCGACGGCGCGGAGCCCTCCCGTCAACCGCGAGCTTCCTCGGCGGCCTGCGCCAGCGCGTGCGCGGCGCGCGTCGCGTCGCCCTTGCTGACGTCCATGTGGAACACCGCGCGGATGCGGCGCGGCCCGGAGGCCCCGACCCGAAGGCCGTGCTCCTTCGCTGCGGCGACGACCGGATCGGCGGGGCCGTCGACGTCGACGTTGACGATGTTGGTCTCCACCGCCGCGACGTCGACGTGGAGCCGCGCCTTGCCGACGAGGAGCTCCGCGAACGCGCGCGCCTTCTCGTGATCCTCGTGGAGCCGCTCGACGTGGTGCTCGAGCGCGTAGAGCGCCCCGGCGGCGAGGATGCCGGCCTGGCGCATGCCGCCGCCCCACATCTTGCGGAACCGGCGCGCGCGCTCGATCGTCGCCCGGTCGGAGACGAGGGCGCTGCCGACGGGGGCGCCGAGGCCCTTCGAGAAGCAGACGCTCGCGCTGTCGAACGGGGCGACGAGCGCCTCGAGGGAGAGCTTCGTCGCGGTCATCGCGTTCCAGATCCGCGCGCCGTCGAGGTGGAAGCGGAGCCCGTGCTCTTTCGCGCGCACCCCGATCCTCACGACCGCGTCCTGGGGGAACACGCGGCCGCCGCCGCGATTGTGTGTGTTCTCCACGCAAACGAGCGACGTGCGCGGCGACCAGTAGGCGCTCGCCTTGATCGCCGCGACCATGTCGTCCTCGTCGTAGAGGCCGCCGCTCCCGGCGGTCGCGAACTGCACGCCCGAGAGGACCGCGCCCGCGGCCACCTCGTAGAAGACCGGGTGCGCGCCTTCGCCCACGATCACCTCGTCGCCGGGGCGCGTCTGGGCCGCGATCGCGAGCTGGTTCCCCATCGACCCCGAGGTCACGAAGAGGGCGGCTTCCTTGCCGCAGCGGGCGGCGATGGCGGCCTCCAGCGCGTGGACCGTGGGATCCTCGCCGTACACGTCGTCGCCGACCTCCGCCTCGGCCATGGCCTTCCGCATGGCTGGGGTGGGCTTGGTGACGGTGTCGCTGCGCAGGTCGATCATGGCGCGCAGCTTACTCCGACCTGAAAGCGCGAAAGGGCTTGCGCAGTCACTTTGCCGGTGCTACTGGTTCAACCAGTCAATCACTTGATGAGAGTCCGAGGAGGCCCCGCTTGAAGATCGTCCCGTCGAACCCGTCCACGCTGCCGAGCGAGCCCCCTGCGGAGGGCGGCCTCGAGACTCTGTCCGTCCTGGGCCCGATCGCGCGGTCGAGCGTGGTGGACGCCGTGGCCGAGCGGATCCGGGGGGAGATCCTCGCCGGCCGCCTCCCGGCGGGGTCCAAGCTGCCGTCGGAGCGCGAGCTCGCCCTGGCGCTCGGCATCAACCGCCTCACCCTCCGCGCCGCGCTGGCGCGGCTGGAAGCGCTGGGCCTCATCCTCACCCGCCACGGCGCCGGCACGGTGGTCGCGTCCTGGCGCGAGCGCGCCGGGCTGGATGCGCTGCCGGCGCTCGCCTCCGCGCTCGATCCGGCCGAGCCGGCCTGGCACGACATGCTCGCCTCCATCCTCGAGGTGCGGCGCGTCCTCGCGGCCGAGGCGGTCGCCCTCGCCGTCGAACGCCACACGGACGAGGACATCGCCTCGATGGAAGCGGCCGCCGCCGCGCAGCAGCAGAACGTGGGCGACCCGCTCGCGCTCGCTCGGGGCGACGTCGTGTTCCAGCGCGCGGTCATCCGCGCGGCGAAGAACGTCGGGCTCGAGCTCATCCTCAACACCTTCGCCCGGCTGCCCGAGGAGCATCCGCAGCTCGTCGCCGCCCTGTACGACGACCCGGAGCGCACGCTGAGCGCGTACCCGATCATCATCCAGCTCGTGCGGAGCGGGAACGGGGACGCGGCGCGCTCGCTCGTGCGGCAGGCGCTCGCCGCCGCCGACGCGACGCTCCTCGAGCAGAAGCTCCGCACCGTGAAGGTCCAAGCGCCGAAGCCGTTGCTCGGCGCGCTCGCGCCCACTGCCACGACCGAGTCGAAGAAGAAGACGAAGAAGGGGAAGAAGTCATGACCCGCCTGTTGTCGTTCGAGAGGAGCTTCGCCGCCGCCGCGTTCGACGGCATCTTTCCGCGCAAGTCGGATCCGCGCCTGCCGCAAGGCGCTGCGGACGGCGACATGGTCGGCATGTTCGAAGACGCGCGCTCCGGCGTCCCGCCGCGGGTCGCGCTCGGGTTGCGCGTCGCGGTGTGGATCATCGCGCTCGCGCCGCTCCTCACGATCGGCAAGCTCTCGACGATCACCGGTCTCGCCACCGGCGATCGCGAGCGCGTCGTGATGGCGCTCCTCGGCAGCAACTTCTACTTCGTGCGCCAGCTGACCACGCTGTTGAAGGCGTTCGGGGCGCTCTTCTTCCTCACGTTCCCGGGGGTTCGCAAGGCGGTCGTCCGCGAGCCCGAGCGCTCCACGTTGGTGTCGCTCTCGAAGAAGCAACTGCCGCTCGGTGCGGGGGAAGGAGTCGGCCATGAGCGATCGGTCGCTTGATTCGGGACCCGACGTCGACAGCGGCGTGCAGCGGCGCAAGAGCTACCCGGACGAAGATCTCCCGGAGGGCGCGGTGGTCGATTGCCGCGCGCTCGACCGCGATGTCGACGAAGCGTTCGACTGGGTCGTGGTGGGCTCGGGGGCATCCGGCGCCGTGGCCGCGCACACGCTCGCGGCCGCGGGCTTCTCGGTCGCGCTCGTGGAAGAGGGGCCGTGGGTGAAGACCCGCGACTTCACCCCCGACGTGCTCGGGAGCTTCCGGCGGCTCATGCGCGACGCGGCGACGCAGGCGATCGAAGGTCGCTCGTTCATCCCGCTCCTGCAGGGGCGCTGCGTCGGCGGGAGCACGGTGGTGAACTCGGCGATCGCGTGGCGCCTTCCGAGCGACGTGATCGCGGATTGGCGCGGGAAGTACGGTCTCGCCGACGCGATGAACGAAGGCGAGCTCGCGGGTCACTTCGACGCGCTCGAAGCCGCGCTCAACGTCCACGCCGTCGCCGACGAGGCGCTCGGCCGCAACAGCGCCGGCCTCCTCGAGGCGAGCGAGGGCCTCGGCATCGAGGCGCACCGCATGCGGCGCTACGACAAGGGCTGCACCGGCACGGGGCGTTGCCTCCAGGGCTGCCCGAGCGCGGCGAAGCAGGGCATGAGCGTGAGCTACGTGCCCTGGGCGCTCGGGCTCGGCGCCCGCATCTTCACCTCGTGCAAGGTCGAGCGCGTCGAGATGGACGGCGCGCGCGCGTCCGCGGTGCTCGGTCGCGTCGACGGGCCGCGGGGCACCCGCACCGTGCGCGCACGATCCAGACGCCGAACGTCCTCCGGCGCTCCGGCGTGAAGACGAAGGCACTGGGGCGTCACTTCCAGGCGCACCCCGGCGTCGGCTGCGCGGCGGTGTTCCCGTCGCCGGTGCACATGAGCTTCGGCGCCACGCAGGGCGCGGAGTCGATCCACTTCCGGCAGAGCGAGGGCTTCAAGCTCGAGAGCATCGCGATGCCGCCCGAGCTGCTCGCGGCGCGCATGCCCGGCGCCGGCTCGGAGTTCATGCAGCGGCTCGCGAGCTTCCCGAACGTCGGGATCTGGGTCGCGCAGGTCCGTGCCGAGGCGGAGGGCACGGTCGAGAGCGGCTGGGGCGGCCGCGACAAGGTCGTCTACACCCCGACCGTGCGCGACATGCACATCGCGCGGAAGGCGCTCTCCACGCTGGTGAAGCTGATGTTCGCGCAGGGCGCCACCGAGGTCTGGCCGGGCGTCCACGGGCTGCCGACCGTCCTCACGAGCCCCGATCAGCTGAAGCTCGTCGACGAGGGTCCGATCGATCCGCGCGCGTACGGGATGGTCGCGTCGCACCTGTTCGGCGCGGCACGGATGGGGCCCGACCCGCGCTCGAGCGTCGTCGGTCTCGACTTCGGCGTGCACGGGACGGAGGGGCTCTACGTCGTCGACTCGAGCGTCTTCCCGACGAACCTGGGCGTGAACCCGCAGCACTCGATCATGGGGCTGTCGCGCCTCGCCGCGACGCGCCTCGCCGAGGGGCGCGCTGCGAAGCGCGTGGCGTAGCCGCCTCAGAGCTTCGGCGCGAACACGAGCGTCGGGCTCTTCAGTCGGATGCGGGCGGTACCGGTCGGGCCTTCGGGCGCGATGAGGGTGCCGCCCGCGACGTGATCGTGCGTGAGCAGGTAGGCCGTCTCTTCGCCGAGCGGGGTTCCGTCCTGCGCCTCGTAGACGACGGTGCGCGGCTCGCCGCCGGGCTGCTCGGTGAGCGTCGCGGAGCCCGTCCACGTCAGCGCGCCGTGCTCGTCGACCGACGCATAGCGGAACGTGCGCGGGGCCATGGCGACCATCTGCGCGTTGTTCACCGTCTTCACGCGCGTGACGAGCGCGTTGTAGTTGTAGTCCGAGAACCAGCCGGGGTTGCAGTAGCCCATGAGGTCCTTGAACTGCGCCGGGTCCTTGAGCGTCTTCGACACGAGCGAGTAACCCCACGAGCCGAGCGCTCCGCCGCTGTACGGGTAGGCGGGATCCGGGCCGGCCACGCCGCCGCACGGAGCGTGGTTGCGGCCGTGGGCGTGGCCGAGCTCGTGCACGAGCGACTCGGCCGCCACGTCGCCGGTGAACCCGACGCCGATGCTGGCGCGGCTCGACGCGTCGCCCGCGTTCGTGATCACCGGCGACAGCCCGACCACGCAGCCGCTCCCGCAGTAGGAGGCGAACGACGCCGACGGGTTGAAGAGCCCGTAGTAGTAGACGTCCTTGTCGGGGGCGTCGCCGCCGCGCACGCCGAGCACCTGCGTGAGCAGTTGGTTCCACCCGTTGCCCGAGGCCGTCACGGCGTAGTTGATCGCGACCGGCTGCGCGCGAACGGTGATCGAGACGGCGGGCGTGGGGTAGAGCGCGAAGAGCAGGTCCTTGTACTTCTGGACCTGTGTCGGCGAGAGATCGGGGAGGCGGTTCGAGCCGTCGCTCCCGTACTGGATCGGGACGATGACGACCTTGAGCTGCGGTCCGGTGCTGACCGCGCCGAGCGCGGCGGTGGTCGTGCCGTCGAGCGGCCACATCGCGGGGCTCGTCGCGGGCTGCGCCTTCGTGCCCGACTTCTCGCGCAGGACGACGCTGAACTTGGTGTCGGTCTTGAGCTGATCGCCGGGGACCTCGATGTTGAACGTGGAGCCGATGGCCGCGTCGGTCGAGGTCGCGGCCGGGGTCGCATCGGCGACGAGCGTGGTCTTCGTGCCGCCGCCATCCAGCGTGAGCTGCGCTTGGAGCGCGTGCGGCGACCATCCGGATTGCGGCGTGACGTACACGCGGAGGAGCGCCGGCCTGCCCGCGACCACGGGGGCCTTCGGCGTCTGCGGGCTGCCGCCCTTCATCACCGGGACCTTCACGGTCTGGAAGAAGGCGACCTCGCTGATGCCGATGTTCTCGGCGACGGGCGCGCTGGTGGCGACGGGGTTCGGCGTCGGGAGCGAGCCGCCGTCGTTCGAGACGGGGAGGGGCTCGCCGTTGTCACCGTGAGCGCCGCCATCGGTGGTGGTGGGCGGGCGCGGCGTCTCCGGCGCGGGATCGTTCCACTCGCCATCGAGCGTGCTCGGGCCAGTGCTGCTGCAGCCGAGGACGGCCGGAGCGGCGAGCAAGAGAGCGGGGAGGAGAAGACGAGCCTTCGACATCCTTCCCCCTCCATCGCAAGGCGTGGGCCACCGCGCGCTCGCGGCTCGTCGCGAGCGCGGCGGCCTGCGCGCTCACCGGTCGTCGTGATTTCAGTCACATGAGAATGGCGCCAATGTAGGAGCCCGGCGCGCGGGGGTTCCGCGGGGATCCACGCCGGCGATCCAGCGCCCGTCCCAGGTTGGGCCATGCGTGCCCCATGGCCGATCCAACAGAGTCGCTATACTCCCCGCCACCTACCTTGCGCCCGCCCTTCGCTTCGTTTGGTTTCCTCGCCGTGCTCGCGTTTGCCTGTGGCTCGTCGTCGTCGTCACCGACGGACGGCGGAACCGGGACCGTGCGCGAGCCGAAGCTCCACCGCGCGGCGACGGTCGCGTGCCCGACGGACCGCCCCGCGAGCTCGCCGCCGCCCAACCCGGGCACCTGCACGACCGATGCAGAGTGCACGAATGGGAAGAACGGGCGCTGCACGAGCGTGGCGCTCGCGCCGTCCACGTGCACCTACGACGAGTGCACGACCGACAAGGAGTGCGGCAGCGGCGTCTGTCAGTGCCGCGACCCCGCGGCGGGCGGCGCGAACGCTTGCCGCAACGGCTCCTGCCGCACCGACGGCGACTGCGGCGTGGTGGGCCGCGGCTACTGCTCGCCCTCGGCCGTGAACGTCGACGTCTACTGCCGGAGCGGGATCCCGGCCGGGTCGTTCGGCTGGTTCTGCCACGGCACCGCCGACGAGTGCACCGACGACGCGGACTGCGCGGACGGCGCGTTCGGGAACGCGTGCATCTACGACGTCGCGAAGCAGCACTGGGCGTGCCGCTCGCTCCTGTGCACCGACTGACTCACCTGCAGGGCTTCTGGCGCACGCACGTGCGCTTCGTCTCCCGCCCGGCCACCGCGAGGTAGGTCGTGTGCTTCGGCGAGTCGCCCTTCGAGATTTGCGAGGCCGCCATGCTGAACGTCTTGCGGTCGGCGGCGAACTCGAACGGCGAGAACGTCACGTCGTGCGCGGGGTCGTGGTACTCGCTCTTGCCCGACGGCGGGCCGCCGAACTTCCCGCACATCGCGCCCTCGCAGATGATGAACCCGTCGACCTTGTAGTCGCGCACCTTGGAGCTCCAGGTGGCCTTGCCGGAGCCGAACGTGCCCTCGGCCGCGCTGCACGTGGTCGTGGGCGTGACGCTCGAGGCGACGTCCGACGTGACCTTCGTGCCGACGTACACGCCCGAGTAGGACTGCTTCATCGTGAAGCCGAGGAGCTTGACCGGTCCGTCGCCGGGGCCGGTTGCGTTCTCGAAGCGCAGGGTCGCGGTGCCGGGACCGACGGCGTGATCGCCGTTGCCGGCGCCCATCGGCGTGTCGCGGACGGCGAGCGTGCCGCTCAAGGAGTACTCGACCTCCCACGCGTCGCACGGCGGGTCGTCCGCGGCGGCGCGCGTGGTCGCGCTGACGATGGTGGTGAGCGCGCCGATGGCGGCGAGGACGGCGAGGCGGGCGGTAGGCAGGTTCATCGGGCACTCCGGCGGAGCGGGGTCTGGGCGAGATAACCGAGGGTTCGAACGAAGAAGGTCGTGAGCGGGATCGGGCGCTTCGAGCGCGGCTGCGCGACCCAGGCCGCGACGGCGGCTTTGCCGGCACCCATCACGGCGCCGGCGAGGGTCGCGACGAAGAGCGGGTCCGCGCGCTTGCCGAGCCGCGCTGCGAGCGACTCGCGGACTTGGGCCTCGCTGTGCTCCCAGACGAGCAAGTAGTGGCGCGCCCCCGCTTCCCCCGCGTGCTGGTGCTGGAGCGACGAGAAGCGCTCGAGGCGCGCGACGAGCTCGGGCTCGATCGACGACACGGCGGCCGCCATGGCGGTGAAGACGTCCTCGCCCGCGGGGCGCTCGCGAAAGCGCCGAACCGCGACCTCGAGGTAGTCCTCGACCGGGAGCGACAGCGCCGCGTCCGCGCTGGGCACGTAGTTGAAGAGGGTGCGGCGCGAGATCCCCGCGCGCTCGGCGATCGCGTCGGGCCGAACGTCTCCCTCGCGCCGCGCGAGGTCGAACGCGGCGTCCGCGATGCGGCGCCGGGTGTCGCGCTGGTGTTGCTCGCGGAGCCCCATGACGGAGGAACTCTAGCGCGAGTTGCACTCCGTGCAATCCTGCATTCCGTGCAACCGGAGGGCTACTTGCAGGGCTTCTGGCGGACGCACGTGCGCTTCGTCTCGCGCCCGGCCATCGCGAGGTAGGTCGTGTGCTTCGGCGAATCGCCCTTCGAGACCTGCGAGGCGGCCATCGAGAACGTCTTGCGGTCGGCCGAGAACTCGAACGGGGCGAGCTCCACGTCGTGCGCGGCGTCGTGGTACTCGCTCTTGCCTTGCGGGGGGCCGCCGAACTTGCCGCACATGGCGCCGTCGCAGGTGAGCGAACCGTCGACCTTGTAGCCGCGCACCTTGCCGCCCCAGGTGAGCTTGCCCGCCGCGAAGGTGCCCTCGCCGGCGCTGCACGTCGCCGGGGTGATCGTCGACATCAGGTCCGTCGTGACCTTCGTGTTGAAGTAGACGCCGGTGTAGAACTGCTTGATCGAGAGCGAGAGCATCTTCGCCGGGCCGTCGGCGGGGCCGGTCGCGTTCTCGAAGCGGAGGACCACCGTGCCGGGGCCGACCGCGTGATCGGCGTTCCCGGCGCCCATCGGGGTGTCGCGGACGGCGAGCGTGCCGCTCAACGCGTACTCGACCTCCCACGCGTCGCACGGCGGATCGTCCGCGACGGCGTCGTGCGATGCGGCGATGATGGCGGCGAGGCCTGCGAGAGATGCGAAGAGAGCGACCGAGCGCATGTTCGACGTCTAGCATCGGCGCTGGGGCGAGCAAGGGATCCTCGTGGGGGGTGGTGCGTAGGAGGAGCATGCGTTCGGCGGTGGCCATCCTCGTGGGTCTCGCTCTCGCTGCGTGCGAGCGCAGCCCGACGTCGGCGCCCGCGTCTGCGTCCGCATCCGTGCCCGTGCCCGGGTCCGGGTCCGGGTCCGCGTCCGCGTCCGCGTTCGGCGCTGCGCCCGACGCCGGGGGCGGCTTCTTCGGGTCCGTCGGTGCCGTCGCGCTCGAGGACGGGAACGCTTGCTTCCTCGTCGCCAAGGGCGACGTGCGCTGTGCGGGCGACTGGCCGATCGCGTTCGAGACGCCTTCCTCCAGCGGCTCCCGCAACCAGGCGCTTGCGACTCCGCTCTCGGTGTCCGCGCTCCCGCGCGGCACGACCGCCGCGCTCGCGGTCGCCGAGAACCGCGGGTGCGCCGTGCTCGCCGACGCGACCGTGCGGTGTTGGGGGAACACCAACGCCTCGAAGAACGGATGGTCCGGGGCGACGCCGGGCATCCTCACCGCCGTCCCCGTGCTCGGCGTGGAGCATGCGACCGACGTCGCGCTCGCGTGGAACCGGAGCTGCGCCGTGCGCGAGGACCACACCGTGATCTGCTGGGGCCCTGCGCTCGAGTCGCACGGGCGCGTCCTCGGGCCCGCCGACCCGCCGAAGGTGAGGGCGCTGCCGCCCGTCACCCAGATCTCCGGAGGCAAGAGCCGCTTCTGCGCCCGCACGACGACCGGCACGGTCGTGTGTTGGACCAACGACGACGGCCCCGCGCCCGTGGTCGCGGGGCTCTCGGACGTGACGGAGGTGCGCGTCGGCGGCGACTCGGCGTGTGCCCTCACGACGAAGGGCGAGGTCTTCTGCTGGGGCGACAACACGAACGGCACGCTCGGCGACGGAACCACCGCCGCGCGCACGGGGCTCGTGAAGGTCGGCGTGAAGGACGTGGTGGCGCTCGACGTGTCGTCGGTCTTCGCGTGCGCGCTCGGGCGGGACGGCACCGCGTGGTGTTGGGGCGAGGAAGCGAACTGCGACCTGGGGAGCGGCCCGAAGGGCGCGTGCACCACCCGGACCATGGGCGCGACGACGGGGCCGGTGACGCTGACGTTCTGCGGGCCGACCGCGCTCACGCCGAGCGTCCATGGCAAGCACCTCACGCTCGGCTCGACGACCGCGTGCACCTGGGACGACGCGGGCGCCGTCGCGTGCTGGGGGCTCGACCCGCTCGATCGTGGGCCGCAGTGCACGCCGCGCGCGCTCTGAGTCGTTTCGAGGCAGAATGGGTTCATGCGCACTCGCCGAGCGTCGCTCCCGTTCGTTCTCGTCGCGCTCGGCGCGGCCGCTTGCAGCTCGTCGGACACGACCCCCGTCGTGCCCGATGGCGGCACCAACCCGATTGACGGCGGCTCGCCCTCCGACGGGAGCACACCTCCGCCGGACGGCGCACCCCCCGGCGTGGGCATCTCGGCGAAGCACCCGGGCGACCAAGGCATCGGCGCCGACCCCGACGTGCTCTTCCACTCCGACTTCGAGAACGGGTTCGCGGGTTGGACGAGCCACAGCCAGGACACGACGCTCCTCGACGTCGACACCAACGCACAGCAGGCGAACGGCGGCACGCGCTACCTGCGCGCGTCGATCAGCCGAACGCGGCTCGCGCAGACGCCTTACATCGGCGTGAACGCGCAGTACGACTTCGCGAAGCGCGTGCCCGTCGCGTACTGGCGCTTCTACGCGAAGTTCGTGGGCACGAGCGTGCCGCCGCACCACTGGGTGCGCCTCGCGGCGGGCACGCCGTCGTTCCAGAGCGACGGTCTCGCCAACACCGTGCCGCCCGGCAACCAGGGCTTCTGGTACGACCTCGACGCGCACGACGACGGCAACCTGAGCTTCTACGCGTACTGGTACAAGATGCGCTCGGGGCGCTGCAACGACGGGTCGGCGACGCCGGGGTGCGCCGGCGATCAGGGCACGACGTACTACTACGGGAACAACTTCACGCCGGCGGGGCAGAGCCCGTTCCCGCGCGACAAGTGGTTCTGCATCGAGACGATGACGAAGGTGAACACCGTCGGCTCGCTCGACGGCGAGCTCGCGCTCTGGATCGACGGGAAGCTGGTCGGCGAATACAAGACCGGCACGCCGCACGGTCGGTGGCTGCGCGACAATTTCTATAGCTGGGGGCCGTACTACCAGGACCAGGGGGGCTTCGAGGGCTTCGACTGGCGCTCGGGCACGGACGTCCTCGTGCGGCGGATCACGCTCGACACGTACTTCGAGAAGGGGTCGCTCGACACGCGGATCGCGAACGGGCTCGTCGCGCCGGAGACGCAGACGATCCTCTACGACGACGTCGTCGTCGCCACTGCGCGCGTCGGCTGCAAGGTGAACTGAAGCGCGGGGCTCGTCCTCCGTCTCTCGGAGATGCGCTTTCTTCTCCTTGCTTCGTTGGTTCCCATCCTCGCCGCGACGGCTTGTCAGCCCGCGGCGTTTCCCCGTACCGGTGACGTCGTCGCCCGCGGCAAGGTCGCCGTCGAGGGCGGCATCCAAGTCGTCCCTGCGCGGAATGTGGCGACATTGCGCAGTGGAGCGGTCAGAACGGCGTCGGTTTCACGTTCGGCGTCGAAGGGCGCTGACCGAGCCCCCACTCGCGTGTCGGGCTCGACCGGATTCCGCCTGGAGCCGCCTTCGAGATTTGAACTCGAGACCTACGGTTTACGAAACCGTTGCTCTACCGCTGAGCTAAGGCGGCGGAAAGTGGGCGCAAATTATCCGTCCTGCCCGCCGAGTCAACGAAGAAGGACGGTCCGCGGACGAATTTCCGGACGCTCCCGAAATCGCCGAGCTTTCAGGATCCGGGAGGGACGCGCAACGTCTGCGGTTGCTGCGCGTCCGTGCGCAGTCGCCGGACCACCGCGTAGATCGTCCCCTCGTACATGTCGACGTTGAGGACCTGCTGCTGGCGCATCTCGTTCCGCACCATCTTCGCGAGCGTGTCGTCGTCGATCGAAGGAAACTCGGCGAGCCGGCGGCGCGCGATCGTCTCGATCGTCTCGAGCATCGTGTGCTCGTGGGACGTGGAGCCCAGGTACCCCTGGCCCATGTTGACCCGCTTCGTGAAGTACGACGTGTAGTAGTGCATCGCGAGCAGGATGCAGAGGATCAGCATCACCATGTAGACCTTGGGGTTGGCGAAGATCTCCTGCATCGCGCGTGATTTTCGCATGCCCACGGGGAGCTTTCCAGCATGCCCCCATCTGCCCTACAACCAGGCGCGATGAGCGAGAGCGCGACCAGCGGGGGCAGCCCGGCAAAGCCGATCTCGCTCGCCACGCTCGGGCTCGTCGCGCTCGTGACCGGCGTCCTCGGCTACGGCGGTGGCTTCGTCGTCGTCGCGCGCATCCGTCGCTACGTCGTCGAGGAGCGCGGCTGGATGGCGGACGACGCCTTTCTCGAGCACACCGCGATTGCGTCGGCGCTCCCCGGTACGACGGCGACGAACCTCTTCACGCTCGTCGGCAGCACGCTGCGGGGGCTTCCCGGCGCGGCCATCGCGAGCGTGGCGTTCCTCCTGCCGAGCGTGGCGCTGATGATCCTGTTCGGGGCGTTCTACGACCGGCTCCGGGAGCTCCACGGTCTGACGTCGTTCTTCGAGGGCATGGGCGCCGCGGTCGCGCCGGTCATCTTCGCCGTCGCGATCGATCTGCGGAAGAAGGCGCTCACCGGGCCCGTCGCGTGGGTGATCGCGGTGGTGTCGTTCGGCGTGCTCGCGCTGAAGCTAGCGCCGCTCGTCGCGGTGGTGCTGGTCGCAGGCGTGATCGGGATCGTTCGTGCGCGCGCGGCGCGGCGCGGCTCGGACGGCTCCGCGAAGCTCCTCCCGCTCGCGGTGCTCCAGGCCGCGCCGGCGGCGGCGGCCGGCGTGTCGGCGCTGACGTTGCTCTTGGTGTTCGCGCGGATCGGCGTCGCCACGTTCGGCGGCGGCTACGCGATGATCCCCGAGATCGCGCACGAGGTGACGTCGCGCCAGTGGCTCGACGACCGTGCCTTCGCCGATGCGATTGCGTTCGGTCAGGTCACTCCCGGGCCGGTCGCGATCTCCGCGACGTTCGTCGGCTACCGCGTCGGCGGGCTCGTCGGGGCGCTCGCGGCGACGGTCGGCATCTTCGGCCCTCCGTTCGTGCTCTGCGTGATCGCCGGGCAGTCGTTCGGGGCGTTCCGGACCAACCGCACCGTGCGCGGGTTCCTGACCGGGGTCGGCCCGGCGGTGGTGGGGATCGTGGCTGCGGCGGCGTTCTCCGTCGCGCGGATCGCCCTCGTCGACGTGCGGACGATCGTGCTCGGCGCGTGCACGATGGCGCTCCTCCTCTGGAAGCCGAAGACCAACGCGCTCTGGGTGCTGTTCGGCGCGGCGTTCGTCGGCTTCGTGTGGAAGCGCTTCGCGGGGTGAGGGGTGCCCCCGCTCACTACCGCGAGAGCTCCGGGACGATCGGTGACACGCCGCGCGCGCAGCACTCACCGTAGGGGCGCTGGCTGCCGCAGGTGCACGGGTCCTTGCTCTTGATTGGCTTGGGGGCCATGCGCCCGAAGTCGCCGGGCGGCGGGTACTTCTGCGGCCGCGCCTCGCGGCCCTTCGCCTCGACCTCGCGGAAGCGCGCGGTGAGGCCCGCGAGCGCGTCGCCCGTGAACCAGGCGCGAGCTTCCTCCTCGAGCTTGCGCGCGCGCGCGTAGTAGCGCGCCTCGTGATGGCGCCGGTCGAGGTGGGCGACCGCGCGGTACCCTTTGGGGACGGGCACGAGGGCGTTGCCTCCCGGGAAGCCGTACGTGCCGACGTCGCGCGCGGTGCGGAGGTCCCAGGAGATGTCGAAGAGCGCCTTGCCGAGGATCCAGACACCGACGAAGGCGCGGGCTTCGTCGAAGTTGTGCTTCTGGAGGAGCGCTTCTTCCTCGGCGGGCTTCGTCGCTTCGGGGACGCCGTAGGGCATGCCCCAGGGGATGCCGTGGTTCGCCTGGGTGGGGTCGCCGAACGACGCGTGGAGCACCTCGTGCAGGAGGCTCCCGAGCAGGCGCTTGTGGACGCACTCGCCGAAGCGGACGGCGATGCCGCGGTAGGCGGGATCGGCTTTCTTTTGAGCTTCCTTCCAGAGCGCGTCGCCGTGGAGCTCGTAGTCCGGGAGATAGCCGAAGCCTCGGAGGGCGTCGTCGCAGGCATAGAGCGCGGCGATGCCGGCCGTGCGGGAGGTGGGGTCGAGCTTGCGGTGGCAGTCGCAAGGGCAGGGGCGTTGGGATTGGAGGGATTGAAGGAGGGTCTTCATCCTTGGGGACACGATACTCGATGTGGACGGCCTTGCTCGTGGGGACGACCGCGCACGACCGTGCATCGTGGAGTGATCAGTTTGGCGAGCCGAGGCCGCAGAAGCCGCCGAGGCATTTGTAGCCGGCGTTGACGCCGCAGCAGTCGCCGTCGGTGGAGCACTTCTCGAACTCCTGCGCACACCCTCCAGGCTTGTCGGTGCAGACGAGACCGCCGCCGTCGCCCACGACGCGGCAGAAGCCGTTGCAGCACTCGTCCCCGGTCTCGCACGTGTTGCCGTTCGGCTGACACGGATCGGTCACCCAGAACGCGCGCATGTTGCCGGCGTTGATCTCCTGCCCCGGCAGGTAGAACGCGGGGTGCGACGGGTCCTTGCCCGGCTGGGGGTTCGCGTCGATGGCGGCGACCCAGAGCTTCTTCGTGATGGGGTAGGTCCCATCGCCGTTGGTGTAGGGATCGCCGGTCGCCACGTTGCCGTAGAGGCGGCGCGACGTGAAGACGACCCAGTAGTACCCGCCCGACGCGACGGGGTTCACCGTCGGCTCGTAGTTGAGCTTCGCATCCGCCGGGTGAAGGTTGTTGGTCGGCAGATAGCTGACGCTCGTGACGTCGAGCCCGTTCATCAGGTTCATCCGGACGGCGCTCGGGTTCCCGCTCGTCGGCGCGGTCGTGTACCAGAGCTCCGCCTCGGCCTTGAACCAGGTCGCGATCTCGCAGTCGGTGCAGGTGCCCTTCGTCACCGTGTTGTGGAACACGACCCCGGCGGCGTCGGGCGTGAACGACGGCCAGGCCGGCCACTTCGTCGCGTCGCGATAGAGCTCCTTCAGGTTCGAGAACGCGTAGGGCGGAGCGCCGCACTTCGTCGAGTTCTGCGGAGCGCCGCACGAGAAGTCCATCACCGCGAGCGAGTGCCCGGCGCCGTTGGTCACGTTGTTCGCGCCCGCGCCCTCCCAGAAGTTGAACGCCACGCGGCGCCCGTCGGGCGAGAACGTCGGCGTCACGGCGCTGGTCACCCCGGTCAGACCGGTGGCCGCGATTTTGTTGCCGTTCGAGCGCGCGTAGAGAGCGGAGTCGAGCGTGTTGTGCTCGCGCGCGTGGCGCGAGTTGGTGAACGCCATCGTCCCATCCGGGTACACGCCCGACCACAGGAACTTGCGGTTGTTCGGCGACGTGTCCGGCGCGTTGTTCACGTAGTTCGCGATCAGCTGCCCGTTCTTCGTCATGTCGTACGAAGAGTTCGGCGCGTAGTAGATGCTGTCGTCGACGAGCGACGACGACACCTGCGTGTAGAGCGTCGAGCCGTCGGCGCTGAGCTGGTGGCAGACGTGGCACTGCCCCTTGAGCGACGGCACCGCGAGCGTCGGCGCGTAGTCGCCCGGCTTGATCGCGAGCACCGCACCGGTGGAGACGGTGTTGTTCTGCGAGTTGAGCCGCGAGTTGTACGAGTTGTAGTAGACGGTGCCCTTGAGCGAGCCCTTCGCGACCGTCCAGTCCTCGGAGATCGGGCCCCAGACGGTGGTGCCGTCGCTCACGTAGACGTCGACGTGGAGCGGGTCGCCCGCGTTCCCGACGAGCGCCTTCTTCCAGGCGATGGGATCGACCGGCTCGTTGATGACGTTGGTGCCGCCGTAGAAGCCGTCGAACGTGAAGCTCTTCTGCGAGAGGTGCACGCGCACCGCGCTGATCGTGTGCGTCGTCTGCCACTGGAGGAGCGGCGCGAGGATGCCCCGCGGCCACACGGTCTTGTCGTACGGGTAGAGGAAGCCGAGCTCGGCCGCGCTCGACGGCTTCTGCGCCGCGCCGAGGAGGAGCTGCTTCGTCCCGTTCGACACCACCGGGCCGGGGCCGGTCCCACCGACGCCGCCGTAGCCGCCCGCGCCCGCGTCCGGCACGCCGCCGTCGGGGTTGGGGCCGTTCTGCGTCATCTTCATGCGGACCGTGAGCGACGTCGTCGCCTTGAGGCTGCCGAAGGTCGCGGTGACCGTTCCGGTGCCGCTCGCGTTCCCGCTCGCGGTGAACACGCCGCTGTTCGCGACCAGGTTGCCGAGCTCGCCGCGGTCGAGCGAGAAGCTCGCCGTGACCTTCACGTTGTTGTCGCCGATCGCGGTGAACGTGATCGGGACCGTCGTGACGACGCCGTCGTCGATCGTGACGTCGACGACTGGATCGAGAGGCTGGATCTTGATGGAACCAACTTGCCCAGCGTCCCCCGTGTTGAAGGTGCCGTCGAAGTCCTGGACCGAGCCGTCGTCGCTCGAGCCGTCGGGCATCTCGGGGAAGACGTTGTTGCCGGGATCGTCACCGCAGCCCGTGATTTGGGAGGTCCCCCAGCCGACGGCGAGGACGAGAACCAACAGCGTGATCCAACGGTAGAGGCGAGCGTTCATGGCGTACGTCCCAGGCGAAAAGTTTCAGCCCGGCCGCATAGCATGAACGGTGCCAGGGTGGGGACTCGTGGGTTGAAAATAAAAGACGAACAGGGAACACGGAACGGGATTGGGAATGCGGGATGCGGAAGGGGAGTGAGTGGAGGCGTGCGGATGGACAAAAGGCGAAGGCCGGCGATTTCTCGCCGGCCTTCGCTTAAGTCAGTGGGGTGACGATCACTGCGCCGTTTCGGCGACGCCATCCTTGAGGATGTTGATGATCGCGTCGACGCCGCGCTGCGCGTTCGACTTCGAGACGTAGCTCTCGCCGCGGCCGATGATCTGGCCGTTCGCCGCGACCAGGCGGATGGCGTACTCGCCGTCGACCGTCTCGACGATCTGGAAGCGCGCCGAGCTCACGCCGTTGGTCTTGACCGACTCGATGCCGTTCAGCGCCGACGACTTCGCCGTGTACGCCTGCGAACCGAGGACGATCTCGCCGTTGCCCGCGCGGAGGCGGAAGTAGACCTTCTTGTCCTCGCCGGTGAAGACCTCGAAGCGCTCGCGCTTGACCGCGGGCGTCGCCTCGGGCGTCGCGCCCGTGAGGAGGATGAGCTTGCGGACCGTGGTCGCCGCGCGCGTCGCGTTCGACTTGGTCGAGTAGGTCTCGCTCGTGGCGACGATCTCGTGGTTCGCCGCGACGATGTTGAAGTAGTACTCGCCGTTCTTGGCGAGGTTGATCTCGTACGAGGCCGAGTCGACACCCGCGGTGGTCACCGCGGTGATGCCCTTCGCGGCGCTCTGCGCCGTCGCGTAAGCCTCGGAGCGGAGGACGTTCTGCCCGTTACCCGCCACGAAGTCGAAGTAGTACTTCCCATCCATTCCGACGAAGGTCTCGAAGTGGGCGCTACGCGAGACGATCTCTGCGTCGCTGTCTTCCACGCTGGCGTCCCCGACATTGGCGCTGCAACCGACGGCAAACGTGGTGGCGGCGAGGGCGAGGGCAAGCAGACCCGAACGAACGATGTTGAAGGACATGACGATGCTCCGATGAACCAAACTCCTTGCGTGAGAAGCACCGGGGAGGGCAGCGAGGTGGTTTGCGCTTACCTGCCGATGGGGCCCCCGAATCCGACGGCCACGTGGCCACTTCGGTCCGGACACCTTTCGCGCGGTCTCCCGCGACGCACGCCCTTCTTAACTCCGGCCGTATGTAGGTGCAAGTAGTATTTACGACCCCATGTCGTTTTTTGTACGGACGAACTTTTTCGTGTAACCGCGCGAGCGATTCACGCGTAGGTAACGGCGCCCGACGACGCATCCGGCGGCGCTGGGATTGGGTGGGGAAAGATGAAAGGAATCGTGCTCATGCGCCGTTTCGCGCTCGGGATTTGTGTCGTGGTCGTACCCAGCTTGGTCCTCGCCTGTTCGAAGGAGGATCCCAAGCCGGTGAAGCTCGCCGAGAGCGCGTCGGCCGTCGCCGCCGCGGCTCCTCCGCCCACCGCCAAGGTCATGCCCTACGCGATCGATGCGACCAGCAAGACCAGCATCGACATGCCGGCGCCGAACGAGCACATCAAGGCCGACACGACCGCGGCCGCGGGCAACCTCGACGTCGATCTGATGAACGTCGAGAACACGCGCGGCACGGTGAAGGTCGATCTCACCACGCTCACGACCCACACGTTCGACGACGCGGACAAGAACAAGTCGCAGACCGAGCACTCGCACAACTGGCTCGAGGTCGGCGATCTCGTCGACGCGGCGACGAAGGAGGCGAACAAGTATGCCGTCTTCGCGATCCAGACCGTCGACGGCGCGAGCGCGAAGGATGTGTCGAAAGTGGCGCCGGTGAAGGAAGGTGGGGAGGATGTGCGCACGGTGACCCTCACCGCGCACGGCGACTTCCTCGTCCACGGGCGCAAGGTGAAGAAGGACGTGCCGTTGGAGGCCAAATTCCACTGGGCCGCCGGCGCCGATCCCGCAACCGCGCAACCGACCAAGATCGACGTGCGTACTACCTCCCCGATGAAGGTGATTTTGGCCGAGCACGACGTGAAGCCCCGCGATAACTTCGGGAAGCTCGCTCAAAAGTCGTTCAACCTCCTCGGGACGAAGGTCGCCGAGACCGCCGACGTCACCCTCGACCTGCACTTCAACGCTGCTGCCAAGTGATCGCCTCAAGGAGAATGCCCATGCGTCCGAATCTCTCGCTCACGAACATCGCCTCCACGCTCGCTGTCCTCGGAACGTCGGCGGTGCTCATGGCCTGCGGCGGTAGCGACAAGCCCGCGGCCTCGCCCGCCGGCGCGACCGACGTCACCGCGTCCCCGACCGCCGCAGCGGGCCAGGGCTCCTGCTCGGCCAACGGTTGCGGCGCGAACGCCAAGGGTGGCGATGCGACCAAGGCCGACCCGACCAAGACCGACGGCACCGCGGCCGGCGGCACCGGCGCGACGGCGACGCCCGCGGCGGCCGCTCCCGCCGCGACCGCGGCGACCCCCGACACGAAGAACACCACCGCGACGCCGCCTCCGGCGACCGCCGCGGCGAAGCCGGGCGCACCTGCTCCGACCACCGCTGCCGCGCCGAAGCCCCCCGCGCCGAAGCCGGGCGCGAAGCCGACCGGCCAGGCGAGCTGCGGCGCCGGCACGTGCGGAGTGGACACGAAGAAGAAGTGAGTCGCTCGTGAGAGGCGTCGGCCTCGGACTGCGCTGGGAGTTCATCGACCAACTCGTCGAGGAGCTTCCGGCGCTTCCTTTTTTGGAGATCAGCCCGGAGAACTACATGGGCCGCGGCGGTTGGTACCGCGCCGCGCTCGAGTTCCTCGGCACGAAGTACCCGCTCGTCACGCACGGGCTCACGATGTCCCTCGGGGGTACCGATCCCTTGGACGAGGAGTACCTCGCCGACCTCCGTACGTTCATCGCGTCGGTGCGGTCGCCGTGGCACTCCGACCACCTCTGCTTCGGGAGCGCGCGTGGCGTTCGCTTGCACGATCTCCTGCCGATCCGCTTCAGCGCGGAGACGGCGCGCCGCGTCGCCGACCGCGTGAAGCGCGCGCAGGATGCGATTGGCGTCCCGATGGCGGTCGAGAACATCAGCTTCTACGTCCACCCGGGCAAGAAGGAGATGAGCGAGGCCGAGTTCGTCGCGCAGGTCTGCGAGCTCGCCGACTGCAAGCTCATGCTCGACGTGAACAACGCGTGGGTGAACTCGCAGAACTTCGGCTTCGACGTCGACGAGTGGATGCGCACCGCGCCCCTCGAGCGCGTCGTTCAGATCCACGTCGCCGGGCCGGATCGGTTCCGCGAGGCGAGCTTCGTCCCCGGTGTCGCCCCCGAGCGGGAGGTGCTGCTCGACACGCACGGGAGCGCGGTGCCGGATCCGGTGGTCGCGTTGCTCGAGCGCGTGCTCCCGCGAACGGGTCCGGTTCCGGTCCTGCTCGAGCGCGATCGCGCCATCCCCCCGCTGCCGGAGCTCTTGGCCGAGGTCGCGCGACTCCAGACCGCCTACGACCGCGCGCTCACGGCACCGCGCCGAGGATGATGCCGCGCTCGCCGAAATCGGCGAGCAGTCGCGCGATGCTCGCGAGCGTGTCGTCGTCGAGGACGTGCCCCGTGCGCTCGCACGCGCTCTTCATCGCCTGCGCCAGCGGGGCGCCGCTCTGGAGCTCCGCGACGAGGGCGAACGCGAGCGGCGTGAGCTCGAGCACGCGTACGACGTACTCCGCGTCGCGGTGGACGAGGAGGAGGACCGCGCGCTCTTCCGGTGCGCCCTCGAACGGGACGTGAACGGCCCACGCGAGCTCGAGGAGCCTCGCCGACGCCGACAGCGCGACCGGGCGCTCGAGCGCGAGGTCCGCGAGCGCCGGCTCCGGGACGGGCGGGCTGGCGCCGGCCGCGAACGTGGCGAGCTCGTGACGCGCGGAGTCCGCCGCCCAGCGCGGGAGCTCCGGGTCGGCTGCCCAGCGGGGAAGGACCCAATCGACGAACTCGAACGGTACGTCCCGCAGGTAGGGGCTCGCCGGGCCGCGCTCGCCGAGGAACGCCGCGAAGTCGCGATCGAAGCGGGACCCGAGCCGCTCGCGGGTGACGGGGAGGAGGTTCTCGGTCACGTCCCGCAGGTTGTTGCGGACGAGCGTGCGGTAGAGCGCGAAGCGACGCACTGCGTCGCCGAGGGCCACGATGTCCTCTTCGGGGACGTCGCGTGACCGGAGGAAGGCGCCCGGGTCGCGGGCGAGCTCTTCACTCGCGCTCTCGTCGAGGCACGCGTCGGCCAGGGCACGCTGCAGGGCGACGTCGCTCACGCGCTCATGCTAGCGTGAGGTCCGGCGCGGCGCGGTTCCTTTCGTGCACGCCGGCTGGAGGCCACGTGAGTCACAGGACCTTGCTTCTCAGCGCGACGCTCGTCGGAGCGGTCGCCACCATGGCGCTCTACGGTGCGGGCTGCGGCTCGGGTGGGGACGACACGCCCGCCGATCCCGACGCGAGCGCCAACGGCGACGGCTACGATCCGTTCAACACGGGCGACGGCGCGAACCAGAACACCGTTCTGGACGTGCAGCCGAAGAACCCCGTCCTGAACTACCCGAGCGCGACGAAGCAACAGTTCCAAGCGTTCGTGAACGGAAACCCCACGCCGATCACCGCGACGTGGAGCCTGGACAAGGGCGCGCTCGGCGCGATCGACGGCACCGGTCTCTTCACCGCGTCCGGCAATCAGGGCGGTGTCGGCACCGTCACCGCTGCGTCGGGCAAGGCGAGCGGTACCACGAAGGTAACGGTCATCGTTCACCTCGCCGAGAACCCCGGCAACGTCAGCGCGTCCGACCAAACGAAGCTCAAGACCGGCGGCAACGGCGACGCCGGCTTCGTCTGGCTCTACCCCTACGATCAGACGGTGTTCCCGCGCGGCCTCGCCGCGCCCGTGCTCCAGCTCGGCGGCACTGCCGCGACGGCGTTCTACGTCCACATCAAGGCGAGCTACATCGAGTACGAGGGGTTCTTCGCCGGGACCAACCCGTCGCGCGTGACGTTGCCCGACAGCGCGTGGAAGACGATCTCGAACAGCGTCGGCGCGAACGATCCGGTGACGGTCGAGATCACGAAGCTCTCCGGCGGCGTGGCGACCGGTCCCGTCAAGGAGACGTGGAACGTCGCGCCGGGCTCGATGCGCGGCACGGTCTACTACTGGTCCAACAACCTCGGGCGCGTGCTCCGCATCAAGCCGGGCGCGTCCGCGCCGGACGATTTCCTCGCGGCCGCCGGCGTCACCGGCTGCAGCACGTGCCACGTCGTCTCGGCGGATGGCTCGACCCTCATCATCGGCGGCGACGTCCCCCAGTCGACGTTCGACCTCAAGGCGAACACCACCAAGTTCTCCAACATGGGTCGCGCGTGGGCGATGCCCGCCGTCACGCCGGACGGCAAGTACCTCGTCCAGAACGCCTCTCCGCTTCCCGGGCCGCCCGGCGGCGCCGACGGCCTGTGGAACACGGCGAACAACGCCCGCATCGCCGGGAGCGGGCTCGACGGCTTCACGTTCGGGATGCCTGCGTTCTCGCCCGACGGGACGCTCCTCGCGTACCGCGGCGAGGGCGGGCCCACCCCGGGCTCGCTCCGCGCGTGGGACTTCGATCCCAAGAACGTCAAGGCGACGAACGACCGCGAGCTCATCAAGCCCGGCTCGAACGCGAACCTCGCGACGATCGCGTTCCCGGCCGCCACGCCCGACGGCAAGTGGATCGTCTACGGGCGCGGCAACACGCTCGACACGCGCTTCGGCGTCGGCGACCTCTACATCGCCAGCGCGACGACGGCCGGTGTCGAAGCGCGCCTCGCCAAGGTCGACGGCGACGGTTACCCGTTCCCGGCCGGCGCGCGCGACCTCTCGTGGAACTTCGAGCCCACGTTCGCCCCCGTCGCGGCGGGTGGCTACTACTGGGTCGTCTTCACGAGCCGCCGCACCTATGGCAACACGCTCACCGGCAACAAGGATCAGGTGAAGCAGCTCTGGGTCACCGCGATCGACGTGAACCCGCAGAACGGCAAGGACGCGAGCCACCCGGCGTTCTGGCTCCCCGGCCAGGACCTCACGTCGCTCAACATGCGCGCGTTCTGGGCGCTCGATCCGTGCAAGCCCAACGGCGACTCGTGCGAGACCGGCGACGAGTGCTGCAACGGCTACTGCCGCTCCACCGGCGACGGCGGGCTCGCGTGCGTGCCGCCGCCCTCGGGCTGCGCGCAGGAGTTCGAGAAGTGCACGACGGCGGGCGATTGCTGCGATCCGGGGTCGCTCTGCCTGAACGGCCACTGCGCGAAGCCGCCCCCGAACTGATCCTCACGTCTCCGCCGGAGTTCGTTCGTTGACCGAAAGAGCGTTTCGCCTCGGGCGCGACCCCGACACCAAGTTGGACGTCGCGCTCCCGACCCATCACTTCGTCACGCACGCCGCCGCGTTCGGCATGACCGGCAGCGGCAAGACGGGGCTCTGCATCGCGCTCGTCGAAGAGGCGCTCCGGTGTCGCGTCCCGGTGCTGATGATCGACGTGAAGGGCGACCTCGCGAACCTCGCCCTTCTCTTCGACGACCAAGCCCCGGCGAGCTTCCTCCCTTGGATCGACGAAGGCGCCGCGCGGCGCGAGGGGAAGGACCCCGCCGTCCTGGCCGAGGAGACGGCAACGCGGTGGCGCGAGGGCCTCGCCGGGTGGGGGATCGGGGCGGAGGACCTCCGCGCCCTCCGCGAGTCGATCGAGCTCCGCATCATCACGCCGGGCACGCTCGCCGGCGAGCCGCTCCACGTGTTGTCTCCGCTCGAGCAGCGGACCGAGCTCTGGGAGCTCGACGAAGAGGCCGCGCGCGAGGCGCTCTCCGCGGCGCTCTCGCTGCTCCTCCGCATGGTCGAGCGCGATCCCGATCCGACCAAGGGCCGCGAGCACGTCCTCCTCGCCCACCTCTGCGAGCGGCGCCTCCGCGCGGGTGCGAGCGCCGGGCTCGAGGCGATCCTCGCCGATCTCCAGGCGCCCCCGATCGACCGCGTCGGCGCGCTCGCCGTCGACGAGTTCCTTCCGCCGAAGGAGCGCGCCGCGCTCGCGAAGGAGCTGAACGCGCTCATCGCTTCGCCGACGTTCAGCACCTGGCGCCAAGGCGCGCCGCTCGACGTCGCCGCGTGGATGAAGGGGACGGATCCCAAGAAGGTACCGGCCGTCATCGTCTCGGTCGCCCACCTGGACGACGAGGAGCGCGCGCTCGTCCTCTCGCTCGTGCTCGAGCAGACGCTCGCGTACGTGCGCGGGCTCTCGGGCACGACGGATCTGCGGAGCCTCGTGCTCTTCGACGAGGTGTTCGGGTTCCTGCCGCCTCACCCGGCCAACCCGCCGACGAAGCGTCCGATGCTCGCGCTCCTCAAGCAGGCGCGCGCGTTCGGCGTCGGCATCGTCGTCGCGACGCAGAACCCGATCGACGTCGACTACAAGGCGCTGTCGAACGCGGGCGTGTGGTTCGTCGGGCGCCTCCAGACCGACGCCGATCGCGAGCGCGTCGTCGAGGGGCTCGTCGGGAGCGACGCTGGCGCGGGGATGGACGAACCGGCCGAGCTCGGCGCGCTCATCAAGGCGCTGCCGCCGCGGACCTTCTACGTGCGGGACGTGCACAAGAAGCCGCCGACCGGGCTGCTCTCGACGCGCTGGACCATGTCCTACCTGCGCGGTCCGATGACGCGACAGGAGCTCAAGCGCATCACGCCGAAGCGTGCGGCCGCGACGCCAGCGCAGGCTCCGACCGCGCCTGCGGCACCCGCGCCGGCTCCGGCCGTCGCGGCCGCGGCGAAGGTGGCCTCCAGCGCCGCGCCGAGCGTCGGCGCTGCGCCCGCGCTCCCCGAAGGGTGGACGTCGATGTTCCCGCACCCGCCCCAAGCGATGCCGGGCTCGTTCCGCTACGCACCCCACGCGGCGGTCGTGGGCGTCGTGAACCTGACCGATGCGAAGCTCGGCTACGTCGAGCAACGGCGCGTGGGGCTCGTCGCTCCGGTCGAGGGTGGGGAGCTCGTCGCGGCGGGCGCGTCGGACTTCGATCCGGCCGCGTTCCTGCACCCGGCCGCGCCGGGCGCTGCGTTCGGAGCGCTCGACGGGTTTTTCGCCGGGGCGCGCTCGATCAAGGCGCGCGAGAAGCAGCTCCGCGATCTGGTGATGGCGAACGTGCGCGCGACCGTGCTCGAGAACTCGGTCGTCGGGCTGGTCTCGGCTCCGGGCGAGGGCCCCGACGCGTTCGCCGCGCGCGTCGACGCTGCGGCGCGAGCGCGCGCGGTCGCGCTCCGCGCCGAGCTCGTCGCGAAGCACGATCCGAAGCTCCAGAAGCTCGCGCTCCAGCGCGACGCCGTCCGGACCGAGCTCGCGCAGGCCCAGGCTTCGGCGCCGGGCGGTCTCGCGACGATGGGGGCGGTCCTCCTCGGGCGCGGCGCCGTCACGCGCGCGATGGCGAAGAGCGACAAGGCGGAGGCGCGGATCCAGAAGCTCGCCGCGAAGCTGACGAACGCCGAGGCGGCCCTCGCCGAGGCGGTCGGGAAGCGCAACCACGAGATTGCGTCTCGGGAGGCTGAGCTCGCGTCGGCTGCGGCGGCGACCACCGAGCGCGTGGTGCTCCCGAAGAAGGACGCACTCGTGGTCGAGCGCTACGCGATCGTGTGGCTCGCGCGCTGAGCGCTACTGGACGTGGACGGTGAGCTCTTGGCCGACGCTCACGCCGAGCCCGTCGGACTCGGCGATGGTCAGCTTGAGGTCGCCCGTCGGGAGCTTCGTCCAGAAGGACTCGTCGAACACGAGGCGCTCGTTCGACGCTTTGACCCAGCCCGCGCCGCACGACTGCACGTAACCCTTCACCTCGCCGACGAGCGTGCCGTCGGGCGTGTGGAGCTGCACGATGTAGTTGAGGAGGGAGCGCTTCGGCGTCCAGCTCTGGACGTCCAGCCAGACGTGCGTGCCGCCCTGCGAGCCGTGATCGAGCGTGAGGAGGTCGCCGTTCTTGATCGGCGTGAAGGTCTCTGCGCCGCCGACGCCGAGTTGGACCACGTTCTTCCCATCGGCCGGGCCCGGGGTGTCGTCCGTGCACTCCACGGTGCGGTCTTGGGCGCCGGGGCCGCACGCGGTGGCCACGAGCGCGGCGGTCACGAGAAGCGGGAAAGTGAGGCAAAAGCGCATGGTGCACACCATAGCAGGTCAGCGCGCGTCCCCACTCGCATCGACGCTCGCATCCGAGCCGCCGTCGCGCGCGCTCGTGCTGGCGTTGGCGGGCGCGATCGATTTGCAGCAGCGGAAACCGAGGTGGTAGTTCACGTGCCAGGCGGCGTCGATCGGCTCGACGTGCCAGCGCGGATCGAAGTTGCAGTGGTCCGGGTACGTCTCGATGCCGCCGATCTTCTGCGGTTCGTCGTGCTTGCGCGCGACCTCCGCGTAGAACCACGCGCTGCCTTTGAGCTGCGTCACGACCGAGCCGTCCTTCTCGGCGCGGGTCATCACCTCGGCGACGTTGCCGTGCTGGTCGAAGACGCCGAAGCGCGAGCGGCACTTGGGGAAGCTGCCGGCCGGCTCGGTCTCGGTCGCGCACGTCTCCCACGCGCTCTTCGCGCTCACCGGCGAGCACGCCACCGGCCGATTGCGCGGCTTGTTCGTGTTGCAGATGGTGAGGTCGAGCTCGTCGCCGTACGCGTAGACGCGGTCCGGCCCGCCCGCGGGGTCGCCGCGACACGCGAGCTGCCACTCGCTCTGCGTGCACAGCCGCTTGCCTTGGAGCGCGCACATCGTCTTCGCGTGCGTCGGCGCGGTCCAGACGAAGGGAAGCTCGCACGGGCGGTTCGGGAACTCGAACACGTCGATGCAGTAGGCCGCGCTGCTCGGGTCGCCGTTGCGGTAGACGGGGACCATGTTGGGGCTGCCGCAGCGCGCGCGCTGCTCGTCGGTCTGAATCACGACGCCGGACAGCGAGCGGAGGCACGCCTCCTTCGCGATCGCGTGCTTCGCGATCGCCTTGTTCCCCTGGTTCATGCGCGTGACCACGGGGCCCACGTTCAGGCCGAGGAAGATGTCGGCGCGAACGGTCTTCGCTTCGGCCTCGGTCAACGGGCGGATCGTGATCAAGGAGAGCAGGTCCTCGCGGGTCTCCTTGTGGTTCGCCATCGGGTCCTCGAACGCGCCGTCCAATGCGTCCGCCGTGGCGTCGAGCGCGAACCCGTCCGCGGCGTCGAGCGTGTCGCCCGCAGCGTCGGAGAGGGCGATGCTCGCGTCGGTCGGCGCGGGGTCGCGGACGACGGGCGGACGGGGCGGCGCTTGCGAGCATGCCCAGCCCACGGCGGCGATGGTGGTGCACACCACCAGCACGCGCGCATGGAGAGCCGGGTTGGTCACGGGCCGAGGTTGAAGGTGTACGAGGTCTTCTGTCCGTCGTAGACGACGACGGGGAACGACTGCGACTTGCCGCCCTCGGGCTCGCACTTGACGACGTGCGACCCGGACGAGACCTCGAAGTTGGCGATCGGCGTGGCGCCGACGGGCCGCCCGTCGATGGAGACGTTGCACCACGTCGGCTTGGCGGTGACGTTGAGGAACCCGTGCCCCTTCGGCTTCACGGCCGACGACGCCGACGCGAACGGCAGCGCGTTCACGCTGACGACGGGAGCTTCGACGGTGGTGCTCGCGCTCGGCTTCGCCGAAGGCGTGACGGGCGGTGCGGTGGCGGTGGCGGACGGGTGCGCCGCCACGGGCGTCGGGTTGCTCTTGTGCTGCAGCCACACGGCCGCGAAGAGCACGCCCGCGACCAAGAGGCACGCCAGGATCACGCCGCCGACCGCGAACGGAACGACGGAGACCTTGCGCCCGCCGCGCGACGGCGGCGGCTGCGCGACGTTCCCCGCCCACGGCGCCGGCGACTGCTCGGTGGGGTGGTACGAAGGCGCGCGGTCACTCGGGCGAACGATCGCGGGCATCGCGTTCGTGAGATCGGGATCGCCGCCGCTGCTCGCGCCGATCGGAGCGGGGAGCCGGAGCGGGCTCTGCTCGAGCTCGGGGAGGAGCGCGGCGAGGCGCTCGATCACGGCGTCGAACGAAGCGATGCGCTGATCGCGGTCCGTGTTGGAGCAGTCCCGGACCACGGCGCGGAGGCGCTCGGGCAGATACGGGGCGGTCGCGTCGATGCTCTTGGGCTGCTGCGTCGCGATCGTGACGATCAGCGCGTTGAAGTTCGGCGCGTCGAAGCAGCGGAGGCCCGTGAGCCCCTCGAAGAGGATCGCGCCGAACGCGAAGATGTCGGTCCGGTGATCGATGTCGGAGACGCCGCGCGCTTGCTCCGGGCTCATGTAGAGCGGGGAGCCGAGCACGGTGCCGGCGACGGTGAGCGCAGCGTTGCGATCCTCTTCGAGGAGGAACTTGCTGACGCCGAAGTCGAGCACCTTCGGGACCGCGATGCCCTCGCGGTCCTTGTGCATGTAGATGTTGGACGGCTTGAGGTCGCGGTGGACGACACCCGCGCGGTGGGCCGCGCTCAGCGCCCGTGCGACGTCCAGCATGACGCCGATGAACTCGTAGACGGTCATCGGCGGCGTCTGGCGCCGCATCGCGACCTCGAGGTTCACGCCGTGGAGGAGCTCCATCACGAGGAAGAGCGCGCCGTCCTCGGCTTGCCCGACGTCCATGATCTGGATGACGTTCGGGTGCTGGATCTTGCCGGAGATCTTCGCCTCCTGCAGGAAGCGCCGCGCAGCTTCCTCCGTCTTCGCGAACGACGGGAGCAGGAACTTGATCGCGAACTGACGCTCGGTGAAGACGTTCGTCGCCGACCAGACGGTGGCCATGCCGCCCGTCCCCAGGATCTGGTTCAGCCGGTACTTCCCGGCGATGGTCTGCCCCGATTCCATTCCGTTACGCGTCTATTCCTCCCTCCGCGCGACGCGGAGGGCAACATTTCCCCAAACCGTTCATCAAGCGACGGTGAAACCACCGTCTACGACAAGCACTTCACCGGTGGTGAAGCTGGAAGCATCGGAGGCGAGATAGACGGCGGCGCCGGCGATCTCCTCCGGCTGGGCGTGACGCCCCAGCGGCGTGCGTGCGTTCATCTCCTTCGCGATGTCGCTCTGGACGATCGCGGCGGCGAGCTTCGTGTCGACGAGGCCCGGCGCGATGGCGTTGACGCGGATCCCCGATGCGCCGAGCTCGTACGCGAGCGTCTTGGTCATCGAGACCACGCCCGCCTTCGTCATGCCGTAGACGCCCTGCATCGGGGCGGAGCGCAGCGCGACGACGCTCGCCACGTTGATGAGGCTGCCCTTGGCCGAGCGCCCGATCAGGTGGTTCGCGACCTCGCGGCACATCCAGAAGTAGCCCTTCAGGTTCACCTCGAAGGTCTTGTCCCAGGCGCCCATGTCGGCCGAGAGCATCGGACCGAAGTGGGGGTTGGTCGCCGCGTTGTTGACGAGGACGTCGACCTTACCGAAGTGCTTCGATGCGCGCTCGACGAGGGCCTTGCAGTCCGACTCCTTGCCGGTGTGGGCGGCGACGCCGAGCGCCGAGCCCGCGCGGATGGCGTCGAGCTCCTTCGCCGCCGCCGCCACCGCTTCTTCTTTGCGGGACGCGACCACGACGTTGGCCCCACGCTCGACGAACGCGCGCGCGATCGCGAGGCCGATGCCCCGGGTGCCGCCGGTGACGACGGCGACGCGCCCGTTCAGTGTGGGATCGAACGACATAAGGGAGCAGCGCTTACCACATCGCCTTACCCCCGTGAAGCGTGGGCTTCGCCCCGCCGATTGACGCGGTGCGTCGTCGAAGGCTCAGAGCTTCGCGAAGAGGGCGCTCACGGTCGGTTCCTCGAGGGGGCCGGTCTTCAGTGCGGCGCAGGTCGCGTCGAGGGTCGGATCGTCGGCTCGGTCCAGGAGCACCAACGTCTTCGCCACGTGGAGGAGCCGGCGGAGGCGGGTGGCCTCGGCGAGGTGCGCCTCCGCGAGCACCCGCGTTCGGCCGCCGAAGAGCTCGCGCCGTGCGGCCTCGAGATCGGTCTGGAGCTCGGCGATGACGGCGAAGGTGGCTTCGAAGCGTTGGTCGGCGTCGGGCTCGCGCCGGCGCCGGAGCGCCTCGGCCACCTCGGCGCGCGCGATTCGGATGCGCCGCTCCACGATCCGGCTGCCGAGCACCCACGACACGACGAGGTTGAACGCGGTGGCCACGCTGATGCCGATCGCGAGCGAGAGGAGCCGCGTCTCGATCGCGACCGTCGCCGACGCGAAAGGCAGGGCGACCACGTAGACCGCCGAGAACCCCGCCACGCCGTAGGCGGAGGTCATGCCGAAGCGCACGCACGCGACGACCGCGAGCAGCACCGAGAGGAACACGGTGAGCGGCGCGAGCGACGGCGGAAGCACGAAGCTGAGGAGCGTCGCGATCCCGCCGCCGAGGACCGAGCCCGCGACCTGCTGGCCACCGCGCCGAAGCCCGGCGTAGGCCGTGGGCGACACGCACGCGACGGCGACGAAGCCGGCCGAGAGTTGGTCGGCGATGCCGAGCACGTAGGTCAGCAGCACCGCGAGGCTCGCCGCGAACGCCGCCTTGAGCGCGAGGAAGAGCGGATCGGTCAGCGTCATCTCAAGCGTTCTTCTCTTCGAGCTCCGCGATCACGTCGTCGAACCAACGCTCCACCGTGCCGCGGAACGGCCACATCCACCCGTAGTCCGGCCCGACGAAGCGGTCCACGATGTGCGCGCGGAGCGCCTTCGCCGCGCCCAGGCCGTAGTGGTCGTGCGTCGCCACGATCGTCTCGATGTACGCCTCCCACTCGATCCGCGCCCGGCCCCACGCGAGCCCGATCGGGAAGAAGGGCACGAGGTAGACGAAGCCCATCACGAGATCGCCCATCCGGCGCCGCTGGCGGAGGTGCACGCGCTCGTGGCGGAGGAGGATCACGCGGTCGACGTCGTCGAGGCGATCCCACGAGCTCGGGACCCACAGCGTGCCGAAGAGCACCGTGTGGTACGTCGTGAGGTAGGAGCTCATCCGCCCGAGCGTGAGGATGCGGAGCGCGCGATCGATCGCGTGCTGGAGCTTCGCGCCTTGCTTGTAGCGGATCGCGAACGACGGAAACTCCTCCGCGAGCTCGTCGAGGAGCGCCTCGTACTTCGGCGTCGAGAACGGCGGGCGATCGGTGTGGTCGAGCCGCTGCGTCATGCGATCTCCCAGCGGCGCCGGCGCAGGTAGCCGCGCGTGGTGCGATCGAAGCCGGCGGCGGCGAGGTGCGGTCCGAGAGCGCTCTCGCGCGCGGCGAGCCCGTCGACGCGTTCGATCTCGATCGCGCGGCGACGGCCCGCGTCCACCTCGGCCGCGAGGAGGCGCGCGACGTGAGCGAGATCGGCGGTGCGGTCCGCGTTGTCGGGGCGCGGGAAGGTCAGGACCGTGCTCTCGCGGATCCACGCGGCGAGGTGCCCGCCGACGATCACGACCGACGTCCCGACCGAGCGCGAGAGGCGAGTGGTGGGCGCGGGGCCGCCGGGGACCTCCGCGCGCTCCGTCGACTCCGGCCACGGGAGGACCGAGCCCCACGGGTTCGCGGGGTCCACGGTGGCGAGGAGGAACGCATCGTCCTCGGCGGCGGCGCTGCGCAGCGCGCGGAGGCGGAGTGTGGCGTCCGCGAGCGCGAACTGGGTCGCGCCACGCCCTTCGACGAAGTAGCCGCGCTGCACGCGGCCGGATTCTTCGAGCGTCTTGAGCACGCCGTAGACGGAGCTGAAGCCGCCGTCGAGCGCCTCCGCCGTCGCGGCCTCGCGGACGACGACGCCCCAACGAAGGAGCATGCTCTCGGCCAGCGCGAGGGCGCGGCGGCTCGGGTCGGCCCCTGCCTCGAGCCGCGCGCTGCGGAGCGCGAAGCGGCCCTGCGGTCCGCGGGGGATCCCTCCTTGGACCGCGCCGAGGAAGCGCAGGCGCGGCGGGACGGGGCGGCGCCGCTCGGAGGGCGCGTTGGCGGTGAGGCGCCGGATCGGATCGAACGTGTCGTTCGTGATCTCGCCGGCCCAGATCAGATCGTAGAGCGCCGTCTCGACGTCGCCGGGGAGTGCGCCGGTTCGCTTCACGAGATCGGGGAAGAAGAGCGCGCCGCCCTTGGCGAGCTCCTCGCGCACGCGGACGACGAGGCTGCCCTCGGGCATGGTGCTCGGACGCGCGAGCCACGGCTCGTGCTCGGCGAGGTAGAGCGCGATCCGCCCGTCGCGCTCGCCGAGGGGCTCGATCCCGGCCCAGACGACCTGGCCCGCGGTGAGGAGCGCATCGAGATCGCTGCGAGCGTACCCGGGCACGCGCGCGGCGAGGATCTCCGACTCGAGCACGGACGCCGGGAGCGGCATGCCTTCGAGCTGGACGATCGCGTCGAGCAGGCGCGCCTCGATCTCGCCGCGCGAGGCACCGGCGGCGCGATCGCGCGCCGGCATCACGTTCTGCCACTCGAGGAGGAAGCGCGCGTAGGTCGCGGGCGAGACGGGCTCGATCTCGGCGCGGGCGGCGGCGCGGGCGCGCCGTCGGAGCGAGGCGAGCACGTCCTTGCCGACCCACTCGACGCCGGAGCCGCCCGGGCGGAACGCGCCGCGGACGACGCGCCCGTCGTGCTCGAGCGCGGCGAGCTCCTCCCCGATGCGTGCCTCTGCGACGCCGAAGCGCGCCGCGACCTCGGTCGCGGTGAACGGTGCGTGCGTGCGCGCCCAGCGCGCGACGAGATCGCGGAGGGGCGCGGCGACCGGCGCCAGCAACGCGGAAGGGATGCCGCGCGGGAGGGAGCAGCCGAGCGCATCGCGGTAGCGCGCCGCGTCCTCGACGACGACGAAGCGGGGCTCGCCCGCGACGCGGAGCGGGACCACGCGCCGACTGGCCTCGAGGGCGGGGAGGGCCGTCGCATCGGTCGTGCGCTCGGCGAGCTCGGCCGCGCTGAGATCACCGAGCGTGCGCACGACGTCCAGGAGCTGCTCCGCGTTCTCGGCGGGGCGCTCGAGCCGCTGGAGCCGCCGCTCCTCGCTCTCGAGGAGCTCGGTATCGAAGAGCGCGCGGAGCTCCGCTTCGCCGAGCAGCTCGCGCAGCTTCTCGTGGTCGATGCCGAGGGCCTGGGCGCGGCGCTCCGCGAGCGGGAGGTCGCCGTCGTAGATGAAGTTGGCGACGAACGAGAAGAGGAGCGACGACGCGAAGGGCGACGGTGAGCGCGTCTCGACCTCGACCACGCGGATCTTCCGGCGCTCGATTTTGTCGAGGACGTCCCGCAGGCCCGGCATGTCGAAGACGTCGCGGAGGCACTCGCGGTACGTCTCGAGCACGATCGGGAACGACGGGTACCGCGACGCGACCGACAACAGGTCCGCCGCGCGCTTGCGCTGCGCCCAGAGCGGCGAGCGCTTGCCCGGGCGGCGGCGCGGAAGAAGGAGCGCGCGCGCGGCGGACTCGCGGAAGCGGGCGGCGAAGAGCGACGACTGCGCGACCTGCCCCTCGACCAAGGAGTCGATCTCCTCGCGCTTCGGGATGAACGCGGCGCGCGGGAGCTCGCCCTCCTGCGCGGTGATGCGGAGCGCGATGCCGTCGTCGGACCACACCGCATCGGGCTCGCCCGCGCCGAGCTCGTGGAGCCGCGCGAGGATCGCCATCGCCCACGGCGCGTGGACCCGCGCCCCGAAGGGCGTGAGCACGCAGATGCGGAGGTCACCGAGGTCGTCGACGAAGCGCTCGACGAGCACGAGCCGATCCGAAGGGACCACCTGCGTGACCGATTTCTGCTCGGCGACGTAGGCGACGACGTTCTGGATCGCGGCCTCGTCGAGGCCGTGCTCGTCGGCGAGGAGCGACCGCGTCTCCTTGCTCGTGCCCTCGGCGATCGCGCGGGTGAGGGCGCCGATCCGCTCGCCGAACGCCTTGGAGCGACCGACGCGGTCGCCGTGCCAGAAGGGCATCTTGCCGGGGAGCCCGGCGGCGGGCGTCACCATCACGCGGTCGTTCGTGATCTCCTCGGCGCGCCACGAGCTGGCGCCGAGCAGGAACACCTCGCCTTCGCGCAGCTCGAAGACCATCTCTTCGTCGAGCTCGCCGACGCGCTTCGGGCGCGTGGTCTCGCTGCCGGTCGCGAGGAAGACGCCGTAGAGGCCGCGGTCGGGGATGGTGCCGCCGTTCGCGATCGCGAGCTGCTTCGCCCCGGGGCGCGCGTGGAGCTCGGAGCGCACGCGGTCCCAGTGCAGGCGCGGGCGGAGCTCGGCGAACTCGTCCGACGGGTAGCGGCCCGAGAGCATGTCGAGCACGTCCTCGAACAGCGCGCGCGGGAGCGTGCGGAACGGCGCCGCGCGGCGGATCGTGGCGTAGAGCGCATCGACGTCGGTCGCTCCGCGTTCGTTCTCGGCGCACATCGCGACGATCTGCTGCGCCAGGACGTCGAGCGGGTTCTCGAGCGCGTGCGTCTCTTCGACCTCGCTCGCGCGCATGCCGGCGACCGCGGCGGCGCACGCCAGGATGTCGGCGCGGTGCTTGGGGAGGAGGATCCCTTTCGGCACGCCGCCGACCTGGTGGCTCGCGCGCCCGACGCGCTGGAGCCCGCTCGCGATGGACGGGGGCGCCTCGACCTGAATCACGAGATCGACCGCGCCCATGTCGATCCCGAGCTCGAGCGACGAGGTCGCGACGATGGCGGGGAGCTCGCCGCGCTTGAGCTTGTCCTCGATCGCCGCGCGCTTCTCGCGCGCGACCGAGCCGTGGTGCGCGAGCGCGAGCTCGCCGCCGCCCTTGGCGAGCGAGACGTCGTTGAGCGCGGTCGCGAGGCGCTCGGCGAGGCGCCGGCTGTTGACGAACACCATCGTCGAGCGATGGGCTTCGACGTCGTGGACGATTCGCTCGTGGAGGTGCGGCCAGATCGAGGCCGGTGCCGCCGGCTCGCCGAGCTCGTCCGGCTCGCCGTTTCCCGAGCCGGGGCCCGTGTCGCGGTCGCGGAGGCGGGCCATGTCGACGTCGGGCGTGGAGACGGAGAGCACGAGGTCTCTGCGCGCGCCGGCGTCCACGATCGTCACGGGCCGCGGGCCGTCGTCGTCGTACCCCGCGAGCACGCGCCCGACCTCGCTCAACGGACGCTGCGTGGCGGAGAGCCCGATCCGCTGGAGTCGTGTCTCGGCCTGGCGCAGGAGCTCGAGCCGCTCGAGCGAGAGGAAGAGGTGGGCGCCGCGCTTGTTCTGCACGAGCTGGTGGATCTCGTCGACGATCACCGTCTCCACGCTCCGCAAGATCGCCGCCGCCTGCGACGTCAGCATGAGGTAGAGGGACTCGGGCGTGGTGATGAGGACGTCGGGCGGGAAACGGCGCATGCGAGTGCGCTCGGCCTGCGTCGCGTCGCCCGTGCGAACGGCGACGGTGATCTCGCGCGCCGCGTCGCCACGCATCCGCGCGTGCTCGAGGATGCCGAGGAGCGGAGCCCGAAGGTTCCGCTCCACGTCGACCGCGAGCGCCTTCAGCGGCGAGACGTAGAGGACGCGGACGCCCGGGCCGGGGGTGGCTTTGCCGGGGTGGGGGCGCGCGGCGCCACGGCCACGCTTCGGCGCCGGAGGCGGCGCCGGTACGGGACCGAACGCGAGGCGGTCGAGCGCCCAGAGGAACGCCGCGAGCGTCTTGCCCGAGCCGGTCGGCGCGGAGATGAGCGTCGACTCGCCGCGCGAGATGGCGGGCCACCCGAGCGCCTGCGCGCGCGTCGGCGTCCCGAGCGCGGCGCGGAAGTAGGCGCGCGTCGCCTCGGAGAACGACGCCAGCGGATCGGACGCCTTCGTGCGCATGGGGAACGGTAGACTAGCGCGACCGATGCTCGGTGTTGTGATCGTGGCACAGGAAGTCCTGTTGACCGGGCCCCTCCGTGGGGGAGGCGAGTCGACCGACTACGCGTCTCAGCGCCGGTTCGGCGTGGCCTCGGCGATGCTCGGGTTTCGCTACGGCGTCTCCACCGATCACGGCACCGGTCGCGAGCCGTGGAGCGGCTACGCCCTCGCGCTCGGCGCGGACGCGCGCGGGCTCTTCGGCAAGCGCGTCGGTTGGGCGTTCGGGCTGGGCTTCAGCGCCGGTGGGATCGTTCCTCAAGGCGTGGACGGGCGCATCGATCTCCTGCCGGCGGGGTTCGGCGTCGCGCTCCCGCGGATGGGCTTCGTCTCGCTCGTGTCCGGCGTTCGCGCGGCGTTCTCGTCCTACGATCCGTACGGACTGCTCCTCTTCCCGGTCGAGCTCCGAGCCGAGATCGACTACTGCCGGTGCGGACGGATCGTCATCGCCGCGGAGCTCGACTTCTCGACCGTCGGGCGGGGGCACGTCCCCGGGACGGACGGGTTTTCGGCCTTGCTCGGGCTGCGCTACGGGCCGCGGGCCGCTCGGGGCGGCGAACAGTCGCGCGGGCGCTTCGTCGGGATCCAGGTGTGGGAGATCCGCGGCGTCCCGTACTTCGGCTTCGTGCTCGGCGCGGGGGCGGCGTTCGGAGGCTAGCCATCCTGCCTCAGCCGTGACGTACCATTTTGGTACGGCTGGCGGTCGGGCCGAAAGACGGCTACCTTGGGTGGGGTATGGCCTCGTCGAAGAAGCCGCCGCCGCTCCCGCCGAAGCCGCCGACGGCGCGGCCACCGGCGCCGGCCTCGCAGGCACCGAAGGCGCCGGCTCCGGTCGCGCAGGCACCGAAGGCGCCTGCCGCGCCGCGCCCGGCCGCGCCGCCTCCGAAGGCACCGCTCCCGCCGCGGCCGGCGGCAGTCCCGCGCCCCGCGCCGATCTGGGTGAAGGCGGGGCCGGTGCCGCGAACGACGATCGAGGTCGATACGTCGTGGCTCCTCGATCCCGCGAACGCCGAGCCCCGCTCCGCGGAAGGCGAAGCGCCGCGCTATCAGCCGCCGCCGATGCCGAAGCGGCACGAGACGATGCAGGTCCAGCTCGAGTGGCTGGAGGAGTCGCCGACGTCGAGGCGCGCGGAGCGGCGCGGCTCGAAGGGCGGCATGCCGGCCGTTCGTCGCGGACCGCCGCCGCTGCCGCGCGAAGAGCCCGTCGACGAAGCGCCGACGCGCGCGAAGGGGCCGCCGCCGCTCCCGCCGGAGGAGATGGCGAAGCGCCCGTCGCGCGCGGCGATGATGGCGTTGAAGAAGGGACCGCCGCCGATCCCGCGCGAAGACCCCGACGACGACGGCACGCCGAGCCGCAAGCGCTGAGCGCGCTCACTCGAGCACGAGCTCGACGCACGAGATGCCCGAGACGGAGAGCCCGAAGGTCCCGTCGGCATCCCAACGTCGCAGCTCCGCGGAGATGAGCTGAACCGCGCGCTGGGCGAAGCTCCAGTCGTGGATCCGCGTGCTGTAGTTCCACCGCTCGAGCGGAGCGCGGACGTCGCCGCAGAGCCCGAGCCCCAGGCCGTTCACGTTCTCCTCGCCGAGCTCGCGCCGGAGCACCCCGAACGTGGCTTGCGCGAGCGCGTGGACGGAGATCGTCGGGCAGGTCGCCGGGTCCTTCTCCGGCGCGTCACAGTCACCCGGCCGGCGGTCGTAGACGACCTTGCGCTTGCCGTGGCCGCGCACGGCGACGTACCAACCGCCGTCCCAGCCCCGGCCGGGGCACGCGAGCGGAGCATCGACGCTCGTGTCGCCGAGGTCCAAGCTCGCCACGTCCAGCTGCGCCGGCGTGCCGCGCGGCGTCTCCTCGTTGCACGGCGAGCTCGCGTGCGACCGCGCCGCGCTCGGGGTCCGCGCCGTCTGCGCGGGCGGATCGTCCGGGCAACAGGCGGCGACGAGCGCCAGGCCGAGGACGACGAAGGTGAGGGGAGCGAGAGCTCGAGCCAAGGAAAACCCCTGGGTCGTGGTACCACGGAAGCGATGGGTCGGGCGGCCACGGCGAAGCTCGGGGGGGTGCTCGGGGTGGTGCTCGGGACGGGCGCGCTCTCGGGGTGCGTCGCGTGGCAGCGACCGGTGGTGGCACCGGCGAACGACGGCGAAGCGGCGCTCCTCGTCGCGAGCGGGCTGATGCCCCCGCCGATCGACGACGTCGCGCGTCACGCGTGGTTCGCGGTGCGGCGGAAGGGCTCGCCGCAGTGGAGCACCTTCGAGCTCTGGGGGAGCACCGGTGAGCACCGCGGGCGCGACCCGCTCTACGATCACGGCGGCGGCGGCGTGATGGTCCACGCGATCTACCGCGGCGCGGAGGCCGAGCGGATGATCGAGTGCCTCGAGCACGAGACGCCCGGTTGGGACGACGACCACGTCTACATCCCGATCCCGGGGCCCAACTCGAACACCTACGTCGAGACGATGATGCGCCGCTGCGACATCCTCGGCACGCTCCCCGCGACCGCGATCGGGCGCGACCACCGCGGTTGGTTCGGCATCACCGACACGAGCGAGGGGACCGGCTTCCAGGTGGATACGCCGATCTTCGGGATCAAGGTGGGCCTCAAGGAGGGGATCGAGGTCCACCTCTTCGGCTTCACCGTCGGGATCGACTTCTGGCCGCCCGCGATCATCGTCCCGTTCGGCCCGGGCCGAATCGGGTTCGACGACCGGTGACTCTCAGCCGAGGACGTCGCCCTCGGCGATGCCGCGACCCAGGAACCAGTCCGCGCCGCGCATGGGCTTCTTGCCCTCGAGCTGGATCTGCGTGAGCTCGACCGCGCCGCCGCCGCACGCGACGATGACGCGCGATTTGTCGGCGAGTACGACCTTGCCGGGCGCGCCGCTGGCGCCTGGTACCAAAGTGGTACGATGGACCAGCACGCGCTTGCCGCGGTGCACCGTCTGGCCGAGCGGCCACGGGTTCATCCCGCGGACGTGGGCGTGGACGAGCGGCGCGGTCAGCGTCCAGTCGATCTTCCCGTGCTCCTTGGCGAGGATCGGCGCGAGCGTGGCGTTCGCATCGTCCTGCTTCTCCGGGACGAGCTCGCCCCGAAGCAGCCGCGGGAGACCCTCACGAACCGCGCGCGCTGCGAGCTCGCCGAGCCGCACCGCGAGCTCGCCGGCCGTCTCGTCGGCGCCGATCGGGGTGGACCACTTGCCGAGCATCGGCCCGGTGTCGAGGCCGGCGTCCATCTGCATCAGCGTGATGCCCGTCTCGGCCTCGCCCCGCGCGACCGCCCACTGGATCGGCGCGGCGCCGCGGAGCTTCGGGAGCAGCGACGCGTGCAGGTTCAAGCAGCCCAGGCGCGGCGCGGAGAGCACGTCGTCGGGGAGGATTCGGCCGTAGGCGATGACGAGCGCGAAGTCGGCTTCGGCGCTCTTCACCTTTGCGCCGAACTCGCCGGTGCGGAGCTTCGCCGGTTGCTCGACCGCGAGCCCGAGCGCGGCCGCGCGCACCTTCACCGGCGGTGCGGTCAGCACTTGGTGCCGGCCGACGGGCTTGTCGGGCTGGCACGTGACGAACACGACGTCGGCGAGCTCGGTCAGCGCGTCGAGGCTCGGGACGGCGATCTCGGGCGTACCGAAGAAGATGGCGCGCGGCCTCATCGACGGGGCTCGGCGCTCACTCCATGCACTTCTTCCACCCCGCGGTGTTCTTCGAGGCCATCGCGCAGGTGTACTGCTTCTTCGTCGTCTTCTGCGAGCACTCGCCCTTCATGCCGGAGAGCGCCTCGCCGAGCTGGCCCGTCTGCCCGTTGAGGTCGGGCAGGGGGATGTGATTCTCGGTCGACATCATCTGGAGGAACTTGTTGATGACGGTGTCGCACTCCTTCGCGGTGAGCCCACCGGCGTGCGTCGGGCCCGTCGTCGTCGCGGACGGCGCGGGAGCCGTGCCGGCGTCGGGCTTGCCGTCATCGGTCGTGAGCGGCGTGGGGCCGCCGCCGTTCCCACCCGTGCCACCGCCGCCGGTGGTCGTGCCTCCGCCGCCACCGCCGGTGGTCGTGCCTCCGCCGCCGCCGCTGCTCGGGTCGTTCCCGTTGCCGCCGGTGGTGGTGCCGCTCTTGTCGATCGGTACCTCCTCGACGGGCGGGGGCTTCTGGGTGGAACCGCAGGCCAGGGCCAGGACCACGGTGGACGCGAGGGCAAACGTGATGCGAGGGCTCATGCGCGAGGGCGAGACTACCGAATTCCCGGGGTGGGAGAAAGATGCGCGGGCGATGCTAGGCTCGAGGTCGGAGGTCTTCATCGATGAAACGCTTCGCTTATGGGTTCCTTACGGTCGTCGCGGTGGCCTGCGGTGGGAGCACCACCACCACCGGAACCGACGCATCCACCACCAACGACGGCGGCACGACCAACGACGGGAGCACCGCCCTCGACGCCAACTTCGGGGATGCCGGCACGTTCTGCGGCGCGAAGAAGCAGCACGACGAGGGGTGCGGGAGCGCCTTCGATCAGACCGCCTGCCTCAAGCTCGAGGCGTGCGTCTCCTCCGTCATGCGGCCCGAGAACGTCGCGTCGTACGAGACGTGTCTGGTCACGCGGACCTGCGGCACCAGCGACGACAAGTGCATCGCCGCGGAAGAAGCGAAGTACCTGAACGACACGGCCACGAACGAGTTCCGGAAGAACTGCTTCGCCCGAAGGACGGCCTGCCTGGAGGCGGGGACCTCGTTCGCGGACGACAGCTGCGGGGTCTTCGGCGTCTTCAAGGACTCCTTCCGCGCGAGCTGGGCGGATTGCCTGACGAAGCCGTGCGACCAAATCAGCCAGTGCTTCTCGAACCTCTCGAAGGGTCAGAACTGCAACTAGGCACACGCCCTAGTCGACGCAGGCTTCCCACTCGTTCGAGTTGCCCGCCTTCATCGCGCACGCGACCTGGGACGACGTGACCTCGCGCAGGCACTGGTCGCGAGAGCGGGCGTACTCCGGGGACTCCCGCTTCGCCTGCTTCTTCACCTCGCGGGCGGCGCCGCGGGTCTCCTCCGGGATGCGTTTGAGCTCCGCGTCCCCGTCGATCGTGAAGTCGACGTAGCGGTCGAGGATGCGGTCGCACTCTTCGGGCGTGGCCCGGTGGGAGCACGCCGGGGCCAGCCCGAGCACGCCGAGGGCGCCGAGGGCGACGACCACGGACCGGGCGAAACTCCGGGGGGGACGCATCGCGAGTGGATCGCTCTCTACTACGCTTGCGCGCTGCCCGGAAGGTCAGGCACATTTCGCGTCATGGCGCGAAAGATGAACTTCAACGCGGGACCGGCAGCGCTCCCGCAGGCGGCCCTCGAGCGTGCACGTGACGAGCTCCTCGAGCTCCCGAACGCAGGGGCATCGGTCCTCGAGATCAGCCACCGCGGCAAGGAGTTCGAGGCCGTCCATCAGGACGCGATCACGCGCCTGCGCCGGCTCGCCGGGATCGACGACTCGTGGGCCGTGCTCTTCGTGCAGGGCGGAGCGTCGCAGCAGTTCGCTCAGATCCCGATGGCGTTCCTCGGGCAGGGCAAGACCGCCGCGTACGCCGTCACCGGCGTCTGGGGAGAGAAGGCGTTCGAAGAGGCGGAGCGGACGGCGAAGCTCCTCGGCGGCGGGGTCACCCTCGCGGCTTCGACCAAGCAGGGCAAGAGCTACACGCGCGCGCTCGCCGCGGGCGAGCTCACGGTCGACCCCAAGGCCGCCTACGTCCACACGACGAGCAACGAGACCATCCACGGCGTGCAGCAGCACACCGTCCCCTACGCCGGGCCGGTGCCGCACGTCTGCGACATGAGCTCGGACTTCCTCTGGAAGAAGACCGATTTCTCGCCTTACAGCTTCGTCTACGCGGGCGCGCAGAAGAACATCGGCCCGAGCGGCATCGTCGTCATCCTCGCGCGGAAGGCCTTCCTCGAGGGCATGCGGAAGGATCTCCCGAAGATCTTCGACTACCGCAACATCCTGGAGAACGACTCGCTCTACAACACGCCGCCGACGTTCTCGATCTACCTCGCGCGCAACGTGCTCGCGTGGGTCGAAGAGCAGGGCGGCGTCGCCGCGGTCGAGCAGCAGAACCGCGAGAAGGCGAACGCCGTCTACGGTGCGCTCGACGCGGCGGGCGACTTCTACGACCTGCCGGTGGCCAAGGACAGCCGCAGCACGATGAACGTCGTGTTCCGCCTGAAGTCGCCCGAGCTCGAGGAGAAGTTCCTCGCCGCCGCGAAGGCGGCCGGCATGATGGGGCTCAAGGGCCACCGCTCGGTCGGTGGCATGCGGGCGTCGCTCTACAACGCCGTCCCGGTGGCCTGGGCGAAGGCGCTGGGCGAGCTGATCGCCGATTTCGCCAAGAAAAACGGCTGAAGCAGGAGAGGGTTGGCATTTCGGCGGCCCTTCGGCTAGAAGTGCCGCCCGATTTGTCGGTGCTCGCGCACCGTCGCCAAGGAAACGACCATGCGTGGATATCTCGAACCCGCCAAGCGCAGCATGCCGACGGAGGCGCAGAAGCGCTTCGCCACCCTCTCCCGCGGCCGCCGCACCAAGCTCGCGACCCAAGCCAAGACGACGCTCGTGAAGGCCGACCAGTGGGCCCGCGCCGAGGGCGCACCCGAAGGCGTCGGCGAGGCGCTCGAGAAGGCGCTCTCGTCGCTCGGTCAGAAGAAGAAGTAGGTCACGGCCCCGGAACGGGGGCCGTCGGAACCGGGGGCGTCGCAGGCGGTGCCGGCAAGAAGCTGAGCACGCAGGCGCCCTCGGTGTGGAACGCAATCGTCGCCTTCGCGAGGTTGCGTAGATCCGCGTCGACCTTGGCGACGAGCTTCACGTCGCCCGTCACGGCTTTGTCCATCCCGAAGAGCTGCGCGAACGAGCCCGCGGCGCCAGCGAGATCGCTGCCGACCGCCTGCGCCGTCGCCGTCTTCACCGCGTCCGCGCAGCTCATCGCCTGCGTGGTGGACTCCAGGTGCGTGAGGATCGTGGTCGGCGTGCGGTCCACCGTGCCGCTCACGTCGCCCCGGAACGGGCCGGCTTGGATCGAGCCGCCGGTGACGGGCCAGTGGTCTCCCTTGCCGGCGTAGCGAACGTCCGCGGCGAGCGACGTGGGCGAGGGCGAGTGGCCGAGGTAGATTTTGTCGGCAGCGAACGTCAGGTGCCCCTCGGTGGCCCCGGCCTTCTCGTGGTGGTCGAGGTGGAGATCCGCCGTCGCATCGTCGGTCGCGATCAAGCCGAGCGCGGCGGGCGGGATGCCGAGATCGAGGACCTTGGTCTTGGGGACGTTGAGCGTGAGATCGCGCGCGCCCTCGTCGAGGACGAGCTCCGCGAACGCCGGCCCGACGGGCGCGCCGACGTGGACGGTGGTCTTCGTGCCCGCGCGCACCCAGCTCGCCTTGTAGGTCCCGAACTGGAGCGTGCGGAGGTTCACGTTCACGTCGCCGTGGAGGTCCTCGTCCGCGCCACCGACGACGACGTGCCCGGTGAGGCCGTCGACGTCGATCCCGGCGTCGCCCCAGGCCTTCTTCCAGCGGACGGCGCCGTTGGTGAATTTGACCGCGAGCGGGGTCGACGGTGGTGCGGCCTTCGCGAGCCCGGTGCGGACGTCTTCGAGCGAGCCCTCGCCCTCGATGATCGGGGCATGGAGCTCGAGCGTCTTCGGCGTGAAGCCGTCGAGATCGATGCTCATGTCCTGCGCGGTGACCTTGGCGCCGGGGACGGCGTCGAACGTCGCGTCGACCTTGGTCGCGCGCGCGCGCCCGAGCCCCACGCTCACGTCGGCCACGTTCAGCGTGATGCCGTGTGCGCGCGCTTCCTCGATGAGCCGCTTCTTCGCGTACCACGGGACGACGAGCGCGCCCGCGACGGTCGCCGCGATGACGACCAGAACGAAGGCGAGCGCGCGGCGCGAGCGGTTGGGAGATTGGGCCATGTGAGTTACCTTGATACCCCATGGCTCCGGTCGTCGTCTCCGGAACGGTCAACCTCGCGTCCAGCGTGGAGGACGTGTGGCCGTTGATCATCGACACCGACCGGATGAACCGCCTCATCGGGATGGATGCGGTCGAGTACAAACCGATCGGCGATCCCGAGACGACGCCCGCGCGCTTCATCGCGGAGACCCGCATCTCCGGCTTCAAGGTTCGCTACGAAGAGGCGCCGTTCGAGTGGACGTACCTGCGCGAGTTCGGCGTCCACCGGCGCTTCCTCGAAGGGCCGATGGAGTACCTCCGCATGCGGTGGAAGCTCAGCCCGGGCGTCCCGGCCGAGGGGGGCTTCGAGGGTGGGACGAAGCTCTCGATCTCGTTCGAGACCAAGCCGAAGCTCGGCCTCCTGCGGCCGGTCGCGTGGCTCGGTGGCCGGCGTGCGGTGCAGAACCTCCTCGCGCTCGGCGAAGCGATCGACCGGCACGTGCGCGACAACGCGCCGAGTCCCTTCCTGCGACCGGCGGCCCCGGCCGACGTCGAGGCGATCGCGCGCGCCGAGGCGCGCTTGGTGGAGCGCGGGGTGGAGGCCGAGCTCGCCGCGAAGCTCTCGGCCTGGGTGCGCGACTGCGCGGACGCGGACGCGATGCGGATGCGCCCGTTCGAGCTCGCGGACGAGTGGGACGTGGATCGGCGCGCTCTCCTTCGCGCCTTTCTGCACGGCGTCCCGGCCGGGCTCGTCGAGCTGCGCTGGGCGATCGTGTGCCCGAGCTGCCGCGGTCCCAGCCAAGAGGTCGCGGAGCTCTCGCAGGTCAGCCTCGAGGGCCACTGCCAGATGTGCGACATCGGCTTCGAGCTCGAGCTCGATCAAGCGGTCGAGGCCACGTTCCACCCGCACCCGGCGGTGCGCGTCGTCTCGGACCAGATGTTCTGCATCGGCGGTCCTGCGCGCACGCCGCACGTGCTCGCTCAGGCGAACGTAGGCAAGGGCGAGGCGCGCTCGATCCAGGTCCCGAAGGATGCGGGCCGCTTTCGTCTCTTCGGGCGCGGGGGCGCGCGGGCGACGGTTCGCGTCGAGGCGGACGCTCCCGCCGAGGCGAAGGCGCGCTTCGCGGACGAGCGGATCGAGCCGGCCGAGCTCGTCGTCGCGCCCGAGGGCGAGATCGTCGTCACCAACGACGAACCGGAGCCGCGCCACGTCAAGCTGGAGCGCCTCGCGTACGCGAGCGCGGCGGCGACGGCGCACGTGGTGTCGACGCTGCCCGAGTTCCGCACGATCTTCTCGCGCGACCTCCTGAAGCGCGAGACGCCGCTGAAGGTGGCTCGCGTCGCGATCCTCTTCTCCGATCTCACCGGCTCGACGGCGCTCTACACGCAGGTCGGCGATGCCGCGGCGTTCCGCCTGGTCGACGACCACTTCGACGTGCTGCGCAAGGTGATCGCCGAGCACGACGGAGTCCTCGTGAAGACGATGGGGGACGCGGTGATGGCGGCCTTCGTCGACGAAGCGGCGTGCCTGCGCGCGGCGGTCGCGTGCTTGCGCGCGTTCGAGGAGTTTCGCAGCAAGGCGAAGCACGGCGAGCTGACGCACTTGAAGCTCGGGCTCTTCGGAGGCGCGTGTTACGTCGTGACGGCGAACGCCGCGCTCGACTACTTCGGGCAGACGGTGAACGTCTCGTCGCGGCTCCAACACCTGGCGGAGAGCGGCGAGATCGTCATCGAGGCGCGGCTCGCGGACGATGCGCGGAAGCTGGGCGGGCTCGAGGTCTCGGAGCCGTTCTCGGCGCGGGTGAAAGGCGTGGCGGAGCCGCTCTCGCTGGTGCGGGTGCGCGTGCTCCCGACCGTCAAGGAGTCGTGAAGAGGACGTCGTCGACGAGGATGGTCGCGACTTCTCCGGCGACGGAGCGCTGAGCGCCGACGAGGATCGTCCGCGTCTTGTCCGTGGTGCTGGCCGTGCCGGCGCTCGGCGCGTTCGGGCTGACGCCGTCGTAGGTCACGGTGACGGAGGGGCTGCCGAGGACCGTGGCCTGGATCGAGACGTGGTGCCATGCGTTCGCAGCGCACGGGCCGAGGGGAATCTCGGTCGAGCTGCTCGAGGCCGTCTTGACGCCGATGCTCGCGGTCTCGTTGGCGAACGCGATGATCGAGTACTCCGACTTCCCGCTGCTGGCGGCCGGGAAGCTCAGGGCGCCGACGCGCACCGCATCCCCCTTGGCGAGGTTCTCGACCCGGAAGGCGAACGAGAGGCGGTACGTCGGGGTGCTGCCCGGATCGAGCGTGTCGAACACGAGCGTGGCGGCTGCCGCGCCGATCGACTTCGCGAGCGACGCGGAGAGCGCGTGGGTGGGGCTGTAGCCGAGGTTGCCGAGGGTGACGGTCCCGTTCGTCGACGAGAACGGGCTCGGGAACGGAGCGCTCTCGAAGTCGGCGCAGAGGAGCGGCCCCTTGAGGATGGTGCAGTCGAGGGGGTTGGGCGGAACGAAGACGTCGGCCTCGGCGGCCGCGTCGGGGATCGGCGTCGCGTCTTGGGCGCTGGCGTCGGGTGCTGCGGCCTCGCTGCCGGTCTCGGCCCCCGCTTCGCTCGGCGTGGTGAACTCGTCGGTCGAACAGTGAGCCAGGCCACCCGCGAGGGCGGCCAGGACGAACGTCACGGACTTGCGCATCGTCAGTTCGGCGTCGGCGGAACGACCACGGTGTTGACGGGCTTCACGCTCGCGCCGGCCGGGTAGGCGTAGCTCACGTACGTGGTGCCGAAGTTGGTGGTCGCCTCGGAGCCCCAGCCCCACACGGTGAGCCCGAACGGACCGGCGCTCTTCATCTCGTGGCGGCCGTTGTCGCAGTTGCCGACCTTCGCGAAGTTGCCGGTCACGAGATCGACGCGGGTGTACTCGTACTTGCCCTCGCTCCCGACCGGCTGCCAACCGCTGAGCGTGCCCTTGCAGTCCAGGTTGACGTCAGCGAAGCCGTTCGCGGTCTTCGCGCGCACGACCACGAGGTTCGTCTCCGAGTACGTCGGATCGGTGAAGAAGACGTAGGACTTCAGGTACTGCTGCGGCGGGATGATGTTGACGAACTCGGCGTCACCGCGGTTCTGGGCCGTGCTCCCGCCGGTCATGTGGGCGGACATGTAGAACGGGTGCTGCTCGTCCTGGCTCTTCACGCGGAACGGGCCGGTGCTGTTGAACTCGGCGACCTGACCCTGATTGATCGAGAGCGGGGCCCCTTGCGGCGGGGACGGATCCCACGTGAGCGTGGTGCCGTTGACCGCGCCGATCAGACGCCAGGGAACGACCTCTTCCGGACCGGGCGACACGCGGTTCCGGTAGCGCACGCCGACGTATTCGTAGCCGAGCGCTTGGACCGGCGGGATCTGCTGGTGGGCGGAGTCGCACGCGGAGACCCCGACGTCGACGTTGAGGCAGCTCGCGCCGCCCCACAGGCCGATCGGCTTGTTCGACTGGATCGCGCTGCCAGAGAGCTCGAGCGGCTGCGTGAACTGGACGTACTCGCCCTTGCTCAGGTTGTACGTGATGGGGACGCCCTTCGCGGTGCCGGCGACACCGGTGCCGGCGGTGATCGCGTTCGTCGGGCTGATCGTGACCGTCGTTCCGTCTTCCTGCGCGAGGATGTCCATCGACGGGTCGCCGTCGGCGACGATCGTGCTCTTCCGGAACGCGTTCACGCCGATGTAGTTCGTGTCCCACGCGGTGGTCGGGAGGAGCAGCGTCGCGCTCGTGGCGGCGCTCTGCCCGCCGCCGTACGGGAAGATGTCGTATGCGACGACCGGGCGCGATGCGGTGATGTGGAATGCCTTGCCGCGGCCGGTGCGCGCGACGTGCGCGGGCGTGCCCGTGACGCCGGCGGTGATCCCGCCGGGGCACGAGACGAAGCCGGCATACGCGAGGAAGAGAATCGCGACCTGACCGGCGGGGAGCTGGCCGTTGGGGAGCGGTTGGTAGGTGATCGCTTGGCCGTTGCCGGACGGGATGCGCGCGAAGTTGGCGACGTTGAGCGACTGCCCGTTGCGCTCGACCGTGAGCGTGACGGGGCCGTTCCACGTGTTGGCGATGTAGGCCGCGAAGCAGCCACCCGAGCCGACCGAGATGATGTCGGGGTCGACGCTGTAGTAGTCGCAGCCGATCGTGCTCTTGTTGACCTTCGCCGAGTCGCACGCGGGGACGCAGACGCCGCCGGCGCCGCAGCCCTGGTCGTCGGGGCAGGTCGTCACCACGTTGCCGTTGCAGTCCACGACGGAGTGGAGATCGCTCGAGCAGGTGATGCCGCACCCGCCACCGTCGCCTCCGCCGCCGTCACCGAAGTTCGGTCCGCCGTCGCCGCCGAACGGATCGGCGTCGTTGCCGCCGTCGTTGTCGTTGAACCCGCTCGGCGCGGAGTTCCCGCAGCCTGCGAACGACGCGACCGCGGCACCGAGGGCGAGAGGAACGGACAGGTAGGCGAGGCGAAGCTTCATGTTTGCAGGCTACCACGCTGCCGGCGCTTGGAATTCGGGTTTGCGAACGGTATTTCTCCCGAGTGCGAGACACCATCCCCCAGCTCCTGGATCACACGGTCGAACGCTTCGGCGAACGCGTCGCGCTGCGTCACACGCGCGGCGGAGCTCGCCACGAGATCACGTGGCGGGCCTATCGTGATCGCTGCCGCGAGGTGGCCAAGTCTCTGATCTCGCTGGGGGTCGCGCCGGGCGAGGGGGTCGCGATCCTGGGCTACAACGCGCCCGAGTGGGTCTTTGCGGACGTCGGCGCCATCCTGGTCGGGGCCATCCCCGCCGGGATCTACACGACGAGCAGCCCCGAGCAGGCGGCGTGGATTGCCGCCCACTGCGACGCCCGAATCGCCTTCACCGACGACGCGACCGGCGCGAAGAAGTTCCTCGCGGCGAAGGACAAGATGCCGCGCCTCGAGCGCGTGGTGCAGTGGGGCGGCGAGCTCGTGAAGGATCCGCTCGTCGAGAGCTGGGCCGACTTCGTCGCGCGCGGCAAGGACGTGCCGCAATCCGAGATCGACGCGCGCATGGCGAAGATGAAGCCCGCCGACGCGTGCACGCTCATCTACACGTCGGGGACGACGGGCAACCCGAAGGGCGTGCTCCTCAGCCATCGGAACCTGATCTGGACCTCGGACGTGAGCGTGCGCGGGATCGGCATGGATCACACCGAGCTCGGGGTGAGCTACCTGCCGCTGTCGCACATCGCCGAGCAGATGCTCACGATCCACGGGCCGATGTTCACCGGCCACTGCGTGACGATCTCCGAGACGATGGAGAAGCTCCTCGACACGCTGAAGGAGGTCCGCCCGACCTACTTCGTCGGCGTCCCGCGCGTCTGGGAGAAGATCCAGCAGCGCATGATGGCCGCCGCCGCGACCGCTCCGCCGCTCCGGCGTCGGATCGCGAAGTGGGCGCGGAGCCAGGGAATGCGCGGGGGCGCGGCGCTCCAGCGCGGCGAGAAGCCGGGCCTCGGCTATCGGCTCGCGGAGCGCGTGGTGTTCCGGACGGTGCGCGAGCGGATGGGGCTCGATCGCTGCCGGCTCGCGGTGAGTGGCGCGGCGCCCATCGCGCGCGACACGCTCGACTTCTTCCTGAGCCTCGGGATCCCCATCTACGAGGTCTACGGCATGAGCGAGTCGACTGGGCCGACCACGTACTCGACGCCGCAGCGCTTCCGGATCGGCAAGGTCGGCGTTCCGTTCCCGGGCTCCGAGGTCAAGATCGCCGAGGACGGCGAGATCCTGATCAAGGGACCGCACGTGTTCGTCGGCTACCTCAAGGACGAAGCGGCGACGCGCGAGATGCTCCGCGACGGTTGGCTCCACAGCGGAGACGTCGGCGAGTTCGACGCCGACGGGTTCCTCGCGATCACGGATCGGAAGAAGGAGCTCCTGATCACGGCGGGCGGCGAAAACGTCGCCCCGCAGCTCATCGAGGGCGCGCTCAAGGCGGTGCCCGTGATCGCTCAGGCCGTCGCGATCGGGGACCGGCGCAAGTTCATCGCTGCGCTCGTCACGCTCGATCCGGAGCGGATCCCAGTCGACGCGCAGGCGGCCGGGAGCGACGCGCGCAACCCGGCCGAAGCCGCGGCGTGCGCGAAGTTTCGAGCCTTCCTCGATCGCGCGATCGAGGACGTGAACCGGGGCCTGGCGCGCGTGCAGACCGTGAAGAAGTTCCACGTGCTGCCGAACGAGCTCACGATCGACGGCGGTGAGCTCACGCCGACGATGAAGCTCCGCCGGAAGGTGATCCTCACCAAGTACGCGACCCAGATTGAAGCGATGTACGAAGGGGCGGACTGAGGCGAGTCGGCCTCAGCCCGTCGCCCAGGCGCTCCCGAAGCGGCGCTTCAACGCGGCGGCCTCGGACGACATCGCGAAGCGCGTCGCATCGCCCGCGTACGGGTGATCCAGCACGGCGCCGAGCGCCTGGCGGCCCGGTTGCTCCGTCGCGCGGAGGAGCATCGGGTCGACGCTGCGCACGTCGTCGATCGTCGCGAGGAGATCGCCGGTGAGCAGGTAGGCGGCGCGGAGCTCCGCGCGCCCGAGCGCGGCGATGAACGCCTCGATCGGGGGCGGGCGCCCCTGCGGCGAAGCGATGTGCGGAGCGAGCTCCTCGAGCAGGCGGCGGTGCTTGCGCGAGAGCGCCTTCGCGATGCTCGCCTCGTACTGGGCCACGAGCTTCTCGCTCAGCACGTCGAGCGCGTCGGAGCCGTAGCCCGGGACGGCCTGGCGTGCGGCGGCGATGAGGAACGCCTCGATGTGGGGCGGGGGGAGCTCCTCGAGCCACGGCACGCCGTAGGCGATGCGGACCATCGCCTTGCCGATCGCCGCGAGCTGGGCCATGGGCGGGAGCTGCGTGAGCGACTCGGGCACGACGACCCAGGGATCGTCCTGCGCGAGGATGCGGGTGCGGGTGACGGCGTTCGACACGACGAACTCGAGATCGGAGATCCCGAGCTGCCGCGCGAGCCGATCGACGAGGAGCCGGGTCGGGTGGCCGCTGCGCGACGAGATTCGGTCGCGCGATGCGATGCCGAGCTCGCCGAGATCGGCGCGCAGCATCTTGCTCTCGACGCCGCTGACGGCGGCGGCGACCTCGAGGAGCACGTGCCGTGCTTCGACTGGGAGGACGTGGGTGACGAGCGTCGCGCGATCGAGGACGGGGGCGCCCGACTCGAGCGGGCGCGGGCTGCGCCCGCGGAGCCAGGCGTGGCGGCCTTCGTCGAGGTCGCCCATGATCGCGCGGAGCTCGCTGATCGCGAGGGCTTCCTCGGTGCGGCGCTCGTTCGCGAAGGAGCGCTCGAGGAGCGCGAGCGCCGCGGCCGGATCGGCGAGCGAGAGCAGCGGCTTCGCGGTCGGGTGGACCATCGAGAGGATGGTGCGCGTGGCGTCCTCGTTCATGCCGGCCTTCGCGAAGGCGCTCGCGAGCTCGAAGCGCGTCTCGAAGAGGTCGGCTTCGATCGCGACCGCCTGTTGCAGGTGGCCGATGCCTTCGCGCACGCGGTCGAGCTCCGTCACCTCGATCTGACCGAGCGTCGCGAACCAGGACGCATCGACGCGCCCGAGCCGCTGCCCGATCGCGATGACCTCGCGCAGCGCGCGCGCATAGGCGCCCTCGTCGCGGCCGGTCTTGCTCTGCGGCGTCTTGTGGTGCGAGGCGAGCTTCGAGAAGATGCGGCCGTTGCCGGGCGCGCACGCGACGGCGTGGATGAGCGCCTTCTCCGCGAGCGCGCGCTCGCCGAGCCGGCTCCGCAGCGCGGCGAGCTCGACGAGGAGCTCGGAGCGCGCTTCGGGCTCGCGCTCGACCTCGGCCAAGCGGCCGAGGAGGTCCGCCTGCTCCGGGCGCGACGCCTCGGCGTTCTGCGCCGCGACGAAGCGGAGCAGCGCGCGGAGCGCACGGGGGTTCGAGGGCTCGACCGAGAGCGCGAGGCGCAGGGCGCGCTCGGCCTCGTCCTTCCGATCGAGGACGCGCTCGTAGACGCTGGCGAGCGCGAAGAGCGCGGTCATCTTGGGGCCGCTCTCGCGGCTCGTCGTGACGACGGCTTCGAGCGCGTCGACCGCCTCGGGCCAGGCGCGCTGGGCGATGCACAGCTCGGCGAGCGTGAGGAGCGAAGGCACGTGCTGCGGCGCGGCCGCGCGGACGGCGCGCATCGCGTCGATGGCGGACGTGAGATCCTTGAGCTCGTCGCGCGCGACGCGCGCGATCTCGGAGCCGAGCATCACGATCGCGTCGGCGGCCGTCGCGCGCGTCATGACGGTGCGGAACGTGTCGACGAGGCGCTCGGCGTGGCCGTCCTCGGTCCAGACGGTGGAGAGGCGCCCGGCTGCCGGGATCGAGTCGGGATCGGCTTCGAGCGAGCGCTCGAGGAGGTGCGCGGCGCGTGCGCGCCGCTCGGGGCGTGCGCCGAGCCGCTCGTCGGGGGCGGAGAGAAGGAGCTCGGCCGCTTCGAGGAGGTAGCGACCGCGGACCTTCGGTTGGCCGGCGATGTCGGCGAGGGCGACGGCGGCGCTGTAGGCGCCCTCGGCGTCGCGAAGGCGCGTCGCGAGCCGCGCGAGGCCGGTCGCCGCGGTGACCGACAGCGGATCGGTGTGGAGCGCCATCCGGTAGCGATCGCGCGCCTCTTCGAGGAGCTTGGGATCGGCCGCGCTCTCGGCCGCCGCTTCCACGAGGAGCGCGAGCCGGAGCTGGAGGGCGAGCCGCGCGCCGTCGTCGCAGGCGAGCGCGAAGAGGGTGCGGAGCGCGAACACGACCCGCAAGCGGGCCTTCGTGTCGCCGCGGCGCGCGAGCGGCAGCTCCTTGCGGAACGTCGCGTCGAGCGCGCCGGGATCCGTCGGATCGAGCTCGAGGATGCGGGCGTAGGTGCTCACGCCGTCGGAGGCGGGCATGCGCCACTCCTCGAGGCTCGCGAGCGCCCACAGCGCTCCGAGCCGCGCGCGGACGTCGCGTAGGGCATCGCCTTGGCGAGAGAGCGTGCGGGCGAGGGGAGCCAGCTCGTTGGTCTGGCGGGCGATCGCCTCGAGCAAGCGCAGCGCCGGGATGTGGCCGGGCTCCTCGGTCACGAGCGACTCGAGGAGCGCGCCGGCGCGTGCCAGCTCCTTGCCTTGTTCGACGAGCAGGACGGCGGCGTCGAACGCGAGGGTGTGCGCGGCCTCGGGCGTGGCGGCGCGATCGAGGCGCTTGAGCGCGAGCGCGCACAGCTCTCCGCTCGGGCGCGTGGCGGCGCCTTCGGTGCGCGTCTTGGCGGCGGCGGCGGCACGGCGCGCGAGGACGCGCGCGAGCCGATCGGCGACGTGGTCGTCGTCCGGGGTCTCGGCGAGGGCGCGCACGTAGGTGCTCTGCGCGGAGGCGTCGTCGCGGAGCCGGTACTCGTCGACCTCGGCGGCGAGCACCAGGAACCGCGCGCGCTCCTCGGGGGTCTTCGCGTCGGTGGCGAGCGCTTCGAGGGCGTCGCGGTAGGGCTTCTGATCCTCTCCCGACTCCAGGATTCGGGCGATCTCCGCCGGAGGCATGGGGTGGCTCGGGTCGAGCTTGCGCGCGGCCTGGAGCGACTTCACCGCTTCGTGCGGCTGCTTCAGATCGCGGCGCTGCACCTCGGCGAGCGCGAACCACAGCCGCACGACGTCGTCGCGCGAGACCGTGCGCAGGCGCTCGGCCGTGGCGATGCGGGCCTTGAGGGACGCGGCGACGCGCTCGTGGCGCCCCGCCTCTTCGTGGAGGCGTGTCTCGAGCACGCGTGCGGCGGCGTGATCGGCGTCCTTCGCGAGGACGCCCTCGACGAGCGAGAGGGCGCGCGCCGGATCCGTCTTGGCGAGGACGGTCGCTGCGCGGATCTCGAGCGCCATGACGTCGACGCCGTCGGTCGCGAGGCGGGCCTCGTCGAGGAGAGCGCGCGCGATGAGCTTCTCGTCGCCCATGCGCACCGCCGAGCGGTGCACGCCGAGGATGGCGCTCCGGCGGTTCGGCTCGAGGGCGAGGATCTCCTCGTAGATCGCGAGCGCGCGGCGGGGATCGCCGAGCGTGTTCTCCCACAGGGTCCCCGCCTTCTCGAGGTAGGCGATCTTGCGATCGGCATCGCGCGCGTGCGACGCGGCTTGCGCGTACAGCTCGAGGAGCGAGCGCGCCTCCGAGTCGAGGCGCTCGGACGGAGCGGGCGTGAGCAGGCGCGAGAGCGCGTCCAGCACCTCGGAGTCGCCCGGGGCACCGACCCACGCGGCGCGGAGGTGGCGGATCGCATCCGCGCGGCGCCCGAGCTCCTCGGCGATCGTGGCGGCCTTCAGCAGCGCCTTCGCGCGCTTCGGACCATCGGCGTTGCGAGCGGCCTCGGTGAGCCAGATGCCGATCCGCGGCTCGTGCCGATCGGCGGCGACGAAGAGCCGGTCGAGCGACTCGAGGAGCGTGGTGTCGGTCGGTTCGAGCGCGAGCGCCTTCTGCGTCTCGAGGATGGCGCCGTCGAGATCGGCCGCCTTCTCGGCGTGGCTCGCGAGCGTGCGGTGCTCTTCGGCGATCGCACGTTGGTCGGCGAAGTAGCGGAGGCGCAGGCGCCGCACGCGGAGGGCGTTCGGGAGGTCGCCGTTGGCTTCGTAGAGCCGGGTGAGCTCGTCGAGGACGCGCCGATCCACCGCGGACACGGTGGGCGAGCGCATCGTCGCGCGCTCGAGGAGCGTGATCGCGCGCGCGCGCTCGCCGAGGCGTGCGTCCGCGAGGATCGCGGCGTCGAGCTCGAGCCGTGCGGCGCGGGCGGCGTCGCGTTCGAGCTGCGCTTCCTCTTCGAGGAGCGCGGCGAGGGCCGAGGCGTCGTCGTGCGCGGCGACGTGGCGGAGCGCGGCCTCGCGAATCGGCCCGATCGACGGATCGAGCTCGACGGCACGCTCGAGCGCGGAGCGCGCCGAGTCGATCCGCTGGAGCCGATGCTCGAGCACCTGCGCGCGCTCGACGTGGAGCCACGCCGCGAGGCGCGGCTCCGACTCGTAGGCGTCGGACATGGCGGCGAGGTGGTTCGAGTACGCCTCCCACGCGGTGGGATCCTTGGCGGCGCGCCGGAACAGCGCGCTCTCGAGGCCCTTGAGCGCTGCGGCGTGCGTCTTCGCGCGTGCGAGCGCGGCGTCCCACGCGTCGCGGACGCCGGAGTCGTCGTCGCCCTTCGCTTCGAGGAGGCGCGCGCGCTCGGCGAGGAGCTCGACCGTCGCGGCGTCTTCGGTGGAGGCGAGGAGCTCGGCGTCGAGGTGCGCGAGCATCGCCGGGATCGCCGAGCGCGCGTGCTTGCGCCGGTGGAGGATGCCGTGCGCCGCGGAGTTGGCCGGGTCGACGGCGAGTGCGGCCTCGGCCTGGGCCGTCGCGCGAGCGTCGTCGCCCAAGAGCGTCTCGAGCGCGACGGAGAGCTCGACGTGAGCGCGCGCGCGCCCGACCTTGTCGTCGGTCGTCTCGAGCGCGCCGATGCGGGCTTGGAGGAGCTCGACGAGCGACTCGGGGCTGATCGGATCGCTCACCGAGCGGCCGCGATCGCCGGAGACCGACGAACGGTCCGCGATCCGCGGGACGGGCGGCGGCGCGGAGAGCCCGCCCCCTGCAGGGAGCGGCGGGGGACGCTTGCCGGGGACCGGCGGCGGGCCCGGGATCGCGGGCGGGCGCGCCGTGACGCGGGCGCTCGCACCGGGGAGCGCCGGCGCGCCCGGGATGGGCGGCGGCGGCTTCGAAGGCTTCGCCCCACCGCGCGCTTCGAGCGGAGGCGGCGGGCGCGACGACATCTTGGGCGCCGGGGCGAGCTCGCCCGCGGTCGGGAGCACGAGCCCGGTGGTGGCGGTCGCGGTGCGGAGTGCGACCGAGGCCGGATCGTTCGACGCGCGCTGGAGCGTCTTCACCTGCTCGTCGATGTCCCACCCCTCGTCCGTGAGGGCGAGGAGCTTGTCGATCGAGTTCTTGTCCTCGGAGTCGAGACCCGTGGCCGACGACGGTGGCGGCAAGGGCGCCGGCGCTGCACCGGACGACGGCGGCAGCGGGGGCGGCTGCCCCGCGGCGGTCGGCCCGCGGCGCTCGGGCAACGGCGGCGGCGGTTTGCTCGCCTTCGGCGGCAACGGCGGGGGTTTCTTGGGCGAGACCACGTCGGCGACGTCGACGGGGATGTCCGGGTGCGAGGGGTTGGCGCGTTTCTGCGCCATCGAGGGCTCCGTCGTGAAGGGGGGGTGGCCGATGGTCGCACAAGGCGGCTGAGCCGGGTTCGACAAAAGTGCATCGGTGCTCCGCTGCGCCACGTCGGGTATGATCCGTGCGTGGATCCACGGCGAAGGCTCGTCTTCGCAGCGGTCGTCGCTGCGGTGCCGCTCACGGCGTGCACCTTGCTCGCCGAGTTCGTGGACGATCCCGACCCGTGCTCGGGGGGCCGGTGCCTCGATGCCGCGTTCGAGGCCGCGCCGGACGTTCTCGTCGTCGACGCCAAGGCCGACGTGAAGGACGTGCAGACGCCCCCGCCGGTCGATGCGGCCGGCGCCTGCAAGGGCAAAAGCAACGGCTACTACTGCGGCAACAACGGGCTCCCGGTGGCCGTCCCCAAGGAGTACCTGGTCGAGTGCCGGGACGGGGGAGCCATCCTCACGTACTGCTGGAACGACTGCCTCGGGTTTCCGGCGGGCGTGCCCGACCGCTGCGATCCGTGCCGCAACGACGCAGGGGTCCCGCTCGCGAACGGCAAGTACTGCGGGCAATCGTTCTGGCCCAACTCGGAGAACTCGCCCTTCCTGCTCACGTGCGGGAGCGGCTCGGCGATCATCCAGACGAAGTGCGTGAACGGCTGCACCACGTCGCTCGGCAATGCGGCGTGCAAGTGACGCTTCTTCGCCGGCGCACGCCGGGCGTCACTCCCCGACGGTGACCGTCGTGCCTTCGCGGGCGACGAAGCTGTGCTTCCAGGCCTTCTTCGCGTCGCGGGCGACGCGGCGCATGAACGCGTCGTCGTGGTTGGGTTCGTGGTGGAAGATCGCGAGCCGGCGGACGGACGCGGCCATCGAGAGCCGCACGCCTTCTTCCCACGTCGAGTGGCCCCAACCGATGTGCTTCGGGAGCTCTTCGTCGGTGTAGGTGGAGTCGTAGATGACGAGATCCGCACCGTCGATCAGGCCGAGGACGTTCTGGTCCGGCTTGCCGGGGACGTGCTCGGTGTCGGTCACGTAGCAGACCGACTTGCCGCCGTACTCGATCCGGTAGCCGGTGGCGCCGTTCGGGTGGTTGAGCGATGCGGTGCGCACGCGCACGCCGCCCGGGAGCTTGAACTTGTCGCCGAAGGTGAAGTCGACGCAGTCGAGCTTCGCAGTCATGGTCTCGAGCGGGATCGGGAACGTCGGGCCGGCCATCTGCGCGCCGAGCACGCCGCGGATCCCGCCGAGCGTGGTCGAGAGGTGCCCCGCCATGATCTTGAACGCGCAGCGCTTGTCGTAGGCGGGCGCGAAGAACGGGAACCCGTGGATGTGATCCCAGTGGGTGTGCGTGAAGAGCATCGACGCGCGACGCACGCCGCGCTTCAGCAGCGACGCGCCGAGCACGCGCGCGCCGGTCCCCGCGTCGAGGATGATGGTCTGATCACCCGCCTTCACCTCGACGCAACTGGTGTTGCCGCCGAACGCGACGTGCTTGGGCGACGGACATGGGATCGTGCCCCGTACGCCCCAGAAGGTGACCTCCATCGCCCGAGAGTGCCAAAGGTTTCGGGCGTCTGGCAAGCGGCGTGAGATACTCGGCGCCAAGGGACGCATGGGAAACGACCGCGCACGGCAGAAGAAGCTCGCAAAACAGAAGAAGAAGCGGGAGAAGCACCGCGCCGAAGAGCGTGCCGCGCGCCTTGCCGCCGCCGGCCGCAGCCGGAGCGAAGCCGAGCGGATCCTGCTCCAGCGGGTGGCGGACGCCCCCGCCGGCGACGCATGGGCATCCGTGGAGTGGCGCGAAGCCGCCCCGGCCTTGGTCACGGTGGTGGTGACGCGGGTGCTCCCCGACGGCGCGCTCGTCGCCGCCGTCGCCCTCGTCGATCGAACCAGCGTGGGCATCAAGAACGGTCAGCTCCGGGGCCCGCTCCGCCCGCGCGAGGTGGACGCGTTCATCGCGCAGCTCGGGCGCATCAACCCGCGCGGCATGGAGAAGGTGAGCGAGCGCACCGCGCGCTCGATCCTGCACCACGCGATCGCGTACGGGCGCACGCTCGGCTTCGAGCCTCACCCCGACTTCCCGCTCGCGATGTTGGGCTCGGGGGACGACCTCGAAGAGACGCCGCTCGCGCACCCGACGAAGCCGATCTACGTCGCCGAACCGGACGACGACTCTCCCGCGATCCTCGCGCGCCTCACCACGGCGGTGGGCGAGGGCAATTTCGAGGTGCACGTTCCGGACGATGCGTTCACGAACCTCTCGATGGTGCTCGACCGCTACACGATCGGCGCCGAAGCGGACGGCGAGGGCGTGCTCGCGATCCTCGCGACGCTCGAAGGCGGCTCACGCGTCGAGGGGGCCGAGGGCGTGAACCTGCGGCGCGGCGGGCTCGTGGCGAGCGCGCACGTGGAGGACGGCGCGCTCTTGATCCTGAGCGGCACCGAGGCGATGGCAACCGTGCTCCGCAAGGACGTCGAGGCGGTCCTCGGGTCGAAGGTGCTCTTCGATCGCCGCGAGCAGCTCTCGGGCAGGGAAGTGCTCGCGCGGATGGCGAGCGGCGCGAAGGACGAGGACGCCGATCCCGACGAAGACGAAGACGAAGCGGACGAAGACGCCGGCGAAGCGTGAGCGACGAGCGAGGAGCTACGACTCCTCGGGGATCTCCGTCGGGCGATCGTTGCCGACCATCGCCCGCATCACGCGAACGAACTTCTCCCACGGAGTCTCCTCCGCGTTGCGCGGAGCATCTTCGATCGCGAACGCGAGGAGCTCGTCGAACGCGGGGCGCGGCACGAACGTGCCGCCACACTCGCCGCAGCGGAGGAGGGTGTGCGGCTTGCCCCACTCCAGGCCGCGCTGGCAGCGCGGGCACGGCGCGCCCTGCGGGATCGCGACCGGGTCGCGATGCGAGAGCGGACCGACCTGACGGGTGACGTCGAGCAGCTCGCCGTCGAACCAATCCACCCACACGCCGCGGCAGCGCGAACAGACGTCGATCGTGCACCCCTCGAGGGTCCGCTGCTCCATCATCTCGTTGCAGGCCGGACAACGTGCGCCCTGGTTGCGATACGCCTCGCTCAGCATCGTTCGCCGAGAGTAGAGGGAATGTCCCTCCCCACGCATCGGTAAAAAGGAGCATGAGGCTGCTCCTCTCCCTGGTCGCCTTGGCCTCCCTCTCGGCGTGTGCGAGCAGCGCACCTCCACCTTCACCCCCGCCCGCGGCGGCGCCCACGTCCACGAGCCCGCCGCCGGGCGCGACGGAAACGGCGAAGGCCGCCGAGCCCGCGCCGACGACTCCGGTGGCGGTCGCGCCGACGGCGACCCAGACGGCGCCGGTCGCGGCGGCGACGACGTTGGTGGCCTGCAAAGGCACGGCGCTCGTGTTGCTGCTCGATCGGAGCGGCTCGATGACGGGGGCCCCGTTCGAGGCGACGAAGCGCGCGGCCAAGGCCGCAATCACGGCGCTCCCCGTCGGCTCCTGCGTCGAGGTGGCGTTCTTCGACAGCGCGGTCACGGACCTCGTGCCGCTCGCACCGGTGGACCCCTCGTCGGCAGCGGCGCGGATCGACGTCGCGACCCCCGGCGGCGGGACCGAGTTCGTCGGCGCGTTGGAGGCCGGCGCGAGCGCGATGCGACGCGTGCAGGGTGCAACCAAACGGCGCGTGCTCTTCCTGTCCGACGGGATGGCGCCCGCGCAGGGCGTCCTCGACGCCGTCGCGCGGATCCGCGCGAGCGGGGCCACGCTGAGCACGATCGGGCTCGGTCGCGACGCGGATGCGGCGCTGCTCGGCAAGATGGCCGATGGTGGGAGCGGGCGCTTCTACGCCGTGATGGATCCAGCTTCGCTCGAGAAGATCTTCGTGCGCGAGCTCGCTCTGTAGCGGCGCTTCACCAGGGGTGGCCGCGGCCGTGGCCCTGCGCGGCGTCGAGCATGTCGGCGCCGCAGACGTCGACGCCGAGATCGCGATCCTCCTCGGGATCGGCGAGGAAGTCGTAGCAGCCCCACTGGTGATCGCCCTGGTGGGCGATGAGCTTCTTCGAGCCCTTCATCGCGCCCCAGTTGCGGAACGCGCAGGCCCAGAGCTCGCTGCAGTTCGTGAGCTTGATGATGCGGTTCACGTCCGACCCGCCGCGGAGCAGGCTGCGCCCGGTCATCGGCTTCTCCAGGTCGGCGAGCTCCGGCGCGTCCCAGAGACCCATCAGGTCGAGCAGGGTGGGGAAGACGTCGAGGTTGGTGACGGGCTTGTCGCGCAGGCTCGCCAGCGACGCCTCTTCGCTCGGCGTGAGCGTGCCCGGCGGTGCGTCGATCCAGAACGGGATGCGGATCTCCCAGTCCCACAGCGTGCCGGTGTGCCCGACGGCGCCCTTCTCGCGCTCCTGCTCGCCGTGATCGGAGACGAAGACGATGATGGTGCGCTCGCTCTCGGGCCGCGAGCGGATGCCGTGGATCAGGCGCGCGACCGCGACGTCCTGCAGGTAGATCGAGTCCTGGTAGCGGTTCCGGATCTCGTTCTCGTAGCCGGGACCGCCGATCATCGCCTCGGGTTGGAACGGCGAGTACTTGGGGTCGACCTTGTACGGGAAGTGCGTGTTCGAGAGGTGGACGACCTCCATGTACGGCTCCTTGACGCCGTCCATGTCCTTGAGCGCGTAGTCGACGAGCTGCCCGTCGTCGGAGCCGAGCTCCATCGTCGCGTCCGGCTCGAGTTGGGTCGCGCTGACGTGCTTCGTCAGCGGCACCGACGCGATCCAGGTGCCCGAGTTGCCGAACAAGAGGTTCTGCGAGGTCCAGTAGGTGCCCTCGAGCCCGGCCGCCTTGAGGTACTCCCAGAGGAGCGGCGCCGAGTGGAGCTCCTTCCGCGACTCGGTGGGCTCGTGGCCGCTCCACATGATCGCGAGGGAGATGGCGGTGGTCGAGTCGAGCGCGCGCATCTGCGTGAGCGGATGGCGGTTCGGCAGGAGCACGTTGGACAGCGGCGTCCACTTGCAGTTCTCGTCGTAGGCGACGCACACGCTCTGCGCGCGCACGCTCTCGGTGATGACGAAGACGACGTTGCGCTTCACCGGCGGGTTCGGCGTGAGCTTGGGCACCGGGATCGGCGTGCGCGGACCGGGGTGAACGCGCTCCACCGTCTCGTTGTGATCCCAGTGTGCGCGCGCGAGCTGGCCCATCGCGGAGACGTAGAGCACGTCGGGCGGGGCGCCCTGGCTGTCGCCGACGGCGCCGAACATCGCGATGAGGATCGCGACGGTGGAGAGGTCGAGCGCGAAGAGCGCGTCGTTCTTCTTCGTCGTCCCCAAGTGACGCGCGAGGAAGGGGAGGATGAGCGCGAACACGAGCGGCGGACCGACGATGGCGAGGAACGCCCAGCGATCGCTCCAGAGCTGCTGCCCGATGCTCGGCATCATCGTGGTTCCCACCAGCGCCGCGCGATGATCGAGGTACGCCTGGTAGCGCGCGAAGATGTAGGCCTGCCCGCCGACGGCGAGCGCGGCGCCGACGATCGCGAGGATGCGCGCCCACCAGCGGAGGAGGCCGCGGCGCAGCATCGCGAGGTGGACGACCGCGCCCCAGAGGGCGGTGCTGAGGAGGCACCAGAAGACGTAGATGCGGGTCTCGTGGCCCGTCATCATGTAGAGGGTCTCGTGGCGGCGGAGGATGTCCCCCAGCACGATGGTGAGACCGGGGGCGACCATCAACGCCACGGCGGCGGCCCGGCGGATGCGGAGCCGGCGGCGGCGGCTGGAGCGGCGCCCGGCGTCGCTGGGACGCTCGTCGACTGTGGCAGCCTTGTCTCCGTCGGCAGACGGTACTTCCTCGCTCGACATCACCACGGCTAGGGACCCTATATGACGCAATGAGCCGTCGGGAGATGTAAAACTTTGTCGTACGGCGCCCCCCCGTTCGTGAGGAGCGCCTCACAGATCCGTTGACGTTGAGCCTTTCTACCGTCACTTTCCATGGGCGATGGGGAGCACGCCCAGGGCCTTCAAAGCTGTCCGTCTGGACGACGAGCCCGAGCCGTCGCAGTCCGGCGCACAGATCAAGACGCCCAAGTACGCGGAGCCCTCGCCTTTCTTCGATTTGGACGATCTCGAGTCGGGGATTCACCCGGTCGATCCGAAGGCGATCGAGCGCGAGCTCGGCGCGAAGATGTGGGAGTCGTTTCGCGCCCAGGACTGGCGGGCGGCGCTGATCGCAGCGAAAGAGCTGCTCGCGCTGAACCCGAGCCATAGTGTCGCGCAAGCCTGTCTCGAGGAATGTAGGCGCAACCTCATCCGTGGGATCGAGCTCACGTCCATCCCGTTCGTCGCGGGGGATGCAGCTGCGATCCGCTCGGCCGAGCTGGGGCACCGCGAAGGGTTCCTGCTGTCGCAGATCGATGGGCTCTTGTCGGTCGACGAGCTGCTCGACGTGAGCGGCATGGATCACGAAGAAGCGCTCACGGTGCTGGCGAAGCTCGTGAGCCTCGGGCTCGTCGCCGTTCGGTAGTACGGGCTCGGTCGGGGGCACCCCGGGCTGAAGCCCGGGGCAGCAAAACTTGGAGATTCACGCGCGGGGAAGCCCGCCCAGGAGGGCGGGCTCTCGGTGCGGTTCCGGGCACGGGCACGAATGCGGACGCCGACGCGCTGATGAGGTTGTGTTCATGCGAATGGATGTATATATGTATGAACCGTGACCCTCGACGCGCCCACCCAACGCTGGGAGCTCTACCGCGTGCTCGCCGAGCCCGTGCGGCTCCGCATGCTCGCGCTGGTGGCCGAAGAGGAGCTTGCCGTCGGTGAGATCGCGGAGCTCCTCGGGGAGAGCCAGCCGAACGTCTCGCGCCACGTCGCGCCGCTCCGCCAGCTCGGGCTCGTCGTCCTCCGGCGGGAGGGCACGCGGAGCCTCGTGAGCCTGCGCGACGGCGGGGATCCCGTCGTCGCCGACGCGCTCCGGAGTGGCCGCGCGCTCTGCGAGGCTGATGGCAGCCTCGGGCGCCTGTCCGAGATCGTGCGCGCGCGCGACGCCGATGCGCGGGAGTACTTCGAGCGCGCAGGTGCGTCGCGGCGGGACACCGGCGGACCGCTGCCGGAGCTCGGCGCGTACTTGAGCGCGCTCGCGCCGCTCGTAGCGTACCGCGCGCTCGCGATCGATGCAGGCACGGGCGACGGCTCGCTGCTCGAAGTGCTCGCGCCCGTCTTCGAGAAGGTCGTCGCCGTGGATCGCTCGGAAGCGCAGCTCGCGATGGCGCGCGCGCGCGTGAAGCACCGCGCGTTCGCGAACGTCGAGATCGTGCGGAGCGAGATCGACGGGAAAGAGCTCGTGAAGAGCCACCGTGGCAAGGCCGACGCAGTGTTCGCCGCGCGCCTCTTGCACCACGCGCCGCGCCCGGCCGAGGTGGTGCAGAAGCTCGCCGAGCTCCTCCGCCCGGGCGGCTTGATGATCGTGCTCGACTACGCCCGTCACGACGACGAGCGCATGCGCGAGCAGGCGGACCTCTGGCTCGGCTTCGAAGCGAAAGAGCTCGAGCGCTTCGCGAAGGGCGCCGGGCTCGTCTCTCCTCACGTCGCAAAGATCCCGTCCGCGTTCCACGCGGGCGGGCCCGATGCGCATCTCCCCTGGCTCATGTTTTCGGCCACAAGGCCGCTGCTACAGAAAGGACACTGATCATGGCTGACGGTTCGTCGTTCGTTCCCGGGAAATTCAAGGTCAAGGACATCTCGCTCGCCGACTGGGGTCGCAAGGAGATCACGATCGCCGAGAGCGAGATGCCCGGCCTCATGGCGCTCCGCGCCGAGTACGGCGACAAGAAGCCGCTCAAGGGCGCGCGCATCGCCGGCTGCCTGCACATGACCGTGCAGACCGCGGTCCTCATGGAGACGCTCATCGCGCTCGGCGCGGAGATCACCTGGACCTCGTGCAACATCTACTCGACGCAGGATCACGCCGCCGCCGCGATGGCGAAGGCCGGCATCCCGGTGTTCGCGTGGAAGGGCGAGTCCGAGGAGGAGTACAACGAGTGCATCGAGATGCAGCTCAAGGCCTTCGCCGGTGGCAAGGGCCCGAACATGATCCTCGACGACGGTGGTGACCTCACCATCATCGCGCACGAGAAGCACCCGGAGTTCTTCACCGGCGCGGACCCGATCCGCGGCATCTCGGAGGAGACCACGACGGGCGTGCACCGCCTCTACGAGATGTTCAAGAAGGGCACCCTCAAGGTCCCCGCGATCAACGTCAACGACTCGGTCACCAAGTCGAAGTTCGACAACCTCTACGGTTGCCGTGAGTCGCTCGGCGACGGCCTCAAGCGCGCGACGGGCGTCATGTTCGCGGGCAAGGTCGCGGTCGTCGCGGGCTACGGGGACGTCGGCAAGGGCTGCGCGCAGTCGCTCCGCGGCCTCGGCGCGCGCGTCATCATCACCGAGATCGACCCCATCAACGCCCTCCAGGCGGCGATGGAAGGCTACCAAGTCACCACGATGGAAGAGGCCGCTCCGCAGGCCGACATCGTCGTCACGGCGACGGGCTGCCTCGACGTGCTCCGCGCGGAGCACATGAAGCTGATGAAGGACCAGTCGATCGTCTGCAACATCGGTCACTTCGACTGCGAGATCGACGTCGCGTGGCTCGAGAAGAACACCAAGGAAGTCAGCATCAAGCCGCAGGTGGACCAGTTCGTGTTCCCCGACGGCAAGCGCCTCACGGTGCTCGCGCGTGGGCGCCTCGTGAACCTCGGCTGCGCGAACGGCCACCCGTCGTTCGTCATGAGCTCGAGCTTCACGAACCAGGTCCTCGCGCAGATCGCGCTCTGGACCGAGAAGTTCCCGGTCGGCGTGCACGTGCTCCCGAAGAAGCTCGACGAGAAGGTCGCGAGCCTCCACCTCGGGAAGCTCGGGGTCAAGCTCACCAAGCTCACCGGGAAGCAGGCCGAGTACCTCGGCGTCAGCACCGAGGGGCCGTTCAAGCCGGAGCATTACCGGTACTGACAGGGACTCGTCCCAAGCTGGGATGAGACGAGGAGGCGCCCGCGGTCGAGAGACCGCGGGCGCTTCTGCATTTTTCGGCGCCCGCGACGGCGTCCGCGACCGCGCCGGCGCCCGCGCCCGCGTCCGCGTCCGCGTCGGTGTCCGCGCCCGCGTCCGCGTCCGCGTCGGTGTCCGCGTCCGCGTCCGTGCCGGCGCCCGCGCCCGCGTCCGTGCCGGCGCCCGCGTCCGCGTCGGCGTCCGTGTCCGGGTGCTCGTGCTCGTGCTCGTGCTCGTGTTCCTCGCGTCACGACGGGCGGGACTCGCCGCCGTCTGGCCTTCCCACCTGCTGGGGTTGGGCTCGCTCGGCATCCTCATCGTGCCACCGTGCTCGGCGGTATCCAGGCAACCCCTTCGGGGTGGCGCGGAGGACCGCGCCAGCCT
>JBGAKG010000030.1:0-131211 GCA_044224495.1 Polyangiaceae bacterium | reverse complement strand
GGTGGCCCGACGAGGACGCCTTCGCGCGCAGCGCGACAGGCAAGGAGGTCTCTCATGCTTCAGATCGAACGGTTTGCTCTCGACACGGTGCGGCAGTTGGCTCCGGTGGTCGCGGTGGTCGGCTCCAACATCCAAGACGCGCTCGGAGGAACCGAGCGCTATTGCGACTCGCTCGGCAGATGCGGCGCGCCGCTTCTTCGGTGCTTCTCAACATCGCCGAAGCTCAGTCGTCGTTCGATGGGAACTCTCGACAGCGCTTGCGCTCGGCACTCGGCTCCGCGCGAGAGACTCGCATGGCACTCGAGCTCGCCGTCGCTTGGGGCTTCACCAAGCGCGACGACTCGCTTCTCTCTGCACTCGATCGCATCAACGCAACGCTCCACAAGCTCTCGCGCTGACTCCTCTGCCGGGCTCCGCGGCCATCGCGGAGCCCGCGCTCTCACATCGCGAGCCCGCCGCTTCGGCGGGCTTGGACCGACTCTCGCCGCGAGGAACTTCGCTGCCTGGGGCTTCAGCCCCAGGCGCGCCTGCGCTCGAGAGAGCGACGAGCACGGACGACTGCGCGGAGAACTCAGATCCGGAATTCGGATCCGGATCCCGGACGCGCACAGCGGGAGCCGGAGCCGGAGCGGAGGAGCGAGATTTCCCTCAGGGAGCTGGTGCTGGTGTTGGAGCCGGAGCGGGAGCGGGTGCCGGAGCGGGAGCGGGAGCGGGTGCCGGAGCGGGAGCGGGAGCGGGTGCCGGAGCGGGAGCGGGAGCGGGTGCCGGAGCGGGAGCGGGAGCGGGAGCTGGTGCCGGAGCGGGAGCGGGAGCGGGAGCTGGTGCCGGAGCGGGAGCGGGAGCGGGGATTTCCCTCAGGGCGAGCTCTCGCACGTCCCGCGTACGCATCTCGGCCTTCCGTACGCCCCGCACGTCGGACACGACGGCGCTAGTACTTCCATGCATCCTGCACGCGTGTACGCGTCGTCCTTCGCGCTGACGCCCGCCGCGAACGACTTGTGCACCGTCGCGCCGCAGACGCCATCGAGCCCGCAGCTCGCGTTCACCGCGGCGCAGTCCGCGTCCACCGTGCATCCCCCGCGATGCGCAGCGATGAAGTCGTCGTGCGCCTTCACGAGCGCCAGACACTCGGCGCGCGATGGACGCTTCGCGGGTGCGCTCGATGGCGCAGCGCTTGCCGTCGTCGATCCGAGCGCTCCCGGGGTGCTCGACGCCGGCACGCTCGCGCCGGAGTCGGCCACCGCTGCCGTGCTTGCCGTCAGCGCGGCAGCGTCGACGACGCCGCCGCTGCCACCCGCGTCGGCGGCGGGCTTCGTGCACTGCAGGAGTGCGACCGCGGCGAACGGCGCGAGCGCCACCACCGCGAGCGCACTCCCGGACGCGACTCTCACTTCTTCATCATCGACAGCAGCGTCTCCGCCATGTGCGCCGGCGTCGGCGAGATCTTGCAGCCCGCCGCGGTGAGCGCCTCGATCTTCGCCGAAGCCGTCCCCTTCCCGCCCGAGATGATCGCGCCCGCGTGACCCATGCGCTTGCCCGGCGGAGCCGTCGTGCCGGCGATGAAGCACGCCACCGGCTTCTTCATGTTCGCCTTGATGTACTCCGCGCCGCGCTCCTCCGCGCCGCCGCCGATCTCGCCGATCATGATCACGCCGTGCGTGTCCGGATCGGCGTTGAACAGCTCGAGGCAATCGACGAAGTCCATCCCCGCGACCGGGTCACCGCCGATGCCGATGCACGTGCTCTGCCCGACGCCGAGCGCGCTCAGCTGCCCGACCGCTTCGTACGTCAGAGTGCCGGAGCGCGAGACCACGCCGATGTTGCCCGGCTTGTGGATGTGGCCCGGCATGATGCCGATCTTGCACTGGCCCGGCGTGATCACGCCCGGGCAGTTCGGTCCGATCAGGCGCGTCTTCCCCTTGAGGCCATCGAGCACGCGGCGAACCTTCAGCATGTCGATCGCCGGGATGCCCTCGGTGATGCACACCACGAGCTCGAGCCCCGCGTCGAACGCCTCGAGGATCGCATCCGCCGCGCCCGGAGGCGGGACGAAGATCACGGTCGCGTTCGCGCCCGTCTTGGCGACGGCTTGCTTGACCGTGTCGAAGACGGGGACCTTGCCCTCGAACGTCTCGCCACCGCGGCCCGGCGTGACGCCGCCGACGACCTGCGTCCCGTAGTCCATGCACTGCTTCGCATGGAAGCTCCCGGCGCTGCCGGTGATGCCCTGGACGATGAGCTTCGTGTTCTTTCCGACGAGGACGCTCACTTCGCACCACCCTTCACCGCGGCGACGACCTTCTCGGCGCCATCCATCATGTTCGTGGCGGCCACGATCGCGAGGCCGCTCTCGTTGAGGATCTTCCGCCCCAGCTCGACGTTCGTGCCCTCGAGGCGACAGACGACGGGCACCTTCAGCCCGAGCTCCTTCGCCGCCGCGACGACACCTGCCGCGATCACGTCGCACTTCATGATGCCGCCGAAGATGTTGACGAAGATCGCCTTCACCTTCGGGCTCTTCAGAATCATCGCGAAGGCCTTGGTGACCTGCTCCTGATTCGCACCACCACCGACGTCGAGGAAGTTCGCCGGCGCGACGCCGTGCTTCTCGCCCGCGTGCTTGATGATGTCCATCGTCGCCATCGCGAGACCCGCGCCGTTGACGAGGCAACCGACGTTGCCGTCGAGCGAGACGTAGTTCAGGCCGACCTTCTTCGCCTCGAGCTCGACCGGATCTTCTTCGGCCTCGTCCACGAGCGACGGCCACTCCTTGTGGCGGAACTCGCCGTTGTCGTCGAAATTCACCTTCGCATCGAGCGCCATCACGCTTCCGTCCTTCAGGACGACGAGCGGGTTGATCTCGACGAGCGAGCAGTCTTCCTTCACGAAGCACTCGTAGAGCGCCATCATCAGCTTGGTGAAGCTGCCGACGGTGTTCTTGCCGAACTTCTGCAGCTCGAGCGCGAACGCGAGGTCGCGCGCTTGGTAGGCCGCGAGACCGACGACCGGATCCACGTACGTGGTGAGGATCTTCTCGGGCGTGTCGTGCGCGACCTTCTCGATGTCCATGCCGCCTTCGGTGCTGGCCATGAACACGATCCGCCGGCGATCACGATCGATCAGCGCGCCGAGGTAGAGCTCCTTCTCCATCGCGAGCCCTTGCTCGATGTAGAGGCGCCGGACCTTCTGGCCACCCGCACCGGTCTGGTGCGTGACGAGCTGCATTCCGAGGATCTTCGACGCGAGGTCCTTCGCCTCCGCCGCGCCGCCCTTGGCGACCTTGACGCCGCCGCCCTTGCCGCGGCCGCCGGCGTGGATCTGCGCCTTCACGACCGTGACCTGGCTGCCCGTCTCCTCGATGAGCTTCTTGGCGGCGGCCTCGGCCTCTTCCACCGTGAAGGCCGGGTACCCCTTCGGGATCGGCACGCCGTACTTCGCGAAGATCTGCTTGCCCTGGTACTCGTGGATTTTCACGCGTGCGTGGGTACCACGCCGGGGCCCGAATCGGAAGAGACGGCGAGACGCGCAGGGCCAGACGTGGTTCGATGACCGACGTGGGAGAGGCGAAGGCGAAGCGCGACCGAGAGTCCCCCGGGACCCCGTCCCGTGAGCGGGACAAGGAGAAGAAGCGACTGCGCGGCATCGTCCGCGCACGACCCGAGGCCGCCGACCCCGGGGGCGGCCGGACCGAGGTCTTCCGCCACACCGAGCTCGAGATCGACGGTACGCCGCGCATCGCGCCGCAGCTCCGCCGCCCGTTCGACCTCGAGGTCGACGGTGAGCTCGTCGCGGTCGATTTCTCGATGGACGTCGAGCCCGTCCCGCTCCACGTGGTGAAGGAGCGGTGGGAGGACGTCGAGAACGACCCCGGCTGCGCGCCCTTCCGCGAGGATGCTCCCGCGCCTCACACGAAGGTGAAGCTCTCGAGCTTCGTGCTCGTCGACGGCGATGCGATCGAGATCTGGGGTCCGACCGAGAGCTCCGCCGGAGCGGCGGGGTTCCGCGAATCGGCGACGCGCGAGATCGCGTCGATCGATGCGCGCGTGCTCGGGCGCGGAGCCGTGGGCACCGAGCGGATCGACGAGCTCGAGAAGGAGCAGCAGCAGCGGCGCTTCCCGAAGACGACGCGCAAACCGCCGCCGCGCCTCCGCGCGCTCGAGCTCGTGGGCATCGTCGGGGCGGCAATAGCCGCGCTCGCGGTCCCCTTCCTTCCCACGCCGGCCTCCCAGTGGAACGCAGCGATCACCGTCGCTTGCCTGGTCGGGCTCGTCGTCCCCGGCGTGTTGCTCACCGCGCCCGAGGTGCGGTTCGAGCACGCGGGCGGCGCGCCCATCACCACGACCACGCGCGAGCTCCCCTACATCATCGTCTTCTCCGTCGCGTGGGTCCCGATCATGTTCGCCTTCGTCGATCTCGGCCACGACGAAGGAGGCCCGTTCAACCACGCGCCCATCAGCGCCGCCTGCGCTGCCGCGTCACTCGCGTTCGCCGGGCTCTGGTTCGGGTTCGGCACCCGCCGCGAAGCGCGCCTGATCCGGGCGCTGCTCGCCGCACCGCCGCAACCGATCCCGTGGCAGCACAACCGCTGGGGCGCGGCCGAAGGCACCGTCGCGACCGGGAGCTTGAACTACGAGACGCGCGCAGCGACGTACTCGCTCTTCGAGGAGACGTTCAACGATGGCTCGGGCGCGAACCATCGCGCGTGGGTGGCTCGCGGCGGGCCCTTCGTGCTCGACGCGGGCGAAGCGACGGTTCGCGTGAACGCCACCAAGTCGGACTGGGGCACGACCGTGCGTTGGGCGCGCGACGGAAAGAACGTCACGAGCGACCACACGCGCGAGGTCCGCGAGGTCGCGATGATCCCCGTCGGCGCGCGCGTGCTGGTGGTCGGGCGCGTGAAGGTCGTCGATGGCATGGCCGAGATCGTCCACACCGGGGCCGAGACGCTCTTGATGTTCGCGACGGACGGCGGGGTCTCGCCCCGCACGATCCTCCGCGGGCTCGTGCTCCGCCGCGCCGTGGTCATCGCTGCGGTCGTGCTCGTGACGGTCGCGCTCAGCGCCCTCATCCTGTCGGGCCGACTCGGCGAGATGCACTCGGCCCCCGGCGGCGACTGACGCGAGCACTCGTGATGGATCGCGAGGGTGGTGCACCGCCGATCCGAACGTGCATCGGCCCATGCGATCCGCCGACGATCCTTCCGGTGGATTCACCAATGATTTCAGGCTTCTGAACACCAACTCCCTCCATCGGCATACCCCGTGCACATGGAGCCTACATGTCGTTCAGCCGCCCCTCCAAGAGCACCCGGTTCAAGAAGCTCCTCGCGGACAAGCGCGGGGCCACGATGGTCGAGTACGCCATCCTGCTCTTCCTGATCCTGGTGCTCGCGGCCGCCATCTACAAAGAGGTCGGCAAGAAGGTTCGGCTGTCGGGGGACAAAACCGCGGGCTCGTTCAACTGAGGATCAACCCATGAAAAGCTCCCTCTTCGCCGTCCTCGCTCTCTCCGCCCTCCCGATCGTCGCTGCCGCCTGCTCGAGCAGCCCCGACTCGTCGCCGACCCCCGAGAACACGGGCACCGCTTCGCTCCACCAGGGCACCGTCGTCGTCCCGCAGTCGCTCGCGGACGTCGCGAAGGTCGAGGCCACCAAGGTGACCTTCCCCGCGAGCGCGATCGCCACGATGGGCATGCCCGGCAAGGGCACCGTGCTCGTCTCCGACCGGCAGCTTCCGGGGACCAGCGGCACGAACCCCGACGGCTTCCTCCGCAAGGTCACCAGCGCCGCGCAGACCGGCGATCAGCTCGTCGTCAACACGACCGACGCGACGCTGCAGGATGCGGTCGACGATCTCGACGTCCAAGCGACGCTCCAAGTGCCGGACCTCAACGTCGATGGCCCCGCGACGAACTCCCAGAGCGAAGGCATCGGGACGATGAAGACGGGCGGCACGACGATCAAGCTGCTCGACTACAGCGGCACCAAGCTCGTCGACTACAGCGCGAACGTCACGCTGCCGAACCAGAAGACGGTCGGCTTCAACGCGTTCGCGACCGTCGAGAAGGGCACGCTGACCTTCTCGCCGAGCTACGACGTCGGCATCAAGCTCGGCTTCCTCAAGGTGAAGGAAGCGCACGCGATCGCGAAGGGCCAGCTCGACGCGGAGCTCCTCGTCGACGCGGGCGTGAAGCTCAACACGAACCTCGACTCGCAGTCGTTCACGCTCCTCGTCGCGCAGCAGCTCCTCAAGAGCCAGACCACGCGGATCGCGGACTACAAAATCAACCTCGGCAGCATCAAGGCCGGCCCGATCAGCATGCCCGCGAGCGCGCAGTTCACGGCGGACCTCGCCTGCGAGTTCGCGTGGGGCGGCGGCATCGAGGTCAAGACCGGCGCGAAGGCGTCGGCCAGCATCACCGCGGGCGTGAAGTACGACGGCAGCAAGTTCAGCGGCGTCTGGGACAAGAACGCGTCGTTCACGCGGCTCGGCCCGGACTTCGTCGCCGACGGCGCGGTGCGCATGCGCTGCACGATCACCCCGAAGTTCACGCTGAACTTCTTCGGCCTCGCGATGGGCGAGGTCACCGCGCAGGCGTACGCCGGCATCGGCGGCGCGCTGACCTGCGGCGGCCAGGACGCGAACGGCAACAAGCTCGCGCTGCTCCACGGCGACGCGGAAGCGGGCGCGAACGCGACCGTGCTCGCGAAGGTCAACCTCCTCGGTCTCTACAAGTGGCAGAAGGAGTGCACCCTCTTCGACGTGAACGCGATGGGTCAGTGGGACCGCACCTTCACGCTCCCGGGCGGCTCGCAGGCGACCTGCACGCCGGCCAGCAACTACAACCTGCCGCCGGCGCCCCCCGCGCTCCCCGAGAAGTGCTTCAACGACGAGTCGTCGGCGAACGACGGTGGCAGCGACGGCGGCGGCATCATCCCCGGCACCTGCACGCACGACGTCTGCACCGCCGGTGACAAGCTCGGTCAGCAGTGCGACAGCTGCACGATGGCCGTCTGCGCGCAGGACCCGTACTGCTGCGATACGTACTGGGGCCTGTCGTGCTTCGCTACCGTCGAGAAGGTTTGCGGGAAGAAGTGCCAGTGAGCGGAGAAAAGACGAACAGGGAATACGGAAGGGGAATGGGAACGCGGAGCGCGGAGTGAGAATCGTCGCAACGTGAGGGGGAAGAAGTCCTTCCGGCACGGGGTACGCTCTTTGGATGCGTACCCCGTTTCTCTTTTTGGTGAGTGCGGTCGTCGCTTGCGCTCCGGCTCCGACTCCGGTTGCCAAGGCTGGGAATCCTAGGGTCGACGCGATTCAGGTCGTCGGTGGTGTCGATGGCGTTTGTTGGACTGCGACCGATGCGAGCGCGTGCAAGCCCTACGCGGGGTACGAGGCGCGGCTCGTCGTGTTGATGGTGACTGCCGACACGCTCGGGCGACTCGAAGCCGGCCTTGCCGAGGCCCAGGTCTTCTCCACGCACGCCGCCGACCCGATCTTCGACCTGCCGCCGAAGACCTACGACGTACGCGTCGTGCGGGACGGCAGCGAGACCACGACGCGGTACTGGCACGCGCCCGGGCGCGGTGTTCCGACGGCTGGGCTCGACGTGCTCGCCGCGCTGCCGCCCGAGCTTCGGCCCGGAAGCCTCGACGCGATCGTGGCCGAAAATCGCTCGCTCTGAGAAATCGTCACTCTGAGGTGAGTTACGTATTGATGTCGGCAGATGTGGGTGTTACGTCGGGGCGGCCATGCAGCGCCTCGCCTTCCTCGCCCTCCCCCTCCTCGTCGCTACCGCCGCCTGCTCCGTCGCCACCGACGACGTGGCGTCGACCGACGATGCGGTGACCACGAGCGCGACGCTCGGCTTCAAGAGCGACTGGACCGTGAGCTCGTCGGGCAAGCTCGCGCCGGGCACGAAGGTGACGGTCGCCTACGACACGAAGCGAACGGGATGCACGGGGACGCAGGGCGGCAAGCCCGTGTTCTCGACGACGGCGACCTGGAAGCTCGCGAGCGGCCCCACGGGCTCCGTCGTCGTCGCGGGCCTGAACCCCTCGGGTCCGCTCGCGCCGAGCTTCACCATCCCGAACGCGGTCTGGGGTGAAGGCGCACCAGGCGGCGATCTCGCGATGTGGTTCGAGAGCACCAACATGTGGGGCTGCCACGAGTGGGACTCCGCCTACGGCCAGAACCACCACTTCGCGGTGACCCCGGCGGCGAGCGCGCCGGATTGGCTCGGCAAGTCCTGGGTCGTCACCTCGCGCCAGACCTGCAACGACGGCAAGGCGTGCCCCGGGGACGGGCGCGCGCTCGGCACCGGATTCCTCTACGACTCGTGGGTCGAGCAGCGCGCTGCCATCCGCGAGATGAGCTTCGAGGTCTACGAGCCCGGCGTCACCGACTGGAGCGATCCGAACGCGTGGCAGAAGCTCGACGTGCGCGTCTACTCGCGCATCGGCGGAGCGGGGCCGTTCACGTTCAAGTACGTCCCGATCGCGGGTCGGTCGGGGAACAACCTGAAGTACGCGGTGGAGCTGCGCGCGTACCAGCCGTTCTCGGGCAACACGATCGTGAACAAGGCGGACTGCCCGAAGTTCCCGTACACCGTGAAGGACCCGCTCGTCGAAGCCGACGTGCAGTTCTACTTCACCGTGAACGGCACCGAGCTTCGGCCCGCGGACGGCACCGTCTATCACGGCACGTACCAGAGCTACTCCGGACTTCTTGCAGTCTGCAAGTAGAGGTCCCTGGCGTCGGGTGGTAGAGTCCGCCCGTGCGCGGTCGAGCTCTCCTGCTACTGCTGCTGGCGCTGGCCTTCGGGTGCACGCCCTCCGAGCGGCCGCTCGCGCCCGAGGTGGCTCCGCTCGCGGGCGCCAAGCCCGCCGAGCCGCCGCCCGAGGAAGACCCCTCGTGCGAAGCGCCGGAGCCGATCCCCGTCGTCGAAGAGAACGCGCTCGCCACGCTCGACCCCGACGGCCTCGAGCGCTCCGTTGCGCTCGCACGCGACTTCGCGGAGCGCTGCTGCAACGGCGAGAGCTCCGAGCGACTCTCGGCGCGCGTCGTCGTGACGCTGCACGCGTCGGGTTACGCCACGGACGTCGTCGTCGAAGGCGTGCCCAACGACAGCCCCGCACGCGCGTGCCTGTACGGGAGCTTCCACCGCGTGCTCGGCAAGGCGTTCTCGGGTCCCTCGATCTCGCGCACGGCAACCGTGCGCGTGCGACTCTGACGTCTCCAAAGCAAAGAGGCGCGCAGGTCTTCCGACCCACGCGCCTCTCGCGCCCTCCCCTAGCGAGAGCTCACGGCGTCTTCTTGCAGACGTCGACGACGCTCTGAACGCTCTTCGCGCTCTTCTCGAGCATGCCCTTCTCTTCGGCCGTGAGCGGGATCTCGATGATCTTCTCGACACCCTTCCCGCCGATGACCGCGGGGACGCCCATGAACATGTCGTTGTAGCCGAACTCGCCTTCGAGGGCCGCCGCGCACGCGAGGAGCCGCTTCTGGTCGAGGAGGTACGCCTCGGCCATGGCGACCGCGCTGGTCGCCGGCGCGTAGTACGCCGACGTGCCCATCAGGTTCACGATCTCGCCGCCGCCCTTGCGGGTGCGCTCGATGATCGCCTGGAGCTTGTCCTTCGCGATGAGCGTGCTCGCCGGCACGCCGTTGATGGTGGTCATCGAGAGCACGGGGACCATGTCGTCGCCGTGGCCGCCGAGCACCATCGCGCGGACGTCCTTCACGCTCACGCCCGCCTCGCGGGCGAGGAAGAGCTGGAAGCGCGCGCTGTCGAGCACGCCGGCCATGCCGGCGACCATGCCCTTCGGGCAGCCCGTCACGCGCTTGTACTCGTAGACCATCGCGTCGAGCGGGTTCGAGATCACGATCGCGAACGCGTTCGGACAGTGCTTCTTCGCGTTCTCCGCGACGTTGCGGATGATCGGGAGGTTCGTCGCGACGAGGTCGTCACGCGACTGGCCCGGCTTGCGCGGGATGCCGGCCGTGATGATGAGGACGTCGGCGCCCTCCAGGTCGGCCCAGTTCGACGTGCCGCGGATGTGCGAGTCGTACCCGAGGACGCTGCCGTTCTGCTCGAGGTCCAGCGCCTTGCCCTTGGCGAAGTTCTCCTTCGCCGCGATGTCGAACAACCAGACGTCGCCGAGCTCCTTGTTCGCGCAGAGCCGCGCGAGCTCTCCGCCGATGTTGCCTGCGCCGATGAGACCGATCTTCTTGCGAGTGGGCATGTCTTCTCTCTTCCTCACATGTTCGCGATGATGTTGTCCCCGAACTCGCTGCACTTGAGCTCGGTCGCGCCTTCCATCAAACGGGCAAAGTCGTAGGTGACCTTCTTCGACGCGATCGCGCCATCCATCCCCTTGATGATGAGATCCGCGGCCTCGGTCCACCCCAGGTGGCGGAGCATCATCTCGCCCGAGAGGATGACCGAGCCCGGGTTGACCTTGTCGAGGTCCGCGTACTTCGGCGCGGTGCCGTGCGTCGCCTCGAAGATGGCGTGCCCGGTGACGTAGTTGATGTTGCCGCCCGGCGCGATGCCGATGCCGCCGACCTGCGCGGCGAGCGCGTCGGAGAGGTAGTCGCCGTTGAGGTTCAGCGTCGCGATGACGTCGAACTCCGACGGACGCGTCAGCACCTGCTGGAGCGTGATGTCGGCAATCGCGTCCTTGATGAGCAGCTTGCCGGAAGCCAGCGCTGCCTTCTGCTCCGCGTTCGCCGCCTCCTCGCCCTTCTCGGCCTTGGTCTTCTCCCAGCGATCCCAGGTGTAGACCTTGCCCTCGAACTCCTTCTCGGCGAGCGCGTAACCCCACTTCATGAAGGCACCTTCGGTGAACTTCATGATGTTGCCCTTGTGCACGAAGGTGACGTTCTTCCGCTTCGCGTCGAGCGCGTACTTGATCGCGGCGCGCACGAGACGCTCCGTTCCTTCGCGCGAGACCGGCTTGATGCCGATGCCCGCGGTGTCCGGGAAGCGGATGTTCTTGTACGACTTCGGGAACTCCTTCTGGAGGAACGCGAGGATCTTCTTCGCGTCCTCGGTGCCGGCTTCCATCTCGATGCCGGCGTAGATGTCTTCCGTGTTCTCGCGGAAGATCACCATGTCCACCTGTTCGGGGCGCTTCACCGGGCTCGGCACGCCCTTGAACCAGCGCACCGGGCGCAGGCAGACGTAGAGATCGAGGAGCTGGCGGAGCGCGACGTTCAGCGAGCGGATGCCGCCGCCGATCGGCGTCGTGAGCGGGCCCTTGATCCCGACGAGGTACTTCTTGAAGTCCTCGATCGTCTGATCGGGCAGCCAGTTGTTGAACTGCTTGAACGCCTTCTCACCGGCGTACACCTCGTGCCACGCGATCTTCTTCTTCCCGCCGTAGGCCTTCTCGACCGAAGCGTCGAGGACGCGAACGCTCGCGCGCCAGATGTCGCGGCCGGTGCCGTCACCTTCGATGAACGGGATGATGGGGTTGTCGGGGACGTTGAGCTTGTTGCCCGCGCCCATCGTGATGGGGGTTCCAGAAGTCGGTGCCATTGTTCAGAGATCTCCGGCGTTCGGGCTTAGCAAGCGCCGGCCCCGGCGTCCACGGTCGTCGGCAGGTTCGGGGCGCGGGAAGATCAGCTTCGTTCGCGCGAACCCCCGAAATCCTGCTAGGACCGTGACGGAATGCGAAGGCCTCACGCTCTCACGCCGGTGCTGGTTCCGTTTCTCCTCCTCGCGGTCCCCGCGCTCGCGCTCGGCGCCGGGGGTGCCGCACCTACCGCGCCAGCGCCCGCCGCCGCGGGGAGCCCGCGCTACACCGACGCGACGCCCGGCGGCATGATCACCGCTGCCAAGGCGCGCGCGATGGATCCCAAGGCGACCGCGCACACCGGGCTCGGGGCGCTCGCCTCGATCTGGAGTCTCTCCGACCGCGCCGACTACGGCGCCGCTTCGCGCGCCGCCCGCGCGCTCGCCGACTCGAGCAAGCTGCCCGAGGACGTGAAGCGCGAGGCCGAGCTGGTCGCCCGCGCGCTCTCGCCCGATGAAGGCCTCGCGACCGGCGTGAAGTCCGATCGCGATCTCGGTGTCGTCACGCACCTCGCCGTGCTCGGGCCGTTCCGTGACACCGGTGGCGGGCTCGCGCGGAAAGAGGGCTCCGAGAAGGGCACCTGGATGGATCCGAACGGCGACTTCTCGTGGGGCACCGTCTCGGTGCGCTGGCGCGAGGTCCCCGAGTCGTACGCTGGCGCCGAAGGCGTCCCGCTCGACGTGTTCGTCGCTCCGCGCAAGGAGAGCTGCAGCTATGTCGCGACCCGGCTCGCGAACGCGGGCCCGTTCGTCGTCCACGTCGGTGCGACGGGCTCCGTGCGCCTCATCGTCGACGATCAGGACGCGGCGTCGAGCGACGACGTGCACGAGTCGCTGATGTTCGATCGCATCGCCGCCAAGGTGGACGGCCCCGGTCCGCACGTCGTCGCGGTGAAGGTCTGCAGCGGCGCCCTCGACGACGACGGCCGCGTCCGCATCCGCATCACCGATCCCGCCGGCGTCGCCATCGCCCCGAAGGACTCCATCGACGCCGGCCCCGCCGGCACCGGCAAGGTCGCGCGCATCACCACGCCGCTCGAGCAGACGCTCGCCCCCGGCAACGTCACCCTCGCCGGCTCAGGCCTCGACGTCCGCCTCGACGAGATCATCGTCCGCACCCTCGGCGGCGCCGACGACATGAAGAGCCCCCGCGCGCCGGGCCAGCTCGACGCGTTCACGCACGCCACGGGCCTCGACGCCGATCGCTACGCGATGGCGGGCTGGGTCGCGCCCTCGGGCTCGAACCGCAGCGGCTGGTTGCATACTGCACGCGATCTCGCGCAGAAGACGGGCGACACGAAGGCGAAGGCGTTCGCCGAGCGCCGCCTCGTCGCGCAGCACCTCTCCGCGCGCATGGTCGACTGGGCGCGCGCCGCCGCGACGACCGCGCTCGCCGGCGCGACCGACTCCGAGGCGCTCCTCATGGACGCGCTCGTGGACGAGGCGCTCGGGACCGACGCGCTCAAGCTCCGCGCCTACCACCACCTCGTCGCGTGGTTCGACGCGCACGCGCAGGACGCGCCGACCTCGCTCGTCGAGGAGCTCGCGTCGCTCGCCTCGAGCTACGACCAGGCGCGTGCGCTCCAGCTCCGCGAGCTCCTCGCGCGGCGTGGCCAGCGCGGCTCCGATCTCGTCGCCGCCGCCAGCGCGCGCGGCAAGGACGACATGCAGCGCGCGGGCGCGAGCGCGATCGCGGAAGCGGGCGTCGCGGACGCGGACGAAGCGATCGACGTCGTCGACGCCCTCGGCAGCGCCGGCCTGCACGATGCCGCGCTCGACCTCGCCTTCGTCGTGATGCGCATGGCGCCGAACCGCGCCGAAGCGTGGTCCACCCTCGCCGACGAGCTCACCGGCGCTTCCCCCGACCACGCGATGGCGCTCGCGAAGAAGCTCGGCGCCAAGAACGTCGACGCGCTCGTGCTCGGCGCGCTCGAACGCGCGCGCGAGCTCGCTCCGGCCGAAGCGCGCTACCGCGCGCAGATGGCGCTCCGAACCGAGAAGGAAGACGCGGGCTCGCGGGACGACGAGAAGTACATGGTCCCCTCCGCCACGCTCCTCGCGCGGCGCAAGGGCGTGCCGCCCAAGCCGGACGTCGCGGATCGGCAGCTCCACTGGCTGCGCGCGGTGGTCATGCACCCGGATCGGCGCGTGTCGCAGCTCATCCACTACGCGCGCGAGATCGTGATCGCGCCCCGCTCGCAGGAGGAGCTCTACGAGAACATCCCGATGGAGGGCGACACGACCGAGATCCTGCGCGCGCGCGTGCACCGCAAGGACGGCGGCATCGCCTACCCGCTCGAGGAGAACAACGACGGCGTGCGTCCGCGCATCCGTTGGCCGGAGCTCCTGCCGGGCGACACGGTCGAGGTCGCCGTCCGCAGCTGGACCGATCACGCCGTCGGCGGCCGCGGTGACCCGCCCTACTACTTCCTCGACTACGCGGGCTCCACGTCCGCGCACCCGATCCTCTACAACGAGGTCGTCGTCGAGACGACGCCGCAGGCGCCGATCTGGGTCGACGTGCTCAACGCCGCGCCCGGCAGCTTCACGAAGGAAGAGAAGGACCAGAACGGGCGCCACGTCACGCGCCTCGTCTGGACCGCGCCCCCGAGCGTCGCGGAAGAGCCGCTCGCCCCGGCGCTCTCCGAGATCGTGCCCGTCATCGCCGGCTCGACGTTCAAGTCGTGGCAGGACTTCCGCGTCTGGTACGCCGAAGCCGTCCGCGGCTTCACCGAGCCCGACGATCAGGTGAAGCGCCTCGCGACCGAGCTCACGAAGGGCAAGACGACGCGCGACCAGAAGCTGAAGGCGATCTTCGACTTCGTCGCCGACGACATCCGTTACGTGAACTACGTGTCGGGCGAGTCGTGGCTCCCCAACCGCCCGCAGCAGCTCCTCGCGCGGCGTGAAGGCGACTGCGACGACAAGGCCATCCTGCTGATCACGCTCCTCCGCGCCGTCGGGATCGAGGCCCAAGAGGTCCTCGTCCAGACGCGCGAGACCGGCGAGCCCACCGTGCTCCTCGCGAAGAACGTCGCCATTCCGATGTTCGACCACGGCATCGCCTTCCTGCCCGGCCCGAACGGCGGCACCTACCTCGACGCGACGAGCCCGCAATCGCGCCTCGGCCCGCTCCCGTCGATGGACGCACGCGCCGTCGCGCTCCGCATGGACGCGGGCCCCGCGGAGATCGTCCGGCTGCCGAACGCAGCTCCGGAAGATCACGGCACCGAGGTCAACTGGAACATCTCGATCAAGGCCGACGGCTCCGGTGAGCTCGTCGGAACCGAGCGCCACACCGGCGACGGCGCCTTCTTCCTCCGCAACTACCTGAAGGAAGCCGATGCGCGTGCGCAGTACGTGCAGGACAACCTCGTCGGCGGCTGGTTCCCCACCGTCGAGGTCGACAAGCAGGTCGACTTCGACGGCGAGCTCGCGCTCGGCGCGGCGACCGTGAAGTACAAGGCGAAGTCGCAGGGCCTCGCTCGCCGCGAGCAGAAGGACTTGGTCATCCCGTTCTCGCCGAGCTGGACGTACACGTCCGCGCTCGCGCCGCTCCTCAACCGCACGCTCCCGGTGTCGCTGCCGCCGGGGCTCGCCCCCACCCACCAGACGCGCACGCTGCGCATCACCGCTCCTGCGGGCTACCAGTTCGGCGAGCTGCCGCCCGGTGGCGCCGTCGAGGGCGGCGAGTTCGGCAAGGCCTCGCTCGAGGTCACCCGCGACCCGAAGGATCCGAAGACCGTGATCGTGAAGCGAAGTGTCTCGTTCGACATGCACCTCGTCCCCGTCGAGAAGTACGCCGCGTGGCGCGCGTTCCTCCAGAAGATCGACGCCCTGATGCACCGCTCCGTGCGCGCGGTCGAAGCCGGCGCGGCGGGAGGTGCGCCGTGAAGCTCCGAACCCAGCTCGGTCTCGCGCTCGGCGCTTCGATCTTCGCCATCGCCTGCGGCGGTGGACCCAAGAGCCCGCACGGCAACGGCCCGGACTACGGGTCGATGTTCACGGCGGCCCTTCGCGAGGAATCGACCGGCAGCGCGGCGAAGGCGCGCGGCATGTACGAGGACGTCGTCATCGCGGCCGTCGACAGCCCGGCCGATGCACGCGCGCTCCCGGCGCTCATCGCATCGCTCGACGCGCTCGTCGAGCGCACCGTCGAGCCGCTCCGCGGCACTGCGCCCGACAGCGCGCTCTGGTACCGCACGGCCGCCGATCCCGACGTCGAGAAGAAGCTCTCCGCGGCGATGGCCAAGGCCGACGATCCGTTCTCGCGCGGCATCCTCGCGCGCTCGCTCGAGGAGCTCGCCCTCCGCCGCGGAGATGCGAAGGTCGCCGCGGAGTACCGCGCCGCGCGCGGCTGCGCGACCGAAGCGACCGTGACGGGTCCGCTCGACTGGGCCGTCATCACGGGCGTCGGCGACAAGGACGCGTTGTCCGCGGCAGATGCACCGCTCGCGGCGACGTACCGGTCGCCGGGCGCGTTCGGCGGTCCGATCGCACCGGCCATCGTCGGTGGGCGCGGCTGCGCGCTGCCACTCGGCGCGGCGAGCCCGATCATCGGCGTGCGGGACGTCGTCGTCGACGCCGAGATCCCGGACGAGCAGGACATCGGCGTCGGACTCGAGACGTCGGCGACCGCTGACCTGCGCGTCGGCGGCAAGGACGTCCTCGCGCGGCCCTTCGCGATCGGCGGCCTCACCACCTGGCGCTTCGCGACGGTCCACGTCGGGAAGGGCACCGTGCGCCTCGTCGCGCGCGTCGGCGGGAACGCCGGCAGCAGCGTCGAGATCGACGCATGGGACGCGCACGGCAAGCCGCTCAAGCTGAAGGCGGCCGCCGTCGGCTCGAAGGCGAACGTGAGCGCGGGCGACGCGAAGCGCGCCGGCGCGCTCGATCCGAAGACGGACGCGGAGCGCACGCTCGCCGCGGCCGCGCTCCTCGCCACGGGCGAGAGCCGCCCGGCCGAGCACGTGCTCGCCGAGGCCGCGAAGAAGGACGACGCCGCGCCCGAGCTCTTGCTCGTCGCGTTGCGCGCGCTCCTCACCGCGACCGATCTCCCGAGCGTCCAGCGCGCCGAACGCGCCCGCGCGCTCACCGATCGCCTGCTCGACAAGTGGCCCGCCTCTTGGGAGGCGATCCTCGTCCACGCCGAGCTCGCGGGCGACCGCAAGGGCGCGGCCGAAGCCGCGATCGAGGCGCTCAAGGATCTCGACGCGCACCGCGCGAAGGTCGCGCCCGATGGTGGTCCGATCCTCGACGCGTTCGAGGCCGAGGTCGCCGGGGGCGAGGACCTCCACGACCGCGCCCGCGCGGCGTTCGCGCGCGCCAAGACGCCGCTCGCGGGCTCCCAGCTCCTCGACGACGTGGAGCGCGCGGCGTTCGGCCGGACCGACGCCGACACCGTGACGTTCGAGTGCGGCACGCGCCCCGGTCACCGCCGCGACGATCTCCGCTGCTACTCCGCGCTCGTCGCGGTGGGCAAGCGCGCCGACGGCACGAAGGAGCTGCAGCGCATCCGCGACCTCTACGGAGAGCCGCGCTCGTTCCTCCAGACGACGCTCAAGGACGCGCTCGTCACGAACGACGTCGCCGCGGCGAAGGCCGCCTACGACCAGCTCTTCCCCGGCGAGCGCGCGCTCTCGAGCTTGCTCGCGGTCAAGGGCTTCGGCACCCCGAGCTGGAGCGACGCGAATGCGAAGGACCAGCTCAAGGAGCTGCTCGCGCTCTCGGCGACCGCGCCGGATGCGCCGGGCTCGCTCCCGACGCTCCTGCGCGTGCTCGGCGACGATCCCGCGGCCGAGTTCGAAGGCGTCGCGGCGAAGCTCGCCGCGGACGACCGCGCGAAGCCGAAGGACGACAAGGCCGCGACGCTGCTCCTGTCGCACGTCGAGCGCTACCGCGTGCTCGACGGTGGGCTCCTTCGCTGGATCATGTTCGACGTCCGCCGCGTGACGGGGACGACCGACATCGAGGAGAACGCGGCAGCGTCTCCGCCCGACATCGCCGGCCGCCAGGTGATGCGCAGCCTGCGCCGCCGGATCCACAAGAAGGACGGCCGCGTGCTCGAGCCCGATCGCAACCCGAACGCCGCCCAGAGCCACGCGGATCTCGCGCAGCTCGAGCAGGGCGACGTGATCGAGGCGCTCTACGAGGGCATCGCGCTCCCGTCCGAGACGGGCGACCTCGTCATCGACACGCCCGATCTCCTCCCCGAGCGCGTGAGCGTCGCCACGGCGTCGCTCGAGCTCCGGGTCCCGGCGAGCATCAAGAACGACCTCTGGATGCACCCGATGCTCGGCAAGCCGGCCGAGAAGACCGAAGGCGGCGATCGCATCCTCACCTGGAGCGTGAAGGACCAGGGGAACCGCCACCTCGAAGACGGCGTCCCCAAGATGGACCAGAGCGTCGGCTTCACCTACGGCACCGCCGAGTGGGGGACCGTCGCGCGGTCGCTCCACGAGACGCTCGCGGGCCTCGCCGACGACGACCCCGAGGTCACCCAGTGGGCGCAGGCCGCCGGCGCCGGCAAGGCCGCCGGCTCGCGCGAGCTCGTCGACGCCGTCGTCCAGAAGGCCGGCGACGCCGTCCGCGAGGCGAACGCGAACGATCTCTCCGACATCGCGATCGGCTCCGCCGACGGCTCCACCGCCCGCACGATCCTCGCCACCCACGAGGGCTCTCGCACGTGGCTCATCGCCCGCGCGCTGAAGCAGCTCGGGGTCGCGGTGGACGTCGTGATCGCCGAGAACGTCCCCTACAGCGCGGATCCGAAGTTCCCGGTCCGCTTCGGGCGCTTCGCCCACCCGCTCGCCGTCGCGCACGTGACGACGAACGGCAAGCCCGAGGACGTGTGGATCGACGCCGACGTCTCCGGTCCGCCGCTCCCGGCGGGTCGCATCTCGCCGGAGCTCCGCGGGCGCTCGATGATCGGCGAGAGCGGCACCATCGCCGAGCTCCCGAAGACCTCGAACGCCGAAGAGCGCGACGAGGTCGATCTTCGACTCGTCGTCGACGACGCGGGCGACGCGAAGGGGTCGCTGACCGTCCTCCTCCGCGGCCGCGCCGCGCAGGAGATCGCCGAGGCGCTCTACCGCATCGTCGGGGTCGAGCGCGAGAAGGCGCTCCGCGGCATCGCGCTCGGGTGGCTCCCGTTCGCGAACGTCGAGCAGGTCGCGCTGTCTTCGACCGAGGGCAGCTGGCAGGTCGCGGTCCGCGCGGACGTCACCGTCCCCGCCTACGCGCAGCCCGAGGGTCAGAAGACGCGCACGTGGATCCTCCCCGGCATCGAGCCGATCCACTACGTGTACCCGCGCTCGCAAGTCGCGACGCTCGGGGCGACGTACGCGAGCGAGGGCTCGCGCGAGAACGCGCTCGCGATCAACCGCGCCGTCCAGTACCACGTGCACCGTCGCGTCGAGCTGCCCAAGGGCGCGCAGGTGCTTCGCCTCCCCGGTCCGGTCGACGTGAAGGACCCGAACCTCGAGGCGCAGCGGAAGATCTCCGTCGACGGCACCGCCATCGACGAAGAGTTCAACCTCGCCGTCACCACCGGCACCATCCCGACCGCCCGCTATGCGGCGTTCGTGCAGAGCGCACACAAGGCGGACGACGGCTTCCTCGCGAGCGCGCGCGTGAAGCCGGCGAAATGATGGCTGATGAACGGACCGAAGAGACCGAGTAGGATGCCCACACGGAGGTCACATTGAATTTCGCCGAGCTCGAGAAAGCCGCCGTCGAGATCCGCAAGGAGCTCAAGGTCCCGAAGCAGAACGAAGTGTTCGAGGTCGCTACCGAGGCGGGGTTCCTCGCCGCGCTCGCCGACGGCACCGTCGACGAAAAGGAGCGCGAGGTCCTCGTGAAGGCGATCGAGGTCCTCTCCGTCGGTGCGGTCATCGAGTGGGAGGTCGAGACGCTCCTCGACGCGTGCGCCGAGCACGCGAAGGCCGACGGGAACGACAAGCGCGCGGAGCTCGTCGGGCAGAAGCTCAAGGCTCTCGACCAGCCGGAGTCGGGCCTCCTCTTCGCCGCGTTCATCGCGCAGGCGTCGGGTGGCATCGACAAGAAGGAGTCCGCCGTCCTCCACGCGATCGGCAAGGCCGCGGGCGTGTCGAAGCAGAAGGTGACGGCGATGTTGAAGCGCGTGGGCGCGGCAGCGTCCGAGTGAACACGATTCGAGTGGAGAGTGAGCGATGAGCGGCCATTCCAAATGGGCCACGATCAAGCACAAGAAGGGCGCCCTCGACGCAAAGCGCGGGAAGCTCTTCACGAAGTTGATCAAGGAGCTGACCGTCGCCGCCCGCATGGGCGGCGGTGATCCGTCGGGCAACCCGCGCCTGCGCAAGGCGATCAGCGACGCGAAGGGGCAGTCGATGCCCAACGACACGATCACGCGCGCCGTGAAGCGCGGCACCGGCGAGATCGAAGGCGCGGCGTACGAAGAGGTCCTCTACGAGGGCACCGGCCCCGGCGGCACGCTCTTCTTGGTCGAAGGCATGACCGACAACCGCAACCGCACCGTCGCCGAGATCCGGAAGATCTTCGAAAGGCACTCGGGCGTGCTCGGCGGCGCGAGCACCGCGGGCTGGGCGTTCGAGCGCAAGGGCATCATCGCGCTCCCGAAGGGCTCCGCGACGGAAGACCAGCTCATGGAAGTGGCCGTGGGCGCCGGTGCCGAGGACTACACGGATGCCGGCGAAGAGTGGCAGCTCACGACCCCGCCCGACGCGCTGAACACCGTGCTCGAGGCGCTCGAGGGCGCGAAGATCGCAGCCAAGGGCTCGATCGCTTTCGTCCCGAAGACGAAGAAGCCGCTCGTCGATCGCGAGGCCGAGGTCGCGCTGAACCTCGTCGAAGCCCTCGACGATCACGACGACGTGCAGAACGTGTACGCCGACTTCGACGTCTCGGACGAGGTTCTGGCGAAGCTCGGCGGGTGAGGTGACCGCGGAGCTCCCGATGCGATCGAAGCGAGAGTCCGCCGAAGGCGGACTTCGATCGGGTCATGCACCGGTGTTTGCTGCCCCGGGCTTCAGCCCGGGGTGCCCTGCTTGCTCGGACTTCAGTCCGGGGTGCCCTGCTTGCTCGGAGTTCAGTCCGGGGTGCCCGGCTGGGAAAGGTCGCGAATGACACGCGTCCTCGGTCTCGATCCCGGCACGCGCCGCTTCGGTTGGGGCGTCGTCGCGCGCGATGGCACGCGCGTTCGTCACGTCGCTCACGGCGTGATCGCGCTCGGCGATGGTCCGCTCGCCGAGCGCCTCGTCGCGCTTCGGCTCGCGCTGCTCGCCGTCATCGACACGCACGCTCCGGTCGCGGCCGGGGTCGAAGGCATGTTCTTCCATCGCGACGCGCAAGCGGCGGCGAAGCTCGGGCACGCGCGCGGCATCGCGCTGCTCGTCTGCGCCGAGCGCGCGCTCCCCGTGCACGAGTACGCACCCGCGCGCGTGAAGCGCACCGTGGCGGCCTACGGGCGCGCGGAGAAGTCGCAGGTCGCGGCGATGGTGCGCGCCCTCCTAGGGCTGTCCGCCGTTCCCGCGTCCGACGCGGCCGACGCGCTCGCGATCGCGCTCACGCACCTCGCGGGCTCGGCGGCGACGGCCCAAGCACGGCTGCCCCCTGCCCTCGCAGCGGCATTGACGGGCGCCAAGAGACGCGCGAGGAAGGATCCCGTCGCTCATTTGTTGGAGAACAAGGCGCGCGCAGGAAAAACGAGCAAGTCTCGATAGTTCGCGACAGGCACCATGGTTTTCGCGGGTGCTCCGTCCAACGAAGCAGAAGGTCAGAAAGTCATGAAATCCCGGTTCGTTGCACTCTCGTTCGCCGCCTGTCTTCTTGCCGTCACCGCGTTCCATGCCGAGAGCCGTGCCGACGGAGCTCCCGCCGCCAGCGGCAGCGGCGCAGCCGCGCCGGCAGCCCCCGCGTGCACCGGCAACGCCCCGCCCGTGGTCGCCGCGGTCCAGAACTTCTACAACGCGACGAACACCTTCAGCGCCGACTTCGCCCAGAGCTACTGGGTCAAGGCCTACAACCAGACGAAGAACTCGAGCGGCCACGTCATCTTCAACAAGCCCGGCAAGATGGACTGGACCTACAAGGATCCGGCGGGCAACCGCGTCGTGTCGGACGGCACCACGGTGTGGGTGTACGAAGCGTCGAACAAGCAGATGTACCAGCAGGCCGTCGCGCAGGCGCAGTACCCCGCCGCGCTGGCGTTCCTCACCGGCCAGGGCCAGCTCGCGAAGCTCTTCAACTTCACGATGTGCCCCGGCGCGACGATGAACTTCCCCGGCGGCGACGTGCTCGTCGGCACGCCGGTCACGCCGAGCTCCGCCTACGAGAAGGTGCTGTTCTACGTCGACACCGCCACCTCGCAGGTGCGGCGCGTCCTCATCCTCGACGGTCAGGGCAACCGCAACCGCTTCGACTTCAACACGCCGGTCGTGAACCAGCCCGTGCCCGCGACGCAGTTCGTGTTCACGCCGCCGCCCGGCACGACCGTCATCAAGCCCTGAGCGTGGCTCGCGCTTGTCGAAGGCCTTCACCAAGGACGACGACGACGCTCCGCCCGAGGACGCGCCCCTCCCGGCGCGCCCGAGCGAGCGGCTCCCCATCACCGAGCGCGGGTTTCGCGCGCTGAAGGACGAGCTCGCCGAGTTCGCCGCCCGCGGTGCGGGGGCGTCTCGGCGCGCGCGCGTCATCGAGCAGATCCTCGGGGGCGTCTACGTCCAAGCGCCGGCGGGAGCGCCGGGCACCGTGGGATTCGACGCCACCGTCGTCGTCGAAGACGAAGCCGGCGACCGCCGCACGTACCGGATCGTGGGTCCCGACGAAGCTGCGCTCGACCGCGGCCTCGTCGGCTCGACCTCCCCGCTCGCGCGCGCGCTGCTCGGGAAGAGCGCCGGCGACGTGGTGGTGGTCAAGCGGCCCAAAGGCGACGAGGAGCTCACGATCGTCGAGGTCGTCGCGGCGGTGGTGTAAGCTCGCCAGCCGTGCAACGTTCCTCCTTCCCCATGCGCTTCGTGGTCGTGCTCCTCCTCGCCGGTGGTGGCGCCGCGCTCGGCGCGTGCGGTGGCGGTGAAGCCGCGCCCGCGAAGACGCCGGACACGGGTCCCTCGGGCACCTCGACCAACCGCGACGAATCGGCGGTGAAGGCACGCGCCGACCTCGACGACGGCGAGAAGTCGCTCGACGCGACGACGTCGGAGTGCGGCGCCGCGTGCAAGGCGCTCGCGTCGATGGAGCGCGCGCAAGTCGCGCTCTGTCAGGTCGCGGATCCGACCGAGTGCGATCGCGCGAAGGAGCGCGTCGCGAAGGCGCGCGCGAAGGTCAAGAGCGCCGGCTGCACCTGCGGCACCTGATGTCGCTCGACTCCGCGTCGGCCGATCTCGCCAAGACCTACGGCGAGGAGAACCGCTGCCCGGCGTGCGGCGCGTTCGCGCGCGTCGACAAGGACGACACGCTGCGCTTCGTCTGCGCCGTCTGCGGTGCGCCGCGGATCGGCGGGAAGGCGAAGCCGTCGCCGGAGACGAACGCCGCCATCGTCGCCGCGGCGAAGGCCAAGCGAAGCGCCTTTGCGTGGCGCGCGGGCGCGTGGGCGCTCGGGCTCCCCGCCGCCCTCACGCTCCTGCTCGCGGCGGTCCTCGCCCCGCAGAGCTTCCTCGCGGCCGGGGTCCTCATCGTCGGCGGCGTCGTCCTCGCGATCCTCGCGGCGCGGGCGTCGCGCACCGCGGCTACCGAGCGCAAGAAGCTCAACGTCGCGTGGACCGAGATGTGGGAGAACGCGGTCCTCGCGCTCCTCACCGAGCGCGGCGACCGCGAGACCACCGCGGAAGACGTCGCCAAGGCGCTCGAGCTCCCGACGGCCGAGGCCGAAGCGCTCCTCAACGTCCTCTCCGCGCGGAGCAGCCTCCGCGTGCGCGTCGACGAACAGGACGCGAAGCTCGTGTACGAGCCGGAGCTGAAGCAGAGCGCGCCGACGCAGAACGCCCCCGCGCCGAGCGCACCCGTGTCTCCGCTCGCCTCGACGACCAGCGTCGACCCCGCGACCGCGCGCGAGGAGCTCGCGCGGGCGGAGCGCGAACAGGCCGAGCGCGCTCAGGCAGAGCGCGAACAGGCCGAGCGCGAACAGGCGGAGGCCGAGCAAGGCACCGGCGACGCCAAGACGAAGGCCTCTCCGTGAACGAGCCCGTTCGGCGTCGCCGGTCGCTGTCGCACGTCGGCGGCGCCATCGAGCGCGAAGGAAACCCGGCGGACACGGCGAAGCTGGCGCACGCGCTCGACGTCGCCGCCGCGCCCGAGCCTGCGCCGCGCGGGCGCTCCACGGACGACACCGATGCGCGCGCCGACGATCCCGATCGCGTGCACGTGCATGGCTTCCACGCGTACCCCGCGCGCATGCACCCCGAGACGGCGGCGCGTCTGGTCGAAGCCTACTCCGCGGCGGGCGCGACGGTGCTCGACCCGTTCGCCGGCTCGGGGACCGTGCTCGTCGAGGCCGTGCGCCTCGGGCGCGTCGCGCTCGGGACCGATCTCAACCCGCTCGCCGTGCTCCTCGCGCAGCGAAAGCTCGCCCCGCGGACCGAGCGCGAGCTCGAACGGCTCGTCGAGGCCGCCGCCGAGGCACGCGCGTTCGCCGACGAGCGCCGCGAACGCCGCGCCGGAGCCTCGCGCCGCTACTCCACCGAGGACGCGCGCGCGTTCGCGCCGCACGTGCTCCTCGAGCTCGACAGCCTGCGCACGCACGTCGCGGCGATCGAGCGCGGGCCGCTCCGCGACGATCTCTCGCTCGTCCTCTCGTCGATCCTCGTCAAGGTCTCGAACCGCGGCGGCGACACTCGCCGTGAGCCGCGGAGCGGCCCGAAGCGCGAAGGCGCAGCGCCGCCGCCGCCGCGGCGGCTCGCGGCCGGCTACACGGCAAAGCTCTTCTTCCGCAAGGCGGAGGAGCTCGCGCGGCGCGTGCGCGAGCTCCAGTCCCTCCTCGGCGGGCGCCGCCCGCTGTTCAAGGTGCACCTCGCCGACGCGACGAAGCTCGGCGAAGCTCGCTCGCCGATCGCACGCGCATCGGTCGATGCGCTCGTGACCTCACCGCCGTACGCCGCGACGTACGACTACCTCGAGCACCACGCGCTCCGCCTCCGCTGGCTCGGGCTCGACGAGAGTGCGTTCGCCGCCGGCGAGCTCGGCGCGCGGCGCACGTACGCCAAGCTCGACGCGGGATCCGCCGAGCGCGCGTTCCACGAAGAGCTCGTCCGTTTCTTCGGCGCTGCGAAGCGCGTGTTGCGCCCGCGCTCGCCCGTCGTGCTCGTGATCGCCGACTCGGAGGTCCGCGGGACGGCGCTCCGCGCAGATCTCGCGGTGGCACGCGCAGCCCGTGCGGCCGGGCTCGACCCCGTCGCGCGCGCGTCGCAGCCGCGGCCGCACTTTCACGATCGGCTTGCGTTCGCGAAGAGCCCTCGCCGCGAGCATGCACTTCTCCTCAAGACGGTGTAATAGAGCGAGCGCTCATGGCGACCGTACGACTCGAAGGGCTCTCTGGACACGTCACCGAAGTCGACATGCCGAAAGGCGGCGAGGTCGTGAACGCGTGCGACGACACGCGCGCGGACGTGCCGTTTTCCTGCCGCAGCGCGAGCTGCGGGACGTGCCGCTGCGTGATCCTCGAGGGCGGCCAGTTCCTCGTGCCGCCCGAGTCCGAGGAGCTCCAGGTCCTCGAGGCCTTCGGCGTGACGGCGGAGAAGCAGCGCCTCGCCTGCCAGGCCGCCGTGAAGCCCGGCCCCGGGCTCGTCCGCTTGCGCCCCGTGAAGGACGACGAGTAGCACGCGGCGGGAAATGCGCTTCGCACCGCGCAGCGAAGTTCGCATCCAATTGACCATGGAACCCGCACGGTTCCGCGTGAAAATGCTCGAATCGCAGCCATCGGCGTCGTAAAGAAGCACGCGCGACTGCCATGGCCGCCCACGTGCATGGAGCTCGCGGATTGAGATGTTGGAGCCCTTGATCGACAGGCCGTTCGTGCGTCCTACGAGCGAGGCGGTGGCCACCACGGCGCCGCGCTCGTTGCCGGTCCGGATCTACCGGAACTTCGCGGCGCAGGACTGGATCGTCGGCTTCTACTTCGTGGTGCTCTTCTTCGCGCTCGCGTCCGGCAACGGCGAAGGCAAAGCCGACTGCTACCGGATGCTCGCGATGGACTTCGGCATCCTGATGATCGGCTGGGTCCTCGGGCGCGGCGAGCTCCTCAAGGGCACGCTCGGCTCGCTGGTCTACCGCATCTCGATCATGGTGCCGGTCGTCGTCTCCTACTTCCAGCTCCGGTGGATCCTGCCCGCAGTCACGAACCGCGCGCTCGACGCGAGCATCTACGGGTTCGACATGCGCGTCTTCGGCTACGAGCCGAGCATCGCGTGGGACAAGTACGTGAGCCCGGCGACCACCGAGTGGTTCGCGTTCTTCTACTTCGGGTACTTCTTCATCCTGCTCGGCCACGTGCTCCCGCTCGTGCTCGCCAAGGACGATGGCCCGCTCCTCCGCCACTTCGCGCTCGGGATCTTCCTCCAGTTCTGCATCACGCACGTGCTCTACATGGTCGTGCCGGGTTGGGGCCCCTACCACGAGCTCAAGTTCGAGCACGAGCTGACCGGCGGCACGTTCTGGAACCTCGTCGTGAACTCCGTCCACGCGGGCGGCGCGCTCAAGGACATCTTCCCCTCGCTCCACACCGGCGCCCCGACCTTCTTCGCGGTGTTCTCGTTCCTGAACCGCGACAAGAAACCGTTCAAGTACACGTGGCTGCCGCTCTCGTTTTGCGTCTCGCAGATCATCATGGCGACGATGTTCCTGCGCTGGCACTACCTGGTCGACATCGTCGCGGGCTTCAGCCTCGCGGTGACCAACGCCCTCGTGTCGCGCGCGATCGTCCGCTGGGAAGAGAAGCGCCGCATCGACCGCGGCGTCCAACCGATCTTCGGCGACGCGCCGCTCACGTGGCTGCTCCGCAAATTCGGCGCCAAAAGCGCGGAATGAGCGTTCGGCGCGGTTGACGCGGCGCGAAAGTCGTGGCTGATTCTACGACCATGAAGAAGAAGACCCTCGCTTGGATTCTCGGCGGTGGAGCTGCGTTCGCGGGCGCCACCATCTTCCTCGCCGCGTGTAGCGACGACCCGAAGCCCATCACCACCAAGGACTCGGGCACCGACGGCACCGTGAACGTCGACTCCGGCAAGGACGGAACGACCACGAACGACGGCAGCACGAACGACGGCGGCGACGGCGGCGCGGTCTGCTTCTCCAAGCTCCGCCCGAACGCGGACGCGGGTCCCTTCTGCTACTTCATCCCGAAGCCGGCCGACGCGGGCAACGGCATCAACTGCGGCACGGGCCAGACCTGCTGCTACGGCGCGCCCAAGGGCACCGACGCCGGCTTCGATCCGTCGGTCTGCGTCGATGGCGGCGCGTCCGCCTGCCCGGCGCCGTCGAACCCCGATGCGTCGCCCGCCGACAGCTTCGAGTGCGCGGAGAAGGACGACTGCACCGGCGGCCAGGCCTGCTGCATCATCCCGTTCGGGGATGCGGGCGTGACCACGGGCACCGACCAGTTCACCTGCAACTTCGCGAAGGGCGAGAAGGGCACTCGCTGCAAGGCGTCGTGCGGCGCCGGCGAGCTCCAGGGCTGCCAGCAGAACAGCGACTGCCCCAACGGCCAGACCTGCACCCAGCTCGACGTGGGTACGGGCGACCGTCTCCAGATGGGCTACTGCAAGTAGTCTCGGCGAACGCCGAACTGAAACGAGGCCGCTCCCTCACGGGTGCGGCCTCTTTTCATTCCCCTTCGGCGAGCCCGCGCTCAGGCGTGCGCGAGCATCCACTCGCCGAGCGCCTTCGCCAGCTCCGGCCACTCGGGCTCGTTCAGGACCTCGTGGAAGAGGCCCGCGCGCTCGTCCAGCTTCTTGTCCTTCGAGCCCGCGCGGTCGTGGAAGCGCCGGCCGCCCGCCGGGCTCGCCACCGGATCGTTCGCGCCGAGGAGCACGTACAGCGGCATCTCGAGCTTCGGCGCGTCCTCGAAGAGGCGCGCCTGCGCCTTCGTCGACTCCACGAACCACCGCGCCGTCGCCTTCTTGAAGACGAGCGGATCCGCGTCGTACTTGGCGGCGATGACCTTGTCGTGGGTGAGATCTTTCCCCATGAGGCCGCTCGGGAGCGCGAGCTTCGGGTAGAGGCGCGAGGCCACCTTCGCCGCGAAGAGCTTCGGCGCCCCGACCTGGAGCGCGAGCTCGAAGTACGGGTTCGAGAGGAGCAGGCCCTTCACGTCGCCCGGATCGCGCAGCATGCTCGTAGCGGCCACCAGCCCACCGAAGCTGTGCCCGAAGAGGAAGCGTGGCGCGCCCTTCGCCGCGTCGGACACGAGGCGCGAGAGCTCCGTCGCGTCGTCCAGGAACTCGTCGAACCGGTCGCAGTACCCGCGGGAGCCCTCGGCGTGACCGTGCCCGCGCATGTCGAGCGCGACCGAGCCGATGCCCATGTCGGCCCACGCGCGCATCACGTCGAGGTAGCGCTCGCCGTAGTCCGCGTAGCCGTGCAGCACGCCGACGACCACCCTCGGTGACTCCGGCATGACCGTGATTTGGTAGAGGGCCGGCCCGGGCACGGCCCGACCGGTCACGACGCCCTTCGTCTCCTTGTTCACGTGCTCCTCCAGTCCTCAGTCGTTCGAGCGCTTCGCCAGGGCATCCCGCAGCGCGGCCAGCGCCCGCGCGGCGCGTGACTTCACCGTCCCGAGCGGTACGCCCTCGGCCTCGGCGATCTCCGGGTACGAGAGCCCCTCGTAGAACGCCTTCTCGAGGGTGGCCCGCTGCGCGTCGGGCAACGCCTCGAGCGCTGCCCGCACGGTGCTCGCCTCTTTGCCCTCGTCGATGGCCCCTTCGACCGTCGGCTCGGCGTGGATCGGCTTCGTCTGGGCGTCCGCCGTGGCGAGCGCCGTGCGGCGATCCCGCCGGCGCGTGCGGTCGATCGCGAGGTTGCGAACCATCGTCACGAGCCACGCGGCCACCGACCCGCGCGCGGCCGCGTACTGGCCGGCGCGCTCGGCGACCAGCACGAAGGCGTCGTGGAGCACGTCCTCGGCTTCGGCGCGGTCCCTCGTGATCCGAAGGAGCATCGGAAACAACGTCGACTGGTAGCGATCATAGAGCTCACCGACGGCGGTGAGCTGGCCCCCCGCGATCGCCTCCAGGATCTCGACGTCACTCCGCATCCGAGGGGCGAGCTTTGCCGGGCTCGCTCCCCTCGTCAAGGATAGGATTCGGGTCGTGGCTGCCTCCCTCCTCCATGCACGGCTCGGCGGCGCGCTCGCGGGCGTGCTGCTTCTGCTCGTTCCGACGGCCGCCACGTCGGCACGTGGCAGCGTGGGAGCATCGGAGCCCCGCCCCGCCCACGCGGACGGGCTCGCCACACGCAAGGCCGCCACGGACGCCGCGATCACGGGCGACGCGCTCCTGACGACCCTCGTCCAGACGCACACCCCGGAGCGCGTTCCGCTCGATGCGGTGAGCCCCTCACCCGATCGCTTCGCCGAGCTCCTGATGGATCGGTCGACGAACGAGGTCCACGCGATGGATCCGAAGCTCCTCGCCATGCTGCGCACCCTGGCCGCGCGCCACACGCTCGCTCGGATCGAGATCGTGAGCGGCTACCGGAGCCCCAAGCTCAACGAGCTCCTGCGGAAGAAGGGGCACCACGTGGCCTCGCACTCCCAGCACTCGCTCGGGCACGCGGTCGATTTCCGCCTCGTCGAGGTCGACGCGCCGAAGGGGCTCGAGCCGCGAAAGGTCGAGGCCGAGCTGCGCGAGCTCGGTTGGGACGGCGGGATCGGGACCTACTCGACGAAGGACGACTGGTTCGTCCACATGGACGTCGGCCCGAACCGGCGCTGGAACGGCTACTGACGCCGCCGGCCTGCGCTCAGGGGAGCTTCAGCGTCGCCTGGACGAACGCGAAGTGCGCCAGCGGCGAGAGGGTGATGCTGCCGTCGGCCTCGCGCGTGACGCGGCCCTGGGCGAGCGCGATCTCCTTCGCGCCGGCGCCGAGCACGAGGAGCGAGTAACCCCCGCTCAGGTCGAGCGGAGCCCACGGCTTCCAGTGCAGGGTGAAGTCGATCTCGTGACCGAGCTCCGAGCTCGTCGCGTTCGCCACGCGGCCGCTCGAGATCAGGTAGCCGTCGAGCCAGTCGCCCGTCACGTCCGCGAGGCGGACGTAGCGGTACTCGAGGCCCATCGTGAAATCGGTCGCCGGGCGCGCGGACAGGTTCGCGTGCCCTTCGATGATGTTCGACCACGCGAACGAGTTCATCAACCCGTGCGGGGAGTGGACGTCCGGATAGAGCGGGTCGAACTGGTGGTAGCTCGTGTCGTCTTCGCCGCCGCTGGCGTACGCACCGCCGATGCGGAGCGTGGGCGACCACACGATCCCGTCGAACGTCTTCTGCACGTCGCCCGCGACCGCGTAGGCGAGCCGCGTCTTCGAGAAGCTCGAGGTGAAGTCGATGCTGCCGAACTGGAGGGCACCGACGACGTCGTACTTCCAACCCTTGCCCTCGCCGCCCACGCGCAACGCGGCGGTGTAGAGATCGCCGAACGCGCGCGACTGCGCGAAGCGGGACGACGCGGGTTGCGCGAGGCCCATCGCGGGGCGCGCGAAGCCGTCGAGCTCGATCGAGAGCAGCGGATCGGGCGTCCACTTCGCCTGGACCCCGAAGAGCTGCGCGCCACCGCGGTACGGACCGCTCACGTCCCCGAAGCCGGTGCCGACCGGGTGCGGCGAGTCGACGAAGGCGGCGAACGCCTCGAACTCGAGCGTCTTGTACGCGGCGTGGCCGCGGACCGCGTCGAAGGTGCGCGCGACGGGCGACGCATCGGCCTGGCCGATGAAGCGGCCCCACTCGAGCGTCTGCCGGCCGATCCGGAGGAAGCTCGGCGTGGCGTTGGTCGTGCGGAGCTCGAGCCACGTCTCGAAGGCGCCGGTGCTCGCGAACGCGGAGGGCGACGAGGCGATGCCGGTCGGAGGGGTGGTCCCCCAGACGCGTGCATCCTGCAACGTGATCTGACCGCGGAGCGGACCGCGCTCGACGCCGAGCCCGAGCCGCGCGCGCTCCATGATCGCCCACGTGTCGTCGACGACGGTGGTGGGGCCGGTCGGGGTCAGCCCGCCGATGTCGGTCGGAGAATGCCGGTACTCGCCCCGCGTGCGGACCGAGAACGTCGGCCGAAGCTGGAAGTCGCCCACGGAGATCGTCTCCGGTGCATCGGGCTTCGACTGCGCGAGGGCGGGCCCCCCGAGGAGCACGATGGCGGCCCCCAGGGCCATGGCGTTGGGCTTTCGCACGGGGCCGACGCTACCACACTGCCGAGGACGAAATCTCGCGCCTCGGCTTCACCCGAGGCCGCGCTCCGCCACGATTTCGCGCGCCCGCGCCAGGAGGGGCTCGCGCTCGTTTTTCGCCGGGTCCGCGATGACGTCCTCGAGCAGCAGGGAGAGGATGTCGCCGAGGGCGCGGCCGGGCTTGAGCCCGAGCTCCTTCATCAGGTCGTGGCCGTTCACGCGGAGGTCCTTCGTCGACAAGGCCGCCCCGGCGGCGAGCACGCGCGCGACGTGGGCCTTCAGCATCTCGAGCGCGGCCAGGTCGGCGTCGAAGTCCCGCCCCTTCCCTCGCACGTCGGCCTCGTTCAGGAGGTAGAGGTCCTCGACGCGGTCGACGCCGACGCGCCGGAGCCAGCGGCGCACGGTCGCGTCCGTCCACTCGGATTGGTAGTGGAACAGGTGATTGCGCACGAGCGAGACGATGCGCGCGCGCTCGTCGTTCGAGAACCGCAGGCGCTCGCAGATGGGGTCCGCCATCTCGGCCCCGATCCGCTCGTGATCGTAGAACGTCCAGTCCTTGGTCTTGTCGCTGAAGGCGCGGCTCCGCGGCTTGCCGACGTCGTGGAGGAGCGCGGCGACGCGCAGCACCGGATCGCCGACGCACGCATCGAGGCACGCCATCGCGTGGCCCCAGACGTCGAACGAGTGCCACTTGTTCTGCTCGCAGTCGACGCCCTCGAGCAGCTCGGGGCACGAGACGCCGAGGATGCCCGTGCGCCGCATCACGTCGAACGCGCGCGACGGTCGCTTGGCCTTCATCGCCTTCATCCACTCGTCGCGGACGCGCTCTTGGGAGACCTTGCGGTACGTGTCGAGCGCCCCTGCGATGGCGGCCTCGGTCTCGGGCTCGAGCGTCATCTCGAGCGTGGCGACGAACCGCGCCGCGCGAAGCACGCGCAGGCCGTCCTCGTTGAAGCGCTCGAGCGGCTTTCCGACCGCGCGGAGCACGCGCGCGCCGAGATCCTTCCGCCCACCCCACGGGTCGATCACGTGACCGGTCTGGGGATCGAGCGCGATCGCGTTGACGGTGAAGTCGCGCCGCGCGAGGTCCGCGTCGATGTCCTCGACGAACGCCACGCTGTCGGGCCGGCGCCCGTCGGTGTAGGCGCCCTCGCCACGGAGCGTGGTGACCTCGTAGTGCTTCCCGCGCAGCAGGACCGTGACGGTGCCGTGCTGGATGCCGGTGGGGATCACCTTGGGGAAGTAGCGAACGACCTCGTCGGGGAGCGCGTCGGTCGCGACGTCCCAGTCGGCCACGGGCTTGCCGAGGAGGAGATCGCGCACACATCCCCCCACGATCCAGCCCCGTTTCCCGTGGCTCTGGAGGGTCGCGCAGAGGTGTTTCACCTCGCCGGGGATGGCATCCAGGGGGATGTCCCCCATCGCCTGCTTCTCGTGGGGAGAGCTCAACGCGGCGAGCCTAGCAGGCTCCAGCCGAGCCCGCGCAGGGCCTGCGCTCTTTCCTGGGGCAGATGGGTAGGGCTTGGGCTATTCTGAGCGGAGCTTGGAAAGCGGAGTCATCGATGTCGGCCGGTACCGCCTCATCGCGGAGCTCGCCCATGGCGGCATGGGAGACGTCTATCTCGGCGTCGCCCGTGGTCCCGCCGGCTTCAACAAGCTGATGGTGATCAAGCAGCTCCGTCCGGCCCTCGCGGACGACGAGCAGTTCCTCGCCATGTTCCTGGAAGAGGCGCGCCTCGCCGCCCGGCTCAACCATCCGAACGTCGTCCAGACGGTCGAGGTCGGCAACGAGGGGCGCCGTTACTTCCTGGCGATGGAGTACCTGGAAGGCCAGAGCCTCCAGCGCATCCGCCAGCGCCTGATGAAGGACCGGCCGTTCCCGCTCGGTCCCCACATCCGGATCCTGATCGAGACCCTGACGGGCCTCCACTACGCCCACGACCTCGTCGACATCGACGGAAAGCCGCTCGGCGTCGTCCACCGCGACGCGACCCCCCACAACGTCTTCGTCACCTACGACGGTCAGGTGAAGGTCGTCGACTTCGGGATCGCGAAGGCGATCGACTCGGCCCTGGAGACCCGAACGGGCGAGCTCAAGGGCAAGGTCGCGTACATGCCGCCGGAGCAGGCGGCGGCCAAGCGCGTCGACCGCCGCGCCGACATCTTCGCGGTCGGCGTCATGCTCTGGGAGGCGGTGACCAACCGCCGGCTCTGGAAGGGCATGAACGAGATCGCGATCATGCACAACCTCTTCACGGGCCAGATCCCGGCCCCGCGGGACGTGGATCCTCGCGTGCCGGAGGACCTCGATCGCATCTGCCGAATCGCGATGGCGATGGAGCCCGACTACCGCTACGCGAGCGCGGCCGAGATGGCACAGGAGCTCGAGCGCTTCCTAGCGTCGGTCGGCGATCGGACGACGTCGAAGGACATCGGCAAGCTCGTGACGGACGCGTTCGAGAGCGACCGCCGCGAGATGCGCGAGATCATCGACGGCCAGCTCCGCCTCCTCCGCACGTCGCAGGCGATGGAGCGGGCCTCCGCGCCGATGCCCAAGGCCGATCTCGTGAACCTGGCCCAGGCGCCGGAGGTCGCGAGCGGCTCCGCTCCGAACACGTCGATGCCGCGCGTGTCCACCGCCCAGCTGGACGCATCGGCACCCCCGTCGTTCACGACCGGCGGCACGTCGACGTCGATGAAGCCGGCGCTCCAGAAGCCGCCGTCGCGCACCCCGATCATCGTCGGCGCGGTCATGGCGGCGGCCGCGCTCGGCCTCGCCGTGATCGTCGGCGTCGTCCTGCTGAACAAGGGCTCGCCGACCAAGACGGGCGAGCCCGAGATCCTGGCGGCCACGTCCGCGACCGCGGCCACCGCGGAGCCGACTGCCACGACCAACTCGCCCAACGTCGCGCGCACCAACGTGCACTTCGCGGCGACCCCGCCCGACGCGAAGCTCTACATCGACGACGCGCCCCTCGATCAGAACCCGTTCAACGGCGCCTTCCCGAAGGACGGCCTCTCGCACCGGGTGAAGGCGGAGGCGAACGGCTACACGTCCAAGACGGAGGTCGTGGTCTTCAGCCAGGACGCGGTGACGCTCGACATCCCGCTCGCCAAACGTCCCGCGGGCTGGGTCGCTCCCGTCGTGAAGCCGACCGCCACCGCCCCCGCCTCGGCCACGGCCGCCCCGGACCCGACGGGCTCGGCGCACAAGAAGCCTCACCGCGACATCGACACGACCTTCGGAAACTGAGATAGTTCGCACGCGAAACATTCGCGTACGAACTGAGCACCGAAGGGGTCCGTCATGTTGGAGTTCACCGAAGAGCAGAAGCTCGCGCAACAAGCCATCCGTGCATTCTGCAAGGAACGCATCGAGCCGAAGGTGCTCGCGATGGAGAGCGGGGAGCTCCTCCCCTACCCCGTCATGAAGGAGCTCGCGCAGACCTTCGGCATCCCCGAGATGGCCAAGGCGCGCCTCGAGAAGGCCAAGGCGCAGGCGGCAGGTGGCAAGACCAGCGGTGGAGGACAGGGCGGCGTGGGCGCGCTCACCAACATCCTGATGATGGAGCTGTCGCGCACGTGCCCCGGCTTCGCGCTGGCGTTCGGCGCGAGCATCGGGCTCTTCGGCGGCTCCGTCCTCGCGCGTGGGACGATCGAGCAGAAGGAGCGCTACGCGCTGCCGGTGTTCTCGTTCGACAAGGTGGGCGCCTGGGGCCTGACCGAGCCCGGCGCCGGCAGCGACGCGTTCGGCTCGATGAAGACGGTCGCCCGCAAGGACGGCGCCGGGTGGCGCCTCAAGGGGCAGAAGACGTTCATCACCAACGCGCCGTACGCCGACTACTTCGTCGTCTACGCCAAGGTCGACGACGAGACGCGCTCCGTCCGCTCGTTCATCGTCGAGCGCACCGACGCAGGCGTGCACACGGGCCCGCCGATGAAGAAGATGGGCATGCACACGTCGCCGACCGGCGAGATCTTCCTCGACGACGTGCTCGTCCCGGAGGACCGCGTGCTCGGTGGCGCGACCGCCGAGAACGCGCGCAACGCCGCGAAGAGCTCGCTCGTGGCCGAGCGCTTCGCGATGGTGCCGATGCTCTACGGCATGGTCGATCGCTGCCTCGAGGAGTCGCTCCGCTACGCGAAGGAGCGCGAGCAGTGGGGCCAACCGATCGCGTCGTTCCAGCTCGTGCAGGAGAAGATCGCGACCATCTACACGGCGGTCACGATGATGAAGCTCTTGCTTCTCCGCCAGATGGAAGCCGAAGAGAAGCGCGCGGAGCTCTCGGTCGAAGAGGCGAGCGCGGCCAAGCTCTACTGCGCCCGTACGGCCACCGCGTGTGCGCTCGAGGCGGTCCAGCTCATGGGCGGCGCGGGCTACATGACCGGCAGCGTCGTCGAGATGATGGCGCGCGATGCGAAGCTCTTCCAGATCGGCGGCGGGACCGACGAGATCCAGATGCTGCGGATCGCGAAGGAGCTGCTCGAGCGGCGGTGACCGACCGGGCTGTGATATTCCCGACCGAGTGGATGCTGCCGAGCCCATCCAGCTCGTCTACGAGAGCGAAGGCTGCGGGACGGCCGACGCCTTCCGCAGCCAGGTTCTGGCCCGGACGGCCAAGGCGGCGTTCGTCGACGCGGGGGCTCACCGGACCTTCCGGGTGATCCTCCGGACGAGCACGGGCGGAAAGCGCACCGGAAAGCTCGTCGTCACCGATCCGAAGGGCGGAACGTCGGAGCGGAGCCTCGGCGCCGGCTCGTGCGACGAGATGGTGGAGGCCTTGGCGCTGGTGACCGCGATCGCGATCGATCCGGCGGCCTCGACCCGGCCGATCGCGGAGCTCGAGCCGACCTGGCTCGCCTACCCCGCCGACGAGCATGGTCCCACCCCGCTCCTCCCGTGGGATGCGGGCCCCCCGCGCCCGCGCGAGGCTCCTCCGCCGCCGGCGCCGAGCGCCCGCTGGCAAGCCGTGGTCGTCGCCCACGCGGGAGTCCTCGCGGGGCCGCTTCCTTCGGCGGTCGGTCATTTCGGGGGCGGCGCCGGCTTCCTCCGCGACGCGGGGCTCTTCAGCCAGGAGCTTCGCGCGACGGTCGCCGGAGCCACGGGCTCCGCGGCGAACGCGGCCAACGCGACCGCGTCGTTCACGGCGGTGCGGGTCGACCTGTCGCTCGCGCCGCTGCGGCCGCGCTGGAAGCTCGTCGCGATCGCCCCAGTGGCGGCGGTGTCGCTCCTCTGGGTGTCGGTCACGCCGGAGGGGGTCGTCGATCCCCAACCGTCCGCGCGCCTCGTCCCGCTGCTCGGGCTCGGTGGCCGCGCCACGCTCGAGCTGCGCCCGATGTTCGTGGAGCTCGAGGCGCGGCTCTCCGTCCCGCTGACCCACGAGCGGTACTACGTCGACCCGTCGGTCACCGTCTTCGAGTCGGCGCGCGTCGCCTTCGATGGCGGTCTGGCGGTCGGGGTGCGCTTTCCGTGATCGTTCGTCCGCCGCACGCCGATGGAGGGGGGAGGAGTGACGAGGTGGACGAGGTCGACCGACCCACGGAAGACGAGGTGCCGGTGACGGCAACGCGCCCCGCATCGCTCCCGCGGGTCCGGGCGCTCGTGCGCGCGCACTTCGGCTTCGTCTGGCGCTCCGCCCTTCGGCTCGGTCTGCCCGAGGACGCGGCGGACGACGCCGCGCAGCAGGTCTTCATCGTCCTCGCCCGCCGCATCGACGACGTGGAAGAGGGCGCCGAGAAGTCGTTTCTCTATCGCACCACCACCCACGTCGTTGCCGAGCTGCGGCGCAGCCACGCCCGGCGCGTCGCGCGCGTCCGCGGGGGCGACGACGAGGAGCTCGCCGCGGCGACGGATCCGGACCCGGGTCCGGACGAAGCGCTGGAGCGCAAGCGCGCGCGCGCCCTCCTCGACACCGTCCTCGACCAGCTCGACGACGACGTCCGCCAAGTCTTCGTCCTCTTCGAGCTCGAGCACCTCGCGGTGCCCGAGATCGCGCGCTTGCTCGACATCCCGGAGGGCACCGCTTCCTCGCGCCTGCGCCGCGGCCGCGAGCAGTTCCAGAAGATCGCCGACCGCCTCCGCGCGCGTGAGAATCACGCGCGGCAGGCGCGGGCGCCTCGCCCCGGTCCAGGACCGGAAAGGAGGGAGCCGTGAAACGACTCCGCGACGACAGCTCCTCCGACTTCGTCAAGTCGCTGCTCGACTCCGCATCGATGGATGCGCCGGCACCCGGCGCCGAAGACCGCGCCTTGCAGGCCGCCGAGCGCGAGGTCGTGCTGCCCAAGAGTTGGCCGAAGGGATGGGTGATCGGCGGAACTGTGGTCGGCATCGGCGCGCTGCTCCTGCTCCTCGGTCAGGCGTACCAAAGTGGTAAACCCGTGACTCCCGCCGCAGCGCCGAGCGCGCCGCCCGCCGTCGACTCGAGCCCGTTCGCTCCTCCGCCGGCGAGCGCGCCGGCGGCTTCCGTCTCCGCTCCAGCAACGTCGACGCCGGTGGCGCCGCTGGCACCGAGCGCCTCGGCCGCATCGCCCGCGAGCGCCACCGTTCACGCGCCCGCGACGGCGGTCGCCGTGGTGAGCGCCCCGCCGGCTCCGAGCGCGAGCGCCGCGGACGCGCCCCCCCTCGGTCTGCGCGACGAGCTCGCGCTCATCGATGCCGCGCGGACGTCGTTGGCATCCGGCGCGGCTTCGTCCGCGCTCGAAACGTTGGCGCGCTACGACGCGCGCTATCCGCAAGGGCAGCTGCGCGAGGAAGCGACCGCGGTCCGCGTCGAGGCGCTCTTCGCCGCGGGCCGCACGGCGGAAGCGCGAACCGTGGGCGAACGCTTCCTCGCGGAACATCCTTCGAGCACGCACGCGCAGCACGTGAGAAGCTTGCTCGACGCGCATGCGCCCTAGGCTCCTCGCGCTCGCTCTCCTCGGCACGCTCGCGGCGTGCAACGACGACGTCCGGCTCGGCGCGTTGCCGGCGGATGCATCGTCCGATGCGGTCCTCGACGGATCGAGCGATGCGGGCTCGGCCGACGCGCAGGACGGCGGCGCCGACAGTGGGTGCGGCGACGTCACCAGCTCCAACGTGAACTGCGGGCGCTGTGGGCACTCGTGCAACGGGCAGGCGTGCGTCGCCGGCAAGTGCGCCTCCGTGCTCCTCGCGAGCGGTCTCTCTCGCCCCGACTGGCTCGCGGTGGATGCGACCCACGTGTATTTTACATGCAACGGAAAGACGGGCTTCCCCAGCCAGGAGAACGAGACCGACAAGGTCGACCTCTCGGGCAACGGGTTCACCGTCCTACGGGCGGAGACGGGCAAGCCCGCTGGGATCGTCGTCGACGCGACGAGCGTGTACTGGACCTCGAAGGCCTATGCGAGCGCCGAGTCGATGATCCGCAAGATCGACAAAGGCGGCGGCTCGGTCACCCCGGTCGCGAATGCGTCGCTCGGGGATGCGCAGGGCCTCGCGCGCGACGGCACGGAGCTGTTCTGGGCCGGCAACACGGCGGTGCGACGGGCCATGACGACCGACAACACCACGTTCGGGACCGACTACCTCACCGGTCTCGCGAGCGCGTGGGGAGTCGCAGTCAGCCCGACGCGGCTCTACGTGACGAGTGGAGGCCCGCTGAATTTCAGCGTGGTCGACCGGGCGACGAAGGGTGTCGTCTTCCAAGGCAACCTCGCGGGGACGGCCTTCGACGTCGTCGTGTCGGGCAACGACGTGTACGTCGCGACGGGGGTCGCGCTCTTCCAGCTCGACGCCGGCGGCCAGGTCGTCGCCACGCTCGACCAGGGCTACGTCGGGGGCCTCGGCGTCGCGGTAGACGCCGAGCGCGTCTACTGGACGACCGACAAGGAGCTTCGCTCGCGCCGGCGTGACCTCCAGGGCGGGCTCCAGGTCGACGCCGAGTACACCGACCTCGGGCACCTCGCGCTCGACGGAAACTGGCTGTACTTCACGCGTCACGCCGCCGGCGAGGTGCGCAAGATCGCCCGCTAGCATGGCGTTCTGCCCCAGCCTGAGGATAGGCTCGCGGAATGCGCGTCTCCACGCCGCTCGCTTGCCTGGCTCTTCCCCTCGCCTTCGCCGGCTGCGTCGGCGACTCGCCGACGACGCCGACGCCCGACGCGGCCACCGACGCCCCCGCGGACGTGGCCACCCAGACCGACTCGGGTCAGGACGCGAGCACCGCGTTCTGCGACACCCAGGGCACGGGCGCCGCCCTCTGCGAGGACTTCGACCACGGTGACCTCACCGCTCGGGGCTGGGCCCCGGACCCGTCCAACTCGAGCCCCCCGCCGACGACGGCCGGCTCCCCGACGAAGTCGCCCCCGATGTCGCTCCACTCCATCACCGCGGACGACGGCGCGGGTGGCTTGTGGACCAAGCTCGTGAAGTCGGTGAACGTCGGCGGCGCGCTGACGAAGTCGACGCTCGACGCCGATCTCCTCGTCGACACCGCGACCTTCAAGACGAACGGCGTCTTCTACGCCGTCGGCTTCACGCTCTCGACGGGGGCACTCCCAGTCGTGCTCCGCATCAACGCGACGAACTGGACCTGCGCCGCCATGAACAAGACCGCCGACTCGTCGGTCGCGTTCCCGCTGAAGTCGTGGGCGCACGTGAAGCTGCTCGCGCAGAAGACGTCCCCGACGACGTTCGACGTCACGTGCACCGTCGATGGGACCTCCGTCGTCGTCACGGGCTGCGACGGGACGGGAGCCACGGCGGACCGCAAGGTGGTCGTCGGCCACAACACGACCCAGATGAAGGCCGTCGATCAGTACGTCGACAACGTCGTCCTGCGCGCGGAGTGAAACGACGAAGCCCCCGCTCCTTTCGGAGCGAGGGCTTCGTTTTCGTACCAATCTGGTACTACGAGCTCACTTCACGGTGATCGGCGTGGTGCTCGGCTTCCACTTGTTGTCGAGCTCGCCGTCGACCACGCGCAGCGCGTCCTGGCCCCACTCGTAGCCGTAGCCGGTGAACTGCGCGGCGGCGAGGATGTCCTTGTACGAGTTGAGCTTGCCGTCGATCAGCGCGCCGACGAAGCGACCCATCGCCGGGCCCGAGCCGTTGACCCAGCTCTCGAGGCCGTTCGACACGAGGTCGAGGTTCGCGGTCCCGCCCTGCTTCAGCGGCTTGTAGTCCTTCTCGTAGTAGTTGTACGAGACGCAGCCGTTCACGAACATGATCTGGTAGCTGGCGGGGAAGTCCGCGCTCGTGAAGCGGCTCGGGTCGAGCGGGCCGTACCCGATGTACGAGTGGCCGTTGTAGACGAAGACGTCGCTGTTCTTGATCGCGCGCTTGTGCGGCGTCGAGTCGGTCTCGGCGCCGAAGTAGCTGTTCACCTCGATCGTGACGGTGTGCTCCGCGCCGGAGCCAATTTTCACCTTCACCGGCGCCTGGAACGTGACCCAGTGACGAACGAGCTTCTTGCCGATCGCGACCTGGAGCGCGTGGCGATCCGAGTAGTTGGTGAGCGTGCTCGGGTAGCCGGTGCCGTCGAGCTGGATCTTGAGCGCGTCCTCGAACCCGCCCGCGAGCTTCACGGTCTTGCCGTTGACCTGGTAGCTGGTGAGGTCTTCGGCCGGCTCAATCTTCGTGTAGGCGAGATTCGGGCGAGCCTTCTTCATCTCGCGGAAGCCCTCGAACCACATCTCGTAGCCTTCGTCGTCGATGTCGTCGTGCGTCTCGCCGGCGGCCCAGTCGGCCATCATGCCGTTGACCATGCCGATGACGAGCTTGTCCTTCTGCACGCCGCCCGCGAAGAGGCGGTCGTACTCGGGGTACGACTTGGCGGAGTTGGTCTTCGCCGCGGTGAGGCCGGCGGTGACCGGGATGTAGAGGCGCGCGACCTCCGAGCTCGGGATCGTGCCCGTCGGGACCTTCTTCTTGTCCGCGTCGATGAGCTGCTGCTCCTTGCTCATCGCCGTCTTGCAGGTCGCCTGGCTCGGCTCGAACACGTACCAGATGCTCGAAACGAACTCGTGCGCTTCCTTGCCACCGTCGGTGCACTCCTTGAGGATGCGGTCCGTCTGCGACTGGTAGTAGCCGTTGAGCACGCCCATCTTGAGCGTCGAGAGCCGCGCCATCGTCACCGGCACGAGCGCCGAGTCCGTGTACGTGTAGACGACGCGGAGCATCGGCTTCGCCGCCGCCGACGGGTTCGCCGGATCGGCGACCGAGACCTTGGTCTTCACGAACGTGCTCGGGTCGACGTCCTTGAGCTCGCGGCTGTTCACGCCGATGTCCGAGGTGCGGAGCGCACCGAAAGCGGACTGCGTCTGGCGGCGGATCGTCGAGAGGATCGTCTGGTCCGACGCGCTGGCGTCCACGTAGACGTACGAGGTGAACTTCAGCGTACGGCTGCGCGCCGTGATGCTGGTGAGCGCTTCCTCGGACGTGTCGTCTTCGCCCGTGTCGGCAGCAGAGCAGCCGACGGCAGACGTGACCGCGAGAGCAGCGAGCATCATCGGAGCGAAGAGCGAGCGGAGCTTGATCATGGCCCGGCCCCAAGCATGAAGGATGCCATCCTACATTGGACCTACATCTGCTCCTAAGTATGCGGAGCCTGGGGCAGGAAGGCGGTCTGGGACGGCGCCGTCTGGATCCCTACGGATCCACACATGGTAGGACAACGACCCACTCCGGAGCAGATCTCGAAGCTCGGCCGTTTGTCGCGACACCACGTCCCGCTTTCGGTATCTTTCCGTCCGGGTCGCACTTTCTCCCTTTTCGAGGTCGCCATGAAGAAGCTCGTCGCCTTTCTCGCTCCGCTCGCCTTTGCCGCCGGGCTCGTCGCCGCTTGCAGCGATACGCCGACCGACACCCCGACGCCGTCGAACGACGCGGCGATCGACAAGAAGCCGATCTCGAACGACACGGGCACGCCCGACGTCGCGCAGAGCACCTGCAAGCCGGGCGACATTTCGGCCTTCAAGCCGGAGTGGATCCCGCCGAACCCCGTCAACCCGACGGCGTGCAGCGCGCAGGAGATCACCGACTACTACGCCAAGTGCTACGACGCGACGACGTCGACGACCCAAGCGTGCACGGCGTTCCAGAACGCGGCGAAGAACTGCGTGAAGTGCATGGTGACCGTCTCCACCGCGACCAAGTGGGGCGCGCTGATCTCCACCGACGGCGTCATCACCGCGAACATCGGCGGCTGCATCGCGCTCAAGGAAGGCGATGTGACCGCGAACGGCTGCGGCGCGAAGTACCAGGCCACCTACCAGTGCGGACTGGCGGCCTGCGAAGCGAATTGCCCGATCCTCTCGGACGACAACAACGTCTCGTTCAAGGCGTACCAGAAGTGCCTGAGCGACGCGAAGAAGACCGTCTGCAAGACGTACGAAGACGCGAAGTGCAAGTCGACCGCGCCGGGCGACGCCGTGGACCTCTGCCAGGATCAGGCGCAGGGCTTCCAGGACTACTTCACGATCATGGGCACCGTGTTCTGCGGCGGCTACACGTCGGACGGCGGCGTGAGCGACGCGGGCAGCGACGCTTCGAGCAGCGACGCTTCGAGCAGCGACGCTTCGAGCGACGCGGGCGGCGGCGGCTGAGTTTCGCAGCGTGACGGCGCGCGGCTCGTTCCGCGCGCTCCGACTTTGCAAGGCGCTCGCGAGAACTCGCGAGCGTTTTGCTTTCCATGACGTGGCTGCGGCGACCGCGTGCCGATGGTCGACGTGTTCGTGCCCCAGAAGTAGCATCGCCAGGTGGCCGGCCCGCTCGCGAACATCCTGCATCGCCAGACGCTCGAAGCGCTGGTCGGAAAGAAGACCTTCGAACGCGGCGAGGCGTACTTCAAGGAAGGTCGCGTCGAGAAGCTCGCGCGCGAGAAGGGCGTGCTCACCGCGCAGGTGAAAGGCACGACGACCTACGAGGTCCGCATCTGGGCGAGCGCCGAGGGTCTGGCCTACAGATGCCAGTGCCCATTCGGGAGCGAGGGCATGTTCTGCAAGCACGCGATCGCGGTCGCGCTCGCTTGGGCTGCCGGTGCGCCGATCGAAGAGGAGAAGTCGCTCGAAGAAGAGCTCAAGTCGCTCACGCGCCCCGAGCTCTACGACATCCTCGAAGCGGTCGGGAAAGACGAGACGGGAGAGAAGCTGATCCGCGAAGCGCTCCGAGGGCTCAAGCGGTGAGCGGCTCGGTGCTCCGTCGCTCCGCGCTGGCTCTCTTCGCCGTCCTCTGCGGCTGCCGCTCGCAAGGCACGAGCACGAACCAGAGCGCGGCGACGGGGGCGGCGCCTCCCTCGATCGCGACGGCGGGCGCCTCCGCCGCTCCGCGAGACGCCAGCATCGTCCTCGATGCCGAACGGCCCGACGCTGCCGCGCATGCCGCGTACGTGCAGGCGCTCGCGCGAGGGCGCAGCGCGACGACCGGCAAGCGCTGGGCCGAGGCGATCGCGGCGTTCGACGACGCTCTCCGCGCCCAACCGAACGATGCCCGGGCCCTGAGCGAGCGCGGCTACGCGGAGCTTCTGTCCGGCGATCGCGAGAAGGCGACCGCCGATTTCGAGGCCGCACGCTTCACCCACGATCGCGCGCTCGCGGCGCAGGTCTGGTTCAACCTCGGGCTCGCCAGCGAGCGCGACGGTGGCGTCGGGGACGACGCCCTCCTGGACTATTGGTTCGCCAACCGCCTCGCGCCGTCGGCGGCGGCGCAAGCGAAGCTCGGGGGCCGAGAGGTGTGTCCACTTCGGATCGATCGCACGGTGCGACCCGCGACCAAGCACGCAACGTGGCTCGCCGCAGTGAAGGCGCTCGGTGCGAGCGGTCGTTGCGTGGCGCCCACGAGCGAAGCCGCGGCCAAGGCGCTCGCCGGACCGCCATTGATGACGCCTCAGGGAACGTTCCACGTCCTGCGCTCGGGTCAGCTCCAGCTCGACGACTGCATCATCAACGACACGGCCGTCGTTCAAGTGCAAGGAGCGGACGTCTGGCTCTATCCGTCGCTGGGTCCCGGGACCTTCGTGTTCATGCTCGAAGCGCAGCCCGACGTGGTGCTCGCTTCGCTCGGCCCCCTCGTGCGCGCGACCAGCGCGCTCGGGGTCCCGGACGAGGTCACCACGTGCACGTCGCCCGCGCGGCCGAGCGAGGTGTTCGACTGCAAGGGCGACCCGGACGAGGTCGCCACCGGGATCGCTCATCCTCGGCGCGACACCGAGTACACCGACACCTTCTACGACGGCGCGGCGCATTCCGTCATCGTGAGCACGGTCGACGCGGCGTCCGGGCGGTTCCCCGATCTCGCGGACGGCGGCGCTCGGCGGATCGACTTTCGAGTCGATGGCGGCGCGCTCCGGCCCACGGGGTTCGGTTGTTCGACCCCCATCGCCGCCTTGAATTCGACGGGGCAGAGCCCCAAGCTTCCGGTGCCGTGAGCGACCATCCCCGAAACTTCACCATCACCACCGAAGAGCGGATCCGCGCCATCGGCCTCGGGGCTCCCCCGTGGGCGCGGCGCCTGAAGCGGATCGAGGAGCTGAGCGCGCTCGTCGTGAAGATGGCGACGCTCGGTCGCCGCGTCGAGGCCGAGGCTCGCTTCGTCGAGGTCCTGAAGCTCGTCGACGACCACAACCGCTACTACCCGATCGAGGCGAACCTTCCGTTCGATCCGATCACGAGCCGCCTCATCGACCACGGTGAGCCCTGGAAGCCGCTGAAGAAGCCCACGCTCGAGGGCCTGCTCGCCGAGCACGCGGCGCGGTGAGGCACCTCTACCTCCACGGCTTCGCGTCGGGCCCCGACTCCAAGAAGGGCGTCGCGATCGGAGCGCACCTCGCGAAGAACGGGATCGCGCTCCACCGGCTCGACCTGCGCGTGCCATCGATGGAGCACCTTCGCGTGTCGGCGATGATCGACCTCGTGCGCGGCACGATCGGAGCTCCCGACGAGCACGCCGTCATTTTCGGGTCGAGCCTGGGCGGATACACCGCCGCGCGGGTGGCCGAGCGCGACGCACGCGTGCGCGCGCTCGTCCTGCTCGCGCCAGCGTTCCAGCTCGTGAAGCGCTGGCGCGCGCGCCTCGGCGAAGGCGAGTGGCGCGCCTGGGAGGAGCGCGGCTGGCTCGAGGTCGACGATCACGCGCGCGGCCCCGGCGCGCGCTCGCGGGTCGATTTCGAGTTCACGCGCGACTTCGAGCGCGTGGATGCGACGCCCTTCCCCGACGTCCGCGTCCCCACGCTGATCGTGCACGGCACGCACGACGACGTCGTCGACTTCGAGCTATCGCGCGAGTTCGCGGCGAGTCGGCGGCACGTGCGGCTCGTGCCGGTCGACGATGGTCACGAGCTCGTGAGCTCGCTCGACCGCATCACGACGGAGCTCGACGCGTTCCTCGGCACCCTCGCGGGCTGACGTCAGAACGTCCAACTCAACGTCGCCCCGATCGGCCGGGCCGTGGACGAGGCGTACGAGGGATCGAGCGGGACGCTCTTCAGTCCAATCGCGATCATGGGGATGCCCCCGCCCAAGCCGCCGAGCGCGCTCGAGAGCAGCGGCAGCCCGATCACGACGGACGCGAGCCCGCGGAAATCACCGCGTTCTCGGAGGTCCGTGACGAAGACTGCCACCGCCCCGATCAAGGAGACGGCGCCGATCGTCGTGAGCACTGCGCCACCCGCGACGAGACCCGGGCTGTGCATCCGGGTCGGGGGCTCGTCGGCATGGGCGATGCTCGGCGCAACGCCAGCGCTCACGAGCGACATTGCGAGGGCTGCCGCGACGACGTGCTTGGTCATGACTGCACCCTAACGTTGGGTGCAGTCACGCTCCATGGTCAGTTCGTCAGGTCGATTCGTCAGGTCACTCGGCCGCGTCGGCGATCGCGCTCGGCGGCTGCGACTTGGCGCTCTTCGCCGCCTTCGCCTTCGCGCGCTCTTCGGCCAGGATCTTCACGTCCTCGCCGATCTTCTTCGCGAGCGTCGGAGCTTGCTCGACCGCGTCCTTCACGAGCGTGACGACCATGTGCGGCGCGGCCTTGGCGGCCGTGGTGGTCTTCGTGAAGAGGTTCGTCGCGCGCTCCATCCAACGCTCGCTGCGCGTCTTCGTGATGTACGGCGCGACCTCGGCGACGAGGTCGGCGCAGACGCCGGCGTAGGAGTGCGGCGCGCGGTGGAGAGCGCGGGCGTACTTCGGGTTCGCCTCGAGGAAGGCCTGGACCTGCTCCTTCGTGACGCCGTGCTCGGCGAGGGCGCGCTCGTACTCGCCGATCGCCGCCTGCTTCGCCTTGAACAGGTACATCTGCACGCGGCTGTAGAAGTTGACCTTGCCGTCGCCGCTGGTCTCCACCGGGCAGAAGATGGTGCCGGGGAACTTCTCGGTGATGGCGGTCTGAACGCCGTCGGACACGCCGGCGCTCGGCATGCAGCCGAAGGGCTTCACGCTGAGCGTCATGTGACACTTCGACTGCGTCACGTTCATGATCAGCTTGCCGACCTCCATGTGGCCTTCGCCGCCACGGAGGTTGTTGTTGTAGTACTCGTGGCTCAGCTCCGCGACCTTGTTCATGTCGGGCAGGTGGTAGCCGTAGAGGCCCGCCGCGTGAGCGAACACCTGGAACGCGCCGCGGACCGCGAGCTCCGCGCCGCTGACGCTCAGCACGCGCTTCGCCGCGCCGAACGGACCGAGACCCGCGAGGCCGTACTTCGCCGAGTCCTCGCCGCGAAGATCCTCACGGTCGTACGTGTCGTGCTTGGCTTCCCAGATGTTGTAGAGGAGCCACGCAGCGACGAGCTGGATGTCGCACTCCGCGCCCTCCTGCTCGAGGAAGCGCTGCAGGCCGTAGTTGCCGTCGCCTTCCGTCGTCATCGCCCAGAACTCGCCGATGATCGAGACCTTGGGCTTCGGGTTCGTGCGGTCGACCTTCACCGCTTCGAAGTAGGGCTTGGAGTCCCAAAGCGCCTTGAGGATGTTCGTCTTGTAGTAGAGCGCGTCGTAGCACTTCTTCTTCGCCATCTCGACGGCGCGGTCGGTCGCACCCGGCTCGACCTCGTACGGACGAAGGCGGTACGCGATCGCGTTGATCACGTCGCCCGCGAGGATGCCCTTGATGATCGCGGCGAAGAACGTCGGGTTCATCTCGAGGCCGGACTCTTCGCCCGTCGCCTGCTGGAGACCACCGGTCTGCTGGAAGAGCATGACGCGGAAGCCGTCGAAGCCGGCGTCGCGGAGCGCCTTGCGGTACTCGGTGACGTACATGCCGAAGCGGCACGGGCCGCACGCGCCGGCGGTGACGAAGACGTACTTCGCGACGACTTCTTCCGCCGTCATGCCGTGCTTGTCGCGCAGGTTGATGAGGAACTGCACGAGGTTGCCGACGGTGAAGTAGGTCGGGTTGCACTGCGCGCGGTTGCCGTACTCCTTGCCCGCTTGGAACGCGTTGTTGTCCGGCGCGTTCAGCATCTGGACGTTGTAGCCGATGCCGCGGAGGCCACCTTCGATCAGGAAGTCGTGCGCGAGCGTGAGGCCGCCGATCAGAAGAGTGATCTTCGACTTCTCGCTCTTCTTGAAGGTGAGGTTCGCCATGTCCTCGACCCACTGCGTCGTCTCCGTGTCGAGGCCGAGGCGCTTGCGCTCCTCTTCTTCGAAGCGCTTGAGCTCCGCCTCCATGTCGATGACGGGGAGCGACTTCTTGGCGGACTTGGTGTTGTCGAAGTGCATGCTCATGGTCTTCCTCATTCCCCTTCCATCGCGATCGGCATCGGTTCGTCGTTCATCGGCAGACGCGGCGTGATCCGCACGACGTCGCCTTCCTTCGTCTTCTTCCCCAACTGGATGACGCCTTTCGGCATCTCGGGTGCTTTCTTCGGCGCCACGTAGGCCGCGACCTTTGCGCGCAGCTCCTCGAGCTGGCCCTCGAGCGCAGGATCGCTCATGCGCCGCGACGAGAGCTGCTTCTGCTTCAGCTCGAGCAGCTCGATCCGCTTCTTGTCGATCGCGAGCTGGAGCTCGTTCTTTCGCTTCGCGAGATCCTGCAGCCGCTCTTCGTGGAGCTTGAGCGCGTGCGCGTAGGTCTTCACGCGGATCTTGATGCTGCCGCTCGGCTTGTTCGCGTCGATGTCGTGGAGCGCCGCGTACGGCGTCTTCGACGTCTCGATGATGCTGTCGATGAGGCCGTAGGTCGGCGAGTCGTGACCGCACTTGAAGCTCGAGAGGTCGAGCACGACGACGTTCGGGTGGTGCGCCGCGAACGTGGCCGCCCAGACCTTCTGCGCGCTGTTGGCCGAATAGTTCTCCGGCCACACGTGGTTCAGCTCGAGCGGGGTCTTGATGATGCCCTTCTCGAGCTCCTCCTTGTAGTAGCGGTCGAGGTACTCGCGATCCTTCGGGATCGAGCGCACGCTGAGGATCGGATAGCCGAGGACCTGGAACTCCTCCGGGATGCCGTGGTTCAAGCCCGGATCCGAGTGGTACGGGCGGCCGATCATGAGGATCGCGACGCGGTCTTCCGACTCCACCGTCTCGAGGATGGCGCGGCCCTTCTCCTGGACGTCGCGGTCCCAGGCTTCGAGCGCCTTCCAGGCTTCACGGCAGGCGTGATCGTTCTCGTCCGAGGTGATGCCGAGGCGCGGACCCCACACCTCGAGCATGCGCTTCGCCATGAGCGTGGGCTCCATGAACGAGAGCGCGGGGTCGAGGTACTCGATGCCGCGGCTGGCGAAGAAGTCGACCTCCTTCGTGAAGGCCGCCTTCATGACGTCGGGGGCGCCGGCGACGATCGGGCACGACGCGTTGTCCATCGTGTCGGCCACGAAGTTCTGCACGTGCGTGAGGATCGGGAAGAAGATGTACTTGAGCGGCTTCTTCTCGGTGTGGTGATCGAAGAGCAGGTTGTGCACGTGCGCCTGCGCGACCTTGCTCGGGTAGCACGGGTCGATCGACCCGTACTTGCCGCCCGCGACCCAGAGCTCCTCGGTCGTTTCGTCCGAGAAGACGACGTTCTGCTTCTGGATGCCGATCGCCTCGAAGTAGGTCCGCATCCACGGGCCCGTCGAGTACATGTTGAGCACGCGCGGCAGGCCGATGCGCACGCGGCGGCGCGCCTCCCACGACTCCTTGGACGAGCGCTCGAACGGACGCGTGACCTCGACGCGCCGGATGCCGAGGACGCCGCGGCGGACCTCGATGTCCTTCACCGGCGAAGCCGCTTCGGGCATCGGCGCCGGCTTGTAGAAGTGCGAGAAGCACTTGTTCGACTCGTAGCTCACCATGTTGGGGAACTGCTGAGCGATCTTCTTCCGCTCGGCGACGAGATCGAGCATCGCCTCTTTGCTCTCGACGGTGCCCTTCTCGCAGGAGAAGCCGGCGATGTAGCGGCTCGTCGAGCCGTCGGGCCGCTTCGTGTCGATGAACGTGCGCTTGCACTCGTTCGGACAGAAGTGGCAGACCGTCTCGTCGTCGTTCTTGGACGTGTATTCGAGGTTGATCGCCGCATCGACGCCGATGAAGGTCGAGGTCCCCTTGCGCTTCACCACGCGCAGGGTCTCCATCGCGGCGCCGATCGCGCCGGCTTCGCCGGTGTGCGGGTGGACGAACACCTCGCCGTCGGGCACGCGCTCCTTGATGTAGTCGACCTGCGCCTTGACGGCGGCGAGGTTGTATTGCGTGCCGCCCTGGAGGACGAACTTGCGCCCGAGCGAGGCGAGGCGCGGGATCTGGACGACGTACTGCCAGACGTTCTTCGGGAGGACCTGGGCGAGGCCCGCGAGCATCTCTTCCTTCGAGAAGCCCTCTTTCTGGAAGTTGACGCGGTCGGTGTCGAGGAAGACGGCGCAGCCGTACGAGAACTTCGGCGCGAGCTCGGCCTTGAACGCGACGTCCGCGAACTCTTGAACCGGCACGCCGAACGAGTCGGCCGTGGCTTGCAGCAGCGTGCCGTTGCCGGCGCTGCACGAGTTCGAGAGGCGGAAGTTGGCGATGTCGCCGTTCTTCATGAACAGGACCTTGATGTCCTGCCCGCCGATGTCGCAGATGACGTCGACGTCGCCGAAGAAGTGCACCGCGCTCATCATGTGAGCGACGGTCTCGACGATGTTCACGTCGCTCTTCACGCACTCTTCGAGCACGTCGGCCGCGTAGCCCGTCGCGCCGAAGCCCATGACCTCGAGCTTGGCGCCCTGCAGCTCGACGTAGTCCTTGAGCTGGGCGAGGAGCTCCTTCGAGTCTTGGATCGGGTTGCCCTTCGAGAGCTGGTAGGCCTTCGCGAGGATCTTCCCGTCCTCGTAGTCGACGAGGACCGCCTTGCTCGAGGTGGAGCCGCCGTCGAGGCCGATGACGGCCTTCACGGTCTGCCCCTTCTCGAACTTGGCCGCGGTGAACTTCGGAATCTTGTAGAGTTCTCTAAAAGCTTCGAGCTCGAGCTCCGTCTTCGAGAGCGGCGGGCCCGCGCTCTCACCGAGGCGCGCCTTGCGCCCGGTCGTGATGTAGTCGCTCAGCCCGTCGAGGCTCTTGAACCAACCGACCTCGGCCGCTTCGTGGAGCCCGTACATCACCGCGCCGAACGCCGCGTAGTACTGCGCGTTCTGGGGGATGAAGATGAGCTCGTCGATCGGAATGTCCTTCGGGTAGTCGTAGCCGCGCTCCTCCCAGGTCTGGGGAATGCGCAGCCGCCAGCAATCCTGGAGGAACGGGAGGTACGTGTTCGGACCGCCGAGGAGCAGGACCTTGTGCTTCAGCGTGTTGCCACGCGTGAGCACGGAGAGGTTCTGCATGACGATCGCGTCGGCGAGGGAACAGAGAACCTCGGTCGAGGGGATGCCGCTCTTGATGAGATTGACGATGTCCGTCTCGGCGAAGACGCCGCATTTGGCGGCGACGTGATGGAGCTTCGAGTCGTCGAAGCGCATCGTGGTGACGAGCTCGTTCGGCGCGTTCACCTTCAGGAAGCACTTGTCGATCGTGGCGCCGGTCCCCGACGCGCACTTGTCGTTCATGGACGCCATGGCGGTCTTGCCGCCTTCGTCGGAGCCGTCCGACTTGAAGATGATGATCTTCGCGTCCTGACCGCCGAGCTCGATGACCGAGCCGACGTCGGGGTGGAGCTTCTCCACCGCGAGCGTGACGGCGTTCACCTCTTGGACGAACTTGCCGCCGGTGGGCGAGCACAAGGGCGCGGAGCCGGAGCCCGTCATGAACATGCGCCACCCGTCGCGCGGGTGATTGGGGAACGCAGCGAGGATCGCCTCGAGCAGCTCGAGCGTCTTCTCGGGCTGCTTCGTGTGGTGGCGCTGGTAGTCGCTCCAGAGGATCTCGTGAGTTTCGGGGTTCACGACGACCGCCTTCACGGTCGTGGAACCGACGTCCATCCCGATCGCCAAGTACTTCGAACCGAGCGCGCTCGTTGCCATCAGGACCGGTGCCTCCATCCAACTGAATGACGTGTCAGTCGGGAGAGGCTATCGGGTCAGCTCGGCCATGGCAACCACGAGATTCGAGGCCCGGCAGGGCGCCCCGAGCCCGATCGTTAGCAAGATCGCGATGTCGCACCTGAGCGCACCTCGCCGATGAACCGTGCGTCAGGCGCGGGTCGGCTTGGCCCCGAACGTGCCCGCCGCCGGCCCTTTCGAGTAAGGTGCCCCCGCTTTTTCGATGGCGACCGACAAGAAGACCCAACGCCGGCAGCAGATCCTCGAGCACGCGCGCGAGATTTTCTCGAAGCACGGCTACCACGCCGCCAAGGTCGAGGACATCGTCGCCGCCGCGGGCGTCGCGCGCGGCACCTTCTACCTCTACTTCGAGGACAAGCGCGCCATCTTCGAGGAGATCGTCGACCGCCTGCTCGTGCGCTTCGGGATCGCGATCGTGCGCGTCGATCCGACCAAGAGCGTCGACGATCAGGTGAAAGAGAACATCCGCCGCATCGTCCACATGCTCATCGAGGAGCGCGTGACGACGAAGATCCTCCTCGAGGGCTCGCACGGCGTCGACCCGGCGTTCGACCGGAAAATTCACTCCTTCTTCGAGCAGATGCGAAACTTGCTCGAAGAGGCCCTCGCCGAGGGCCAGGAGCTCGGAATGGTGGCCCGCGGCAGCGCGCGGATGCAAGCTACGTTCATCATGGGCGCGCTCAAAGAAGTGCTCACGCAAGTCGTGGTACGCGGGTGGGACGACGAAGAGGAGACGATCGTGGAAGAAATGTTCGCTTTCTTGAGGGGTGGGCTCCTGGCCGGGGGCGGCGCGTGAGGGCGCTCGCCGTCACCGCGATCGTCGCGGCAACTGCAGCGGCAGCATCGGCGCTGATCCTCGGCGCGTGCAGCAGCGATTCGTTCACGACGCCGGACGGCGGGGACGACGCGACCGCCGATCGCACGCCGCCGCCCGATGCGAGCGACGGCGGGGTCGATGCTCCCATCGACGCTGGGCCAAAGTCCTGGTGCGCCAAATTCGCCGCCGACGCGACGGCGTGCGCCGACTTCGATGGCGTGGATGCGGCGAACGCGCTCGCTCCGACGTGGTCGCTGTCCGGGGTCAACAACGCTTCACTCGCGGTAGGTCCCGCTCCCCCTGCCCAACCCATCAATGGGGACAACCCCTCCAGCCCGAACCAGCTCAGCGCCTTCGTGGGGCCGCCGGACGGCGGCCTTAGTTTCGCGAACCTCAGCGCGGCCGGCATCACGAACGCGAGCGTGGTGACCCTCGAGTTCGACTTCCAGCGACCGAGCACGACTGGCACGAACGGACAGGTCGTCGAGTTCGCGCGCGTCGAGGTGCAGAACTCGAACCCGCTCGATTCGGTCGTGCTGCGTTTCGTCCTCGAGCAGCAGTCGTGGCAAGCACGCGGCGAAATCTCCGGCGGGATCCAGGGGTTCATCAACGATCCGATCGGGTTCGGCGAATGGCACCGAATCCAGCTCCGGCTGGAAGCCTCCGGGTACACCATCTTCGTCGACAAGGTCCCCGCCGTGAGCGGAGCGATCTCGAAGCCATGGCCGACCGGCGGGGCTTCGTATGGCCGGATCGGTGCGTCCGAGCTCGTCACCGTGAACAACCCGTGGACCGCCTGGTTCGACGACGTCGTGTGGCGAAGCAACTGAGCGCTCGCGTGGGAGCGATCCTGCTCCCGCTCCTCGCGTGTCGTTCGGCCGCAGAGCCGCCGCTCCGCGCAGCCGCAGTCACGGCGGACGCACGACCCGAGGTCGCCCCGAGCGCTCCTCCGATCGATGCTGGGCCCGACGTCGAGCTCCGCGACGCCATCGGTCCCCACGAGGCGTACATGATGGAAGGCCGCACCGTCTGGTGGGGCGAGCCGTGGCGGAAGGACGAGACGCGCCTCATCGCGCACCTCCACGGTCAGTGCGCGCCTCCGGTCTACTCGTGCGGACAGTGGCTCGACGCGGGCGCCGCGCGCGGGTTCCTGGTGTGCCCGACCGGCAACGAGCACTGCACGTCGCCGATGGGACCCGCGATGTGGGACGAGTCGTTCGCGCTGATGGATCAGGATCTCGAGCGTGGGATCGCCGTCGTCGCCAAGAAGACCGACGGCGGGTTCGGCCGCGAGGGCTCCGTCCTGACCGGGTTCTCGCGCGGGGGTTGGGCCGCGATCGAGCTCGTGCGCATGCACCCGGGGCGGTGGCCCTACTTGATCCTGGTCGAGGCCGACGTGACCGCGACCCTCGCTCACCTGAAGGCGTCCAAGGTGCGCGCGCTCGCGATGATCGCGGGCGAGCAAGGCACCGAGCTCCCCGGCGAGAAGAAGACCGTCGAGACGCTCGTCGCGCAGGGCTACCCGGCGAAGCTCTTCGTCATGCCGAAGACGGCGCACCTCTACTCGACGAACATCGACGAGCTCATGGGCCAAGCGCTCGACTTCGTCCTCGCGACGAAGGAGTGATCAGCGCGGCGCGCGCACGATGCGGCTGACGAAGTTCCGCATCAACGCGACCGCGTGCGGTGCGTCGGTCACGGCAGCGCGCAGCTCCTCCCACGGGAGGTTCTCGCCCGCGAGGATCGCGCGCCGCGCGTGGATGTAGCCGCGCATCACCTCCGCGTCGATCTCGGGGTGGAACTGCACTCCCCAAATCGGGCGGCCCGCGATCCGGAACGCCGCGTGCGGCTCGAGCGCGGTGCGCGAGAGCACGACGGCGCCCTCGGGCAGCCGCTCGACCGTGTCGACGTGCGTCGCGTTCACGACGAAGCGCTCCGGGAGCCCCGCGAACACCGGATCGTCCTTCGCGCGCGGATCGAGCTCCAACGCGACGGTGCCGATCTCGCGCCCGCGCGGGTTCTTCGCCACGTTCCCGCCGAGCGCCTGCGCCAGGATCTGGTGACCGAAGCAGATCCCGAGGACCGGGATTCCCTGGGCCACCGCCTCGCGCAAGTACGCCTCGGTGCGGAGCATCCACGGCGACCGCTCGGTGACGCTCGACGACGAGCCCGTCACGACGATGCCCAACCGCTCGAAGGTGCTGAATGCGGGGAAGTGCGCGTCCGTCCGAGCATCATGCTCCGCCCACGCGCCGTCCCACGCGTCGCCGACTCCCTCCTGGATCCAACGGAGAAATTCGCCACGGTGGGCAGCGACCTCGGGGACGGCATCCCCCGTCCGAAGCACGAGCAGCATGCCTCCCGAGATAGCGCAGGCTTTGCAGGGCGCAAAGCCGGCGCAACCGAAAAACCCGGCCTGCAAGCGGCCAATTTGATGCTAGGAGAGGCTCCGTGGGCACTCGTGTAGTCGACCGTCCGACTTCTTTCTGGCTTCGCCTCCTCAAGCAGCGCCGCGAGCGGATGTACGACGAGAAGCTCGACCTCTCGCGCCCGATCACGTGGGAGAGCGCCGAGGAGAAGCAGGCTGCGATCGCGTTCTTCAACGCCGCGTTCCGCGCCGAAGAATCCGGCCTTCGTCAGGCGCACGAGATCGCGGCCGAGGTCGAGAGCTGGGACCCCGAGCTCGCCGAGACGCTCCGCTTGTACGGCGACGAAGAGGGCTGGCACCGCGAGCTCCTGACCGAGTTCCTGAAGTGGCTCGGCGGCGAGGTTCGCCCGATGGGCCCCACCACGCGCACGTTCTACAAGCTCTATGCGCGCGCGAAGCGGCACGAGTCGATCGTCCTCACGAACCTCATGTTCGAGACGATCGGCGCGACGACGTATCGACTGGCGCTGCGCAGCGCGAAGGCCCACCCGACCGTGCGCCAGATGTTGACGATCCTCACGCGCGACGAGTCGTTCCACGTGCCGCTGAACGTCCACTTCCTGCGTCGCGTGCTCGAGCGCGCGGAGCCGGCGGCGAAGCCGCGCCTCCACGCGCTGTATCACCTCCTCACCGCGAGCCTCATGGCATCGGCCTATGCGAGCCGGCGCCGCGCGAAGCCGTTCGACCACATCCCGTTCCCCACCCTCGCGCGCGCGTACGCCGAGCACCTCGGGAAGCTCTTCGTCCACGCGGACGACCTCGGCTTCACGCCGTCGCGCGTGCTCCTCGCGACGGTCGGTCTGCGCCGTAGCGATCTCGAGGGGGACGCTGACCTGATCTCGGTCGAGGCCGCCGAGCGCGCCGCCGATCGCTCGCAGGTCGTCGTCGAAGCCCTGTGAGCACGAGCGAGCGCGCCGACGCGCCGCGCTCCGCTGTCGGCGCGGCAGGCCCCACGCTCTTCGCGCTCGCGCTGCTCTACACCGCGCAGGGAGTGCCCTTCGGCTTCGCCGCCGAGTACCTCCCCGTCGCGCTCCGCAAATCGGGCTACTCGCTCGGCTTCATCGCCGCCGTGGGTTGGTTGCAGCTCCCGTGGCAGCTCAAGATCCTCTGGTCGCCGATCGCCGACGCGCGCGCGATCCGAAAGCGCAGCCGGGGGATCCTCCTCGTCCTCCAGCTCGCGCTCACCGCCACCCTCGGGCTCTACGCGCTCCGGTCGCTCGCCGAGGCGCCGCGGCTCTGGTTCGTCCTCACCGCCGTCGCCGCGCTGTTCGCGTCCACGCAGGACATCTTCGTCGACGCGCTCGCGGTGCGCTCGCTCGCCGAGAAGGATCGCGGGCTCGGCAACACGGCCCAGGTCGCCGGCTATCGGGTCGGGATCCTCGTCGGCGGCGCGGGCTTGCTCCTGCTCGTCAGTGACTTCGGCCTCACCGCGGCGGTCCTCTCGTGCGCGAGCCTCGTCGGGATCGCGAGCGTGGGCGCGTTCCTGTTGCGCGACGAGCACCATGGGACCGCAGACCCGCCACCCTCGAGCAGACCCAGCGGGCGGAGCGCACTCGGAGACCTCTTCGCGTTCGCCAAGCACCTCATCGGGCGCGACGTGTGGCCCGTCGCCGTGCTCGCGCTCACCTACAAGCTCGGCATCCACATGGCGGCGGTGCTCATCAAGCCAATGCTCGTCGACGCGAAGTGGTCCGAGCGCTCGATCGGGCTCGTCGCCGTCACGTTCGGGATCGCCGGCGCGCTCGTCGGCGCCGGCGTGGGCGGCTTGCTCCACCGCTTCATGAGCGAAAAGCGCGCGCTCGTCCTCGGTGCGCTCCTCCACACCGCCGTGTGCATCCCGCTCCTGCTCGCGCTCCTCGCTGGACTCCCGCGCGGCCTCGCGACGATCGCGATCGTCAGCGAGAACTTCGTCAGTGGGCTCGGCACCACCGTGCTCTTCGCCGCGCTGATGTCGGCGACGCGCAAGGAGAACGCCGCGCTGCACTACACGCTCCTCACGAGCATGAACGCACTGGCGATCGGCATCGGCGGCACGATCGGCGGCGTCCTCGCCGACTCCATCGGCAAGGCGGGCGTCTTCGGGCTGGCCGCTGCGGTGTGTCTCGGCCCGCTCGTCCTCCTGCCGCGGTGGAACCGCGCCGCAGCAGCGTCCGCGATGATCCGCGCCTGAGCGGCTGCTCGAGTTGCACCAGCTGCGCATCGTGGGCAGCCGACTCCTGCACACGAAGCGCAACGCTCACGCCAAACGTGCGAACGCACACCCACCCCGACGAGGCACACCGCTTGCTACTCCGCAGTACATGAACCTCCTTCGTCCTTCCCTCCTCGCCCTTCCGCTCTTCGCCTTCTCGCTCTCGGTCGCCTGCGGTCAGATCCTGGAAGATCCGACCGCGTGCGGTACCGCGAAGACCGATTGTCTCGGCGCCACGTGCACCGACGGTGTCTGTGCACCGCTCGCGCTCGCCTCGGGCATCGACAAGCCCGTCGCCCTCGCCGTCGACGACACCCACGTCGTCTGGATCGACGCCGCGAGCCACGTTGGGATGGTCCCCAAGCGCGGTGGAACCGTGACCCAGCTGGCGACACTCCCAGCCGGTGCGATGTCGATCGCGAGCGACGACGCCGCAGCGTACGTCGCGATCTTCACCGCTCGGCCCGACGGAGGCATCTACCGGGTCCCGTTCGACGGGACGCCGCCGGCGCTCTTCGACGCGATGCCCAACGCAACGTCGGTGCGCGTCGACCACGATCGCTGCATCGTGTGGACGGGGCTCGGGAGCTCCACGCAGCCCGCCGCGATTTGGCGGAAGTGCCCTTCCTCGAGCAAGAGCGAAGTCACGCGAGAGACCGTCGGCGGGACCGTCGCCGCGGGGGCGACCACGACCTTCTGGTCCGGCCCGCCTCCCATCCTCGGTAGCGCCTGCAGCCAGAAGCCGAGCCCCGTGTTGCGGCTCGTCGATGGCAAAGCGGAGGTCATCGGAGAGGGTCATCTGAGCACGCAGAACTCGGCGCTCGCCTCCGCGGGCGACGTTCTCTTTTGGCGAGACCTCTGCAGCGGCGTCGTCTACCGCTGGCAGCGTGGCTCGAGCGCGACGGCGCTCGGCACCATCGCCGACCGTCCTGGGTCGGGCGGGTACGACTACGCGTACACGCCGATCACGGCCGACGCGCACGGCGCCTACACGTCGACGAAGACCTCCGTCGTCTTCGTGCCGGGGGACGGACGTGCGGTGAGGCCCCTCCTCGATCAGGAGGCCGTGGACCTCGCGGTCGACGGCCGGCGCATCTTCGCGCTCACGACCTCGGGCTCGGTGATCGCGGTTCTCGCCCCGTCCGAGTGAAGACTCAGCGGCACTGGGTCGAGCCCGAGCCCAGCTTCGAGCACTGACCGCTGCAGCAGTCGACGCCGGACCGACACGACGCGCCGGCCTTTCCGCAGCTCGACCCGCCGCCCGACTTCGCCGCGCACGAGCCGAGCACGCAGAACCCACTGCAGCAGTCCGACGGGAGCTGGCACGGCGACGACGTGGGGAAGCAGGACCCCGCGTCGAAGCCCGACGCCGGGTAGGAGCACGTCTTCCGGCCGTTCGCGTCCGCGTTGCAGATGTTGGTGCAGCACGCGGAGTCGAGGAGACACTGCGAGCCGACCTCGTCGCACGTGCCGGGTTGCGGCGGCGTACCGAAGCAGACGTTCCCGTTGCAGAGACCGCTCTCGCAGTGGGCGTCCTCCGTGCAGAACGTGCCCGCCGTGTACTTCGGCGGATAGGTCACCTTGTCCTGGCAGAACGAGCCGGGCACGTCGGGGTAGACCTTGCAGTAGCCCGAGCAGCAATCCCCATCGCTCTTGCACGCGCTCCCGTTCGCGGTGAGCGTGCACGCACCGCTCGACGGACCGCCGCACGCCGCAGCGACGGCGACCGCGAACGCAGCGGCGCAGCCGAGGACCAGGGCGCGGAGCGAGGAGGAGTCCACGACCGAACCGTAGCCGGCGCGGGGCGCCTTTGGTACTCCCGTCGCCATGACTCCCTCGATCTTCGTCACTGGGGCGGCCTCGGGCATCGGCAAGGCGACCGCTCGGCTGTTCGCCGAGCACGGGTGGTTCGTCGGGCTCTTCGACGTCAACGAAGAGGGCGTCCGCGCGCTCGCCGCCGAGCTGGGCGACGCGCGCGCCATCGCCGGCACGCTCGACGTGCGCGATCGCGGCGCGTGGAAAGCCGCCCTCGCGTCGTTCGGCGCGCGCACCGGGGGGACGATGGACGTGCTGTTCGGCTGCGCGGGCGTGCTCAAGTTCGCGTCGTTCGTCGACCAGACGCCGGACGACGCCGATCGGCAGATCGCCATCAACGTGAACGGTGTCGTCAACGGCATCTACGCCGCGCTCCCTTTGCTCGAGAAGGCGGCCGCCGATCCCGAGCGCCCGCGCAAGCCGGCGATCGTGACGATGTCGAGCGCATCGGCCATCTACGGGCAACCCGAGATGGCCGTGTACTCTGCAACGAAATTCTTCGTCCGCGGGCTCACCGAGGCGCTCGACGTCGAGCTCGCCCCGAAGGGCATTCGCGTCTGCGACGTGATGCCCGGCTTCGTCGACACGCCAATGGTGCAGAACGAGTCGCACAAGCCGAAGTCGATGGGTGTGTTCGGCGTGAAGACCACGGCGGAGGACGTCGCGGCGATCGTGTGGAAGGCCGCCCAGAAGGACGACCTCCACTGGACCACCAAGCTCGACGATCACGTCGCGCGGCGGCTCAGTGGGTTCTCCGGGCTCGCCCGGATGGTGATGCGGCGTATCGCGCGGTGACGCTCAGCCGACGGTGACCACGCGCCGCCCCGCGTACGGGCCCGCCCCGGCGAGCCCGACCGTGACGGTAGCGCGCGCGCCGGCGAGCGTCCGCGCGACCTCGTCGTCGTCGGCGACCTGCTGTGACAGGACGATCTGACCGGTCTTGGCGGCCTGCGCGAGCCAGAACGCGCGGTGGAGGGTCTCGCCGAAGTACTCGATCCGTGCGTCGCGCGTGAGCGCGAGGCACTGTCCCCCATGGACGCCGACGCGGAGCGGCGCGTCGGGCGAACGCGCCACGAGCGCGAGCGCAGCGCGAACCGCGCGGAGCGGCGCCGGGAACGCGGCCACGAAGGAGCCGAGCGGCCCCGGGAGCACCGTCCCTTGCTCGGCGCGTACGACCTCGGCGAACGCGACCTCGCTCCCCCGCACGATCGTGCACGCCTCGGAGTCGCCGCGCGTGGTGTACAGCGCGCCGCTGTCACTCGCGTCGACGGTGAGGAACGCGAGCTGGCTCACGCCGAAGAGCTCGCCGTGCGCGAAGAGCTCGCGCGAGAAGAACTGCCGGAACGCGGGGTGCGTGAGCGCGCGCGTCGCGGGGACCGAGTCGCGCCGCGACGCGCGCGTCTCGATCCGGACCAGGCGCTCGGCCGGCGTGTCGTTGACGATCCGGAGCATCACCTCGCCCGCGCGGACGACGCGTGGCGTGACCCCGAGCTGGCTCGCGGCGGACTCGGCGACGACGATCTCCGCGTCGCTCTGGTGACCCGCGTGGCTCGCGGCCAGGTCCGCGACGTGCGGGTGCCCGGCGCACGAGACGACGTACTCGCCCGCGGGCAGCGGCAGCGTCACCGTCCGCTCCGCACCCGCCTCGAGCACGAACTGCGCGACGACGTGCGGCTTCTTCGCCGGGGAGCCGGCGCAGAACGTCTGCGGCTTCGTCTCCCGCACCGCGGGGTGCGGGTGGAAGACGAGCTCGACCGAGCGATCGAGATCGCGCTCGTAGTCGACCTCGCAGGTCCGACAGTGGCCCGAGTGCTTCACCGCTTCGAGCGACGGCGCGGACTCGTGCGCGATCATGCAGGTCGGGCAGATGAGATCCCAGCCGAGGTCGAGCAACCCCACCTCGGCGGCGTGGATCATCAGGTCGAGCGCGACCTCGTTCGGGACGCCCCACCGGCGGGCGAGCTCGAGAGGCCGCATGCGCGCGAGCTCGCGCGTGGGCGCGCCGAGGAGCGTCCTCGCGAGCGCCTCGATCGCGATCCGATCGAACCCGCGTGCGCTCAGCGCCTGCGCGCCCGCCGCGATACGCGCGCGTTGCGCGTCGTTCGGGGCGAACGGCAAGCTCCAGGGATCGTTACCGGCGGAGAGCGCGTCGTCGAGCGCCTTGTAGACGCGGTCGATCGCGCGCCGCAAGCGCTGACCGATCTCGACGAGCACCGCGACGCGGCCGAGCACGCCGCGCGGGACGACGGCAATCTCGTGCGTGAGCTCCGTCCCGCCGTCGGGGCGCGGAGTGAGCGTGACCTTGTTCCACAGGGCGGCCAGCGGGCCCTCGGAGTACCAGCGGAACACCGAGTGCTCCCGCTCGCGGATCCACTCGAACGGGTACTCCCGCCACGCGAGCGCGAAGCCCGAGGCCTCGGCGCGCCCCGCGCGCGCGACGGTGGCGGCGTCGATCCGGCCGTCGTCGACGAAGACGGGGCCGAGGCCGACGTTCTCGTTGAACCGATCGGTGTCGCTGACGAACGGCCACAGCGCCGCGGGGGACGACCGGAGGCTCCACGTCCATGTGAACACGCGCTTCGCGTCCTCGATCCGAGGACGCTCGGCGCGTGGGTACGCGACCGCGGGGCGGTACGCCGTGCGCTTCGATGGGCTCGTGCCGTCGGGGAGCGGTTTGCCTTCGAGGATCGCGCCGAGCGCGTCCGCGAGCGGGCGCGCGCTCGCGAAGCGCTTCTTCGGGTCCTTCTCGAGACAGCGCAGGCACACGCGCTCGACGTCGGGGCTGATCGGCGCGTGCGTCGACGGCGGCGCGGGCGCGGTCTGGAGCACGGCGTAGAGGACCGCCGCGTGGTTCTCCCCCGCGTACGGCCGCCGCCCGGTGAGCATCTCGTAGAGGAGGACGCCGATCGCGTGCACGTCGGTCGGCGGCCCGAGCGGCTCGCCCGAGAGCTGCTCGGGCGCCATGTACGACGGCGAGCCCGCGAACGAAGCGCCGGCCGTGCCCTCGCGCGAGAGCCGCAGCGCGAGGCCGAAGTCGAGCACGCGCGCGCGCCCCGCCCGGTCGATCATCACGTTCCGCGATTTGAGATCGCGGTGGATGATGCCTGCTTCGTGCGCGGCGGCGACGGCCCGCGCGATCTCGGCGGCGAGCCGCACGGCGCGCGCCTCGGGCAAGGCGCCGTCCTTCAGGACCGCGCCGAGGTCGGTCCCGTTCACGAGCTCCATCGTGTAGTAGGGGCGCCCGTCGAGCGTGTGCCCGACGTCGTGGACCGGAACCACGCCCGGATCGGCGACCCGCGCTGCGAGCCGCGCCTCCGCCCAGAGCGTGGCGTCGGACGACTCTTCCTCGAGCTCCGCCATCCGAACCTTCAACGCGACGGGCCGATCGAGGCGGTGCTCGAGCGCCTCCCACACGACGCCCATCCCTCCGCGCCCGAGCTCGCGCAGGAGATCGTAGCCGGGCACTTGCGGCCGTGACGGATCGAGGAACGCTTGGCCCTCGGACACGGTCAGCTCCCCGGAATCGGCGAGGTTTCCGGCAGTTGCGTCGTTGGGCGCCATGGACGGGATCCGGTGAGGATGCCCTCACCCGGTCGCCGATGCTACGTGCGAAGAGGTAAGTCGGTTGCACACATGGCGCGTCGCGCGCTCACTCGAAGCGATAGAGCGCGCCGTTCTTCTGCGAGCCGGCGTAGAGCGCGTTCTGGTGGACCGCGAGCGGCGCCGCGCAGAACCAGTCCGACACGGCGAAGAGCTTCGGGTCGGTCCAGGTCGCGAGCGGCGTGGGGAGGACCCGCGTGCCTTCGACGCGGTAGAGGCCGTTCTCCGCGAGGAGCACCAGCGCGTCGCGGAAGCGCACGACGTCGGTCGGCTGGCCCGCGCCGGCGGGCATCTCGATCGACGTCCACGTGAAGCCGTCGTGGGTGACGCGGAGCTCCGCCTGGCCGGTCGTGCGCCCGAGCGCGATCCAGTAGAGCGTCTCCATCTTCGTGTCCGCGTACCAGCGGAGCGTGGAGACGACCCCGGCGTCGGTCGCCCGCACGGGTCGCAGGTCGGCGCGCGTGATCGTGGTGGCGTCCGCCGCGGGCGAGAACACCACGTAGTCGTTGGGGTCGCGCGGTTGGTACTCCTGGATGCCGGCGAACAGGCGATCGTGGAATCGTACCAAAAAGGTAAGACGCCAGACGTCGCGCGTGGCGTCGTCGGGGTAGCCCACGACCCAGTCCATCCGCGTCGAGGCGCCGTCGGCGCGGTGGAGCGCGCCGGGCGAGGGTCCGCTCCACGCGCGCTCGTTGGGAGGGACGGAGCCCGTCGATGCCCAGAGCGCGCCGCGGAAGCGAATCACGTCGAGCACGTGGTAGGCGCGCGGTAGCACCATCGCGCCCGCCCGCGCGGCGCCGCCATCGTCGCCGGCGAGGGTCGGTGCGAGCGGCGGCTTGCGATGCTCGCCGAGCGGCTTCGCGAACGCGCCGCTCGGATCGGAGACGAAGACGTAGCCCTCGGTGCCGTGATCGAGGTAGCCGAAGCCGTCGTACGGCGGATCGGCGTCGGGCACGAAGAGTCGTCCGCCGATCGCGTGCACCCGCACGAAGCCCTGCCCCGCGCCGCCCCCGCGCGAAGGCTCACCGTAGCGATTCCAGTCGAACACGAGCCGGAGCGGCGTCGGATCGCCGGCGACGTACTTGGTGACGGTGGCGCCGTCGATGCCGAGCGGTGCGACGGCGTGCGCCATGTAGAGCGCGCCGCCGAACGACGAGAGATCGCAGATGCGGGACAGCGCGAGCGGAGGAACGCCGACGCGAACGAGGGAGAGGGACGCGGGCAATGTGCCCTCCCCGAGCTCCTGGGCTTCGTCGTCGCCGTCGGGATCGATCCGCGCGGGGGCGGGTGCGGGTGCGGACGTGGATGCGGACGTGGATGCGGACGCGGAGGCGGATGCGGGGGCGGATGCGGAGGCGTCGTCGGGTGCGGAGGGGACCGACGCGCGACCACATGCGACGAGGAGCGCGGCCGCCGCGGAGGCGAGTGCCAGCACGCGGGCGCGGGAGGAGGAGCTGGAGGAGGAGCGGGAGTGGGAGGAGAGCGCGACGAACGACATGGCCTTCCGGGGGAGCTCGTCGGGGGGCGTGGAAGTGTGACGCGCGCGTGATATCTTCGATCTTCCCCCGTCGATCTTTTCTGCGGTGCCCCCTCTCCCGTGACGCAAACCACCTCGCAGCTCTCTCTCCCGCTCGACGAGCTCGGCCCGAAACCCGGCGCCTACATCCCGCGGCCCAAGCGCATCTTCTGCAACCGCAACCTGCGCATGACGGGGATCAGCTGGGTCGGGTTCGACATGGACTACACGCTGGCGATCTACGACCAGCCGAACATGGACCGCCTCTCGATCGAGGCCACGGTCAAGAAGCTCATCTTGCGCGGCTACCCCGACGTGGTGGCCAACGCCCCGGTCGCGATCGACTTCCCGGTCCGTGGCCTCCTCATCGACAAGCGCTTCGGTCACGTCCTGAAGATGGACCGCTACAAGCAGGTGGCGAAGGGCTACCACGGCACGCGCGAGCTCACGAAAGAGGAGCTCCGCACCCTCTACCAGTCGAAGAAGCTCCGCCCGGCCACCCCGCGCTACCACTGGATCGACACGCTCTACGCCTTGAGCGAGGTCGCCCTCTACTCCGCCGTCGTCGAGGCGATGGAGAAGCGCGGGATGGAGATCGAGTACGCGAAGCTCTTCACCGACATCCGCGAGTGCATCGACGAGGCCCACCGCGACGGAACCATCCTCGATGCCGTGCTCTCCGATCTGCCGCGCTACATCCAGCGCGACCCGGACCTCGCGCCCACGCTCCACAAGCTGCGCAGCGCCGGGAAGAAGCTGTTCCTGCTCACGAACTCGCGCTGGGCCTACACCGAGAAGATGATGACGTACCTGCTCGGTGGAGCGATGACCGAGTACCCGAGCTGGCGGAACTTCTTCGACGTCGTCATCGTCGCCGCCACGAAGCCCGCGTTCTTCACCGAGCGCCGGCCGCTGATGGAGCGCACGCAGGAGGAGCTCCGCCCCGCGAGCTTCCCGCTCGAGCGCGGCCGCATCTACGAGGGCGGCAACGTCATGGAGCTCGAGCGCGCGCTCGCGGTCTCGGGCGATCAGATCCTCTACGTCGGCGATCACATCTACGGCGACATCCTTCGTTCGAAGAAGGAGAGCGTCTGGCGCACGGCGATGATCATCCAGGAGCTCGAGACCGAGGTGATCGCGCACGACGAGTGCAAGGACGACCTCGGGCGCACCGTCGAGCTCGAGGACCAGCGCGAGCGGCTCGAGGACGAGCTCCGCTTCTACCAAGCGCGCTTCAAGGAGCTCACGCGCCAGAGCGGCAAGGACGCGAAGAAGCCGAACGGCAGCGGCTCGAACGGCAGCAGCTTGGCCGACGCCGCGACCGAGGCCGAGAAGAGCCGCGTGAAGCGCGCCGTCGAGCGCGTGCGCGGCCTCATGCGCCAGACCGATGCGGAGCTCGCGGTGATCGAGCGCCGGATCGACGCGCGGTTCCACCCGTACTGGGGCTCGCTCCTCAAGGAAGCGAACGAGCAGTCGAGCTTCGGGGCCCAGGTCGAGGAGTACGCCTGCCTCTACACCTCGCGCGTCTCGAACCTGCAGTTCTACTCGCCGCAGCAACACTTCCGCAGCCCGCGCGACGTCATGGCCCACGAGATCCTCTCGAGCAGCGACGCATGAGCTCGGTGGCTCCGAGCGCTCGAATCAAGGCCTCCCCCGAGGACTTCGTCGTCGACGAGCTTCCGCTCTACGCACCGAGCGGCACCGGGACGCACCTCTACGTGCGCTTCCGCAAGCGCGACATGACGACGGACTTCGCCGTCCGCGCGCTCGCCCGCGCGCTCGGCGCGGACGCACGCGACGCCGGCATCCCCGGCATGAAGGATCGGCAAGCGGTCACGACGCAGACGGTCTCCTTCGCGCTCCCGCGCGGGGTCACGGCGGCGGACTTTCGCGCCCGCGTCGACGCCGTCGCGATCGACGGGCTCTCCATCCTCGACGCTGCGTGGCACGGCAACAAGCTCCGCACCGGGCACCTCGCGGGGAACCGCTTCCGGATCGTGCTCCGCGAGATCGATCCGGCGCGCGTGGACGAAGTAGTCAGAGCGTTCGAGCGGATCGGCGCCAGTGGCGCGCCGAACTTCTTCGGCGAGCAGCGCTTCGGGCGCGACGGCGACAACGCGGAGCGGGCGCGCGCTTGGCTCTCCGGCCGCACGCCGCCGCCGCGGGACCATCGGCTGAAGAAGCTCCTCGTGTCCTCGCTCCAAGCGGAGCTGTTCAACGAGGTCCTCTCCCGGCGCGTGGCGCGGGGGGACTGGGACCACGCCCTCGCCGGCGACGTGCTCAAGAAAGAAGAGTCAGGTGGACTCTTTCTCTGCGAGGCGCCGGAGGTGGATGAGGCCCGAGTTCGCGCCTTCGAGGTCTCACCGACCGGCCCCATCTTCGGTCCGAAGATGATGGAGCCCGCCGGGCTCCCCCGGGAGCTCGAGCAGGAGGTCCTGTCCGAGCGCCTGGGTGAGGGGGTCGATCTGAGCCGGGCAGCAGGCCTGGCGGAGGGCACCCGGCGAGCGTTTCGGGTGCCCGTCCGTGAGCTTCGGGCATCGGTTCTGTCGAATTCGGGTGAGATTTCCGGGACCCGGGAAGATGTAGGCGCTTGCGTGGTTGAATTCGTGCTACCGAAAGGGGCCTTCGCGACCACGGTCGTGAGCTCGGTGGTGGACGCGAATCCCCAATCCACGAGAATCCAGGCCCCGGGCGCACCGCCCGACACCCTGGATGCATCAGAAGCATCGGAAGCTTAGCTAAGGCACGGAAAAGATGCTGGAACGAGTCAAGAGTGCGCTGGTCGGCCTGGGAGCCGGATGGGTCCTGGTCTTGATGTTCATCCTCAGCATCGTCTCGGTGGCGGTGATGCTCGAGCGCGCGTGGCTCTTCATCTCCCTCCGCGACGATCTTCCCACCTTGATGAAGGACCTGGCGAAGCTCCTTCGCGCGGGTGACCTCGCCGGGGCGCGGAAGCGGCTCGAACGGTCCCCCAGCGCCGAGGCGGCGGTCGTCGTCGCCGGCCTGGTCGAGGCCGATCAGGGCCCGGAGGCCGCAGAAGAGGCGATGTCGGGAGCGTCGGCGCTGCAACGCACGCGCCTCGAGAAGCGCCTCGCGATCCTCGGCACGATCGGCAACAACGCGCCGTTCATCGGCCTCCTCGGCACCGTCATCGGCATCGTCGCCGCGTTCGACGAGCTCGCGCGCGAGTCCGCGGCGAGCGGCGCAGCCGCGGCCCAGAACGCCGGCTCTTCGGTGAGCGCGGCCCTCCAGGCGCACATCTCGGAGGCGCTCGTCGCCACCGCGGTCGGTCTGTTCGTCGCCATCCCGGCGGTCGCCGCCTACAACTTCTTCCAGCGGCTCGTGAAGAGCACGCTCGCCAACACCGACGCGCTCGGTCACATGCTCCTCTCGCACCTGAAGTCGGCCGAAGGCGCCGCGCTCGGTGCAGGCGCAGGCGTTGCCCGGGAGACCCGCGACGAGGAGCCCGCGCCCAGCGCGAGCTCGAGCAAGAAAGAGAAGCGAAAGGCCTCCGAGCAAGAGGACGCCGAGAGGGACAGCTGAGCCATGGCCGCCGGCGCGCAGGACTCGGACGACGCCATCGTCGGCATCAACGTGACGCCGCTCGTCGACGTCACGCTCGTGCTCTGCATCATCCTCATGGTCACCGCGAAGATGGTGGCCAACCCGTCGGCGATCCCGCTCGAGCTGCCGAAGGCGAGCCAAGGGTCGGACGTCCAGACCGTCTTCAGCGTGGAGCTGGCGGCGAACGGCGCCACCGTCGTCGACGGCAAGATCATCGCCAACGACGACGCGATTTTTCCGCTCGCCCAAGCCGCACGAAAATCGAACCCGGAGCTCCGCTGCGTCATCAAAGCGGACAGCGCCGTCCAACACGGCCGCGTGATCCACGTCCTCGACTTGCTCAAGCAGGCGAACGTGCAAAAGATAGCGTTCGGAGTCGCGCCGACCGCTCCCATCTCCTCCGGCGCCCCCAAGTAACCTTCCCTGCCAAGATCCCGTGAACGGAACCCTCCCCCACGTCCACGCGCACGTCGCCAGCCCGGCCGAACCGCCGGCGGCGCTTCGGCTCGTGGGGGACGACTCGTTCTACAAGATGCTCGCGCTCGGGGTCCTCGGCGCGTGCCTCTTCCACGGCATCTTCGCGATCCGGATCGGCTACATCCACGCCGAGCTCATCTCGTGGACGGAGACCAGCCTCTCGCGCTTCGTCGAGCAGCGGATGGACCGCACGATCGAGGTCGAGACGATCAAGCCGCCGGAGCCGGAGAAGCAGGACGAACCGCCCCCGCCGGATCCGGTGAAGGACGACACCCCGCCGCCGCCCGTCGCCACGAACGATCCGCCGCCGTCGGCGCCGCCCGCCGCGGCCCAAGCCGGTGCGATCCTCGCGGCCGATCCCGATCCCAACGAGCCGCTCGATCTCACGAACAGCTTCGTGAACGGAACGGGCGATCGCTACGCCGGCGGCGTCACCGCGTCGCAGGGCACGAGCACGACCGCGGTCCGCAACGTCGCCGCCGCCGCCACCGGCCAACCCGGCGGGACCGGTACCGGAACCGCGGCCCCCGCCACCGTCGATCGCTCGCGCCCCGTGCAGCGCGCGGGCGCCGGCGACTGGAAGTGCCCCTTCCCGGCCGAGTCGGACATCGACCAGATCGACGAAGCCTCCGCCGTCATCGCCGTCACCGTCGGCGTCGATGGCAAGGTCGTCTCCGCGACGATCGATCAGGATCCCGGGCACGGCTTCGGGCGCGAGGCGCGCTCGTGCGCCATGCGCGAGGCCTACACTGCCGCGCTCGACCGCGAAGGCAAGCCGATCGTCGGGACCAAGAAGTTCCGCGTGCTCTTCACGCGCTGACCCGATGCGATCGCAGGGTACGATGGCGCCCATGCGTTCCCTCGTCGTGCTCGGGTTCTTCGTCGTTGCATGCTCGCGCTCCGAGCCCGAGCCGATCAAAGCGACCACCACCACGAACGCCGCGGCGAGCGCGAGCTCGAGCGCGACCGTGACGGCATCGTCCACCACCGCGGCACCGAGCGCGAGCGGCACCGCTGCCGGCGCGCTCCCCGCCGCGGTCGTGTGGACCGCGCCCGCGCGCTTCGTGAAGGAGCCCGGCGACAAGCCGATGCGCCTCGCCACCTACCACTCGCCGAAGGCAGGCACCGACACCGAAGAGACGACGCTCGCGGTCGCTCAAGCCGGCGGCGGGCTGGACGCGAACATCGAGCGGTGGATGGGCCAGTTCTCGCCGATCACGAAGAAGACACGGACCGAGCGCACCGTGGGAGCGCTGACCGCGACGATCGTGGAGGCCCACGGCACGTTCACCGGCATGAGCGGCGGTCCGAAGGACAAGCACATGCTGCTCGGCGCCATCTTCCCGGTGAAGGATGGGAACTTCTTCTTCTTCAAGCTCGTCGGCGGCGAGGCCTCGGTCGAAGCCGCGCGCGCCGACTTCGACGCGCTCGTCGCGAGCGTGCACGCCGCGCCCTGACGCGCAGCTCTAGCTGAGCCTCACTCGGCGCCGTAGACGGTCGGGCCTTCGCACTTGCCCCACTTGCCGTCGTCGCCGCACTGCATGTAGCCCTTCGCGCAGTCGACGTGGTTGCCGACGACGCGGTAGATGACGCCGCAGTACTTCTCGGTGCCGGCGTCCGCGCACGGGCAGCCGGGCGAGTCGGTCTGGCAGGGGTCCACCGGACCCGAGTCCGTCTTGGGGACGGTGCCGGAGTCGCCGGTGTCGAGGACGGGCGGACGGTCGTCCCCCGAGCACGCGACCACGAGCGAGGCTGTCGCCATCACGACGACGGAGATCATCGCAGGAACACGGCGCATGCTTCTCGAAAGGCTACCCAAGTCTGTCTCCTCGCGCATCGGGTTTTGATGAGCATCGTGCTCGTCACCCCCCTTAAGTGCATCTTGCAAGCCAGGGGCCACGAGCTCTGGCGTTCGCGTGCGAATGCCCCGCTGAGGTGGAGGCCCGTAGCTCCTCCGTTTTTCCCGCTTTCCGCTCGAGATGGAACGCGCGGCGGATTCAAACTGAAACGCCGTCTTCCGCGCGCGATGTGTCGACTTGAAACAGCGGGTCAGAATGAAATGGACGCACCACCGCGGAGGTTCCGCTCGCCGGCGAAGCTCCCGTCGACGAAGAACGCGACGCGACCTCCCACACCGGACGTCGACGTACCCACCGTGACCACCACGCCGCCCCCGAGCTCGTACTTGTAGGCATCGGTGCCGAGCACGCGGGTGAGCCCACCGGCCTCGTCCACCCAGCGCCAGAAGACCGGACCGCCGAAGAGGCGCGCGGCAGCGTAGGGCGTGATGCGACCCGCGAAGGTGGTCCCCACCACGAGCCCGAACCGGAAGTCGAGCGCCGTGTACCCGATCGACTCCGCCGTCTGGCTCGAGCGCGACGTCGCGCTCACGAACGACAGCGTGTAGGTGGTGAGCACGAACGGTCGGCCATCGCGCGCACCGCGCTCCGGTTCGTAGACGCGATCGCTCAGCGTCACGGCGCCGAGCACGCCCGGGTTGAACGACGCCGCCGCGACCGGCGTGTCGATCGTTCCGCCGAGCAACGCGCCCGCACCGACCTGGAGCGTCCACGCGCGCCCGAGCGGGTGCTCCCACGTCGCGAGGAACGTGCCGCGCGACGTGGACGCGCGCCGCCCGTCGCCGAAGAAGAGCGCGCTCTCGGTCAGGCCGTACGAGAAGCCGAACCGATCGCGGCGCCGCGCCGCGGCGTCCGCCTTGGCGTCGATCACGTCGGCCGCGTCGCACACGCCCGCGCCCGAGACGCCACCGACGCCGCACGCGCGCGCGCTCCGCTCTCCCGCGAGGAGGCCGAGGAGGCCGAAGAGCACGAGGAACGGAAGGAGCAGCACCTTCGCGCTCGCGATGCGGTCGAGCTTGAACTGGCGCGTGCCCTCCGTCGGCTCGAGCTGATCGCAGTTGAGCAGCGTCTCCGAGCGGTCCATGACGATCTGACGGACGCGCACCGTGCGCTCGCTCGGCATGCCGTAGCCGTCGGCGCCGAGGTAGCCGATCCGGAGGGGGCGCCCCTCGAACCACGCTTGCTCCAACGCCGCACGGACCGCGGGTGGCGTCGCGCGCGCGGGCACGCCGAGGAACGAGAGGCTCACGAGGCGCCGCTCGAGCTCGCGCTGCGCCGACGTCGAGAGCGCAGCGCGCACTTTGTCGAGCACCTTCTCCAGTGACTCCGTGAACGGGATGACGCGCATCTCACCGAGGAAGCGCAGCCCGGCGATCAACACCGCCGCTTCGCGCGCGGTGAAGTTCACCGGCGGGAGCGAGTAGCTTCGATCGAGCGCATAGCCGCCGCCGCGCCCGCGGTCGGCGGAGAGCGGCATGTCCGCATCGCGCAGGCTCGCGAGATCGCGGTAGACGGTGCGGAGCGTCACGCCGAAGCGATCGGCGATCGCTTGCGCGGTCGTGCCGGTCCGGCGCCCGCGCAGGTACTCGGCGATGGCGAAGAGGCGCTCCGTGCGTCGCACGCCGCAAAGCTGTCACGGAGCTGACAGCGCTGGCAAGTCGCAGCGTGCTTCAGCTCGCGCGGCGGCGGCGCGAGCGCATGCGCAGGAGCGCCAGCACGGCGAGCGCGGACGGCCACGACGCGAGCGCGCCCGCGCCGACACCGGATGCGTTGCACCCACCGTCGTCGGTCGGGGTCGCCGGCGTGCCGGCGTCCGGCTCGGGATCGGCGTCCGGACGGAACGTGATCGGGCCACCGTCGCTGGTCGGAGGCTCTTCCACGTCGGCCGTGGCGTCCTTCGCGGCGTCGCTGGCGGCGTCGCCCGCGTCACTGGCAACGGTCGCGTCCGTGCTGGCGTCGCTCGACGCATCGGCCGAGCCGTCCACGTCCGCATCCGCGCCGCCGTCTGCAGCGAGGACCGCACGGGGCACGAGCACGAGGGCAATCACGAGCGCGAGGGCGGGCGCGAGGAGAGGCGAGCGGAGCGACATTGCGCCCCGCTCATAGCATGGAATCGGCCGCTGAACCGGTGTATGAGCGCGCGCTGCATGTCCGAAGCCGGCTCCGCGCCACGCTCGCGCACCGACGGCTCCGCTGACCCTCCGCCGGAGCCGTCGGAGCGCGGGCGGGGTGCGCGAGCGAGCGCGCTCGTGCTGCTCGCCGCGCTCCTCTGGAGCTCGGGCGGACTGGGCGTGAAGAGCGTCCCGTCGAGCGTGCCGTCGCTCGCGCTCGCGGGGTGGCGGAGCTTCTTCGCCGGTCCCGTCCTGGCGGTGGGTGCGATCGTCGAGGGCCGCCGCCGCGGCGTCGACGTGGGCGAGATGCTGCGTCGACCGCGCGTCTGGGGCGCCGCCGTCGCGTACGCCGTGATGGTGGTCTGCTTCGTCGCCGCCGCGAAGCTGACGACCGCGGCGAACGCGATCCTCCTCCAGTACACGTGCCCGATCTACGTCGCGCTCTTGTCGTGGCCGCTCCTCCGCGAGCGCATCAAGCCGATCGACGTCGTGGCGACGTTCGGGGTCGTCGCCGGCATGGTCGTCTTCTTCCTCGACAAAGTGTCCGCGACCGGGCGCCTCGGGAACCTCGTCGCGATCGCGTCGAGCTTCGGTGCGGCGGGGGTGCCGCTCCTGCTCCGGCTCGAGCAGAAGGCGCGCGGGCCCGGCTGGGCGGGAACGAGCGCGAGCCCGTACGTGGCGATGGCGCTCGGCAACCTGCTCGCTGTAGTCGTGTGTGGGACGTGGATGGTGCAGCACCCGCTCCCGACGCCGGGCTCGTGGGCGATCGTGGCGGCGCTCGGGATCGTGCAGATCGGTCTCGCCTATTGGGTTTACGGTGCAGCGGTCGGGAAGATGTCGGCCCTGCGCTCCACGCTCCTTGCGACGATCGAGCCGATCTTGAGCCCAATCTGGGTGGTGCTCGGCAACGGCGAGCGCCCGAGCACGTACGCGATGGTGGGAGGGGCGGTCATCCTCGTGTCGGTCACGGGGCACGCCGTCGTGAGAGGTGCGAAGGCCGAGGATTTCTCGTATCCTCGTCATGATCGATGACCGCGGTGGCTGCCCAGAACAAGGCGCTCGGCAAGTATCGGCCGATTGCCGAGCTCGGCCGAGGAGGGATGGCCGTCGTCTACCTCGCCGCGTCGCAGGGCCCGCGCGGCTTCCGGAAGCTCGTCGTCGTGAAGGAGCTCAAGGAGGAGCTCGCCGGCGATCTCGACTTCACGGGGATGTTCGTGGACGAGGCGCGCATCGCCGCGCGGCTCAACCACCCCAACATCGTGCAGACGTACGAGGTCGTCGAGGAAGACGACAAGTTCTTCCTGGTGATGGAGTACCTGGAGGGGCAAGCCTTCAGCGCCGTCCGCACGCGCCTCTCCAAGCTCGGCTCGCTCACGCGCGATCACCAGCTCCGCGTCCTCGTCGACATGCTGGAGGGGCTCCACTACGCGCACGAGCTGGCTGACTACGACGGGAAGCCACTCTCGCTCGTGCACCGCGACGTGAGCCCCCACAACGTCTTCGTGACGTACGCCGGCGAGGTGAAGCTCGTCGACTTCGGCATCGCCAAGGCCGCCGACAGCTCGTCGCACACGAAGACCGGCGTCATCAAAGGCAAGATCTCCTACATGGCGCCGGAGCAGGCGTTCGCGAAGAAGGTGGACCGCCGCGCGGACATCTTCTCGGCGGGTGTGATGCTGTGGGAGGCGTTGAGCGGTCGCCGCATGTGGAAGGGCATGCCGGACGCCGCGATCATCCACCACCTCTCGCTCGGCACGATCCCCAAGATCGAAGAAGAGTCGCCGGACCTGCCGCCGGAGCTCGTCGCCATCTGCGCGCGCGCGCTCGCCGCGAACCCGGACGAGCGCTACCCGACGGCCGCGGCGATGAAGGCCGACCTGGACGCGTACCTGCGGGCGCTCCCCTCCCCGCCGACCGCGCGTGACTTCGGCGCGCTGCTCTCGCAGGCGTTCTCCGCCGAGCGCGCGCGGATCAGCGGCGTGATCGAAGAGTCGATGACGTCGACATCGTCCCAGCCGCGCGCGATCACCGGCAATGCCTTCCGCGTCGAGGGTCTCCCGAAGATCCCGCCCGACAGCATGGGCAACATCCGCGCGGCGCCGCTCGTCGTCGACCCCACCATCAGCGAGAAGCGTGCGTTCGGCGCGACCCAGCTCGAGCCGGAGCCCGAGAGCGGTCCTTCCACCCGAACGCTCATCATCCTCGGCGTGCTCTTGGTCGTGGTGGGTGCCAGCATCACGACGGCTCTGATGATCCCGTGGGGCAAGGCCGGAGCGACGCCCGCCCCCAGCAACGCGCCCACCGTGAGCGCGCCGCCGCCGCCCCCCGCCACCACCGCCGCGCCGCCCGCGACGGCCACCGCGTCGAGCACCGCCGCAGCGAGCGCCACGGTGAAGGCGCCCGCACCACCGCCGAACACGACCGGTCCGGGCGGGCGCCAGATCAATCGAACCCGATGACCCTTTCGAGGTGACGAGCTCCCGCCATGATGACCTTCAGCGACGATCCGAATCTCGCGGAGCAGCAGATGCACGCGATCATCTTCTACCTCACCACCTTCGGGTACATCGACGGTGACTTCGACGCCAAGGAGAAGGACTTCGTCCGCGAGTACATCGGCAAGCTCGTCGAGAGCCGCGCCGAGCAGGCGATGAAGAGCGCGGACGTCGCGATGAAGAACGAGGTCGTGAAGAAGTTCACGACCCACTTCCACGAGGTCTTCGAGGGGATCGATCGCGGCGTGAAGGATCTCTTCACCGAGGCGGTGGCCCAGAACGAGAACCAGGACGACTTCGTCCACTCGAAGCTCAAGGTTCGCTGCTTCGAGATCTTCGAGAGCTTCGATCGCGGCGGCCAGGAAGCGCTCATGGCCACGATCGACGAGCTCATCATGGCCGACGGCGAGGTCCACCCCGCCGAGGCGCAGTTCCGCGCCGAGCTGGCGGCGCTCCTCGATGGCGAGCACGGTGTCGAGCTCGAAGAGGACGACAGCGACAAGCCCGACGTCGAGGTGTCCGGCGTGGTCTCCGTCCCGCGCACGGCCGACAACCACCCGTTCTTCGTCCCGACCGAGTTCCACTACAGCGCGGATCCGCAGACGATCGCGAACCAGATCTCGGCCGACCGCGAGCTGCTCGACCGCGTCGTCCGGATCTGGGACGAGAAGCGCGAAGGCGGCAAAGGCAAGCTCGACGGCAAGAAGACGGTCGCCGACTTCGCGGGGCAGCCCGAGTTCCTCGACGGCCACGTCCACGTCGTCCCGACGGACCCGACGCGGGAGTACGAGATCACCGTCCTCGGCGATCTCCACGGTTGCTACAGCATCCTCAAGGCGACGCTGATGCAGTCGAAGTTCTTCGACAAGGTCGACGCGTTCCGCCGCGACCCGAAGAACAACCCGGAGCCGCGGCTCGTGCTCCTCGGTGACTACATCGACCGCGGACTCTTCTCGCTCAACGGCGTGCTGCGCGTCGTGCTCCAGCTCTACGCGACCGCGCCGGAGTTCGTGTACGTGCTCCGCGGGAACCACGAGTACTACATCGAGTTCAAGGGCAACATTTACGGCGGCGTGAAGCCGGCCGAAGCGATCAACACGCTCAAGCCGCACCTCCCCGTCGACGTGTTCCGCCACTACCAGGCGACGTTCGAGGCGATGCCGAACATTCTGCTCCTCGACCGGATGGTGTTCGTGCACGGCGGCATCCCGCGCGACCGTCTGCTCAAGGAGCGCTGGAAGGATCTCTCCACGCTCAACGATCCGGACCTTCGCTTCCAGATGATGTGGAGCGACCCGTCGAGCGCCGAGGTCATCCCGGCCGACCTGCAGGACAGGAGCGCGCGCTTCGCGTTCGGGCGCCTCCAGTTCAAATCGTTCCTCCAGCGCATCGGTTGCCACACGATGGTGCGCGGGCACGAGAAGGTGAACGAGGGGTTCCACCAGAACTACGACGACCCGCAGGCACGCCTGTTCACGCTCTTCTCGGCCGGCGGCATGGAGAACGAAGACCTGCCCCGCGACTCGAGCTACCGCAGCGTTCGTCCGATGGCGCTCACCATCAAGCACGGTCCCAGCGGGACGCAGTTCGTCCCGTGGACGCCGGACTACAAGACCTACAACGACCCCGAGCGGAACGCGTTCTTCAAGGTCCCGCCGGAGATCGAGCACAAGAAGGACTGAGCTGCCACTTTGGCACCGCGCGCCCCCGGCGCGTGACAGGCTGGACATCGAACGGTCGCGCCCGAGGTGCGAGGGCGCGCGAACCCCGCGAAATCCGTGGCGCCGGCGGCGCTCGGATGCGCGCCGAGCGCTGGCACTCCGCTTGCGAAGGTGGAGTGCATGGAGCTCCAGCCGTACCGCATCCCGCTGCAACCCTCCGACGTGCTCCGCTGCAACGATCGCAGCGCTTGTCCTCCGCCGCGGCCGAACGTCATCGGCGGGCGGCAGCCGCACGTCGTGGCGCTCGTCGTGCTCGCCGCCTTGTTCGCCGGGAGCATCCCCGCCGCGTTCGCGCTCGGCGCGCGGAGCGAGACGCGTGGGCACGTCGAGATCGACCCGGGCGTGCTCGAACGCGAGCTCGGGCGCGGACGCGGCCCGAAGACGAGCGCCGCGGTGAAGCTGACGGCTCCCGCAGCCGCGCACGACGGGAACCGCGCCTTCTCGGTCCTGGCGGACGGCAAGACCCACGACGCCTTCGTGCTCGCCGCGCGCGCACGCACGCTCAAGGCCGCTGGCACGCCAATCGCGATCGTCTTCATCGACGTCGACCGCAACACGCGCGCGCGGCTTCGGTCCGGTGACGGGATGCCCCTGGTGACGCCGGTCACGAACCCACGGGACGGCTCGGTCGGCGGGCTCATGCTCGGCGACCTCGCCCTGACGTCACCGCTCCGCGAGCTGGGGCTCGAGTCGGGCGACATCATCGTCTCGGCGAACGGCTGGCAACCCGCCGATGCGAGCGAGGTCTACGAGGCCGCCGTGAGCGAGCCTTCGGGACAGTGTGCCCTCGAGATTCTGCGCGACGGCGTGCGGATGGTGCTCAATCTCTGGTGGAGCGGCGGTTGAGTTGAAGTAGCGTGGCCGCGTGCGCGGCGGACGAGCCTTCGATTTCCCCGACTACCGGCGGATGCTCGCGGCGCGCATCGCGGCGATGCTCGCGTGGCAGATCCTCGGCGTGGCCGTCGCCTGGCACCTCGTCGAGCGCACCGGCCGTGCGCTCGATCTCGGGCTCGCCGGGCTCATGCAGTTCCTGCCGGCCGCCGGGCTCGCCCTCTTCGCCGGGCACACCGCGGATCGCTTCGATCGGCGCGCGATCCTGCGGATCACCTACCTCGCCTATTCGGCGCTCGCGCTCGGCTTCTACGCGTACGGCCGGAGCGGGCGGAGCGAGGTGTGGCCGATCTACGCCGCGCTCCTCGTCGTCGGCACGACGCGCGCGTTCAACCAACCCGCGGGCGCTGCGCTCGCGCCCGAGCTCGTGCCGCCCGAGGCGTTCGGGAACGCCGTCGCGTGGAACTCGAGCTTCTGGCAGCTCTCCGCGATCGCCGGTCCCGCCGTCGGCGGAGCGCTCACGGCGGCGCTCGGCGATCGCGTGTACCTCGTCTCGTCCGCGCTGTGCCTCGTCGCGTTCGGGTTGACCACGCGGATCCAGACGGTGCCGACGCGCATGCGCGAGGGGCGCGTCAGCGCCGAGACGCTCTTCGCCGGGGTTCGCTACATCTGGTCGAAGAAGCTGATCCTCGGGTCGATCTCGCTCGACCTCTTCGCGGTGCTGCTCGGCGGAGCGGTGGCGCTGCTCCCGCTCTACGCGAAGGACTTCGAAGGCGGCGCGACCAGCCTCGGTCTCCTACGCGCCGCCCCCGGGCTCGGCGCTGCGATCACGGCGACCATCGTGGCTTACCGCCCGCTGCGCCGCCACGCGGGCGCGTGGATGTTCGCCTGCGTCGCGATCTTCGGCTTCGCGACGATTGGCTTCGCGCGCGTGCACGCGCTCGTCCCGGCGATCGCGCTGCTCTTCGTCGCCGGCGCGGCCGACATGGTGAGCGTGCTCATTCGCCAGACGCTGCTCCAGCGCGCGACGCCCGCCGAGATGCGCGGGCGCGTGTCCGCCGTGAACTCCGTCTTCGTCGGCGCGTCGAACGAGCTCGGCGAGTTCGAGTCCGGCGTGACCGCACAGTGGCTCGGGCACCGCCTCGCGACGTTGGTCGGAGGGATCGGGACGGTGGGCGTGGTCGCGCTCTGGACGGTGCTGTTTCCCGATCTGCGCCGCGTGGACGACATGGACGACGCGAACTAGCCGACGGAGGTCTGCGTGCCTTACGGACAGTCGTCGGTCCAGGTCGCGCCGCACGGCTGGAGCTGGCCCACGCCGGCCTTCACGACGCCGAACTTCGCCTCGACCGCCTCGAAGCCGAGCGCGAGGGAGAGGGCATCGCACGGAGCGTTCGTGTTGTCGTTCTGGGGAGACGACACGATGTCGAGGTTCTTGCAGATGAGCCCCTTGATGCTCGCGTACGTGCCCGAGTCGCCGCAGAGGTACTCGTCGGTCAGCGGGACCTTGATCGACTGGATCGACGTGAGGAACTTCCGCGCCGCCCACCGCCCGGTGAGGGTGCCCTCGCGGACCGACCAGACGCCGTTCGTCTCGACGAGCTTCCCCGTGACGATCACGCCCGTCATGTTGACCTTCAGCGACGCGAGGCCCGTGCCGGCCGCGAACTCGATGTCCGCGTTGGAGAGCGACGCCACGAGCACGCCCCCGCGCACGTAGGCGGACGTGTCCACGCTGTTGGGTTGCGGGATGTACGGAGGAGCCACGCCGCCGAGGAGCGAGCGCGGGTCCACGGTCCACGTGTCGGTCCCGTCGAACTTGGGCACCGGCGGCGTGCCGGCGTCGGCGGCGCCGGTGCCGTTGGAGAGGTAGAGCGCGGCCTCGACCGTGCCGTCGTCGGGGAGGCCGTTGTAGTTCCTGACGCGCACGAGCATGTCGAACTCGCCGGCCTGGATGCGCGTGTTGAGCTTGTCGGGGTTGTACGACGTCGCGAACGACGTGAACGTGGTCAGGAGCTGCCCACCGGAGTTGTCGCGCCCTGCATCGTCGTCGCAGTACGGCTTCGTCCCGTTCGGGGGCACGCACGAGCCGGGCCCCGGGCACGTGCACTGGCGATCGATGTCGTACCCGCGCGCGGCCACGCCGGCGTCCGCGCCGGGGAACACGAAGCGCTGGACGGCGAACGTTAGATCCCCGGCGTCGACCCCGGCCTCCTCGCCGTCGGGGCGGCTCGGGTACGTCGCCGCGTTGCACGCGAGGACGTCGGCGCCGCCGTCGCTCGGTGGTCCGGCGTCCCCGCCGACCAGGAGCGACGAATCGTACACGGCGCACGACGCCCAGATCGCCAACGCCGAGGCGACGAGCACGACGAGGCCCGTGTGGCCGGGGGCGAAGCGACGTGCCATCGCGTCAGCGGACTTCGAGGAGCTCCACTTCGAACACGAGCGTCGAGTTCGGCGGGATGAGATCGTGGAAGCCGTCCTCGCCGTACGCCATGTCGGCCGGGATCGTGAGCTTGCGGAGCTCGCCGACCTTCATGCCGGCGACGCCGACGTCCCAGCCCTGGATGACCATCCCCGCGCCGAGTCGGAAGGTGAAGCCCTTGCCGCGATCGCGCGAGCTGTCGAACTTCTTTCCGTTCGTCAGCGTGCCGACGTAGTGGACCGTGACCGTGTTGCCCTTCGCCGCCACCGGGCCGTCGCCCGGGCGGAGCGTCTCCATTGCGAGGTTACTCATCTTCCCCGGCTAATCATGGGCGCGGATCAACGTCAAGCGAGCGCGGCCGGCCCGGGAGTGCTACCTCTCGGGGCTCGATGGCGGAATCGCATGACACGCGCGCGCGGCGGAACCTGTACCCCGAGATCGAGCCGTACGACCGGGGGATGCTCGAGGTCTCGCCGGTGCACCGCATCTACTGGGAACAGTCGGGCAACCCCAACGGCAAGCCCGCGATCTTCGTGCACGGCGGCCCGGGCGGCGGGACGGACCCGCGCCAGCGCCGCTTCTTCGATCCCGCGCGCTACCGGATCGTCCTCTTCGATCAGCGGGGCTGCGGCCAGAGCACGCCCCACGCGAGCCTCGAGGACAACACCACCTGGCACCTCGTCGAGGACATGGAGAAGCTGCGGGCGCACCTCGGCATCGAGCGCTGGCAGGTCTTCGGCGGCTCGTGGGGGAGCACGCTCGCGCTCGCCTATGCGCAGAAGCACCCCGACCGCGTGAGCGAGCTCGTGCTGCGCGGGATCTTCCTCCTGCGGAAGCAGGAGATCGATTGGTTCTACCAGAAGGGCGCGAGCGCGATGTTCGCGGACGCGTGGGAGGAGTACCTCGCTCCGATCCCGCCCGCGGAGCGGGACGATCTCTTGCGCGCCTACTACAAGCGCCTCACCTCGAGCGACGCCGCCGAGCGGACGCGGGCCGCGATCGCCTGGAGCGTGTGGGAGGCCCGCACGAGCTGCCTCATCCCGAACCAGGATCTCATCGCGAAGAACGCGGGCGACGAGTACGCGCTCGCGTTCGCCCGGATCGAGTGCCACTACTTCGTGAACAAGGGCTTCTTCGACACCGACGACGCGCTGCTGCGCGGCGTCGAAGCGATCCGCAAGATCCCCGCCGTGATCGTCCAAGGTCGGTACGACGTGGTCTGCCCGATGGAGAGCGCTTGGGCGCTCCACCGCGCGTGGCCCGAGGCGGAGCTCAAGATCGTTCCCGACGCAGGCCACGCGGCGCTCGAGCCCGGCACGCTCCACGAGCTCGTGAGCGCGACCGACCGCTTCCGCGATCGGTGACGCGGTGGAGACCGGGCCGGAGTTCCGCGAAGAGCACGACGTCGGCGGAGTCCACGTCGTCCTTCGCCACATCCGCCCGGAGGACGCGACCGAGCTCCGGCGCGGCTTCGCCGAGCTCTCGTCGGAGTCGCGCTACCGGCGCTTCTTCGGTGCGGTGACCGAGCTCGACGATCGCACGGTCCACTATCTGACCTGCGTCGACGGGACCAATCACGTCGCGATCATCGCGTTGATCGAGTCGCTCGATCTGAAGACCGAGCGCGGCGTCGGCGTGGTCCGCTTCGTGCGCTCGACCGACGATCCGGAGGCGGCGGAGATCGCGGTCACCGTCGTCGACGACATGCAGCGCCACGGCATCGGGACGTTGCTCTCGAACGTCGCGATCAAGGCCGCGCGCGAGCGCGGGATCAAGCGCTTCACCGGCGAGGTGCTCGTGGAGAACGCGCACCTCGTCGAGGCGCTTCGCGCTCACCCCGCCGTGCAGACCATCGAGAAGAACGGCGTGCTCTCGTTCGTCATCGAGCTGGATCCTGCGCGCGACATCACCGGGCTGCTCCGGCAGATGCTCGCCGTCGCGGCCCAGCGCGTCTTCCTCGTCCTGCGCTGGCTCCGCGTACCCGCGGTGTGAGGCTCAGTGCCGGCGCGCGGAGCGCCGGGCGGCCTGTGCTTCTTCTTCGGCCTCGAGCTCGGCCATGATCGGGTCGACTCCGGCCGAGACCCGCGTGCTCGGTTGCGCCACGCGGAGGCGCGGCGTCCCCGCGTCGATCCGGTAGAACACGCCGCCTTGGTCGTCGATCTCGACGCTCGCCAGCTCGGGGTGCCGCTTCGCCAGATCGGTGAGGAGGTCGTCCGCCTGAGCGTACGGGATGCCGAGCGCCGCGCTCACCTTCTGCGCGGACAGGGGGGCCTTCTCGTTCCGCGCGAGCGCGAACACCGCCTCCATCTGGGTGCGGCGCTGCTCCGTGAGCCCGCTCTGCTCCAGCGTGCGGCCGCTCCGGATGATGCCCCACGCGGCGAGCGCGGCGAGGATGGCGAGCGGCAAGCCGACCGCCGCGGCGATCCAGAGGGCGGGGACGAAGATGGCCAGGATGCCGAACACCACCAGCGCGACGGCCAGGCCCGTGAAAAGGACCACGAACCCAATCACCCGGGTCAGGGTGCCGCCCACCTGGGACGGCTGCCCCGCCAAGTTCACGGACTTCGCCACCAGCGGGAGGCGGGGCTGGCCGCAGGCCGTGCAGTAGGCCGCAATCCCGCGATAGACGATGGGGGCGTTCTGGCGGCAATGGGGACACACGGCGTAGAGAACATGCGCACAGCCAGCGACACGTCAAGCGACCCCGACCGGGGGCCGTGCAAGCCCCCCGGTCGCGGCCGGACGTTCCGTTCGTCCTCGGCCTTCGGCCTCGGGTGACCGAGGCTCGGTGCCGGCTCCGCCGCGGCTTCGCCGCGTCGGAGTCGGCCCGTGGAGTTCGGTGCTTCCTGGAGGGTCGCTTCCGGCCGTGACCGGGGGATCTTCAGCGCGCGATGGGGGCCGAGGGGGTGGGCGCCCCACCGCTGATCTGGTTGGCGCGCTTGACGAGGTCGAGCAGCTCGGCGCGCTCGGGCTTACCCTCGAGCGAGGCCTGCGCGATCTTCGCGACGTCGGCGAAGCCGTAGTCGTGGGCGTAGGGGCTCTTGCGGAGGATCTCGGCGAAGCCGGCGACCGCGGTGACGAAGCGGAAGCTCGCCGGCGCCTCGTCGAAGCTCGCGAAGATGCTCTTCGGATCCATCGCGAAGTCGGTCTGGGTCGCCTTGTCGCCGCCGAGGGGAGGCTTGGCGCGCACGTGGACCGTGAGCGGCGAGCCGGCAGCGCTCGGTTGGAGGACCACGTCGTAGAGCGCGGTGACCGAGTGACCGGCACCGACCTCGCCGCCGTCGACCTTGTCGTTCTTGAAGTCCTTGTCCGCGACGTCGCGGTTCTCGTAGCCGATGAGCCGGTACTCCTTCACGACCTTGGGATCGAAGTCGACCTGCACCTTCACGTCGCGCGCGATGACTTGGAGGAGACCGTCGACGGCCTCGCCGAACACGTGGCGGGCCTCCGTCTCGCTGTCGATGTACGAGTAGTTGCCGTCGCCCTTGTCGGCGAGCTGCTCCATCATCGTGTCCTTGTAGTTGCCGGACCCGAAGCCGACGGTGGACAGGGTGATGCCCTGATCCTTGTACTTTGCAATCTGCTTGAGGATGTCCTCGTGGCTCGCGGTGCCGACGTTGGCGTCGCCGTCGGAGAGGACGACCACGCGGCTCACGTCACCGGGGACGTGGGTCTTGCTCGCGAGGGAGTACGCGAGGTCGATGCCGCTCGCCATCGCGGTCGAGCCGCCGGCGGTGAGGCCTTCGATGCCGCGGAGGATCTTCGCCTTGTCGTCGATGCTCGTCGGAGGGAGCACCAGGCTGACGGAGCCGGCGTAGGTGCAGAGCGCGACCGTGTCGCCCGCGTGGAGCGTGTCGGTGAGCATGCGGAGGGACTTCTTCGCGAGGCCGAGCTTGTCCTCGGACTGCATCGAGCCGCTCGTGTCGACGAGGTAGACGAGGTGGACCGGCTTCCGCTCCTGCGGCGCAACCGACTTGCCCTGCAGCGCGACGCGGACGACCGTGTGGCCCTTCGCGTACGGCGACGGTGCGCCGGTCATCGTGACGCCGAACGCGGCGTTCGTCGGGCGCGGGTAGTCGTAGGAGAAGGAGTTCACGAACTCCTCGACGCGCACCGCCGCGAACGGGGGCAGCGACCCCTGCTGGGTGAGGTAGCGGCGCGAGATGGAGTACGACGCGGTGTCGACGTCGATCGCGAACGTCGAGAGGTGATCCTTCGACGCATCGGTGAGCCCGTTCACGCCGTAGTCGGTGTACTGCTCCGTGCCGAGCGCGGTGTCGCCGTCCTTGGCCATGTAGGCGGTGCCGGCCGGCGGCGGCGGAGCCATCGCAGCCTCGCGCGCGGTGGGGTACGAGCTTCCGCCGCAGGCGGCGAGGAGAGGCGCGGTGACGAGGGCGAGACGAAGCGATCGACGCATGGTTTCCTCCGGTTTGGGGAAGAAACGGCGCCTGCGCTCAGACCTTACAGGCGCCTGGTGCGTAGGAAGCGGTTTGCTCGCTCAGGGACGGCAGCAGACCGTGTGGTGGTTCTGGAGCGTGGGGGTGGCGGTCGACGAGCCGGTCGCAGTGCAGCCGCCGCCGGTGAGCGTCGCCGAGTACGTGACGCCGCGCACGGTCCCACCGAACGTGACGGCCTGACAGGTCCCGTCGGCCGCGAACGACTGCGCGACGTTCGTGCAGTTGGTGTCGGTGTAGTAGGTGATCTTCGGGGACGTGCAGGTGCCGGTGAGGTTGCACCCGCAGCCGGCGCCGCAGGTGACGGCGGGCGTGTCACCCACCGTGACGAGCTTGGTGTACGGCGTGTTCGAAGGGCACGCGGTGTCGCCGGTGGTCTCGATGCAGCTCGTGTACCCAAGTGGGACGACGTTCGCGCAGATCGCTTCCTTGCAGACGGTGGGCGTACAGAGCGCAACGTCGGTCGCGGTCGCGGTGCCTTGCGACGGGCTCGCCGAGCAGGTGCCGCCGCTCCGCGCGATCGCAGTCGCGCCGTAGTAGTCGCTGAACGAGCCGTTCAACGGGAGGCACTGCCCCGAGGTCGCGAACACGTGCGCCACGCTCGGCGTCGAGCAGGTCGTGTTCGGGTTGGTCGAGTAGGAGGTCTGGCTCTTGCCGACGTCGCACGCCGACGAGCTCGTGAGCGCACACCCGCACGTGCAGGAACCGGCGACCGGCGTCGGCTTGGTGGCGTAGGCGTTGCCGGTCGTTCCGCCGGGGCAGGCCTTCGTCCCTTCCTTGTAGGCCACCGGGTTCCAGCCGTTGGGCACGTTCGCGCACGCGTTCAGCGGGCAGCCGGCGTCGACGACGTCGGGAGGTGCGTCGATCGGTGCGTCCGGCCCGACGTCCGGCGGTGCGTCCACGCTCGAGTCGACGCTCGCGTCGATGCCGGCATCGTCGACGAGGGTGACGTCCTTGCCCGCGTCCACGACGACGGGCGGACCGTCGGCTGCGCCGTCGGGCTCCTCGTGCAGGAGGCCACCTTCTTCGAGGCCGCAGGCTGCGAGGACGACCGAGACCCCCCCGACCGCGAACACCCAAGGAAAACGCACGGTTATACTCTAGGCGACCCGGCCCGGCCGGGCAAGGAACGTCAGAACGAGCGCTTCCTGCGCTCTTCCGGCACGGGCAAGAGCTCGGTCGTCGCGCTGGCCACGGCCCACGTGACCGCGGAGAGCGTGCGCGCGGCCGCGCGCAGCTCGTCGGCGGCGATCGCGTCCGCGACGTCGAGCCGCGTGTGGTGGACGTCGAAGTACGCGCTCATGTCCTGCCGCACGTCGACGATCGGGACGCCGAGCGCGCGGAGCGGCTGCACGTCCGCTCCCCCCTCGGCGGACTTGTCCCCGAGTGGTACCGGTGCAACCGCGCTCGCGATGGCGCCTCGCAACGACCGCGTCGCGGGTCCGTCGCCCGCGAGAACTCGCACCTCGTAGGCGGCACCGCAGCCCGCGTCCATCTCGGTCGCCGAGAGGTGCGGCTCCGTGGCGTGGGCGGCGGCGTACGCCTTCGCTCCCGCGCCGCTGTTCTCCTCGGCAGCGAACAGGACCACGCGCACCGTTCGGCGCGCGCCGCCCGCGCGCGCGATCCCCGCCGCAGCGTCGAGGACGGCGCCGACGCCGCACCCGTCGTCGGCCGCGCCGCGCCCGAGATCCCACGAGTCGAGGTGCGCGCCGAGGAGCACCACCCCGGACGCAGCCGGATCGGTGCCCGGCACGTCGCCGACGACGTTCGCGCTCGTCGCGTCGGGCGCGCGCTCGGTGCGAAGGCGCAGCGTGAGCCGATGCGAGCCGCCCGCCGCGAGCGTGCGCGCCAAGCGGGTCGCGCTCTCGGCGCCGAGCGCGGCGGACGGGATCGCGGTGGACCCCGCCTCGGGGTCCTTCGTCACGCCGGTGTGCGGAGCATCGTCGTTCGCGGTGCCGATGCTGCGGAGCACGACGGCGAGCGCGCCCTTCCCCGCCGCCGCAACCGGTCCGAGCACGCGGACCTTCGCGCCGGCCCCGTAGCCGCTGCCGTCGCGGGCGCGCGCGATCGGTGCGTCGAAGAAGACGATCTTGCCGCGCGCCGCATCGCCGCTCGCGGCGAGCTCCTCGAGCGAGGCGACGCGGAGCACCTCGGCCGTCACGCCGGCCTCCGGCGTGGAAGGGCTCCCCCCGAGCGCTGCGACCGCGAGCGGCGCGCCGTCGAGCGTGGCCTCCTCGGCGAGGCGGCGCCAGACGGGGACGGTGACCGGCTCGGCGTGGACCTTCCTGAAGCCGAGCGTGCTCATCGTTCGGAGCGCCCACGCGACGGCAGCGCCATCGCCGGCGCTCCCGGCGAGGCGCGGCCCCACTTCGTTGGCGAGCGACGCGGCGAGCGCGGGTGCGTCTGGTGCGGGCGATGCGGTCGTCGGAGGCGGCACCGCGGGCGGCGGCGGCGCGTTGCACGCGAGCGCCGTCGCCGTGGCGAGGAGCACGAGGATGGGGAGCCGGAGCCGCTGCACGCGGTCACGGTAGCCGCGGCGCACGCTGCCGGGAAGCCGCTGAAACGAAGAGCACCGCGCCCGTCAGCGCGAGCGGCGGCGCGAGGAGCACCGCCGCGAACCAGCTCCCGAGGTACGCCACCGCGAACCAGAGCGCGCCTGCGTCGCGAACCGCGCCGGCGAGCGCGCCCGTCGCCGCGCGGCCCCCGGCGAGCTCGAGCGCGCCCCAGACGACGACGAGCGCCCCCGCGGCGGCGAAGAAGCGGAGCGGCGCGCGCCAGACGGATGCCACCGCGCTCACGGCTGCACCTCCGCTCGCGCGGCGCGGCGCGCGTCGAGGATCGTGCGCGCCTTCGTCCAGAGCGGACCGAACGAGAGCGCGTAGCCGAGCACGGCGTCGCCCATCGGCGTCGCGCCCGCGTAGCGAAGCCCGGCCGGCGTCGACGTCGGGAACGCGGCGAAGCCGAGCGCGCGCAGGAGACCGCGCTCGGAGGCGGCGTCGCCGAACGCGACGCTGCCGAGGACGGCGAAGCCGCTCGCGGCAGGGCTCGCGTCGAGGAGCGGAACGATCGGGCCACTGTCGATGTCGACGCCGCCCCCGTTGCTCGCGCGCGGCCACTCGCGCGCGAGCGTGAAGCCCGCCACGTCGAACACGAGCGCGCGCTTCGCGCGGTCCCACTGCGCCCGCGCGAACGGCTCGTCCCACAAGAGGAGGTTGTGCGTCGCCTGGAAGATCGTGGAGCCCTCCGCCCGATCGCGCCAAGTCCCGTCGAGGCGATAACTGGAGACGAGCAGGCCCGTCGACGGATCGATCAGGTGCGCCTTCGCCCACGCGAGCCACGCGTCGGCGTCGGAGCGATGATCGGTGCCGTGCGCAGCGTCGAACAGCGCGAGCGCGGCGAGCGCGGTCGTGTTGCAGAAGCTCCACGCTTCGTCCGGGTAGCTCTCGCCGGAGTGGCTCGGGTCCGCGTTCATCGATGCTTCGATCCGGGCGATGCGGTGCGCGAGCGCATCCCTTCGCTCCGGGCGCGGCGCGACGAGCTCGCGCGCCGCGAGGACGAGTGCGATCTCGCCGTCGACGAAGATGGACCGGGGGCCCTCCGTCACCGGATCGGGATGAACGAACGGTCGCGCCGTGCCGTAGGGAAGGAGGAAGAACGTCGGGCCGTCGCGATCGTCGTCGGCGACGAGCGCGTCGGCCACGGCGTCGAGATCCGCGAGGAGCGCGGCGCGGCGGGTCGGGTCGTGCTCGGCTTCGGCTTCGTTGGCGAGCGAGAGTCCCACGAACATGCGCCGCATGAGATCCCACTCGGGGTTGATCCCGCGAAGCTCCGCGCGGACGGCGGCCTCGCGCGCGGGGTCGCGGAGCGTCGCGCGCTCTTCCTCGACGAGGCGCGCGCCCTCGTCGCCGCGCGGGTCGAACGCGCGGGAGAGCTGGGACCACGTGAGCGCCACTGCCCCGGCGAAGAGCGCCAATCGGCGGGCGACCTTGCTCAGCGACACGCGAGCACCCCGCGGAGCGAGCGGACGTCACCGCGCGGCGGCGGCGCCCACGCTTCGTCCAGCCGTGCGCGCTCTTCGGCGTCGAGCGCCGGGCTCGCGAGCGCGGGCCGCGCGTCGCAGCTGAGCCCGGCGAGGTACTCGTCGTCGACGAACTTGCCGTGCTCGCCGCGCGCGAGGTTGATGCGAGCGATCGTGCCGTCCGCGTCGAACAGCGCGCACGCCGTCCCGAACACGGCCGCCCCCGCGAGGAGCGCGCCCGCCCATCCGCGGAAGCCACGCCGCGCCGACTTCCAAGCCGTCAGGACCACCACGAAGAGCACGAACGCGCAGGCGACGCCGACCGCGAGCCGCTCGTACGTCGCGCCGTAGGCCTCGACGTAGATCGCGAGCCGCTGCGCGCACGACACGAGCGCGAGCGCCGTCCCGGCGAGGAGCGCAATCTCGACCACCGCGAGGCGGACGCCGCCGGGCACGGGACCGCTCGCGCGTACTCCGCCCGACGCTCCCGCCCAAGGCCGCAAGAGGAAGTGACCGACGAGGATCATGCCGACCGAGAGCGTCGCCGCGAGGAGCAGCTGGACGAACCCCGCGTGGAGGTAGGTCGCATACGTCTCGCTCGTGGACTCGATCGCACGCCGCCCGGCGAACCACGTGGGAGCGCTCACCGCGGCGTAGAGGAGGAAGACCCCGGCGGTCGGCGCGACGACCGCGCTCCACGTCAGCGGCGCGACGAGCCCGGTCGAGGCGTCTCCGTCGGGCCCCGGTGCATCGGCGTCCGTCGGCTGGCGGTAGGGCCGCTCGCGGCGCGTGGTGGCCGGCGCTTCGTCGGGCTTCGTCGCGAGGGCGCGGTAGCCGACGAGCAACGCGACTCCGGAGAGCGAGCCCCAGACGACGATGCTCGTGCCGTTCGACGCGCGCTCCATCACCTCGTGCAGGACGCCCGTGAAGCGGTCGTCGAACGCCAGCAACACGATGAAGCCCAGGGCGATCGGCCCGCCGACGGCGAGCCCGAGCACCAGCCGCCCGAGCGTGCGGCGCCCCGACTCGCCGAACAGCGGGGCGGCCTCGCGCGCGAGCTCGGCGGACGCGCGCGGCGCGTGGAGCGGAGCGCGGAGCGCACGCGCCGTCGCGGTCGCCCACCCCGCATCCCCGCCGCGGACGACGACGGGGAGGAGGGCGACGAGCGCGCTCGCGACCGGGACGCCGAACGCCGCGCTCCACGTGCTCGCACGGAGCGTGAGGGCGGCGCCGGAGGCGACCGCGAGCGCGGCGACCACGAGCGCACGCGGGCCGATCCGGACCCGCTCGAGGTGCGCATGGGCGAGCACCGCTCCGACGAGGAGCGCGACGAAGACGGAGAAGCTCGCGCCCAGCGCCGCGCCGCGGAACGCGAGCTGGGTGAGCGCGCCGAGGGCGACCGCGAGGACGATCGGGCGCGCGGCGTGGAGCGAGCTCGCGGGGGCGGGGACGAAGGCCGCTTGGGTCATGCGCTCGATCTAACGCGCGAGCCTCGCCGCCGCGGGCGCGCGAAGGCCGAGCGGTTCGAGGAGGAGCCCGAGCGGTCGCCGACGGGGCGCCGGCGGCGGGCCCGTCAGGCTCGCCGAACGATCGGCGCGAGCGCGGTTCGGAAGCGGTCCGACCAGCTCGTCGGCTTGAACGTCTCGGGATCGAGGCGCACGAGCCGCGTCGTCCCCTTGGCGTAGACCATGCGGCCATCCATCGACTGGACGGCGGTCTCGAGGACGAGGCTCGACGTCCCGAGGTGGGGGACCTCCACGAGCACCACCAGATCGCCCTCGCCCTTTACCGGCGCGAGGTAGCGCACGTCGTGCGCAGCGACGACGTGGAACTTGTCGGGGTTCTTCGCGACGTCGTCGTGCCAGTGGAAGCCGAGCGCGTTGAAGAGCTCGCCCCGCGCGCGCTCCATGAAGAGCACGAACCTGACGTTGTGCAGGATGTTCAGCGCATCGAGATCGTCGAAGTAGACGTGTTGGACGGAGGAAAACGGGACCTGCATCGGGCGCCCGACCGTCATACCATCGGCGGATGTTCCTCGTCGCGATCATCGCCCTCGCGAGCCCGATCGAGGTCGAAGCGCCACTCCTCGCCACCGCGACCGGACAGACCGCGTACGAAGCGCGCGTGCTCCTCGCGGACGACCCGCCGTGGCTCGTCCTTCGGACGCCCGAACGCGACGCAGCGCTCGCGCTCGTCGGCGCGCTCCGCGGGCGCGGGCACGACGTCGTCGCGTGCGATGCCGGTGCGGTCACCTCGTTCGCCGACATGACCGAGGTCGAGTCCCTCGGCGACGGCGGGCTCGTGAGCGGGGCCGACGTGCTCCCCCTCTCGGAGCTCGTCGCGGTCGTCCGCTTCACGGTCCGCAAGACGTGGCAGACGACGCGGAAGGAGACCAAGCGCGAGGTCGCCGTCGGGATGGCCATCGCGACCGGTGGCGTGATCCTGTCGAAGAAGGTGACCAAGGAGCACACGACCCGCCACGAAGACCGCGAGCAGCTCGTCGCGTTCTTCCGCCGCGGCGGGCGAGCGTGGATCGCGGGCGAGCGCGATCTCGACTACGCGACGCTCCCCGGCGGACCTGGCCGCACGAGCGCGGAGAACTTCGAGCGGTTCCTGAAGCTCGTGAGCGAACGGACCGCGGCGCCGATCGACGATCGCTTGCTGCGCGCCAAGCGCCCCGCCAACGATCGAGCCCTCGTCCGGAACCTCGAGGAGCGGGTGCACCTGCTCGCCCTGGCGCTGGCGCGCAAAGCCCCCCTCCCCGACCAAAAGTGAGGTTACAGTAGCCGCGGACGCCCGTACGCGGTCCCCCCGACGTCCGTCCATGCGGAAGCTCGATTTCTTCAAACTCCCGAGGCCGACGCAGGAGCGCTTCTTGGAGAGCGCTCAGGGCGCTTCACCGCCTGCGCCCATCGTGCAGCGCCTGGGTGACCCCCGGGCGCAGGTCTTCATCGGGCTGGCGGGGGGCGCTGGCTTTTTGTTCCTGCTGCTCCTTCTCCTCGGCTTCGGCAGCCTGGAGAGCGGCCTCGCCAAGCACGGCGCGCCGCTCCTGCTCCTCTACTTCGGGCTGATCTTCGCGGTGCCGTTCGGAGTGCTCCGCTTCGTCCGCCCGCGCGTGCTCGCGAAGAAGCTCCCGTGGAAGCCGGGCGTCTACGTGTTCCCGATGTGCCTCGTCGACGCGCGCTCGGCGTCGCTCGCCATCCACTCGATGAAGGACCTCTCGAAGATGGACAAGGCGAGCGCGAGCTCCCCGCTCCGCTTGTCGTTCAAGGGCGGCGGCACCTACGAGTTCCCGGTCGCCGGCGGCGCGGACGACGCGAACTTCCGCTTCGACGTCGCGCAGAAGCAGGCCGAGCACGCCCTCGCGAGCGGCGACGATGGCGAGCTCACGACGCTCGACCCCTTCCACGAGTCCCGCAAGAGCTGGACGAGCCCGATCGGCCCGACGAGCTCCCTCGTCGACCGCACGCCGGGTTGGCTCAAGAACGATCTCTTCCTCGCACTCGCGGTCGCGGTGCTGCTCGCGCCCGTGTCGTGGGCGCTGCGGAACGCCCTCAGCGACCGCTCGATGTACGCGAAGGCGGCCGCCGTGGCGACGCCCGAGGCCTGGCGCTCCTACCTCGTGCACGGCACCACCCACGCCGACGAGGTGCAGACGACGCTCCTCCCGCGCGCGGAGCTCGAGGTCGCGAAGAAGGCGCAGACCGTCGAGTCGATCCGCGCGTTCCAGGCGAGCCACCCCGGCTCCGCCGTCGACGCGGAGGCCAACGCCGCACTGCACGACGCCTTCCTCCGCGAGCTCGACAAAGCGAAGGCCAAGGGCTCGCTCGCGGCGCTCGACGAGTTCACGAAGACCTACCCGGACCACCACCTCGACAAGGAGATCGCCGCCGCCAAGCACGATCTCTACGCGAAGAGCGCGGCGGCGTTCACGAAGCTGGGCAAAGCGGACGACCCGGCGGTCAAAGCGTTCGTCGACAAGCTCCGCGGGTGGCTCGAGGCGCACGGGACGACCGTCACCATCGTGTTCCGGCGCGAGGTGTCCCCGGCGCTCGCGCAGGCGGACAAGCTCATCGGCGCCGCGCCGTTGAACAAGAACCTCGGCGCCCATCAGGTCACGCAGTGGTTCGATCCCAACGCCGACCAGCCGAAGGAAGGGGACGTCGCGAAGGCGTTCCAGGTCGCGCTGCAGAAGCTCTTCGCGCCCGATCTCGCGTTCGTCACGATGGGCCCCGACGGGGACGAAGCCGCGACCCAAGCGCTCGCAGCCAAGACGCCGCTCGTCGTCGTCCGCTATCGCTTTGGGTGGCTCGGTGCCGCGTACTCGAGCGCGCAGCTCAAGCGCTCGTTCGCCGGCGTCTACGTCAGCGGCGAGGCCACGTTCTCGGTCCCCGGGGACGCGAGCCCGCTCAAGGTTCGGCTCGAGGTTCCCCCTCCCAAGGCGTTTCTGCCGGAGTACAAGTCGGTCCACCCCGGCCTGTCGAGCGCCGGCCCGCCGAACCCGGACGCACCCGAGAAGGACGTCTACGCAGCGATGGATCTCCGCGTGCTCGACCTGATCGCAGGCACGCTCGAGGGCACGCTCCTCAAGCCCGTGCCCTGAGACATGGGCCTCCCTTTTCCGATCGCGCACCTCGTCCGACGCGCGCGCAACGCCAAAGGCCCGAAGGAGCGCCACGACACCGCGTTCTTCGCGTGGGAGGCATCGGTCCGAATCGCCGTCGCCGCGGCGCCACCGTCGGACCCCAACGTGCTGGTCGACCCGTCGACCGGCACGTGGGTGAAGTGCCTCCGCCCCTCGGGCGACGCCCTCGACGCGCTCCCCCTCCGGCGCGTGACGGTGCTCTTCGCGAGCGCCCGCGTCGAGGACACCCAAGTCCCGCGCACGGTGAGCGCGAAGAAGATCCTCGAGCACCTCGCCGCGTACCGGAACGAGGTGCACGGCCACGGCTCGACCCGCACCGGCGACTACTACGATCCCGCCGCCGACATCCTGCTCGAGGCGATCGAGGTCGCTTGGGACGCCGGCGTCTTCCTCGAGAAGGGAAAGAAGCTCGTCTACGTCGAGTCGGTGGAGCTCGCGGGCGAAGCCGCGCGGCGAGCGCGCATCGTCGATCTCGACGGCATCGCACCGCTCATCACGAGCCCGCGCGAAGGAACGCCGGTGAAGGTGGACGTCGCGCCACGCCGCCTCTACGTGATGGGCGGGAAGCCGGGCGGCTCGTCCGAGCGTGCGAGCGTGGCGCTCCACCCCGTGCACCCGTGGCTCCTCTACGAAGAGTCGGAGCTCCGCGAGCGCGTGCTGTTCTTCAACGGGCGGCGGAAGAGCGCGCGTTACCTCGACTACGTCGGTGGGGAGATCCTCAAGGGCCAGAAGCTCGAGTCGGGGTTCCCCTCGATCGAGGAAGAGCTCGAGCGCACGTTCGGGCAGGCCGACAGCGCGAAGGCGGCGAGCACCGCCGAGGGTCCGGGCTCCGATCCGAACCGGATCGGCGACTACCAGCTGCTCGCGAAGCTCGGCGAAGGCGGCATGGGCGTCGTGCACCTCGCGCGGCAGGAGAGCCTGGGCCGCACGGTCGCGCTCAAGGTGCTCCACCCCGGCGCGGCGGACGACCCGGTCGCCGTCGCGCGCTTCAAGCGCGAGATCGCGGCGCTCGCGCGGCTCGATCACAAGAACATCGTCTCCATCCTCGACTCCGGCGAGGACAAGGGACGCCTCTTCTACGCGATGGAGCTCGTCGAGGGTGTCGACCTCGCGGAGCTCGTCCGCGCGCTCTACGCCGGCGCCGGGCAGCTCGACTTCGACGTCGCGATGACGACCGCGGGCGCCACCCGTGGGAGCGGGACGCGCGCCGGCTCCGCCGGGGACGCACGCACCCCCGACGTGACGCTGCCGAGCGCGGGCGCAGACGAAGGCAACGCGCGCGACGCGAACGGGCGAGCCGGGCGGGCTGCTCCCACCACGATGCCGGACAAGGTCCGCACGCTCGCGCGGCTCTTCCGCGACGCCGCGCGCGCCGTGCACTACCTGCACGGCCAAGGCATGATCCACCGCGATCTGAAGCCGGGGAACCTCATGGTGACCCACGCCGATCGCCGGATCGTCCTCATGGATCTCGGCTTGGTCGCGATGGGGAACGCGAGCCGGTCGATCACCAAGGACACGAGCTCGATCCTCGGAACGCTCCGCTACATGCCGCCGGAGCAGCTCCAACGCAACGCGGGCGATCTCGATCGGCGGGTCGACGTGTACGCGCTCGGCGCCACGTTCTACGAGGTCTTCACCGGTCGCCCGCTCTTCGACGGCGACACCGAAGCGCGCCTCGTCCAGCAGGTCCTCCACGAGTCCCCCACCCCGCCGCGCACCGTGGCGAAGTCGCTCCCCGCCGATCTCTGCACGATCCTCGAGAAGTGCCTCCAGAAGGAGCGCACCCAGCGCTACGACTCCGCCGAGGAGCTCGCGGGCGATCTCGACGCGTTCCTCGACGCGCGCCCGATCTCCGCGCGCGCCCCCACGCTCTCCTACGTCGCGCTCATGGCGGCGCGCCGCAACAAGCCGCTCACCGCGCTCATCGCGCTGTCGGTGGTGCTCGTGTTCGCGGGCCTCCCCGCCTGGGCGCTCCGGGAAAAAGCGGGGCGCGAGCGCGCCGACACCCTCACCCACGAAGCCGAGAAGCAGCGCAACGAAGCGCGGCTCGCCACCGCGCGCATCCTCGAAGAGCAGGGCCGCCAAGACCTGACGCTCGGGCGCCCCGCCGCCGCGTTCCACGAGCTCTCGCAGTCGCTCGAGGGCGGGAACGACGGTCCGGTGCTTCGCTTCCTGCTCGCGCGCGCCGGCCGCGCGGCGACCGCGACCGTGCGCGAGATCCACGCCCACGACGAGGCGATCGCATCGGCCGCGTTCGCTCCCGACGGCAAGCGCTTCGTCACCGCGAGCTCCGATCGCACGGTGCGCGTGTTCGACACCGACACCGGCGCCGAGAAGCAGCGCTGGGAGCTCGGCGAGCGGGTGCTCTCCGCGTCGTTCTCGAGCGACGGCACGCGCGTCCTCGCCGCCACGAAGCGGCGCGTCGTCCTCTACGACGTCGCGGGCGGACCGCCGAAGCTGTCGCTGGACGAGCCGTGGGACCTCGTCACGCCGAGCCTCTCCGACGACGGCGCGACGCTCCTCGTCCCGACCTGGAACGGCGAGGCGCTCGTCGTCGACGTTTCGACCGGAAAGCCGCGCGCCACGCTCCAGCCGAAGGCCATCGACGGGAGCGACGCGAACGAGAAGCTCCCGATCGTCGCCGCGTTCGCGCCGGGCTCCCCGCCCACCCGCGCGCTCACCGCTTCGGCGCGGAGCGGTGTGGTCGTGTGGGACCTCACCAAGGATCCGCCGGCGCCGCGCGCGCTCCCGGCGCTCGGGTGCGACGCCGGCGGCGACGAGGCACAGCACCTCGAGATCCGCGGCGAGGCCAACGGCATCTTCGACGGCGCCGGCGCGCGCGTCGTCGCGTGGAGCGGGTGCAGCCACGAGGCTCGCCTCTTCGACGCGACGACCGGCGCCGAGCTCGCCCGCCTGCACACGAGCGGCGTGGTCAGCTCGGGGAGCTTCAGCGAAGGCGGCAAGAAGGTGCTCTTGTTCGGCGACGACGGGCGCGCCGCGCTGTTCCGCGCCGACAACGGGCACCTCGTCACCGCGCTGCACGACGGCGGGACGTTCCTCGCCACCGGTCAGCTCTCCGCCGACGGCGCGCGCGTGGCCACGCTCGGCGACGACGACCGCACGCGCCTCTGGGACGCGCGGAGCGGCGCGCTGCTCGCCGCGCTCGACGGGCACCGCGCCCCGGTCACCGGGCTCGACCTCTCGAAGGACGGCGCGCTGCTCCTCACGGCCTCCGAAGACGGCGTGGTGCTCCTCCGCAAGTCCGACTGCAACTGGACCCACGCCACGCTCGAGCACGCCGGCGAGGGCATTCTCTTGTCCCAAGATGGTACGACGATCCTGAGCTGGGACGCGCTCGGCGCGGAGCTCGTCGACGTCGCGACCAAGGCCCGCCACGCGCTCGGCACCCGCGCCGCGCCGCCGGGCACGAACGACAGCGCCGTCCTCGCGGGCGCCTTCGCTAGCGACGGCACGATCCTCGTCGGCGGCGCCGACGGAAAAGCACGTCTCCATGGGAAGGACGGCACCCTCCTCGCGACGCTCGACCATGGGGGCAAGGTCACGGCCGTCGCGTTCGCCGCGAACGGCAAGCGCTTCCTGACCGCCGGCGACGAGAAGACCGTGCGCGTGTGGGAGCGCGACAAGAAGGAGCCGTCCGCGCTCCTCCCCCACTCCGGTCCCGTCGGCTTCGCGACGTTCTTCGACGACGGCCGCCGCGTGCTGACGCGCACCGACGACGACGTCGTCACGGTGTGGAACGCCGAGAGCGGCGCGATGGTGAAGACGCTCGCCCACAAGGCGGCGAAGTTCGCGGACGTGGCCGCCGCTCCGGGGAGCGCGCGGTTCGCGGTCCCGTGCGACGACGGACTGGTCCGTGTGTTCGACGGTGGGGGCGAGGTGGTCACCACGCTCCACGGCACGCGGATGGAGGACCGCCGCGCGCGGCTCTCGCCCGACGGCACGCGCGTCCTCACCACGAGCGACGGCAAGACCGCGCGCGTGTGGGACGTGACCACCGGCGCGGTGCTCTTCAGCCTCGAGGGTGAGAGAAGCCGGATCGCGGACGGCTTCTACAGCCCCGACGGCGCCTTCATCCTCACGAGCCACGACGACGGTGCGGCGCGGATCTGGGACGCGCGCACCGGGCACCTCCTCGACATCGCGCAGGCGCACCGCGACTCCGTGAACGCCGTCGGCTGGAGCGGCGACGGAAGCCAGTTCTTCACCCGCGCGACGGCGGGGATGGACGAAGAGCTCGCCGTCTGGCCGCTGCCGCAGGAGCGCCGAGCCCTCGCCGAGCTCGCGCCCCTGGATGCGCTCCGGAGAGAGAAGCTCCCGTAGGATGGGGACTTCCGTGGTGCTCCGCAGCTACCGGCGCCGCAAGGCCTGGAAGGCCCTCACCGCACCGGAGAAGAAGCTCCTCGGCGCGCTCCAGAGCGAGCTCGCCGGGGTGGAACGAGAAGAAGGCGAAGCTTCGATCGAGCTCGTCGACGTCGTGGACGAGGCGAGCGGAGCGACGAGCCATCTGCTCGCGCTCTGGCCGTTCGGCTCGGGTGCCCTCGTCGACGTGAAGACCAAGGACGTCGTCGCGACGATCGCGCAGCACCACTTCGATGCCGGTGCCGACACGGAGCTCGTGCGCCGGCTCGCTGCCCCGTTCGAGAAGCAGCGCGACGCGCTGGGCATCCGCGAAGCGGTCACGTTCCCGCGCGGCGCTGCGACGACGCCCGCGCGCGCGACCCCACCTGCGGATGGCGGCGTGCTCTCGGAGAGGATCGCTGCGATGCGCGCCGCGCTCGCACGCGGCGAGGCGGTCGATCCGAAGGAGCTCTGGGCGGTCGCCACGAAGGCGCTCTCGAGCCCACGAGGCCCACTGCCCGTACGCCGACCGTTCGAGCTCGCTCCGACGGAGCGCGCCGCGCTCGAGCTCCTCCACGAAGGTCACGACCCTCCCATCACCGGGCTCGTGGGGCTGCCCACCGCGCCGATGCGGGCGTCGCGGACCGATCCGACGAAGGACCCCGGTGACCTCGCGCGGTTCCTCGGTCACGCGGCGCTCGGACCCCTGGATGCCCCCGTCGCCTTCGGCGGCGAGGAGCACCCCGCGTGGTGTCTGCTCAGCGACGCCGTCCACGACCTGCGTCCGAACGCCGAGGTGGTGGGCGCGCTCGCGTCGCTCCCGCGCGCCACGACGAAGGACATCCTCCGCCGACTCGTGGAGCCGCTCGCGAACCCGTACCTGAGCGGCGCGTACGCGCCACCGCCGCCCGGAGCGCAGCCCGGCTCTCCGGTGGCGCAGGGCGCGCACAAGGTTCGCCTCGCGCGCTTCGTCCTCGCGCTGAGCCACGAGCTCGGCGACGACGCCGTCGAGGTCGCGCGGGAGCTCCTCGCCTCGCGCGCGGATTGGCTGGCGCGCTGGCTGCCGCAGCTCACGGAGCGACCCGCGATGGCGGTGCCTCACACGTTCGAGCTCACGATCGCACTCGGGATCCTCGCCGCCGCCGCGCAGCGCTCCGGCGCCTCGCTCGACGAGAGCCACGACGCGCTCCTCGCCGCGCTCGCACGGAGCCCCGCCGCGACCTACGCGCTCGCGGTCGTGCTCGCGCTCCTGGAGCCCGAGCGCGCGGCGAAGCTCGCGCGCGCCGATCTGGGGCTCATCGAGCAGTTCCCGTCGCCCGCGAGCGCCGAAGCCGCCGTCGCCCTGTTCGAAGCGAGCGGCGGAGGCCCGTTCATGACCGCGCTCTTCCAGCGCGTCGTCGCCGCGATCGGGCCGGCGGCAGCCCCCGCGATCGAGGCCGCGATGGCGCGGGGGAGCCCGCAGAAGAGCGCGCTCGCCCGATCCATCGCGGCCAAACCGAAGCCGAAGGCACCGAAGAAGCCAAGGAAGCCCGCGGGATAGCCGACGGGGGAAATCGCGCCGGGCTGCTCCGATTTGCCCCACTTTACATCGTACATTCGGCTACCCTGGTGCCGTGCGACGCTCCCTCGGACTCGCGACGCTCGCCTTCGGTGCAGCGCTCGCCCTCGCCGCCCCCGCAAACGCTGCGCCCCCGACCGAGGTGCCCCCCTCCGAGTCGGACCTCACGCTCTTCCCGCTCTCGGTCAACGAGACGAAGACGATCCCGGCGGCCGGGATCGAGCACTACTCGGTGACGGATCCCACGCTCGTCGATCTGCGGTTCGTGGAGTCGAGCAGCCAGTTCATCATCAGCGGCAAGAAGGCCGGTGCGACCACGCTCGTCCTGATCAAGGGCGACGGCACGAAGCGAACGGTCCTCGTCAACGTCACCGAACGCAGTCCGGAAGAGGTGCGCCGCGAGCTCGCGCAGCTCACCGGGAAGAAGCCCGGCGAGCCGACCGGCGATCCTCGCATCGACGATCTCTACGGACTCAAGCCGAAGCCCGACGCAGGCAAACCCGCCGACGCGGCGCAGGCACCGGCGAAGAAGAGCGACGGCGACGGCGAGGGTACGGACGACGATCCGCCGCGCCCGAAGGGTCCGCCGCCGTCGAAGTGGGGCTACGGCGAGCCGTGGATCGATCGCGACCCCGACAAGCTCCCGACGCGCACGAAGCTGCCGTTCGGCTTCGGGTTCCGCGGCGGCGCGGAGTATCGCGCGCAGATGACGTACGTGCGCCCGGTGAGCCTCAACACCGAGAGCGCGCGCAACCTCACGACGATCGAGCAGCGCCTCCGCCTCGACGGCACGCTCGACTACAAGGATCTGCTCCACGTCGTCTTCTCGGCCGACGTGCTCGACGGCGTGCTCTGGGGCGACAACGGCTCCCTCGGAGGCAACCCGTCGTCGAACGCGGGCGCGAACATCAACGCGAAGAACCCGAACCTCGCCTCCATCTGCATGCAGGTGCGGCAGCCGGGCCTCGATCCGCTCGACTCGAACAGCTACGGCTGGGGACTCTGCCCCGCGAACGTGATCAACGTGCGCCGGCTCTACGGCGACGTCGTCACGCCGGTCGGTCTCATCCGTGTCGGCCGCCAGCCCTTCATCGAAGGAATGGGCGTCCAGATCGCGGACGGTGACGGGCGCCAGAACCGCTTCGGCATCGCGGGGAGCGGCGGCTACGTCGACCGGATCGCGTTCGCGACGAAGCCGCTCGAAGCCTTCAAGCCGAAGGAGGAGCGCGACCTCGATCGCGCGCGCGGGCTCATCACCGCGATCGCGTACGACCGGCTCGTCACGGACGGCCCGCAGTCGTTCGGCGACGACGTGCACCAGTTCGGCGGCATCGTGCGCTACGGCTCCGACAAGCTCGGGCCGCTCGAGAACTTCTTCGTCAACCTCTACGGCGTCCACCGCTGGAGCGGCCTGTCGGGCGTGTCGAGCTTCGGCGTGCGCTACTACTCGCGCCTCGGGCCGCTCTTCTTCGGCTTCGACACCGCGCTCAACGTCGGGTCGACGCGCGAGATCTCGGCCGCGTACCAGAAGATCACCAACGACCCCGTCGTCGATCAGAGCATCCTCCAGGGCGGCGCGCGCGTGACGGTGCGCTGGGACAAGCCGATGTACTCGCTCTACCTCGAGGGCGACTACGCCTCGGGCAGCGCGGATCCGACGTCGCGCGCCACGCTCTCGAACTTCGTCTGGGGCCAGGACACCAACGTCGGTCTCTTGCTCTTCAAGCAGGTGCTCGCGTTCCAGACCGCGCGCGCGGCCGCGGCGGGGACGGAGCTGCTCCGCCGGCTCGGCGCGGCGAGCCTCCCGACCGAGGCCATTGCGACCCGCGGCGGCATGACGAACGCGATGGTGCTGTTCCCCCAGGTCGACGTTCGGCCGTTCAAGAACTTCCTCGTCCGCGGCGGCGTGATGATCGCGTGGACGTCGGCGCCGCTGATCGACCCGGTGGCCTCGCTCCAACGCCGAAAAAGCGTCAACATCGAGGACGACCTCGTGAACTTCGCCGGCGGAAAACCCGGGCGCTTCTATGGGACGGAGCTCGACATCCGGCTCCAGTACCGGCTGCTCGATCACTTCATCTTCGATCTCGAGGGCGCGGTGCTCTTCCCCGGCGATGCGCTCCAGAACCAGGACGGCGTCGCCGTCCGCAGCTTCCTCGTCCAGGGTCGGACGACCTTCTACCTGTGAGGCCGACGATGAGAACCCGTCCGCTGCCCACCGTTCTGCTTTTGGCGCTCGCCGCGGCGACGCAGGTGCCGGCGTGCCAGGAGTACGAAGCTCCGCCCGAGGCGTTTTTGCCCGAGGCCAACGCGAACCTGCTGTCGGATCCGGCCGCGCCGGTGGTGGTGCGTTTCACGAAGCCGATCGACCCCGCGTCGCTCCGGCTCGAGGTCGTGAAGAACGTCGTCGACCAACGCGGGCGTCTCGGTGACGAGACCGAGCCGCCGGGCGATCTCCAGACCGTCTACAGCTTCAGCGATCGCGACGGCGAGAAGGGCGGCATCGGCACCTTCTCCGACGACAAGCTCACGTTCACGATCGCCCCGACGGGCGCGTTCCCGATCAACCCGCCCCTCATCCTGCTCATCGAGCCGGGGCTGCACGCGCTCGGGAGCGACGTGACGGTGAACGCGCGGCGGAAGATCAACTTCGGCTACCAGTTCGACCTGACCTGCAGCGCGCCGACGAAGGTGCTGCCGCCCTCGGGCTACTACTTCGTGCTCATCGACGTGAAGCAGCCGATCGGCACGCAGGTGCGCCTCTGGGCGAAGATCGTGGTCGATCCGCAGACGGGGAAGTTCTCGTCGCAGTTCATCCGCGCGGCGCGAAACCCGGACGGGAACCGGTGCCCGAGTCCGTGCCCGAGCACCGATGCGTGTCGCACGCTCCCGGGGCCGCCGGCGTGCGTGGCTCCGTCGACGCGCGCGGACTCCATCACGGAGTACCCGGACTTCATCGCCGACACGAACCCGGTCTCGAGCTTCACGTTCGTGGCGAAGGGGTGCGTCGTCGATCAGCCCGACGGCACGGCGCAGTTCGTGAACCTGCCGGTCGACATCTTCGTGACGAGCCCGGTGGTGACGCTGCGCAACACGCGCCTCACGTCGTCGTTCACGAAGGACAAGGACGGCGGGGTGGCGGGAGCTGGCTCGCTGTCGGCGGACGACGTCGCGATCGGCACGTCGTCGAGCGGCAAGGGCTCGGGAGGGCTGGCGGCGTTGCTCGTGAAGGACAGCGAGGCGCCGAAGGGGATCCCGGAGCCTCCGCCGCCTTGAAGGCGGACTGCCTCAGAGCAGCTCCTTTTCCGTCAAGATCGACCGCAAGCGCTCCATCGAGTAGCGAGAGTGTATGCCCGAAGGCAGCGTTGCCGTTGCAAGAGCACCCAAGAACTCGGGCCCGCCACGCAAGCCCTCGAGGACGTCCAGCATCTTCAGGAGGTCAGGCCGAATCACCTCCCAAGCCGCTGCCGGAGTCTCATACATCCGGAGTCGGAAGATGCGCTCCTGCCGTTCGCGACTCATCCGCCCCTGGAAGATGCAGCCGTCCATCGTAAGCGATGCACGCTCACGCTCGTCCATGAGAGCAACGAGTCCGGCACCGCAGTTGACGAAGAACCATGGGTCGTTCTTCTCGGAGCTTCGGCTCCGCTGAAACCACACTCTCCAGTAGACCGCCTCGCTCCGTCGGAGAAAGTGGGCACTACGCCGCGCGTAGCCGCGCGGTTTGAGGTCTGCGGCCACAGCCTTCAAGAACCCGGAAAATAGCGGGGCCTCGCTCACCCTCACCGACATCGCCGAAACACCTTCGCATTGCGCATCCGTGATTCCTCGCGCCGAACGGCGTGCCGAGTATACGTCGGTATCGAGACGAGAGTTCGGAAGAGCTGCAGGATGACCTCCCAGGTCATTGCTGCGCGCGGGCCTCGGTCCCATCGTTCGCCCATGCCCACCATCGAGCTCTCCGCTGGAAACCTCCACTACCGTGATCGCGGCGCCGGGCGCCCGCTCGTGTTCGTCCATGGTCTGCTCGTCGACGGCGCGCTCTGGGAGCCGGTCGTCGACCGGCTCGCCGACCGGTTCCGCTGCATCGCCCCCGATTGGCCGCTCGGCTCGCACCCGCGGGCGATGCGCGAGGACGCGGATCTCTCGCCGCACGGCGTCGCGCGGCTCGTCTCCGAGCTGCTCGAGAAGCTCGACCTCGACGATGCCGTGCTCGTGGCGAACGACAGCGGCGGCGCCATCACCCAGCTCGTCCTCACCGAGGATCGCCGGCGCGTCGGCGGCGCCGTGCTCACGACGTGCGACGCGTTCGAGGTCTTCCCTCCCCCGCTCTTCGCCTACCTGAAGTGGCTCGCGGGCGCGCCGGGCCTTCTCCGCGCGAGCGGTGCGCTGCTCCGCGCGGTGCCGGCGCTCCAGCGCATGCCGACCGCCTACGGGCGGCTCACGAAGCGCCCGATCGCGCGCGCGCTCGTCGACCAGTGGCTCGCGCCTTCGCGCGATCCGGGGATCGGGCGGGACGTCGGGAAGTTCCTCCGCGGGATGTCGCCCGACGTGACGATGGCAGCGGCGGCCAAGCTCCCCACGGTCGACGTCCCGGTGCTCGTGGCCTGGGCGAACGAGGATCCGAGCTTCCCGCTCGCGCTGGGGGAGCGACTCTCGACGACGATCCCGAACGCGCGGCTCGAGCTCATCGAAGACGCGTGGGTGTTCGCGTCGCTCGATCGCCCGGACCGGGTGGCGGAGCTGGTGGCCGGCTTCGCGGCGTGATCACCGGTAGGGAGCCTTGGCTTCCCCATCCACCACCTTCACCCCCGAGCCTCGCCGCGCTGCCAGCTTCGCGAGCACGTTCCCCGGGTCCTTCGCGTACCACTCCGTGTACCCGCACGCAGCGCAGGTCCACGTCTCGAAGCGCCCGGCCGGGGTTCGATAGCTCGAACCGTCTTCTTCGTTCACGCCGAGCGTCTCCTGATCGATCGGGACGGTCGTCACGTAGAGCGGATGAATGATGTTCGCCGAGTCGTGCGCCGGCTGCGCGGCGTCGCAGACGTAGAGCTTCGTTCCGTTGCACTTCGGGCAGCGCGAGGTCGTTCGCATGTCCCCGAGCTTATCGCGTGACTTCACCGCCCGCGCGCGTTGCCGGCGCCGTCGAACGCGACCTCGGCGACGACCCGGTCGTGGTCGTAGCGCTTCACCGCGAGCGGCTTGCCGTCGTCGCCCCAGGTCGTCGACGTGCCGTGGTGCTTGCCGTCCGCGAACTCGATCTGACTCTGCCGCTTTCCGTTCGACCAGAACGTGATCGACAGCCCATCCTGCTCGCCCTTCTTCCATGTCTTCACCGCGACGACGTTGCCGGCGTCGTCGAAGTCGACCCACACGCCCGTCCGCTCTCCGGCTTCGTAGCTTCCCTCGGTCGCGATCGTGCCGTTCGGGTGGAGCCGAAGCGCCGGTCCCGAACGCGCGGGGATTCCGCCGCGCGGCGCGGGCTCGCGGCACGCGATCTCGTCGTCGATCCGGACCTGCTTCGCGCCCGCGGGGCACGCGAGCTTCACCTCACCCGACTTCGTGCCGAGGGGAACCGCGAGGGCGTAGGTCGGGATCGGAAGCTCGGTCACGACGAGCGGCGCCGAGGCGGCCGCGCTGGGCGCGCTCCCGCTCGCAGACGCCGTGGCGACGACCGAGGCGGCGGTGGTCGTGGTGCGGCTCGGCTCGGAGTCCGCGACCGGAGCGCGACTGCAACCGAGCGCGACGCAAAGGGCGGCCCCCAACCGAACGACGAAGCTGTTCCTCATGCCTCGTGGACACGGCCGGCCGCCCGAGGTCGCACGAAATCGACGCGGTCAGATCCCGGCGAACCCGAACGTCCCGGTCGCAGTCGAGCGCACCGCATCCCCGAACGTGCGCACCTCGGTCAAGCGCGCCTCGGGGAGCGGTCCCTTCGCCACGCCGGCCGCGTCCACCACGAGCTCGTCCCACGTCTTCGGCCCGCAGAGCACGACGTCGACGTTCGGGTTCGAGATCGGGAACCGGTAGCACTCCTCCGCCGACATCGGCCCGAGGCCCTTCACCGGCGCCAGGAGCTTCCCCCAGCGCGTCGCCGTGTACGCCACGATCGACGGCCGCTCGGCCGGAAGCGTCGCGAAGATCTCCTTCTCCGCGCCGCGATGCGCGGCGTTGTAGCGGATCATCAGGAGATCGAGCGAGAGCTCGTCGACCAGCTGCCGCGCCATCACGCGATCGTGGATCGAGACGCCGAGCTTCCCGACCTTGCCGGCCTCCTTGAGCGCCCGCATCGCCGGCCACGTCTTGCCGGTCACGTACCAGTGGTACTGGACCCAGAAGAGCTGGAACACGTCGATCCGGTCGGTGCCGAGCGTCTTGCACGCGTTCTCGAACGCGCTCGTCACACCGCCGCCGGTCGGCATGTTCGCCCCGCAACAGAGCACGATGTCGTCGCGGTGGCCCGCCGCGATGAGGCGCTTCACGCCGTCGATCATGGTCTTCGAGCGCATCGTCACGAAGAAGTAGTTGATGCCGAGCTCGTGGTACGCGCGCTCGATCCCGGCCGCGTCCAAGCCGTAGTTCCCGGCCAGGCCGAGCGGGGCGACGAGCGGGGAGCCGGAGGCGGGACCGAGGGGGCGGCGTTCGAGGCGGGGGAGTTCGCTGGAGCCCATCGGCGCCCAATGTTGCCACGGGTCGACCTCCGCACCGTGAAGATGTGTGAACCCGAAGGTGCTACGTTGAGAGGCGAATGAAGGGGTCCCTCGCCTCCGGCGCCGCGCTCGTCGCGCTCGCGCTCGCCGGCTGTTACCTCGGCGGGAGCGATCCGACACCGGAACCCGCGCCGGTGGGCCCCGCGCCGCTCCGGCGGATGACGAACGGCGAGTACCTCGACGCGCTCCAGGACCTCTTCCCCGGGGTCGCTCCCGAGCTCCCCCCGCTCCCGAACGACACGGTGGTCGCCGGCTTCGACGACGCGGCCGAGGCCCAACAGCCGTCCGACGTGCGGATCGCCCGCTTCGAGCAGATCGCGAACCTCTATGCCGAAGGCGCCACGCGCGACACCGGCGCCGTGCGCGCGCTCGTCGGCTGCGACTGGGCGACCCCCACCGACGCGAGCGCCTGCGCGACGCAGTTCATCACCGACGTGGGCCGTCGGATCTACCGCCGCCCGCTCTCGACCGAAGAGCGCGACCGGCTCTACCTCCGCTTCCTCGGTTGGCAGGCCGCGGTCGACTTCGAAGGTGCGGTCCGCCTCACGCTGAGCACGATGCTCCAGGCGCCGCAGTTCCTCTACCGGCCGGAGCCCGTCCCGCGCGGCAGCGGCGCCGGTGCGCTCGCGCCGGTCGAGCCGTACGCGATGGCGAGCCGGCTCTCCTTCTTCCTCTGGCAGAGCATCCCGGACGAGGTGCTCCTCCGCGCCGCCGAGCGGGACGAGCTCCGCACCGAAGCGCAGCTCCGCGCGCAAGCCGAACGCATGCTCGACGATCCGCGGGCGAAGCGCGTGCTCTGGAGCTTTCATCGCCAGTGGCTCGGCCTCGATCGCATCCTGTCCGACGAGGGCGCGCTCCGCAGCAACGACGTCGACCCCGCGTGGACGTCGGCGACCGCGACCGCGGCGTGGCGCGAGTCGGAGCTCTTCGTCGAGAACGTCCTCTCCGCCCACGGCACCTTCGGGGATCTCCTCGAGAGTCGGCGCGCATGGGTCAACGCGGATCTCGCCCGCATCTACGGCGTGCCGGCTCCCGCCGGTGACGAGCTCGCGCCGGTGACGCTGCCCGAAGGCGAGCGCGCGGGCATCCTCACGCGCGTCGCCTTCCTCGGTGGCACGTCGCACCGCGGTGGCACGTCGCCCCCGATCCGCGGGAACGCGCTCTCGCTCCGGTTCTTGTGCTCGCTCCCGCAGTCGCCGCCGCCGGGCGCCGATCTGTCGATGCCGACGGCCACTCCCGAGCAAGGCCCGCAGACCACGCGCATGCTCTTCGAGGCGCGGACCGCCCCGGCGCAGTGCCGCTCGTGCCACGTCGCGCTCAACGGGATCGGCTTCGGCTTCGAGCACTACGACGCGGCCGGAAAGTTCCGCACGACCGAGGTCGGGCTCCCGATCGACGCGCACGGGACCCTCCTCGGCACCGACGTGGACCGCGCGTTCGACGGCGCGCTCGCGCTCGGCCCCGTGCTCTCCGAGAGCGCGCTCGTGCAACGCTGCGTGACGTCGACGTGGTTGCGGTTCGCGCTCGGGCGCGCGCCGGAGAGCGTCGAGGCACCGCTCGTCACCGAGCTCGCCCGCGGATTCGCCGCGAGCGGAGGCGACGTCCGCGAGCTGCTCGTGGCGATCGTGAGCTCGCCGACCTTCCGCCTCCGGAGGAGCGACTGATGCGCCTCGATCGGCGTCGCTTCCTCCAAGCGCTCGGGCTGGGCGCGGTGACGGGCCTCCTCGGCGGAGAGCCGATGTCGCGCGCCGACGGCACCGATCCGCCGAAGCGGATCGTGTTCTTCGTGACCCCGCATGGCCACGTGCCCAAGGCGTGGCTCCTCCCGATCCCGAACGGGTCGACGACGGCGTTCGCCGAGCGCGATCTCGTCGCGAGCACGCCGAGCGAGCTGTCACCGGTCCTTCGCCCGCTCCATCCCTTCCGGGATCGCCTGCTCGTCGTGGAAGGTTTCTCGCACACGGCGGCGCTCGCCGACATCGCACAGGTGATGAAGACGGGCGGGGACCTCAACAACCACAACGTCGGCGTCGCCGATCTCCTGAGCGGTGCGCGCGCGCTCCAGATCGGCGGCTCGCCGTGTACCGGCGGCGGGCGCACGCTCGATCAGGAGCTCGCGCAACGCACGTTCGCCCCCGGCCGCTTCGGCTCGCGCGTCTACGGTTTCGACTACGTGCCGAACTACACCGTCGCACCGTTCTCGTTCCTCGGCCCCGGCCAAGCGACGCCGATCGTGGCGGACCCGAAGACCGCGTTCGCGGATCTCCTCGGCTACTGGGTCCCGCCGAAGGAAGGCCCCGCGCCGACCACGCGCGAGGCCAAGCTCGCGGCGCTTCGGCCCTCGGTGCTCGATGCGGTCGCCCGCGAGTACGATCTCCTCGCGCCCCAGCTCGATGCCGCAGGGCGGAAGCGGCTCGAAGACCACCGCGATCTCGTTCGCCAGCTCGAGGCGAGCCTCGGCGCGACGAGCTCCGCCGCGTGCAACCCCCAGCTCGATGGTACGGGCACGGCGACCACCCAGCTCCTCTCGCTGATCCGGCTCGCGTTCGCGTGCGACCTGACGCGCGTGGCCACCTTCGTGGCGCCGGTGCCGCAGGCGTCCCAGCTCGGCTACCCCACGAGCGCCACCATCCACGGGTATGCCCATCAGTCGATCGAGGGCGCCACCTCGTGCGGGACCCAGTTCGATCCGATCGCCGAGAAGGCGATCATCGACCTCGGCGTGTTCTACGCGAACCACTTCGCGAACCTGCTCGCGTCGCTCGATGCCGTGAGCGAAGGCGCCGGGACGTTGCTCGATCACACGACCGTCGTGTGGCTGACGGAGCTCGGCACGCCCACCCATCTCCACCACGATGCTCCGGTCGTCATCGCGGGCGGCGGTTTCTTCCGCACCGGCGCCTACGTGCGCTACCCGCGGCCGTTCACGAACCCGGTGCCGGGTTGGGCGCGCATCGGACCGGCGCACAACCGCCTGTTCGCGAGCCTACTCGCGGCGATGGACCAGCCCGACACGGCGTACGGCATGACGACCTGCACCGGCTCGGACGGATCGACGGTCCCAATGACGGGACCGCTGACGGAGCTGCACGCGTGACGTGAAAGGGGACGGTGTCAACCTTGTCAACCTTTGACCAGGCATCGCCAACTTAGCCCCCAAAGGTTGACAAGGTTGACACCGTCCCCTGCCCCAAAGGTTGACAAGGTTGACACCGTCCCCGTTCGTCACTGCGCCTTCAGGTACTTCGTGAGTCCGTCCGCCGTCCCCACCAGGTTCGGCTTGATCTTCGAGACGAGCAGCTCTTCCACCGCGGAGGCGACCTTGCCCGACAGGAAGCCCGGCACGCCCTTGAGCTTCTTCGGATCGATCGCGAGCTCGCCGCGGATCTCGAGCTGCGTCTCGCCGCCGACCTCGAGGAAACGATTCTTCCCCTTGCAGGTGATCGCCTCCGTCATCGCGCCCGGCTCGATCCGCCAATCGCAGGTCCAGTCCTCTTCGTTCCAGGTCGCGTAGTCGAGCCACGAGAGCATCGCCTCGCTCACGAACGCACGCGCCGCCGCCGGGATGTCTCCCCCGCCCTGCCAGAAGTTCAGCAGCTTGACGACCTTGCCGTCTTCATCGCGCTTCTTGACCTCGATCTTCCGCACGTTGGGCAGGTACGGGAGCAGGTCCACGAGCTTGTCGCGGTAGGCAGCGAAGACGACGGGGCGAGGAAACGGGATCTTGGCGTCGGCGCGCAGTTCCATGGCGGCGCGGAAGTTATCACTACTTCGGCTGCGGCAACACCACCACTCCGTTGATCGGGGCCGCGTTCTCGCCCGCTGCGTACGCGTAGCTGACGTCGCAGGAGTTGTCGGGCTTCGTCACGTCGCACGTGCCGTCGACGCGCGTCTTCGGCGACCCCCAACCCCAGACGTACACGCCGAAGGGGCTCGCGCTGGTCATCTCGTGGCGCCCGTTGTTGCAGCTCCCCTGCGCGACGAAGTTGTCGCGCGACAGGTCGACCCGCGCGACCTGGTATTCGCCGTCCTTGCCGACGTCGCTCCAGCCCTTCACGGTGCCGAGGCAGTCGAGCGTCACGTCCGCGAACCCGTTCTGCGCGCGCTTGCGCACGACGACCAAGTTCGTCTCCGGGTAGGTCGGGTCGGTGAGGAACACGTAGCGGCTCAGGAACTGCGGGCCCGGCACGAGCCGGAGGAAGTCCGGATCGCCGTTCCCCGCGCCGCCACCCTTCTCCGCGATGTTCGCCGAGCCGGACATGTACGTGAACATCAGGAAGGGGTGATCCTTGTCCTGGCTCCGCACGTGAAACGGCGTGTCGGTGTGGAACTCGGCGATCTTTCCGTAGCCGATGCTGCTCGGCGCGCCCGCGATCGGCGGGTCGAAGATCAGCGTCGTTCCATCCACCGCGCCGACGATGCGCCAGAGGCGATCCTCGACGACGCCGGGCACGCGATCACGGTAGCTCACGCCCGCGTAGTCGTTCCCCATCGCGCGCACGGGCGGGATCTGCTGCTCCGCGTGATCGCTCCAGTCGATGTTGTAGGGGATCCGGAGCCCCATGTGGCCGGCGAAGACGGCGACCGGGTGATCGGCTTTGATCGCGCTCCCGGTGAGCTCTTCCGTCTGGATGAACTCCACCGTCTCGCCCGCCTTGAGCGAGAAGCTGAGCGGCTTGTTCGGCGGCGCGTCGGTGGAGAACCCGTCGTAGCCCGACTTCACGGTCACGGTCGGGAGCATCGTGACCTGCGTGTCTTCCTTGGCGACGATCGCCATCGTCGGCGGGATCGGCATCCCCTGGAAGTCGGCCGCCCACAGCGCGCTCGCGCCGACGTAGTTGTCGTCCCACGCGCTCGTCGGGAGCAGGAGCGTCGCGCCGGTGAGCGCCGCCGAGCCGCCGCCGTACGGCAGCATCTGATAGCCCACCACGGGGACGTCGCTCGTGACGTGGAACGTCATCCGCTTGTGCGTGCTGATGCCGTAGTTGGTCCACTTGTTCTGCGCCTCGAGCCCGATCGCCGCCGGGACCGGACAGGCCTTGGCGGGGAGCCAGTTCCCGTGCGGCTTGGGGTCGTTCGCGAGGAAGAGGATCGCGACCTGACCGGGCGGCAATCCCACGTTGGGATCGTACGCGGCGTACGTCACGTTCGCGCCGGTGCCGCTCGGGATCTTCGCGTACTTCGCGAGGTCGAGCGCCGTCCCACCGAAGCTCGCCTGGAGCTTCGCGTTCGTCGGGAACGTGTTCGCGAAGAACGCGACGAAGCACGCGCCGTACCCGGCTCCCAGCGCCGACATGTCGACGGCGTAGTAGTCGCACCCGACCGACGAGCGGTTCGTCTTCGCGGCGTCGCACGGCGCCATGCAGGCCCCGGCCGCGCAGCGCTCGGCGCCGGAGCACGTCTTCTGGACGACGCCGTTGCAGTCGACGACCTGGGTGCCGTCGTTCGAGCACGTCGTCGTGCAACCGCCCCCATCGCCGGGCGCGAAGGTGACGTCGGGATCGACTCCAGCGTCGGACGCCGCGCCCGCGTCGTTCGTGGCGAAGCCGTTGTTCCCACCGCCGCACGCGGCGAGCCCACCGCCGAACGCGGCGAACGACAGGCAACCGAGCAAGCCGAAGGCGACCTTGTTCATGACGATCCTCCGCCGCCCATCCTGCGCCAAGTAGCGGAGATCGCTTCTGAAACGGTCTAAAACGGAGCCCGCGGCCAGATCGCGTCAGGAGCGCGCGGCGTGCCGGGCGAGGACGAGCTCCTCGTTGGTCGCCACGACGCGGACCTCGAACGGCGCGAGGTGCGCGAGCTTCGCCGTGATGGCCTCGCGGATCGGCGCTGCGTGCTCGCCGATCCCGCCGCTGAAGACCAGGACGTCGAGCCCGCCCAGCACGGTGGTGAACCCACCGACCGTCTTCGCGATCGCGTGCACGAACACGTCCACCGCGAGTCGCGCGCGCTCGTCGGTCGCGCGACGCGCGAGGAGCTCGCGCATGTCGGAGGTCCCGCCGATCCCGAGGAGACCGGACTCGCGCTCGACGAGGCGCGCGAGCGCGACCTGATCGAAGCCACGTTCGCGCACGAGGTACAGGAGAACGCCCGGGTCCAGATCGCCCGAGCGCGTGCTCATCGGGAAGCCGCCCGTCGGGGTCATCCCCATCGTCGTGTCGACCGACGTGCCGTCCTTCATCGCGCACGCCGAAGCACCGTTCCCGAGGTGGAGCGCAACGACGCGCGAAGGCGGCGGCGAACCCAATGTACTCTGCACCCATTCGTACGCGAGGCCGTGGAAGCCATAACGCCGTACGCCGTGCGCCACGACCGCATCCGAGAGCGGGATCCGAGCGGCGACGGCGGGAAGGTGCGCGTGGAACGCCGTGTCGAAGCACGCGAGCTGGCGGACCGCCGTCGCGGACTGGACGCGCCGGATCATGGCGAGCGCGGGCGGGAGGTGCAGCGGTGCGAGTGGGACCAGCGCGTCGAGCTCACGAAGGAGCGCGTCGTCGATCGGAGCAGGCGCGCTCCGCTTGCCCCCGTGCACGACGCGGTGAACCACCCGATCGGCCCCCGCGAGCACGCGCGCGAGCGCGGCGTCCTCCATCGCGCTGGGCCCTCCCTCGAGCGCGCCGCGGGTCTCGCGCCAGGGCTCGGGGCCGTCGCAACCTTCGTACGCGGCCCACTTCACCGACGACGACCCGACGTTGAGAGCGACGATGCGCATCCGTCACGACCGTCGCACGAACTCCGGTCCTCCAGCAATCGGTTGACGCGCAGCAGGCGCCGGAAGATGACGACGTGGCTCGCGAGCGCGCTCGTGACGAAGAGCCCCGGCACGAGGATCCACGGCGCCTGCGCGAGCGCCACCGGCGCGACCCCGTCGCGGAGGTGGCTCGGTCCCGGGAGCGACGTGAGCCCGATCACCACCACGTTCGCGAGCATCAACAGGGAGCCCGCGTTCCACGCGAGGACGAGCGGGCGCGCGCGGTCCCCGTGACGGTGGAGCATCCACGCGACGAGCGGCGCAGTGAGCGCGACCGCGGCGTCGAAGTTTCGGCCTTCGAACGTCATCGCGATCGGGATCCGTCCTTGCTTCGCAAGCTCGAAGAGGGAGAGCTCGACGAGGAGGCGAAACGACTGGAGCGCGACGAGCCGCGGCAGCGGGATCGAAGCCAACGCCCCCGTTCGTCCGAGTACGAGCTGAACGGAGACGGTCGTCACGAGGACGAAGAGTGCGAAGCGCGGCGGCACCGTGTCGAAGACGGCGAAGACCCCCGCGAGAGCGCCGCCGAGCGCGGCGAGCGTCACGCCGAGCGCGACCGCGAGGGTGAGCAGCACCGGCCGCAGCGGAGGGAGCCCCCGCGCGCGGGCCGCACCGTGGGCGACCCAACCGAGACCGACGTAGAGCGCGAGGGTGGTGACGAGGAGGAGCATGACGCTCGCCAGAGCAACCGGCGTGCCTCACTTGGCCAGCGCCGAAACGGCGCCAACTGGGCCGCGTCCTTGGCCCCACCGACGCTGAAACCGTCGTGCCCGCCGACGGGGGTGTCGGTGGGCTGGGCGGTGCACGCTCGGCTTCTCCTCCCGAAGCCGCCCGCTGCCACTTCCCGCCGCGGTCCGCCGGTTGCATAACTGGAGTCCCATGCTCGACCCGGAAGGCGCGCGGGAAGCCGCTCTTCGTACGGTGGGGACGTCGTTCTTGCGCGTCCGCCCCCTCCTCGCGTTTCCACTCATCGCCGCCACGTTGATCACGCTCACCGTGACCGACACCCCCGCGCCGCAGCGCATCCTGGCGTACGCCGGGTTCGGGACGGTGGGGGCCTTCTTCGTCTCGGAGACGGTGCGTCACCGGTCGCGTCCCGCCTCCGGTCCGCAGCTCTTCGCATCGCTCGTCTTCACGCTCGTCGGGATCGGCTTCGGTTGCGCGATCACCGGCGGCACCGCCAGTCCGCTCTTGCCGATTGCGCTCGCGCCGGTCGGCGTCGCGTTCGCGGCGTTCGGCGACGATCGCCGGAGCCGGGTGATGCTCGCGCTCGCGCTCGCGAGCGCGCTCGGACTGGCGCTGCTTCCGCCGCCGTTCCCCGCGCTCGCCACCGGTCCGACCAGGTTCCTCGCCGCCCTCGCGCTCGCGATCGCGGCGCTGCTCCTCCGCTCCGGTGTCGCCCGCATCGCGGACGCCTTCGTGACGACGCGGGCCGAGCTCTCCGCGACGCGCGATACGCTGCTCGCGCAGACCGTCGAACGCACCACGCAGCTCGAGGAGCTCGGGGCGCGGGTCGCCCACGAAGTGAAGAACCCGCTCTCGGCGGTGAAGGGGCTCGTCGAGCTCGTCGCGGAAGACGCGCCGTCGCCCCGCGCGCGCGAGCGCTTGGACGTCGCGCGCGGCGAGATCGACCGGATCGAATCGATCCTCCGCGACTACCTGAGCTTCGCGCGTCCGCTCGGGCACTTCGAGGCGCGCGAGACCGACCTCGGCGACGTCGCGCGCTCGGTGGCAGCGCTGCTCGAAGCGCGCGCGGCCGTGGCCGGCGTGACGCTGGTCGCCGACGGACCTGCGCTGCGCCGGCCGATCGATCCCGAGCGCCTGAAAGAAGCGGTCCTGAACCTCGCGCTCAACGCGCTCGCCGCCACGCCCCGCGGCGGGCGCGTCGTCCTCGGCTGGGGACCGAACGACGGCGGCTTCGAGCTGACCGTCACCGACGACGGCAGCGGGATGGACGACGAGGTTCGCGCCAAAGTCGGCACGGCGTTCTTCACCCGGCGTCCGGGAGGCGTCGGGCTGGGCGTCGCGCTCGCGAAGCGTGCGGTCGAGCTCCACGGCGGCACGCTGACGTTCGCGGCACGCCCCGAAGGCCGTGGTACGACGGTGACGGTCGCATGCCCCGCCCCCCGCTGATCCTCGTCTGCGACGACGAGCGCTCCGTCCGCTTCACGATGCGGGAGGCGCTCGCGAGCGCCGGCTACGACGTTCGCGAAGCCGAGTCGGGCGAAGCCGCGCTCGCGGCGCTCGAGTCCGACGCGATCGACGTCGTCGTGACCGACTACATGATGGGCGGCCTGAACGGGATCGAGCTCGTCACCCGCGCGCGCGAGCTCGCCCCCGGCGTGCCGTTCGTGATCGTCACCGCGCGTGGCTCCGAGCGCGTCGCGGTCGAGGCGATGAAGGCCGGCGCGTACGACTACCTCGCGAAGCCCTTCGCGATCGACGATCTCAGGTTGGTCGTCGCCCGCGCCGCAGAGACGTCGCGCTTGCGATGCGCCGCTCGCGAGCGCGCCGCCACCGCCGCGCTGGGCAAGGAGCTCGTCGGCGACGCGCCCGCGTTCCGGCGCGTGCTCGCGCAGATCACGCGCGTGGCGCCGCGCGACGTCACGGTATTGCTTCGGGGAGAGACCGGAACGGGGAAGGAGCTCCTCGCCTCGCTCCTCCACGCCGAGAGCGCGCGGAAGCACGCGCCGTGCGTTCGCTTCAACTGCGCGGCGATCCCGGCGGACCTCGCCGAAGCGGAGCTCTTCGGGTGGGCACGTGGCGCGTTCACGGGAGCGCAAGGAACGCACCGCGGGTTCTTCGCTCAGGCCGACGGCGGCACGCTCGTGCTCGACGAGGTCGGCGAGATGCCGCTCCCGGTTCAGGCCAAGCTGCTCCGCGCGCTCCAGGAGCGCGAGATCCAGCCGCTGGGGGCGCCGCGGCCGGAGAAGGTCGACGTCCGCGTCGTCTCCTGCACGCACAAGGACCTCGCCGCCGAGGTCCGCGCGGGGCGCTTTCGCGAGGATCTCTACTACCGCCTCGCCGTCGTCGAGCTGGTCGTGCCGTCGCTCCGTGATCGGGCCGAGGACGTCCCGCTCCTCGCGGAGCGCTTCCTCGCCCGCTACGCGGCCGAGTTCGATCTCCCGTGTGCGCGCTTCACCGATGCGGCGCTGGCCGCGCTGGCCCAGCGCGCCTGGCCGGGGAACGTGCGCGAGCTGGAGAACGCCGTCGCACGCGCGCTCGCACTCTCCGAGGGCGGCCTGCTGGACGCGAGCGCGTTCAGCGCCTCCGCCGGCGACCCTGGCTCCAGCGCCACGACCCCCGCGAGCCTCCGCGCCCAGGTCGACGCCTTCGAGCGCGACCTCGTCGCGCGGACGCTCGCGGCGACGAACGGTAACCAGAGCGAAGCCGCACGGCGCCTCGGCGTCACGCGAACCACCCTCATCGAGAAGATGAAGCGCTTCAGCCTTCGAGCTTGAAGTCGCGCACCTCGGGGAGGTCCTCGAAGCGATCACGGACCCAGGCGCGGTGCCTCACCAGCTCGGCCTCGCACTCCCGCGCGACTTCGTCGCGCGCGAGCGTCGGCGGCGACGCGTACTTCAGCGCGTCCATCGCCAGGTGGTACCGGCTCATCTTGTTCACGACGACCATGTCGAACGGCGTCGTCGTGGTTCCTTCTTCGCGGTACCCGCGGACGTGGAAGCGATCGGCGTCGGGGCGCCCGTGGAGGAGCTGGTGGACCGCGCCGGGGTAGCCGTGGAACGCGAACACGACATGGACGTCGTGCGTGAACAGCTCCCAGAAGCGCTGGGGCGTCATCCCGTGCGGGTGGGCGTCGGGCGGGAAGAGGCACATCAGATCGACGATGTTCACGACGCGCACCCGGAGCTCGGGGACGCGCTTCCGGAGGTACGCCGCGGCGGCGATCGTCTCCTGCGTCGCGATGTCGCCCGCGCAGGCCAACACGACGTGCGGCTTGCCTTCGTGGTCGCTCGAGGCGAACTCCCACCGCGAGGCACCGCGCGTCAGGTGCTCCTTCGCAGCGTCGAAGTCGAGCCACTGGAGCTGCGGCTGCTTGTCGATCACGACGACGTTGACGACCGAGTGGCTCGCGAGCACGTGCCCCGCGACCGCGAGCAAGGTGTTGCCGTCCGCGGGGAGGTAGACGCGCGCGACGGAGCCCTTCTTCGAGAGGATCGTGTCGATGAACCCGGGCCCCTGATGGCTGAAACCGTTGTGGTCGTTGCGCCAGCAGGTGGACGTGAGGAGATAGTTCAGCGCGGGGACCTCGTTGCGCCACGGGATCTCGCCGCAGGCCTCGAGCCACTTGGCGTGCTGGGTCGTCATCGACGCGACGATGAGCGAGAACGCCTCGTACGTCGCGAAGACGCCGTGCCGCCCGGTGAGGTTGTAGCCCTCGAGCCAACCGGCGCAGTTGTGCTCGGACAAGACCTCCATCACACGGCCTTCGGAGCCGACGTGGTCGTCCTCGGGCAGCGCGGTGCCGATCAAGCAGCGCTTCTCGACCTCGAACACGGCGCCGAGCCGGTTCGAGTTCGTCTCGTCGGGACAGAAGAGACGGAAGCTCGTCGGGTTCTTCGCGTAGACGTCGCGCAAGAGCGCGCCGAGCGGACGCGTCGACTCCGCCGTCACGGTGCCGGGCTTCTTGACCTCGATCGCGTACGACGCCGGATCGGGGAGGACGAGCGGCGCGCGGCTACTGCCGTTCGCGTGACTCGACGCGCCCATGCGGCGCGCGGGCGGCGGAACGAGCGCGGAGAGCTCGGGGCGCGGGCGTCCCTCGGCGTCGAACAGCTCCTCGGGCCCGTAGCTCTTCAGCCACTTCTCGAGCGCCGCGAGCGCGGCCGGGTTCTGGCGCACGTTCGAGAGCGGCACCTGGTGCGAGCGGAACGAGCCCGACACCTTCTTGCCGTCGACGACGTCCGGGCCGGTCATGCCCTTCGGCGTGCGGAGCACGATCGCGGGCCAGCGCGGGACGTTCGTCACCGCCGCCGGTCCGAGCTTCCGCGCCGCCGCCTGGATGCTCGCGATCTCGTCGAACGCACGCTCGAGCGCCTCGGCGAGGGGCTCGTGGAGCTGCATCGGGTCCTCGCCTTCGACGAACACGGCCTGGTAGCCGTGCCCTTCGAGGAGGCGCTTCACGTCCTCCGTGGACGCGCGCCCGAGCACGGTCGGACCCGCGATTTTGTAGCCGTTGAGGTGGAGGATCGGGAGGACGGCACCATCCCGCGCCGGGTTCAGGAAGCGGATGCCCTTCCACGAGCCCTCGAGGGGACCGGTCTCCGCTTCGCCGTCGCCGACGACGGCGACCGCGACGACGCCGGGGTTGTCGAAGACGGCCCCGAACGCGTGCGTGAGGACGTAGCCGAGCTCGCCGCCTTCGTGGATCGAGCCCGGGGTCTGCGGGCCGACGTGGCTCGGCACGCCCCCCGGCGTGGAGAACTGGCGAAAGAGCTGGAGCATGCCCGCCGCGTCGCGGGTGATGCGCGGATAGAACTCCGAGTACGTACCTTCGAGGTACACGTTCGCCACGATCGCCGGACCACCGTGACCGGGACCGGTCAGGTAGAGGAGCGAGAGGTCCCGCTTCATCAGGATGCGGTTCAGGTGCGCGTAGATCAGGCTCAAGCCCGGGGACGTGCCCCAGTGGCCGAGGAGGCGCGGCTTCACGTGCTCGGCGCGAAGCGGCTCGTGGAGCAGCGGGTTCGCCTGCAAGTAGATCTGACCGACGGTCAGGTAGTTGGCAGCGCGGACGAGACGATCGAGGGCGAGGAGCTCTTCTTGGCGGAGTGCCATGGGAACCCGAGTGTAACCACGCCCCTGCGCGAGTGGACGCGCAACCTTTGCGTCGCGGCTCAGCGGCGAAGCAGGAGGATCGTCGCAGCCACCAAGAGGAGCGCGAACACCGCTTTTCGGAACGCGGCCTCGGGCAGGCGGTGATGAACGATCTCGCCGACGACGATCCCCAGGCCGAGCGGGAGCACGAGCCACACGGAGTCCTTCAGCGTGCTGGGCCCCAGCTTTCGGGCGAGCACGAACGTGGTCACGAGGACCACGTTCAACAGGAGCCACAGCGCGCTGAGCGTGCTGCGGAAGACGGCCTTCTCCTTCACCTCGCGGGAGACGACCCACACGACGAGCGGTCCGCCGCACGCAAACATCCCGTGCACGATCCCGGCGAGACCGAGCGCGATCGCGCGGACGACGGGCGGGAGCACCCGCGCGGGCGCCGCGCGCCGGGGTACGAGCTCGAAGATCGAGAGCACCACGACGAAGGCGGCGAACGCGACCTTGATCCAGGTGGGCTGGGCCCACCGCGCGAGCACGGCGCCACCCACGAAGCCCACGCCCATGACCGGCACGATGCCGCGGAACAGCAAGCGCAGGTCGACGCTCTTCCGGTGCCGCGTGACGAGGTAGAGCGAGAGCGCGACGTTGAGCGGGAGAAACCGCGCGAGCACGTCGTCGACGGCCATGAGCTGGGCCGCGAGCGTCACCGTGACGACGGTCGCCCCGAAGCCAGCCGCCGACTCGACGACGAAGGCGACGAAGACGATGACGGCGAACGCGAGCACCGGCATGGATCCAACCACGCTTCCGCTTTCAGCGTACAAAAGACGAACGGCAGCGACCTCGCATTCGCTGCCGTTCGGAGCGCGCATGCCCCCGCCGCGAGAGGCGGCGAGGAGCACGGGGTTCGCGCTCTATCCAAGCTTGCTCTACCGACGCGGAAGACTCGCGGGTCCCGACGGAGAAAAAGACGAATCCGGAGTAGAGAACGGGAACGGGAACGGGAATGACGCGCTGCTTCCGTTCGCGTTCCCGTTCCCGTTCTCTACTCCGGACTCGCACCCGCCTAGGTCGTGGTCACCGAACGCAGGGAGACCATGGCATCGTGCTTCGCGCCGTCTCTGACGAAGTCCTGGATCGTTCGCGCGAGCACGGCTCCCACCAGCGCGAGGAGCGGTAGGTGTTCGCCCCCTTCGCAGGTGGCTTGGCCCGCGTGATCTTCGGCGTCCGCCGTGAAGCGTTCGTCCCAGCGGACGAGGCCGAAGGTGCCGTCGGCCGAAACCGCCGCGTGCACGAGTGGCTTTCCGTTCTTGCGCGCCCAGGCCGAGAGCACGTCGCGGCTCGCCTTGTTGTCGAAGGCATCCACCACGAGATCGGCGCTGCCGAGCAGCGCATCGACGTTGTTCTCCCCCAGGCGCACGCCGAACGCCTCGCTCTTCACCCCGTAGAAATTCGAGAAGATGCCCTTGAGCGCCTCGGCCTTGTTCTTCCCGACCGTGGGCTTCACGTAGGCCTGCGATGCCACGTTCTTCGACTCGACGCGATCGAAGTCGACGAACACCGGCACGATCGCCAGGTTCCGACAAGCGACTGCGGCGTGGGAGCCCAAGGCCCCCACGCCACAGAACACGACGCGGAGCGGCGCGGCGCCGCTCACGCGCTCCCGACGCCGACGGACCCGAAGGGAACCTTCGGGCGCAGGTAGATCTTGTCGCCGAGGCGGTCGACGACATAGCCGTCGAACGCACCCTCGGCCAGGTTCGCCGCCGCCATGCCGCGGACGCCGCCCGCACGCACGACCTCGACCGCGATCCGACGAACGTCCGCATCCGAGAGCGCGACCGCCGTGTCGAGCGGGTAGTCCGCCGAGACGCCGTTGAAGGTGATGTTGATGATCGCCATGTTGCCTCCCCTTTCTATCTCATCTCGCCCGCATGCCCGAGGCCAAGCGGAGGAGCGCAGCCCACCAGGGCTCCTCTTCGACGATCGTCTCCTCGTCGCCCTGACGCACGATCACGCCGTTCGGCGCCACCACCGAGAACCGGAGCTTCCTGCCGAGCGCGGTCCCGAGCGCGGCCATCGTGCTCTCGTCCTCGGCCGAGAACCCCAGCGGCCCGATCGGGTGGCTGTGCGCGATCTCCTCGAGCTCGTCGCGGTGGCGCCAGATCGCCTCCCAGCGCGCACGCGAGTCGGGCAGCGCCGCCGCCGAATCGGAGGCGTCCGCCCAGAGCAGCGCCCCTCCCCGCCCAATCAAGAAACAGACCTCGCGCACGGTCCGAGGATACCTCAGCGCCGCGTGTGGACGAGCACGCCGAGCTCCATGGCCTCGCGCACGACCGACGGGAGGCTGTCCAGCGTGAGCTGCTCGTCGCCGCGCTCGTACGTCTCGTGATCGACCAAACAGATCCCCGCGTCGCGGATCTGGAGCGTGAACGGGTCCGCCATGCACGTGAACGAGTCGCCCTCGTAGCGGAAGCGCACCTCGATCAGCTCGCCGACGCGGCGCACGCCGAGCAGGCGCGCTCCCGCCCCGGAGAGCGCCTCGTCCGCGCGCTCTTCGACGTTGCCCCAGTGGGCGTCGCGGGTCGTGCGGCGCGCGGCGGCGATGACCTCGCGCACGTAGACGCGCCCGCCCGCCGCGACCGCGACCCGCCCCCCGCGCCGCGCGTGGACGATCTCGTCGACCACGCGCCGCGCGATCGCCGCGCCGCCCTCCGCGATCTCGAGCGCGCTCGCGACGACCTCGGTCGGACGAATCACGATCGGCTCCGCCTCTGCAGAGGCGAGCTTCCGCACGAGCTCCCACGCGAACGCGACGCGGAGCGCTGGCGTCACGCCCTTCGCCGCCGCCAGGTTCGCGCCGTCGTCGAGCGCCTGCCGCACCGCCTCTTCGCCCTCGCCATCGAAGTCGAGCTGCTCGAAGAGCGCTTCCCCCGAGTGCCAGCGGCGCGCCCGCACGCGCTGGAAGAGCGGTGCCTCGTCGTCCGGCAAGAGCAACAGCTCCTCGGGCTTGGGCCCGGCGCCGAAGAGCCACCCACGGTGCAGCGTGCCGTGCAGCTTCGGAAGACCGTCGAGCACCGGCTCGGCCGGCTCGACCGGCGGTTCGAGCTCGGCGTCGCGCCCGAGCACCGCGAACCGCCACCACCCCGGCTTCGGCGGACGCGCCTTCAGCCGAAAGCGCCGGTCCTCGGTCTCGATCGCGAGCCCGCCGAGCCACGGAAGGACGAACGACTCCTTCTTCGCCTCGCTCTTGAGGAACTTCTTGTAGTCGACCATCAGGCGCCGAGCAGCTTCGTCGCCATCACCTTCTCGACCCAGGCCGACGTGCGCGAACCGGTCGCGACCGGCGCCTCGAGCAACGCACGAAGCACGCGCGGGACTTGGTAGGGGTCGTCGAAGCCGGCGACGTCGACGAGCGAGAACGGCACGCCGAGCTCGACCGCGCAGTTCTTCACCGTCGTCCCGCGCCCGGACGAGACGCTGAGGATCAGGCCGATCGCCGCCGGCGCATAGGCGTAGCGCCCGAACGCCTGCGCGAGCGCGGGCCCGCTCTCGCCGGCCTCGTCGCCGACGACGAGCACGATGAGCTTCGCCTCGGCCGGGACCCGCACGCCAGCCGCGTGGAGCGCATGCAGAGCCGCGCCGTGCACCGTCCCACCGCCGGCGGAGATCCCGCTGAGCATGTGCGCGACCGCGGCGCGGGTGGGCGCCTTCGGTACCAAAACGGTACCGATCGTGTCGAAGCTCGCGATGTGGAGCTTCTCCGCCGGGAAGCCCGCGAGGATCTTCGTGAGCGCGCTCTTCGACTGCTCGATCGCGCCCGACATCGATCCCGACTTGTCGATCAGGAACATGACGCGCACGTCCGCTTCCTTCGTGGCCTCGGCGACCGCGCGCCGCGCCGCGACGTCGGCCGCGTCGGAGAGCTTCTCGCGGAGCTCCTTGCTCCGGACGTTCTTGGCGACGTTGAGCGACCGCTGATCGTCCGCGCTCGCGATGGCCTTCTCCCACCGCGCGCGCACGTCGGCATCGGCCATGAGACCGAGCTCCTCGAGCGTGGGCGTGAGGATCCGGAGATCCTTGTCCGAGAGCGACGGGAGAAGCGCCGCCATGATCGCCGCGGTCAGGCCCATGCCCTTCGGCAGGCGCCCGACGGTCTCCTTGTAGGAGAGCTTCTGCGTCTCGACCATCTCGCAGATCTCGGCCTCGGACAGACCGTCGAAGCGGTCCGTCTTCTCGAGCTTGAGGCCGGTGAGCCCGATCGTGCGGTGCCCCGCCTTGGCCTGCGACTGCTTCCAGCCGAGGAGCTCGAAGAACGCCTGCGTGTCCGGCTTGTAGCCGCACTTGCGCGCGATCTTCTTGATCGTCTCCTTGTACCCCGCCTTCACGAGGCCCTGGAGCATCGCCGGGTTCTTCTCGCGCGTGCGCAGCCACTTCGTCGCCGCGCGCGCCCAGCGCCCGAGCGGCGCGTTCTTGGACGCCGGATCGGCGAAGCCGGCCTTGCGGTTCAGCTTCGCGATCGCCGGCTCTTCGAGGAGCTCCGCCACGCGGAGCACGCCCTTCGGCGTGAGCATGCGCGGCGACTTCTTTGCATAGTGCAACACCATCGCCTCGCCGATCGCCCGGTAGTCGTCGTCGTGGAACGCGACGGAGCCGTCGTCGTCCTTCACGGGCTGACCGGAGCGTTTCTGGACGAGCATCAGCGCCGCGCACGCGACCTTCAGGTCACGCCAGTCGGTCTCCTTGAGCGCGTAGCTCGCGAAGTGCGCCATGAGGTCGGCGTTGAGGTCGTAGATCGCGAGGAGCTCCTGGTAGAGCTTCACCGCCGCCGGGACGAACAGGCCCGGCGCGACCGGCGTTCCACCGCGTGGAGCGCCCTTCGCCTTGCCCTTCCCTTTCGCGCCGCGCGCGGCGTGCCACACGCCGCCGACGTCGAGGCCGGGGCGGTTGTGCCAGAGGTGCGCGGAGGAATTGAGGACCACGTCGAGCATGCGCTCGGCGGGACCCATCTGCGCTTCGGGGAGCGGGGGCGCGTTTCGTTGCGTCATGGGCGTCGAACGTATCTCGACGCCAAGCCGCCGTCATTCCGGACAGGGCAGCGCGTACTCGCCGGCCGGCGTGAAGTGGCCGTCGTTGAACAGGTTCGACTTGTTCGGGTCCTCGTAGCTCCCGTAGATCCAGCCGCACTTGCCGCTCTTGTGGCGGACGATGGCGCGGTAGGCCGTCGTGCGGCGCATGACGCTCTGGACGACGGGCTTCTCGGCCGCGAACTTGAGGACGGTCGTCCCATCGGCGAGCGACTTCGCGTAGCCCGGCTTGAGCTTCGCCTCGACGCCGGCATCGGCGCTGGGCGCGAAGCGCGCGATCTTCTTCGAGAACGCCTGGAGATCGCCGGCCTTCACGTCGATCGTGATCTGACCCGTGGCGACGTCGGTGAACTCGCGCCCGTTCTTGCCCGAGTGCCCATCGCAGCCGACGCTGAGGTGCACCGTGATCACGTTCTTCCCCGGCTGCATCATCGAGGCGAGCGTGATGAAGCGGTACGCCCCCGGGTTGTCCGAGTGATCGAACCCCGTCGACAGCTCGAAGAGCTCCTGCGGGACGATCGAGGCCGACTTCTGCCCGCTCGCGTCGCCGAGCTCGAGCGAGCGGAACGCGAGGAACGAATCGTCGTTCAGCTTGTGGCGCAGCATGACGCCGTGGCTGTCCATCTTGGACTGGTCGGCGCCCTCGAGCACCGCGCTGAACTTGTACTCTGCATCCGAGCCCTTCTTGCAGTAGGTCTGCCCGTTGTCGTGGAGCACGCGCGCCGCGGTCTGCGAGTAGTACGCGCGGAGGAAGAGCGGCTTGTCGAGCGTCGTCGACGTGACGAGCTTGGCTTCGTCGTCGGTCCGGCCGATCGGCGCGTTCGCGAAGACGATCTGGCCCTCGTGGTGGGCCTGGATCGGACCGGCGCTCCCCTCGTCGCGATCGGCAAAGGCGGGTGCCTCGGGCTTCGTGCCTCCGCCGTTGCCGTCGGCGCCCGACGACGTGGTCGTGGTCGAACCGCTGCTCGGCTCCTTGGAGCCAGGCAGGACGCCACAGGCGGCGAGGGCGACGGACGAGACGACGAGGGACGAGAGGACGAGGCGACGCATGAGAAGGCTCCTGGTGAAGGTTCGCCCTCATTTACGATGTAAGCCACCGAAGCTCCCCCCGGATGTCCGGAACTATCAGGTAGAAACTGTCAGGCCGCGTCCGCGAGGATTCGGCGCCGGAGCTCGGCGGGCGGCGGCAGTCCTTCGGCCGTGAGCGCGTGCGAGAGGGCTTCTGGGCTCGAGTAGCCACAGCGCTCCGCGATGTCCGGCACGCTCAGCGCGGGGTTCGACAGGAGCATGACGGCGACGTTGAGCCGGTAGCCGCGGCTCAGGTCGCGCCACCCGCCGAACGGGATCGAGAACCGGCGAAGCCCGCGGTCGAGCGCGCGCCCGAGCTGGCGGACGGAGAGTCGGGTCGTCGCAGAGACCTGGTCGAGCGAAGGACCGAGGACCATCCGCTCGACCAGCGGCACGCACGCGTCCCAGAGGCGACCGTCGATCCCATCTGGCGCGCGGAGCGTGCGCGAGAGGTCCTCGGCGAGGATCCGGTCGCGGTGGAGCCCGCGGAGGACGGCCGCGAGCACCGGCTCGCGCTCCGCCGCGCAGAGCTTCCGATCGCCGTCGACCAGCGTCACGTACTCGGCCGCGGCCGCGTGGGTGGCGGCCGAGACCGAGAGCGGGCGCGGTTGATCGACCGGCTGGAGCACGTCGTGCGGCGCGAAGTGGAGCTCCATCGCCCGGAGGCGCTCCCCGGTCCGGTACGTCCGGGTACGCCGCCCGTGCTCACCGACCAGCCGCGCCGCCGAGGTGACGAACGCGCTCGGGCCCGTGACCGCGAAGCCCTCGGGCTCGTGCCAACGAAGCGTGCCGTCGACGACGAAGAACACGACGACGCGCTCGCTCGCGCTCGCCGCGGGTGGAACGAAGCGCGTATCCCAGATCGCGCCCTCGCGCCGCCACGCAGTCACGCGAAAGCGACGCTCGAACCCGAGATCGTAGTCGAGCTGGACGGGGCCGAGGCGGAGACGCGCGTGCGCTGCGTACACGACCCCATTTCACCGACCGCGGGCCGGGGATCAAGCGGAGAGAGGCAGCGCGGCGTGGAGCGCCACCGCGAGCGCCCCCGCCGCGGCGCGCTCCGGCAGCCCCGAGCCTGCGACCGGCGCGGGCGGAGACGCCTCGATCCGGCGTCGCGCGCGACGTGCCGCCGCGCGGACGCTGCGAAGCGCCTTCGGATCGAGCCGCCGCACGAGCCAGCGATGAACGTCGTGCGCGAGGATCGCGTGAGCACTCTCGTCGCGCGCGATCGTCGTCATCGCCGCGCGCACGTCCGCGCTCGGTGCAAACTCGGCTTGGTGGAGCGCGAGGAGCGCCCCGAACGTCTCGCGGACGCAACCCTCGACCGCATTCGCGCGCGCGAGCGCGACGAGCGTCCGCGGCGGACGCGGCCCGCGTGCGACGGGGAGCTTCACGGCCCCTCCATGGCGGCGCGCGAGCTCGCCGACGAGCGCGGCGTGGCGTACCTCGTCGCGAGCGGCCCGCCGGGCGCGCGCGACGAGCCGCTTGGGGGCCCCGTGCGCAGCAAGCTCACGCGCGAGCTCTTCGAACGCGCCGACCGAAGCGGCTTCGAGCGCGGCGATGGATGCGAAGTAGGCGCCGAGGGGCGTGCTTCCGCGACCGACGCGCTCGCGATGTCCCGCCGGGCGACGGCCCGCCGGCTGACTGCACGTCGAGGTCTCGTAGATGCATTGAACGCGGACTCCGCCCTCGAGATCGGCGTCGCCACCGGCATCGCTCGAGTCGACTTGGCACCGCATCCGGCCGTAGCTGTGGTCGTACTGACTGCACGCCTCGAGGCACGCCTCGGCGCTGACGGCACCGCCGTCTCCGACGGCGGTGCTCGGAACGACGCTGGGGCCGCGCGGCTCGACGATCGGCTCGTCGCCGCAGCACGGCGAACCGGCAGAGCACATGACGGCGAGCGCCGCGGTGAGCGCACCGAGGACGGTGCGCGAAGAAGGAGAACGCAAGACGGAAGAGGAAGGAGAAGTCATCATCCAAGCCTAACGCGCACCGGCGCCCGTGCCTTGCACCTCCAATGGGCTAGCCTGGGCGGTGGGATTGGCCCATGGCGCGACGCGAACGCGCATGGAACGATGCGCCCATGTACGTGGTCATCTTTCGCGCCAAGATCCGCGAGCTCGACGCCGAGTACGGCACGACGGCCGCGCGCCTGCGCGACACCGCGCTCCGCGACTTCGGCTGCACCGAGTTCATCGCTGCGACCGAGGGAGACGAAGAGATCGCGCTTTCCTACTGGCCGGACACAGCGAGCATCGCGCGATGGAAGGCGCACCTCGATCACCGGGCCGCACAAGAAGCGGGGCGCACGCGGTGGTACCGGTCCTACCGGATCGAAGTGACGCGCATCGAGCGCGCCTATGGCGGCGGTGCCAAGGCACCGCAAAAAGTTCCCGCGCCCGAGTGAGGAAGCCTCGAGTTTCCTAGCGAAACGCCTTTACCATTAGGCTACCGAGGCAGTCGGAGAGTTGTCGCGCTCTGCACTTCTGAAAGAAGCGCAAGCGCAGTGCCTCGAACCGGATTCGAACCGGCAATCTTTTCGTCCAATTTGGATGCGTGTAGGGCCTGCTCGGGTGAGCGCGGAAGAGTTTTCGAGCCAGCGAGTGAGAGCGCCGTGCCGGTCCTTGCGGAACGCGGCAGGGATTTCCTTTACAGGGATGGTTTGCGTGTACGACGCGCTCGGGTGCTGACTACGAGACTTGGTGGAGCCGCGCGGCGGTGCGCGTCGGGCTCGGGAGATCTTCGGGCGACGTCGACATATTGATCGAACATCGGCGTCGTCCTGTGCCTACAACCTACGGGCGGCGTGCGTCGCCCTGACGACGGCTCTGCAAATTCCTGGAAACGCGGTATGCGTCGGGCGATGGCCTCCGCGAAGACCGCTCCCGAGCTCCTCGAGCCGATCCGCATCGGCCAGGCCGTCCAGCTCGAGGAGTGGGTCGACCTCGATGCCCACGTTCGGGCCCAGCTCGCGTTCCGCGAGATCAACGTGAAGGAAGCGTTCACGCTCGTCGATGCTTCCGGGGCGTTCTTCCGAGCGAGCCGCAAAGAAGAGGCGCGCGCCCTGGTGTACGAGCGCATGCCGCACTCCACCGAGTCCCCCGCGCGCATCACCCTCGCGTGCGCCGTTCTCTCTCGCCAGCGGATGCTCGTCGTCGTCCAGAAGGCGACGGAGCTCGGATGCGTTCGAATCGTGCCGCTCCAGACCGACCACTCCGTGAAGCCCGCGGACCTCTCGCGCGAGAAGCCTTGGGCCTGGGCGGGCCAAGCGTTGAAGGGAGCTCGCCAGTGTCGCCGCGCGAGCATCCCCGACGTGCGCCCCATCCTCCCCTTCCATGATGCGATGGACTCGCGCTGGTGGAGGAACGCGACCGCCCGCTTCGTGATGGACGAGACGCTCGCCGGGGAGGATGCCTTCGCCGGCCTCGCGCCCTCCACCAGCACGAGCGGCAGGGAGTTCGTCCTCGCCGTCGGACCCGAGGGCGGATGGTCCGACCGTGAACGCGCCGCGCTCCAGGCCGGCGGCGCGCGCCCCTTGGTCCTCGGCCCCCGCGTGCTGCGCGCCGAAACCGCCGTCTTCGCAGGACTTTCCGTCCTCCAGCACCGGCTGGGGGACCTGGGCTGACCCCTTCGCCGACCTTTGCCGGCAAACCATTTTTTCGAGGGGGCTCGTCAGGCCTCCCCGACCTCGCCCGTCCGCACACGTATGCTCGCCCTCGACCTGCGTTATGCTCGTCGGGCGCGCCGCCGTGCTGTCCCATCCAACCAGCCGCCGACGCGTCGTAAGGGCCCGAGTATTCTCGCCTTTTCGCCTCCCTCGCCTCTTTCGCAGTCCTTCTCCTCGCCCCCCTCGCTCACCATGGCCTCCTTCGACCACTTGTCCGACGCCGAATTGTTCGACCTCGTCGTTCGCAGCCGGGCTTCCGGCGCGAACGTCGGTCCCGCGCTCGGCACGCTCTGCCAGCGCTGGAAGCGCCCGGCCGCGGTCGTGGTCCGCCGCATCCAGGCCTCGTACCGCGCGGGCTCGCCCGACGACGAGGAAGAGCTCTTCCAAGAGGCGGTGCGCAAGTTCGTCGAGAAGGGCATCGACCAGTTCCGCGGCTCGTCCGAGTTCAACCCGGGCAAGGCCGCTTCGCCGAAGACCTTCTTCCTCCGCATCGTGAAGCACGCCGCCATCGACGCGTACCGCAAGCAGCGCGAGCTGCTCGACGATCCGCACGACGACGACGACGAGCGCTCGGAGTCGCCGACCCACATCGGGCCGGCGATCGCACGGTCCCGCCGTGACGAGGAGAAGTCCGATGCGACCGCGGTCTACTGGACCGCGTTCGCCCGCCTCGAGAAGGAACACCCGAACGAGGCGGCGGCGTGGAACGCGTACCACCACCTCGACATGGAGGATCACGAAGCATGCGCCAAGCACTTGGGAATCACGGTCGCCAACTCGTACAAGCGCGTCAGTCGCGCGCAAGCGCACCTGCGTTTGTACTTGATGGAGCTCTCGGGCTCTTCCGCGGACTCTGCGGACGACTCGGAGGCGTGACGTGCTGACGCAGCAGCCAGACCCGTCCCTCGATCGCTTCGCCGATCACCTCGCTCGTCTTCGCGAAACGATCGAGGTGACGGCGAAGATTTCGAGTCCCTCGCACGTCGGTGAGGTTCTGACCATGTCCGGTAACCTCCTCCGCCGCAGCCAGGCCCTCAAGTGCGACTCCACCCTCATCGACAAGGCGCTCGCCAAGATCGACCCGGGTTCCATCCCGAATTACGTCGGTACGATCGACGCCAAGGTCGTCTGCACGCGCGTGATGCGCGCCCATGACGATGCCTTCGAAGCGCTCCTCGCGGACTCTCCCGAGGAGCGTTTGCTTTTTACGGAGAGCGCGATGGAAGGTCTTCGCGAACGTGATCGGCTCGCCTCTGTGCGGGCCGCACTTTTGTGGGCCGGCCAATCCACCAAAGAGATCGACGCCATCACGGCCGAGGTCGATCGCGCGGTCGCGAGCCGTGCGCGCATGCTGGTCGGGCTGAATGCTCGCCGCCGCGACGAGCTCGCCCTGCTCGACCCCGATGCGAAGAAAGAGAGCCCCTGGTTCGCCGACCGCGTCGCGTGCGATGCGCTGAGCGCGGTCTTCACCGGAAAGCCCGTCGACGAATCTCATCTGGCGTCGTGCCCCGCCTGCCGCAAGGACGCAGCTGCTGCGGGCCACGCCAAGAAGCCGAAGCACCTGGATGCCCGCGCCCTGGAGCGCCTCGAAGCCGGCACCGCCACCGAGGCCGAAAAGCAACACGCCGAGCGCCACGTCGACAAGTGCAGCGCTTGCGCGCGCGCGGTCGCCGCGCTCGCCGCCGTCGACGTGAGCTCCATCGAAGGCGTGGCGTAAGTAACCTGTAAGCGGAGAGATCTTCCGCCGTTGGGGCACGTAAAGGCCCCAACGTGCACGTTTCCTCCTCTATGCTCCGCCTCAGAATGAGGCGCCTCGTACCTTTGGTCACGTTGACCGCGTTGACCGGGCTCGCCGTCGCGTGCGGCGGGAACACCCCCAAACCCCAGGTCCCGAGCGGTCCCGCTACCGGGAAGGTCTCGACGAAGGACCAGCGCACCGCGGTCGGCGTCACGATCTACAACAACAACTCCGGGCTCGTCCGCGAGGAGCGGGTCGTCGATCTGACGCCCGGCCGCGTGAGCCTCGAGTTCCGCGACGTCTCGACCGACGTGGAGCCGCAGACGGTCCACGTGAAGACGCTCGACGACGCGGCCTTCACCGTCCTCGAGCAGAACTACCGCTACGACCTGCTCACGCCCGAGAAGCTCCTCGAGAAGAGCGTCGGCAAGAAGGTGAAGATCTACCGGTACAACAAGGAGACCGGGAAGGACGACGTCCTCGAGGCCGAGATCCTCTCCACCGCCGGCGGCGTCCCGGTCGTGAAGATCGGCGACCAGATCACCTACGGCGTGCCGGGCGGGCGCTTTGCGTTCCCCGAGGTGCCCGCGAACCTGATCGCGAAGCCCAGCCTCGTGTGGCTCCTCGACACGAACGCCAACAAGGCCAAGGTCGAGGTCACTTACCTGAGCGGCGGCTTCAACTGGGTCGCCGACTACGTCCTCTCGCTCGGCGACGAAGCCGACGCGACCGCCATCTCCAAGGCCGACCTCACCGGGTGGGTCACGCTCCACAACGACACCGGTACGTCCTTCGAGAACGCGAAGCTCAAGCTCGTCGCCGGCGACGTCCAGCGCGTGCGCAAGACGCCGGAGGAGCCCGAGGACGAGGACGGCGAAGACGACCGCGAATACAAGAAGGACTCCAGCCAGTTCACGCAGGAGGACTTCTTCGAGTACCACCTGTACGGCCTCGATCGCCCGACGGACCTGCTCTCGAACGAGCAGAAGCAGGTGACCCTGCTCGAAGGCCGCGGCCTCGACGTGCGGCGCCGGCTCGTCTTCGCGGGGAACGATTACTACTACCGCGGCCGCTACGGCCAGGTGGTGTCGAACCAGAAGGTCGCGGTGCTGCTCGAGATCGAGAACACCGAGAAGAACCACATGGGCATGCCGCTCCCGAAGGGCGTCATCCGCGTCTACAAGGCCGACAAGTCGGGCGCGAAGCAGTTCATCGGCGAAGACCGGATCGACCACACGCCGCGCGACGAGAAGTTCACGATCAAGATGGGCGAGTCGTTCGACGTCGTCGGCGATCGCAAGCAGACCGACTACAAGGTGCTCGGGTCGTGCACGGCCGAGACCGCGTGGGAGGTCTCGCTGCGGAACCACAAGGACAAGGCGGACGAGGTGCTCGTGCGCGAGCCGCTGAGCGGCGACTGGAGCGTCGTGCAGTCGAGCATGGCGTGGGAGAAGGAGAACGCGCACACGCTCGTGTTCAAGCCGCAGGTGCCGGCGCGCGGCGAGGTGAAGATTACGTATCGGGTGCGGGTGAAGTGGTGCTGAGACGCTGACCTCGGGGCCGAAGAAAAAGACGAATCCGGAGTAGAGAACGGGAATGGGAATGCGGAATTCAAGACATGTTGCGCTTGGGATGCTCGCTGCGATCACCGTCGCTGGGTTCGTTTCCGGAACCCGGGGGGCGCAGGCTGACGGGCCCGCTCAGGCCACGTTGAAGTCCACTTCTGCTCAGCGGGACGAGGTGGGCATCACCATCTACAACCAGAACTTCGGGTTGGTTCGCGAGGTGCGCACGATCGATTTGCCTGCGGCCGCCAATAGCCGCTCGCTGCTCGAGTTTCGCGACGTGTCGGAGCGGATTCAGACCGAGACCGTCAGCATCAAGTCGCTCGGTGGGCAGCTCAGAGTGCTCGAGCAGAACTACCGGTACGATTTGCTCTCGCCGCAGAAGCTTCTCGAGAAGTACGTCGGCAAGAAGGTCAAGGTCTACCGCTGGAACGAGAAGACCGGGAAGGAAGACGAGTTCGAGGCCGAGGTGCTCGCGGCCGGCCAAGGCACCGTCCTCCGCATCAACGGCGAGATCACCTACGACTTCCCCGGGCGCATTGCGTTCCCGCAGCTCCCGGACAACCTGATCGCCAAGCCCACGCTCGTGTGGATGCTCGAGGGC
>JBGAKG010000044.1:0-17851 GCA_044224495.1 Polyangiaceae bacterium | reverse complement strand
CGGTTTGGCACCTCGATGTCGGCCCATCGCATCCTGGGGCTGGAGCAGGTCCCAAGGGTTCGGCTGTTCGCCGATTAAAGCGGTACGCGAGCTGGGTTTAAAACGTCGTGAGACAGTTTGGTCCCTATCTGCCGTGGGCGAAGGATACTTGAGTGGAGCTGACCATAGTACGAGAGGACCTGGTTGGACGTACCTCTAGTGTTCCGGTTGTCACGCCAGTGGCATAGCCGGGTAGCTATGTACGGAACGGATAACCGCTGAAAGCATCTAAGCGGGAAGCCGGCCACAAGACAAGGTATCCCAGGCGCAAGCCTCTAAAGACCCCTCGTAGACTACGAGGTTGATAGGCCAGAGGTGGAAGCGGCGTAAGTCGCGGAGCTGACTGGTACTAATAGGTCGTGCGGCTTGGTCACACTTCTAAGGCTAGCAACGAGTTGGCGCGCAGGATTCGGAGCTCGACGTAGAGCTTCGAGGCTGCGACTCGCATCCGTCCAGGATGACTGTCGAGCACATCTACAAAGGTTTAGTCCCGAGGCCACCGCCTCGGCGACCGCTCCGCGCAGGAGGAAGGCGCGGGGTCGAAAAGTTTCCGGTGGTGATTTCGAAGAGGCCACACCCGATCCCATCCCGAACTCGGAAGTTAAGCTCTTCGGAGCCGATGGTACTGCACGGGAAGCCGTGTGGGAGAGTAGGACGCTGCCGGGATTATTCCCCAAGAGGCTCCGCGTGAAAACGCGGGGCCTTTTGCTTTTTGTCGCCCGTTTTCCGGGCTATTCCGCGCGCTAACCGGCCGTTCCGATGGCGCTTTTCGGCGGGTTCGATTCGTCGAAACTCGCCCCGTGCGTTATCCTCCGCGCCCAATGCTCCGCGGGATCCGATGGCCGGCGCGATGGAAGATCGCAGTCGGGTGCGTGGCGCTCGTCGCGCTCGCGGTCGGTCTCGGGTTCGGCCCGTACACGCGCCACCGCGCGCGCGCCGAGGCCGAGCGGCGCGGGCTCGAGCTGCGCGTCGACGGCGTCTCGCCGGGGTGGTTCGCGGTCGAGCTCCACGGCGTTCACTTGGTGCCGGAAGGCGTCGAGGGCGTCGAGGTCGCGCTCGACGACGTGCGGGTGGACCTCAGCGCGGGCCTCCACGTTCAGACCGTCACCGTCCACGGCGGCGCGGTCGAGCTCACCGGCCCTCCCGACGAGGTCGTCGACCGTCTTTCCGCCTGGCGTGATCGCCATCGCCCCGAGGGGACTGCCCCCTCGACCCCGGGTCCGACTCTCGCCGCCGATGGCGTCCGCGTGACGTGGAGCAAGCTCGAGGCGGGCTCCGACGCCAGCGCATCGGTCGATGGGCTCGGATTCCATCGGGACGGAGAGGGGACGCAGGTCACCCTCGCCGGTGCCGACGTCACGTTCCCGGACAAAACGCTCCACCTAGCCGAGGCCACGGCCTCGTGGGACGCCGAACGGCACCTCCGCGAGGCACACGCGAACATCCTCGAGGTCCGCTTCGTCCTCCCGGCCGCCCCACCACCGCCGGCACCGACCACCGACGAGCCGCCCCCGCCGCCGCCCCCCGCGCCGAAGGGGAAGCCGGTCCCGTTCGTCTTCACCCCGTTCTTCCACTTCCCGGACCTCCCCTCCCTGCGCGCCCGCGTGCGCGCGGTGATGGAGCGGGTGGACCCACGGCTCCAGGATGGGGCGACCTTCGCGATCGACGAGCTCAGCGTCGGCGTCGCACGCGGGACCGAGTCCCTGGTCGTCGGCCCCGGCAAGATGACGCTCGCCCGCACGGGGAACGTGGTCGCGATGGATTTCGTGCCCGGCGCCACCGCGGCCGGCAGTACGCCACTCACTCTCCACGCGAGCGCCCCGATCGGGGACGGCGAGGTCGTCGCCTCGCTCGCGGGCGGGCCGATCGCGCTCGACCTGCTCGGCGTCAAGGAAGGCGCGTTGGGCGTCGAGGGCACCAAGCGGGCGACGCTCGGCGGCAAAGCGACGATCACGCTCGACGCTCCCGGCAAGAACCTCGTGTTCGACGTCGATCTCTCGACGAAGGACTTCGGGATCAAGCACCCGAAGATCGCGGCCGACGCCATCCGCGGCCTCTCCGTGCGGACGTCGGTGCGGGGCGCGCTCGACGACGGCGGTCACCTGCGCGTCGACGAAGGCGAGCTCACCGTCGGTGCCCTTCATCTCCGCGGGAAGGGGACGCTCGAGCAGACGGAGGACCACCTCGCCGCCAACCTCTCGTTCGAGCTCCCCACCGCGAGCTGCCAGTCGCTGCTCGAGTCGATCCCGCCGGCGTTGCTCCCGCACCTCGCAGGCGCCCGTTACAAAGGCACGCTCGCCGCGCGCGGGTACACCCAGTTCGATACGCGGAAGATCGACGAGCTCGTCCTGAAGTACGACTTCGACGACCTCTGCAAGATGGTCACCGTTCCGAGCGAGCTCGACAAAGATCGCTTCCGCGGGCGGTTCACCCATCCGATCGTCGACAAAGACGACAAGCCGAGCGAGCTCACGACGGGCCCGGGCGAACCGAGCTGGACCGACGTCGACGAGATCAGCCCCTTCATGCAGGTCGCCGTGCTCACGACCGAGGACGGCTCCTTCTACCGCCACCACGGCTTCAACCACTCCGCCATCCGTGCCTCGCTCATCGCGAACGTGAAGGCGGGCAAGTTCATCCGCGGTGCGAGCACGATCACGATGCAGCTCGCGAAGAACCTGTTCCTCACCCGCGAGAAGACGCTCTCGCGGAAGCTCGAGGAGCTGGTCCTTGCCGACTACCTCGAGAAGACGTTCAAGAAAGAGGAGCTCATGGAGCTCTACCTGAACGTGATCGAGTTCGGCCCCGACGTGTACGGCGTGCGGGACGCGGCCAACCACTACTTCGGGCTCCGCCCCGATCAGCTCGATCTGGCGGAGTGTCTGTTCCTGTCGTCCCTCCTGCCCAACCCGCGCGGGTATCACAAGATGTACGAGAAGGGCGCCGTGTCGCCCTACTGGCTCACGCGCATCCACCAGCTCATGGAGGTGGCGGAGAAGAACGGGAAGATCTCGCCGAAGGAGCTCGAGGAAGGGCAGGGCGAGACGATCACGTTCCACAAGGAAGGCGATCCGCCGCCGCCCCCGCGCCCCTCCGTCACCGGTGCGCACTTCAGCGGCGACGACGGGAACGAGTGGGAGCCACTCCCGTGACACGCTGGGCGATGCTCGCCCTCCTCGTGGGGTGCGCTGGCGTCGACCGGGGAGCGCGACCCGCGGTCGCGACCACGGCCGCGCCCTCGAGCGCGGCCCCGCCTGCACCGGTGGCGCCGATCGAGAGCTTCCCGGACTGCGCTCGCGCTCCGAGCCCCGCGGAAGGCGAACCGTGCGTCTCGTACCCCGCGGCGGGGGCACGCGGCATCGCCCTGTTTCTGCACGGGATGTACCGCGAGAACGGCGGGGACGCGGATCGCCAACGCATGACCGCGGCGCTCGTCGGCGCGGGCTTCGTCGTCGTCGGGCCGCAGGGCCGCCGCGGTCGTTGCGATTGGAGCGACGACGCGAAGACGTTCGTCTGCTTCCCCACGCTCCCCCGCCAGCAGGACGACATGCGGGCCTTCGCGGCTTCGTGGGAGAAGGTGCTCTCCACGGTCGATCGCCGCCTCGGGCGGGAGCTCCCGGTCGACGTCGTCGGCTACTCGAACGGCGGCTTCTTCGCCGCCGCGCTCGCGGTGCAGTCGCTCGTTCCACGCGCGCGGCGCTTCGCGATCGTGCACGCGGGGCTCTACGCCGACGGATTGGAGCTCCACGCTCCACCCGGACCGGTGCTCGTCCTCGCGGCCAAGGACGACCGCTTCCAGACGCCGCTGGCGAATGCGTTCGTCGCGCTGCTCGTGGCGCACGGGTGGCCGAACCGCGCCACGGTGACCGAAGGTGGGCACGAGCTCACCGACGCCGATTGCAGCGCCGTCGCAGCTTTCCTCTCCGAGCGTTGACGCGTCGTCTCGTACCGTCTTGGTACATTCATCCGTCTCGGATCGAAGAATTCTGCCGACCCAAGCGCCAGCACCGGGCGGGCCTCCAACCGCGTGGAGGTCCCGCATGGCAGGTGTGAGCGTCGATGGTCCGAAGGGTGGAAGGAAGTCGTTGGACTCGGAGATCAACATGATCCCGATGATCGATCTCCTGATGGTGACGGTGTCATTTCTCCTCCTGACGGCAGTCTGGAGCCACATGGGCCGCCTCGATGCGAGCGCGCAGGTGCCCGGTCCCGCGTCGACCGATCCCACGCCGAAGGTCGAGCAGCGCGTGCACGTCACGATGCACGCCGACGATCCGTTCCAGATCTCGCTCCGCGAAGGTGAGAAGGTCGTCGATGCCTATCCCGCCGAGCGGACGGCCGTGCACTCGGGCAAGAAGGGCGCCGGCGCGACGCAGTACCCGGCGCTCACCGCGGCGCTGGAGAAGCAGTACTCGAACACCGGCGTTCACCGCGCGCCGACCGACGACGAGGCCGACACCGTGGTGCTCCACACCGACGACGACGCTCCGTACGGTCAGGTCGTCGGCGTGATGGACGCGATCGCCGCCGTGCGGAAGCGCGATCGTGCCGGGCACGACGTGCCCGCCTATCGCGTCGTGTTCGCGGTGAAGTGACGGTCGGTCACTTCTTGCCCTGCGCGCGGAGCGCGGCGAAGAAGGCGCGGAGCCGCGCCGCACACTCCTCTTCGCGCACGCCGCGCGTCACGGTGAAGCGGTGGTTGAGCTTCGCCGTCTGCCCGATGTCGAACAGCGTGTCGACGGCGCCGGCCTTGGGATCGGAGCACCCGTAGACCACGCGCGCGACGCGCGCGTTGACGAGCGCACCGGCGCACATCGGGCACGGCTCCAGCGTGACGAACGCGGTGACGTCGTCGAGCCGCCAGCTCCCGCGCGCGAGGGCGGCTTCGCGGATGGCGACGATCTCGGCGTGCGCGGTAGGGTCCTTGGTGCGTTCGCGGAGGTTGTTCCCGCGCCCGACGATGGCCCCGCCCGCGACGAGGATGCACCCCACCGGCACTTCGCCGGCGCCGCTCGCTTCGTCGGCGAGCGCGAGGGCCTCACCCATCCAGACGTCGTCCTGATCGTCCGCCATGTGAGGCCACCGAAAGAATCTGCGCGCCCAGGAAGATTCGAACTTCCGACAACTGGTTCCGTAGACCAGTGCTCTATCCAGCTGAGCTATGGGCGCAGCACCCGGACCGGAGGTCCTGGCGTCTCGCACGCCGTACCGACGGTCGAGAGGCGGCGAACCTTACCCGCACCGTCACACTTGTCAACGGGATCGCGCGGTTCGCTTCCAGCCGCTTCCAACCAACAAGGGGCAGCGCACAAAAGAAACGTAGCGCGATGGTGCTTCGACCAGCGCGCTACGAGAAGTGAACCCTCCCAGCCGAGATGCACGTCCCCGGAATGCCGGGGGTCAGGCCAACGTTCGGGTTCCGAACGAACAAGCGAGGAAAGGAGGCTCTAGAAGCTATCGAGCACGCGAAGGAAGAAGCCAACCCAAGGAAGTAAGCTCACCCGCGCCGAAAGGGAGTAAACCGGCGCCGACATGCCGCAGCCCACGGCACGGGTAACGCTAGAGCAGCGTTCGTGCCAAACGAGGGCCGAGGTAGGAGAACCAGCTTCCAAAACGCTGGAATGACTCGACAAAGGCCAGGGTGGTTCGCATGCTTACGGTCGGAGTGCAATCCGCCGCTCCGGGTGGCGGTAGGGCAACCCGGTCATGCCATGGCTCAACCTATGAAACTTTTGCGAGCTATCCTGGGATCGATGTCCGCCCCCTCCACGCTCCCTTTCCGGGCGCCGCGCCTGGCCGCCCTCGCGGCCGTTGCCGGGCTCGTCCTCGCGCCGTCGGCGTTCGCAGGCGCCCCGCCCGCCCCGACGCACGGGGCCCCGCCCTCGGTCATCCAGCCTCCGCTCGTGAGGACCGCGCCGCCCTGGCTCGGCATCGAGATGAGCGCGGCTCCCGAAGGCGGCGTGAAGATCACCCACGCCGTGCGGAACGCGCCGGCTGCCCTCGCTGGTCTGCGTGACGGCGATCGCATCACGAAGCTCGACGGCGCCGCTGCGGGCGCCCCGGCGGACGTCGCTCGCACCGTCGCCGGCAAAGCCGCCGGTGCCGTCGTCGACGTGACCTACGTGCGCGACGGCAAGGAAGCTTCGGTGAAGGTCACGCTCGCGCCGCGCCCGTCGGCGGACGAGATGATGCGGATGGAATACGTCGGGACCTTCGCGCCCTCGTGGGCCGGGGTCATCTCCGTGTCGGGGACGGTGCCGGCTTCGCCGCAGTCCGCGCGCGGGCGGGTCATGGTCGTCGACTTCTGGGAGATCTCGTGTGGGCCGTGTCGGCTCACGATGCCCACGCTCGACGCATGGCAGGCGAAGTACGGCGCTCAGGGCTTCAACGTGCTCGGCATCACGAGCGACCCGACCCAGGACGCTTCGCTGTTCATCAGCCGCAGCGGCTACAAGTACGGCATCGCGTCGGACACGGCGGGCGCGGCGTTCCAGTCGTACCGCGTGCACAACATCCCCGCGATCTTCGTGATCGACAAGCGCGGCATCATCCGCGAGGTCGCGCTCGGCTACGATCCGAGCGAGCAGGCTCACCTCGAGCGCGTCGTGCAGCTGCTCCTCGCGGAGCCGGCGCCCACGCCCTGAGGCGCTGGTGGCCGATCCGCGCGCTCCGCTCCGCGTCGTCAGCGAGCTCCTCTGGAGCTTGAGGCGCGCGGGCTTCGTGATCCCGCCGCCGCTCGCGATCGACGCGGCGCGGGCGGTCGCGGCCGTCGGCTTCGAGGAGCGCGCGACGCTGCGCGCGGCGCTCGCAGCGGTGCTCGTGACGCGTCCCTCCGAGCGGCGTCGCTTCGATGCGGCGTTCGCGGAGTTCTTCGGTGCGCCACGGTCGACGCTCTGGGAGCGCCTCGCTGCGGCAGGGTTCGCGGAGGCCGAGCTCGACACCGTTCGCGAGTGGCTCGAGCGCTTCGCCGGGCGCGGAGACGACGGCGTCGTCACGCTGGGCGCTCTGCTCGAGGGCGGGAGCGAGCTCGACCGATTGCTGCTCATGGGCGGCGTCACGCGCTCGCTCCGCACGCTGGCGAGCCCGATGCAGGTCGGCTTCTTCGCCCATCGCGTCGCGAAGGAGCTCGGCGTACCGAGCGCGCGCGCGCGTCTCACCGCGCTGCGGACGCACCTGGCGGACGCCCTCGGCGCGCGCGGGGATGCGCTCGCGGACGCGCTCGCACGCGAGCTCGATCGGGCCGACGCCGAGGTCCGCAGCTTCGTCCAGGAGCGCGCGGAGCTCGCGGAGGCGACGAGCGACGAGCGGCGCCGCGCCCTCGCTCGCGCGTCGGTCGCGCTGGACCCCAACGAGCTCGCGGCCGTGCGGCGCGCCGTGCGCGAGCTCGCGCAACGCCTCGCCGGTGCCGAGCGGACGCGCCGTGCGCGCGCGCGGCGGGGCCGGATCGATCCGCACCGGACGCTGCGGCGCATGCTGCGCACGGGGGGCGTGCCGTTCTCTCCCGCGCGGCGGCGGAGGCGCCGCGATCGGGCGAAGCTCGTGCTGCTCTGCGACGTGAGCGACTCGGTCCGCGCGATCGCGACGTTCCTGCTCGAGTTCGTCTACGGCGCGCACGACCTCTTCGCGCGCACGCGCAGCTTCGTCTTCGTCAGCGACATCGGGGAGACGACGGCCCTGTTCGAGGAGCAGCCCGCGGAGAAGGCCATCGCCGCTGCTTACGGGGGTGCCGTCGTTCCGGTCACCGACAACTCGAACTACGGGCGTGCGTTCCGCCGCTTCCTCGACGAGTGGGGGGACTCGCTCGACCGGCGCGTCACGGTCGTCGTGCTCGGCGACGGCCGCAGCAACTTCCACGATCCGGGCGAGGATGCGCTCGCCGAGATTCGCCGGCGCGTTCGGAACGTCCTCTGGCTGTGCCCCGAGCCGCGGGCGCAGTGGGCGTCGGGGGACAGCGCGATGGCGCGCTACGAAGCGCACGCGAGCGAGGTCCTGGAGGTCCGCACGGTGGAGGACCTCGAGCGCGCAGCGCGCCGGCTCCTGGCGACGCGGCGCGGTTGAGGCGGCTCAGCTCACGTGCCGCACGACGATTCGGGACCACGGGATGGCCCCCCGAATCGACGCCGCGGCGTGGAGCGCCGACCCGGGCGGCCCGAGGTCCGTGACCTCGAGCGTGCGCGCGCCGTGCCGCCGCGCGACGTGCGCGGCGAGCTCGATCAGCGTCGCGACGAACGGCGCCGGCGCGATCGCCGGGTCCACGCTGATCCGACAGAGCGCGGCGCGCATCGCGGACACGAACGGCGGATCGAGGTGCATCACCAGCAGCGTGCCGGACGCGCGCACGAAGCCCTGATCGTCGGTGGCGACGATCTCGGCCGGGAGCTCGCCGGGCGCGCGCGAGAGGTAGGTCGCGACCGCGTCGAGCGTGCTCGCGTCCACGGCGCGCGGGGGATCGAAGCGCGGGTCCGCGAGCGTGCGCCGGCGCGCGAGGAGCGCGGCATCGAGCAGCGTGATCGGGAGCGCATCCTTCGGGCCGGCGAAGCGCGCCAGGCGAGGCCACGCCGCGCCGTCGGTACCCATCCGAACCGACCAAGCGACGGGGCGGTAACCGACCTTCGCGTAGAACGCGTGGGCGGGGTTCGGCTCGAGGACCTCGGCGGCGAGCGCGACCGGGCCACCCGCCAGATCACGGGCCACGTCCGCGAGCCCACCGAGGAGCGCGCGCCCGAGCCCCGTCGCGCGGGTCTCCGCGGCGACGATGAGCGAGCGGACCTCGCACGAGGTCGGCGTCTGCGGAGCGGACCCGAAGCGGTCCATCCAACCCTCGACCTGCCCCTCCACCACGCCGCCGGCGGTCGCGACGAGGTGCAGGTGCCGCCCGAGCTGGGCCCGCCCGCGGCGGAGCGCGGCGTCCGCGTCGATCCGCGCCGCCACTTGGGCGTACGTCTCTTCGTCGTGGGCACCGGCGTAGCCTCCCCACTCTTCGTGCGCATCCCACAGCTCGCGCCACAGCCGCGCGATGCGCGCACCCTCGCCCGCTTGGGGCGGGCGGACGCTGGCGTGGGGACGCGTCAGCGCGGCCACGGCGGGCTCTCCGGGGGGGCGGACGGGACGTCGAGCATGACCTCCTCGAGCATGAGCCCGTGGGCGGGTGCCGTCGAGCCGAGGAGCGACCGCTCGCCGCTCGCGAACGCGCGATCGATGCAGTCGGGCTCGAGGCGCCCGCGCGCGACGTCGACGAGGGTCCCGGCGACGATTCGGATCATGTTGTGGAGGAACGCAGTGCCGTCGACGACGATGCTCACGAGCCGCGGATCCCGCGGGTCCGTGTCGATCGTGACCGAGCGCACCGTGCGCTCCGTGTTCGTCCGCTCGTCGCGGGACGTCCGAAAGGCGGCGAAATCGTGCGTGCCCACGAGCTTGCTCGCGGCCGCGCGGAGCCGCTCGGGATCCAGCTCGAAGCCCACGCGCCAGGAGTGGCGGGCGTGGTTCGGATCCCGTACCTGGTCCAGGAGCAGGCGGTAACGATAGCGCTTCCCGCGCGAGGCAAAGCGCGGGTTGTACCCAATTGGGACAATCTCGGCGCGGCGCACGGCGACGTCGTCGGGCAGGTTCGAGTTCAACGCGAGGACCCAGCCGCGCGGGTCGATCCCGAGCGTTGCGTCGAACGCAGCGGCCTGCCCGGCGGCGTGGACGCCCGCGTCGGTCCGGCTCGCCCCGCGCGGCGCCGAGGCACCGGCGTCGACGGCCGCGATCGCGGTGCGGAGGGTCTCCTCGACCGTGCGCGTGCCTTGCTGCGCCGCCCAGCCGGAGAATCCACCGCCGTCGTACGCGACGCGGAGCAGGATGCCCTGCGGATCGGCCATCAGATGACGTACCGCCCTTGGTGCATGATGCGCTGCCCGTCGAGATCGATGTCCTGGCCCTGGGCGGTGAGCGTGAGCTGCGTCTTGGCACCCTCGGGCGCGCCCGTGAGCTCGGGGAAGGTCGCGCCGAGGCTCACGTGCAGCCCGGGCATGTTCTGGTCGCAGACGATCTCACCGATCGGAGAGACGATCCCGACGTTGGTGCCGAACGCGATCGTGCCGACGCGGTCCGCGGCGGGATCGCTCGCGAGGTACGCTTCGACCGAGCGCTGGAGGCCCGGGTCGCTGCACTCGACCGCGCGCACCTGCGAGGCTTCGAGGACGAGCCGGATTGGGCTGCGGGTCAGGAGCTCGAGGTGCTCGAAGTGGCCGCCGACGCTCGCGTCCGCGACGTAGGTCCCATCCACGCGGAGCGGTGCGGTCGTGAGCTCTCCCGCGGGGAGGTTCTCCCACTTGCCCGGACGGATCGCGCCCACTTGCTCGGCCCAACGGTGCGCGGGGGCGAGCTGCACGGTGAGTTGGGTGCCGGCGCGCGTCTGGACCTTCACCGTCGAGTCGGGACGGAGCCGCATGCGGAGCGCGCGTGTCGCATCGAGGATCCGCTTTGGATCGACCGCGAAGCCGGCGATGAGCGATCGGCGCGTGACCCCGACCATGTGGGCGTGCCGGAGGCGCTGCGAGGCCACCAGGCGGAGGAGCTCGATCCGCATCGGCTGCTCGCCGCGCTCGAAGCCGACGAGGAGAAGGCTCGCTTGGGCGCCCTCGAGGAGCTTCACGAGCGACGGAGCCAACGTGGCGTGCGGACGAGGGGCGAGGTCCTCGAGGACGACGACCTCGCACTTGGCGCCGATGGAGCGGACCGTCTCACCCAGGACGTCGGACATGGTCGCGCGCGTGCGGTCGAGGATCATGACGACGTTGTCGCCGGGGACGACCGTGAGCGAGCTCTCGATGATGCGGCGTGCGGCCGTGACGATGTCGAAGTCGAGTCCTGCGATTCGGACGGACTGCGACGGGCGCCGACCCGGGCCGGCGGGGGTCGAGGACGGAGGGTGGCTCGGACGGGAGACGGGAGCGGGGACGAGCGAGGAGCGCGGTCGACCTTTTCGCTCGTCGGTCATGGTGCTCCGAGGATGGCCTCAATCCGTCTTCGCGTCGACACTCCCGTCGGCCTTGGCGTCCGAGGCTCCGGCGTCGCTCGAGGTGGCGTCGGCCGAGGCGTCGGCGGAGGCCTCGCTCGCGGCGTCGACCACGGGCGCGGCGTCCGACGTGGGGGTGCCGCAGTTCACCTTCGAACAGTCCGGCGTGACCCCGTCGACGCAGGCGCCGAGCAGGAGCGAAACCAGTGCGAGGGCGAGGAGCGGCGCACGCATGATCAGTGACCCGGCTGGGGCACGTAGTTGAGGGGGAAGTCGACGTTCACGCAGCCGCCGCGCGGCGCCGGGACGTGACCCGAGGACGCGATCATGCGCGCCGCGCACTCGCCGACCGACGGCATCGACATTTCGTTCTTGGTGACGGTGGCGGAGCAGATCTGGCCGTTGGAGGCGACCTTGACGCTCACGGTGACCTTGCCGGCGAGGGTGGGGTCTTGCGACAGCGCGGGCTCGTAGCACTTGCGGCGCGTCTGGCGCCCGAGGAGCCCGAGGCCGTTCTCCATGTCCTGGGTCGCCGCTCCGTTGCAGGTCTTCACGTCGCATGGGTTCGGCCCGGGACCGATGTTGGTCGCGACGGGCTTCGCGCCCGTGTCGGGGCCAGCATCCGGCTCGGGCGGCGGGGGCGGCACGAAGTCCGCGAGGCCGGTCGAAGTCTGGGTCGCGCTGACCGAGGCCGTGGGGAGCGGCGGGGGCGGGGGCTTCGGATCGTCGCCGCCGCGGAATTTCCAAAAGAGGAGCCCGCCCATTCCGAGGAGAAGCAGGACGGCGACGGCGATGTACTTGCCGTTCCCGGACTGGGGAACGCCTTGGGGAGACGACGGCGGCGGGAGTGAGCTCATGGGTTTCAAGGGTCCGGCTCGTGGCCGCGACGTGGAACGACAGGCTATACGGGGTTTGCGTGGGGGGAAAGTTCGTAAATCGCGAGCGCGGTGTCGCCGTAGACGCGACGCTCGACGAGCGCGAGGCCGTCGACCGTGGGGACGGGGTCGCGACTGGAGTGCTCGACGACGACGATGGCCGCTGGGCCGAGCTTCGATCCCGAAACCAGGGTGGCGAGCACCTTGCACGCCTCCGCGACGTCGGCCCAGGGGGGATCGCAGAGGACGAGGTCGAACGGTCCCGCGAGCCGGGGGCCTGCGCGCTCGGCGCGCTGGGCGAGCACGGTGGAGCGCTTCGCCTCGCCGAGGGCCTCGACGTTGGTGCGGAGCGCCGCCAGCGCGGCGCGGTCGCACTCGACGAAGGTGGCGTGCGCCGCACCCCGGCTGAGGGCCTCGAGCCCGAGCGCCCCCGTCCCGGCGTGGAGATCCAGGACCGTCCGGCCGGCGATGGCGCCCTGGGCGGCCAGGATCGAGAAGAGGGCTTCGCGGACCCGGTCGGTCGTCGGGCGCGTGGTCGTCCCCTTCGGCGCCTGGAGGACGCGAGAGCGGTGGATGCCCGCGGTGACGCGCATGGCGTAGCCATATTGGAACATGGCGCGGGACGCGATACCGTTGTCGACATGAACTGGCGGACCTGGGCCCTCATCCCGTCGCTGCTCTTCTCTCTCCTCGTGATGTTCGCCGCTCGCGCCGCGCACGCGGACAACAAGTCGAGCGCCGTGCACGTCATCTCGCTCGACTCGGACGACGCGACGGAAGACCACGCCGATGCGTTCACCGCCATCCTCAAGGTGCGCCTCCGCTCGACGCCGGGCTGGCAGCTCGCCGAGTCGAACACGACGATGGCGACGCTCGGGCCCGCGCTCCGCTGCCCGGCGCACCCGGATCCGCCCTGCCTCCAGCGCATCGCGGATCAGCTCAAGACCGATCGCTTCTTCTGGGGCAAGGTCAGCCCGGGCCCGCAGCCGCACATGGTCACCGCGGAGATTCACCTCTGGATCCGCGGCAAGGCCGAGCAGGTCGTGAAGGACACCTATTCGGACAACCTCAAGGACCAGAACGACGACTCCCTCAAGCGCGTCGTCAACCACATCTTCGACAAGCTCGCCGGCGTCTCGTCGGACGGCATCGTCAACATCAAGGCCAACGTCGAGACCGGTGTCGTCCTCGTCGACGGCAAGGAGATGGCGAAGCTCGATCGCGGCGCCGCCTCGCTGACCCTCCCGGCCGGTTCTCACACCGTCACGGTGGAGTCGATTCAGGGCACGACGACGCTGACCACCGGCGCGCAGCCGGTCACGGTCGCGGCGGGCGGCGAGATCTCCCTCGCGGTGGAGCTCAAGCCGGGCGCGGTCGTCACCCCGATCTCTCCCGAGCAGCCGGGCAAGCCGGCGCCGGTTCAGAAGATCATCGGCATCAGCACGATGGGCGTCGGCGCGGTGCTCGGCATCGTCGGCATCATCGAGGGCGTCGTCTTCCTCGGGAAGAAGTCGCAGAACCAGGACGACGTCGCTGCGATCCCCGACACCTTCACCGACATCTGCCAGTTCAACCAGTACAAGACCCAGTGCGACAACCTGAAGTCGGCCGAGATGGCGCGGACGCTCGGGTTCGTGTTCGGCGGCGCGGGCGTGGCCCTCATCGCGGTCGGTGCGGTCGTGTTCGCGACGGCGCCGTCGACGCAAGAGGCGCCCAAGAACGCGTTCCGCATCCTGCCGAAGCTCGGTCCGAACGGCGGCGGCGTGGACGTGGCGCTCACGTTCTGAGGGTAGCGCTCTAGAGCTGGAGCACGTCGGCCAGGCGGTAGCGCCCGGCCGGCTTGCCCACGAGCCACGCGGCCGCCCGGAGCGCGCCGGCGGCGAAGAGATCGCGCGTCGACGCGCGGTGCACGAGCTCGATCCGCTCGCCCTCGCCGAGGAGGTGGACGTGGTGATCGCCGATCACGTCGCCCCCTCGCATCGCGAGGACGGAGATGTCGTCCTTCGTCCGGGCCGCTGAGCGGCCTTCGCGCCCGTGCACGAACGTTCCGCCGCCGCGCGCCTCGCGCGCGATCTCGGCGAGCCGCTTGGCGGTGCCGCTCGGGGCGTCGAGCTTGCGCTTGTGGTGCGCTTCGACGATCTCGATGTCGTAGCCTTCGCCGAGGAGCGTGATCGCGCGCCGCACGAGGTCGCCGAGGACCTGCACGCCGACGCTCATGTTGGGCTCCCACAGCGTGGGGACGGCCGCCGACGCGGCGTCGAGCGCGAGCAGACCTTCGGGGTCGAGGCCCGTCGTTCCGCTGACGAAGACGGCCCCCGCGCGCGATGCCGACTCGGCGATGTCGGGGACCGCGGTCGGTGACGAGAAGTCGATCACCGCACGCGCGCCGCCGAGGTCGCCGTGGTCGCGCGTGAAGCTCACGCCGAGGGCTGCGACGCCAGCCGCGGTGCCCGCGTCGCCTTCGGCGCCTGCGTCGATCGCGCGGACGACTCGGAAGCGACTGCCCTCGGTCGCGAGGCGGACCACCGCGCGGCCCATCCGGCCGCCCGCGCCGAACACCGCGAGGGGAATGCGCTCGCTCATCGCTCGCCGAACGCGTCGAGCGCGGCGTGGACCGCGCGGCGCGTGGTCTCGTTGACCTCGGCCATCGGGCCGCGGACCGTCTCGCCACCGATGCCGAGCTTCGCGAGCGCGGCCTTGGCCGGGCCGGGGTTCGCCTCGAGGAACATCACGTCGTGGATCGGGATGAGCTTCTGGTGTGCCTTGCGCGCGGCGGCGAAGTCACCGCTCAGCGCGAGCGCGGTCGCCTTCGTCACCGGACCGGGGAGCACGTTGGACGTGACGCTGATCACGCCGCGCGCGCCGCAAGCGATCATCGGGAGCGTGAGCGCGTCGTCGCCGGAGAGCACCGCGAGCGCATCGCCGTGGCGGCGGACGAGCTCTTGCGCGCGGAGCACGTTGCCGGTCGCTTCCTTCGTCGCGACGACGTTCTTCGCGTCCTTCATGATCCGACCGAGCGTGTCGGCGCTGAGGTCGATCCCCGAGCGACCCGGGATGTTGTAGACGACGACCGGGCACTTCACCGCGCGCGCGACGGCGACGAAGTGGCGGTACAGGCCCTCTTGGGTGGGCTTGTTGTAGTACGGCACCACCACCATCACCGCGTCGACGCCGAGCGCCTCGGCCTCCTTCGACAGCGTGATCGTGTGGCTCGTCGAGTTCGAGCCGGTGCCGGCGACGATCTGGGCCTTGCCCTTCGCGCGCTCGACGGTTCGCTTCACGACGGCGAGGTGCTCCTCGTGCGAGAGCGCGGGGCTCTCGCCCGTCGTGCCGCACGGCACGAGACCGGTGATGCCCCCGGCGAGCTGATGCGCGACGAGCGCATCGAAGGCGGCCCAGTCGATGGGCTGCCCTTCCGAAGCGGAGAACGGGGTCGCGAGCGCGGTGTAGGTGCCTTCGAAGCGCATGCCCACTCTCTGCATGAGCGGAGCCGCGTTGGCAAGAAGCGGGCGACCTTCAGCGGTCGAAGACGTCGCGAAGATCGTCCCTGGACAAGTGGGCCAGGAAGTTGTCGCGCGACGAGACATCCGCGAGGAACTGGAGCTCCGACTCGGCGGGCGTCGCGGCCTCGACGATGGCCAGGAGCCGGCGGAGACGGTTCGTGTGCGCCTGGATCCGCGCGAGCGCGTAGCCGACGGAGGTGTTGGTCCGGAGGATGAAGCCCCAGTCGCTCGACTGGAGGAGCAGGAGCTCGCGGATCGCCTGGTCGAGCGCGTGACCCTTCGCGCCGTCGGCGTGGCGGTGCTTCCGCACTGCGCCGAGCACGTCGCGCGTCGCGTGATGGACGTGCCGCCACGTCCAGGCGGCTTCGGGGCCGACCCACACGCCGCCGTATCCGCCCGCGCCCCACGACGAGGCGCTCGGCGTCGCGCGCACGGCGACCGGAGAGCGCTCGAGGTAGTCGCGCAAGGTGACGGCGGAGATCTCTCCGTGGACCTCGGGGATGCGGCGGTAGATCGCCTCGAGGAACATCGGCCCCTCGTACCACCAGTGGCCGAAGAGCTCGGCGTCGTACGGAGAGACCACGATCGGCTCGACCCCGCCCATGATGGAGGCGAGGTGCTTCAGCTGGAGCGAGCGGTTCTCCACGAAGTCGCCCGCGTGCTGCCACGCGCGCTCCTTCGCGATGCGCGGGATGTACGCGAGCTTGCGCTCCGTCTTGCCGGTGATGCGGTGGTACTTGATGCCCGTCATCAGGCGATTGCCGTCGCCGACGACCTCTCCGTAGAGGTGCTCCTCCGGCAAGTCGAAGCCGATGTCGCGATAGAAGTCGCGATAGTACGGATCGCCCGGGTAGCCGTCCTGGCGCGACCACACTTGGCGGCTGGACTCCTGATCGCGCGCGAAGAACGCGACGCCGCCGTCGGAGACGATCGGTGCGTGCTCGCCGAAGGGCGGCTGCGGACGCGCGCGGACGACGCCGTGCGTGTCGAGGATCGTGAAACGGATGCCCGCGTCCGCGATCGCTTGATCGAATGCCGGGTGGTACGCGCACTCGGGGAGCCACATCCCGAGCGGGCGGCGGCCGACCATCGACTCGAACGCGCGCACACCGAGCTCGAGCTGCGCGGCGATGCCGTCCTTCACCGGCAACATGCCCGGCAGGTAGCAGTGCGTCGCGGAGCACGTGATGAGCTCGAGGTTGCCAGCGTCCCAGTGGCCGCGCAGGGCACGCACGACGTCGCCGCCGTGGCGCTCCCAGACCGCGCGCACGCGGGCGAGCTCCTCGCGGTAGAAGAGCGCGAGCGAGCCGAACTCCGGGTCGTCGTGGAGGCGCCGCATCTCGGCCTCGGCGAGGTTCTCGAGCCGGGCGAGGTGGTGCTCGAAGCGCTCGCAGAGGAGCGGGTCCTTCATCATCGCCGCGAGGGGCGGCGTGAGGCTCATCGTGAGCGCGAACGGGACGCCTTCGTCGTGAAGGCGATCGAACATGTCGATGAGCGGCAGGTAGCACTCGATCAGTGCTTCGTAGAACCAGCGCTCCTCGAGGTGCCGCTTGTGCTCCGGATGGCGGACGAACGGCAGGTGCGCATGCAGGACGAGCGCGAGCGAGCCGGCGCGAGCGCGATGCGGACCGCGGAGGACCATGAGCGCCGCGGGTATACCAGTTTATCCGGCGCGCGACGCTGATTTACGGTCACTGCAGGTAGACGGCCTTCGTCCCGCCACCGTCGTGGCAATTGTTGCAATTGCCGTCGGTGATGTCGCCGTTCATGAGCGCCTGCTTGGCGGTGTCCCGGATGCCGGTCTGGGCGGGGAACGCATTCGCGACCTGGGCCTTGAACCAGAAGTTCCCGTCGGCGTCGGAGTGGGCGAGGTACCCCATGCTGTTCGCCTTGGTCCGCATGCGGATTTCCTTGTTCGCCGCGGGCGTGGTCGCGTTCATGTCGCTGTACGCCGTGCCGCCAAAGAGGAAGGGGACGCCGCTGCCGCCCTGCTTGTGGCAGTCGAGGCACTTCTGGCTCTTGTCCGGCACGACGCCGACGCCGTTGTTCGTGTGCTCCTGCTTGGCGGAGGTCGCCGGCTGCTGGCTCACGTAGGCGGAAGCCCCGGTGAAGGCGTTGGCGGGAGGAGGGGCGTCCACGCCCGCATCGGCCCCTCCCGAGTCGTTGCCGGGCACGCCGGAGTCGGCGGCGGGGTTGGGCCCGCCCCCGTCGTACTTCTGGCCCTGGCGCGTGAGTCCCTCCACCCCTGGATCGGCCGCGCTACAGGCCGCAACCCCCAACGCGAGGCCGAGCGCAGCCAAGCTCGCGAAAGGACTGGAGAGAGGGAAGCGAAGCGCGGACATCAGCGAAGAATGTAGCAAGCTCCAGGCCGTTCGGGAGAGGAGGAAGAGATAGTCGGCGTCGATTCGGTGGACGGGGTTGGGGTTGGGGTG
>JBGAKG010000029.1:0-134079 GCA_044224495.1 Polyangiaceae bacterium | reverse complement strand
GGGCGTCTCCTCCGACTCGACGGCCCGTCCGTCCGAACCAAGCACTTGCCCGGCGATGAGCTTGCGCGCGACGATCAGGAACTCTCAAGCGGCCGCAGAGTTTCCGGAACGAGCGCCGCAGAATTTCCGGAACCCACACCCGCGAAACTGGCGCCGCAAACTCGTCGACTGTGCGACGGGGCTCATTCCAAAGCACAATGTCAGCCCGAGCCGCACGCGGTCGTCAGGTTCGGGCGAAAATGACGTCGACGTTCAAAGAACGCCATTCCGAGATTCAGCAACTCGTTCGCGAATTGCACGTCCTTCGGGAGCACAACCTCCAGTTCAAGGAGGGCGACCCACAAGACGGCCTGCTCATGTTCGCCGAAGCGGCGCTCGTTTGTCTGGTGCTCGAACGCTTCGTCCGCTCGCTGCTCGATGACGCCACGGAACGCGACACGCTCCACAATCTTCTGGAACGTGCGGTCAGCCGAGGGTTGTTCCGCCTCCCGTGGGATGACCAAGCGGACGGCATCCGGCGGGTTGTCGCAGTGCGAAACACGCTGCTCCACGGCAACTACGAGCAAGCAGCGCGGCAAGCGGGCTGCGCAACCGTCGCCGAGTACTTCAAGACTCAGTTCGCGCCCGAAGTCGAGCGCATGTATGAGGTCGTCGGAAAACTGTTCGAACAGATTGATCCCGGGACAGGGAAGCCGATGGGCTCAAGCTAGGTGCCGCACTCAGTGGTTGGCCTGTCAACCCGCGCTCCTGGTCGCGGGAGTCCGCCGAAGGCGGACTTTTAGCGTGTTTTTCAGCGGCTTTTGCTGCCCCGGACTTTAGTCCGGGGTGCCCAAGCCTGCCGAGGCCTCAGGCCACGTACGCGCCCAGCGACCGGAAGCGCTTGTAGCGATCTTCGGCCAGCTCGTCCGGCGTCAAACGCAGGAGCTGACGCAGCGTCTCGTGGATCGCGTTGCCCACCAGCTTCGCCGCGTGGTCCGCGTCTTGGTGCGCCCCGCCCGCCGGTTCGTCGATCACGCGATCGACGACGCGGAGAGAGAGGAGATCCGGCGCCGTCATCTTCATCCGCTCCGCCGCCACGTCCGCCTTGGCGCCGTCGCGCCACAAGATGGAGGCGCAGCCTTCGGGGGTGATGACGCTGTAGGTGCCGTACTCCATCACGAGCACCCGGTTCGCCACGCCCAGCGCCAACGCGCCGCCGCTTCCGCCCTCACCGATGATCGTCGCGATGATGGGCACGCGCGCGCGCGCCATCCCGGCGAGGCAGGCGCCGATCGCTTCGCTCTGGCCGCGCTCTTCGGCGCCGATGCCCGGGTAGGCCCCCGGCGTGTCGATGAACGTGAGGACGGGGAGGCCGAACCGGTCGGCGAGCTCGTACATCCGGAGCGCTTTGCGGTAGCCCTCGGGGTGCGGCATCCCGAAGTTGCGCTTCACGTTCTCCTTCGCGCCGCGGCCCTTCTGGTGCCCGACCACGACCACGCTGCGCCCGCGGAAGCGGCCGAGACCGCAGACGATCGCCGCGTCGTCCGCAAACGTGCGGTCGCCGTGCAGCTCCTGGAAGTCCGTGATGAGCCGCCCCACGAAGTCGAGCGTGTACGGCCGGCTCGGGTGACGCGACAGCTGCACCTTCTGCCACGGCGAGAGGTTCGCGAAGAGCTCCTTCGCGAGGCGGCCCGTCTTCTCCTCGAGCTTCTTCAGCTCGGGCTCGAGGGCACGGTCACTCTCGGCGAGCGTGCGGAGCTCGCGGAGGCGGCCAAGGAGATCGACGATGGGCTTTTCGAACGGCAGTACGTAGGCGGCCATGATGGAGCGCGGCCGCTCAGCGGCCGAAGTTCGCGATGTTCGAAGCCGACGGCTTCTCGCGCTTGACGTTGAAGATTCGGAGCGGCTTCTCCTTGCCCTTGAGAGCCGCGGGCGGGAGCTCTTCGACCTCGAAGCGGTTCCCGAGCTTGTTCAGCGTATTCTCGCTGATGACGATCTGACCCGCGAGCGCGATGCCGCAGAGGCGCGCGCTCGTGTTGGCGGTGTCGCCGATGACGGTGTAGCTGAGCGCGCGCGAGCTGCCGACGTAGCCCGCGACGAGCGGTCCGGTGTGGATGCCGATGCCGATCGCGAGCGGCGCCTCGCCGCGCTCGACGCGCGCGCGGTTGTAGCGGCCGAGCACTTCCATCTGCTCCAGGGAGCTCTGCACGCAGCGGATGGGATCGTCGCCGTGCTGCGCGGGCGCTCCCCAGATCGCCATGATGCCGTCGCCCATGAATTTGTCGAGCGTGCCGTCGTAGCGGAAGATCGTGTCGACCATCATCTCGAAATACTCGTTGAGCATTTCGATCATGACCTCGGGCGTGGTGCCTTCGCTCATGCGCGTGAAGCCGCGGATGTCGCTGTTGAAGACGGTGACGTCGTTCAGGCTCGCACCGCCGAGCTTCACCTCGAGCTTGCCCGAGATGACCTGCTCCGCGACGTTGGGGGAGAGCAGGCGGCTGAAGCGCTCGCGCGTGACGATCTCCTGCTCGATCTTCCTCGCGAGCAGGTTGTTCTCGATGAACATCGTCGCCTGGTTCGCGACCGCGGTGATGATCTCGAGGTCCTTCTGCTGGAACTGCGCGAGCGTCTCGGAGTCCAACCAGAGCGCGCCGAGCACGTCCTTGTCGTGGAGGAGCGGGACGACGATGGCGCTCGAGATCCGGTTCAGGATCATCGACTTGCCCTTCGACGCCGCGAAGTCCATCGACGCGTCGTGCGTGAGCACGGCCGCGCGCTCCTTCATGACGTGATTGAGGATCGTGGTGGAGACCTGGATCGGCGTGTCGGTCCCGTCACGACGCCGCGCCGCGCGGGGCTGGAGCGCTCCCGTCTCGTCGCGGAGCAAGATGACGCCGCGGTCCGCTTTCACGAACTTGAAGAGCGCCATCAGGATCTTCTCGAGCAGCTTGTCGAAGTCGCGCTCGAGGCCGATGTCGCGCGTGAGCTCCCACGAGTTGCGCAGGCGCTCGTAGTCCAGGCGGAGCTGCTGCGGATCGCGCGCGACCTCGTCGAAGGGGACGAACCCCTTCGTCTGCGCGGCGATCTGCGTCCCGATCGCGCGGGCCGAGTCGAGGAGATCGACGCGCGTGCCGCTGAAGCTCGGCGGGCGCGGCGGCCGCTGCGCCACCGGCTGCGGGCCGTAGGCCGCCGGGTTGTACGGCTGCCCCATCGGCGCCGTCACCGGCGGAGGACCGGGCGGGTAGGGCATCTGCGGCTGCATCGGCGGCGCCATCGGTGGCTGCATGCCTTGCATCGGCGGCCGCTGCATCGACGGCGGCGCTTGGTTTTGCATGCCCGGGTTCGGCATGCCTTGGTTCGGCATCATCGGGATCGGCGGAGGCTGCGGCGCCTGCGGCTGCATCATCATCGATGCAGGGACCTGCTGCTGCGGCCACTGCGGCGGAGGCGGGCCGGGCGGTTGCGGCGGGAGCGGCTGCTGGATCGCGCCCGGGCTCACCATCGAGGGGCCGTAGACCGGCGCACCGGAGCCGTCGTCGTAGCGGGCGCGCGTCGAGCCGAGCGCAATCTCGTCGCCGTGGCGCAACATCTGCTCGCCGCGCACGCGCTCGCCGTTGATGTACGTGCCGTTCAGGCTCCCGAGGTCGCGGAGGATGAACATCCCATCCCGCTGCTCGACGATGCAGTGTTCCTTCGACACGATTTTGTCGAGGAGCTGGATCGAGTTGTTCGGGTGGCGCCCGAGGCTGTTGATGGGTCGAAGCTCGATCGCTTGCTGTCCTTCGGCGGTCGCAAGAATGAGTCGAGCCATCGTTCGCCTGCAGATGGTACGAGGGAATCGCTCGCCGGAAAAGCCCCGAATGGCTCGTCTTTTTCTCTCGGGCGTCCTTGCCGGGTCCGCGGGCCTCGTCGACGACCACACCCTCTCCGGATCTGGTAGGAAGAGGATCGTGGATCGCACGCCGTCGGAACGCCCGGGCACGCCCCCACCGACACGCCCGTCTGCTGAAGAGCCCGACGAGCGCGACGAGCAGGCCGCGCAAGAGACCAACGGCGCGAGCATCCCCCCGGATGCCGGCAGTTGGGTCGACCTCGCGAACCCGCCATCCAGCGACGGGCCCCGCATCCGCGAACGGCTCCGGGTCTCCCCCGATCGGGTCACCGTCCGGACGCAGCCGGATTCGCTGCCGGAGGAGCCGAAGCCCGGCACGGGGCTCTTCGAGCTCGTCGGCCCCGTCGCGCGGCGCGCGCTGGAGCTCGGCCTCGCCGCGCGGGAGCCGAGCTTTCACGTGTTCGTGGCCGCCGCGCCCGAGGTGATGATCGAGGACGACGTCGTCCGCTACGCCGAGCGCATGGTCGCGCGCCCAGGGCGGGCGCTCGTCGCCGGCGACGTGGCGTACGTCCACGATTTCGAGCGCCCCGAGGCGCCCCGGCCGCTCCTGCTCCCGCCCGGTGGGGCACGGCGCCTCTCGGATGCGCTCGACCAGGCGATCGGCACGCTGGAAGAGCACCTCCACCAAATGGACGAGGTCGAGGAGCTCAAGGCCGCTCAAGCGAAGCTCGCGCGCGAGCTCGACGCGTCGAACAAGTCGGCGCTCAGCGCGCTCGAGTCGACGGCGAAGAACCTCGGCTTCGGCGTCCGCACGATCCAGGGCGGGGTGCAGACGTTCCCGATCTTGCACGGCAAGCCGCTCACGTCGGAGCAGTTCGACGCGCTCGACGAGTCGACCAAGCGCGCGCTCCACGTCGGCGAGCAACGCCTCACCGAGGAGGTCGAGCGCGCCGCCGGCGTCGTGCGCGAGAACACCGCGCGCTTCGCGGAGGCCCGCCACGACGCGCTGGCGCAGGTCGCGCACGCGCTGGTCGAAGCCACGATGGCGGACTGCTTCACCGAGACGGCGGACCTCGGCGACGACGTGCGCCGGTACCTCGAGCAGGTGCAGGCCGCGCTCAAGGACGACTGGAGCGATCTCGTCGTCGGCGAGAGCGAAGAGGCGAGCGAGGCAGAGGTCGAGGGCGGGGACGTCGATCCCGAGCACGCGCGGCGGCGCAACCGCTTCCGCGTCAACGTCTTCGTCGCCCGCGCGCCCGGCTCGGTCGCCCCGGTCGTCTACGACACCAACCCGACCTATCCGCACCTCTTCGGCTACCTCGAGCGGCGGGCGCGCTACGGCGCGCTCCTCACCGACTTCACGCGCATCCGTCCCGGCTCGCTCCAGCGCGCCTCGGGCGGCGTGCTGATCGTCCGCGCGGCCGACGTGCTGGCCGACCCCATCATCTGGGAGCGCCTCAAGCGCGTGCTCCGCGAGCGCCGCATCGGCGCGGAGGATCCGCTCGGACCGCTCGGCCTCTACGCGACGTCGCTCCGTCCCGTGCCGGTGCCGATCCGCGTGCGCATGGTGCTCATCGGGCCGCCGGAGCTCTACGCCGCGCTGTTGGAGAACGACGCCGACTTCGCCGCGCTCTTCCGGGTGAAGGTCGAGTGCGAGCACTCCATCCCGCGCACGATGGAGAACCTGCTCAAGCTCGACTCGTACCTGATGGGGATGGCGCGCGACCGCGAGTGGGGCCACTTCGATCGGCCCGCGCGCGCGCGCTTGCTCGATCTGGCCACGCGCCTCGCCGGCGATCAGGAGCGGATCGCGCTCTCGCTCACGCCGCTCGAGGAGACCGCCGCCTTCGCGAGCGCGCTCGCCGCGGCCCGCGCGACGGGCGAATCGGACGTCCCGCTCTCGCTCGCCGAGCGCAGCGAGCGCGAGCGCGAGCCGAGCTTCCATGCTTCGATCGCGCCGCCGTCGGTCACCGTCATCACCGCGGACGACATCGAGCGCGCCTGGCGCGAGCGCCGCGAACGCAACGGCTCCGCCGAGCGCGCGTTCCGGGAGCTCACGCTCCGGGGCGAGGTCACCGTCGAGACGGCGGGCACGCGCGTGGGCGTCGTCAACGGCCTGAGCGTGCTGTCCGTCGGGGACGTCGAGTTCGGTCAGCCGATGCGCATCACCGCGGTCGTCGCGCTCGGCCGTGAAGGTCTCGTCGACGTCGAGCGCGAGGCGCAGCTCGGCGGCTCGATCCACACGAAGGGCGTCGCGATCCTGCGCGGGTACCTCGGGAAGATCTTCGGACAGGAGCGGCCGCTCAGCTTGCGCGCCCAGATCGCGTTCGAGCAGAGCTACGGCGAGATCGACGGCGACAGCGCGTCGTCGGCGGAGCTCCTCGCGGTGCTCTCGGCCCTGGCCGACGTGCCGATCGATCAGAGGCTCGCCGTCACGGGGAGCGTGAACCAGCTCGGCGAGCTCCAGACGATCGGCGGCCTCTGCGCGAAGATCGAAGGCTTCTTCGATCTCTGTCAGGCGCGCGGCCTCAGCGGGGCGCAGGGCGTGGTCATGCCGCGCGCGAACCTGCCGCACCTCGTCCTCCGCGACGACGTGCGCGAGGCGATCGACGCCGGGCGGTTCCACCTCTACGCGGTCTCGACCGCGGAGGAAGCGGTCGAGGTCCTGACGGGGGTCGCCGCGGGCGTGCGCGACGCCTCGGGTCGGTTCCCGGCAGCGAGCGTCTTCGGGCGCGTCGAGCGCCGCCTCATCGAGATCGCGGAGCGCCTCCGCGAGGCCGAGGGTCACGGCTCTCGCCACGAAGCGCCGCTCGAGGACTCCGGATCGGAGGCCGAGCTTTCCGAAGGCCCCGATTTCCGCGTACGCTGAGCGTAGATATGCGCTGTAAACCTCAGTCCTTCGCGCTCCGCTGTCTCGCTACCGTCGCCCTCGCGGTGACCACCATGGGGAGCGGCTGCTCCTCGGACCCGGAGCCCGCTCCGGTCGACCCGCTCGCCGGGGTCACCGCGGGCTGCGATCCGCTGGTGCCCGAGCACTGCGGTTATCCGTTCCCGAACGACTTCTTCCGCACCGTGGACGGGGCGGGGAAGGGCCACCTCGCGCTCGCGCCGATGCTGCCGAAGCCTGCGTCGGGCACGGCGATCGATCCCGCGATCTTCGATCGGCGCGACGGCTTCTCGCCGGGCGAAGAAGCGATCGCCTTCTTCCCCGAGATGAGCAAGGTCGGGCTCGCGGACGAAGACCACATCGATGCGACGCTGTCGGCGTCCTCGACGACGCTCTTGGTGGACGCCGAGACCGGCGAGCTGATCCCGCACTTCGCGGAGAAGGATGCGTCGACGTTCAAAGAGGACGACGAAGCGCTCCAGATCCACCCCGTCGTGCGGCTGAAGGATTCGCACCGCTACGTCGTCGCCGTGCAGGGGTTGGTCGACGGCGACGGGAAGCCGGTCGTCGCGCGTCCGGCGTTCCGCCTCTTGCGCGACAAGGTCGCGAGCGATCGCCCCGAGATCGAGGGGCGGCGCGCGCATTTCGAGGACATCTTCGCGGTCCTCGCGAAGGCGGGCGTCAAACGCGACGCGCTCCAGCTCGCGTGGGACTACACGACCGCGTCGCGCGAGAGCACGACCGGCGACATGCTCGCGATGCGCGACGACGCGCTCGCAGCCGTCGGAGACGACGGCCCCGAGTACACCATCACGAAGACCGAGACGGCGCCGAACGCCGATCTCGCGCTGCGCCTCACCGGCATGATGAAGGTGCCGCTCTACCTCGACCAGCCCGGTCCGGGCGGCGCGATCGTGCGCGACGAGAACGGCAAGCCGAAGCGGAACGGGACCGCCGAGTACGAGTTCCTCGTCCTGATCCCCAACAGCGCCACGCCGGACGCTCCGGCCGGCATCCTGCAGAACGGGCACGGCTTGCTCGGCTACAAGACCGAAGGCATCGACGGCTACTTCGCCAAGATGTGCAACAAGCACGGCTACGTCGGCGTGGCGGTCGACTGGGTCGGAATGGCGCACGAGGACGTGGAGCTCGTCACCGAGGCCGCGACCCAGAACCTCAACGTGTTCCTGAAGGCGGTCGATCGCCAGCACCAGGGGATGATCAACGCGCTCCTCGCGATGCGCATGATGCGCGGGCGCATGACGAAGGACCCGAACCTGATGCAGGGCGGGAAGTCGATCGTCGACCCGACCCGGCGCTTCTACCGCGGGGACAGCCAGGGCGGCATCTTCGGGACCACGTACATGTCGCTCAGCACCGACGTCACGCGCGGGCTGCTCGGCGAGCCCGGCATGCCGTACAACCTGCTCCTCGATCGCAGCGTCGACTTCGGCGGGTTCAAGTTCCTGCTCAAGGGCTCGTTCCCGAACGGCCTCGACGTGCGCCTGGTCGAGGCGCTCCTCCAGATCCTCTGGGACCGGACCGAGCCGAACGGCTATGCGCCGTACCTCGCGAAGGACATGCTCCCCAATACGCCCGCTCACCGCGTCCTCATCCACGCGGCGATCGGCGATCACCAGGTGACGACGCTCGGCGCGCACATCATCGGGCGCGCGGTCGGCGCGAAGAACCTCGGCCCGGTGAACCGCCCGGTGTGGGGGCTCCCGACCGTCGCGGGACCGATCGACGGGGAGTCGGTGCTGGTCGAGTTCGACTTCGGGCTCCCGCCCGTGCCCAAGGAAGACGTCCCCATGCACGAGGGCGAAGACCCGCACGGCTCGATCCGCGGGCTCGACGTCGCGCAGGACCAGGTGGACGCTTTCTTCCGCACCGGCACGGTCAAGAACACCTGCGACGGACCATGCAATCCGCTGTGACCGGCGTCGGCGCCATCCTGCGCGAGGAGCTCGCCGAGCTCGTCGCCTACGTCCCCAAGGCGCCGCCCGGGATCGAGATTCGACTCGACGCGAACGAAGCGCCGCCGTGCGGCGCTCCCGAGCTGCGCGCGGCGTTGCGCGCGGCGCTCGACGAGGTCTGGCTCGAGCGCTACCCGGATCCGCGCGCGCTCGAGCTCCGGGCCGCGCTCGGGGCGCGGTGGGGCTGCGATCCCGAGGCGCTCGTGGTGGGGACCGGCTCCGACGAGCTCATCGCGCTCCTCGCGACGGCGTGCGCGCGGCCACGGGCGGGTCTGCCGCAGCCGGTGCTCGTCACGCCGACGCCGACGTTCGTCATGTACCGGGTCACGGGGCGCGCGCACGGCTTCAAGATCGTCGAGGTGCCGCTCGATCGGGCGTGGCGCGTCGACGTCCCCGCGATGACGCGCGCGATCGACATGATGAAGCCGAACGTCGTCTTCGTCGCCACGCCGAACAACCCGACCGGTGTTCGCGAGTCGAGGGAGGCGCTCGCCGAGCTCGCCCGCGCGGCGGCCACGATTGGCGCGCTGGTCGTCGTCGACGAGGCGTACGCGGACTTCGCGTCCGAGAGCGCGGCGTCGCTTCGGGCGGAGCACGCCAACGTCGCGGTGCTGCGTACGCTGAGCAAGATCGGGCTCGCGGCGCTTCGGATTGGAGCGCTGGAGGCGTCGCCCGAGATCGTGAGCGCGCTGAACAAGGCGCGCCAGCCGTTCAACGTCGATGCGCTGGCGCAGGCGGCGGCGGTCCGGATCCTGCGCGACGCGGGCGCCGCGGTCGACGCGCACGTCGCGAGCATCCGCGCGGAGCGCGCGCGGGTCTTCCAGGCGATCGGCGCGCTCGAGCGCGTCGAAGCGGTCGCGTCCGAGGCCAACTTCCACTGGCTCCGCACGGCGCGGCCGGCGGGCGAAGTGTTCGACGCCCTCGTCGCGCGCAAGATCCTCGTGCGGAGCTTCCACGAGCGGGGCGGGCGGCTCGCACATCAGCTCCGCGTGACGGTGGGCAGCCCCGGTGAGAACGACCGATTCCTGGAGGCGATCGCGGCATGCGCGGGTTGAGCTTCTTCGCGCGCGCCAACGCGCTCGTCGTGCTCGTCGGGCTGGGCGTCGGCCTCGCGGCGAGCGGGTGCGCAGGCAACGCCGGCTCCGTCGCGCGGGTGGTGGATGGGCGCACGGTGATGGGGCGCGAGGTCGAGCCCGAGGCGTATGCGTTGTTCCTCCGCGGCGCCGTCGCCGAGGCGAGCGGGCAGCTCGACGAGGCCATCGCCGCCTACGAGGCCGTTCGCCGCTGGGACGACGCGGACCCGGAGGTCCACGCGCGGATCGCGGCAGCGCGCTGCGCGAAGGATCCTGCGGATCGAGCGGCGCGCGAGTCGCTCGCGCGCGCGTTCGCGCTCGACCCGAGCTACGGGCCCGCGTTCGAAGCGCGCGCCAAGTGCGGCGGGGGAGCGCCCGACCTATCCCGCGCCGCGGCCGCCGAGCCGCGCTGGCTCCCGCTCCAGATCGCCGCCGCCACCGGTGGCGCGGGGAGCGGCGACGCGCTGCTCGCGCTCACGGCGCGCTTCGCCACGCAGCCTGCGGCGTGGGAGGCGCTCGCGACGTGGGCGTTCGGCCACGGTGCGCCGGCGCTCGGGGTCCATGCGGCGCTCGAGCTCGTGCGGCTGTCCCCGGCGCGGGCGGGGCTCCTCCATCGCTTCGCCGCCACGCTCGCGGGGGACGGTGCGCTGACGGATGCGCGCCGCGTCGCCGCGGCGGCCGTCGATGCGCGGGCCGATGCCGCGCGCGGGGGCGCGGCGCTCCCTCCAGCGCTCGTCGCGCGGCTCGCGCTCGACGAGGCGCTCGCGCGGGGGGACGACGCAGCGGCGCTCCGGCGTGCCGCGAGCGGTCGCCTCGCCAACGCGGAGGCCGCTTCGCGCGCGCTGCTCGTCGGTGCGCGGAGCACGGCCGAGTCGATCGCGACCACGCTCCACGCCGCCGATCCGGGCGACGCCGAGGCTTCGCTCGTTCTCGCCGCGCTCGCCCCCGGCGCCGGGACCGCGCTCCCGCCGGTGGGGGCCGGCGCCGTGTCGGCGGCGGGGTGCGTCGCGTACGTCCGCGCGCTCGCGGTCCGCGACGGGCTCGCGACGGCCCGTGCAGCAGTGGCGGTCCTCCACTGCGACGCCGCAGCGCCAGGCGACGCGATCGTGCTGAAGGCTCAGTCCGATCTCGCGGCGCGGGACGTTCTCGCCGAGACGGCCCTCGCTCCGGAGGCGCGGATCGAGCTCGCCGCCCGCCGCGGGACGGCACCGGCGAACGTCGACGCGACCGCGCTCGATCGCCGGCACGCGTTGCTGTTGGCCGCGCTTCGGGGCGAAGAGGTGCCGCGCGGGACCTCCGCGGACCCGCTCGTGACGGCGGCGCAGCTCATCTCGCTCGCGAAGCGGAACGTCGCACCGTCGGACGAGGAGCGCGCGCGCGCGGCCGCGCTCGCGACCGACGATCCGCTGCTCACCGCGGCGCTCGTCGCCGTCGCGCCTCCGGCAGAGAAGCCGGCGCTGCGCGCGCGCCTGCGCGTGCTCGCCGCCACCGACGTGGAGCGCCGCCTGGCGCGGGAGTGACGGGATGGGAGCCTTCGATTTCTGGCCGCTCGCCCGGACCGACGCCGTCCCCGGCGTCCCCGCGGTCGACCTCTCCACGCCGCTCCCGCTGTCGAAGGTGGTCGATGCGCTCGACTTCTTCCGGCCCGAGGTCGTCGCCCAGATCGCGCGCACCGGCGAAGCGCCGCGCATGCACAACAAGCAGTGGGAGTACGCGATGGTGCTCGAGGCGCGCCGCCGGCTCGCGCCGAATGCGCGCCGCATCGTGGCGCTCGGCGCCGGGTGCGAGCCGTCGCTCCCGCTCCTCGCCGAGGGCGCGGAGGAGCTCGTCGCGACCGACCTCTACGGCGCCGAGGGCGCCTGGGGCGACGCGGCGCAGCGGCCCGACCGGGTGTATCCGCACGCCAAGAACCTGCGCGTCCACACGATGGACATGCGCAAGGTCGACCTGCCGGAGGGCTCGTTCGACTTCGTGTCGTCGCTCTGCGCGGTCGAGCACGTGGGGCGGGCGGACGCGATCGTCGATGCGGTGCGCCAGGCCGGGCGACTCTTGGCTCCGGGCGGGGCGATGTTCCTGTCGACCGAGTACACCTTCGCCGACGAGGACTTCTGGGTGCCGCCGCTTCCGAAGGCGACGACGCTCTTCATGGCGAAGCGCACGCTGGAGCGGTTCTGGAAGGAGACGGGGCTGCATCTCGTGGAGCCGCTCGATCTACGGGTCTCCACGCACCCCTTCAACGTCCCACTTTGGGACCAGATCAACAACCACGGCTACCGGAACCTGCCGCACGTCCTCTACCGGACGCAGCCGCTCCCGCTCTACGGGTGCTACGCCGGCGTGGTCTGCATGGTGCTCTCGCGCGAGGACCACGGGTGCGATCGCGTGATCGAGGACCCGGACCAGATGGCGAAGCTCGAGCCGCTGTTCGAGATGGGGCGCAAGATGAGCCGCCGGCTGACGTCGCCCGTGCGGTGGTGGTGAGCCTCCGGCGCATCGTCTTCGGCGCCGGTATGACGGGTGCTCGAGCGGCCGAGCTCGCGGTCCCCCGCGGCGACGACGTGCTCGCCGTCGTCCGCTCCGCGCAGCGTGCCGAGACCCTGCGCGCGCGCGGCCTCGCCGTCACGTGCGAGCCCGTCGTCGACGTGGCGCGCCGGTACGTCGACGCGCAGACGCACGCCATCGTGTGCTTCCCGCCCGACGGCGAGACCGACGCGAAGCTCGCGCCGCACCTCGGCCACGCGCGCGCCGTGACCTACGTGTCGTCGACCGCGGTCTATGGCGACCACCAGGGCGCGATCGACGACGAGACTCCGGTCGTCGCGGGCGAGCCCTCCTCGACCGCGCGCCGAGCGGCCGAGGTGGCCTACGCCGCCGTGGGCGCGACGATCCTGCGGGCGCCCGGCATCTATGGCCCCGAGCGCGGCCTTCATCAGCGCGTCGTCCGCGGGGAGCATCGCACCCCGGGCGACGGAACGAACTTCGTCTCGCGGATCCACGTCGACGATCTCGCGGCCCTGATCCTCGCGAGCGTCGCGGTCCGGGGCGAGACCTTCGTCGTCGCAGATCTGACGCCCGCGCCCCAGATCGAGGTGGTCCGCTGGATCTGCGCGGAGTGGGGCTGCCCCATGCCGCCGTTCGTCCCGCCGGCCGAGGTGCACGAGACGCTGCGCCGGAACCGCCGAATCGACCCGCGCCGCGCGCTCGCGGTGCTCGGGGTCACGCTCGCGTTTCCGTCGTACCAGACTGGGATGAAGCGACCGCGCGGCTGAGGCGGCGTCAGGGCAGGATCGGCGCCTGTTTCACGCTCGGCGGCCGCGCTGCCAGCTTCGCGAAGGGGATCACCAGGTCCATCTTCGCCACGACCCCGGCCTGCACGTCGATCTCCTTGTGCACGTCCGACTGGCCGCCATCGGCGCTCGTGAGGATGAACGGGTGGATCGCGCCGATCGAGAGCTTCCCGATGGGGACGCGCTCGATGCGGTAGTGGCCCGTCGTGTCGGTCACCGCGTGGAGCGGGTGCCCGATCACGTAGACGTCCATCTCCATCCACGGGTGGCTCGTGCGCTCGACGACGCGGTAGCGCCCGATCTTGCTCGGGTAGAGCTTCACCGGATCGCTCTTCGGCGCGGCCATCATGAGCGCGGGGGCAGGCTCGTTCTCGAGCTCCGGCGCGTAGATGTCGCCGGTGTTGTTCCGGACGAGCAGCGCTTGCCCGAGCGTGAGCACGACCGTGCGCTGGCTGTAGGCGCACGTGTCGATCGTGATGAGCTGCGAGTCGTTCGCCTCCGGCACGTAGAACTTGCTGTAGCCGGTGATGCCGACCATCGCGTCGGCGAGCGGGCGCCGGCCGTCGGGGAGGGCGGGCCCTTCGCGGAAGGCCTTGCCGTAGACGTCCTTCGACGGCGGACAGGCGTCGAACGAGACGCCCATCACGGGCGGCGCGGGATCCCCCGTCACGTAGATGGTGCCTTCGACCGTGCCGGTCGGCCCGTCGTAGGGCGGAAGGCCGGACGGGTTCACCCCCGCCATGACCACCGCCGAGGAGACGGGGATGGCGTTCGCGGGCTTCGTCGCGATCGGCGGGGCAGCCTCTGCCAACGTCGTTGACGACGAGCCCGCCGGCGTCGGCGTGGGCGTCGGCGCCGTCTTGCAGGCGGCGGCGCCGAGGAACGAGGCGATCAGAAGAGCGGTACTGCCAACGGCGGTGACGAAACGGGACCGATTTCGGGGCATCTCCCGTCCCTCCATGCGAGTTGCGTACCGCTCAGCTCTGGCCGAGGCCGGTCGCCGCCGTCACGACGACGTCCAGCGACTTGCCCGGGACGAGCCCGAGGGCGATGACCAGGATCGCGCTGAAGATGAGCGCCGCGGTCACGTACCCCGAGCGCATCGGCTTCGCGACCGGTGCACCGGCCGCCGGCTCGCGCATGTACATGAACACCAGCACGCGGAGGTAGTAGTACGCGCCGAGCACGCTGTTCACGAGGCCGATGATCGTGAGCCAGTAGTAGCCCCCGTCCATCGCTGCGCGGAAGATGAACCACTTGCCGAAGAAGCCCGCGGTGGGCGGGATGCCGGCGAGCGACAAGAGGAAGAGCGCGAAGGGCAGGGCGGCAGCCGGGTGACGGCGACCGATGCCCGCGAGGTCCTCGTACGAGACGGCCTCGGCTCCCTTCGAGCCGCAGAGGATGAGTGCGCCGAACGCGCCCGCGGTCGAGACGGTGTAGGTGAGCAGGTAGAACATCACCGACGCCGAAGCCTGCTCGTGCGAGCGGCCCATGGCGACCACGCCGACGAGCAGGTAGCCCGCGTGCGCGATGCTCGAGTAGGCGAGCATGCGCTTCACCGACTCCTGGCGGCCCGCGATGAGGTTCGCCACCGTCATCGTGACGACGGCGAGCATCGCGATCACCGGCGGCCACCCGCTCGTCCACGACGCGAGGTGCTCGTCGCCGAGGACGGTGAGCAGAACGCGGAGCATCATCGCGAACGCGCCGGTCTTCACCGCGACCGCCATGTAGGTGGTCGCGGGCGTCGGAGCGCCTTCGTAGGCGTCGGGCGTCCACATGTGGAACGGAACGGCCGAGACCTTGAACGCGAGGCCGGCGAGCACGAGGATGATCGCGAAGACCACCATCGGGCCGACGGCTTCCTTCGCCATGACCGGCGCGTCGGCCGGGGTCTCGCCGCCGGCGAGGGACTTGAGGCCCGCGCCGAGACCGACGAGGTCCGTGTGGCCGGTCGCGCCGTAGAGCAGCGCGAAGCCGAAGAGCATGAGCGCCGCGGCGAACGAGCCGAGGAGGAAGTACTTCATGCCGCCTTCGGCGGAGCGCGGCGAGGCGCGGCGGAACGCCGTGAGGGCGTACGCACCGATGCTCATCGTCTCGAGGCCGAGCACGAGGACCAGAAGGTCGCCGGCAGCCGCGAGCATCATCGCGCCGAACGTCGCGAAGAGCAGGAGCGCGTAGAACTCACCACGCTCGATGTTGTGCTCGGCGAGGTAGCCGCCCGCGAGGAGCGAAGCGAGCCCGCCGCCGAGGCAGAGCACCACGTCGAAGAAGAGCGAGAAGCGATCGATCGTGAGCCACGGCGAGAGCGCTTCGAGCCCTTGCAGGTGCTCGACGCCGTAGAGCCAGAGGCCGGCGGCGCAGGCACCCGACGCGATGAAGACCATCGTCGCGCCGAGGGCGAGGCCCCCGCGCGTGCCGAAGGCCTCCGCGAGCATCAAGAGCAGCGTGCCGAACCCGAGGACCAGAAGGGGAGAAAGGGCGAACACGAGGTCCATGTCAGGAGCCTCCCTTGGCGTCGCCACCACTGGTAGCGGTGCCGTCTTGCGCGACGGCGGGCGCGGGGATGACGACCTGAGGCGGCGCCTCGGCCTTGCGCAGCATCAGCTTCATCGGTCCTTCGTAGAACGCCGGGCCCGGGTGGGCGGCGACGCGCCCCTCGTAGTCCGACTGGATGCGGGAGGTCGCCCCCTCGATCTGATGGAGGAAGATCTTCGGGAAGATGCCGATGACGAAGATGAAGATGACGAGCGGCGCGAGCGCGACGAGCTCACGCCCGTTCACGTCCGTGAGCTTCTCGTTTTCCTTCTTCGTGATCGGGCCGAAGAAGACCTTCTGCACGACCGTGAGCATGTAGAGCGCGCCGAGGATGACGCCGATCGCGGCGCCGACGGCCTGGACGCCGTTGAAGTGGCCGAGCTTGCTCGACGCGAACGTTCCGCTGATGACGAGGAACTCGCCGACGAAGCCGTTCGTGCCGGGCAACCCGACGCTCGCCATCGTCGCGACGATGAAGAGCGCGGCGTAGACCGGCATCACCTTCGCGAGCCCGCCGAAGTCGGCGACCTGACGCGTGTGGCGGCGGTCGTAGACGACGCCGACCAAGAGAAAGAGCGCGCCGGTCGAGACGCCGTGGTTCACCATCTGGAGCACCGAGCCCTGGAGCGAGGCCGGCGTCGCCGCGAACAGACCCAGCATCACGTAGCCGAGGTGCGCGACCGACGAGTACGCGACGAGGCGCTTCACGTCGTCCTGCTTCCAGGCGCAGAGCGCGCCGTAGAGGATGCCGCCGAGCACGGCGACGCCCGCGAGGGTCGGGCCGAACTCGTTGCACGCCTCGGGGAAGAGGGCGAAGCAGAAGCGCAGGTAGCCGTAGGTGCCGAGCTTCAGCATGACGGCCGCCAGGATCACGGAGCCGCCGGTGGGCGCCTCCGTGTGGGCGTCCGGCAGCCACGTGTGCACCGGGAACATCGGGACCTTGATGATGAACGCCAGCGTGAAGGCGAAGAACAGCCACATCTGGACGTGGCGCGGCGTGAGCACGCGCTGCAGGTCGAAGAGGTCGAAGCTGGGGGCGCCGGCGAGCTTCTCGTACTGGTACGCGAGGAACAGGATCGCCGCGAGCATCAGCACCGAGCCGACCATCGTGTAGATGAAGAACTTGAGCGCCGCCTTGATGCGGTTCGCGCCGCCCCACACGCCGATCATGACGTACATCGGGACGAGGCAGAGCTCGAAGAACAGGTAGAACACGAAGACGTCGAGCGCGACGAACGCGCCGAGGAGCGCGCCTTCGAGCAGGAGCAGCGCGAAGCACCAGTCCTTGAGGCGGGTCGTGATCGAGCCGAACGACGCCCACGCCGCGATCGGCATGATGAAGGTCGTCAGCATCACGAGCCACAGCGACGCTCCGTCCACGGCGATGTGCCAGTGGATGCCGAAGCGGGCGAGCCAGATGAAGTCCTGGTTGAAGTGGAAGCCGCGGCCCATGTCGACGGACAGCAGCGGCAGGCTGATGCCGAGCGTCGCGATGAGCACGAGCATCGTGAGCCACTGGAGCGTCTTGTGGGCCTGGCGCGGCGTGAAGAGCACCGCGATGGCGCCGGCGATCGGAACGCCGAGCATCCACGCGAGGAGCGTGTGCGACTCGGGCGCCGGACCGTCGACGGGGATGTCCGTGACGTCGGCTTCGTCGGAGACCCAGAGCTTCACCACGAACAGCACCGACGCGGCGGCGATGAGCGCGAGCGGGATGCGGACCGCGAGCCCGTGCTTGCGGGGGGCGAGGAAGGCGGCGAGCGCCGCCAGCATCACCGGCGTGGCGTGCTCGACCACGCGCCCGATCAGGAGGGCGAGAAGCGTGTAGCCGATCAGCGCGATGCCTTGCGGCAGCGTGATGCGGATCGGGGTGTCCGCCTCGGTGGTTTCGACGTCGTGCGAATGCGCAGCCATCAGTTCTGCCCCACTTCCAACATGACCTTCTTCGCCTCACGCGGGACCTGCACCGTGGTGCTGGCCGCGAGGCCGGAGAGGTGTTTGCTGAAGACGTTCTTCGCGCGCAGGCGAACCGGGCGCGACGTCTCGACGATGGTGTCCGGGTCCGGATCGAGGTGGAGCTTCACCTCGGTCTGGTCGGTGAAGCCTTCCTTGCCGACGGTGACCCACTTGTCGCCGGGCGCTTCGCACGAGAGGTGCTGCTTCTGCAGCGACTCGATCGTGTTGGCTTGGGCTTTCGCCTTCGCCTTCGCGTCGGAGAGATCCTTCGTGGCCGCGTCGTAGGTGTCCTGCCACATCTTCTTGTCGGGCTCGCAATCGGCCCACTCGTAGCTGTAGTCCAGGAGCCCGCCCGCGGGGGCGGTGGCCACGACGTAGTCGCCGTCCTTCGGAGCGACCGTCGCCGAAGCGTGCGGTGTCACGTAGAACCAGCCGAGCGCTGCGAGGCCGACGACCATGATGCCCGCGTAGACGTGCACCACACCGTTCTGGAAGGCGCGCAGCACCGTCCCGACCGCGCTGACGACGAAGGCCGTGACCTTCGCGAGCACCATGTCGATGAAGCCCTTGTCGATCGCCGCGGAGGTGTCGGCGAGCGAGTCGACCGCGGAGACGACGAGCCAGTTGTAGCCCTCGTCCACGTACCACTTGTTGAGGAGCCAGCGGTGCAGCGTGGGTTGCGCCTCGGCGAGCGCCTTGGCCGGCGCACCCTTCTGCGCGATGTACATGTAGTAGGCGATGCCGCAGCCGACCGCCCAGGCGGCGATGCCGCCACCGGCGAGCGGCCACTCGAGCGCCTCGCCACCTTCCTTCACCTTGACCGCGCCCTCGGTCGCGCCCTCGAAGACGGGGGCGAGCCAGTGCTCGAGCGGGGTGAAGTGGAACGGACCCATGTTGAAGACGGCGGCGACGATCGAGCCCGTCGCGAGCACGATGAGCGGGACCGTCATCTGCCACGGCGACTCGTGCGGGGCGTAGCCCGGCGTCGAGAGGTCGTCGTGGTGGTCGTCGTGGTCGTGGTCGTCCTTCGCTTCGGCCTTGGCCTTCGCCTTGGCCTTCGCGGCCTTCGCCAGCATCGACGGGCGACCGATGGTCCACCCGCGGAAGTCGCCGAAGAAGGTGAGGAAGAGCGCGCGAAGCATGTAGAACGCAGTCATCGTCGCGGCGAGCACGCCGACGACGTAGAGCGCAGTCCCCATCCAGGCCGGCGCGGTCCACGGCGTGTTGGGCGGCGTCGCGTGCTGCAGCCGCTCCATCATCGGGTGGTCGAGCCGGTTCACGTACGCGCGGAAGAGGATCTCGTCCTTCGAGTAGAAGCCGGAGGTGATGAACGGCGTCCCGACGATCGCCGCCGTCGCGACGACGAAGGTCCAGAACGTGTAGGGCATGTACTTCCGGAGCCCGCCCATGTTCCGCATGTCCTGCGACTTGTCGTCGTCGTGGATGCGCGCGTGCATCGCGTGGATGACGCTGCCGGCCCCGAGAAATAGACAAGCCTTGAAGAACGCGTGGGTGAAGACGTGGAAGAAGCCGGCCGTGAACGCGCCGACGCCGACGCCCAGGAACATGAAGCCGAGCTGGCTCACCGTGGAGTAAGCCAGCACCTTCTTGATGTCGTTCTGGACCAGCGCGATTGTGGCCGCCAAGAGGGCGGTCAACGCGCCGATGACGGCGACCACCGTCATCGAGAACGGCGAGAGGACGAAGACGAAGTTGAGCCGGCAGATGAGGTAGATGCCGGCGGTGACCATCGTCGCCGCGTGGATGAGGGCGGAGACCGGCGTGGGACCCGCCATCGCGTCGGGGAGCCACACGTAGAGCGGGATCTGCGCGCTCTTGCCGGTGCAGCCGAGGATGAGCGCGAGGCAGACCGCGGTCGCCGCGCTGATCGTGAGCGGGTGCGACGGCTGGAGGAAGGCGAGGACCCCCTCGTAGCGCCCGCCGCCGAGCGGCCAGATGTGCACGCGCATCGCGTCGGACGCGGGGTCGACCAGCGAGGACGAGTTGTTCTCGATCCCGGCCCAGTCGAGCGCGCCGCAGTAGTGCGCGAAGAGGAACATCGCGCAGATGAGCCCGAAGTCACCGATGCGGTTCGCGATGAAGGCCTTCTTGCCGGCCTGCGCGTTCGGCATCTTGTCGTACCAGAAGCCGATCAGGAGGTACGAGCAGAGCCCGACGCCTTCCCACCCGACGAAGAGCACCGGCAGGTTGTCGCCGAGCACCAGCACGAGCATCGAGAAGATGAAGAGGTTGAGGTACGCGAAGAATCGCCAGTACCCCTTGTCATCCTTCATGTACGAGCTGGCGTAGAGGTGAATCAGCGACCCGATGCCGGTGATGACGAGCATCATCACGGCCGAGAGCGCGTCCACGCTGAACTTCAGGTTGATCGGCACGCGGGCCGCGATCGGAGCGCCAGCGCTGGTGTGACCACCGCTCGTCGACATCCACTCGAAGAGCGTCCACGACAGGCGGACGTGCTCGGCGACGTTCTTGCCGCCTTCGTCGTGGGCCGAGGCCGCCACGGCCTGGTCCAGCGCGATGAAGGTCAGTACGGCGGCGAGGAAGCTCGTCACCACGGCGGCCAGCGCCATGAAGCGGACGGCCGGCTTGCCGAGGCGCTTGCCCCAGATGCCGTTCACGATCGCGCCGAGAAGCGGCATCCCGAGGATGACCGCGATCAGCGTGAAGTCGTCCTCGGGGAAGAGATTGCTCAAGAAGCCATGAGACATGGGGTCGGGTTTCCGTTCAGTTCTTGAGAAGGTCGGCCTCGTCGGACCGGACGGTTCGGCGGAGGCGGAAGAGGGCGATCACGATCGCGAGGCCGACGGCGACCTCGGCGGCTTCGGCGGCGATCAGGAAGAACGCGAACAGCTGGCCGGAGTGGTTCTGCGGCGCGGCTCGATTGAACGCGACGAGCGAGATGTTCACCGCGTTGAGCATCACCTCGATGCTCATCAGCGTGACGAGGATGTTGCGGCGGACGAGGAAGCCGACGCCGCCGATGATGAAGAGGAGCGCGGAGAGCGCGATGTAGTGCTCGGTCGGAATCACGGCTTCGCCTCCTTGCCCTTGGCGGCGCTCGCGGGAGCGTTCGGCAAGAGGTCCGATTTGTGGCGCCCGCGCGCGACGGCGACGGCGCCGACGATCGCGACCATCAAGAGTGCGCTCGAGAGCTCGAAGGGGACGACGGCGTCGTGGAAGAGCACGCGGCCGATCGCGTCGACCGTGCCGTACTCTTCGGGGACGCGGTCGAGCACCACCGCCTTGTGCCAGGCCGGCCGGATGACGAGGTACATCGCGAAGAGCGACGTCGCCGCGAACAACAGCCCGCCCGCGACGCGCGTGATGCGCCCGCGCGGGTCCTGCGGCGTGCTCGCGCTCGGACCGAGGAGCATGATCACGAACAAGAAGAGGACGACGATCGCGCCCGCGTAGACGATGAGCTGGATGATCGCCAGGAACTCCGCGTGCAGCGCGAGGAAGATCCCGGCGACGCTCACGATCATGCCCATCAGGCCCATCGCTCCGCGGATCGGGTTCTTCGCGGTGACGGTGACGAGCGCGCCCAAGATGGCGATCGCCGCGCAGACGTAGAAGTAAGTGTAGCCGAGGCCTGCCATGGTTTTCCCTTCAGCCGACGACGAGCGTCGCGTCCTTCCGCTTCCGTTCCCCGCGGACGTACGCCTCGAAGTCCTTGCGGAACTTCTTCAAGAAGCCGAGCGCCGGCATCGCCGTGCCCTCGCCGAAGGCGCAGATCGTGTTGCCCATGATGTTGTTCGCGACGTCGTGGAGCTGATCGAGCTCCGCCATCGTGGCCTCGCCATCGAGGATCTTGTCGACGGTGTGGAACAGCCAAGCGCTCCCTTCGCGGCAGGGCGTGCACTGGCCGCACGACTCGTGGCGGTAGAACTGCATCAGGTTGTGCATCGCGAGCACGGGGCACGTGCCCTCCGCGAGGACCGTGACGCAGCACGTGCCGAGCATCGTGCCGACGCCGCGCATCGTGTCGACGCCGAGCGGCACGTCGAACACGCTCTGCCCGTGCCACGGGTGGAGCGGGCTTTTCTCGTCCGGAGCGTCCACGACCTCGTCGGGGCGCAGCACCGGGGTCGACGAGCCACCCGGGATGACGCACATCACCTTGCGATCGCCCGTGACGCCGCCGCCGATCTCGTGGATGAGCTCGTTGATCGTCGGACCGACCGCGAGCTCGACGACGGCGCCGTTCTTCACGTGGCCGTTGACGCCGTAGAGGCGCACGCCGCCGTCACCGATCGAGTGGAGCGCGGAGAGCTTCGAGAACTCCTCGCAGCCGAGACGGAACGCGGTGGGCACCGCCGCGATCGTCTCGAGGTTGTTCACCGTGGTCGGGCAACCGAACGCGCCGGCCTGGGCGGGGAAGGGGGGCTTGAGCCGCGGCTCGCCGCGCTTGCCCTCGAGCGAGTTCAGCAGGCTCGTCTCTTCGCCGCAGATGTACGCGCCTGCGCCGGTGTGGACGTACACCTCGACGGCGTAGTCTTTCCCGAACGGCGTCTTGCCGAGGTAGCCCTTCTTCTTCGCTTCCGCGATCGCACCCCAGAGCCGCTCCTTGGAGAGGTGCAGCTCGTCGCGCACGTAGATGTACGCGACGTGGGCGCCGATGCCGTAGCAGCCGATGATGCAACCCTCGACGACGGAGTGCGGGTTCCACTCCATCAGCGTGCGGTCCTTGTGCGTGCCCGGCTCGCCTTCGTCCGCGTTGATGACGAGGTACGCCGGCTTCGTCGGGTGCGGGCGCATGAAGCTCCACTTCACGCCCATCGGGAAGCCCGCGCCGCCGCGGCCGCGGATGTTGGCCTTCTTCGCCTCGTCGACGACTTGCTGCTGCGTCATCGTCGTGAGGACTTTGCGTGCGGTCTTGTAGCCCTCGAGCTCGCGCTCGTAGACGTCCATCGACCAGCAGTTCGGCTTGCCGTACGCCTTCGTCAGGTAGTCGGTGCGCTTCAGCATCAGACGTTCTCCGAGCCCTTCGCGGCGCCGAGCTTGTCGAGGATCGCGTCGATTTTTTCGGGCGTGAGGTTCTCGTGGTACTCGCGGTCGACTTGCATCATCGGCGCGGTGCCGCAGCTCGCGAGACACTCCGCGGTGCGCAGCGTGATGACGCCGTCGGCCGTGGTCTCGCCCGCCTTGATCCCGAGCCGCCGCTCGCAGTGGTGGAGCACTCCATCCGCGCCGCGCAGCGCGCAGGGGAGGGTTCGACACACCCACACCTGATGCTTGCCGACCGGCTCGCGGTTGAAGAGCGTGTAGAAGGTGACCACGCCCTGAACGTGCGCGGGCGGAACGTCGAGGCGGTGGGCGACGAACTGAACGACGTCGTCACTCACCCAACCGTTCTGCTCCTGGCAGAGGTGGAGGAGCGGGATGCACGCCGCCATCTTGTTCGGATAGCGGGTGAGGATTTCCGTGAGCTTCTGCTCGCGATCGGCAGAGAGAGCGAAGGGCATCGTGGGTACCGGCCTTGACCCGAGGGAGCACAAAATCCCAAGGGAAATGCGCGGCGGACGCTAGTGTCGAGGGTGCACGGGTGTCAAGCGGTGTCTCTACGCTGAGACCTACATGTGCACACACTCGAAAGGCGGCGCGGCTCATGGAATGAGAAACGGGAACGCGTTTGGGCGCGTTCCCGTTCGTGGTGCTCGAGGTGCTCGTTGCGTCAGCGCACGTCCGACCTCGAGATTCCCGTCGGGCTGATCGAGTTGTCGTACGCGGTGAACGGGATGGCTCGGTGGTAGTGGTACGTGTGGCCGTGGGTGAAGTGGTGCTGGGCGCCACCGCCCGGTGCGATTTGGGGCGACTTCTCGATGCCCGCGTAGTCCTTTCCTCGCGCGACGAGGACGGAGCACGGGGCGGTCCGGAAGACCTGCGCTGCGACCGAGCCGAGCACCAAGCGCTCGACGCCTTTGCGACCGTGGGTGCCGAGAAGGAGAAGATCCGCCTCCACGTCCGCCGCGATTTGCACGAGCGCCTGCGCCGCTTGCCCGACTGCCACGGTGAGGCGCATTCGCGGCACGCGCGGGTCACTCATCTCGACGTGCGTCGCGAGCCACTTTTGGAGGTTCTCGTGCGCCGACGCAAGAAGATCGCTGATGCCCGCAGGATTCGCGCGGACGTCCGACTCGCTGCCGCGCACGACGTGCGCGAAATGAACTTCGGTTCCCTCCGTCTGGAGCAGCTGATCTGCGAGCTTCCAAACCTGTTCTGCGGTCGCGTCGAGCTCGATGGCGGCGACGATGGTCTGCTTCGGTGCCATGTGGGTTCTCCTTCGTCACCGTCGAGGTGCACGCACCGTGCCGCCCCTGCGAATCTCCTTGAGACCCTTGGAAGAGGACGAGTATGCTCCGCCGCTGCGGAGGTATCGAGTGTTCTGTCCCAACTGCGGCACGCAAAACCCGGACACGGCCCTGACGTGCACGAAGTGCAACTTCAACCTCAAGGGCGCAGCAGCCCCGAAGTTCAAGGGCACGATGCTGATGATGAATCAGACGCCCGCGCCCGGCGCGGCTCCCGGTGCGCCGCCCGCTCCGCCTGCGGCTCCGGGCGCCCCGGCTGCGGCGCCTCCTGGGCCTCCGCGCCCCGCGGGTCCGCCGCCGAGCAAGCTGAAGGGAACGATGGTCGGCGTCGCGCCGCCGAGCATGGGCTCCGCGCCGAAGCCGCCCGAGGGCGCTGCTGCCGCGCCGCCCGCCGCCCCCGCGTACGGTGCTCCGGCAGCACCGCCGCCCGCAGCGCCGCCGCCCGCGTTCGGCGCTCCGCCGCCGGCCGCTCCGCCGGGCACGCAGATGATGGGCGCGTTCCCGCCGCCCGCGCCGCCGGTTCCCGGTGGCTCCGCTCCGCCGCCGCCGCCGGCTGCGCCTCCGCCCGACGCGCAGGCGTTCGGTCATCAGGGCGTGAACCCGCTCGGTGGAACGATGGTCGCGAGTGACGCGAACCTCGCGAGCTTCGGCGTCGGTGGCTCGCCGCCCGGTGCACCTCCGGGTGCGCCTCCGCCTGGCGCGCCTCCGCCCGGTGGTGGCTTCGGTGGTCCGCCGCCCGGTGGTGGCTTCGGTGGGCCGCCGCCCGATCCGATGGGCGCTGCGCCCGGTGGCTACGGTGGTCCTCCGGGAGCGCCTCCGCCCGGTGGTGGTTTCGGTGGTCCGCCTCCGGGAGCCCCCCCGCCCGGTGGTGGTTACGGCGGTCCGCCGCCCGGTGATCCGAATCAGCCGCCTGGCGGCTTCGGAGCGCCTCCGCCCGGTGCGCCGCCTCCCGGTGGTCCCATGGGTGGACCAATGGGTGGCCCAATGGGCGGTCCGATGCAGCCGATGGGTGGACCGATGCAGCCGGGCGCGCCCGGCGCGATGGCCGCTCCGGGCGACGGCAAGCCCTGGATGACGACGCTCCTCCTCTGCATCTTCGGCGGCGCGTTCGGCGTGCACAGCTTCTACGTCGGCAAGATCGGCATCGGCATCGGCCAGCTCTGCACCTTCGGCGGCTGCGGGATCTGGACGCTGATCGACCTGATCATGATCATCACCGGCAAGTACACGGACGGCCAGGGCCGCCCGCTCGTCAAGACCTGACCGCCGGTACCAACTTGGGATGAGCCCGGACCGGTCAGCCGACCGGCACCGGGCCGCCCCATGCGCCGAAGAAGCGCGCGATCCAGAGCGCGAACAGCGCCAACGCGATTGCGAGCCCACTCACGCGCGCAGCGCGGTGGCGAAGGAACGTGCCGAGCTCGCCGCGGCGCACGAAGCCGATGCTCTCGACGACGACGAGCGCGGCGACCCACGGGAGGACCACGAACGCGAGCGGCTGGAGGCTCCACGCTGCGGCGAGGTCGCCATGGACGAGCGCCCCGGCCGCGCGGGTCACGCCGCAGGTCGGGCAGGGGTGACCGCTCGCGAGCGCGAACGGGCAGCGCCACACGGGCGCGCCGGCGACGAGCAGGACGCCGAGCACCAGCGCCGCGAGCGGCGCCACCGCGCGCTTCGCGGTGCCGGAGCTCGTCACTAGACGTTGAACTTGAAGTGGACCACGTCACCGTCGCGCATGACGTACTCCTTGCCTTCCATGCTCATCTTGCCGGCGTCGCGGCACTTGGCTTCGCCCCCGAGCTTCACGAAGTCCTCCCACCAGATGACTTCGGCCTTGATGAAGCCGCGCTCGAAGTCGGTGTGGATGACGCCGGCCGCCTGCGGCGCGCGCGCGCCCTTGAAGGTGGTCCAGGCGCGAACCTCGACCTTGCCGGCGGTGAAGAAGGTGAGGAGCTCGAGGATCTTGTATCCTGCACGGATCACGCCGTAGAGCCCGGGCTCCTTGAGCCCCGCGCTCTCGAGGAACTCCGGGCGATCCTTCGGATCGAGCTGCGCGATCTGCTCCTCGAGCGCGGCGCAGACGGGGACGACCGGAGCGCCCTCGGAGTCCGCGAGCTTCTTCAGCGCCTGGTAGTGCTTGTTGCCCTCGAGGTTCGCGAGCGACGCCTCGTCGACGTTGGCGACGTAGAACGCGGGCTTCCCGGTGAGGAGGAACATCTCCTTCAGGATGATCTGCGCGTCGGCGTTGCCCTCCCACTTGTCGAGCTTGAAGAGGCGGGCGGGCTTGCCGTCGTCCAGGTGCTTCGCGAGGGGCTCGCAGAGCTCGAGCGCGAGCTTCTCGATCGGCGAGTTCGCCTTCACCATCTTGCGCGCGCGGTCGAGGCGCTTGTTCACCGTGTCGAGATCCTTCAGGCAGAGCTCGGTGGTGACGGTGGCGATGTCGCCGACGGGGTCGACGCGGTTCTCGACGTGGACGACGTTCGGATCGTCGAAGCAGCGCGCGACCTGCACGATCGCGCTGACCTCGCGGATGTGGGAGAGGAACTGGTTGCCGAGCCCTTCACCCTTGCTCGCGCCGCGCACGAGGCCGGCGATGTCGACGAACTCGATCGCCGTCGGCACGATTTTGTCGGCGTGGACGACCGTGTCGAGCGCCGCGAGCCGATCGTCGGGCACCATCACGACACCGACGTTCGGCTCGATCGTGCAGAAGGGGTAGTTCGCCGCCTCGGCCTTGGCCGAAGAGAGCGAGTTGAAGAGCGTGGATTTGCCCACGTTCGGGAGGCCGACGATTCCGACGGAGAGACCCATGGCGGGCGCTGTGTAGCACGAAATTCACGGCTTCCACGAAAGCACGCTACGATCCGACGCACCGTGGAACGCGCGCTCACCGGTCGCACCGTCGCCCTGGTCGTCACCGGGAGCATCGCGGCGTTCAAGGCCGCCCTCGTGGCGCGGCTCCTCGTGAAGGCCGGCGCCAAGGTGCTGCCCGTGATGACGCGGGCGGCGCGCGAGTTCCTCGGGCCCGCGACGCTCTCCGGGATCACGGGGCGTCCGGTGCCGGACGGGATGTGGGACCCGTCGTTTCCCGGCGAGATGCACGTCGCCGTCGCGGCCGAAGCGGATCTCGTGCTCGTGGTGCCGGCGACCGCGGATTTCCTCGCGCGTCTGGCGCAGGGCCGTGCGGAGGACCTCGCGACCGCGCTGTGCCTCGTCGCGGGCGTTCCCATCCTGGCGGCGCCGGCGATGCACCCCAAGATGTGGGCGCACCCCGCGACCCAGCGGAACGTCGGGATGCTCCGGGCGGACGGCCGGGTTCGGTTCCTCGGCCCCGACACCGGGCTGGTGGCGTCGGGGGACGAGGGGCCCGGGCGCATGGTCGAGCCGGAGGCCATCTTCGCGGCGACGGTCGCCGCGCTGGCCCCGCAGGACCTCACGGGCAAGCGGGTGCTCGTGACGGCGGGCCCGACGGTGGAGGATCTCGATCCGGTGCGCTTCTTGGGCAACCGCTCAACGGGGCGCATGGGGTTCGCGCTCGCCGGGCGCGCTGCGGCGCGCGGGGCGGCGACGACGCTCGTCGCGGGACCGGTGTCGCTGCCGACGCCGTGGGGTGTCGAACGCGTCGACGTGCGCGGCGCGCTCGCGATGCAGGCGGCGATCGACGAGGTCATCGCGAAGGGCATCGACGCGATCGTCATGACGGCGGCGGTCGCGGACTATCGACCCGAGACGACCAGCGCGATCAAGATCAAGAAGCAGGGCGAGAAGGAGTCGATCGCACTGGCGCGGAACCCGGATCTCATCGCGGCGCTCGGCGCGAAGCGAACGGGGAGGAAGCCGGTGCTGGTGGCGTTCGCGCTCGAGACGGGCGATCACGCGCACGTGGTGGCGGAGGCGCGGCGGAAGTTGCACGCCAAGAAGGTCGACTTCGTGGTCGCGAACGAAGCGGGCACGGCGTTCGGGGGAGACGAGAACGAGATCACGTTCGTCACGGGGGACCGCGAGGAGAGGCTGCCGAGGGGGGCGAAGAACGATCTCGCGGATACGATTCTCGATCGGGTGGCGGAGCTGCTCTGACGAAGACGAGAACGGGCACGAGGGACGTCTACGAGGACGTCGGATCCAGCACGGGCTACGGCGACGACTACGGCCACGAGTAGGAGGGACGTGGACGGTCGATCGAGGACGGTACGAAGCGAGCGTCCGGCGAAGGAAACGCTTGGTCTTCGGGAGCCGACCATGTACAGAACGTCGCGTGCACGGTTTGCGTCGCAGTTGCGACCCGGCCCGCACCCTCGTGGAGTCGCGAGAGAGATTCTCTCTCTCGCCATGGGAAGCTGGTGAAAGCCCAGCACGGCCCCCGCCACGGTGACCGGGAACGAATCGGCGACAGCCACTGGATCCACACGATCCGGGAAGGCGCCGATGAGGAAAGCGCATCAACGCCCGGAAGTCCGGAGACCGGACTCGACGAGGAGACTTCGACGAGCCGCGCGGGAGTTGCGCGGCAAAGAGGCATCCATGAGCGCGTCTCGAGCTCGCGCGTGCGCCGTTTTGGCGTGCGCCACTTCTCTCCTCCTCGCCTGCACCGGCGACGACATCACCTACGGTCCGCCCGACGCGGCCCCCAAATCCGACGCGAGCGTCGATGCGACCGTCTCCGACGCGAGCGTCGGTGACGCGGACGCCGGTCCGACCTACCCGACGCGCCTCCTCGCGGTCGCCATCGGAACGAAGGGCGAGCTCGTCGCGATCGACCCGGCGAAGGCCGCCGTCGACGGGCGGCTCGTGTTCGACGGCGACGGCGTCACGAGCAACGGATTCCTGGTCCAGACCGCGAAGGATCGCGTGAGCCTCCTCGACCCGGCCGCACCGTGGACGGTGAAAGCGAGCTGGACCGTGGCCGGCGACGACGCCTTCGACGGCGGCGAGGCCTACGCGGACCCGATCCAAGTCGTGCCGGTCAGCGCGACCAAGGCCTACGTGGTCCGTTACAACCGCAACAAGCTCGCCGTGCTCGACCCGTCGCAAGCGGCGGACGGCGGCGTCGCGACCAAGTACGTGGACCTCGGTGCGCTCCAGCAAGCCGACGACAAGGACGGCCACGTCGACATGTCCGGCGCCGTCTACGATCCCACGCGCAAGCGGCTCTACGTGGCGCTCGCCAACGTCGACATCAAGCGGTTCCTCGGCTTCGACCTCGAGTGCCCGCAGACGACGACGACGCTCGTCGCGATCGACACGACCACCGACGCGCTCGTGAACCTCGGGGGCACGGGTCCGCAGGGCAGCATCGCGCTGAAGGGCCGGAGCCTCCAGTTCGGCAACGTCGGCGGGCTCGTCTACGACGCGACGAAGGATCGCATCCTCGTCGTGACGACGGGCTGCGCGGTGAAGGGCGACGCCGGCAACACGCTCGTCGGCCGCGGCATCGAGGCGGTGGATCTCAAGACGAACGTCTCGACGCTCCTCCTCGACGCGAACGCGCAGGACTTCCCGGGTGCGTTCGCCTACGAAGGCGAGCACGCGGCCTACGTCGCGTTCGGCTTCGGCGCGTTCGGGACCACCTACCACTGGGATCCGGCGCAGCCGACGCTCGGAGCGCCCTTCGCGAAGGCGCCGGACACCTTCGTCCTCGACCGCAAGGGCGCGCAGCTCTTGGGCCCGCAGTCCACCACCGCGGCCGACGGTGGGCCCGGCCCGATCGTCGTGCTCGGTGCGCCCACCAGCCTCGATGGGGGCGCGGCGAAGACGCTCGTCACGTCGCCCTTCGTCGATCCGGGCTTCTACCTCGGAAACGCGAGCCTCACGCCCTGAGGGACACGCTCGCTCAGGCGGCGAGGCAGGGCCTTTCGTCCCGCTGGGGCAGCCATGATAGGGTGGGAGGATGAAGCGCTTCATCCTCTCCTCCATCGTTCTTCTCGGCGGCGCGGCCGTCGCCATCGTGGCTTGCACGGGCGACCCCCCCACCAACACGCCCGGCGTCGATGCCTCGACGGACGGCACCACCACCACCGACGGCTCGACCGTCAACGACGCGAGCAGCTCGGACGGCGCGGTCGACGACGACAGCGGTCTCGTCGAGCTGGACGGCGGCACGGTGACCGACGGTGGCGGCGATCCCGATCCGGACGGCGGCGTGGTGATCGACGCCGGCTCCGACGCGGGGACGTGCGGTCCGCCGTCGGGCAACGGCCCCACCATCAACTCCGTCTGCTCTTCGTCGCTCATCATCGCGACCGGTGGCACCATCGCGACGGGTACCTACGATCTCGTCGGCTACACCATCACCGGGAGCACGAGCTTCTGCTCGACCTACGTGCCGGGCCCGTACGCCGGCAAGCTGGTCGTCACCTCGACCGGCGCGAACGCGTACCGCTTCGACGAGCGCGTCGTCCGAACGAACATCATCACTCTCTCTCCGAACAAGAGCTACGACGTCACGGCGTCCGGCTCCACGCTCACGGTGAAGCAGACCTGCGGCGTCGCGATCAACGATCCGACCTGGGGCTTCAGCGCCGGCAAGGTCGCGACCGACGCCGGGACCAAGGCGGGCCTCACGTACACGCACGCCTCCGGTTCGGCATCGATCCGGTACCGCTGGGTCCACCAGTGACGCGACCGGTCACGACGCGAGCGCGCGCAAGAGCGCTTCGCTCGCGTCGTCGGCCGGGAGATACGACTCGATCCGCAGCTCCGACAGCCCCACGTCGAGCGGCGTGCCGAGCGTCGTGATCGTCGTGAACAAGCGCAGGCGCAGGTCGCCCGCAGCGAGCTCGATCGGGATGACGGGCGAGGGGTGCCGATCCAGATCGAGCCGCGCGTGCTCGCGCGGGATCCGACCCGCGGCGACGAGCTCGTCGAAGAGCGCGCGGGAGCGCGGATCGGCGAGCGCCTCGCGGTGGAGCCGCTCCGCGAAGTGACGGGAGGCGTCCTCCCAGTTCACGACGTGCTCGCGCGTCCGGGGACCGAAGAAGATGCGCGCGAAGTTCCGCTCCGTCGTGCCTTCGAGGAGCGGCGCGAACAGGCGCTCGGCCGCGAGGTTGGCGAACAGCATGTTCCACTGTCCATCGAACGCAGCGGCCGGGTAGGGGACCATCCGATCGACGACGGTGCGGAGCGAGCGGAGGACGGGCGCGAGATCCGGCGCGTCGACCGAGCGCAGCTCGTAGAGGTGCGCGTAGCCCGCGGCGTGCAAGAGGGCGTTCCGCTCGCGGAGCGGAACCTCGAGCGCCTCGGCGAGGGTCATCAGGAGCTCGCGGCTGGGCTCCGCCTTCCCCGACTCGACGCAGCTGATGTGGCGCGCCGAGACCCCCGACTCGAGCGCGAGATCGAGCTGGCTCATCTTGCGGACCGCGCGCCAGTGGCGGAGGAGGGGGCCGCAACCCGCGGTCTTGCGACGCTCGTGCATGCTCCGAACGTAGCCTCGCGCTCGGCGCGGGACCATGACCTCCGAGGTCATGAGCGCCGTGATCAGTGCTTTCCGCGCACGTCCTTCGTCTCGTCGAGCGCGAGCAGGAAGTCGCCGAGGAAGCGCCCGCGGTCCGCGATTTTGTCGGGCGTGGCGATCGCGCGGAGCGTGCGGTCGATGGCGCGCGCGTAACGGTCGCGGTGATCGGGCGCGCGCCGCGCGAGGTCCGCGAGCACGCGCAGCATCACGACGTTGTCCTCGAACGGCTTGCGCCGGACGGCGAAGACGCCGACCGCGCCCTTGTCCTCGGTGTGGCCGTACAAGCCGCCGGCGCGGGTGTCCTCCATCCCGGCGAGGATCGCGTCCACGAGGGCGAGCGCCTTCGGCAGCCGCTCCTTCTGCCCTTGATCCACGAGCGCGACGAGGCCCCACGCGAACGCGGCGTTGTCGGCGAGGTGGGCCGTGGTGGCTTCCTTGTCGGCCTCGTGGGAGAGGAGCCCGTCCTTGCGCTCGTGGAGCTGGACGATCCGGTCGGCGGCGCGGGCGGCGCGAGCGACGGCGGTCGCGTCGCCGAGCCACTTCGCATAGGTGCAGTATGCATGGATCGCGAGGCCGTTCTCGCGCGGGTATTCGTTCGTGTCGATCCGAGGCGTGCCGAGCGCGAGGCGCTCGGGCTCGCTCTTCGCGTAGTACTCGTGGCCGGTGAGGAAGGCCTTGCCGCGCTCGTGCGCGTTCAGGTCGGCATCCTGCGTCGTGTAGAAGCCGCCCTCGGGCCCGGAGAGGAACCGATCGAGGTAGCCCTTGATCGCCCTGGCTGCGCCGAGGAACCGCGCGTCGCCGGTGAGCTTCGCCGCCTCGGCGTAGTTCTCGAGCGCGCCGGCGTTGAAGTACATGAGCTTCTCGAAGTGCGGGTGGTTCCAGTCGCCGTCGGTCGAGTACTGGTAGATGCCGCCCCACACCGGATCGATGATCGCGAGCTGTTTCTCGAGCGAGAAGAGCGCGCGCTTCTTCGCGACCTCGCCGCCGGCGCGCCCGCGCGCGAGCGACCATGCGTTGTCGTAGAAGAGCGGGACCTTCTGCTCGTGGCCCCAGCTCCCCTGGTCCTCGTCCCAACGCTCGTCGAGGAGGAGCTGGGTCATGCGCGTGATCCAGGCGAGGTGCTCCTCGCCGAGCGGCGCATCCGGGATGGGCGGCTCCTCGGCGGCGGCCGCGCCGGCGCTCGCGTTGCCGGAGACCACGTCGTGGAGGATGTCCTTGAAGCTCGCGGGATCGAGGAAGCCCTTGAATTTTCCGAGCTCGGCGCCCTCGGGCGAAAAGATGACCGTCGCGGGCCAGCCGTACTCGGCGTAGCGCTCTTCGACGTCGGGGCGCGCGTCGATGTCGACCTTGGCGGCGAGGAAGCTCTGGTCGAGGAGCTTTCGTACCGCCGGATCGTGGTAGGTGACCGCCTCCATCACGTGGCACCAGTGGCACCACTCGGCGGAGCCATCCATCACGATGAACTTGTGCTCGGCCTTGGCGCGCGCGAAGAGCGCGGCGTCGAACGCGAGCCAGGGGAGCTCCTCTTTCGGCGTGGCGTCCCAGTGGGCGGCGGGAGCGACCGCGGGCTTCGCGGGAGCGGCGGGAGTGCACGCCAGGGCGCCGACGAGGAGGGGAGCGAAAAGAAGAACGCGACGCACGCGATCACTCTACGCGCGTTGCGGGGGGTCGGTTCCGCTTCTCCCACTCCCACTCCCACTCCCACTCCTTCGAGGGAGAGGGAGAGGGTGGGAGAGGGGGCAGCTCTAGGTGCCCCGAAGGAGGCGCCAATCCAGCACCCTCGCCTCGCGCGGCGACACCCGGAGCTCGATGCTACGGTGCAGCCCCACCGCATCGCCGCCGATCTCGAGCGGCATCGGGCGCGAGAACGTCATGCGCACCGCCTTCGCGAACCAGTCGTGCATCCCGCGCAAGGGATAGGTCCCCCGCCAGAGCTTGGGGATGCTCGCGATGGCTCCGCTCGCCGTCCGATCGTAGATGCGGACGTTGATCATCCCGAGGAAGCGCTCGGCGTGCGGGAACGCCTTGAAGTGGTAGCCGTACTCGGGGACCGTCGCCGCGCCGGCCACGCTCGCGGGGCCGTCGTAGAGCACGGCGCCGTGCTTCACGTCCGCCAGGCGAAGGAGCTTCTGATCCGCGGTCATCGTGTAGACCTCGTCGCCGAGGTTCTCGATGATCACGTGCGGGCGCCCGAACAGAAGGGTCTTCGGCGCGGTGCGGAAGAGCATCGCGGTCAGGTAGCCGTAGACGCTCTTCGCGAAGAAGCGCGGCGGCCCACCGGCGGCTGCGGCGAGCTGATCCTTGTAGTCGTTGAGGATCTGCGCGTCCCACCCGCAGCCCGCGAAGCACGAGAGCGTGCCGTTGCAGTCCACGAGCCCGAAGCGCCGCAGCGGGAGCCCCACGCCGCGCCGGCGCGCGGTGCGGAGGAGCTCGATCGTCTCCGACAGCTTCGGCGCCCCGACGACGTTCGCCCACGCGTTGCCCGTCCCGAGCTTGAGGAAGCCGACCGCAGGGAGCGGCCCCTCCGGGATGCGGCGCGCGAGCGCGTTCACGAGCGCGATGGCGGTGCCGTCGCCACCGGCGGCCAGGATGCAGAGCGGAGGGTTCTTCGGCAGGATCTCGCGGAGCCATGCGTCGAGCTCCGCTTGCGAGCGCGTGAGCCGAACGCGCGCGGCGGGGAGCGCGCGCGCGATCTGCACCGCGACGCGCCGCCCACCGCGCTTCGCGTTCGCGTTGACCAAGACGGCGATGCCCGCGCCACCTTCGCCCGGGGCGTCGAGGGGGGCGGTGGTGGAGAGCGACGGCGAGGCTTCGATCACGGTGGTCATTCGCCCGCCAGGCTCCGCTCGATGGTGGCGCGCACGTCGGCGAGGAGCGCGTCCCGGCCCTTCTTGCCCTGGCTCGCGTAGGGACCCACGTCGATCGGGGGAGCGATCCGTACCTTCACGTCCGCGCCGCTGTTCGAGCGCGCGGCCGAGGGCGGGAGCGCATCGCGCGTGCCCTGGACGGAGACGGGGAGGATCGGGAGGCCCATGTCGAGCGCGAGGTTGAACCCGCCCTTCTTGAAGGGCAAGAGCTCACCGGTCTTGCTGCGCGTGCCCTCGGGCGCGATGAACACGTTCATCCCTTGCGCGAGGATCTCCTTCGCCTTGTCGAGGCTCCTCACCGCGCGCTCGCGGTTGGAGCGGTCGACCGAGATGAAACCCGCGGCTTGCATCGCCGCACCGAAGATGGGCACGCGGAAGAGCTCCTTCTTGGCCACCATGCGGATGTTGCCACCGAGCACGTGGTAGAGCACCGGGATGTCGTAGTGCGACTGGTGGTTGCTCATGATCACGTAGACCTTCGATCGGTCTTGGTTCTCGCGCCCCTCGACGTCGAGGCGGAGCTCGAGGTTCTCGACCACCCGCGCGCTCCACGACGCGAGGCGACGGTTGCACTCCTCCGCGTCGATGCGATGCCGCGCGGCGTCGATGACGGTGGGAAAGGAGATGGCGAACGTCTCGTAGACGTTGCGGAGGGAGAGCGCCAGCGACCGCGCCATTTCCGGGGAAATCCAAGCAGCCCGGAGCGCGCCGGCGCAAGGGAAATCACACGCTTCTCCCCCTATTGCGATCGGCGCGCATCCCGATAACATCGGGAAACTTCGCGAAAATTCCGCCGGGAATTTCCGTGCGGTTTCGAGCAGTTCCGCTGTGCGTGGTCCGCGAAAGCGCCCCGTGCAGCTTGGCCTGCGGCGACCTGGCTTCATCGGTCGTCGTGGGTGCGATGTCCCCTCCCTCAGGTGATGGATGAGCGCTCAAGATCTCCGTAGCTCTCTCGGTTTGCTCCAGGACGATCCCGAAAACGAAGCGGCATACGCGCAGCTTTCCCAATCGATCGGGAAGGGCGACGTGGAGGGCATGACCCGCGACGAGGTCGGCCGTCTGCTCGCCTCCGCGCGCCACGCGCACGAAGGCAGGCGCGAGCACGACGCCGCGGCCTCGTTGCTCGAGCTCGAGGTGTTGGTCGCCGAAGGGGGGCCGATGGAAGCCGAGCTCCTCGTGATGCTCGGGCGGACCGCCGAGCAGGAGCTCTTCGACGACGCGCGAGCGCTCGCCGCCTACGAGCGCTCCGTCGCCCTCGGCGACAACGGCGCGCTCACCCGCGAAGCGAGCGATGCCATCGAGCGCATCAGCGCCAAGCGCGCGAAGTGGAACGACCTCGTCGTCCGCTACGTCGAAGAAGCCAACGCGGCCGGCGAGCCGTCGTTCAAGAGCTCGCTCCTCGTGAGCGCCGCCGAGATGGCGTACCGCTACGGGCGCGCAGCGACCCAGGGCGAGAAGGGCGCGAAGAAGAAGCTCGCCGCGCTCAACTCCGACATCGCGACGCGGCTCGAAGAGGCCTTCAAGCTCGACCCGCGGTCCCGCCGCGCGGCGGCGATGCTGGAGCGCATCTATCGCGAGCAGAAGAATTGGGAAGAGGTCGCCCAGCTCCTCGAGAAGATGGCGACGGAGTCGAACGCGAAAGAGGAGAAGACCGCCGGGTTCATCCGCCTCGCCCGCGTCCTGACGAAGAAGCTCGGCTCGCCCGAGCGCGCCGTGGCCGCGTACGAGCGCGTGCTCGATCTCTCGCCGGGCAACGTCGAGGCGACGAGCGCGCTCGTCGACTTCTTCACGCAGCGCGAGATGTGGGACCACCTGGTCTCGCTCTACGACGAGCAGCTCTCCGCCTCGCAGCGGGCGGGTCACCCCGATCCGGGGATCGCCCTCCAGATCGCGATGGTCCACTGGCGCATGCGCGGCCGCGCCGACGCCGCGGAGCCGTACTTCGAGAAGCTCCGCCGCTTGGAGCCGGCGCACCCCGGCATGCTGAACTTCTTCCGCGAGCACCTCGCGCAGAAGGGGGACAGCCCCCGTCTCGCGCAGATCCTGACCGACGCGCAGCGCGCCATGCCCGAGGGGCCCGCGCGCGCGCAGATCGGCGTCGAGCTCGCGAAGCTGGCCGAAGAGGGCGCGAACGCCACCAAGGCGATCGAGCAGTGGCGCGCGCTGTTGCGCCAGGACCCGACCAACAAGGACGCGCGCGACGCGCTGAAGCGCCTCTATCGCCAGACGTCGGCGTGGCCGGCGCTCGGCGATCTCCTGCGGAGCGAGCTCGAGAAGACCCCGGCGGACGACAAGGAATCTCGGCTCCCGATCCTGCGCGACATCGCGGCGCTGTACCGCGATCACCTCAAGAACGACGCGGGGCTCGTCTCGGTCCTCACCCAGATCGGCACCCTCGATCCGACCGACGCGGACACCGTGCGCGAGCTCGTGCGCGTGTACGAGGCGCTCGGGCGCGCCCGCGATCTCCTCGCGGCCCAGTCGCGCCTGGCCGAGCTCGAGACCGATCCCGGGACCAAGGCGGAGCTCCATCGTCAGGTGGCGCGCCGCTACCTCGAGCAGTTCTCGAACGTGCAGAACGCGACCGAGGCGTACGAGAAGCTCCTCGAGGCGATGCCCGGGGACCCCGAGGCGACCGAGAAGCTCAAGGAGCTCTACACCAAGCGCCGCGCGTACAAGCCGCTCTACGACCTGATGGAGCGCGAGGCCACCGCGATGAGCGACGGCCCCGAGCGTCGCGCCGCGTGGATCGAGATGGCGAAGCTCGCCGGCGAGCGCCTCGATCGCGCCGCTGACGCGGTGCAGCTCTACAAGAAGGTGCTCGAGGAAGAGCCGGGCGCGCTGCCCGCGCTCGATGCGCTCGAGAAGCTCGCCGAGCGCGAGAAGGACTACGCGACCGTGGCCGACGCCCTCGAGCGGCGCCTGGCCGTCGCCGACGGCGAGCAGGCGAAGCTCGCCGTGCTCCAGAAGCTCGGCGTGCTCTACTCCGAGCGTCTCCAGGATCCGAAGGGCACCGTGCGCACGTTCCGGCGCGTGCTCGAGGTTTCTCCCGGCAACGCGAAGGCGCTCCGCGTCCTCCGCGACGCCTACCTCGGCGCCGGCGACTACGACGGGCTCGAAGCGCTCTTCGCCGAGTCGCAGGACTGGGAAGGCTTGGCCGACGTGCTCTCGAGCGCAGCGGACCGCGCGACCGATGCCGCCGCGAAGGTGGAGCTCTCGTTCCGCAGCGCCGACGTCTACGTGAACAAAATCGGCGTGCCGGAGCGCGCGTTCCGCGCGTACGAGCGCGTCCTCAGCGTGCGTCCGGACGACGCCCGCGCCGCCGGCGCGCTGATCCCGCTCTACGAGAAGGAAGAGCGCTGGCCGCGTCTCCCGCCGCTCTACGAGGTGCTCCTCAGCCACGCGTCCTCGGATGCGCAGCGGCTCGAGCTCCTCGGAAAGCTCGTCACGATCACGTCGGAGAAGCTCCAGGACGGCGGAGCCGCGTTCCGCTACGCGCGGAAGGCGTTCGAGCTCGCGCCGCAAGAGAGCGGCGCGCTCGACAAGCTCGAGGCCGTGGCGCGGCGCAGCCGCGAGTGGGGTGCGTTCGTCGAGGCGATCGAAGCCCGCGAGCAGGCCGCGACCGGCGCGGACGAGAAGCGCGCGCTGGCGGCGAAGAAGGCCGAGATCGCGGCGACCGAGCTCGGCAAGGTCGACGATGCGATCACCACCTATCGCGCGCTCGTCGAGCAGAACCCCGACGACGAGACCGCGGTCTCCGCGCTCGATCGCATCCTCCGCAGCGCCGACCGGCGCGACGATCTGCGCTGGCTCTACGACCTCCGGGTGGAGCGCGCGAACACCGCGCAGAAGATCGAGCTCCTCAACGAGTGGGCCACGCTCGAAGAGGAAGCCCTCGCCGCGCCCGATCAGGCGGCGAAGCTCTACCGGCGCGTGCTCGAGCTCGTCCCGAAGCACGGGCGGGCGCTCCGCGCGCTGGCGCGGCTCCTCCAGTCCAGCGGCGACGCCGGCGAAGCGGCCGCCATGCTCGAGCGCGAGCGCGATCAGCGTGAAGGGCCCGAGCGGGCGGCGCGCGAGATCGAGCTCGCGAAGCTCTACGCGGGTCCCCTCAAGCGCCCGAACGACGCGCTCGAGGCGATCAAGCGCGCGCTCGAGATCACGCCGGACGACGCATCGGCCGTGACGCAGCTCGAAGAGCTCCTCAACGTCCCGCAGACGCGCGGCCGCGTGGCGGCCGTGCTCGAGGGCATCTACGCCAACCGCGGCGACGGTGCTCGCCAGGCGCAGATCATCGAGGTGCTCCTCGCGACGACGACCGCCAAGGCGGACCGGCTGCCGCTCTACGATCGCTTGCTCGGCGTGCACGAAGCGCGCGGCGATTTCGAGATGGCGTTCGACGTCGGCGTGCGCGCCACCACCGACTTTCCGATGGAGCTCGCGCTCTGGGATCGGCTCAGCGTGCTCGCGAACCGGACCCAGAAGACCCCGCAGTTCGTCGAGGCGCTCGGCGCCGCGCTCCCCGAGGGCGTGCCGAGCGGGCTCTCGCCCGCGGTCGAGATCGATCTCGCGGAGCGCGCCGCCACCATGTACGACGAGGCGCTCGGGGACATCGAGCGCGCGCGCCCGTACCTGGAGCGCGTCCTCCGCATCGATCCGACGAACGATCGCGCCTTCGCGCGGCTCAAGCAGATCCTGACCTCGCTCGAGCGTTGGGACGATCTCGAGGCGCTCTACGAGCGCACGGTGGCGGCGGCGGAGGAGTCGCGCCGCCCGGACCTCCTCGCCGAGGTCGCACTCCTCGCCGAAGAGATCATCGGCGATCGGGTGAAGGCCATCCGCTACTACGAGCGCATCCTCGACATCGATCGTGCGCACGAGCAGGCCACGCGTGCGCTCGACGCGCTCTACGCGACCGAGCAGTCCTGGGATCGTCTCGCCGCGCTCCTCGAGCGTCGGCTCGAGGGGGCCTCCGGGGACGAAGCGCAGACGCTGCGTCTGCGCCTCGGGTCGCTCCACGCGGAGAAGCTCGGGAACGGTGGGCGTGCGCTCGACTACCTCGAGGCCGCCCTCACCACCGATCCGTCCAGCGGCGAAGCCCGCGATCTCGTCGAGAAGCTCCTCGCCGATGCGACCCTCCGGGCGCGCGCGGCGACGATCCTCGAGGCGGTGTACGTCGCGCAGGACCAACCGCGCGAGCTCGTCCGCATCCTCGAGGTGCGGCTCGAGTCCGCGGGAGACGGCGAGCGTGCGGAGCTGCTCCGCCGCGCGGCGGAGCTGCGCGACGAGCGTCTGAACGAAGACGTGGCCGCGCTCGATACCTACGCCCGGCTCGTGCCGGTCGCTCCGGACGACGCGCACGCGCGCGAACGTCTGCTCGACCTCGCGCGGCGCGTGGGTGCCCACGAGCAAGCCGCGACCGTCCTCGCTCAAGCGGCGAAGGCGGCGGCCGCTCCGCAGCCGCGCGGCGAGATCCTCTCGCAGGTCGCGCACATCTACGAGGACCTCCTCGGCGACACGGCGAAGGCCGAGGCCGTCTACCGCGAGGTCCTCACGCTCGACGAGGCCGATGCCGCGCTCACGCTCCCGGCCGCCCGGGCGCTCGAGAAGATCTTCGCGGCGAGCTCCCGCGCCGACGAGCTCGCGAAGATGCTCGCGATCCAGGTTCGCCTCGAGGACGACGGCTCCGTGAAGCGCGAGCTCCGCGGTCGCCTCGGCGATCTCCACGAGACCCAAGGGGATCGTGCGTCCGCCATCCAGGTCTGGCGCGACTGCATCCAGGACGACTCGGCCGACGAGCGCGCGCTCGCCGCGCTCGATCGCCTCTACGCGGCGGCGGGCGAGCATCGCGCCCTCGCGTCGATCCTGCGCCAGCGGGAGGCGCTCACGAGCGACGGGACCGAGCGGAAAGCGCTCATGCTCCGCCTCGCCGAGACGCTCGCCGACAAGCTGTCGGACGTGAACGAAGCCATCACGGCGTACCGTGCCGTCCTCGACGACTTCGGCGCGGAGCGGCCCGTGCTCGCGGCGCTCGCCGCGCTCTACGAGGTCGCCGACCGCTACGTCGATCTCGCCGAGACGCTCGAGGCCGAGCTCGGCATGGTCGATGCGCCGGCGGACCGGCTGGCGCTGCTGGCTCGGCTCGGCGAGGTGCGGCGGAAGAAGCTCGCGGACGTCCCGGGCGCGCTCGACGCGTATCGCCAGGCGCTCGGGCTCGATCCGTCCCACGCTCCGAGCCGCGCCGCGCTCGAGGAGCTCCTCGAGGACCCCAACGCCCGCCGCGACGCGGCGGAGACGCTCCGCCCGCTCTACGAGGCGGACGGCGAGCACAAGAAGCTGCTCCGCGTGCTCGACATCGAGGCGGAGTACGCCGACTCGCCGACTGACAAGCTCGCGCTGTTCGCGCAATCCGCGATGGTCGCCGAGCAGTCGCTCTCGGATCCGAGCCGCGCCTTCGACGACACGGCGCGCGGTGTGCGCCAGGCCGTCGCGGAGCCCGAGCTCCCGAACTGGCTCGAGCGCGCCGAGCGCCTCGCGGCCGCGACCGATCGCTTCCGCGATTTGATGGAGCTCTTCAAGGCGATCGCGCCCGAGGTCCTCGACGAGAACCTCCAGCTCGACGTCACCCTCAAGGTCGCCGAGCTGGCCGAGGCACGCTTGGCCGACGTTCCGCTCGCGCGCACCTACTACGAGAAGGCGCTCGCGATCCGCGAGACGGACGTGCGGACCCTCTCGGCGCTCGAGCGTCTCTACGACGCGCTCAGCGACCACATCGCGCTCCGGAGCATCCTCGAGAAGCGCGCGGAGGGCTCCGAGGACGACGGGGAGCGGAAGAGCTACCTCTTCAAGCTCGCCAAGCTCTGCGACGAGCGCCTCGGCGACCAGCGCGCGGCGATCGAGACCTACGAGCGCATCCTCGACGTCGGGCTCGATCCCGAGGCCGTGGCCCAGCTCGAGCGGCTCTACGCCACGGCGGCGCGCTGGGACGACCTCGTCGCGCTCTACGAGCGCCAGATCGGCGAGGACCCCGATCCGGAGCACAAGGCATCGCTCCATCAGGCGCTCGGCGGCGTCTTCGAGAAGCGCCTGAACGACTACGAGCGCGCCTTCGGCGAGTTCGAAGCCGCGCTGAAGCTCTCGGCGCAGCACGCGAAGACCGTCGCGTCGCTCGAAGGGCTCATGCAGAACCCCGAGCACGCCGCGCGGGCGGCGGAGATGCTCGAGGCGGTGTACCTCGCGCGGCTCGACTGGCGGCGCGTGATGGGCACGGTCGAGGCGCGCCTCGCGGTGAGCCAAGATCCCGACGAGCGGCGCGAGCTCTTGCGCCGCCTCGCCAAGCTCTACGAGGAGCAGGAGGAGAACTATGCCTCCGCGCTCGAGACGACCGCGAAGCTCCTCGCCGAGGACGTGACCGACGAGACGACGTGGGCGGAGCTCGAGCGCCTCGCCCGCGTCGCCAACGCGGACGCACGGCTCGCGCAGATCTACGCCGCCGAGCTCGACAAGGTGTCGGTGGAAGAGGGCGCGACGGCGAAGCTCGCCAAGCGCACGGGCGAGCTGTTCGAGCGCCAGAAGAACGCGGAGGAAGCCCTCAAGTACTACCGGCGCGCGTACGCGTTCGCGCCGGAGGAGTCGGAGGGCGTCTTCGAGGCGATCGACCGCCTGCTCCGTGAGCTCGCGCGCCCGAAGGAGCGGGTCACGCTCTACCGCGACGCGCTCCAGTACCGCGACGACCCGGCGTCACGGCTCACGACGCTTCACACGATCGCGCTCCTCGAAGAGGCCGAGATCGGGGACGACGACGCGGCGATCGAGACGTACCGCGGTGCGCTCGACGTCGACGAGACCGACGCGCACTCGCTCGAGTCGCTCGCGCGCCTCTACGCGCGCCGCGAGCGCTGGCGCGACCTGGCGGAGCTCACCCGCCGGCGCGCCGAGCAAGCGGCGCTGCCGGAGGAGGAAGCCCGCTTCCGCTTCGAGCTGGGGCAGCTCCTCGAGACGCGCCTCGGCGAGAAGGGGAACGCGATCGACGAGTACCAGGCCGTCGTGGAGGTGCTGCCGCCCGGCGCGGGTGGGGCACCGTCCCACGGCGCGGTCGAGGCGCTCGAGCGGCTCCTCAAGGACGAGGAGCACAAGGCGCGCATCATCGACATCCTCCGCCCGATCTACGAGCGCGCGGACGATTGGCGCCACCTCGTCACCGTGAACGAGGAGCGCTTGCGCCTCGCGAACGATCCGCAGGAGCGAGTGACCGTCCTGCGCGAGACCGCCAAGCTCTGGGAAGAGCGCGGGCGCGACGCGCAGCGCGCGTTCGACGCGATCCGCGAGGCGTTCGTCCTCGATCCGGAGGACGGCGAGACTCGCACCGAGCTCGATCGCCTCGCCGAGGCGACCACGCGCTGGGACGATCTCGCGGAGACCTACGAGAAGGGCATCGAGAAGACCGAGGACTTCGGGAAGCGTGACCTCCTCGGGGCCCTCGCGCGCCTGCACGACAAGCGGCGCGACGACCCGCGCCGCGCCCTCGACGCGTACGAGCGCCTCTTCGCGCTCGACGAGACGGACATCGCGCCGCTCGAGGAGATGGACTCGCTCGCGACGCTCTTGTCCGACTGGGAGCGCCTCGTTCGCATCTTGGCGCGCAAGGCCGAGCTCCTCCCGAACGACGAGGATCGCGCGAGCACGTGGCGGCGCATCGCCGAGTCGAAGCGCGACATGCTCGAGGACGCGCCGGGCGCCATCCAGGCGTACGAGCGCGCGCTCGAGCTCGAGCCCGACAGCGCGTGGACGATCGACAACCTCATCCCGCTCTACGAGGCGAAGAACGACGCGGCGCGGCTCGTCGACCTCTACCGGCGCCGGATCGAGCTGTGCGGCGAGGACGATGGCGAGCTCCGCCACCAGCTCCTCCTCGACGCGGCTACGCGCTACGAGACGAGCCTGAGCGATCGGCGCGAGGCGATTGCGGTCCTCTCCGAGGCGCTCGGCCACCGGCCGGGCGATCCGGCCGTCACCGCGCGCCTCAGCAAGCTCTACGAGACGGAGCGGATGTGGCCGGAGCTGCTCGAGAACCTGCGGCTCCAGGCCGCTTCGACGGCGGGCGACGAGAAGCGCGCGCTCAAGAAGCGCATCGGCGGGCTGCTCGCCGGTGAGCTCGAAGACGCGCGCGGTGCGCTCGACGCGTACCGCGAGGTCCTCGAGGAGGGCTTCGACGAAGACGCGGCCAAGGCAGTCCGCGATCTCGGCGAGCAGCGCGAGGAGCTTCGGGGCGAGGCGGCCGACGTCCTCGAGCCGGTCCTCCGCGCGGCAGGCAAGGACGCCGACGTCCTCGCCATCCTCGAGATGCGCCTCCGCAGCCAGACCGACGCGATCGATCGGGCGCGGACCCTCCGTGGGATCGCGCAGGTCGCCGAAGGGCGCCTGAACGACCCGCAGCGCGCGTTCGACGCGCTCCTCCGCGCCCTCGCCGAGGAGCCGCAGGACAAGGAGCTCCACGGCGAGCTCACACGGCTTGCCGCCACGTTGGGGCAGCCCGCGTGGGCACGCTACGCCGATGCACTCAGCGAGCGCGCCGGCGCGCTCTTCGACGCAGGCGTGGCCGCCGAGCTCTACGTCGCGTTGGGCAAGGTCTCCGAGGAGCACCTCGGCGACGATGCGCGCGCGGCCAAGGCGTACGGCTCCGCCGCGGAGCAGAGCGGGGACACGGTCGAGACGCTGGCCGCGCTCGATCGCCTCTACGGTCGCCTCGGCGACACGAAGGGCCTCGCTGGCGTCCTCGAGCGCCGCGTAGCGCTCGAGGCTTCGGCCGAGACGCAGACCGAGCTCGAGTTCCGCCTCGCGAGCCTCCAGATCAAGGAGTTCGGCGAGAAGAGCAAGGGTCTCGCGACGCTCCGCACGGCACTCGAGCGCGTGCCCGACCACGGAGCGAGCCGCGCCGCAGTCGAGGCGCTCCTCGACGACGACGGGCTCTTCCAAGAGGCGTTCGAGACGCTCGAGTGGGTTTACCGCACGCTCGGCAAGAGCGCGGAGCTCGGTGGCCTCTACGAGAAGCGCGTGGGTCGTGCGCGCGATGCGCACGAGCGCACGCGGGCCCGGCTCGAGCTCGCGCGCGTCCTCGACGAGCAGGTGCACGATCCGGTGAAGGCGCAGCGCGCGATCGAAGCCGCGCTCGAAGACGACGTCGCGGATGCAGACGTCCTGGCCGAGCTCGAGCGGCTCGCGCCGGTGACGAACGGGTTCCGCGAGGCCGCCGACGCGCTCGCGGGTGCGCTCGCGAAGGCGACCGACGTCCCGTCGGCGACGCGCGCGGAGCTCTGGACGCGCCTCGCCGGTTGGCGCCGCGACAAGTTGCAGGATGCACGCGGGGCGGAGGACGCGTTCGCCGAAGCTCGGAAGCTCGAGCCGGAGAACGTCGACATCGTCAAGCAAATCGAGGACTTGCAGCGCGCCCCTGGGCGCGAGCGCGATCTCGTCGCCACCCTGCGTGCGCGCGCGAAGATCGAGGGCGAGCCCGAGACGAAGCGCCAGCTCCTCCGCGAGGCGAAGTCGCTCGCCGAGGGCGTGCTCGCCGACGGCGCGCTGGTCGAGGCCGTCCTCCGCGATCTCCTCGCCGAGGACGACGGTGACCTCTGGGCGATCGAGGAGCTCACGAAGGTGCGCGAGCAAGCCGGCGCTTGGGACGAGGTGACGACGCTCCTCCTGCGTCGCGCCGAGCTCGAAGCGGACGGTGCCCTCATCACCGAGCTGCGCCACCGCGCCGCCGACGCGATTCGCACCAAGCTCGGCGACCGCGCCCGCGCGACGAAGCTCTACGAAGAGATCTTCGAGAACGACGCCGCCGACGAGCCCGCTGCGAAGGCGCTCCGCGAGCTCTACGACGAGCAGAAGAAGCCGAAGGAGCTCGTGCGTCTGCTCGAGCGCCTGATCGACGTCGCCGAGAGCGAGGAGCGCCGTTCGTCGCTCCGCGTCGAGCTCGCCAAGGTGAAGGACACCATGGGCGACACGCGCGATGCGATCGACACGCTGCGCGCGATCCTCGACGAGAACCGCGGGCACAAGGAAGCGATCCTCGCGCTCTCGGGCTTGCTCGAGAAGAGCGGGATGGACGAGGAGCTCGCGGAGCTCCTCAATGGTCAGATCGAGGACGCTCGCGAGCGCGGCGACGTGGAGAGCGAGCTCGCCCTCCAGGTGCGCCTCGGCGAGGTGTTCGAGAACCGGCTGAAGGACGTCTCCCGTGCGCTCGCCACCTACGAGGCCGTCCTCGCGCGCGACGCGAATCATCGCCAAGCGCTCGAAGCGATTGCCCGCCTCTCCGAGGGGCGCAGCAACTGGGAGCCCGCGGCGACGGCGCTGTCCAAGCTCCTCGCGCAGACGACCGAGCCGGCGGAGGGCACGGCGCTCGCGCTGCGGCTCGCCAAGGCGCGCGAGGCGCTGAAGGACGACGCCGGGGTGGAGGATGCCCTCCGCTCCGCGCTCCGGTTCGATCCGTGGAAGGAAGAGGTGCGCGAGCGACTGCGCGCGCTCCTCGAGAAGGGCCAGAAGTGGGCGGAGCTCGCCGAGGTCCTCACCGAGGACGCCGGCAAGCTCGAGGACGGGCTCGCGGCGCAGGCGGAGAAGACGCCGGCGGCCATCGCGCCGGTCGTCAAGGCGCTGCGGCGCGTCGCCGACCTGCACCTCGTCCAACGGAAGAGCCCGGGCGATGCGGTTCCGCTCCTCGAGCGGGCCTCCGCGCTCGCGCCGCAGGATCGCGACCTCCTGCTCGTGCTCTGCGACGCCTACAACACGTCCGGCCGCGAGCGTGCGGCGGCGGACGTGCTCGAGAAGGTCATCGCGTCCTACGGCGGGAAGCGCTCGAAGGAGCTCGCCGCCGTCCACCATCGCCTCGGTCGCGCGCTCGCGGGCCTCGGCGAGAAGGACCAGGCGTTCGCCCAGTACGATCAGGCCTTCAAGATCGATCCGGGCAACGTCCACGTGCTGCGCGACCTCGGTCTCGCGGCGATGGACTCGGGCGATCTCGATCGCGCGCAGAAGACCTTCCGCGCGCTGCTCCTCCAGAAGCTCGACGCGAGCTCCGGCATCACGAAGGGCGGCGTGTTCTTCTACCTCGGCGAGATCACCATGAAGCAAGGTGACAAGCCCAAGGCGATCCAGATGTACGAGCGCGCCCTGGAGAACGAAGCCGGTCACGCCGAGGCGAAGCAGCGCCTGGCCGAGCTGAAGGGCTGAGCTCGTGCGCGCGGTGCTCGGGTGGCTGCTCGGGCTCGTCGCGCGGCTCTGGGTCGCCACGCTGCGCGTGCGCGTGATCGAAGATCGCGCGCTCGCGCAGGCGAAGGGCCGCCGTTGGGTGCTCTCGTTCTTCCACGGGACCCAGCTCGCGCTTCACGCGCTCGCCAAGCGCCGCGCGACCGCGGTGATGGTGAGTCACTCGAAGGACGGGCAGATCCAGGCGGCCGCGATGCGGTCGCTCGGGTTCGTCGTCGTGCGGGGCTCGAGCTCGCGCGGCGGTGCCGCGGCGCTCGCGGGGATGGTCCGCCACGTCCGGGGCGGGGGGGACGCGGTGTTCGCGGTCGACGGGCCGCGGGGGCCCTACGGCGTCGCGAAGCCGGGCGCGGCGGCCGTGGCCGAGCGCGGAGACGCGTTGCTCGTTCCAGCGGGCTGCGCCGCGGCCTCGGCGAAGGTGCTCGTGCGCGCGTGGGACAAGTTCGTGCTCCCGCGGCCGTTCACGCGGGTCGTGATCGTGCTCGGGGCGCCGGTGGCCGAGCCAGCGTCGCTCGCGCAGGCGATCGCGGATTGCAACGCGCGCGCGGCAGCGGCGCTGGCGGCGCCGGTCTCGGCGTTGGAGGCAGCAGCATGACGGACGTCGTCGCACGCGTCGACGGAGTGGCGGCGAGCGTCGTTCCGGTGACCGATCGGGGGCTCATCCACGGGGACGCCGTCTTCGAGGTGACGCGCGTGCGCTCCGGGCGCGTGCCGCTCCTCGCCTGGCACCGGGAGCGGCTGGAGAGCGGGCTGGCGGCGTTTCGCTTCGGCGAAGCGAGTGCGGTCTGGGACGACGTCGACGCGCTCCTCCGCGACGTGGGCCCTCGCGACGGCATCCTGCGGATCCTCGTCACGCGCGGGGAGGGGAACGTCCGCGCACCGCTCGCGAGCTTCACGCCGCGCCGGATCGTCGTCTTCCGCGATCTTCCGCCGGCGCCGACCGCGCCGCTCCGCCTCGCGACGATCGAGTCGCCGCGCGTGGGCCCCGAGCTGCCGTCGCAGTTCGCGAAGTACGCTCGCTACCTCCCGTACCTGCTCGCCAACGACGACGCTCGCCTGCGCGGCTTCGACGAGGCGCTCTTGCTCGACACGCACGGCAACGTCGCCGAGGCCGCCACCGCGAGCGTGTTCGCGGCGCTCGGCGGGCTCCTCGTGACCCCACCTCGCTCGATCGGGATCCTTCCGAGCGTCACGCGGCGTTGGATCCTCGAGAAGGCCGGCGATCTCGGCGTGAGCTGCGCGGAGCGTGCGCTCACGCGACCCGAGCTGGCTGCCGCGAACGAGGTCTTCGTCGCGTCGAGCGTGCGCGGGTTGGTCCCCGTCGGAGCGGTCGACGGCGCGGTGTTTCCGCGCGAGACGCCGCTGCGGGATCGCCTCGCGCGGGCCTGGGACGCTCTCTGAGCCGCGTGCCTTTTCCTCGGTCGCGGACCGTGAGATGACCGAAGGATGCGAACCGTCGACAAGCCCGGCGTTCGACCCATCCGTCACCTCCTGGTCGATCCCGAGGTGACCGAGATCATGATCAACGGCCCCACGCAGATCTTCGTCGAGAAGCGCGGGAAGATGATCGAGGTGCCGACGCCGTTCCAATCGGCGGCGCAGATGGACGTCCTACTCGACAACCTGCTCGCGCTGACCGGGCGTGCGATCACGGCCAAGGCGCCGATGGTCGACTTCCGCTTGGAGGACGGCTCCCGCGTCAACGTGGTGATCCCGCCGATCGCGCTCGGCGGCGCCATCATCACGATCCGGAAGTTCACGCGCTCCCTCCGCGCGCTCGAGGACCTCGTGGCGCACGGCACGCTCACCGAGACGATGGCCACGTTCCTGGCGTACGCGGTGCGGGCGCGCCTGAACATCGTCTTCTCCGGCGGTACCGGGAGCGGAAAGACGACGACCCTCGGGCTGCTCTGCAACTACATCGCGCCCGGCGAGCGCGTGATCGTCATCGAAGACACGGCCGAGCTCGAGCTGCCGCTCCCGCACTGCGTGCGGATGGAGTGCCGGCCTCCCAACATCGAGGGCTCGGGCGCGATCCCGCTCGGCGACCTCTTGAAGAACTCGCTCCGCATGCGCCCCACACGCATCCTCGTCGGCGAGATCCGCGGCGAAGAAGCGTTCGAGATGATGCACGCGATGTCGAGCGGTCACGACGGCTCGATGGCGGTGCTCCACGCGAGCTCGCCGATGCACGCAGTGTCCCGCCTCGAGCTGATGCTGCTCTCGCGCGGGTTGCCACTCCCGCTCTGGGCGATCCAGAAGCAGATCGCGTCGAGCGTCGACCTCGTCATCCAGCACGCGATCGGGCAGGACGGCGTGCGCCGGATCACGCACGTGACCGAGGTCGCGGGCGTCGAGGACGACCAAGTCGTCCTCCGCAACGTGTTCGAGTACAAGCTCGGCGGCTTCACGCGCGACGGGCGCGCCGTCGGCGCCTTCGCCGTCGGTTCGTTCAAGCCGAAGTTCTACGACCGCCTCAAGCTGGTCGCCGGTGCGCAGGTCGACGAGCTGTTCGAGCCGCCGCCCGCTCCGGCGGTCGTGCCGCCCCCGCCGCCGCCGCGCTCTCGGTCGCGGTCACGACACTGAGATCAGAGGACCGCCACTGCGTCGATCTCGACGCGCGCGCCCTTCGGGAGCGCCGAGACCTGCACCGTCGCGCGCGCGGGGAAGACGCCCGAGAAGCGCTTGCCGTAGGTCTCGTTGACCTTCTGGAAGTCGGCGAGGTCGGTCAGATAGATCGTCGTCCGGACGACGTTCGCGAAGGTCGCGCCGGCGGCTTCGAGCACCGCGGCGAGGTTCTCGAGCACGCGGTTCGTCTCGTCTTCGATCGAGCCCTTGAGGAGCGCGCCCGTGCTCGGATCCAACGGGATCTGACCGCTCAGGAAGAGCAGGTTCCCCGCGCGCACCGCTTGCGAGTAGGGACCGATGGCGACGGGAGCATTGGGGGACGTGATGGCCTTCATGGGAGCCTCGTTCGTTGGAGTCAGAGCTTCTGCCGGCCTTGGAGGGCGCGGCCCATCGTGATCGGGTCGGCGAACTCGAGGTCGCCGCCGTGGGGGACCCCGCTCGCGATGCGCGAGAGCGACACGCCGAGCGGCGAGAGCTCGCGCTTGAGGAACAGCGCGGTCGCTTCGCCGTCGACGCTCGGCGGCGTCGCGACGATGACCTCGCTCACCCCGTCCTCGGCGATGCGCTTCTTCAGCGCACCGATCGGGAGGTCCTCGGGGCCGATGCCTTCGAGCGGCGAGAGCAGCTTGCCGAGGACGAAGTAGCGACCGCGGAGCGTGCCCGCGCGCTCGATCGCCATCAGGTCGTGAACGCGCGCGACGATGCAGAGGACGCGGTCGTCGCGCTTTCCGTCCGCGCAGATCGTGCAGAGGATGGTCTGCTGTCCGGGCTCGACCTGGGCCAGGTTCCCGCACTTCTGGCATGGGCGGACGTGGTCGCGGAGCGTGCTGAGCTCGTGGCCGAGCTCCTCCGCCAGGGCGGCGTCCGTCGTGAGCAGGTGGAGGAGGTAGCGCTGCGCCGTCTTCTCGCCGACGCCCGGGAGGCGCGCGAGGAGCTGTGCGACGCGCCGCGTCCGCTCCAAGCTCAGACGACTCCGGGCAGCTTCACGCCGCCGGTCACCTTCTCGACCTCGGCTTCCATCGCCTTCTCGGCCTGCTCCAGCGCGCTGTTCAGCGCCGCGCAGACGCCGTCGAGCGCGAGCTCGAGCCCCTCGCTCTCGAGGAACTTCGGATCGACCTCGATGCGGTTCACCTTGCGAGCGTACGTCACGGTGACCTTCACCTTGTCGCCGACCGACGTCGCCGTGATTTCCTTGTCCTTGGCGTCCGCCTTGGCCTGCTCGATCTTGCGCTGCATCCGCGCCGCTTGGCGCATCAGCTCGTTCATCCCGCCGCGAAAGTTCACGACCGCCTCCTTCTCGTTGCTCTGGCGCGTGTCTAGCACGCTTCGCCGGGCTTGGTCAGTCGTCGCTGGGCGGGAGCTTGACGTCCCGGAGCTCGGCCCCGAGCACCGTCACGATCTCGCGGACCAACGGGTGGCCTTCGACCGCCGCCCGCGCCCGCTCGGTCTCGGCCTTGCGATGGGCGGTCTCGATCGCGAAGACGGTGGCGTCCTTCGATGCGCGGAGGCCTTCCCGGACGTCGACCTCGACCTCGGCCCCGAAGTGACCCTGCGCGCACGTGCGGAGCAGCGCGATCGCCTCGGGGTGCGTCGCCTGCGAGCCCAAGAAGTCGTTCTCGGCGTAGCCGACGCGGACGCGCTTGGGAGAGACCTCCTGCACGATCGCGTGCTCGAAGACGGAGGCGAGCGCCGGCCGCGCGGCGCGGACGCGGACGAGGATCGCGCGCCATGCGTCGATGTCGGCCGGGGGCGTGATCTCGGCCCGCGCTGGCGGCGCGAACGGCAGCACGCGTGCGCCGGTCGAGCCTCCGGTCGTGCCCGAGGGCGGGAGCGGCGTGGTCTCGTCGGGCGCAGGCGCGAGCGCGAGCGAGCCCTCGAGGCGCTCGGGGCCGTGGCCGCGATCGCGCGGCGTGGCGGGTGCGGTGACCTGCGGCGCCGTGAACGTGAAGCCCGAGCTCGCCTGGGTGGCGCTCGCGGTGCGTCCACCGCCGCCGCCGCGGGGCGGGGGAGGCGGCGCACCGGTCGCGAGCCGGCGCTCGAGCTCTCCGAGCCGCGAGAGGAGCTCGTCGAGCGGGAGGAGCGGAGGCCGCCGCGCGAGGCGGACGAGCGTCATCTCGAGCGCGGCGCGGACTTGGCCGCTCTTCGCCACGTCGTCGTACGCCTTCGAGAACCCGTGGAACAGCCGCAGCAGATCGTCCAGCTCGCTCTTCTGGGCGAGGCGGAGGACGTCGGCGACCTCTTCGTCCGCGAGATCGAGCAGCTCGCGCCCGCCCTCGCCCGACACCTTCGCGACGACGAGGTTGCGGAAGCTCGCGAGGAGGTCCTTCGCGACGTGGACGAGATCGAAGCCCTGCTGCGCGAGGCGGTCGACGACCTCGAGCGCGCCCTTGGCGTCGCCGCCGAGCACGCGCTCGCCGAGCTCGTGGAGGACCTTGCGATCCGCCACGCCGAGCACGCGCGTCACGTCGGCCTCGGTCAGGTTCTGACCGGAGAACGCGATCACCTGATCGAGGAGGCTCATCGCGTCGCGCATGGAGCCCGCCGCTTCGCGCGCGATCACGGCGATGGCGCCCGGCTCGGCGGCGATGGTCTCCTTGGCGAGGACCTCTTTCACCCGCGCGGCGATCGTCTGTGTCGGGATCAGCTTGAAGTCGTAGCGCTGGCAGCGGCTGAGGATCGTGACGGGGACCTTGTGGACCTCCGTCGTCGCGAAGATGAACTTCACGTGCGGCGGCGGCTCCTCGAGGGTCTTGAGGAACGCGTTCCACGCCGCCGACGAGAGCATGTGCACCTCGTCCACGATGAAGACCTTGAAGCGGTCGCGGGCGGGCCGGAACGCGAGGCCTTCCTGGAGGCGCCGGACCTCGTCCACGCCGTTGTAGCTCGCGCCGTCGATCTCCTGGACGTCCATGTCCGCGCCGGCCGTGATCTCGGTGCAGGCCGCGCACGTGTTGCAGGGGGTGGCGGTCGGGCCTTTGGCGGTGCCGTCCGCGCCGAGGCAGTTGAGGCACTTGGCGAGCAGACGCGCGCTCGTCGTCTTGCCGACGCCGCGGACGCCGGTGAAGAGGAACGCGTGCGCGACGCGACCCTGGTCGATCGCGTTCGCGATCGTCTTCGCGACGTGCTCCTGCCCGACGAGGTCGGTGAACGACTGCGGGCGGTACTTGCGGGCGAGGACGAGGTAGCTCACGCGACTCTTTGGATTAGCCGAGGTTCTCCGCGGCGTCGATGGTCGACGGTGTCACGAGCCGGCGTCACGAGCCGACCTAGCTGCCGAGGCTGTGGAGAACTCCTTCGCGCGGCGGCACCTTCGAGCCGAGCTTGACGGAGCCGAGCGCTCGGCCGAGCGCCTCGCGCGCGGCGAGCAGCTCGGCCCCGCGCCCGGTCACGACCAGGATCCGCGGGACGACCGGGGGCGCGTCGGTGCCGAAGCGGGCGACGAAGCGGTCCGGCCAGCTTCGCCGAAACTGATCGAGGTCGGCCTCGAGCGGCGCGCGCGTCGGCGCGCCCACGACGAGGAACTCGTCCCCGCCGTCGCGGACGATCCGGGCGGCGGGGATGGAGCGGAGCTCCTCGGCGAAGGCGGCGAGCACGTCGTCTCCGCGATCCTGGCCGTAGCGGTTGTTGAAGTCGCGGAAGCCGGCGAGGTCGATGAACGCGAGCGGCGCCGGGGCGCGTGCGATGCCGTCGATCGCCGCGAAGAGCGTCGCGAGGTCGTCGAAGTGCGCATAGAAGGGCAGGCCGGTCTTGCGATCCAGGTTCGCGCGCGTCGCCGCCGGGAAGCGGAAGCGCTCGGCGAATCCACCTCCTCCACCCATCCGGGCGCTCCGCTCGAGGAGCAGGAGCTCACCGGTGAGCCACGCACGCTCGGGCCCGCACGCGCGGAGAAAGCCTTCGTCGTCCAACGCCCCGCGGAGCGCACGCAGCGACGGCTCGGGATCGAACTCGGGATCGACGTGCGCCAGGAGGTCCAGCGCGGCGAAGGTGGTGAGGACGTCGGGGCGGGGGAACTTCTCGACGAGGTGCTCGGGGAGCGGATCGCCGAACGTCCCGTCCGGGCGCGCCGCCGCTGCCGTCGCGCGTACGAGCGCGGCCAGCACCGGCGTCTCCAGGCCGAGCGCGAGGAGCCCGCCCGCGAGCTGGGCGCTGGCGGACACGAGGGGGACGCCGTGGAAGGGGAACTGGAGCCCGGGGAGCGCGCCGTCCTTGACCAGCGCGGCCAAGCTGACCGCCATCGCGACCGCGAGCGGGTGGAGCCGCTCCAAGGCGTGGGGCCGCCGCGCGAGGAGAAAGAGCGCGAACGAGTCGCCCCACGCGTGCGCGCACGCGATGTGCGCCGCGAGGTCGCGCCGGAAGATCGCGTCGGCCTCGCTCAGGATCGCGCTGGCCTTCGGCGCGAGCGGGCCCGTGCTCGCGGCGAGGCCGGCGAGGTAGTCCGCGTGCTCCGCGATCGACAGCGGCAGCGAGAGTCGAATCTCGCCGCGCTCGGGGTCGCGCTCGACGTCCGGCCGGAAGCCGAGCCAGCTGCTCGGCGCGCTCGCGTGCGCGGCGGGGCGGACGCGGCGGTGCGAGATCTCCCACCGGTAGCGGTCGTCGCCGATGCGGCTGCCGGGGTGACGCGATGCCCAGAACTCGAGGCGTGCGTCGTCGTCGCCCGCCGGCAGCCCGAGGGCGCGGAGGATCCGCGCCTCGGCCGTGGCGTAGGGAGAAGCGTCGTCGATCCGGACCGCGCGCAACGCGGCGAGCGCGCGCGCGGCCGGTTCCAACTCAGCCCTTCTTCAGCTCGCCGACCAGCTCGGGGACGGCGGTGAAGAGATCGGCGACGAGACCGTAGTCGGCGACCTGGAAGATCGGCGCGTCCGCGTCCTTGTTGATCGCGACGATCGTCTTCGAGCCCTTCATCCCGGCGAGGTGCTGGATGGCGCCGGAGATGCCGATCGCGAAGTAGAGCGCCGGTGCGACGACGCGGCCGGTCTGCCCGACCTGGAGCTCGGCCGGGGCGAAGCCGGCGTCGCACGCGGCGCGGCTCGCGCCGACGGCGGCGCCGAGCAGGTTCGCGAGCGGATCGAGCACCTCGGCGAACTTCTCCTTCAGCGCGCGACCACCGGAGACGATGACGCGGGCCTCGCCGAGGTCCGGACGCTCGCTCTTCGCGGCCTCGATGCCCAGGAACTGGACGCGCGACGCCGCGGCGTCGGCGGGGGCTGCGGCGGCCGCCTCGACGGGGCTCGCCCCGCCGCTCGGCTCTGCGGCGGAGAACTCGCTCTGGCGAACGCTGACGACCTGCACGCCCGTCGTGAGCTCGACCCACGCGAACGCGTTGCCCGCGTAGATCGGGCGCTTGTAGGTGAGCTTGCCACCGTCGGCCTTCACCGCGCTGATGTCCGGCGCGTAGCCGGCGCCGAGCTTCGCGGCGAGGCGCGGCGCGAGATCCTTGCCGAAGGAGCTCGCCGTGACGGCGATGACGTCGAAGCCACCGGCGACGGCGGCGACGGCGGGGGCGACGCGCTCGACGAGCGCGTCCTTCAAGGACGCGTCTTCGATCGCGATGATCTTCTGTGCCCCGAAGGCGGCGACATCGGCCGCGGCGGCCTTGGCGGTCGCGCCGACGACGACGATCGAGAAGGTGCCACCGACTTGCTTCGCGAAGTTGATGGCGCTGTGGGTCGACTTGCGGATCTTGCCGTCGTGGAGCTCGGCAATGACGAGAACGTTGCTCATGGTTTCCTCGCGCTCCTCAGATGACCTTGGCTTCCGTCTTGAGCTTCTGGACGAGCTCGGCGACGGTCTTGACCTTCACGCCGGCCTTGCGCGACGGCGGGGCTTCGTAGCCCACGTACTTGATCTTGAGCGCGGTGTCGCTCGCGAGGTCGGAGAGCTTCATCTCCGTGAGCGGCTTCTTCTTCGCCGCCATGATTGCCATCAGCGCGGCGTAGCGGACGCCGCCTTCCTTCGGGTACGCGCTCTGGTCCTTCGAGTGGACGCTCTTGACGCTGCCCTGCTGGACGATGCGGAGGTCGACGGTGACGACCGCGGGCAGCGTGACCTTGACGTTCATCGTTCCGCCGTCGATCTCGCGGCCGACGACGAGCGCCTTGTCGCCCTCGCTCTGGATGCTGCCGGCGAACGTGGCCTGCGGCCAGCCGAGGTACTCGGCGAGGGCCTGCCCGACCTGGTTCGCGTCGCCTTCGACCTCCTGCTTGCCGAGCAGGACGAGGTCCGGCTTCTCCTTCTCGACGAGCGCCTTCAGCGCGCGCGCGACGAGGTCGCCGTCGAGCGCTTCGTCCGTCGTGTCGATCCGGATCGCCTTGTCGGCGCCGGTGGCGAGCGCGGCGCGGAGCGTCGTCTCGGTGTCCTTCGGGCCGAACGTGACGACGACGACCTCGCCGAGGCGCGCCTTCGTGTTCGCCGCATTCTCGGTGAGGCGGAGCGCCGTCTCGACTGCGTACTCGTCGAACGGGTTCGGCTTCCACTCGAGGCCGGTCGTCTCGATCTTCTGCGGGGTGATCTTGATCTTGTTGGCGTTGTCGGGGTCGGCGACGCGCTTGAGCGGGACGAGAATTTTCACGGTCGGCTCTGCTCGGTGGAAGGGGGGAGGGGGATCGCCGGAACGGTTCTGCTGAATGGCGATTCAGTACGCCCGATCGTTTAGGTTTTCGCGGGCGGGATGTCAATCGTAGGCGCGGCTTCCTTTTGGGGGCCGACCCGGACTACGGTGCTCGCCATGCAGAAACTCGCTCGACTGTTCGCCGTCGCGCTGATTGTCACCGCACCGGTTGCGCTCGCCGACAAGGAAGGGGACCGCGGCGACCGCGATCACCACATGCCGAACGCCGCTGCGTCCGGCGTCGCCCATGCCGCGCCCAGCAGCGCGGTGGCCGCAGGATCTGCGTCTGCCGCAGCCGGTTCGGTGGCGCCCTCCTCGAAGATCGACGACGAAGGCGGCTCGGACGACGAGAAGCCCGAGCAGAAGGAGAAGCGACACAACTACGTCGGCACCACGACGAACAAGATCGCGAGCCTCCTCCGCGCCAACGGGAAGAAGGTCACCGAGGACGAGCGCGACGTGGTCCGCGACCACTGGCGTCGCGCGATGAGGCTCTGGCGCATCCGTCACCTGGCGCTGCTCGATGGCGACAAGGCCATCGCAGCGCGCGTCGACGCGATCCTCGCCCGGCTCGACAAGCAGACCGAGAACAAGCTCAAGGAGCTGAACGGCAAAGCGCCGGCCGACGGCGCACCGGCGGCGAGCGCCGCCGCGTCGGCCGCCCCCGCGGGCTCGGCGAAGAAGGAAGGTGAGAAATGAACGAGGCACTCCTCGCCGCGCTCGTGCTCGCGGGCCTCGCGCTCGCCGGCTGCGACGACAAGAAGACCGACCCGGGCGCCCAAGCCTCCGCCAGCGCGGCCGCGTCGGCGGCACCGTCGGCGACGCCCTCCGCGAGCGTGGCTGCGACCGTCAGCGCCGCGCCGACGGTCACCGCGCCGCCCGCTGATCCGAACGCGATCCCGAACCAGTCCGAGGGCGCTCAGAAGGCCGCGACCGAGATCGACAAGGCGAACTACAAGTCCGAGCTCGACAAGCTCGACAAGGAGATCGGGAAGTAGCTTCGATGCGCGTGACGTGCGACTTCCTGGTGCTCGGCAGCGGCATCGCGGGGCTGTCGTTCGCCCTCGAGGCGTCCCAGTTCGGTGACGTCGTGCTCGTCACGAAGCGGAGCGCCGACGAGTCGAACACGAAGTACGCGCAGGGCGGCATCGCCGCCGTCCTGGCCGACACGGACTCGTTCCAATCGCACCTCGACGACACGCTCCGCGCCGGGGCGGGCCTCTGCCACGAGCGCGTCGTCGAGCTGTGCGTGAAGGACGGGCCCGCGCGGATCGACATGCTCCGCAAGCTCGGCGCCAAGTTCGACCGGGCCGACAAGCCGAGCGAGATGCACGCCGATCTCGACCTCCACCTCGAAGGCGGCCACAGCGCACGCCGCGTCGTCCACGCGGGCGACGCGACGGGGCGCGAGGTCGAGCGGGCGCTGCTCGAGGCCGTGATGGCCTCGCCGCGGATCCGCATCCTCGAGGAGCACATGGCCGTCGACCTCATCACGCTCGCGAAGTACGGCGGGCCCGAGGTCTGCGCCGGCGCGTACGTCCTCGACATCGGCGCGGGCAAGGTCGTGACCGTCATGGCCCACGCGACCATCCTCGCGACGGGCGGGGCGGGGAAGGTCTACCTCTACACGACCAACCCGGACGTGGCTTCGGGCGACGGCATCGCGATGGCGTTCCGCGCGGGCGCCGAGGTCGCGAACATGGAATTCTACCAGTTCCACCCGACCTGCCTCTTCCACGCGCAGGCGAAGAGCTTCCTCATCAGCGAGGCGCTTCGGGGCGAAGGCGCGATCCTGCGCCGCCAGGACGGCACGCCGTTCATGAAGGAGCATCACCCGCTCGCGGATCTCGCGCCGCGCGACATCGTCGCCCGCGCGATCGACTTCGAGATGAAGAAGAGCGGCAACGAGTTCGTCCTCCTCGACATCACCGACAAGAAGCCCGACTTCGTTCGCGAGCACTTCCCCACGATCCACGCGCAGTGCCTGCGCTTCGGGATCGACATCACGCGGGAACCGATCCCGGTCGTCCCTGCGGCCCACTACCTCTGCGGTGGCGTCACCACCGATCTCGAGGGTCGCACGACGATCCCGGGGCTCTGGGCGATCGGGGAGGTCGCATGCACCGGCCTCCACGGCGCGAACCGCCTCGCGTCGAACTCGCTCCTCGAGGGGCTCGTCTTCGGTCACCGCGCCCAGGCCGCGCTCTCGCAGACGATCGCCGAGGCGCGCAAGAAGCCGCACCCCCAAGTACCAGATTGGGACGTCGGCGCCGCCGCCACGAGCGACGAGGCCGTCGTCATCACGCAGAACTGGGACGAGCTCCGGCGCCTCATGTGGAACTACGTCGGCATCGTGCGGAGCGACACGCGCCTCCGCCGCGCCGCGCGCCGCATCGCGCTGCTCCAGGAAGAGATCGTCGAGTACTACTGGAAGTACTTCGTCACGCGCGATCTGCTCGAGCTCCGCAACATCGCGACGGTCGCGCAGCTCATCGTCGAGTGCGCGGCGTCGCGGCGCGAGAGCCGCGGTCTGCACTGGACCACGGACTGCCCGGACACGGACCCCAAGCTGGCGCGTGACACCGTCGTGAAACGCGGCGTCGCAGCGCACCTCCGCGGCTGATCATGGATGAGCCCGCCCGGCCGCGTCGCCTGAGCTTCACTGGAGGCGCAGGGTGGACTGCGCTCCTCGTGCTCCTGATGATGCTGGTGATCGGCATCACGGCGGGCCTGCGCGAGGGCGCGGGCGACGACATCGTGAACCTCACCGGGTGCTGGGCGCTCGTCCACTTCACGGTGATCTTCCTGCTCGTCCGGGTGTACCGGCCCGACGATCGGCTCCGTGACGCGCTCGGCATCCGGCCGGTCAACCCGCTCCACGTGCTCTTGGCGGCGGGCTTCGGCGCCGGGCTCTACCCGCTCCTCGCGCGCTTGGACGACCGGTTCGCGGACGCGTTCCCGCTCGACGACGACACCGTCCAGTCGCTCGAGCGCATCTACCACCCGCCCACCGTGGCGGGGAAGGTGACCCTCTTCGTCTGCGCGGCGCTCGTGATCCCCGCGTGCGAGGAGCTCTTCTTCCGCGGCGCGCTCTTCGGGGCGCTCGTGCAGCGGCGGCGCGACCAAGAGCGCCGGCTCCCGCTCGTGATGTTCGCGAGCGCAGGATATTTCGCCTTCGCTCAGGCGGACCTCCGCGCGCTCGCGTCGTCGTTCTTCCTCGGGCTGGCGCTCGCGTGGCTCCGCGCCCGGAGCGGCTCGACCTTCCTCGCGATCGTGGCTCACGTCTCCCACCTCGCAATACCTTTCGGACCGCTCTTGCATGGCGGCGGCCTTCGCGACGATGCGTCGTTCGGTACGCGGTGGGTCATCGGCGGGGCGGTCACGCTCCTCGTGAGCGCGGCGCTCCTCACGCTCGCCTTCGGAAAGAGCAAGGTCGTGGCGGCGGCGCGGGCGCGCGACGCCGCGGACTCCGACGCGCCCGACGACGACGGCTGAGTACTTTTTTCAGCGCAGCGCGTCAGCCGAGTTTCCGTTGTCCGCCCCCGCCTTTCGAGTAATGTGCGCGCGCACATGGCCCAGAGCATTTCCACTCCGCACGTTGCGTCGGCGTCGCCGGCCAACCTCGGCGATCCCGACGTGATCCGCGTCCTCCGGGACGACGGCAGCCTCGACCCGGCCACCGACCCGAAGGTGAGCGACGATCTGGTGGTCGCGCTCTACCAGCAGATGGTCCTGGTGCGCATCCTCGACGAGCGCCTCGTGACGCTCCAGCGCCAAGGGCGCATCGGCTTCCACATCGGCTCGCTCGGCGAAGAGGCCTGCATCCTCGGCTCCGCCGCTGCGCTCCGCGACAAGGACTGGATCTTCCCCTGCTACCGCGAGTTCGGCGCGGCGCTTTGGCGCGGCATGGCGCTCCAGAGCTACATGAACAACATGTTCGGCAACTCGGGCGATCCCGCGAAGGGCCGCCAGATGCCGGACCACTACACGGCGCGCCACGCCCACTTCGGCTCGATCAGCTCGCCGATCGGCACGCAGATCACGCAGGCCGTCGGCTTCGCGTGGGCGGCGAAGATGAAGAAGGACGATCTCGTGACCCTCGTCTACTTCGGCGAAGGAGCGACGAGCTCGAACGAGTTCCACAACGGCATGAACTTCGGCGGCGTGTTCAAGACGCCGACCGTCTTCCTCTGCCGCAACAACGGTTGGGCGATCAGCGTCCCGGTCGAGCGCCAGACCGCGAGCGCATCGTTCGCGGGCAAGGGCGTCGCGTACGGCATCCCCGGCGTGCGCTGCGACGGCAACGATCTCTTCGCCGTGCTCAAGGCGACGAAGGACGCGGTCGCCCGCGCCGTCGCCGGGCAGGGCTCGACGATCGTCGAAGCGATGACCTATCGCCTCTCGGGCCACTCCACGAGCGACGACCCGAAGGCGTACCGCAAGGAAGAGGTCGTCGAGGGCTGGAAGAAGCGCGACCCGATCCTCCGTGTCCGCAAGTACCTCGAGAAGAAGAGCCTCTGGACGGACGCGAAGCAGTCCGAGCTCGAGGCGAAGGTCGAAGGCGACATCAAGGCCGCCGTGGCGCAGGCGGAAGCCGCGTCGCCGCCGCCGCTCGGCAGCCTCTTCGAGGACGTCTACGCCGAGCTCCCGTGGCATCTCCAAGAGCAGCGCGCCGAGCTCCTCGCCGGCCCCCGCGCGAAAGGGCACTGACCGATGGCACAGATGAACATGGTCCAGGCGATCAACGACGGTCTCCGCCTCGAGATGAAGCGGGACGACCGCGTGGTCCTCCTCGGCGAAGACGTGGGCAAGGTCGGCGGCGTGTTCCGCGTGACGCAGGGGCTGTACGACGAGTTCGGTGACGACCGCGTCGTGGACACCCCGCTGTCCGAGGGCGGCATCATCGGCTGCGCGATCGGCATGGCGCTCTACGGGCTCGTGCCGGTCCCGGAGATCCAGTTCGCGGACTTCATCTTCCCCGCGTACGACCAGATCGTCAGCGAGCTCGCGAAGTTCCGCTACCGCTCCGGCGGCGAGTACCCGTCGAAGCTCGTGATTCGCACGCCGGTCGGCGGCGGCATCCGCGGCGGTCACTACCACTCGCAGTCGCCCGAGTCGCAGTTCATCCACGTCGCCGGGCTCAAGGTCGTCTGCCCGTCGAACCCGTACGACGCGAAGGGGTTGCTCCTCGCCTCGATCCGCGATCCCGACCCCGTTCTGTTCTTCGAGCCGAAGCGCATCTACCGCGCGGCCAAGGGCGACGTGCCGGATGGCGACTACATCGTGCCGATCGGCAAGGCGAACGTGGTCCGCGAGGGCAAGCACGTCACCGTCATCGCGTGGGGCGCGATGCTCTACGAGGCGATCGCCGCCGCCGACGAAGCCGCGCAGCACGGCATCGAGAGCGAGATCATCGACCTCCGCACGCTCTGGCCGGTCGACATCGACACGATCGTCGCGAGCGTCAAGAAGACGGGGCGCGTGGTGATCGTGCACGAGGCGCCGAAGACCTGCGGGTTCGGTGGCGAGCTCGTCGCGCTCATCAACGAGAAGGCGTTCCTCCACCTGGAGGCGCCGCCGGTCCGCGTGACGGGCTTCGACACGCCGTTTCCCTACACGCTCGAGATGGAGTACCTGCCGCTCGCGCATCGCATCCTTCCCGCGATCGTGCAGACTGCACGTTTCTGAGGAGCTCTTCGATGGCACGCTACGAGTTCAAGCTTCCGGACATCGGCGAGGGCGTCACCGAGGGCGAGATCGTCCAGTGGCTCGTCAAAGAGGGCGACATCGTCAAGGAAGACCAGCCCATGGTCGAGGTCATGACCGACAAGGCGACGGTCACGATCGCGGCTCCGCGCGCCGGCAGGATCGCCGAGCTCCGCGGCAAGGTCGGTCAGATCATCGCGGTGCACGCGGTGCTCGTCGTGTTCGATCTCGACGGCGCGGCGGCGGCCGCACCGGCGGCGAGCGCGGGCCACGCGCCCCACGCGAACGGCGCGACCAACGGCACCAAGAAGGACGACGGCCCCGCGGCTACGGCCGTGGGGGACATCCGCGAGAGCCTGCCCGGCATGGGCGGGATGGGCGGCGCGAAGCCGGCCGCTGCCAAGCCGGCCGCGGCGACCGCGAGCCCGGGCTACTACAACGAGAAGCCGCTCGCGACACCGGCCACGCGCAAGATGGCGCGCGATCTCGGCGTCGATCTGAAGCAGGTGCCCCCGACCGGTCAGCAAGGTCGCGTCACCAAAGACGACGTCCTCTCGTACTCGAAGGGTGGCGCGGGAACCGCGGCTTCATCGTCTTCGTCGTCGCCGGCGCCCTCGGCCGCACCGGCCGTCGCGCGCGCGCCGATCGCGATCGCGCCTCCGGCGCAAGCGGCGCCGGGCTCCGGTCCGATCGAGGAGCGTGTCCCGTTCGCGGGCATGCGCCGCAAGATCGCGGCGAAGATGGCGCAGTCGACGCAGACGGCGGCGCACTTCACGTTCGTCGAGGAGTGCGACGCGACGGCGCTCAAGGCGCTCCGCGCCCGGCTCAAGGGCGCGGCGGAGCGCTCGGGCGTGAAGCTCACGTTCCTGCCGTTCATCGTGAAGGCCGTGGTCGCGGCGCTCAAGAAGCACCCGATCCTGAACTCGGCGCTCGACGAGTCGACGAACGAGCTCGTCTACCGCAAGTACTACAACATCGGGATCGCGGCTTCGACCGACGCCGGGCTCATGGTCCCGGTCGTGAAGGATGCCGACAAGCGCTCTCTCCTCGAGGTCGCGCGCGAGATCGATCGGCTCGGTACCGACGCGAAGGCGGGCAAGAGCAAGATGGACGACCTCTCGGGGTCGACCTTCACGATCACGTCGCTCGGCGCGGACGGCGGTCTCTTCGCGACGCCGATCATCAACTTCCCCGAGGTCGGCATCCTGGGCGTGCACCGGATCAAGGAGCGCCCGGTGGTGAAGAACGGCCAGATCGTCATCGGCGAGGTCATGCTGCTCTCGCTCTCGTTCGATCACCGCATCGTCGATGGTCACATCGGCGCGGCGTTCGCGTACGACATCATCCGCTACCTCGAGGAGCCGGACACGCTCTTCTTGGAGATGGCCTGAGCGGCGCTCGTCACTGACACGCGTCGGTGTACGTGGCGCCGCACGGCGTCTTGCCGGGCTTCGTCTGCGCCTGGTAGCCGCCGATCAGCGCCGGGTCCGTGTCGAAGCCAATCGCGAGCGAGATCGCGTCGCACGGCGCGTTCGTCCCGTCGTTGCCGGGGTTGGACGAGATGTCGGCCGACTTGCAGATCTCCTTCTTCAGCGCCTGGTAGGTGAGGTTGGAGCCGCAGAGGAACTGCCCGGGGTTCAGGGGATCGTCGACGACCTGGAGCGCGGTGAGCAGGTTCTTCGTGTCCCAGCGCCCGCTGATCCGCCCGTCGTGCATCGCCCAGCCGCGCGAGTCCTTCGCGAGCCGCGCCGTGACGTAAGTGCCGCGGAGCTGGAGGAATGCACCCGAGAGCCCGCCCGTGAGCGCGAGCGGGAAGTCGACGATGCCGACGACGACGCCGTTCGCGACGTAGGCGTTGGCGTCGGAGTACTTCGCGACGTAGGGAGGCCCCGCGCCGCCTTGGAGCGAGACGGAGGCGATCAGCCACTCGTCCTTGCCGTCGTGGAGCGGCTCGGGGTTGCCGGCGTCGCCGGCGTCGCTCGTCGGGCGCGTGCCCTCGGACGTGAGGACGGCGAAGTCCACGGAGCGATCGTTGGGCGTGCCGTTCCAGCGCTGGATGCGCGCGACGAGGCCCGTCTTGCCGGTCGAGATGCGGCCGTTCACGCTCGACGGATCGAAGTCGGACGAGAGCGCGGAGAACTTCTTGAGGAGCGGCGTCGCGGAGTTGTCGCGCCCGGCGTCGTCGTCGCAGTGCTTCTGCGACTCGGCGTTCGGGATGCACGACTCGACCTCCGGGCAGGTGCACTTCCCGTCGAGGTTGAACGCGAGCTGCGTCCCGCCGTCGAGCCCGAGATCGATGGCGTTCACGGCGACGACGACCTCGAGGTCGGGTCCGCTCGATGGATCGTCGACCGCGGGACGAACGGGCGGGCGATCGCCGACGCAGCCCACGGGCCCCGCTTCGGCGGCATCCGGCACGCCGGCGTCGGCGGCGACGAGGAGGCTCGGATCGTAGACGGCGCACGCGTACACCGTGACCGCGGCGAGCCCCAAGAGAGCGAGCGCCGAGCGGATGCGCCTCATTGGTTGCAGTCGTCCGTCCACTGCGGGCCGCACGGGAGCCCGGAGTCGGGTTTGGGCCACGTACCACTGTAGGTCGCCGGCGCGCTCTCGAAGCCGAAGCCGATCGAGAGCGAGTCGCAGGGCGCGTTCTTCCCGTCCTCGAGCAGGTTGCTCGAGATGTCGGCGTAGCCGCAGACGCGGTCCTTGAGCACCGCGTAGATCGGATCCGAGCCGCAGAGGTGCTGGGTCTTGTCGAGCGGATCGCGCAGCACTTGGAGCGCGGTCAGGAGCTTTCGCGTCGGCCAGCGCCCGCCGATGATGCCCTTGGTCTTGAACGACGCGCCGTCCGCCGTGAGCTTCGCGGCGACGATGGAGCCGGAGAGCTCGATCGTGACGAGGCCTTCGCCGTTGCCCGCGCCGATCGAGAGCGGGAAGTTCAACGTGCCGACGAGGACGCCATCGCGCACGTAGGCGTTCGGGTCCTCGTAGTTCGCGACCGGACCGCCGGCGTCGGGGAGGGCGCCGCCCTTGAGCGCCGTCGGATCGAGCGTCCAGCGATCGGTCCCGTCGAACTTGGGCTTCTGAGGGAGGCCCTGCTGGATGCCTTCGGTCCCGTTCGAGATGAAGACGGCGAGCTCCACCTTCGTGTCGTTCGGCTTGCCGTTGTAGCCGCGCACGCGGAGCACGGCGCCGAAGACGCCGAGCGCGAGCTGATCGTTGATGTACGTCTGATCGAAGAAGCCGTTCTGGCTCGAGAACTGGCGGATGAGCGCCGCGCCCGAGTTGTCGAGCCCACCGTCGCCGTCGCAGTGGGCGGGAGCGGCGTCGCCCGGCTTGCACGACTCGGCTTGCGGGCAGGTGCAGAAGCCGTCGAGGTTGAAGCCGATCGAGCTCGTCGCGCCGGCGTCCGGGCTCGCGTTGAAGTCGAGGAAGCTCAGCGCGTTGTAGAACTCGAGGTCGGGGCCGGTGCTCGGATCGTCCTTGTCCGGGCGCTGCGGCCAGCCCGGTCCCTTGCAGAGATCCACGTCGGCGCCCGCATCGCTCGAGGGGCCGCCGTCGGCCGCGACCAAGAGCGAGCTGTCGTACACGGCGCACGCGGATGCGATCACGATCCCGGTGGCTCCCAAGAGGCCGAGGACCTTCGCCGCGCTTCGCTTGCCCGAACCCATCCCTCTCACGATACCACGCCATTGACGGGGCCGGGCGAAGCCGGCAGGCTAGTGGAATGAGCCACTCGCGGTTCGCGCGGTTCTTCCTGCCCGCGCGCGTTCTCCAGGGCCTCGTTGGCGCCGCCGTGTGCGTCGCACCCCTGTTCGCGGAGACCTTGGCCCACGCCGACGCACCGCCGCCGAACGCCGAGCGCTTGAAGAGCGCCGCCGTCGAGTACGACGCCGGCCGCCGCGCCTACACCGAGAACAAGTTCGAGGACGCCGCGGTCCACTTCGAGAACGCGTTCCACGACGCTCCGAACGCTCAGACGATCCGCTACGCGATCGTGTGCCGCTCGAAGGCGAACCAGCTCTCGCGCGCGGCCACGCTCGCCGTGCTCGCCTTCTCGAAGTACCCCGACGACGAGCAGGTCGCGCAGGTGGTGAAGCAGACGCTCGCCGAAGCGGACCCGAAGCTCTTCAAGGTCAGCATCGGCTGCAGCCCCGAGTGCGGGGTCGCGTCGGACGGGCGCGTGATCTCGGTCGAGGACGCGAAGAAGGTCGTCTTCTTCTTGGATCCGGGGCCGCACTCGATCGTCGTGAGCTGGGAGGGGGATCGCACGAAGCCGCTCTCGGTGACGGGGAAGGCGGGCGGCGCGCAGGAGTTCACGCTGGAGGCTCCGCCGATGCCGGTGAAGCCGCCGCCGCCCGGCGGGGGCACCGGTCCCGGCGGTGGGGCGGAGGCGCCCCCCTCGAGCAAGCCCTTCGGTCCGGCCGTCTTCTTCGTGGGCCTCGGCCTCACGGCCGTCTCGGGCGGCATCCTCGCCTGGTCCGGGGTGGACACCATCAACAACCCCGGCGCGGACGTGGTGAAGCAGAAGTGCGTCGGGCAAGGGGAGAGCTGCCCCGAGTACCAGGACGGCCTCGCCAAGCAGCTGCGGACGAACATCCTCATCGGCGTCACGGCGGGCCTCGGCGCGCTCACGCTCGTGACCGGCATCTTCCTGACCCAGTGGTCCTCGCCCAAGAAGGCGGCCCCCACGACCGGGTTCATCCGCCCCTACGCGGACCTCGGCGCGAACGGCGGACAGGTCGGGGTCGTCGGCGCCTTCTGACGCGCCGTGTCAAGCGTACAAACGCGGCACCTCAGGGGGATTTGGGATACGCTATCCGTGTCGTTCTCCGAAAGGTGATCGCCGCTGACCAAGTTCCTCAACTCCTCTGCGCCTGACGAACGTCGCCTCGACCGGTTCGAGCTCATCGCCGAGCTCGCGAGCGGCGGCATGGCCACCGTCTATCTCGCGCGTCTCGGGGGAGCGGGTGGGTTCCAGCGCTTCGTCGCGATCAAGCGCCTGCATCCGCACTTGGCGAAAGATGCAGAGTTCACGCAGATGTTCCTCGACGAGGCGCGTCTCGCGGCCCGGCTCCACCACCCGAACGTGGTGCCCATCCTGGAGATCGGGGAGAGCGTCGACGGCTACTACCTCGTGATGGAGTACATCGAGGGCGACACCCTCGCGCGCATCCTCGCGCGCTCCGCGCAAGCGGGTCGGGCGCTCCCGCCCAAGGTCGCCATCCGTTGCTGCATCGACGCGCTGCTCGGGTTGCAGACTGCACACGAGCTCTGCGACGACGACGGCAAGCCGCTCCACATCGTCCACCGCGACGTGTCCCCGCAGAACATCCTCGTCGGCGTGGACGGTACCGCCCGCATCGCCGACTTCGGCGTCGCGCGCGCGACCACACGCCTGTCCACGACCCGCACCGGGCAGCTCAAAGGCAAGCTCGCGTACATGGCGCCGGAGCAAGCGCGCGGCAAAGAGGTCGATCGTCGGGCGGACGTCTTCGCGATGGGCATCGTCACCTGGGAGTCGCTCGGGCAGAAGCGCCTCTTCAAGGGCGAAGGCGAAGCCGACACGCTGAACCGCGTCCTCTACGAGCCGATCCCCAAGCTGCGCGCGGCGAACCCGACCGTCCCGGCGGAGCTCGAGGCGGTCGTGATGAAGGCGCTCGAGCGCGACGCCGATCAGCGCTGGGCCACCGCGTCGGACTTCGCGGATGCGCTCGAGAAGGCGGCCCGCACCGTCGGCGTGCTCGGCACGTCGCGGGACGTGAAAGAGCACCTCGATGCGGTGCTCGGCACCGACATCTCCCAGCAGCGCGACGCCGTTCGTGCGTGGCTCGCCCGCAGCGAGCCGAGCCAGCGCATGAGCGGGCCGATGCTCGCGGCGGCGCACGCGAACTCCGTCACGAAGGTCGAGGGCGCACGCCCGAGCGGCCCGGACGCGTCGGGGCAGCAGAACTCCGTGTCCAGCGTCTCGTCCGCCGTGATCGCGGTGCCGGGTGCGTCCACGTCGTCGCCGTCGACGGCGCAGCCGCTGCCCGTCGTCGAGACGCTCCCGTCGAAGAAGCGCTCGAAGGCGTGGGCCGTCGTCGCGGTCGCAGTGCTCCTGCTCGCGGTCGGTGCGCCGTTCGCGTTCTTCCGGCTCAAGGGGCAGCAGGTCGGTGGCGGCGGAACGCCGGCGACCACGGCGGCACCGACGACGCCTGCGACGGACACCGCGAAGGTCGAGCCGACGCAGACTGCGGCGGCGGTCGCGACCGCGCCCGCGAGCGCTTCGGCGTCCGTCGCGACCACGTCGACGGCCACCACGATCACGCCGCCCACCACGAAGACGGGCACGGGCGTCGTCCACTTCCCGACCGTGCGCAACACGGGTGCGGGGAAGCCGACGGCGACCGCCACCTCCACGGCTCAGGCCACGGCGACCGCGACCGCGCAGCCGACGGCCACCGCGACCTCGACCGGCACCGGCCTCGACGATATCGGGAAGAACCCGTACCGGTGATATACAGGTCGACGTGCGAATGCCGTCCCTGAAGCGCGTGCTCCGCCCGAACCTGAACGTCGGGAAGCTCGTGCTCGTGCTCTTCATCATGGCCGTGGTCACCGCGGCCTGCGCCACGTCGCGCGCCCCCATCGACCCGCGCTTCCTGGCCGTGCACAACGCGTTCGCGGCGATGGGGATGGCGCAGGTCGGGCCGGTCCAGCAGGGCTCCTTGGTCGAGGGGCGCGAGGCCCGCCTCACCGTCGATCTCGGCGCCCAGTGCACCACCCTGGTCGCGATGGGCGGCGACGGCGTGCGCGATCTCGACCTCGTCCTCCTCGACACCCAAGCCAACGTCATCGCGCGCGACACCACCCACGATCCGCAGGCCGTGCTCCGCGCCTGCGTGGACGTCGCTGGCTCCTACACCCTGCTGGTTCGGATGGCCTCGGGCTCGGGCGAGTTCCTCGCCGCGACGTGGTCCGGCGGCGGCGTCGCGGGGCCGGCCGGCTCGTCCGCGGTGGCGAGCTCCGGCCGCGGCAACTGCGACTCGCCGATCCCGATCGCGCCGGGGACGATCAACGGCAACACGAACGGCGGCGAGGCCCAGAACCGCGGTTCGTGCGTCAACTCGCAGGACCGTGAGGTCGTCTACCGGCTCGAGATCCCCTCGACGAAGAAGCTCTCGATCGAGCTGAAGGCGCATTTCGACGCCGTGCTCTACGTCCGCAAGGAGGTCTGCGACTCCGACGACGAAGAGTACGAGGTCAAGTGCAACGACGACGACTCCGACGCGAACTCGTCGCGGATCGATGCCGTCGTCGAGGCCGGGACCTACTTCGTCTTCGTCGACGGCAACAGCGGCGAGAGCGGCTCGTTCGTCATGAACGTCGTGATGCAGGACGTGCCCTCGCTCGCGGACGCGTGCCGCCAGGCGCGCCCGCTCACCACGAGCGGCACGGCGAGCGGCACCACGACGACGAGCTACGACCACGTGAACGCGAGCTGCGGCAACGACGCGAAGGCGAACGACGTTCCGTACCGCTTCGATCTCGGTCAGCGCTCGCGCGTCCGCTTCACGCACCACTCGGACGACTTCGATCCGGTCGTGCACGTGCGGAGCGTCTGCACCGACGATCAGACCGAGGTCGCGTGCTACGACACCTCGTCCGCGATCCAGGACTCCGAAGCCGTGTTCGTCGGCGTGCTCGACCCGGGCACCTACGCCGTCTTCGCGGACGGCTCCGATCCCGACCAGCAGGGGCGCTACACGCTGGACGCCGAGGTCGGTCCCGAAGCAGGAAGCGGCACCACGGGCGACGCCTGCGCCGATGCGGTGGCGCTCCCCCCGAACGACTCCAGCATCGACGGCGACACGTTCAACGCCAAGGACGACGTCGCCGGGAAGTGCGGCGGCACCGGCGCGGCGGACGTGGTGTACCGGATCGATCTCCCGAAGCGCTCACGCATCATCGCCCGCTTCGATCGCGAAGAAGGCGCGCCCGCGAACGGCAACGGCGACGCGCACATCTTCTATCTGCAGCGGACCTGCGCCGACAAGAACAGCGAGATCGCGTGCGGCAGCTCGGTCGACGAGATCCTCCAGCCCGGCACGTACTTCCTCGGCGTCGACGGCGCGAAGCCCGACCGGTTCGGCAAGTTCACGATCGACTGGTCCGTGCGGGACGTCAGCGGGCAGGAGAACGCGTGCAAAGCCGCGCCGCCCCTCGCCGACGGCGCAACCATCTCCGGCAACACGAGCGGCGCGGGCGACAAGTTCGGCACTTCGTGCGGCGGCGAGCGGCTCGGTGTCTCGCCGGACAAGCTCTACAAAATCGTCCTCACGTCGCGGCAGCGTGTGCGCCTGGCGCTCTCGACCCCGAACTGGGACGGCGTGCTCGCGATCCGCAAGTCGTGCCTCGACCCGCCCGGCTCGACGTCCGCGCGTCAGGCCGAGGTCGCCTGCAACAACGACGCGGAGGACATCCACCATGCGCGGCTCGAGACCACGCTCGACGCGGGGACGTACTTCGTCGTCGTCGACGGGCACCGCGGCGCCCAAGAGGGCGCGTACACGCTCGAGTACCACGTCGTGCACTGACGGGCCGACGGGGCACGCGCGCGCGTGCTCACGCCGCGCGCGTCAGGGCTTCGGGTGCTTCGTCGCGTAGTGGTACGCCGTGGCGGCAGCCACGATGTGACAGACCCAGCCGAGCATCCCACCGCTGCCGATCCAGAGGCCCGGCGTGATGATCAACCAGAAGATCCCACGCAGCCACGCGCCGTTGTAGAACTGGCCGAGCCCAGGAATGAAGAACGAGAGGACGGCGGCCATTCCGGGTTTGGAGATGCTTTGGCTCATCGCGTGAAGAAAGGTGTGCATCCGAAGGCTTCGGAGCAAGGCCCGATCGACGGGCCCATCGGCCGGCTGCGGGAGCGCCTCCTCGCGTTCTACCGCGCATCGGCGCGGGACCTGCCGTGGCGAAGGACGCGGGATCCCTGGGCGATCTGGGTGAGCGAGGTGATGCTCCAACAGACGCGCGTCGAGACGGTGATCCCGTACTTCGCGCGGTTCCTGGCCGCCTTCCCCAACGTGGAAGCTCTCGCCGAGGCGCCGCTCGATGCGGTGCTCGCGCAGTGGAGCGGGCTCGGCTACTACCGCCGCGCGCGCTTGCTCCATCGCGGAGCGCAGGAGGTCGCGCGCACGATGGGGGGAGCGCTGCCGCGAACGGCGGAGGGGCTCCGCGCCGTCCCGGGGATCGGGCCCTACACCGCGGGCGCGATCGCGAGCATCGCCTTCGGCGAAGCGACGCCGTTGGTCGATGGCAACGTCGCGCGCGTGCTCGCGCGGATCTTCGGGATGGACCTCGACGTGCGGAGCACGCGCGGGAACGCGCGCCTGTGGGAGCTCGCGGGTGAGCTCGTGCGGGCAGGCGAGGGCGCCGCGCCGGGCGCGCTCAACCAGGCGTTGATGGAGCTCGGCGCAACGGTGTGCACGCCGAAGTCGCCGCGGTGCGGCGACTGCCCGGTCGCGGAGCTGTGCGTGGCGCTGCGCGACGACCGGGTGGCGGAGCTTCCCCGGATCAAGAAGGCGACGCCGCCCAAGCCGTGGGCGCGGGTCGCCATCGTCGCGACGAAGGGAGACTCCATCTTGCTCGGACGCCGGAAGGACGACCTCGTGTTCGGGGGCCTGTGGGAGCCGCCCGCGTACGACGCGCCCGCCGAGCCCGGGGCGCTCGCGACCGTGGGCAGCCCACTCCACGTGCGCCTCCGCGGAGCGCGCGAGCGCGGGACGGTTCGCCACGTGCTGTCGCACCGACGGATGGAGGTCGCGGTTTATTCCGGAGCTCTCGCTTCGTCGGTGAAGGAAGCGGAGAGCCCGGAGCACGAGCGGTTCGCGCTGGTCGACCGGTCGGAGCTGGGGAAGCTCGGCCTCTCGACGCTGGCGCGGAAAATTCTGGCCTTGTGCTAGTGTCCCCGGCGATGCGTCGCCGTACCACGCTTGCGTTCGTAGCGTTCGCGCTCGTGATGGCGAGCGTGTCTTCGGCGCGCGCGGGCGACCTCGATCTCGAGGACGACGACGACACGACGGCGGCGACCCCGCCGCCACCTCCACCGCCGAAGACGCACGCGTACACGCTCGCGGAGTGCTTGGCCTTCGCCGATCGCAACCACCCGAACATCTGGGCGGCACGTGCGCGCGTCGGCTACGCGCGCGCGCAGTACGACGAAGCGAAGTGGATCCCGTTCTTCCAGCTCACGGCGGGCGCGACGGGCGGCATCATCCCGCAGATCACGGGGACCGTCGGCTACGCGTCGCAGAACCCGCTCGCGATCAACCCGACCTTCGGCGCCGGCTACGAGCCCTTCTTCCGCTTCAACGTCGACTACACGCTCCCGCTCTACACGTTCGGCAAGATCACCGCCGGGCGCGAGGCGGCCGAGGCCAACGTGCGGCTCCAAGAGTGGGACATGGAGCGCAACCGCCAGCTCGTTCGCATGGACGTGCGGCGCGCCTACTTCGGCGTGATGGCGGCGCGCGACGGGCGCTACCTCATCAAGGAGGTCCAGTCGAAGGTCGAGCGGGCGATCGACGACATCACGAAGAAGCTGGAGAAGAAGGAGCCGGGGTACGACGACCTCGACAAGCTCCGGCTCGAGCTCTACCGCGACGAGATCATCGCGCGCGGCGGTGATGCGGTGAAGGGCGAGACCTACGGCATGGCCGCGCTGCGGTTCCTCACCGGCATCCAGACCGACTTCGACATCCCCGACGAGCCGCTGAAGCGGCCGACGGTGCCGATCGCCCCCGTCGTGAGCTACCTGGCGACGGCGCGCTTGTTCCGGCCCGAGGTCTCGATGGCGCGCGCGGGGATCGCGGCGCGCAAGGGGCAGCTCGAGCTCCAGCGGGCGCGGTTCTTCCCGGACATCGGGCTCGGGCTGAGCGCCGCCTACTCGGTCGCGCCGAGCGTGGTGCCGCAGTCGAACATCAACGGCGCGTTCAACTGGAACTACTTCTATTACGGCTTCGGCCTCGGAGTGCGCTGGAACCTGGACCTCCTGCCGAACGCCGCGCGCGTGGCGCAGGTCGAGTCCCAGCTCGAAGAAGCCCGGGCGCTCGAGCGGCTCGCGCTCGGTGGCATCGCGGTGGAGGTGGAGAACGCCTACGCGACGCTGCTGGAGGCGAAGAACCGCGAGGAGCGCTGGGACCACGCCGTGCACAAGACCAAGCAGTGGATCGTGGACACGCAGTCGGCGATCGACCTGGGCACGAAGGACGAGCGCGCACTCCTGGAGCCGCTGCGCTGGTACGTGAACGTGAAGTTCGAGCACAACCGGGCGCTGATGGACATGAACATCGCGATGAGCGAGCTGGCCCGAGTCTCGGGGTGGGACAGCGCCGCCCCGGTCGGCCCGACCCGCTAGAAATAGACGAACCCGGAACGGGAACGGGAACGTCGATGCGGAACGGAGCGCCCCCGCTGCAGGGTCGTGGCCCGTCCACGTCCTCGTGCTCGTGCTCGTGCGCGGGAGCCGACGACGGAACGAGCCTCGCCCCTCGAGCGGGAGGCGCCGAAGGGCGCAGCGCGCCAGCGAGCACGAGCTCTCCACGCGCCCTCGCGTCGCGACCTCCCACCGCCGACGTTCGATCGAGAGCCCGCCCTGGGCGGGCGTGAAGCGCGCTCGGCTCTCCGACCCTCCTAGATCGGGCAGGTCGCTCGGTTCAGGATGGCAAGGAGCCGCGCCCGCACCAGGTCGAACTCCCGCAGCGCCAGGTTGATCTCCGCTTGGCGCAGAGCCGCCGCCGAGGTGACCAGCTCCAAGCTCGTGCCCGTACCAAGTTGGTACGCAGCGCGCGTCAGCCGATCTTGCTCCGTGGCCAGATCGCGCGCCCGTGCGGCCACCGCACGGGCCTGCTCCGCCACCTGCACCGCGCGGTCGGCTTGCGTGATCTGCACGATCGCGGCGCGGCGCGTTGCCTCCAGGCGCTGCATCGCCTGATCCTCTTGCGCCTGACCGTCGCGGAGGGCCCCGTAGCGCGCCCCGCCATCCCAGATCGCCCAGGAGAGGACGCCCTGGAGGTTCCACTGCGTGGACGGCGTCGCCCCGAGGTCCTGCGTCGTGGTGAAGAGCGTGCTCTGCGCGGTCACGGTCGGAAAGAACTGCATCCGTGCGTCGTTCACGCTCTGATGCGCGAGCCGCACGCGCTCCTTCGCGAGCGCGACGTCGCTGCGCTCTTCGGCGCCCGGTGCGACCTTGCACTGGTGGAGGAGATCGTCGACCACGCCGTCCAGGTTGAGGCGCGGGTCCACGCCGATCGCCTCCGGCATGCCCAGCGCGAGCCCGAGCGACTCGCGGGCTTGGCGGAGTGACTCGTCGCCGGTCACGAGGGTGGCGCGCGCGGCCTCCACGTCCTGCTGCGCGCGGACGAGGTCGAGCCCGGTGCCCGCCTCCAGCGCGCGCCGCCGCTGCGCGAGATCGAGCCGCTCGAGCGCGCTCCGGAGCCCGAGGCGGTTCAGCTCGGCGACGCGCTCCGCCGTGACGACGGCGACGACGGCCGCCGCGACGTTCTGGAGGAGGATCCGCTTCGTCTCCTCGAGGCTCGCTGCGGCGACGTCCTGCGCGACGCCGGCGGTGCGGACGTTGTTCCACGCGCGCGGCGCGATGACGGGGAGGCCGAAGACCAGGTTTGCCGTCGCGAAGGTGGGGATCGGCGTCGTGATCGTCCGGAAGATCGGCTGCAGGTTCTGGTCGAGCCCGGCGACCTGCGCGGTCGTGTTGGTGAGGAAGTTCAGCGTTCCGCTGACGTTGCCGTTGATCGAGCCGAGGAGCGCGGCGATGGCGGTCCGGCTCTGGGCGTCGGCGCGCGTGATCTCCGCTTGCGCGATCTTCAGGTCGGTCGAGCGGGCGCGGACGTAGCTGGCGACGTCGGCCCAGGTCGCGAGCGTCTTCGCGGGCGGCGGGACCGGCGCCAACATCGGGTCGTCGGCCGTCGGCGGGCTTGCGGGCACCACGGGGTTCGCGGGAGTCGCGTCCGGTCCCGCGGCGTGGGCCGTGCCGGAGGCGAGGGCGAGAACGAGCGGGAGCAGCGAGGCAGCAAACGTCGTACGGCGCATGCGCGAAGGCTTACTCCCGCGCCGGGGGACGCGAAAGTGAAGAATCGTCTCTTCTCAGCGGGGGAGCATGCGCAGGCGCCGCCGCATGCGCTCGGTGCGGACGCGATAGCAGGCCGCGACCTCGGAGGCGCCGAGCGGGAGCGCGGCCCGGCGCGCGACGGCGAACGCCACCGCGGCTGCGAGGCAGCGTGCGTCTTCTTCGTCCTCGGGAGGGGCCCGATCGATGACGTCGCGCGCGAGGCGCTTGGCTTCGCGCCGGAGCGCGGCATCGAAGGGGAGGCTCGAGAGCCCGCGGTCGAGGATGCGGAGCGCCGCGGCGTCCACCCGGCGCCGCTTCGGCTCGGGCAGCGTGAGCGCGCGTGCGTCTCCTTTGCGGCCGGCGCGGCGAAGCGCATGCGCGAGAGCGGCGAGGAACGTCCGCGTGCGGTGGCGCTCGGCCGCGCGGGCGAGCCACGGGATCGCGCGCTCGGGATCGTCGAGCGCGACGTCGAAGAGGACGCCCAAGTTGTGCGCGTACCAGGGGTTCGCGGGCGACAGCTGGACCGCGCGCTCGAACGCATGGACGGCGAAGCGCGGGTGCCCGAGCTCGGCTTGCGCGAGACCCAACGCGGCCCAGCCGCGATCGTCGTCGGGGCGCGCCTTGAGCAACGCGCGCGCGTGGAGCGACGCGCGCCACGGATCGCGATCGAGGAGGAGCTCCGCGAGGTGACGATGCGCGAAGACCGCGTCTTCGCTCCCCGACGGCGAGCACGACGCGAGGCGCCGCAAGAGGAGCAGCAGTCGCGCGCTCTCGCGGTCGTGCCGGAGTACCTCCTCCGCCCGATGGCGAAGCTCCGCCGGTGGCGTCGTCCGCGCGCGCGTCATCGTGTCTTGGGTGTAGCTGCGGTGATTGCGCTCCGCAAGCAATCGCGCGGCGCGTGCGATTATCGGTTGCACGCTCGGGTGTTTTGAGATCCGACTCAGCGAATGCCGATCACGCGCTGCTGCACGAGCTCGTACAAGATTCGGAGCGCATCGAGCGTCGGCATGCCACTCACGTCGAGGATCTGTTCGAGGCTCGACACGCCGTCGACGTGCGAGAGCACGAACCCGGAGCGGTGATCGATGCTGAGCCAGCGGAGCTGCTCGCGCGGGACGGCGACGAACGGCACGCGCTCGAGCGAGCCGAGCCGCGCGACGTACATCTGCTGGAGCACGTTGCGGCAGTTGTCGGCGAGGCGCCCGGCTTCGCCGTGGTTCGGATCCTCCTCGAGGATCGACTCGGCCACGACGAGCGCGCCCGAGTAGTCACCGAGCGAGAAGCGCTCGCGCATCTCGCGGAGCGGGGTGTCGTCGGTGGCCGGCGCCGACGGCGGTTTCGCCGGGGCGACCGGGGTGGTGCGCTCGGAGGCTTGCGCGACGAGCTCCAGGGCGCCGCCCTCGGCGCCGTCCGCGAGCGACAGGAGGTTCGCCCGGTTCAGGCTGGCCTGCGAGAGCGACGGCGGCGGCTCGTCGAGGAGCGAGCGCTTCCGGGCGGCCTCGGTCTCGATCTCGTCGCTGAGCGTGCGCTGCCTGCTCCGCGGCGACGGAGCGATGTACGAGGACGCCGAGTCGAGCTTGATCGCCGAGCGGATCGGCCGCTCCGGCGGAGGCGCGGCGATCGTCGGCGGCGAGTCCGGCATCGGAGGCGCGGCAACGGTCGGCGGCGGATCGACCTTCTTCGGCCCGTCGTCCGTTTCCCACGAGCCGTCGATGTCGTCGTCGTCGACCACTCAGCGCCTCGTTACTGCGTCTTCGCCACCACGCCCTTGAACATGCGCTGGGTGCGCGCGAGGCCCTCGAGCTGCTCCTTGAGCGCTGCGGCGTCCTTCTTGTCGATCGCCTGCTTCGCCTTGGCGACGACCTGGCGCGCCTTCTCGATCGCATCGCGCCCGAAGTCGCTGGACGCGACGATCTGCTCGACCTGCGGGAAGAGGCGCTCGATCTCGGTCGTGAGCTTCACCGCCTCCTGGCGGAGCCCCTCGAACTCCTCGGACACACGGCGCTCGACCATGTGCTCCTTGGCGTTCTCGATCATGTTCTTGATCTCGTCGCGCGTCAGGCCGCTCGACGCCGTGACCTGGATCGACTGCTCGAGCCCGGTCTCGAGGTCCTTCGCGCGAACGCTGACGATGCCGTCCGCGTTGATCTCGAAGGTCACCTCGATCTCGACCTGGCCCTTCGGCGCGCGGCGGAGACCGGTGAGGATGAACTCGCCGAGGACCTCGTTGTCCTCCGCGTTCTCCGACTCGCCCTGCATGACGAGGATCTTCACCGCGGTCTGGTTGTCGCGGCTCGTCGTGAAGATCTTCTGGCGGCTCGTCGGGACCGTCGTGTTCTGGGGGATGAGCTCCTCGAAGAGGCTGCCCACCGTCATGATGCCGAGCGCGTGCGGCGTGACGTCGAGGAGGATCATCTCCTGCTGGTCGTCCACGAGCGCCGAGCCCTGGATGGCGGCGCCGACCGCGACGCACTCGTCGGGGTGGACGCCCTTCGAGGGCTCGCGCTCGAAGAAGCGCTGCACCGCCTCTTGGATCCGCGGCATGCGGGTCATGCCGCCGACGAGGAGGACCTCGTCGATCTCGTCCTTGCGGAGGCGCGCGTCCTCCAGCGTCTGCCGGCAGATGTCCACCGTGCGCTCGATCAGGTCGAGGCTGAGCTCCTCGAGCGTGTTGCGCGTGATCTGGCGCTGGAGGTGGAGGGCTTCGTTCCGGCCGCTCGAGATGATGAAGGGGAGGTTGACCTCGGTCTCCTTCACCGACGAGAGCTCGCACTTCGCCTTCTCGGCCGCGTCCTTCAGGCGCTGGAGCGCCATGCGGTCCTGGCGGAGGTCGATGCCGTGCTCTTCCTTGAACGCCTGGACGAGCCAATCGACGATGCGGGCGTCGATGTCCTCGCCGCCGAGGAAGGTGTCGCCGGCGGTGGCGATGACCTTGAAGACGCCGTGGGGGGCGATCTCGAGGATCGAGATGTCGAACGTGCCGCCGCCGAGGTCGTAGACGGCGACCGTCTTCTCGACGTCCCGCCCGTAGCCGTACGCGAGGGCGGCGGCGGTGGGCTCGTTGATGATGCGGATGACGTCCAGCCCGGCGATCTCGCCCGCGTCCTTGGTGGCCTGGCGCTGGTTGTCGTTGAAGTAGGCGGGGACGGTGATGACGGCCTTGGTGACCGACTCGCCGAGGTGATCCTCGGCGATGACGCGCATCTCCTGCAGGACCATCGCCGAGATCTCGGGGATGCCGTACTCCTTCTCGCGGAGCGTGATGCGGCAGTCGTGGTGCGGACCTTCGATGATGCGGTAGCTGGAGGTCGCGACGGCGTTCTTGACCTGCGGCGACGACCACTTGCGGCCGATGAGGCGCTTCGCCGCGTAGACCGTGTTCTCCGCATTGGTGATCGCCTGGCGCTTGGCGATGTGACCCACGAGGCGCTTGCCCGCTTCGGTCACGGCGACCATCGATGGCGTCGTCTTGTAGCCGCCGCGGTTCGGGATCACCGCCGGCTGACCGCTCTCGACGATCGCAACGCAGGAGTTGGTCGTCCCCAGGTCGATGCCGATGACTTTTTCCATGCAGCCTACCGTTCTAGCACGAAAAGACTCAGGTCTTTCCGGCTCGTTTCAAGAGGCCCTGGATGGTCGCGTCCTCGGGGTCGAGGCGCGCGGCGGCCTCGATTTCCCGGCGCGCGTTGAGGCCCAGCCCCGCCGCCACGTACACGAGGTAGAGGGTCACGTGGTACGCCGCCCGCTGCGGGTCGAGGCTGATCGCCACTTGGGCCAGCCGGGCCGCTTCGTGCAGGTTGCCATTCGACTTCGCCAGACAGAACGCAGCCCGATCGTTCGCCTCGACGTCGAGCGGCTTCGCGCGCACGGCGCGTTGCCACGAGCGCGCGGCCTCCTGCCAGTGGCCGTTCTTCTCTTCGTACTGCGCCTGCTTCCGGTAGGAGCCGAAGAGGACCTCGACCGCGCTCTTCTGCGTCTCCTCGAACGCGGCGCGGAGCTCGGGGTCGTCGGGCGTGAGCTCCAGCGCGTGGCGGTAGGCGGTCGCCGCGGCCACGACGTCGTTCCGGGCCTTGGCGGCCTCGGCCTCGGCCACGTGCTGCTTCGTGGCCGCGAGGCGCGCGCTCTCGCGCTTCTGCTCGTAGTGGCGCTTGAGCGCCTCGGGGTCCGGCGCCGGCGTGCTGGGGGCACGGTAAGCGCCGCTCGGGCTCCGGCTCCCGAGGAGGCGGCGCGCGAGCGCGTCTCGCCGAGCCTGCTCCGGGAGCACCACGCCGCGGGTGGCGGGCGGCGTCGACGACGAAGGGGACGCCGGCGGCAAGGAGAGGGGCGGGACGGGGCTGCTCGGCGAGGGTGGGCTGACGGAGATCGAGGGCGCCGGGACCGAGGACGTGCCCACGGGCGCGCCGGGTTGGTTCGAGCTCGGCGGCGGGAGATCGAGGAGGAGATCGGCATCGACGCCGCGCGCCACGTCCATCTCGCCGATGTAGCCGTCGTACTCGGCGCGCCGCTCGGCGTCGGTGAGGACGTCGTGGGCCTCGGTCACGCGCGTGAAGATCGCCTCCATCTTCGCCTTGAAGGTGCCGAGGCGTTTGCGGAAGAACCGGTCCGGGTGGAAGAGGGCGGCGAGCTCGTAGTAGGCGCGCTTGATCGCCTTCTTGTCGGCGTCCCGCGCGACGCCGAGCAGGGCGTAGTGGTGGAGCTCCCCGCCGAGCCGCTTCTCGAGGTCCAAGATGCGCAGGCGATGCTCGCGGGTGAGGTCGATGTCCTCCGCGAGGCCCGGGTGACCGTCGAGCTCCGGATCGTGGGGCGGCGGTGGCGGGGGCGCCCGGCGGCCGGTGGTGCCGGTGCTCGTCGGAGCGGCGGAGCCGTCCGAGGGCGGCGGGACGGGCGTGGCGGGCTTCGGCGCCGGCGGGCCCTCGTAGCGGACCAACCCCAGGCTCGCGAGCTTGCGGAGGCTGTCCTGCACCTGCTCGAGGGAGAGGCCCGTCAGCCCCACCAGGTCGGTGTCGGCCGAGCTCCCATCGATGCGCGACAGGACGAACCCGTCGGTCGGGGTGAGCGGATACGCCGACAAGGGCTTTCCTGCCGGCGGCGCGAGGAGTTGAGGGGTGCGAGGTCCGGACGCCACGTCGGCTACGTCGTCAGGGTAGATCCAAATCGCTGACCCGCGAACGTGAATCCGTTCCTTCGCCAGCGTCAGTCCGCGAAGCGGGGATGCATCCAGGGCCAGAGCTCCAGGGCCGTCCCGATCCGCCGCGTCAGCTCGGCGTTGATCGCGCGCGTCGTCTCGAGCGCGTCGGTACCCGGCTCGAGCCGCGTGCAGGTCAGCGCGAGCTCGTGCCCGACCCGCTCCACCGTCGCCACCACGATCGGTGCGCCGGCTCGGTGGGCGATGCGCGCGGGGCCAATCGGCGTCGGCGCGGGGACGCCGAAGAACGGGATCATCTCGGACGGAACGCGCGACTTGAGGTCCATCGGCGCGCCGAGGACCCCGCCGCTCCGCAGCGTGCGGACGATCTTGGTGGCCGCGCCCGGGCCGCCGCGCGGGATCGTCCGCACCCCCGCGCGCCCACGCAGACGCGCCATCCACGCGTCGAACCGGCGGTCGTAGCTCTCGCGCACCAGCGTCGTGAGCGGGAACCCCGCGCCGATCAGGGTCGACGCCACGCGCTCCCAGGGCCCGATGTGGGCCGAAGGCAGGACGACGCCGCGCCCGAGGCGCAGGGCCTCGCGGAGCACCTCCTGATCCGCGGCCGCGAACGTGAGCGGCGGTGCGGGCGACCAGAGCGAGGCCGCCGTGTCCGCGATCGTGCCGCCGAGCTCCACGAACGTGCGTGCGACCAGCGCGCGTCGCGCCGGCTCGTCGAGCTCCGGGAGCGCCCGCGCGACGTTCGCCAGCGCGCGCCGGCGCTCGCCGAACAACACGGCGTGGAGGAGGCGGCCGAGCCCGCGCCCTGCCGCGCGGAGGACGGGCCGCGGCGCGAGCCGGGTCGCGTGGAGCGCGAGGACGGCGGTCACGAACAGCAGATCGTTCTTCGCCCGCTGCGCGGCGGACCAACGCCCGCCTTCGCGGACGTCGGTCGCGTCGGAGACCCCCGCGAGCGCGCCGCTCATGGCGCCGACGGGATGGGGGCGCCCGGCACGAGGCTCGGTCCGTTCTCGCACTTGCCGCAGCTCTTTCGGACCTTGTCGCGCGCGGCCTCGACGCGTGCCTTCGCGCGGGTGCACTCGTCGCGTTCGCCGAGATCGCAGAGCGTCTTCGCCGCTCGCTCCATCGACGCGAGCGCGCGGCAGGCGGTCGTGCACTCCTTCACCGTGGCCTCGATCTGGCGCTCGCTGTCGCCGAGCGTCGCGAGCGCCCAGCTGCGCTGGGTGTCGGGCGTGGGCGGGCGCGCGGTCGTGCCGGGGACGGGCGCCGTGGAGGGCCCGTGCGTCGGTGGGGGAGGCGGCGCCGTCGGCCGTTGCTGCGTGGCGGCGGGATCGGTGTCCTCGGGCTGGGCCGCGGCCGAGGTCCCGTAGGGGGCCGCTGGAGGCGTGCTCCCCGCGTTCGAGGGCGCGTCCCCCGACATCTGGGCATCCGCGGGGGGAGCCGACGCAGTCGCGGCGGGCCGCGGACCGCTGGCGCACGCGACCGCGAGCAACGCGAGCGCCGCCAGGCACGCACCGCGCTTCCCGAGGACCGACTGCGCGCGCGCCGAGCTCATCGCGGGCCCGCTTCGCCCCCGTCGCCGAGGGTCTTTCCGATCACGCGCTCCTGGATGTCCATCGCTTCCTTGAGGAGTGAGACGGCGTGGTCGCGCGACGTATTCGCCGCCGCGGTCTGGCCGGCAGCGGTCGCCTTCGCCGCGCGCTTCTGCTCGAGGACACCGTACGCGGTGAGGAGCTCGCCGCGGAAGTAGGTCGGCTCCTTCGCGTGCTCGAGGCCGTCCTTCACGTCGCGCTCGGCGGCATCGAGGTCGCCCTTCGTGGTCCGGAGGTCCGCGAGGCGCGAGTACGCGTCGGCCAGCGTCTCCTCGATCTCGGGCACGTCGTTGCCGGGGTGGGGGCGAGGCGCGTGCACGATCCGCTCGATCGCGGCGATCGCGCCGTCGACGTCGCCTTGCTCTTCGAGGATGTCCGCCTCGTGGTGGGCGGCGCGCGCGAGCGACAGGTACGCGAGGATGCCCGTGTCGACGACGGGGGCGGCCTCCGTCGTGGGCTGCGGCTTCGTGTCGCAGCCGGCGAGCGGCGCGACGACGATTCCGGTCACGACCAGCGCGGCGGCGAAGAGGGCGCCGAGGGCGTTCCACTTCATCGGACGCCCCACTGCGCGAAGCGGTTGTTGCGGAGATCCGAGGCCCGCGCGCTCGCGATCCGATCCGCGCGCGCGCTGGTCTGCCCGCGCTCGAACGGCTCGTTGAAGAGCGGCTGGGTGGACCGCGCGTGGGCCAGCGAGGCGCTGGCGTTCGTGTCCGGCGGCGAACCCGGGCGCCCGACGAAGAGCACGACGGCGGCCGCAGCGGCTACCAGCGTCGCCGCGCCGAACGCGACCCGGACGACCACGCCGCGGCGCTCGGTCCGCTTCGCGCTCCGGCGGGCGTCGAACCCGTCGAGGGCCGTCGCCACGAGGGCCTCCGCGCGCTCCTTCGGGAGCTCGCGCGGTGCGTCGGCGAGGGACAGCGCGCGGAGCAGCTCCGCGTCCGCGGCGGTCGGGTCGGGGGCGGCCTCCGGAGGCGCGCCGGCGAGTGCGTCGCGCAAGGCTTCGGCTGCGGCGAGCTCCTCCGCCGAAGCCGGCGCGTCCGGGTCCACCTCGGCCCCACCGTCGATGCGGGGGGCCGGCTGGAGCGCGGTGCGCTTGGGATCGGTCGGCTCACTCATCGGATCCGTCCTTCGAAGCATGCTCGAGCAACGCCTTTTTGAGCGCCGCCACTGCCCGATGAAGTAGCACGTCGAACGTCGCCGGTGTGACCTCCATGGTCTTCGCGACCTCTTCGCGCGGGCGCTCTTCCAGCACGCGCAGGCGCAGGGCTCTGGCGTAGCGCGGGTGGATCCGTGCGAGCGCGGCTTCGACCTTGGCGCGCGCCGCTTCGCGGTCGCGGCGCTCGAGGAGCACTTGGTCGACCGGGGTCGCCGACGATTGCTCGTCGACCTCTCGCTCGACGTCGGCGGCCTCCCACAGCACGGTGCGCTTGCGCACGCGGAGCTGATCGAGCGCGACCCGAAGCGCGATCATCCGGAGCCACGGGTAGATGCCGATGCCCTGCCACTCGAAGCGATCGATCCGTTCGACCACCTTGCGATAGACGTCGCCGAGGGCGTCCTGCGCGGCAGCTTCGGAGCCGAGGCGCGGGAGGAGCACGTGGCGGTAGAGCGAGGGCCCGTGCTTGCGGAGGAGCGTGCCCATCGCGTCGCGATCGCCGCCGCGCGCGCGCGCGACGAGCTCGCGCTCGACCTCGAGCTCCCGAGCGCGCGCTTCGTCCTCCCGGCCGGTCACCCGCGCGACGATAGCCGACAGGCTCCGAGGGCGGAGGACGGAGATGGGCGAGAGGGGGAGTGCCTGCGCGGTCACGAGGATGGAACGGGGAAGGGGTGGACGCCCTTACAGCGGTCGGGGGCCTCTTGACGGCGCCGTGGGGCTCCGCGAGAAGTGAGGCGTGGAAACGGTCCTCCTCGCCCCGGGCGCCGAAGGGAACGGCTTGGCCGTCATGCTGGCCGACTTGGTCCGCCAAAACCTCGAAGCGAAGCCGAAGAAGCGCGAGGACTTCGACGCGCTGGTCGGCGCGGTGGCGATCGTCGCCGAGGACGCCGAGGTGGCCCTAACCCTTCGCTTCAGCGGCGGAAAGCTGACTATTTTCGATGGGATAGTGGGAATCCCTGATGTAGCAGTTCGGGCTTCCTCGGACGCGATCATCAACATGTCGAACATCCCCCTCACGTCGTTCGGGGCGCCGTTTCCGGGTCTGCGGGACAAGGTGGGCATCGCCGTGATGAAGGGCGTCTTCGCCTCGATGCGCGACGGCACGTTCAAGGTTCACGGGGGTGCGATGCACCCGGGGCTGATGATGCGCCTGACGCGAGTGATGAGCGTGAACGGCTGAGCCGGGCGCTCTGTCTCTTGCCCTTGCCCTTGCCCTTGCCTCAACGCGACAGGTCGGCTCGCCGCCCGCGCCTTGGAGGTGCCTGCATCCGACAGGGAGCAAGCTCCGAACAGCTCGGCAAGGACAAGGACAAGGACAAGGGCAAGGGCAAGGGCAAGGGCAAGGAGAGCGTTCGTCCGGTGGCGCTCCTCTCCACCGTGAGGTAAGAGGCCGTCTCTCATGGCCTTCACTCGTGCCGAGCTCCACGCGCTCTATGCGCAGAAGCCCGCGCTCCTCGCCCCCCTCGAGGACGTGTCGGACGAGGTCTTTCGCCGCCTGTGCCGGAGCGTTGGCGCGCACCTGTGCTTCACGGAGTTCGTCAACGTCGAGGGCCTGCTCCGGGGCTGCCGCAACGCCCGCCGCAAGATGAAGCTCGGCGCCGGCGACCAGCCGACGGCCATCCAGATCTACGGCGCCGACCCCGCGCGCCTCGCCGAGGCGGCCGAGGTCGCGGTCGAGAGCGACGCCGCTTTCCTGGACATCAACTGCGGTTGCTGGGTCCCCAAGATCTCGGGCCGCGGCGCCGGCGCCGGGTGGCTGCGCGATCCCGCCGCGATGGTGGCGATGGCGAAGATGGTGGTCGACGCGGTCGCACCGATCCCCGTCACCGTGAAGACGCGCATCGGCTGGGGCCCCGAGTCCGACATGCCGATCGTCGACCTCGCGCGCCGCCTGGAGGACGCCGGTGTGGCCGCGCTCACGATTCACTGTCGCACCGCGCAGATGGGCCACTCCGGCGCTGCCGATTGGACCTGGGCGGCGAAGGCTCGCGCGGGCGTCACGATCCCCGTCATCGTGAACGGCGACGTGGCGAGCGGCGAGGACGCCGCCCGGGCGCTCGAAGGCACGGGCTGCGCGGGCGTGATGATCGGCCGCCGCGCGATCGAGCACCCGTGGGTCTTCCGCGAGATCCGGGCGCGCCTCGACACGGGGCGGGACCTCCCGGGGCCGACCGCCGCCGAGCGGATTGCCCTGTGCAAGGACCACCTCCGGGCCAACGTCGAGGCCCGGGGCGAGCCCTGGGGCGTCCGGGTGACCCGGCGCCACCTCTCCGGCTACCTCAAGGGCCTGCGGGGCGCCGCGGCCCTCCGCCGGGCGCTTCTGGTCGAAGACACGCTCGAGGCGTGCCTCCGAATCCTCGACGCCGCCGAGCCCGTGTACGCCGGTCCCCATGGAAACGTGCTTGACGGGGCCGAGGTCTGCATTTAGAACGCGTCACCCGACTTTCCGGCCGAGTTTTTCGGCTCATTTCACGCAAGGACCCGCTCAGATCATGGCCGTTACCATCCGTCTCGCTCGCGCCGGCGCCAAGAAGCGCCCGTTCTACCGTCTCGTCGTCGCCGACCAGCGCGCTCCGCGCGGGGGCCGCTACCTCGAGAACATCGGCACGTTCGACCCGGCGAAGGAAGGGGTCTTCGCGGTCGACCAGGAGCGCCTCGCGTACTGGACGAAGCAGGGCGCGCAGCCCTCGGCCACGGTCTCGCGCCTCCTCAAGAAGCAAGCGAAGGCCGCTCCGGCGAAGGCCTGAGCATGGCGCTCACCGATCTGATCCGCGAGATCGCGGTCCAGTTGGTCGACTCGCCCGACCGGGTCGAGGTTCGCGAGGTCCCGAGCGACAACGGCTCGGGCACCATCATCGAGCTCCGCGTCGCGAAGGAAGACATCGGGAAGGTGATCGGCAAGGAAGGCCGCACCGCCCAGTCGATGCGCGCGATCCTGAGCGCGGCGTCGACGAAGCTCGGCAAGCGCGCGCACCTCGACATCATCGACTGACCGGCACCCGCAATGCTGTCGCCGGACGCCTGGGTCGCGCTCGCCGAGGTGGCTCGCCCCCACGGCGTGCGGGGTGAGGTGCGCCTCCGGCTCTACAACGAGGACAGCGACGTCCTGCTCGACCGCGACGAGGTTCTCGTTCGCCTGCCGGACGGCACCGAGCACGAGGTCTCCGTCGACTTCGCGCGGCGGGCCGATCGCGCGATCCTGATGAAGCTCCACTCCGTCGACGATCGCAATCGCGCCGAGGAGATCCGGGGCGCGAAGATCTGCGTTCGCCGCGGCGACTTTCCCGCGCTCGAGCCGGGCGAGTTCTACGCCTGCGACGTCGAGGGGGCCGAGGTACGGCTCGGGGAAGCGGGCGGGGAGGTCCTCGGCATCGTGCGCGAGTTCCTCAGCTACCCGTCGATCGACGCGCTCCTGATCGAAGGGCCGCGCGGGCGCTTCGAGGTCCCGGTCTCCGAGAACTGGATCCGCGAGGTCCAGCCCGGTCGCGTCGTGCTCGCCACGCTCGACGGCATCGAGCTCGCGAAGCAGCCGGCCGATGCGGGTTGACGTCGTAACGCTGTTCCCGGAGCTCTTCGGTCCGTTCGCGACGACGAGCTTCGTCGGGCGCGGGATCGAGGTAGGCGCGCTCGAGCTTCGCCTGCGCTCGCCGCGCGACTTCGGGCTCGGCAAGCACAAGAGCGTCGACGACACGCCCTACGGCGGCGGCTCCGGCATGGTGATGCGCGTCGACGTGCTGGTGCCCTGCTTCGAGTCGCTCGACGCGGACGCGCCCGACGGCGTGAAGGCCCACCGCGTGCTGCTCACGCCGCAGGGGGCCCCGTTCACGCAGGCGAAGGCGGCGGAGCTCGCCGAGCGACCGGCGATCATGCTCGTCTGCGGGCGCTACGAGGGCTTCGACGAGCGCGTGCGCAGCCACGTCGACGAGGAGATCTCCCTCGGCGACTTCGTCATGACGGGCGGCGAGGTGTGCGCGATGGCCATCATCGAGGCGACGGTGCGGCTCCTGCCCGGCGTGCTCGGCAACGAGGCCTCGACCCACGAGGAGTCGCACAGCCCGCACAACGACGGGCTCCTCGAGTACCCGCAGTACACGCGCCCGGCCGAGTTTCGCGGCGCTGCCGTGCCCGAGGTGCTCGTCTCGGGCAACCACGCGAACATCGCGAAGTGGCGGCGCGCCCAATCCGAGGCGCGAACCGCCGCGCGGCGGCCCGATCTCGCCCTCCGCAAGGCGAAGCCCGAATGAGAGCCCTCGCGATCGCCCTCGTCCATCACCCCGTCCTCGATGGAGCCGGCGCGATCGTGACGTCCGCGATCACGAACCTCGACATCCACGATCTCGCGCGCAGCGCGCGGACGTACGGCGTCGAGCGGTACGTGCTCGTCCACCCGATCACCGCGCAGCGCGAGCTCGCCGCGAGGATCAAGGAGCACTGGACGAGCGGCTCGAGCGCGAAGCGCATCCCCGCCCGGCGCGAAGCGCTCGCGCGGGTCGAGGCGGTCGCCACGCTCGAAGACCTCTGGGCGTCGTTCGGCGGCCGCGACGCCGTCGAGGTCTGGGTGACCGCCGCGCGCGGGGCCCCGCAGGCGATCGGCTTCGCCGAGGGGCGCGCGCGCCTCGAGGGCGAGGGGAAACCCGTCGTCATCCTGTTCGGGACGGCGTGGGGCCTCCCGGCGGCCGTCCTCGACGCCGCCGACGCGCGCCTCGAGCCCGTCCGCGCCGCGGCCGGCGTCGGCGACGGCTACAACCACCTATCCGTGCGCGCGGCGTGCGCCATCTCCTTGGACCGCTTGCGGGGCGCGCGGTAGCGATGGGGCGGCGGCGGGGGCGGGGCGCAGCGGTCGCGGCCGGTTGCGCGGCCTTGTTCCTTCACGCGAGCGCCGCCGCCGCACGCCCGAAGACGACGGACTTCCCCGCGAAGGGGGCGGTGAGCGCGTGGGACGAAGGCGCGGAGCCGACCCCGGTCCTGATCGTGCTCCACGGCGATTGGGGGTACGGGCCGAACGATCTCTTTCGCGTGTTCGAGCCCACCGCGGCGAAGCGCAAGGTCGCGCTCGTCGCGCTCGCCTGCCCGGTGGACGAAGGGTGCGCCGGCAGCTTCTGGCGCTGGAACGGACCGCTCTCGTTCCTCGAGCGGGCGCTGGTCGCGCTCGAGCAGAAGCACCCGATCGATCGCACGCGGCTCTGGATCGCGGGCTGGTCGGGCGGGGCGACGTACCTCGGGTGGCGCACGCTGGAGATCGAGCGCACGTTCGCCGGCATCGCAGCGCTCGGTGGTGGCTATCCGCCCTCGACGACGGCCTGCGCCGAGGCGCCCGCGGGCGTCTGGATCCTGACCGGCGACAAGAACCCGCTCCACGCGCACGTGAAGAACCTCGCCGACTACTACCGAACCTGCGGGCACACCGTGGAGCTGTCGCTCGTCCCTGGCGCCGATCACGACGGCGAGTGGCGCGCGATCCCGGCCCACGTCGAGGGGCTGTTCGACTTCCTCGCGAAGCAACACCGCGCGCCGGCGGTCGGCGCGGACGCCGGCTCCCTCGGCGATGCGAGCTCGCCCGACAGTGCGACGCTGGCGCCTGCGGCACCGTCGGCGTCCGCTGCCGGCGCAGAGGGGGAGCCCGCCGCGCCGCCCCGGGGCGCGGTGAGCCGGGGCGCATGCGGCTGCCGTGCGGCGGGTGCGGACGGCGGTGGCGCCGAGAGCGGCATGGCCGCAGGCGCTGCGCTCGTTCTCGCAGTGGCGCTGCGCTCGCGCCGCGTCAGCCGACGAGCGCCGGCTCGATGACGAGCCCGCCGCTCTTGCCGGCGCAGAGCTCGACGAGAACGAGGCGCGCCGGGTCGGACGCGCGGCCGTGGACGAACCGCGCGCGCTTCGCGACGAGCCCGCGCTCCGCGAAGATCTCGAGCACCCGCGCGAGATCGGCGGCCGGGTAGACGAAGAAGGTGCGCCCCCTTCGTCCCAAAATGGTACGAGCCGCGTCGGCGAAGGCGGCGAGCGCACCCACCCGCGCGCCGGGGGCCACGGCGTCTTCCTTGCGCGTCCGCCCGCGGCCGGGCTCGAAGTAGGGCGGGTTGCAGACGACGGCCCCCGCCACGCCGCGGAGCACGCGCGCAGCGGCGGCGACGTCCAGCGCGAGGACCTCGGCGGCGACGGCGTTGGCTCGGGCGTTGGCCTCCGCGAGCGCTGCTGCGCCGGAGTCCCGCTCCACGAGCACCACCCGCCGCGGCCGCGCGGGCGCCAGGAGCGCGGTCGCGAGCCCGACCGCGCCGTTCCCCGCGCCGAGATCGACGAGGGTGCCCCGCACGCGGGGCGCAGCGAAGCGCGCGAGGTGGAGCGCGTCCACGTTCACGCGATACCCACGCCCGCGCGGGGCCTGATGGAGCACGAGCCGCGCTCGCCCGACCGAGGGCTCGAGCCGAAGCTCGAGCTCGGTAGGCGCCGCGGTCACTTCTGCCAGGGCCGGCGGCCGCGGAACGAGAACGCCGTGACCGCGCCGGGGTACACCTGCACGACGATCGTGCCGAGGAGCATCGTCGCGCCGTTCAGGCGGCCGATCGCGCTGACGCGGATCGGGGTGTTCGTCGGGTAGTTGAGCGCGCCGAAGAGCCCGAGCTTGCTCGTGCCTTCGCCCGCCGGGCCACGCTGCTGGTTCGGGAGCGGGTCCGACTCGTTGTCGCCGAAGTAGAACATGTCGCCTTCGGGCCGGTAGTCGGTGTTGACGGTCGCGCTGCCGAGCCGCACGTCGCCGCAGTCATGGACCTCGCCCGCGATGATGCCGCGGTCACCCTTGATCGTGAAGCCGCCGGCCGCCGAGGCGATCGTCTGGATGTCCGTCGACGCCACCGCGCTCGCCTCGTAGTAGACGGCGCCGGTCTGCACCTGATCGTTGGCGAAGTAGATGTTGTAGTCGTAGAGCTCCGCCCACTTCTGCGAGGCCTTCGCGTCGCTCGTCTTCACGATGAGCGGGGTCTCGGTGGGGACGCCGGCGTAGCTGAAGGCGCGGAGGGTGCAGCCCTCGGTCGGGCACTTCTTCGACCACGTCGGCTTCGGGGTCATGAACTGGCTCGTGTCGGTCGTGACCACGGGGGTGCCGATCGGCTTGCCGAGCGTGCCGTTGGGCCCTGCCTCGAAGATCTCGATCTTCACGCCCTGCGAGTCGTCGCCGGTGGAGAAGAGCTTCACGAAGCCGTTCACGGTGATCGTCTGCGGGGTGCCGAGCGTCTTCGGGGCGTCGAGGCAGCTCAGATCGGGGGTGGTCTGGCCGGGCGGGGCCGAGTTGTAGACGAGGCCCGTCGCCCGGTAGAGGTCGACGCCCGGCTTCTGGACCTGCACGCAGCACGCGTTGATCGGCTTCGCCTCGGTGCAGGTGAGCGGCGGGTTCAGCGTCGGGACGGTGCAGCTCGTGCAGTCCGTGAAGCCGTTCTTGGTCAGGCTGGGGCTCGCCTTCTCGGCGGCGCACTGCCCGGCGCCCGCGTCGGTCGTGGTGTTGTTCTTCGACGCGCAAGCCAGGGCGGTGAGGGCCACGACGGAAGCAAGGACGATGAAGGGAGACCGGATCATGGGCACCTCACGTTGAGCAAGAACGGGTGTAAACCTGAACGCGAAGCTTAGCCGAAATGGGCCCCGCCGTCTCGACGAGAGAAGCCAAGACCCGCGCCGTGCGCGAGCGGGCGCACGCGCTCGGCTTCGACGTGGTCGGGGTGGCCGACGCACGCGTCCCCCTGGCCGAGGACGTAGCCCGGTACGAGGCCTTCCTGGAGCACGGCTACGCCGGCGCGATGACGTGGCTCGCCGACCACCGGGACCTCCGCGGTCGGCTCGACGGCGAGGGCATCTTGGCGGGGGCCGCCAGCGTCGTCTGCCTCGCCCAGCGGTACCAGCGGGACCCGGAGGACGAGGCCCAGGACCCCCCGTTCGCGCGCCACGTCGCGCGGTACGCGCGGGGGCGGGACTACCACAATGGGATGCGGAAGAAGCTCCGGAGCCTCGCGCGCTTTCTCCGCGGGCTCGAAGACGGGGCCCGCGCGCGGCCGATGACCGACGACGTTCCGGTGCTCGAGCGCGCCTGGGCCGCCCGCGCCGGGCTGGGCTTCGTCGGCAAGAACGGGATGCTCATCGTGCCCGGCCAAGGCTCGTACGTGCTCCTCGGCGAGGTCGTCACCACCGTCGAGCTCGAGCCCGGGACGCCGCAGCCCGAGCGGTGCGGGAGCTGCCGCGCGTGCCTGGATGCGTGCCCGACGCAGGCCTTCGTCGCCCCCTTCGTGCTCGATGCGCGGCGCTGCGTCAGCTACCTGACGATCGAGCTCCGGGGAGACATCCCCGCGGAGCTCCGCGCCGGGGTCGGCGAGCACCTCTTCGGGTGCGACGACTGCCAGACCGTGTGTCCGTTCAACCGGAGCGCGCGCGCGCGGGCTCGCGCCGTGGCCGACCGCTATCGGCCGCTCGAGCGATGGTCGGGGGTGGATCTTCGCACCGCCCTCGAGCAGCCCGATGGCTTCGGTCCGCTCGCGGAGGGCTCGCCGCTCCATCGCGCGACGAGCGAGGGCCTCGCGCGGAACGCCGCGATCGTGCTCGGGAATCGGCGCGACCGGAGCGCGGAGCCCGCGCTCCGCCGGGTCGCGGCGAGCCACGCGTCCGCGGTCGTACGCGAGGCCGCGAGCTGGGCGCTTCTTTGCATCGACGGGGCGGCCGACCCGTCCAACCCGTGATAAGAGAGCCCACCATGTCGTTGCAGAATGCACGCGCCCTCGTCGGCGCCCTCGGCCTCGGGGCCGTGCTCGCGCTCTCGCCCGTCGCTGCCGCGCAAGAGTCGGCGCTCGATGGCGCGCGGGGGCAGGCGAAGGCTCAACCGACCAGCTTCGACGCATCGCTGGCGCTGGGTCGTGCGCTCCGGCGCTCGGGTCACTGGGCCGAGGCCGTGACCGAGCTCCGCCGCGCGGCGTCGATGTTGGCGGGGCGGGCGGGCGACGGCGCGATCAAGGTGCAGTGGGAGCTCGCGCGCGCCTACATCGGGCAGCGCGACTTCGGCCAGGCGATGGTCGCGTGCCGCGTCGCGGGGGCGCAGACGGGCGGCGCGACGGCCGGGCACGCCTGCTCCGCCGAAGCGCACCTCCTCTGGCGGCGCGCGACCGAGGCGCTCGGCGAGACCAGCGCCGCGCTGGCGGGCGGCACGAAGAGCTACGAAGCGAAGGTCGCCGAAGCGCGCGCGTACCTGCTCCAGCTCAAGGAATCGGACGCCGAGAAATCGCTCCGCGAGGCGATCGCGTGGAAGGACGACGCGCCCGACGCGCACCTCTGGCTCGGCAAGCTCCTCGTCGACGCCGGCAAGGTGGACGCGGGCATCCCGGAGCTCCGGCGCGCAGTCGCCCTCGACGGGACCGATCCCGAGAGCGCGTACGAGCTCGCACGCGCCCTCGTGCAGAGCAGCCCGACGAGCGCCGAGGCGCAGGTGCTGCTCCAGCGCGCGGTCAAAGATCGGCCGACGTTCACCGAGGCGTGGATCAAGCTCGCCGAGCTGGAGCTCGGTGCGGGGCGGACGGCGGAGGCGCGGAAGAGCGCGAGCGCAGCGCTGCTCGGCGCTCCCCAGGACGCGAACGCGCACGTGCTCATGGGCCGCGTCGCGTTCACTGAAGGCAAGTACGACGACGCGATCAACGAAGCGAAGGCGGCGCTGGGGATCCTCGGCAACCTCGCCTCGGCCAAGCTCTTGTCGGCGGACTCGCTCGCGGCGAAGGGTGAGATCGACCTCGCGCTCGAGCAGTACCAGTCGGCCTGGGCGTTCGATCGCACCGACCCCGTGCCGCTCGTGCGCGCGGCCGATGCGTGCCGGCGCGCGGGGCGCTTCACGAGCGCCCGCGCCTACGGCGATCGGGTCACGAAGGACTTCCCCGACTACGCGCCGGGTTGGGTCGCCTACGGTGATGCGCTGGCGGCCGACAAGGACGTCGCCGGAGCGAAGGCCGCGTTCGACAAAGCGCTCGCCGCACCGAAGGGCGTAGTCGACAAGGACGCCGTGCGCGCGAAGATGGCCGGCTTGAAGTGACCGTGCACGACCGTGCTATGAAAGCGCGCGATGCACGAGCTCTCGGAGCGCCTCCTCGCCGGTGACGTTCGCGCGCTGGCCCGCGCGATGCGCGTGGTCGACGATCGCTTGCCGGCCGCCGTCGAGATCCTGAAGGACGTCTTCCCGAAGACGGGGCGCGCGTACGTCGTCGGGGTGACCGGGAACCCGGGGGCAGGGAAGTCGACCCTGACCGACCGGCTGATCGAGAACCAACGCAAGGCCGGGCGCCGGGTGGGCGTCCTCTGCGTCGACCCGTCGAGCCCGTACTCGGGCGGCGCGATCCTGGGCGACCGCATCCGGATGTCACGCCACGCGACCGATGAGGGCGTCTTCATCCGCTCGGTGGCGACGCGCGGTCACCTCGGTGGGCTCTCGCGCTCGGCGCGGGACTTGGTTCGGCTGCTGGATGCGTTCGGGTCCGACGTCATCCTCGTCGAGACCGTGGGCGTCGGGCAGGACGAGCTCGAGATCACTCGCACCGCCCATACGACGCTCGTCGTCCTCGCGCCCGGCATGGGGGACGAGGTCCAGGCGATCAAGGCGGGGCTGATGGAGAGCGCCGACGTCTTTGCCGTGAACAAGGCCGATCGCGACGGCGCGGACGCGACCATCCGCGACGTGGAGCTCATGATCGCGCTCGGCTCGGAGACGATGATCGCAGCGGGGAAGAACCGCGCCCACACCGTCCACGGGAGCACCGCCGGGCTGGGCTCGGCGGAGGTCGCCCCCAGCAGCCGCTTCACGCCGCCGATCGTGCGCTGCGTCGCCACGCGCGGGGAGGGGATCACCGAGATCGCGGAGGCGCTCGCGAAGCACCGCACCTGGCTCGAGGGCACCGAGGAGGGCCGCGCCCGTCGCCGGATGCGGCTCGCCGAAGAGGTGCGCGACGGCCTGCGCGAGGCGCTCATCGAGGCGGCGGTCCACGACCTGAAGAGCGAGCTGCAGGCCGCGGTGGAGGCAGTCGACGCACGGAAGATGGATCCGTACACCGCGACCGAGGAGCTGATCGCGAAGTTCCGGAGCTGAGGGTCAGCCCGATTCGTCTTGATCGCGGTCGGGATCGCGCACGATCTCGGTCGGGTCGACGGCGCGCGCGAGCTCCACGCGCATGAGCTTCGACCAGCGCTCGAGGTCGGCGAGCGCGTCGCGGAGGCGAACGCTCTCTTCGGCCGAGATCTCGCCGTCGCGCTGGGCGAGGTTGAACGCGGTGGAGAACTCGCCGAACGCGGCGACGAGGTGACGGAACTGCTCGTCGCGCCGCGCCGCCGTGCTGCGCTCCGGAGCCATCGGGATGCTCCGCGGCAGGCTGCGAGGCCCCGTGAGGTCGGGGACGTTGAGCGCGCGGAGCGCGGCGATCATCTCGTGCGCCGTCTCGAAGCGGAGCGCGGGGTCCTTCACCAGCCCGCGCAGGACGACCGCGCAGACCTCGCCGCTGAGCCCGTCGCGCTTCGCGAGCGGCGAAGGCGGCGGATCGAGCACGATCGCGCTCACCGTCGCCTGTTGGCTCGCGCGCTCGAACGGACGCTGGCCGGTGAGGCACTCGAAGAGCACGACGGCCACCGAGTACAGATCGGCGCGTCCGTCGATGACGCCGCCGCCGAGCTGCTCGGGTGCCATGTACGCGAGCGTGCCGACGACGTGACCGGTGCTCGTGAGGCTCTCGTCCGCGGACGACGAGAGGTCGCGGAGCGCCTTGGCGACGCCGAAGTCGAGGAGCTTCACCATCTCGAGCCCGCCGCCGTGCTGGGCGAGGAACACGTTGTCCGGCTTCACGTCGCGGTGGACGACGCCGTGCTCGTGGGCCGCGGCGAGGGCGCTCAGCACTTGCAGCGCGACGTCGACGGCGGCGTTCTCGGCCATCGGGCCGTGCTCGGCGAGGTGCGTGCGGAGCGTGTGCCCGGTGAGGTGCTCCATCACCAGGAAGGGCCGCCCGTCGTCGAGGAGACCGAAGTCGTAGACCTCGCAGATGCCGGGGTGACCGAGCGAGCCCGCGTGCCGCGCCTCTTGGTAGAAGCGCGCCGTCGCGATCTCGTCGCCTTCGGCGCTGCCGGCCTGCATCACCTTGAGCGCGACGGGCTTGTCGAGCGTGAGGTGACGCGCCTCGTACACGGTCGCCATCCCGCCGCGCCCGAGCACGGCGCGGATCTCGTACTTTCCGCCCACGCGCGCGCCGATGAGCGGGTCCGTGGCGCGCGGCGGCGGGCCGACGAACGTGCGCTTCGAGTCGTCGTTCATCGACGAAGCCGTTTGTAGCGCGCGATGAGGCCGTTCGTTGAGCCGTCGTGCGTCGTCACGGCACCGTCGCCCGCGAGCTCCGGGACGATGGCTTGCGCGAGCTGCTTGCCGAGCTCCACGCCCCACTGGTCGAAGCTGTAGATGTCCCAGACGATCCCCTGGACGAAGATTTTGTGCTCGTACGCCGCGACGAGCTGGCCGAGCGTGTGCGGCGTGAGCTCGGGCAGCAGGAACGAGCTCGTCGGCCGATTGCCGGTGAAGGTCTTGTGCGGGACGAGCATCGCAATCTTCTCGGGCGGGACCTTCTGCTTCTCGAGCTCGGCGCGGACCTCCGCCTCGGTCTTGCCCTTCATGAGCGCTTCGGTCTGGGCGAAGAAGTTCGCGAGGAGGAGCTCGTGGTGACGCGCCAACCCGTTCTTGGTGTTGTGCGACCGCGCGAACGCGATGAAGTCGCACGGTACGAGCCGCGTGCCCTGGTGGATGAGCTGGTAGAACGCGTGCTGGCCGTTCGTCCCCGGCTCGCCCCAGATCACGGGGCCCGTGTCGTAGCCGGAGATGCGGTTGCCCTTGCGGTCGACGCCTTTGCCGTTCGACTCCATGTCGCCTTGCTGGAAGTACGCGGCGAAGCGGTGGAGGTACTGGTCGTACGGCAGGATCGCGTGGCTCTGCGCGCCGAAGAAGTTGCCGTACCAGACGCCGATCAGGCCCATGATCGCAGGCAGGTTCTTCGCGAGCGGTGCGGTGCGGAAGTGCTCGTCCATGTGGTGCGCACCCGCGAGCAGCTCGCTGAAGCGCTCGTAGCCGATCGTCAGGATGATCGAGAGCCCGATCGCGCTCCAGAGCGAGTAGCGCCCGCCGACCCAGTCCCAAAATGGGAACATGTTGGCGGTGTCGATGCCGAACTTCGCCACCTCCTTGGCGTTCGTGGAGACGGCGACGAAGTGCTTCGCGACGTCGGCGTCCGCGCCGAGCTTCTCCTTGAGCCACGCCTTTGCCGTCTCGGCGTTGGTCATCGTCTCTTGGGTGGTGAACGTCTTGGAGGCGACGATGAAGAGCGTCGTCGCGGGATCGAGGTCACGCACGGTCTCGGCGAAGTGCGTCCCGTCGACGTTGGAGACGAAGTGGGGCCGGATCGGCGACTCGCCCGCCGCGCGGCCCTTCCAGTAGGGACGCAACGCCTCGGTCACCATGACCGGACCGAGGTCGGAGCCGCCGATGCCGATGTTCACGATGTCCGTGATGCGCTTGCCCGTGTGACCGACCCACTCGCCGGAGTGGATGCGCTTCGCGAACGCCTCCATCTTCGCGAGGACCGCGTTGACCTCGGGCATCACGTCCGTCCCGTCGACGACGATCGGGCGGTTCGAGCGGTTGCGGAGCGCGACGTGGAGCACGGCGCGGTCCTCGGTGCCGTTGAGCTTCGCGCCGGAGAACATCTGCTCGATCGCCGCCGGTACGCCCTGCTGCTCGGCGAGCGCGACGAGGAGCTTCATCGTCTCGGTGGTGATGCGGTGCTTCGAGTAGTCCAGAAACACGTCCCCGACCTCGATCGAGAGCGTGTCGAAGCGCTTGGCGTCCTGCGCGAAGAGCTCGCGGAGGTGCGTGGCTTCGAGCGTCTTCTTGTGGGCTTCGAGCGCGCGATAGGCGGGGGAGGCGGGGAGCATGCCGGCGAGGATACACGGTCCCCGAGGCCAGGCCGCGCTGGGATCAGCGCGGTCCGCGGGCCGGCTTCCGGCCGACTTTTTCCGCCTTGAACGCGCTCGGGCAGAGCTCCTGCACCGGACACTTCGCGCACTCGGGCTTCTGCGCGTCGCAGATGCGACGGCCCTGGAAGATCAGCACGTGGCTCGCGCGGTCCCAATCGTCGCGCGGCAGCAGCTTCATCAGATCCTGCTCGATGTCGACCGGGTCCGTGTGCTTCGTCCATCCGAGCCGCTGCGAGATGCGCTGGACGTGCGTGTCGACCACGACGCCCTCCGGCTTCCCGAACGCGACGCCGAGCACCACGTTCGCGGTCTTCCGCCCGACGCCCGGGAGCTTCACGAGCTCCGCCAGGGTCTGGGGGACCTCCCCGCCGTGCTCGGCGACGAGCTTCTGCGAGAGCCCCACCAAGCTCTTCGACTTCTGGCGGAACATCCCGAGCCGGTTCACGAGCGCCTCGATGTCGAGCGGGGTGGCCTTCGCCATCGCGGTCGCGTCGGGGTAGGCCGCGAAGAGGCCTGGGGTGACCTTGTTCACCATCACGTCGGTGCTCTGCGCGGAGAGAACCGTCGCGCAGAGGAGCTGGAACGGCGTCTGGTGATCGAGCTCGCAGTGGGCGTCGTGGTGGTGCTTCACGAGCCCCGCGAACGCCGCGAGCGCCTGCTCGCGAGGGACGAGCTTCACTCGCGAGCGCGGGGCGCGCTTCTTCTTGGGCTTGGCCGCCTTCGCGTTCTTGGCCGCCTTCGCGTTCTTGGCCGCCTTCTTCGGTGTTGCCTTCTTCGGCTTCGCCATCAGTTCAGCGCGCCGTTCGGGCCGTCGTCACCGCCGCTCGGGGGAGGGACGCTCCCGCCGTCGGGCGGCGCGATGCTGTCGCCCGGCGGCGCTTCGGAGAGGCCGGTCGCATCGCCCGACTCGGCGAGCCGCTCGACCGAGGTGACGCGCTCGTCGCCCTCGACGTTCATCACGCGGACGCCCTGCGCGTTGCGGCCCGTCTCGCGGATCTCCGCGACGCGCGTGCGCAGCGTCTGGCCCTTGTCGGTGATCATCATGACCTCGTCGTTCTCGCCGACGAGCTTGATGTCCACGACCGGTCCGTTGCGGTCGCTCGCGTCGATCAGGATGATGCCCTTGCCGCCGCGGTTCTGGACGCGGAACTCGTCGATCAGGGTGCGCTTGCCGTAGCCCTTCTCGCAGATCGCGAGGACGTGCGGGCGGGTGGGGTTGCTCATCGCGAGACCCACGACCGCGTCGCCGTCGCCGAGCTCGATGCCCTTCACGCCGACCGTCGCACGGCCCATCGCGCGGACCTGATCCTCGGGGAAGCGGATCGACTGGCCTTGCTTCGTCGCGATCAGGATCTCGCGCTTGCCGTCGGTCAGGACGGCGCCGAGGAGGCTGTCGCCGTCCTCGATCTTCACGCCGATGATGCCCTTCTCGCGGAAGTTCTCGTACTCGTCGAGCTCGGTCTTCTTGATGATGCCGCCGCGCGTGAGCGTGACGACGAACTTGCCCTTCTCGATCTTCGGGACCTCGACGATGGCGGCGACCTTCTCGCCCGTCTCCATGCCGACGAAGTTCACGATCGCGCGCCCCTTGGACGTGCGCGTGCCTTCCGGGATCTCGTAGACCTTCTTCACGTAGACCTTGCCGCGGTCGGAGAAGAAGAAGACGTACGCGTGGGTCGACGCGACGAAGAGCTGGGTCACCCAGTCCTCCTCGCGCGCCTCCATCCCGAGCTTGCCCTTTCCGCCGCGCTTCTGCGCGCGGTAGGTGCTCGTGCTGGTCCGCTTCACGTACCCCGCGTGCGAGATCGTGACGACCATGTCCTCTTCCTGGATGAGGTCCTCGGTCGTGATCTCGGCTTCGGCCGCGACGATCTCCGTGCGGCGCTTGTCGGCGTACTTCGTCCGGATCTCCTCGAGCTCCATCGTGATGACGCCCATGAGGATCCGCTCGTCGGCCAGGATCGCCCGCAGGCGCGTGATCTCGACGCACAGCTCGCCGTACTCCGCAGCGAGCTTCTCCATCTCGAGGCCGGTGAGCTTCGAGAGGCGCATCTCGAGGATCGCCTTCGCCTGCCGCTCCGAGAGCGTGTACGGGTTCTTCTTCTTCGCGGCCGTGATCTCGTCCTCGGGCCGGCCGGCGCGGCGAACGAACGCCTCGAGCCCGGCGAGCGGGAGCGCCATGAGCTTGGCCTTCGCTTCGTCGGAGTCGCGCGACTGGCGGATGGTCTTGATGACCAGATCGACCTCGGTGATGGCCATGCCGAGGCCTTCGACGATCTCGCGCTGACCCTCCGCCTGACGGAGCTCGAAGCGCGTGCGCCGCGTGACGACGTCGCGCCGGTGCTCGACGAAGCAGGCGAGGCTCTCCTTCAGGTTGAGCACGCGCGGGCGCCCGTCGAGGATCGCGAGGTTGATCACGCCGAACGTCGATTGAAGGTCGGTCTGGCGGTAGAGCTGGTTGATCACGACCTGCGGCATCGCGTCTTTCTTCAGCTCGATCACGAGCCGGATGCCGTCGCGATCGGACTCGTCGCGTGCCTCGGAGATGCCTTCGATCTTCTTCTCGCGGACGAGCTCCCCGATGCGCGCGTGAACCCGCGCCTTGTTCACCTGGTACGGGATCTCGGTGACGACGAGCTGCTCGCGCTCGCTCTTGCCCTGCACCTTCTCGACGAGGATGCGGGCGCGCATGATGATCGTGCCGCGCCCCGTGAGGTACGCCTGCTCGATCCCGCTGCGCCCGTAGATGAGGCCTGCGGTCGGGAAGTCCGGGCCCTGGACGAAGCGGACGAGGTCGCCGATCGACGCCTCGGGGTTCTTGATGAGGTGAACCGTCGCGTCGATGATCTCGCCGAGGTTGTGCGGCGGGATGTTCGTCGCCATGCCGACGGCGATCCCGTTCGTCCCGTTGACGAGCAGGTTCGGGATCCGCGCGGGGAGGACGGTGGGCTCCTGGAGCCGCTCGTCGAAGTTCGGGAGGAACTCGACGCACTCCTTGTCGATGTCGTTGAGGAGCTCCATCGCGATCTTCGCGAGGCGCGCCTCGGTGTAGCGGTACGCGGCGGCCGGGTCCCCGTCGACCGAGCCGAAGTTTCCCTGCCCGTCGATGAGCGGGTAGCGCATCGAGAAGTCCTGCGCGAGACGTACCATCGCGTCGTAGACGCTCGCGTCGCCGTGCGGGTGGTACTTGCCGAGCACGTCGCCGACGATGGTCGCGCTCTTGCGGTGCGCGGTCCCGGGGACGAGACCCGCCTCGTAGGCGGCGTACAGAATCCGCCGGTGGACGGGCTTGAGCCCATCACGAGCGTCCGGGATGGCGCGCCCGATGATGACGCTCATCGCGTAGTCCAGATAGCTCGTGCGCATCTGCTCGGAGATGCTCACGGGGATTTTCTGGTTCGGGCTCGTGGGCGTCGGCGGGGTAGGGGGAGTCTCGTTCGACATGAGAAAAACCGGGGGATTCGTCTACTACAGCCGGGGGTAGGACGCCATCCGGATCCGGTGCGCTACTTCTTCTCGATCTTGTCGAGCCGCTTCATGATCTCGGCGTGGAAGTCGTCGATCTTCTCGTGCATGTGCGCGATCTGGAGCTCGGCCTTGACGTTCACGTTGAACTCGATGTCGTTCCGACGCTTGTCGCGCTCCGCTTGGCGGTTCGCGCTGATGAGCACGAACACCGACAAGAAGATCGCCTCGAGCGAGACGCTCATCGTGAGGAGCCCGAAGGGGTTCTTGTCCCAGCCGCCGAACTTCGTGCTCGCGAGCGGATCGACGTTGAAGATGATCCAGACGAAGAAGATCGCGGCGTGCAGGAAGAGGAAGTTCATGCTCCCGGAGAACGCCGCGATGGCGTCCGCCACCTTGAGCACCATCGTCCGGTTGTCCTCTTCCTCTTCGTTCGCGTTGCGCGAAGCCGTGTGGCGGAGGAGCTTCGAGTTCTCGCGCAGTCGCCGCCCGGTCGCCGCGAGGAAGTCGAGCGCCGCTGCCGGCTTGAGGCGGAAGAACTCGTCGAGGTCGCCGCGATCGACCACGATCGCCTCGACGTCCTCCAGCACGACCGCCGAGGCCGTGCGCGCGCCGCCGTCGAGGAGGGAGATCTCGCCGAAGAAGTCACCCTCGCGCGCGGTCTCGAGGACGATTTTGTCGCCCGTGTCGTTCTTGAACGAGATCTCGACCGCGCCGGAGTGCACGACGTACATCGAGTCCCCGGGGTCGCCGTAGTTGAAGAGGACGTCCTTCGCCTTTCGCTTCACGACCTCGACGCGATCCGCGAGGGCTTTGCGTTCGCTGTCGTCGAGAAGGGAAAACAGCGGGACCTTCGCGAGCGCGGCGGCCTTGTCGAAGTCGTCGTCGGTCACGGAACACCTCCGCGTGGCAGACTCGACGAACGCGCGTCTCCCGTCAATGTGGCTCTGTGCCCGCCGTCGCCGTCCCCGTCACAGTCCCCGTCCCCGTCACATAGCCCAGGATGTCGCGCGCCACGGCTTTGCGCATCCCGCCGGTGTCCGCCGGGCCCACGCAGACGGGGCAACCTTGCGGGCAGTCGCACCGGTCCACGTGCGCCTTGGCGCGCCGGAGGAGCTCCGTGCGCAGCGCGAAGATGCGCTCGGCGAGCCCAGTGCCGCCGGGGACGTGCTCGTAGAGGAAGAGCGTCGGCGTGTAGCCGCGCGCGCGCGCGTGCGAGCCCTTCCCGGCGCGGGGGGCCGGTGAGGGGTCGTCCTCGCCCGTACCATCGTCGCCGAGCGCGGTCCCGAGGTCCCGGGGCTCGCACATCAGCGCCAGCGTCGCCACCGTCTCGAGCGCGAGCCCGACGCCGCGCAGCCCATCGATCACGGCCGCGCGCCCAGCGGGATGCGAAGCGCAGTAGCTCTCGGGGAGCGTGAGCCACATCGCGGTGGTGTGCATCTGCATCTCGGGCAAATGGACGTCCCCGTAGCCCGTGTTCTCGTGCGTCTGGAACTTGATCTTCTTGTACCCGACCACCTTCTCGACGACCGAAATGTCGCCCCAAGCAAATCGAGGCTCTTGCCCTTGCCCGTGCCCCTCTTCCTCCACCTCGATGACCGAGATCTGCGTGTACGTCATCGCATCCGTGAAGTAGTCGGGCTTCACCTTCCGCACGTACGCCTTGTGGTTCTCGTAATCGAACCGCTCGACCTGCCAGGTCTCGCCGTCGTGCTGGTAGATCGCCTGCTCGTGCAACATCGTGTGCGCGCCGCGCCAGTCGAGCTCGGCGAGCGTCTTGTCGTGCTCCTGATCGATGATCACGACGTTGTCCCACCCGATCGATCGCAGCGAGACGGAGTTCGCCGGGTACGCGTCGGTCGCCCAGTGGAACGTCTGGTTCGCCTCGTGGAGAACGTGGTGCTTCGCGAGGAAACGCAGCGCTTCCTCCGTCTCGACCGAGCCGAGGTTCCCGAACGAGTCCCCGACGCGGAACGGCATCTCGAACGCCGCGCACTTGAGGTGCTGCACCAGGATCTCGACGTTGTCGGGATCGATCCGCGCTTCTTCCACCGGCGCCCCGAGCAGGAACTCGGGCTCCCGCGCGAGGTACTGGTCGAGCGGCGCGCTCGACGTCACGAGCACGCACAGCGACAGCGCCCCGCGCCGCCCCGCGCGACCGAAGCGCTGCCACATCGCCGCGACCGAGCCCGGGTACGCCGCGCAGATCACGGCGTCGAGCGCGCCGATGTCGATCCCGAGCTCGAGCGCGTTCGTCGCGACGACCGCGAGGATGTCGCCGTCGCGCAGGCGGCGCTCGATGTCGCGCCGCGTCTCCGGGAGGTAGCCGCCGCGGTACGCCATGATCCGCGACGCGTCGATCTCGCCGGCGACCTTCTCGCGCAGGTAGCGGAGCATGATCTCGACCGAGTTCCGTGAGCCGCCGAAGACGATCGTGGGCACCTTCGAGCGGACCAGATCGGCGGCGAGCATCACTGCCTGCTTCATGTAGCTCGCGCGGATGCCGAGCTCCGCGTTCACCACCGGCGGGTTGAAGAGGAAGAACTTGCGCTCGCCTTGCGGAGCGCCGTTGCGATCGACCAGCACCACGTCTTCCTCGTCCACCCCGAACAGCCGCGCCGCGTGCTCGCGCGGGTTGCCGATCGTCGCGGTCGCGCCGAGGAGCTTGGGCCGCGCGCCGTGGAAGCGGGCGATCCGCATCAGCCGCCGAATGACGTTGGCGACCTGCGAGCCGAAGACGCCCTTGTACATGTGGAGCTCGTCGACGACGACGTACTCGAGGTGCTGGAACGTCCGCGCCCAGCTCGCGTGGTGCGGGAGCACGCCGGTGTGCAGCATGTCGGGGTTCGTGACGATGATGCCGGAGCGCTCGCGCGCGGCACGACGGGCGTCCTGCGGCGTGTCGCCATCGTAGGTGACGACGCCGCTCTTCATGCCGGCCGCGTCCATGAGCTCGCGCAGGCTGGCCTCTTGGTCACGCGCGAGCGCCTTGGTCGGGAAGAAGTAGAGGGCGCGCGCGTCGGGATCCTCGAGCAGCTTCTGCAGGACGGGCAGGTGGAAGCAGAGGCTCTTGCCGCTCGCGGTCGGCGTCGCGACGACGAACGAACGCGCACCTTGCTCGACGATCGACTCGAAGGCCTTGGCCTGATGGTCGTAGAGCTCGGTCACCCCGCGCGCGCGAAGCGCCGCGACGAGCTCGGGTCGCAACGTCTTCGGGAACGGCCGCACCACGGCCGGCCGATCGAGGTAGGCCTTCTCGGCCGCCAGGCAGGGCTTCACCCAGTTGCTATCGAGCCACTGCGAGAGCACCGATTCGATGCCGCGGGGACCGGTCCACGGTCCCGCCTTCCGAGGGAGGACGGACATGGGGGCGGATACTAAACGGATGTATCGTGCTCGGAAAGGGCCTCTCCTCGTCTTTTTCGGCGGAGCGTGGTAGCCAACACCGGCCTTCGTCCATGGAAGCCACGACCGCGCCCGAAACCGACACCAAACCCGCCCTCGAACGCCTCGGGGTCCCGATGGGGGCAGGGAAGCCGATCCCGGCCAACGGCGCCCCCGGCTACCTGTTCCTCGCCATCGTCTCGATCGCGACGCTCGGGCTGGACATCGCCTCGAAGATTTGGGCGGAGAAGACCCTCGATCTGCGCCCGCCGATGGCGGTGCTCGAGGGCAAGACCGTCAACATCGGCTTCCAGCTCGCGCGCAACAAGGGCGGAGCGTGGGGGCTTCTCCAGGGCGCGAGCGAGAACCTCCGCCGCCCCTTCTTCCTCCTCGTCTCGGCGCTCGCGATCGGGTTCATCGTCTACCTCTTCTCGCGCCTCCAGCCGCGGCAGCGGGCGCTGAGGTGGGGTCTCCCGCTCGTGCTCGGCGGCGCGCTCGGCAACGTCTTCGACCGCATCCGGTACGGTTCGGTCATCGACTTCATCGACGTGCACATCATCCAGAACGGCAAGGAGATGCACTGGCCGACGTTCAACGTCGCCGACATCGCCATCTGCGTCGGCGTCGCGCTCATGGCGATCGACATGTTCGGATCGAAGCGCGGTGAGAAGAAGTCCGACGAGGACGCTGGCGAACGCGAGCGCGCGGCGAAGGACGAGCCGACCGCGACGAAGGACGAGCCCGCGCCGACGAAGGCGGAAGCCGAGACCACGAGCGAGACCGAGGCCGAGCCGAAGAGCGAAGAGCCGAAGTCGGACGAGCCGAAGTCGGACGAGCCGAAGCCCGAAGAGAAGGACGCGGAGAACCCCGCGACCTGAGTCGTGCGAACGCCGCTCTTCACCGTCTTCGGCGTCGGCTTCCCCTCCTACTTCGTCCTTCTCCTCACCGGCTTTCTGTTCGCGACCGCCGTGGGCGTGCTGTGGGCGCGCCGGATCGGGAAGAACCCCGACGTCGTCGTCGATCTGGGCCTCTCGATGCTCCTCGCCGGCGTGGCGGGCGGTCGCATCCTGCACGTGATCGCCGACGGCTACTTCATGGACTACGTGCACCTCTGCACGGATCCGGCGAAGGTGAACTGGCCGCTCGACCACGCGACCTGCGTCGACCCGGTCTACGGTGGGCGTTGGGACGACGTCACCCAGACCTGTCACCCCGCCGCTGCCGACTGCTTCGCGTGGGCGAAGTTCTGGGCCGGCGGCCTCACGTACTACGGGGGCTTTCTCGGGGCGTCGCTCGCCGCGTGGTTCCTGCTCCGGCGCGACAAGTTCCCGTTCTGGAAGGCGGCCGACATGGCCGGGTTCGCCGTCCCGCTGGGTCTCGCGTTCGGGCGCATGGGGTGTCTGCTCGCCGGCTGCTGCTTCGGGAAGCAGTGCGAGCTGCCGTGGGCGCTCGCGTTTCCGCCGTGGAGCCCTGCGAGCGAGGCGCAGGCCAAGGAGCACCTCCTGCCGCACGCGGCGCTGTGGTCCTATCGCGTGCATCCTACACAGATCTACGAGTCGGCCGCGTCGCTCCTCATCGCGTTCGTCGCGCTCGCGGTCGTGCACCCGCGCAAGCGGTACGACGGGCAGGTCTTCGTCGCGTTCCTGGTCATGTACGCCATCGCGCGCTTCCTCCTCGAGACGCTCCGCGACGACGACCGGGGCGGGTTCTGGTCGCTCTCCACCTCGCAGCTCATCGGCTTGGGACTCGTGGCGGTGGCGGCGGCGATTCACGCCTTGCGGGCCCGCTCCGTATTTCGCATTTCGAAAGCGGCGAGTGCATAATGGGCGCCGTGAAGCTCCGCCTTGCTTGGCTCGCCGTCCCGATGTCCCTCGCCGTGCTCGGCGTGGTCGCCGCGTGCTCCGCGCCCGAGACGCACCCACCGGTGCTGGGCGACTGCAAGGATCCCGCGAAGTGCAACCCCGGGGGCGACGGCGGCGTGATCGTCCAACCCGACGCCGCTTCCGACGGGGGCACGAACAAGGACGCCGCGTCCGACGCCGCCAAGCCCGACGCGGCGGCGGACGGGGCCGCGGCAGACGGGGCTGCGGCGGATGCTGCGGACGATGGCGCTGCGGACGACGGCGCAGCGGATGCGGCCCCGAGCGACGCGGGTGCCGACGGCAACGGCTGATCTTTCGCTCGCGCCCGCCGGGGCGTAGGGTGGCGCCCATGAGCGCCCAGATCATCGACGGGAAGAAGATCGCGGAGGAGCTCCGCGCCAAGATCAAGGACGACGTCGCCGCGTTCGTGAAGGCGTACGGGCGCACGCCCGGGCTCGACGTCGTCCTCGTCGGGGACGACCCGGCGAGCGCGGTCTACACGCGCAACAAGGAGAAGTCGGCGGTCGAGGTCGGGATGAAGAGCCGCCTCCACCGGCTCCCCGCCACCACGAGCGAGGCGGACCTGCTCGCGCGGATCGGCGAGCTCAACGCCGACGACGGCGTGGACGGGATCCTCGTCCAGCTGCCGCTCCCGAAGCACATCGACGAGTCGAAGGTGATCGACGCGATCGCGCCGGCGAAGGACGTGGACGGGTTCCACCCCACGAACGCGGGGCTCCTCGCGATCGGGCGGATCGACCGCGCGCTGGTCCCGTGCACGCCGCGTGGGTGCATGCACCTCCTCGCGCGCGCCGGCGCGTCGCTCGCGGGGGCGCATGCCGTCGTCGTCGGGCGCAGCAACATCGTCGGGAAGCCCGTCGCGCAGCTCCTCCTCGCCGCCAACGCGACCGTGACGATCGCCCACTCGCGCACGCGCGACCTCGCCGCGGTCTGCCGCACGGCCGACGTGCTCGTCGCCGCGGTGGGGAAGGCGGAGATGATCAAGGGCGACTTCGTGAAGCCGGGCGCTTACGTCATCGACGTCGGCATCAACCGGATCCCCGACCCATCGAAGGGGGAGGGGGGAACGCGCCTCGTCGGCGACGTCGCGTTCGCGGAGGCATCCGACGTCGCCGGTGCGATCACGCCGGTGCCGGGCGGCGTGGGCCCGATGACGATCGCGTGCCTCCTCGAGAACACGCTCCGCGCAGCGGTCGCCCGCAGCGCACGCTGACCGAGCTCAGGGCTCGCAGCAGACGGTCACGAGCGATCCCGACACCACGGTCCCGGTCGGCGCACCGCCCGTCGCGGGGCAGTTGACCTGCCCCGGCGGGGTGGCCGTCATCAGGTACTTGTCCGACGAGCCACGCGCGATGCAGCCGGGGAGGTTCACCGGCGCAGCGACCGGCGTCGTGCAGGAGACCACCGGCGCCTGGTACGGCGTGACGGTGGCCGTGCAGCTGCCGGTGGCGCTCCCGCAGCCGCACGCGCTGCAATCGCGCGTGTCGTTCGCGTCCTTCGCGTAGGGGCCCTTCTTCACCGAGTAGGGCCCGCTCGGGCACGCGACGTTGCCGTCCTGCGCGATGCACATCGTGGTCGCGAACGGCGCCGGCGCCTTCGTCGCGCACACTTCGCCCGCGGCGCAGTCGATCTGCTGGACGTTCGGGGCGCGGCACCCGAGCGCGCGCGTGCTCCAGGAGACGGGCGGCTTGGTGACGGTGGGCTTCGGCGCGGCGGGGGTGCACGTCGCGGTCACGTTCGGGAGCGGAACGTAGATCGAGCCCTCGAGCGTTCCGTTCGTGCAGCCGAAGTCGGCGCACGTGCCGTTCGTCATGTCGGCAGTGTTGTTGATCGAGTTGCACGCCCCGGTGCAGCTCGTCCCCGAGAACGCGTTGGCCGTCACCTTCGCGCAGCCCGTCTTCGAGGCGACGCACGAGCACGCGCCGCAGACCGCCGGCGAGACGCCCGTGAGCCCGGCCCAGGCATCCAGCGCGGCGAGAGGCGCGTCGCTCGGGCAGCTCGGCGCGCTCGTCGGAGCGCCGGCGTAGAGCGCGAACGGCTGCGACCACCCCGCGGGCGGTGCGGCGATGCAGCGGACGTTCCCGCTCTTGCAGGTGGCCGGGAGAGGAACGTCGGGGACCGGTGGCGGCGCGTCCACGCTCGCGCCGTCGCCCGTCGTGCTCGCGTCGGCGATGGTTCCACCGCCGTCGCTCGTCTTGCCAGCGGGGCCGAGCTCGTCGAGCGGCGTCATCAAGGCGCAACCGACGACTGTCCCGAACGCGAGGGTGACCGCAACCGCCCGGATCCCCATGCCTCGAGCGTATCGAATCGTGGAGCGTTGTCCACGAAACAGCGTTACGGAGCCGCGCGTCAGAGGAGCTTGTCGAGCACGCGATCGAGCGCGTCGAGATCGGCGTAGGGCACGATGATCTCGCCCTTGTTTCCGCGGTCGCGGACCTCGACCTTCGTCCCGAGCTTGCGGGTGAGGCGCGCCTCGAGATCGCGGATGGAGGCGCTCTTCGCCTTCGCCTTCTCCGGCTCGCCCGGCTTGCCCGCCGCCTTCGCCTTGGCCCCCCGGACGAGCGCCTCGGCTTGGCGCACGTTGAGCTTGCCGCGGAGGATGCGCTCGGCGACGTCCTCGATCCGCTTCGCGTCCTCGAGCCCGAGCAGCGCGCGCGCGTGCCCTTCGGTGAGCTCGCCGCTGACGATGCGCGCGCGCACGCGCGGCGGGAGCTTGAGCAGGCGCAGGCTGTTCGTGACCGTCGTGCGGTCCTTGCCGATGCGCTTGGCGAGGTTCTCCTGGGTGAAGCCGTGCTCCTTCACGAGCCGATCGAGCGCCTCCGCGAGCTCGACCGGGTTCAGGTCGGAGCGCTGCACGTTCTCGATCAGCGCGAGCTCGAACGCCTTCTGCGGCGAGACGTCCTTGACGACGACGAGCACTTCCTTGAGACCCGCGCGCTGCGAGGCGCGCCAGCGGCGCTCGCCCGCGATGATCTCGAGCTTGTCGCTGTTCGTGAGCCGGCGGACGACGATCGGCTCGAGGAGCCCGTGCTCCTTGATCGACTGCGCGAGCTCGTCGAGCGCCTGCGCGTCGAAGTACTGGCGCGGCTGGCCCTTCTGCGGGACGAGCTTCTCGATCGCGCAGGAGAAGACGCTCTTGTCGCCGTAGCTCGCCGCGCTCTTCGCCGCCGACGGGGAGAGGAGCGCGTCGAGGCCGAGGCCCAGCGCGCGCTTCTTCTTGCCGTCATCGGCCATCGAGCAGCTCCTTCGCCAGGCTGAGGTAGCCCTGGGCGCCCTTCGACTGCACGTCGTAGAGGAGCGCGGGCTTGCCGTGCGAAGGCGCCTCCGAGAGGCGCACGTTCCGCGGGATCACGGAGTCGAAGACGTGGAAGTGCTTCTTCACCTCTTCCGCGACCTGATGCGCGAGGTTGTTCCGCGGATCGAACATCGTGAGGACGATGCCCTCGACGCCGAGGCCCGGGTTCGTCGAGCCCTTGATGCGATCGATCGTCGCCATCAGGTGCGTGAGCCCCTCGAGCGCGTAGTACTCGCACTGGAGCGGGACGAGGACCTTCGTCGCAGCGGTGAGCGCGTTGACGGTGAGGAGCCCCAAGCTCGGCGGGCAGTCGATGAAGATGTACTCGTAGCGACCTACGACCGGCGCGAGCGCCTTCTTCAGCTTGTCGGCGCGGTCGGGCTCGTCGACGAGCTCGAGCTCGGCGGCGACGAGATCCTGCGTCGCGGGGGCGAGCTCCAGGTGCTTCACGTCGGTCGAGACGATCACGTCGGCGAGCGGCATGCGGCCGATGAGTGCGTCGTACACGCTGTTCTCGACCGTGCGCGGGCGCACGCCGACGCCGGAGCTGGCGTTGCCTTGCGGATCCAGATCGAGAAGGAGCGTGGCGTGCTCGGCGGCGGCGACGCTGGCGGCGAGGTTCACGGCCGTGGTCGTCTTTCCGACGCCGCCCTTCTGGTTGACCACCGCGAGGATCGCAGGTCCGCGGTCGGCGCGCGCTCTCGTGTCGCGCGCGCTGGTCTTCGCTTTCGCCATGGGCAGGAGAGGTACCCCGGACGCTGGAGAAAAACGCACACGATTTTTTGGTCGTTCCGAACGCCGGTAGTAGGGTGTCGGCAGATGTAGGACAACAACCTACCTCGAACAAGACCAAGACGATCCGATGAAACAGCTCCTTCGTGCCGCGCTCGTGCCTCCGTTCGATCCGACCCTCGCTGCGCGCGAGCGGATCCTGCGCGAGGGCTTCTTCAGCGCGGCTCGCGGCAATGCGGGGTGCCTCCCGCGTCGCCTGATGGGCAGCGAAGGCATCGTCATCGACCTGGCAGAGCAACGTCGTCGCCGCGTCGCGGGCTGACGCACGACGAATCGACATCAAGGAGGAGACAGATGGCCGTTCCCAAGAGCTACCGGTCGATGGAGGAGTTTGCGCGCGAGGAGCTTCGCTCCGACATGAAGGCGGGCTTCTCGCTCGACGACCTTCATCAGGAAGCGACGTTCGATTCGGGGGACCTTCTCTTCGACGACACGCACGACGAGTACGACCCCGACAACTTCGACGACGACGACTGATCGAAGACGTTCGCGTCCCCAATGTTCGTGCTCGGGCGGGCACCCTCCCAACCGGCGACGGATCGATTCCGTCCCGGCGCCTGAACCGAGCTTCCCGGCCCTCGGAGTGCCTCCTCCGAGGGCTTTTTCTTTGCTCACTCGGTGCTTGGGGAAAGCCGAACCAGGAATACGGAACGGGATTGGGATTGCGGAACGATGGCGTTCCGCCCTTCCGGTCGCCGACTCTCCATTCTCGTTCTGCGTTCCCATTTCTCGGGCTTCGGGTTCCGCGTTCCGCGTTCCGTTCCCGTTCCGTGTTCCCTGTTCGTCTTTTGGGTCGTCCGCCCTAGCATTGCCGCGTGGACGTCTCCGCGGTCGTGGCCGAGTTCGACGAAGAGCTTCGCGTTCTGCGCGAGAGTTGCGCGGGGGATCTGGAGCGCGAGCGGCGCTCGCTGTATCTGCTCACGCTGGAGCGTGAGCAGCTCGTCACCGTCGCCTATGCCGGGAGCGCGCTTCAGGGGCGCGTCGACGCTCTCGATGCTCCCGAGGCCATCCGCGAGATCGTCCGACACGCGCTGTTCTGGGCCGCTCGTGACGAGGACATGCACACGGTCTACGCGCGCGGCGTGCTCTTTCGGCGCGGCGAGAACGTGCTCGTCGTCCGCACGTTCGCGCAGCAGCTCGGCGGCTTCATCGCCGGGTGGTCGAGCGCGGTCGCCCAGCACGTCGGGTGGACGCAGGCGCCGCTCTCGCGCCTCGGCGCCGCGTTCGTCTCGCTCGCCGGGCTTGCGCTCGGCAAGGTGCCGAGCTCCGCGCGCGCGACGCTCAGCCACCAATCGTTCAAGAGCTTCTGCGAGTTCAACGTCGAAGCCGAGAAGACGGCGGCGATGGCGTGGCAGCGCCTCGCCGAGCTCGTGCCCGAAGAGGGCGACGTCTACCGCCGCGTCGCCGAGGACGAGCTCAATCACTCGAAGGTCTTCGCCGCGCTCGCCGCCGCGTTCGACGACCACGATCGTTTGACGAAGGGCACGACCGTCGAGTCGCTCCTCGAGCACCTGCGCGCGGCCGACCCCGTCTTCGTCCCGCGCCGCCATCGCGCCGGCGACAACCCGCTCGGTACGACCGCGCCGGTCTTCGTTCGCGCTGCCGAGCCGGGGGCTCCGATCGACCCGGTCGCGCTGTTCCGCGATGCGACGCGCGGCGTCGAAGACGGCGTTCGGGCGCGGCTCGCGAAGGGCGGTCGCGCCGCGATCAAGGTCGATTTCATGATGTCGTACGACGCGCGCGACCGCACGACGACGATCGATCGCGAGCTCCTCGCGGCCGTCGTGGGTTGGCTCCGCGAGCTCGGCGCGCGCGACGTCGCGCTGCTCGAGATGGGCAACCTGTTCGATCGTCACTTCGCGAACCGAAGCGTCGCCGAGGTCGCGGCCTACATGGGCGTCGACCTCCCCGGCTGCCGCCTCGTCGATGCCGCCCACGATCTCGTGCCGCACCGCTTCGCGCGCGGGCTCGGCCAGGAGAGCGTCTGCACGACCTGGCGCGACGCCGATCTGCGCATCTCGTTCGCGAAGCTCCGCACCAACCCCGCGTTCCTCGCCCACGCGTCGCTCGCGAACATGCAGACGCTCGGGCAGCGGATCGATCAGCTCCTCTTCGCCGATCGCGTGGCGGATGCGTGCACGGGGCTCATGATGGTGCTCGACGAGTTTCCCTGTCACCTCGCGATCGTCGACGCGGCGCGCGACGTCGCCGACGACGTCACCGGGATCCTCGGCACGGCCACGCCGAAGAACCCCGGGCGCATCTACGTGAGCGAAGATGCGCTCTCGCTCGACTGGGTGATCCTGCGCCACCTGCGGCTGAAGAACCTCCCGCGCCCGGCGCCCGCCCAAGCGGCGCTCGACTGGTTCGGCGACGTGCGGGATCGGCTCGTCGTGGACGGGGTGGATACGCCGATCGAGGCGTTCGTCACCGGCCACAGCGACGACTTGCGCATCCTCCTCACCTCGCTCTCGTACCCCGTCTACGCGTACTTCTCGGCGGGCGGCTCGTTCTGGGTGCCGCGCATGGACCCCGCGCGCTTTCCGCTCGCGCAGCGCGAGGGCGGCGTGACCTACGTCGCGCGCCGCATCCTGCGTCAGGTCTTCCGCTTCGGGAGCCCGACCGGGGAGTGGGAGTGACGCGCGCGCTCGTGATCGGCGGCGGCGTGGGCGGGCTCAGCGCCGCGTCGTACCTCGCGGGGCGCGGTCTCGGCGTGACGCTCCTCGAAGCCGCGCCGTTCTTCGGCGGCCTCGCCGCGGGGTTCCAGGCCGGCGGGCTCGCGTTCGACGGCGGCCCCTACATCCTCCTCGATCGACCGGGGCTCGCGTGGGCGTTCGGTGAGCTCGGGCTCGAGCTCGAGAGCGAGCTCTCGCTCCGGCGCGTCGACTTCGTCTACGAGGTGCGGAGCGACGATGCGCCTCCCGTGCGGCTCTTCGGCGAGCTCGACGCGACGGTCGCCGAGCTCGAAGCGTCGTACCCGGGGAGCGGCGCTCCCTATCGGCGCTTCATCGAGGCGATGACGGTGGCGAACGCGCGCCTCCGTCCGCTCCTCACGCACGAATCTCCGGGGGCGCTCTCCGCGCTGCGCACCGGCGCGTTCCGCGCGCTCCCGGTGCTCCTGCGCTCGCTCGCCGAGGTCCTCGACGCGACGGGGCTGCCTCCGCCGGTGCGGCACGCGCTCGCGATCTGGACGCACATCGCCGGCCAAGACGTCGCGAGCGCGCCGAGCCCGCTCGCGTTCGTCCCCGCGCTGATCCACGGCGAGGGCTGCTACGTGCCGGTCGGCGGAGTCGCCGCGGTCGCGGCGCGGCTGGAGCGGCTCGCGCGCGAGCGCGGCGTCGAGCTCCGCGCGCGGACGGAGGTCACCCGCATCGTCGTCGAGGACGGGCGCGCCGTCGGCGTCGTGCTCGCGACCGGCGAGGAGCTCCGCGCCGACGTCGTGGTCTCCAACGCCGGCGGCGTCGGGACGCTGCTCGAGCTCGTGCCGCAGGGCGCGAGCGGGATGGACGAGTGGGTCGCGAGCCTGCCGCTCCAATCCCCCGGCGTCGCGGCGTACCTCGCCGTGCCGCAGCGAACGAACGCGAGCGAGCGCACGCCGTACATGACGTTCTGGCGCACGGAGTCCGATCGCGAGGCGCCGTCGCGTCTCCTCGTGCGACCGAGCGCGCTCGAGCCGAGTGGCGGCGATGGCTCGCCGGTCCCTGCGCGCCTCGTCGCGCCGCTCTCGCACGCGGTCTCGACCGAGCTCGCCGCGCACGGACAAGAAGCTCTCCTCGATCGGCTCCTCGCCGAGCCGCGCTTCACGGAGGAGCTCGGTCCGTTCACGGTCGTCGGTCGGCGCACCCCGCGCACCTACGGGGCGACGCACCACCTCTACCGCGACTCGATGAACCCGGTGATGACCGCGGCGTTCATGCGCAAGGGGCGCTTGCCGCATCGCCTCGCGCACCCACGCGGGCTCTACCTCGTCGGGAGCGCGACGCACCCTGGCCAGTGGGTCAGCTTCTGCGCCATCTCGGGCGTCCTCGGCGCGCGGAAGGCGGCGCGCGACCTGGGCGCGGAGCCGTGAACGGCCTCCGCACGGCGCTCGACGGCGACACGGGGCCGACGTGGGTCGCGCTCCACGGCTATCCCGACACGCTCCGCGTCTTCGAGCCCCTCGCGGCGGCGCTGCGCCCGCACGCACGCCTCGTGCGCTTCGATTGGCCGGGGCAGGGGAGGTCCGTCGCAGAGGCGGCCGACCCGCCGCGCGATCCCTGGGCGCGCGCGCGGTTCCTCGCCGCGCTCTTGGACGAGCTCGAGCTCCCGCGAACGAGCCTCGTCGCGCACGACATGGGGGTGCTTCCGGCGCTGGCGTTCGCGCGCTTGTTTCCGGCGCGCGTGGAGCGGCTCGTGCTGGCGCACGCGCTCCTCGACGACCGCGGCCCGGTCTCGCTCGACATCACGCTCCTCCGTGGCGCGCACCTGTACCCCTTCGTGCTCGCGCACGCGCCGGGCCTGGTCTTCGACCGTTGCATGGCGACCTTCCTGCCGGAGGTCCACGCGCTCGCGCCGGCCGGCGTGGCCGAGATGCGGGACGACTTCGTCCGCACGCGCGACGCGGTGATCGAGGTGTGTCGCGCCTACGACGCCGCGCTCCCGTCGTTCCTGGCGGAGCTCGGCGATCTCGCGGGGGTGCCGGTCGACCTGGTGTGGTCGACCGCGCCCGACCTCCACTTTCCGGTGGCCCACGCCGAGGCGCTCGCCCGACGCGTGCAGAGCGCACGCATCCACCGCATGGCCGAGGGTCGGCACTGGATGCTGGCGGGCGACGCCCCGACCTTCGCGAAAATCGTGGAAATCATGCGGTTCGGTGCTTGACCCCCACCACCGAAAAAGTATGTTGCCCGCCCCACCACCCGACCATCATGGAAGCGACCCTCTCCCGCATTTCCCCCGTTGTGATCGAGCTCGACGTCAAAGTTCCGGCGGACGCCGTTCGGACCGAGCTCGACAAGGCCTACCTGAACCTCGGCAAGAAGGCGCACATCCGTGGCTTCCGCCCGGGCAAGGCTCCCCGCGAGATCCTGAGCCGCGTCTACGGCCCGCAGGTCATGAGCGACGTGATGAACGCGCTCGTGAACCAGACGCTGCCGAAGGTGCTGACGGAGAAGAACGTCACGCCGATCACGCAGCCGAACGTCGAGGCGGGCAAGATCGACGCGAAGGAGCCCTTCTCGTACAAGGCCCGGTTCGAGGTCACCCCCGAGGTCGGCGACGTCGTGCACGAGGGCTTCGAGCTCTCCCGCCCATCGACCGAGGTGACGGACGCGATGGTCGACGAGGAGATCCAGAACCTCCGCGTGCGCCACGCCACGCTCAAGACCCCGGAGCCCGCGCGCGCGGCGGCCAAGGGCGACGTGGTCAGCATCGACTTCACGCTCGACGTCGACGGCAAGGAAGTGAAGGACGGCGGCGGCACGGGCGTCCAGCTCGAGGTCGGCGCCGGCCAGGCGCTGCCCGAGCTCGACGTCGCGCTCGACAAGAAGAGCATCGGCGACAAGTTCGACGTCGACGCGAAGTTCGGCGACCAGCACCCGCGCCAGGACTTCCGCGGCAAGGTCGGCACGTTCCACGTGACGATCACCGACGTGAAGGAGCGCATCCTCCCCGCGCTCGACGACGAGTTCGCGAAGGACGTCGACGCGCAGTTCCAGACGCTCGTCGAGCTCCGCGCCGACGTGCACACGAAGCTCACGAAGATGATGAAGGACCGCGCCGAGATGGCGGTGGCCGAGCAGATCGTCGCGAAGCTCAACGAGAAGAACCCGCTCGACGTGCCGCCGTCGCTCGTCGATCAGCAGAAGCGCGTGATGCAGCAGGAGGTCGTGCTCCAGGCGCGCCGCCTCGGCCAGCGCCTCACCCAGGACCAGCTCCTCGGGATGGACGATCAGATCAAGGCGGACGCGGAGAAGAAGGTCCGCGCCGGGCTGCTCATGGCGGCGATCGCCCGTAAGCTCGAGATGAAGGTCACCGACGAGGACATCGAGAAGGGCCTCGCCGAGCTGGCCGAAGAGACCGGGAAGAACGTCGCGAAGCTGCGCGTCGAGTACCGCGACAAGAGCAAGCGCGACATGCTCATCGGCATGATCCTCGAGGACAAGATCCTCGACTACCTCGAGACGAAGTCGAAGATCACCGACGAGCCCGCGAAGAAGTAGGTCCTAGCCTTTCGAGGGGTGGCACGCGCCCCGCTTTGGAGTTACGGAGAAGACCATGTCCAAGAAACGGCCGGAGACTCGCACCCAAGCCATCGCGACCCTGGAGCGGAACCGCGACTTCATCCCGTACCCGACCGTCGTCGAGACGACGCACCGCGGGGAGCGCAACTGGGACATCTTCAGCCGCCTCCTCAAGGACCGCATCGTCTTCCTCGGGACCGAGATCAACGACGACGTCGCGAACATCGTCATCGCTCAGTTCCTGTTCCTCGAGTCCGAGGATCCGGACAAGGACATCATGCTCTACGTGAACTCGCCCGGCGGCGTGATCACGAGCGGTCTCGCCATCTACGACACCATGCAGCACGTGCGCTCGCAGGTGTCGACGATGTGTCTCGGCATGGCGGCGTCGATGGCGGCGGTCCTCCTCTGCGCGGGCGCCAAGAACCGCCGCGTCGCGCTCCCGAACGCGCGCATCATGATCCACCAGCCGCACGGCGGCGCGCGGGGTCAGACGACGGACATCGAGATCATGGCGCGCGAGTCGCGTCACCTGAAGGAAGTTCTCGTGAAGATCCTGGCGGACGGCACCGGCAAGAGCACGGACCAGATCCACAAGGACATCGACCGCGACTTCTGGATGGGTGCGACGCAGGCGAAGGAGTACGGCCTCATCGACGAGGTGCTGACGCCGAAGCCCAAAGGCGAGAAGTGAGCGAGAGGTAATCTCGCCCCCGGGCTTCGGTCCGGCTCACTTCGAGGTGTCCAACAAGAGGCTCGACGGGATCGGATCCCCGTCGAGCTTCTTCATGAAGGCGACCAGATCCTTCTTCTCCTGGGCCGTGAGCCCGAGCGCGACCATCTTGGGATCCTTCACCGGGCCCGCGTCGCCGCCGGCGTCCGGCGCGCTGCCTCCGCCGAGGTCGTAGAAGTCGACCACGGCGTCCAGCGTCGCGAGCTGACCCGAGTGCATGTAAGGCCCGGACCGCGCCACGCCGCGCAGGCCCTTCGTGCGGAACTGGCCGCGCTGGGCGTCGGCTTGAGCGAGCCCGGTGAGGCGACCGGTCGTCGTGTCGTCGCTGAACGGGCCGGACGAGTTGAACACGGCGTAGATGCTCGTGAGGAGCAGAGGCACGTCCTGGAAGCGGCCGTTGTCGGTCGCGGGGACGTTCGGGCCGGACTGCGGGACGAGCAACGCGTGGAACTGGTCGTCCGAGAAGCTCGGCGTCGAGTGGCACGTCGTGCACTTGCCCTTGCCGATGAAGACCTTCAGCCCGGCCTTCTCGTTCGCGGAGAGCGCGCCGTAGTCGCCCGCGACGTAGTGATCGAAGTCCGCGTTCCGGCTCACGAGGAGGCGGATGTACGCCTGGAGCGCCTTCCCGAAGTTGGCGTAGATGCGGTTGATGAGGTCCTTGTCCTGCGTCGTCATGTTGTCGAACGCGGTGTCGCCCGGCTTGCCCGCCGGCGGGAGCTGCGCGGCGTCGACGTTCGACGGATCCAAGCGCGGGTCCAGGTTGCCGAAGACGGCCTCGTACTCGGTCTTGTACTTTGCATAGATCATGTGCGCGACCTGGAGGCGCGTGCTCTTCATGATCGTCGCGTTCTCGGCGACCGCGGTGGGCAGCGACCACTGCGAGTCGAACCGGCCGGCCCAGTTCGTCCACGCATAGAACGCGGAGTTCACGAGCGAGAGCGCGTTGCGCGTGCCGAACGCCGTGCCGAGTGAGACGTTGCCCGGCGTCGAGCGCACGTCATCCATCGTCGGGCCGCCGTGGCAGCTCGCGCAGGAGACCTTCCCGAGCTCGCCGACGGCGCCGAGCCCCCCGTTCGTCCCATTGTTCCCGATCGCGAGCGCACCGGAGTAGCTCCGATCGAAGAAGAGCATCTGCCCGAGCTTCGCGGCGTTGGCGTCGTCGGCGTACTTGTTCGTCGTGTCTTTCGGGACCGTCGGGAGCGGAGAGAGCGTCGCGAGGAGCTTCCACTCGTCGGTCGTGAAGCCGTCGATCGCAGCCGGACCGGAGTCTGCGTCGGGTGTCGTGACGTCGGACGCGGCGTCGGTGCTGCAGGCGGTTCCGGCGTCCGAGTGGGGATCGCTCACACTGTCGTCGCCGGAGCACGCGGCGAGCGCAGCGGCGCCCGAGAGCGCGAGGGTCCAGAGGGCAGTTCGGTACATGTTCATGGTCTTGTTCTCCGAGGAAACGTTCAGAACGAGCAGGGCACGTCGAAGACGACGAAGTGGTAGGCCTTGGCCGAGAGCGGATCGTCGACCGGCTCGAACGCGGCGATGCCGGGTCGGAGCATCACGTCCTTCGCGAGGCGCACGTTGCCGCGGAGGCCGATCCCGATGGACAGCGCGTCGACGCGCGACGGGTCGCTCATCGCGGCCGCGACGTCCGAGAGCCAGCGCTGGTAGCGGACCTCGAGCCCGCCCGAGACGAGCGGGACCGAGAAGCCGACGTGGAGGCCGGTCGTCAGGTTGAAGCGGGTCTTGTCCGCCTCCTGCGCTTCGTTGCGGACGACGCCGAGCGCGAACGCAGTGGCCTCCCACACGACCGTGAAGCCGGACGGATGGAGGTACGCGACGCCGATCCCCGTCGCGATCGCCGCGAAGTTCGGCGAGAAGATCATCCCGTCCATGAAGCCGCGCGCGGCGGCCCCCGCGCCCTGCGTGCGGTAGGCCGGTCCGCCCGTCGCGCCCGTCGAGCCGCTCGGGATCGACGTGGCGAGGAACATGGTGATGCGCAGGTTGGGAAGCACGTTGGGCGCGCCGTAGAGACCGAGCACGACGTTCCCGAGCGCACCGGTCGCATCGCCGGGCACGACGGAGAGCGCTGCTCCCGTGCGCACCAACGCGCCGAACCCCGGCGCGAGCTTCGCCATCGCGAGCAGCGTGGCGGCCACGTCCGTCCCGCCCTCGTGGAAGCCGAACGCCGTATCGAGGCGGACGACGTTCGCGACGCCGGGCGGGCGGAGGCTCCACGGGAGCGCGGGCGGTGGCGGTGCGGGCGGTGGTGCAGGCGGCACCGAGGCGTCCGGAGCGAGCGCGGGCGGGTCCATCCGCGCCGAGGGCGCCGCATCGCCGGCGTCTCCAGCGTCGGCGGCGGCGGAGACGTCAGCGTCGGCGCCGGTGTCAGCCGCGACTTCAGCGTCGACGTCGACGTCGACGTCGTGCGGCGGCGGAGCGACGGCGCCGTTCGCGTCGTCGCCCGCTGCGAAGCCGTGGCTCGCGGCGCAAACCCATGCGCTGCACGCGACCAGCGTCGCGGCCGTGACTCTCCCCAACCCCATGGGGGGCAACTACGGACGAGGCGTCACCCGATGTCGCCGAATTCGACGCATCCTCACCGCGCGTCCTTCGGGTGGACCGCGAGGGTCGAGCGCCCGAGGAGCGCGCCTGCCGTGATGAGCGCGAGGAGCGGCGCGACGTGGCCGACGAGAAGGTGGAGCGGGTCGAGCGACGGGCACCACGGGAACGCGAGCGCGCTCGCCCAGAGTCCCGCCGTCCCCGCGAGCGCCCCGCCGTGGAGCCCGGGGCGATGTAGGACGCGCCGGCGCCGGGCCCGCAGCGCGAACGCGGTGAAGAACGCGCCGAGCGCCAACGTGACCGCGACGCAGGGCCACCACGCGGGAGCGCGGGGCTCCGCCCAGGCGCCGTACTCCTCGAACGCGATGAGGAACACCGCGGGCGCGGCGCCGAGCACGACCGCCAGATCCTCGTCACGCCGGCCGAGAACGGACGTCCCGTGCGCGGGCGCCGTGAGCCCGCTCGCCGTGAGCGCCGTGAGCACGAGCGAGAGCACGATCCGGAGCATCGTGCCGACGACGCGGGTCGAGCTCGCGCGCACCGACGCCGCCACGACGGTCACCACGAGCGCGACGCCGTAGCTCGCGTGGAGCTTCGTCGCGAGCGCGCGGGTCGCCCCGCGGGTCGGCGCAGCGCGGGCGCGAACGGCCGAGCGGATGCGCTCGCGCAACACCGGCGAGGGACGGGGCGCCATCGTCTGCTTCACTACGCAGGACGTGCGCGGCGGTGTCGCGCGCATGGTCATTTTTTTTCTCGCGCGGGCCGCCGGTCGCGCTCAACGCGGTTTCAGCGCGAGGATCTTCGTGCCCGCGAGCACGCCGAGGACGCCGAGCACGAGCACCGGAGTGGCATGACCGACCAGGACGTGGGGAAGGTTGGTGAGCGGGCACCACACGTCGACGAGCATCGTGGCCCACACGCCGGCCGTCGCGCCGAGCGCACCCCCGGTGAGGCCCGGGTGATGGATGATGCGCGCGCGGCGCACCACGAACATCGCGGTGCCGAGGGCCAGGCCCATCCCGATCGTGAGGCCGAGGCAGCGCCACCCGAACCGTTGGAACGGCTCGTCGTAGAAGTGGTGCCACACCGTCATCGCGATCGTGATCGCGACCGGCGCGAGGAGCACGAGGCCGAGCTGGACCCACCACGGGCGTTGCAGCATCGAGCCGCGGCTCGGCGTGCTCAGGAAGGTCGCTGCGACACCGACGAGCGAGACTGCGGCGACGACCACCACCGTGAGGAAGAGCGGACGCCCGCTCCCGTGCGCGGCGCCGCCGGCGCCCTCGAAGATCCCGAGCATCACGAGCATCGCGAGCGCGTGAACGAGGACCACGCGGCGCCGACTCTCCGGCCGCGTCGGGCGGGGGTTCTTCTCGATCTGGGCCCGGAGGCGCGCCTTGAGCTCCGCGCTCATCGGGCCCCCTTCGACGGTGGCGCGGGGGACGAAGCTTCGGCGATCGCAGCGCGGAGCGCGTCGTAGGCGCGGTGGACGCGCAGGTTGACCGCGTTCTGCGTGGCCCCGAGGATCTGGGCCGCCTCGGCGGGAGAGAAGCCCTGCTCGCGCACGAGCTCGTACGCTTCGCGCTGCCCCTCGGGCATGGCGGCGAGGGCGCGCTCCACGACCTGGGCGAGCTCCTTGGTCGCGGCGACCTCCTCGGGGAGCAGCTCGAGCGACGGTTCGAAGGCCGCCAGATCGTGGGGGTCGTCGGCGAGCACTTCCGGTCTTCTTCGGCGGTAGGCGTCGATCGCGAGGCGGGTCGTGATTGCGAAGGCCCAACTTAGCACGTCGCTCCCGCGCCGGAACGAGTCGCGGGCGAGGTGCATCTGGAGGAAGACCTGCTGGACCAGATCCTCGGCGCGGCCCACGTCGCGGGTTCGCCGCACCGCGTAGGGGAGGAGGCGCGGGACCAGGAGGTCGTAGAGCTCGTCGAACGCGCCGTCGTCCCCGTCGGCGTAGCGATCCATCGCCGCGTTCGCGCGCGTGCGCTGCGCTCGCTCGGCATCGGTCCGGCCGCGGACCGAGCTCGCGGGCGGCGCGCTCGCCTCGGCCGAGGCCGCGTCGATTTTTTCACGGGTCAACGACATTGGCTCTCTGCCGCTGCGTAGGTGGAGTCAGACGACGCCGTGGAAGTGGGGCGCGTCGGGGAGAAAGAACGATGAAGTCGGTAATCCGGTACGGAGTTGCCGCGGTCGCGCTCGTGTGCGCGGTGGCGGGGGGAATGGGTTGTGCGACGACGGCGGCTCCGGGTCTCATCCCGGTTCAGGCCCAGGTCGAGCAAGGCTCGAACGCCGAAGCCACGGTCGTGATCGTGCGGCCTTCCGCGGTGGGGGAGGGCAACGCCTTCGCGATCGAGGACGAGAACGGCGACGTGCTCGCGTACACGAGCGCCCGCTCGCAGTTCTCGCTCAAGCTCGCGCCGGGCGCGCGCACGCTCTCGCTGCGAGCGCACGGCGGGGTGGACGTGCTCGACGCCGAGCTCGCGGCGGGTCGCACCTACTACGTGATGGTCGAGCTCCGACCGACGGGGCAGGGACCGAGGTGGGAGCTCGTGCCGCTCCACCACGACGACCTCGCGTCGCGCGGCGTCCGCGAGGCGCTCGAGACGACGCCCGCGTACCGCGTCGATCCGTCGCTCCAGGCGGGCGTGGGCGTGCACGCGGCGGGGGTGCCGGCGCGTTCGGTCCTCGGCTCGCTCGTACCGAGCGGCGACGCCCACACGTTGCGGAGAGAAGACGGACGATGACACCCCGAGGACAAAGTACAGGAGCACCCGAGCGCGACGAGATGGGCATTTGTTCGACCCCGTCTCGCCACACCCTCTGGGGCCGCGTGCTCGGGGGCAAGCTCGCCGTGGCGCGTCACTACATCGATGATGGCCAAGAGGTGCTGGTCCTCCGCCATGCCGAGCGCCCGATCAGCGAGCGTGAACGCCAGGTGATCGACCGCCTCGCGAACGGGACCAGCTCGAAGGTCGTGGGCCACGACCTCGGGCTCTCGCCGTCCACCGTGAGCACGCACGTGACCTCGGCGCTCGCGAAGCTCGGCGTCCGAACGAAGGTCGAGCTCATCCGTCTCCATGCGTTGCTGCAAGACGCAGAGGACGTCGATGACGTCCCCGCGTGACCGGCTCCTGCTGGGCACGGCGCTGGCGCTCGCGCTCGCCGCTTGCGCGGCGCCACCCGTGGTGCCCGCGCCGGAGGCGGCGCGGGTCGTCTTCCTGCGCCCCTCGATGGATCATGCAGTCTACAACTTTCCGATCCTCGACGCCGAAGGCAACGTCGTGGCGCTCGCCGGGCCCGCGTCGCAGACCACGCTCGAGGTCGCTCCTGGCCGTCGGCACTACGAGCTCGTGACCCCTGGCTGTCCCGGGGAGCAGCGGGATGCATTGGACGCCGAGCTCGCTCCCGGCAAGCCGTACTACGTGCTCGTCGCCGCCGACGCGACCGGGCGCTTTCGCCTCCGTGGCCTGGACGGTGACGCCGAGTCGCTCCAGCGGCTCAAGGATGCCGCGCGGGTCGACGCGGCCGGGGCGACGTTCGACGGCGAAACCTGTACCGCGGCGCGTTGAAGCTCAAGCCCTGGCCCCTCCTGGCCGTTTGGGGAGGAGAGCAAAAAGCCCTTCGAGGATGCGTCGGCGAAACTTGCGCCCGGGATCCTCGGGGTCTACATTGCTTCGACAGGAGACGACCTTTGGAGCGCAGGCGTGACGACCATCAAAACGGCAACCTGAACTGCTCTTTCTGCGGCAAGTCGCAGAAGGAAGTGAAGAAGCTCATCGCCGGCCCGACGGTCTACATCTGCGACGAGTGCATCGGCCTCTGCAACGACATCATCGCGGAAGAGGTCGAGAAGGACGAGCCGGCGTACGGCTCGCACCCCGTCCCGAAGCCGGCCGAGATCAAGTCGATCCTCGATGACTACGTGATCGGGCAGGACCGCGCGAAGAAGATCCTCGCGGTCGCCGTCCACAATCACTACAAGCGCATCGACTCGAAGGTCTCGTCGGACGACGTGGAGCTCGCGAAGAGCAACATTCTCCTGCTCGGGCCGACCGGCAGCGGCAAGACGCTGCTGGCTCAGACCCTGGCGAAGATCCTCAGCGTGCCGTTTGCGATCGCAGACGCGACGACGCTGACCGAAGCGGGCTACGTCGGCGAGGACGTCGAGAACATCATCGTCCAGCTGCTCCAGAACGCCGATCACGACGTGGAGCGCGCGCAGCGCGGCATCGTCTACATCGACGAAATCGACAAAATCAGCCGCAAGAGCGACAACCCGAGCATCACGCGCGACGTGTCGGGCGAAGGCGTGCAGCAGGCGCTCCTCAAGATCATCGAGGGGACGATCGCGAACGTTCCGCCGAAGGGTGGCCGCAAGCACCCGCAGCAGGACTTCCTCCAGGTCGACACGACCAACATCCTCTTCATCTGCGGCGGCGCATTCGTCGGCCTCGACCAGATCGTCCAGCGCCGCATCGGCCAGAGCACCCTCGGCTTCGGCGCGGACATCAAGAGCAAGAAGGACTTCAAGCTCGGCGAGCTGTTCGCGCAGGTCCAGCCGGAGGATCTCCTCAAGTTCGGGCTGATCCCCGAGTTCATCGGCCGTCTGCCCGTGCTGGCCACCCTGCACGAGCTCAACGACGACGCGCTGATCGACATCCTCACGAAGCCGAAGAACGCGCTCGTGAAGCAGTTCCAGCGCCTGTTCGAGATGGACGGCGTGAAGCTCGAGTTCACGAAGGGCGCCCTCCAGGCCGTCGCAAGAGAGGCGCTGACCCGCAACTCCGGCGCCCGCGGCCTCCGCGCCATCCTGGAAGCGGCGATGTTGGACATCATGTACGACATCCCCTCCCGGAGCGGGATCAAGAAGGTCGTGATCAACGAGGACGTGATCACGAAGCGCGAAGCGCCGCTCATCGTCTACCAAAAAGAGCCTGAGATCGCGTAGTTGCGGTCTTCGGTTGGGTGATGCCTCTGGGAGCGAGGCGAGTGAGCAGGCGACGGGTCCGCGGATGTTGGCGGGCCTGAACGTCATGCCTTTACGCTGTCGGGCTTTCGTGTCACCCTCGTGATCCGTTCGGCCCGGACGTTGCACTAGGGGGGGAGATGCTGCACCAACCGACGCTCCATTTGCCTGGATCGGTCACCGTGACCGACGTGGCGGACGCTTGCCGCTCCGCGCTGTGTCAGTTTCTCGCGCTCACGAGCGGGGAGAAGCGGGCCCTCTCGGAGTGGCTCGTCGGGCCCTATGCAAGGGCGACGAGCTACGTTCCGCGGCGCCGTCCGACGAGCATCCCACCGGCGAGCTCGCGTCGGCCCGAAGCGGGGCCGCTGAGCCAGCCGGAGCGGATCGAGGATCTCGTCGTGACGTCTCAGCGCGACGCGCACGCCACGATCGCGGCAGCTTTGCAGGGCGGGTCCGAGGCGCTCGTCGAGCGTCTCCCGTCGCTCGTCCACGTCCACCGGGTGGAGGACGCGTTCGGCGCCCACGGGTTCGCCCCGATCGACGCGCCGCGCATGCGCCTGAACGACCGGGTGCTCTCGCTCATCCTCGCGGACTTCCTGACCCGTCCCGACGACTTCATGCGGAACATGCGCAACCTGGAGGAGGCGGCTCGCGTCGCCGGCCGCCGGATCACGCGCTCGGGCTTCTCGCCGAAGCTGGGGAGCGACAGCACGCCGCCGGAACGCGACAAAGACACCGGCTGACTTGGCGTGAGCCCCCAGGCGGGGTAAACCAAACGACCTGATGTTCTTCGGCAAAAACGACGAAAAGTCGGGGGCCAAGCGGCGCACGCTCCCGCTCCTCCCGCTCCGCGACATCATCGTCTTCCCCTACATGGAGAGTCAGCTCTTCGTCGGGCGGGAGCGGTCGATCAATGCGCTGGATGCAGCGATGACCCAGGGGAAGGAAATCTTCCTCGCCGCGCAGAAGAACGCGAAGACGAACGAGCCCGCGCCGGAGGACATCTTCGGCACCGGCACCATCGGCACGGTGAAGCAGCTGCTCCGGCTGCCCGACGGCACGGTGAAGGTCATCGTCGAAGGGCGCCGCCGCGCGCGCGTCCGCCGCTTCGTCCAGAGCGACGACTACTTCGTCGTCGAGGTCGACGAGCTTCCCGAGACGCTCGCGAAGACGGTCGAGGTCGAGGCGCTCAAGCGCAGCGTCCAGAGCGCCTTCGAGATGTACGTGAAGCTGAACAAGAAGGTTCAGCCCGAAGTGCTGATGGGCGTGCAGACGATCGACGATCCCGGTCGTCTCTCGGACACGATCGTGGCGAACCTCGCGACGATCAAGCTGACCGATCGCCAAGCGCTCCTCGAGATGGACGATGCGACCAAGCGCCTCGAGCGCCTGCACGAGCTGATGCAGGCCGAGATCGAGATCCTGCAGGTCGAAAAGAAGATCCGCTCCCGCGTCAAGAAGCAGATGGAGAAGACGCAGAAGGAGTACTACCTCAACGAGCAGATGCAGGCGATCCAGCGCGAGCTGGGTGGCGGCGAGCGCGACGAGTTCAAGAACGAGCTCTCGGAGATCGAAGAGCAGCTCAAGACGAAGGCGCTCAGCAAAGAGGCTCAGGGCAAGGTCAAGAAGGAGCTGAAGAAGCTCAAGATGATGCACCCGACGAGCGCGGAAGCGACCGTCGTGCGCAACTACATCGACTGGATCCTCGGCCTGCCGTGGGGCGAGAAGAGCGAAGAGAACTACGATCTGAAGGCGGCCGAAGCGATCCTCGACGAGGACCACTACGGGCTGAAGAAGATCAAGGAGCGCATCGTCGAGTACCTCGCCGTGCAGGCGCTCACGAAGAAGCTCCGCGGGCCGGTGCTCTGCTTCGTCGGTCCCCCCGGCGTCGGCAAGACGTCGCTCGGCAAGAGCATCGCGCGCGCGACGAACCGCAAGTTCGTGCGCCTCGCGCTCGGCGGCGTCCGCGACGAGGCCGAGATTCGCGGCCACCGGCGCACGTACATCGGCGCGATGCCGGGCAAGCTGATCCAGAGCCTGAAGAAGGTGGGGACGAACAACCCGGTCTTCCTGCTCGACGAGGTCGACAAGATGTCCTCGGACTTCCGCGGCGACCCCGCGGCGGCGCTCCTCGAGGTCCTCGACAACGAGCAGAACAACGCGTTCAACGACCACTACCTGGATCTCGACTACGACCTCTCGGACGTGATGTTCATCACGACCGCGAACACGCTGTCGGGCATCCCGGTGCCGCTCCAGGACCGCATGGAGATCATCCAGCTGTCCGGCTACACCGAGTTCGAGAAGCTCAACATCGCGACGAAGTACCTCGTTCCGCGCCAGCGGAAGGAGTGCGGGCTCGACGACGTGCCGCTCACCATCACCGAGGGTGCACTCCGCACGGTGATCCACCACTACACGCGCGAGGCGGGTGTCCGCTCGCTCGAGCGTGAGGTCGCCAGCATCTGCCGCAAGGTCGCGCGCCAAGTCGTGGCCGAGGGCAAGGACAAGCCGATCGAGGTGGGAGCGGCGGACGTCCCCAAGTACCTCGGGGTCCCGAAGTTCCGCGCGGACCGCCTCGAGCGCCACGACGAGGTCGGTCTCACGAACGGCCTCGCGGTGACCTACGCGGGCGGCGTGACGCTCCAGTGCGAGGTCGCGGTCGTCCCGGGGAAGGGGAAGATCGTCGTCACCGGGCTCCTCCAGAAGATGATGGAGGAGAGCGCGCAGGCGGCGATGAGCTACGTCCGGTCGCGCGCGGCGATGCTCTCGCTCGATCCGGAGTTCCTCCAGAAGCTCGACGTGCACATCCACTTTCCCGATCCCGATCCGAAGGACGGCAACAGCGCGGGTGTCACGATCGCGACCTCGCTCGCGAGCGCGCTCACGAGGGTCCCCGTCCGGCGCGACGTGGCGATGACCGGCGAGGTCACGCTCCGCGGCCGCGTGCAGATCATCGGTGGGTTGAAGGAGAAGATCCTCGCCGCCCACCGGAGCGGCATCCGCACCGTGATCATGCCGCGGGAGAACCGGAAGGACCTCCGCGAGGTCCCGCGCCGCGTGCTCAAGGCGATGCGGATCGTCCTCGTCGAGCACATGGACGACGTCCTGCGGGAGGCCCTCTGCTACCCCAACCCCGAGGCCGTCTTTGGCCCGCGGAAGGACGTGATGGAGTACCGCGACGGCGAGCTCGTCACGACGCCCCCGAAGACGCCGGCGGCCCCGCCGCGCGGCGGCGCGGGCAACGATCCGGCCCCAGCCCCCGCCGGCTGACCGTCCTCGGTACTCCTGCACGTCCTCGCTCCGCGTGTCGGGAAGGGCCGCGAACCTCGTCTGTACGAATCATCTTGACCGGGAGGTGCCTGCCTTGTACTTAGCCCGTCGTTCTTTTTCGCTTTTTCTTTCGGGCGGGTAGCTCAGCGGTAGAGCGCTGGCCTTACAAGCCGGATGTCGCAGGTTCAAGCCCTGTCCCGCCTACTCCTCGGGGAGCGGTTGGCAGGCACGCAGTAGCAGCACGCAGTTCCCCTTCACTGGGGTGGTAGTTAAGTCGGTTATAACGCCGGCCTGTCACGCCGGAGGCCGCGGGTTCGAGTCCCGTCCACCCCGCTGTAATCACTCGAAAATTCGGAGCTGACAGGTCTCCGAATTCCACAAAGTAGCGCTGATGTAGCACCGTGCCGGACCCCGGCGTAGCATCGACCCGATGGGTACGATCTACAACCGGGGTTCGAAGCACGCTCCACGTTGGTGGATCGGCTACGTCGAGCGCGACGGCTCCCGCAAGCTCGTCCCGTCGAAGCAGCCGACGAAGGAGCAGGCGCGCCAGCTCCTGCAGACCATCGAGGCCAACATCGCCGCGGGCCGAGCGGGGCTCGTCCAGCGCGCCGACGACCCCGGGATGGGTTCCCTTATCGATGACTGGAGCAAGGCGCTCCACAACCGGAATGCGGCCGACGACCGACGCCGGATCGAGAACCATCTACGTCCGGCGTTCGGGTCGATGGCGCTATCGGCGGTGACGCTCGCCGCGGTCATGAAGTGGATCGATGCCATGCGCGATGGCAGTGCTCCGCGTCGGAAGGTCGAGCCGCGCCCCGCCAAAGCTGAGATCGCGGACTATCCCGGCAAGCCCGGTCCGAAGCGGCAGGCACGACCCGAGCGAAAGAGTGCGGCGAAGGTTGCCAAGCTCTCCGCGGGCTCGATGCGCCACAACGTGAACCTTCTCTCCCGGTTCTTTTCTTGGGCGATCGAGCGAGGCCACACCACCGCCAACCCGGTGCGCATGATCCCAACGGGGAAACGCCCGGCGCAGGCCGCAAAGCATGACGTCCCCTGGCTCGATGACGACAAGTCTGTGCGCGACCTCTTCCACGCGTTGCCGTCGCCGGTCTCGCTCATGTTCTACATTGCCAACCGCTCGGGCCTGCGCACGGGCGAGGTTGCCGGGCTCCGCATGTCGGATCTCGGGTTCCTGGATGAAGGGACGATCCGAGTCCGCTTCTCCTACGACGGCGCGTTGAAGGAGGACAAGCACGGGACGGGAAAGGTGAAGTGGGTTCCCGCGTCGGACGACTTGGAGGAGCTACTCGCGCCCCACCTCGCGCGGCGGCGCGACGAGCGCGCGGGACCCGAGGACTACGCCTTCCCATGCGCCACGCGAGACGGGAGCTTCTACCGGAAAGAGTTCATCGAGGCGTGTTGGGAGAGAGCGTCGAAAGCGTGCGGGATCGAGGGGCTCACCTGGTACCAAGCAACGCGCCACGCGTTCGTTTCGCGCAACATGTCGCGCGGTGCTTCGCTCGATGAAATCTCGGCAGCGGTCGGGCACTCGTCGCCGGTGGTGACGCGGCGCTACTACGACCACTTCGTGCGGCGGACGTTCTCCGCATCGCTTCGGGGCGGGCTCGGGTTGAAGGTAGAAGGGGAGGGCGCGAGCGTCGTGCCGATCAGGCGGGCGAAGTAGCCAGGTTCACCCGAGACCTTCGCCTTCTTCGAGTGCTTGGGTGGAGGATCGACGCGCGCGACCTACACTCTCGTCATGGCAGCAAGCAAAGAGTGGACGGATTGGCACCTGACGCCGGGCGGGTGGGTTCGAGGAAGTGAGCGCGCAGACTTCGCCGGTGTCACCGAGCGGCCGGATCCTGCCGGTTCCGTGCTCGTGTGCCGCTTCCGGGTCGATCAATCGTCGATCTACTCGCGCGCCCACGAATCCGTGACAGTGGAAAGGACGATCGGGACTGAGGCGGAGATAGCCAAACTGAAAAAGCAGCACGGCGAGTGCCCACAGCAGCTTTGACCCGTCGGCTTGGCGGTCGGCCAAACGTCGGGCAAGATCGGACAATGACCGACCATTGGCAGGTTGATCGTGAAGCTGTCGCGCGATGCTCCGGTGTGACGTTCTCACTCGTTCCGATCGCGGACGGATACGAGTTGCGCGCCACGCTCCAGATCGAAACGATGGGTTGGGATCAATGGGACACGCGAGGAGGATTGGAGCTCGTGCCAACGATGGCTCGCCTAGTCTTCCGGATGAAGGGGCCTGAGGTCGACTTTGGCACGCTGATGGCCGATCCTCGCTCCACCGTTTCCGTACTCCGTCACGCAGGGGTTGTGGCCGTCAAGGTCGATTACTTCACCCGCATGTCACGCGCCGCGCTCCAACGTCTCGAATCTCAGCGAGACGGTGCACCTATCGACGTCGAGCTTTGGGCCGACGCTCGCGCGTTCGTTGGCGGCGGGAAGGAGGGCCGCGCGGGCGCGATGGTCGCCCAACGCTGCATCCTCCGCCACTTCGACAAGGTGAGCGCCGACGACTGGCATTCGTTGATCAAGAGCGCGGGTGTCACTTCGAGCATCATCCTCGAAATACCCGTTCCTTCGGAGGCCGAGTTTCCAGAGTTGGCCGCCGCGCTTGCGCATTTGCGCCGCTCGATCGATGAACGCGGGCGCGGCGACAACGCGCACGCGATCACGTCGTGCCGGATCGCGCTGGACGAGTTGGAGCAACGCGGATTCGGCGGACATGCCCCCAAGGAAGTGGTCGCCTTCCTCAAGCAAGGCGTCGCGAAGATGACGCTTTCCGAACGCTTTTCGATGGTCCAAGCCGCGCTAGTTGGTGCGCTCAGCCCTGCAGCTCACGCCGGACAGCTCCGCGTCGATCTCGGGCGTCCGGACTCTCAGTTTGCGGTCACTGCCGTCGCGGCGCTTCTTGCGCTCGCACCCTACCGCGGGCGGCGCGAGGTCCCCGATCCTCCTGACCAGACGCCGGATGAGAAGCGATGACGCCCCCGGACCCGCTGCAGGCACTGAGCGATTCGAGACCTCGACTTGCGCAAGCGATTCGACGCGCACAGCAGAACCGCGATCGAAACCTCCGCGCGTTGTTCGGCGGGGCGCGATTCGCAGGACTGGACGAGCTGCTCTCGCATCTCGACGTGGTACACGGCGCGTTCAAGCAGCTCCCTGCGTTGTCTCCGATCGCATTCCTCATCGAGCGCGCCATCGCAGACTGGGAGGTTGGCGCGGATGCGGCGCTCGGCGGAATGCTTGGCGTGGTGAGTGACTCGATGCGCGACGTGATGGAGATCGAACTGCTTCTGCGCCACTTCATCCACGTCGAGGCAGCCATGCAAGATTGGCTCACGTGCAGCGATCGGGATCGGAAGCGTCGGTACGCTCCGGGCGAACTGCGAAGACTTCACGCCGCGCGGCTCCGAACGGACCCGAAGGACTTGGCAGAGACCGCCGACTACTCCGGTCACAGCATCGCGCTCCACGTCACGCCGATCCGATTGTCGATCGCCGCGCGAGGCATCGACGCGGAAGGGAACGGCTTCAACGGGGACGTGTGCTTCTGGGAGATGTTCTTCCACGCGCACCGGTTCCTCGTCGTCATCGATGAGATCGGCCGGGCAAAAGGTGGCACCGAATGGGTGGTGCCTGCGCGCGAAACCCTGACCAAGTTGATCGACGCACTCAACCGGACGCAGGAGATGCAGGGACTTTACGTGGCCCTCCAAACCGCAAGGCGCGAAGGGACCTAGCATGTTGATCCGACGCAACCACCCCAATCCAGTACGGGAGCAGTGGGCGCGCACACTTCGCTGGTTCCGGCGCCTTGAGAATGCGAAGGGTCGCGACGCCGAGGACTTCGCTCTCGTCGTGCTTCAACAGTGTTGGGCGATGCAGGACTGGATGAAGAAGTCGCTGCACGAGGTGACGGAGACGAGCCGCACCGAAAATCGCTACACGCAGCGTGACGTCGAGCAACTCTATCAGAGCATCGAGCTTCGCTTGTGTCGGGACCTCGCGAACGGGTCGAAGCATCTCGACCTGAACCCAGAGCCGAGCGGTGCCGCTGACCCCCGCCTCGATGCACTGCACGCGGTCATTGGGCGCGAGTTCGAGTGCGGAGACGATGGGCCGGGAACGCGTGCGACCGTCTTTGCGGCGAACGGGACGCACGACCTGCGCGAGTTGTGTGCCGCGTGCGTCACTCAGCTGCGGGAGTTCCTTCGTCGCTTTACGCCGATCGAAACCAGGTGACCGTTACGGCTGGCATCGTGATTCGAACTACCCAACCTCCTCGACGATCAGGTGCCGCGCCATCTCCTCCTCGCCGTCCTTCCAAACGCCGTCCCAAGAAACCTTGACCTTGAGCTGGCTTGAGTCACCCTCGTCACCGCGAGCCTCCAGATAGAGGATCGTCGGGGTCTTGACGTCGATCGCTTGCGGCATGTTGAAGGGCGCGTACAGCACGAGGATGGCGATCTGCTTCCCCTTTTCATTCACCGCAACTAGATCGCAGTGGGTGAGGGGGCCGATGTTGCGCAGCACTGGGTGGAACTCTTGGTGACGCCATCGCATCGCAGCTTGTGCCGCCCACACGAGCTGGAACTCGCCGTTCGCGCCTTCCTCGTCGATGCGCGTCAAGAACACCTGGACGTTGCGAGACATCGCCCACCGCCTGCCGTTCGTGACGGCGAGATGGTAGTACCGCACCTTCTCACTTGTTGTCGCCGTCCGCACCTCGCCGAGGTCGCCCTTCGGATTGAGGATGCTCAGCGAGAGCTTCGGTGGGAAAAACTTGTCTCGAAACGACTGGCCAAAGAGAGCAACAGCAACGGCCAACAGCGTAGCGACGCCCGCCGCGACCGTGGCTCCCCAGTTCAACCAGAATTGCTCCGTGGTCATTCGCGCCGATCACACCGCGGCTGACCACGGGTGTCAACCTGGTATTGAGATAGCCAGCTTCACGAGACTGGAGTTTGAACGAGATTTAGGCCACTTCCGCGATCAAGGGCGGCCGAAGGAAGCGATGCACGAGCGTGTGCGAAAGCGGCGTGCCCTTGCGCGTGCGGTAGCAGTCGGCGTTCAAGCGTTCCGCGATCGAGCGCACCGATAGCCCTTCGTCTGAGAGTTGCTTCGCGCGCGCGATGACGGCTTGCTCGTTCGGATCGCGCTCGATGTGCTGCACACCGTTCGCATCGGGCGACGTCGCGCGGCAACCGAACGGGACGTTCCCGAGCTTCTCGCCGCGCATCCTCTTCACGTGCAACGCGGGCGTTGCTCGATGCGTTTGATCTTGCGAATCAGCTCCACCCAATGGACCCAGTTCCTCGCCCCCATTCGTTCAAGGTCCCGATCGACCACCTTCCATAGCGCGTTCGTAGTCGATCGTCCGTCGTCCCATGCTGTCGACGCTCATTCGACGTGAGAACCCCCTGTTCCATGCGTGTCGCTGGGTGTTTGGGAACAACCAAACGTCGCGGCGGGTGCGAGCGTCGAATCGACTGGCTGCATGTCATCGCGTCATCGTGGGCGCAAGGATCTCGGCCACATTTACGTGTGCTCCGCCAAACGAACGGGCTGCATGCTCGCGCATACGAAGTGGGCGGACGTGGGCGCTTCTCCCGGTATTGCTGTTCCCTAGCAGCGGGCGCCAACTCAGTCATGCGATCGGGCGTTCATTTCGGAACGGCATCGAACACCGCGCGTATCGCGCGTGTCGGCGGCGCTCCGCTCCAACCGCTTCGATAGAGCTTCGACGCTTCCGGGTGGCGTCGAAGGGCGCGGGCAACCGTTGCAGCGACATCGCCCTCCGTCAGGGACGCGAGCCATCGTCGCGACCGAGTTTGCTGCGCGTAGCGATCCCACTGAGCCTCGAACTCGAATAGCGCTGAGGCCGCGTCTTCGAGCAGACCAAGGTTACCGGCACCCGCCGCTGCCTTGGCCACCTCGTGAAGCCATATCAGTGGGCCGTTCAGGTCGTCGAATGAACGGGTCCCCCACGGCGTCTCTCGGCACGCTCGAAGCATGGCTTGAGTGATCGTTCCGGCCTCCTCCGGCCGTCTGGTTACCAACAGTACGATCGCACCCGCACTCATGCTGGCCATGTCATCAAAGTACATGTCCCCGTCCTCGGCTTGTTCCAAGGCCGCCGCGACCAAGGGGTCGAGCACAGAAACGTCCCCTCCGCCGAGCTGCGCGACAAGCTCGCCGATGGGCACGCTCACCGGCGAGACCCCCTCCCCAACTTCAGCCTCGACCTCATTCAGCAACTTCAGAACCTCGCTCATCGTCTGCGGTCTACGGCCAGCATCGAGTTCAGTGGTGGTTCGCACAAAGCGTCGCCACACTCCATCCGGGAGGAGGGGCATGTTCTGGTCGGGCCACTGGCGTTTGACCGCCCACGCCGCAACTCTGCCGAGCGCGTAGACGTCAGCCGCAGGGCCGGCCTGGTGGCCGTCACGAAACAGCTCGGGTGCCGCGAATCCGATGCTCCCCACCTCACCCTTCGTGCGAATCATGGTCGTCATTCCCGGCGGTCGTCGCACGATCCCCCAGTCTGCGACGACCCAACGGTCGCCAAGTCGAAGGATGTTCCGCGGTTGCACGTCGCGGTGAACCAGGCCCAGCGCGTGCGCGGCGGCGAGTCCGGTTGCTGCATTGCGGAGAATTGTACAGAGCTCCGCATTATCCAGCGGACCGTTCATCCACCGCGCAGCGAGGCTCTCGTTTGCGAGCGGCATCACGAACCATCGAAATGCTGGATCATGGTCGACGATTGGCATCACGTTAACATGCTCGATCCGTTTCTGTTCCTGGATCTCTCGGCGTAGTCGGCCGACGGCTTCGTCGTCGGTGGCGTACAACTGCTTCAGCGCAAGCACCTGACCATGCTCGTCGGTTGCTTTGTAGATGCTGGCAAAGCCGCCGAAGTCGAAGCGCTCTTCCTCGACTCGGTACTCGCCGCGCGCTGGCAGCGTCCCGCTCTCTGTTGAAACTTGAAGGATGAAGGGTGGCGGTCCACCCCGCCCCGATCGGTAGGATCGGGGTGCTGATCGAAGGAGACCGCCATGAAGAATGCTGCCAAGAAACCGAGCCGACGCCAAGAGGC
>JBGAKG010000001.1:0-523746 GCA_044224495.1 Polyangiaceae bacterium | reverse complement strand
ATCCTTCATCCGTGGCCCGAACGACGCTTCGCTGCCCGATGACCTGAGGTGGGAGCCCGGTGCGGGAAATCCGCTCGCCGGGTTCTGTCCGGGGGGCGGTCCGAAAGGACCGTCCCTACCGGAACACGGGAACGGGAATGGCGTCACCGTTCCCGTTGCCGTACGGCGGACCAGTCGCGGGCACGCAGCGATGCGAGCGGTGCGTAGAAGTAGAGGTAGCCGTTTCGACCGAAGAGATCGTAGCTGAGCCCCGAGCTCCGCTCGTCGAGTGACAGCAAGAGGTAGCTGTCCGGCGAATCGCCGATCGGGCCCTCGGCGCCTCGCGGGTGGCCGAGCATCGCGCACGCGGGCGGTTCGGGTGCTTCGCGTTCCCAGCGGTCCCACTCCTCCTCCGTCGAGAACGTGATGGGGCGCCCGTCACCGGGGCCGCCGATGAAGGGGCCTTCGAGTTGGGGCCACGTGTCGACGGGCGCGAAGGTGACCGCCGAGGCCGCACTGACCAGATCGGCATCGAGCTCCGCCGGAGGACGCAGCGGCGCGAGCTCCGTGCCGGGAGGCGTGTAGAGCACACGTGCGCGGTCGGGAGCGTCCACCGCTTCTTCCCAACCGGGGCAGCTTCCTGCACCCGCGCGCATCAGGTGAATGGCGTCAGCCGAGAAGAACGAAAGAAGGCCCGAGTCGGGCAGAACGTGCTCCACGTCGAACGCAGCGATCTCCGCGAGGTCGATCTGTGCGACGAACGCGAGCGGCAGCTCGAGGGTCATCCCATCGTCGCGCCTGCGCGTGATCGTCGGCCAAGGGGTCCCCGAAGGAAGGTCCGGCGTCCCGCCGACCCGTGATGCGCCAACGCGTTCCCGACGCTCGTGCGAGCACGTGAGCCGAACCCCGCGTCGGCGATGGAGAGAGAGAGCATCCATCATTCCCGTCTCCGCATATTCGACGACCACGACGACGGCATCTCCGTGCGTTCCGCGTTCCCGTTCCCGTTCTCTATTCCGGATTCGTCCTTTCCAGCGGGAAGACTTTCGCAAGCACCGTGTTAAGGTGGGGTCGTGCTCACCCTCTCCGGTCAGCTCCTCGCCGGGCGTTATCGGGTCGGCGCTCGCCTGGGCGGGGGCGGGATGGGCGAGGTCTACGAGGCCATCCAGGAGGATCTCGGCCGTCGCGTCGCCATCAAGGTGATGAGCGGTCCGTTCGCGAACGATCCCGATCTCCTCCAACGATTTCAACGCGAAGCACGCGCCGTCGCCGCGCTGGGTCACCCCCACATCGTCTCCGTCACGGACTTCCAGGACAACCCGGGCGAGCCTCCCTTCTTCGTCATGGAGCGCCTCGTCGGCGAGTCCCTGGGCGACCGCCTCGAGCGCGATCGCTCGGTCGAGGGGACCCGGATCGCCCGCGTCGGCGAGCAAGTTCTCTCCGCCCTCGCCGCAGCGCACGAAGCCGGCCTCGTCCACCGCGACGTGAAGCCCGACAACATCTTCCTCTGCCGGACCGACACCGGGGACGACCTCGTGAAGCTCCTCGACTTCGGCGTCGCCAAGGTCGCCGAGGAGGGCGGGCGCTTGACGACCACCGGCGCCATCGTCGGCACGCTCGCCTACATGGCCCCCGAGCAAGCGCGGAGCGAGGCGGTCGACGGTCGGGCCGACATCTACGCCCTCGGCGCTTGCATGTATCATGCACTCACCGGGCGCCCTCCCTACGACGCGCCGACGGCGGCACGGCTCCTCGCGATGCTCGCGAACACGGAGCCGCCTCCGATCGATGCGCTCCGGCCCGACGTCGACCCGGTCCTCCGGAACATCGTCGCGCGCGCGATGGCGCGCGATCCGGGGGCGCGTTACTCGACCGCGCGCGCGATGCTCGTTCAGCTCGGCGGGTGGCTGCGCGGCGACTCCACGCTCTTCGCGTCGGTCCCGCCCGCGCACACGCCCGTCGCCGTGCGCGTGAACGACATCAACGCGACCGGTGGCGCGACGCCTTTCTCCGCGCGCGCGCCGGGGACGCCGCAGCCGAACGCTTACGCGCCCAACGCATCCAACGCGCCCAACGCGGCCAACGCGATGATCAGCGCGCCGCCGCCGGGCATGTCCGCTCCGCCTCCGGGAACGCCGCCGGGCCAGGGATGGAGCGCGCCGCCTCCGCCCGCGCTTCCGGCCGGCGCCGCGTGGAGCGGTCCGCCTCCCGCGCCCGGCCCGTACGCGACTCCGGCCCCGGTGGTGCACCCGCCGAGCGGCATCACCGCGCCCTCTGCGCCCCCGCGCCGCAGCAGCGCTGGGCTGTTCGTCGGAGCGGGGCTCGCGCTCGTCGGGATCACCGCGCTCGCCACGGCCGGGTGGCTCGTCCACAAGTCGCAGAGCGGCGGCGGCTCCGAGATCGCGTACTCCGGCAAGATCACGAGCATGCAAGCGCCGACCGCCCCGACGGGCACCGTCGGAGCGGCGCCGAGCGACACCGCGAGCGTGGCGACGGCGGAGCCCACGGTGAGCGCGATGCCGCTCCCCACCGTCACGATGACGACGATCGTCACGCCGAAGCCGCCCCCCACGGTCCTCGCGACGGCGGCCACCGGCACGGCGACGGGCGCGGTCGGTCTGCCCGAGACGAGCAAGCTGATGATGGCCGTCACCCAGGCCCACCAGGCGGGCGACGGGCGCGCGTGCTTGGACGCGTTCGACAAGCTCGAGAAGGATCCCGGCTACACCGATCCGGGCGGCTACAAATACATGAAGGCGAACTGCCTCATGATGGCCGGCCGCTGCGACGAGGGCCGCAAGATCGCGCGCACCTACTGGCAGGACCAGAAGGGCTCCGTCGTGCAGAAGATGGGACCGGTCGAGATCGAGAACGCGGTGAGCGGCTCGGCGCAGATGTACTGCCCGGTCAGCCAGCTCACGCCGGAGGAGCGCGCACGCCGCGCGCAGATGCTCATCGGCAAGGCGCAGACGAACAAGGATCCGGCCGCGATCGGCAAGGCCGCGGACGAGATGGCGGCGGCGCTGCACCAGTACCCCTCGGCGACCGAAGAGGAACGCCGCAACGTCACGAGCTACAAGTACCAGCTCATCTCCGCCTACTCGAACGCCAACCGCTGCAACGACGCGCGGAGCTGGGCGACCCAGGTGTGCGCGGCGCAGGGCCAGCGGAACCTCGACCAGTGCGTGGACGGCACGGTCGGGGCCCCGTGCAAGAAGCCCGCGACGCCCTGAGCCTGCGGTCGCCCAAAAACACGAAAGTCACACGCGGGGCGCGCATCCCGTGCCATCTTTCGGCCGGGTCCCACCATGAAGAAGCACCTCGCCGTCTTCGCGCTCGCGCCGGTTTTCCTCCTCGCTTGCCAGTCCACGCCGGACCAACCCGCGGCCGACGCGGGGGTCGACGTCGACACGCGTCCGCCCACGCCGCCGGAGTGGGACCGCCCGGTGACCCGGCCCGACGACAAGTCCGCGACCGACGGGCGCGCCGCCTGCAAGTTCAAGGCGGGCGACATGCCCGCGGAGACGCTCGGCACCAGCGTCCCCGTCGACAAGGACATCCCGATCGACAACGTCGTCGTGCTGATGATGGAGAACCACTCCTTCGACAACTACTTCGCCGGGTTCGCGAAGTACGCGAACCGCACCGACGTCGAGGTTCCTCCGGCGAACGCCTCGAACCCGGAGAAGACGGGCCCCACGCCCGGCAACACGATCCCGCTCACCCACGCGACGCACATGTGCACGCTCGACCCGAACCACGAGTGGTCCGGCACGCACCTGCAGATCGACGATGGGAAGATGGATGGCTTCGTCGAGTCGAACGAGGGCCACGGCGGCAACGGTCCGCTCGCCACGGGCGCGCGTGCGATGACGACCTACGACGAGCGCGACCTCCCGTTCTACTACTCGCTCGCGAAGACGTTCGCGCTCGCGGACCACTACCACTGCTCGGTGCCGGGTCCGACGTGGCCGAACCGCATGTTCCTCGTCGCGGGCACGTCCTACGGGCTGACCTTCAACGGCTTCCCGGACCTCTCGCTCTACACGTTCCCCGACAAGGACGCGACGCTCCTGGACGAGCTCGAGAAGCGCCACGTCAGCTGGAACCTCTACGGCGCCGGCACCACCGGGATCGCCGTCGTCTACAACGTGACGTTCCTCTCGCGCTGGGGCCGCACGGTGAAGTACCTCGACTCCGACTTCTTCAACGCCGCCGCCGCCGGCACGCTGCCGCAGGTGAGCATCCTCGACCCGCACATCGGCGCCGAGGGGCCCGCCCAGAACGACGAGCACCCGCCGGCCGACATCCAGGTCGGCCAGAAGTTCGTGAGCGACGTCGTCAGCGCGCTCATGAAGAGCCCCCAGTGGGCGCACACCGCGCTCTTCATCACCTGGGACGAGCACGGTGGCTACTACGACCACCTCCCGCCGCCGCCGGCGTGCAAGCCGGACTCGAACGCGCCGCGCTTCGAGGGCGCACCCGAGCCGGGTGATTTCGACCGCTACGGCATCCGCGTGCCGCTCATCGTCGTCTCGCCGTACGCCAAGCCCGGCTACGTCGGCCACACGACCTACGATCACACGTCGATCCTCCGCTTCATCCAGACGCGGTTCAAGATCCCGGCGCTCACCGCGCGCGACGCGAACGCGGACCCGCTCGTCGACATGTTCGACTTCTCGTCGCCCAAGTCGCTGAACCCGCCCGCGCTCGCGCCGGCCGTCGTGGATCAGACCGAGCTCGACTACTGCAAGGCGACGTACGCGAAGTGAGGCGATCCGGCGCGCTCGCCCTCGGTCTGTCGCTCGTGGCGTGCGGGGGCGCGGCGCCCGGCGCTGCTGCACCCGCGTCGCCCGACGCGGGCGCGCCGCCCGAGGCGATCGCACTCGCGCTCGATCGTGCGGTCGTTTCGGCGTCACCCGCCGTCGCGTCCGAGCCGCCTCATGTCCGCGTCACGCTCCCCGCGCCGGCCGGGTCCGGGGGGCGTCACGTCACCGTCGTCGGCGAGGGGCTCACGACGAGCTTCGGTGTCGACGTGCCGGCGGGGGCCACGACCGCCGAGCTGGCGCTCCCGAAGGACGTTCTCGCCAAACCGGGCGCGTACGCGCTCCACGCCGAAGGCGACCCCGCGCACGGGGTGAAGCTCGTGGTCGCGCGCCCCGCGCTTCGCTTCGAGTGCCCGTCGACGGTGGACGTGGGGAAGACGATCGATCTGCCGGTGGTCCTCGACGCCCCGGCCCCGGCCGACGGTTATCGCCTCCAGTTGTCCCAAGTTGGGATGATCGCACCGGGGCGCGCCGGTCAACCCCACGTCGAGGAGCTCGTCTTCAAGGGGGGCGAGACGCGCCTCGTCGTGAAGCTCAAGGTCTGGAACGTGTTCCAGCTCGAGGTGACCGCCCGCGACGCCCTCGACGGGGACGACATGCGGGGCCGCTGCACGATGAGCACGCACGGCTACACGCCGACCGAGTACCGCGGCGGCCTCATTTGAGGCGGGCGGCCTTGGGCGCGGGGCCCTCGTCGTCGGCCTCGTCCAGCACGCGCTCGAGCAGCGCGAGCTCGGCAGCCGGGTCGACCGCGACGCGCAGGCGGCGCTGGAGCTCGGGCGAAGCGGACGCTTCGGCGGCGGCGTGGAGGCGCTCCTTCTCCTCGGTCGTCGCGCCCGCCGCGAGCGCGACGGCGGCGGCGATCCGGACGCGCTCGGGCGCGTGCGTCGACTCGGCGACCCGCAGCAGGCGCTCGCGGGGAACCATCCCCTCGCGATAGCCGCCGTCCGCCGCTTCGCCGATCCGGCGCAGGGCCGCGACCCACTCCGACGTCGAGCGTCGTGCGCGCGCGAGCGCGGGCACGTTCCCCACGTCGCCCGCGAGCTCGTCGAACGCGGAGCGCGCGGCGCGGAGCTTCGTCACGATGGCCTCGGCGAGCTTCTGCGGCTCGCCGCCGCTGGGGTCCTTGGAGCGGCGCTGCTGGCCGCAGAGGTACGAGAGCGTCTCTCCGTCGGCGAGGCGGAGCGTGAGCGTCCCCGCGTTCGCCGTCGCCTCACGGATCGCGTCGTGCGCGACGAAGCGCGGGCGGCGGAAGCCCTGGACGATCTGGAGCCCGTCCACGCCCACCGTGAGCTTGGCCTGTCGCGTCCGCGCCGCGAAGAGGGCTCCCCCGAGCACGGCGAGCGCGATCGCCAGCATCATCGCGAACGACACGGCGGGACCGACCACGTGCCCGGCGAGGAGCGCCCCCGCCGCAATCACCCCGCCGAGGACGCCGAAGGCCACGACCGCCGCGACCAACTTGTCGGCGCTCCCCGAGAAGACGTTGAACTCGGCCGTGCGGCTCTTCGCGTCGAGACCGAGGACGGCGAGGATCCGCTCGGCCTCGTCCTCGTCGGTGACGGCGACGTCGACCATCTTCGCCATGAGCTTGCTCTTGCCCGAGAGCCGCAACCACGTGGCGTCTCCTTCGCGGCGGACGAGCCCGAGCGAGAGCTCCGCGCGCCGGGCGACCATCTCGCCGTCGATGCTGACGCCGGCGTCCTGCACGAGCACGCGCCCGGTACGCCGCTTTCGCGGGAGCGACGACCACGCGAGCACCGGGGCGAGCGCATAGAGCGGCCACCAGAACGCAGGCGGCGGGAGGTGGGCGCCCTGCGCACGCGCGACGAGCGCCGCCACCTCGGCCACGACGACGAGCGCTAGAAATGTGTAGAGTGCACCTGGGCGCGGAACGCGGACCGCGCGCTTCGCCGGCTCCAGGTGGCTGGCCATGTCAGTTGGCGCAGCAGCGGAAGCCCACGGACCAGTCGTTCTGGCCGCCGCGCGACTTGTCGGTGGTCGACGCGTTGAACCCGCACGTGGCGTAGTCCCCGAACCGCCAAACGCCGCCGTTCGAGATGCAGCGGTCCGCCGATGCGTCCGCCGTCGTCTCGCACGCGTCGATGAACTCCATGACGTTGCCGATCATGTCGTAGACGCCCGCTTCGGGCACGGTGCAGTTGGGGAGCGACCCGGCGGGCGTCTGCGCGTGCTGCCCGGCGTCGGGGTAGCCGATGTTGCAGTAGCCCTGCTTGTACGTGTCGTCGACGCCCGTCCCATAAGGGTAATCCCGTAGCCCGCCCTGCGAGCACGCCATGAACCACTCCGACTGCTTCCGGTCGGCGAGGTAGCCGGAGTACGTGAGCGAGCCGCCCCCGATCTTGCCGCACAGGCGCTTGCCGGCCCACGCGCAGTAGTCCCGCGCATCGCACCAATCGATGCCGCGGATCGGGTCGGTCGGCTTGGTGTTGTTGATGATGTAGCCCTTGTCCGCGGCGTAGGTCGTGTTCCACGCGCACGGGCCGTCCTGCTTCGGCGTCGTCGGGCTCGCGGCCATGAACGTCTCGTATTGCTCGCGCGTGACCTCGGTCGAGTCGATGCAGCCGGACGGGAGGCGCACCATCGTCGGAGGGTGCGCGTAGCTGCACCCGCCGTCGGGCGAGGGAGGCGGAAGCTCGTCCTTCGCGTCGCTGCCGCCGCCCCCGTCGATGCTGCCGCCATCGCCCGTCGAGGCGCACCCGCCGTCGGCGCAGCGGCCGTACTCCTCCAGGCTCGGAAAGAGCGCGCACGCCCCCACCAGCCCGAGGGCGGCGGCCGTCACGGCAATCGGGACGACGGCGTGGAGGTACCGCAACGTACCGTCGAGGATAGCGCGTTTTCGCGGTCAGCGGTGTAAGCTCCGTGGCGCCGATGAGCGACAGCGCGGGCAGCTCCACGACACTCGTCTCGCCGCTCGCGCTCGGTGCGCTCCCCGAGGGCACGTTCGTGCTCCGCCCGCGCGGCGCCGGCGCGAACGGTCCCGCGCTGGTGCTCGACGGGGGCGCCGGCGGGCGCGCGCTCGTCGGTCAGTCCCCCGCGTGCGAGCTCCGGCTCGACGATCGGACGGTCTCGCGCCGGCACGCCGCGGTGGAGCTCGTCGGCACGCGCGTGCGCATCACCGACCTCGGGTCCACCAACGGCACGTTCGTCAACGGCATCGCGATCGAGAGCGCCTGGCTCGTCGGGGGAGAGACGGTGCGCGTGGGCGACACCGAGCTCGACGTCGAGCGCCACCGCGAAGCGCCCAACCCCGAGGTCCCGTTCGCGAGCGGCTTCGGGCGCGTCGTCGGCGAGAGCCGCGAGATGCGGCGCCTCTACCCGCTCTGCGCGAAGCTCGCCGCGGCGAAGGTCGCCGTCGTCATCGAGGGCGAGACCGGCACCGGCAAGGAGGTCTTGGCCGAGGCACTCCACGAGATGGGGCCTCTGGCCGAAGGGCCCTTCGTCGTCTTCGATTGCACGGCGGTCCCGCCGAACCTCGTCGAGTCCGAGCTCTTCGGCCACGAGCGCGGCGCGTTCACGGGCGCGATCGCCACGCGGCGCGGCGTGTTCGAGCAGGCGCACGGCGGAACGCTCTTGATCGACGAGATCGGCGATCTCGACCCCTCGCTCCAGCCGAAGCTCCTTCGTGCGCTCGAGCGCGGGGAGGTCCGGCGCGTCGGCGGCGACCGCCCGATCAAGGTCGACGTGCGGGTGCTCGCGGCGACCCGGCGCGATCTCGATCGCGAGGTGCAGGAGGGCCGCTTCCGCGACGACCTGTTCCACCGGCTCGCCGTCACGCGGATCGAGCTCCCACCGCTCCGCGAGCGGCGCGGGGACGTCTCGGTCCTCGCGCGGCACTTCTGGGTGGCCTCGGGGGGGACGGGCGAGCCCCCGCCGGAGCTCCTCGGACGCTGGGAAGCGTGGTCTTGGCCGGGCAACGTGCGCGAGCTCCGCAACGCGGTCGCGCGCGTGCTCGCGCTCGGCGTCGAAGAAGCGGCGGGACCGAGCGCCGCCCCCAGCGCACCCTCGCCGGCCGCGGAGGCCACCCTCCTCGAGCGCTTGCTGGCCGCGCGGACGCCCTACGCGCGCGCGCGGGCCGCGATCCTCGACGAGTTCGAGCGGCGCTACGTGGAGCAGGTGCTCGCCGACAACGGTGGCGTCGTGACCAAGGCGGCGGCGGCGTCCGGGATCGCCCGCCGGCATTTCCAGCGCATTCGTGCACGCGGAAAAAGCGAAGGTTGACGAGGATGCTGACGCGACGGCGGGCGCGGTCTACCATCCCCTCTGTCCGATGACCCCCGAGCGTCGCGCATTCGTGCGCAAGAACATCTCCGCGACGGTGACGTACAGCGACGCGACGGGGAAGACGTCGGTCTCCACGAGGGACATCAGCCGTGGCGGCTGCTTCATCCAGACGCCCACGCCGCTGGAGCCCGGCGCCGAGATCGAGCTCCAGATCCGCTTCCCGAGCGGCACCACGGTGAAGGCGAAGGCGCTCGTCGTCTGGCGGCGCGAGACGGGCGCCCCGAAGACACCCACCGGGATGGGCGTCTCGTTCACGGAGATCGACGACGCCGCGCTCGAGACGATCGGGCGCCTCTCGGGGGCACCCGCGCGCAAGGGGACGATGATCGGCGTCGCGCCGCCGTCCGCCGCGCAGCTCGAGGCCGCGATCCGGAAGAAGCAGGAGCAGAAGCTCGTCGACGTGGCGCCGCGCGAGAGGGAGCTCTCGTGGACGGAGGTGCCGCTCGAGCAGACGCTCGCGGAGAAGAAGGGCTCGGTCCCGCCGCCGGCAGGCGCGCCCACGCCCGCGCCGGTCGTCCCGCCCGCGGCGCCCGTGCCGGCGGCGACCGCCGGGGCCGCCGAGGACGAGTGGCCGGACGAGCCGCCGGCCCCCGCCGTCGCGCCCAAGCCGAAGACGCCCGCGCCGCCCACGCCCGCGCCGCCGACGCCTTCACCGGTCGCCGCGCCCGCGGTGAAGCCGCTGACGCCGACGGTCGCGATCACCACGCCCGACGTGACGGACGCACCGCCGGCCGTATCGCCCACTGCGCCGCCGGTCGAGGTGTCGCCGACGGCCGGGCCTTCGTTCGTCGTCGACAAGACGGCGCCGCTCGAGATGACCGCGCCGCTGCCGCTCACGAAGGAAGTGTCGCCCTCGCAGCGGAAGATCGAGCTCCCCGCCAAGCCGCCCACCGGCCCGATGGCGACGACGCCGCTCGAGAAGCTCTTCGATCCGAGCGCGTCGGAGCCGCCGCCGCCGAAGCTCGACGACTCGATCGCGCCGCCGCCGCTCGAGCCGTCGCTCGCCGAGCCTCCGGGCCTCGCGGAGTCGGCGCCGATCCCGGTGGATGCCTCGGCACCGCCCGCCGATGCCGCGCCGCCCGCCGAGCCCAGCGCACCGGGTGTCCCGAAGCCGCCGCCGTCTTCGCCGTGGGCGGTGAAGGAAGCGGCGCCGATGGCGTCGCCGCTCGCTGCGACGCCGCTGAAGCCGCAATCGAGCTCCCATCGGATCGTGATCGCGGGCGTGGCGGGCTTGGTGCTCCTCGTCGGGATCGTGCTCCTCGTCGTCAAGCTCACGTCGAGCAAGCCGCCGGTCGTCATCCCCGACGCGGCGCCGGTGACCTCGGCCGCGGTCGACGCGCAGACGGAACCCGAAGAGGACGCGAACGCGCTCGACGCGATGAACGAAGCCACGACGATCGCCAACGACGAGCTCGACGCGACCGTCGTCGAAGACGCGACGGTGGAGGCGGGCAAAGACGGCGGTCACGACGGTGGCAAGGACGCTGGCAAGGACGCCGGGCGCGACGCGGGCCGTGACGCCGGGCGCGACGCGGGCCGTGACGCGGGCAAGAAGGACGCGGGCAAGCCCCCGCCGAAGCCGCCGCCCAAGCACTGAGACCGAGGGGCCGTCAGAACGAGCCGCCGAGGCCCACGCTCGCGCCGCCCGGTTGCGGCGCGACGCCGAGCCACGCGGACGTCTTGGGTGCGCTCGGCCGATCGAGGATCAGCCAGAGCACGCCGCTGACGAGCAGCGCACCCGACACACCGAGCATCACCGCGCTGGCCTGGAACTTCGTGCGGATCGGATCGAGCACGTCGGCACCGCACGTGTTCGCCTGACCGCACGTGCTCGCGCGCATGTCGGAGAACTCGCCTTGCGCGACGACCTCGAGCACCGCGAACCCGATCATGCCGGCGACGCCGAGACCGCCGAGCGTCCACCCGACCCAGCGGGTGCCCGAGCCCTTCGGGGCTTCACCGGTGGCGGGCCCCTGGGTGCCCCCACTCGCGGCCCCGCCGCTCGCGGTCGTCTTGCCGGTGACCTGGAGCGTGACGATGCGGTTCTTCTCGCCCGCGGCGACGATCACCTTCGTGTCGGCGGGCGCGAACGCCGGATCGCTCGGCACGATCCGCACGGTGTGCGGCCCGGGATCGATCGCGAGCGCCGTGCCGTCGACGTGGTCGCGCGCGGGCTTGTCGTCGATGACGACCGCTCCGTCGACGTCGTCGCCCTTGGGCGAGCGCGCGCGCACGATGAGCGAAGGCATCTCCTTGTCGACCTCGGCGATCCAGCTCGTGCAGTCGTCCCGTACCACTTTGGGACAAGCGTCGCGCGTGCATTGGAGCAGCTGCGCGCGGGCCTCGGTGAGATGGCCGGTGGTGCGGAGCTTCTGGGCGCCCTCGGCCGCGTCGATGCAGGCGGTCTTGGTGTCGGCCGCGCTCGCGCGGACGGCCACGAGCAGGGTCGCCATGAGGATGGCGCCCCGAGCGACCCGCCGCTTCATCGTCACAGGCATTCGCGCTTGTAGATCTTATGCCCGCCGGAGTCCAAGGTCCAAGGGCGATCGCAGGGGCCGGTGGGGCGGGTCGTGGAGGCTGAGGCGGTTGCGGTTGCGGGCGGGGTCGCGGAAGAAGCGGGAGGAGGAGTGGGAGGGGGAGAGGGAGGAGGAGTGGGAGGGGGAGCGGAAGACTTTGGCTTCGTGGGCGGAGGGGCGGCGCTGGCGCCGCTGCCCATGCGATGGACGAGCGAGGCCACTGCGAGCACTGCCGCGAGCCCCATCGCCGGGAACACCCAGCGCGGTCGCGCGCTGCGAGGGCGTTCACTCCCACTCCCACTCCTCCTCCCGCTCCTTTCTTCTCCCTCCGCGCTCGAAGCATCGACGATGGTCGCGAGCTCCTCGACCCGCTTCTGCTTCGCCGCGAGCTCCTCCCCGACGAGCCCTTCGACCCACGCGCCGACCTCGCTCGCCAACGCCGGGGTGAGCGCGCTCTCCAACGCGCTCGCCATCGCCTGCGCGGACTCCCAGCGCGCGCTGGCCGTCCGCGCGAGGCCGCGCAGGACGACCTCGTCGAGCGTGGCGGGCACGTCCGCCCCGGCCGCGCTCGGGGCGCGCGCCGTCGCGAAGAGCACGCGCTCCGCGATCTCGGCCGGGTGCGTCCCGCGGACGTATCGTTCGCCGACGAGCATCTCCCAGAGGACCGTCGCCCCCGCGTACACGTCCGCCGCCGGCCCGAGCGCGCCGCCCCGGATCTGCTCGGGCGCCATGTAGGGGAGCTTCCCCTTCGCGACGCCTTCGCGCGTCTCCTGGACGCGCCCCTCCGCCCGCGCGACCCCGAAGTCGAGCACGCGGGGCACCCCGTCGAGCCCGACCATCACGTTCTGCGGCGACACGTCGCGGTGGACGATGCCGAGCGGCTCGCCGTGCGCGTCACGCGCGGTGTGCGCGGCGTGGAGCCCGCGGAGGACGCCGCACGCGATCGCGACCGCGATCGGCGCGGGGATCCGCGGCTGTCCGGCCTCGCGCGCGCGCGCGAGCAGCTGGGAGACGGTCGCTCCGGCGACGTACTCCATCACGAGGAAGAGCTCGCCCGCCTCTTGCACGACGTCGAGGATCGGGACGACGTTCTCGTGCCGAATCCTGCTCACGAGCCGCGCTTCGTCTACGAGCATCGCCACGAACGCGCGGTCCTTCGCGTGCTGCGGGTGCAGCCGCTTGATCGCGACCGTTCGCCCGAAGCCGGCATCGCCGCGCAGCCGCCCGAGGTGGACGCTCGCCATGCCCCCGCGGGCGAGCTCGTCCTCGATGCTGTAGCGGCCCACGATCATTCTCGAATCCTACTTCGCCTGCTACCGTGCGCACCATGTCCGCTCAGCCCTCATCGACCTCACCCGTGCGCGTCGAGATGCGCGGCACGGTCGCCGTCTGGACGATCGATCGCCCCGACCGGAGCAACAGCCTCTCCCGCGAGACGCTCTACACGCTCGGCAAGCTCGCGCGTGAAGCCCAGGCCGACGCTGGCGTGCGCGCGATCGTGATCACGGGTGCGGGCGACAAAGCGTTCTGCGCCGGCGCCGACCTCAAGGAGCGCCAGGGCATGACCGAGAACGACGTGCGCGTGCAGGTCGAGCTCTACCGCGCCGAGCTCGGTCCGCTCGATCGCTCGACGAAGCCCGTCGTCGCCGCGCTGAACGGCGTCGCGTTCGGCGGTGGGCTCGAGCTCGCGCTCATCTGCGATCTCCGCATCGCCGCGCCCCACGCGAAGCTCGGGCTGCCCGAGACCACGTTGGGCATCATCCCGGGCGCCGGGGGCACGCAGCGCCTCCCGCGGATCGTCGGGGAGGCGCGCGCGAAGGAGATGATCCTCCTCGGCCGCCCGATCACGGCCGACGTCGCGCTCGCGTGGGGCCTCGTGAACCGCATCACGCCGGCCGGCACCTCCGTCGTGGACGACGCGGTCGAGTGGCTCGCTCCGATCGCGAACGGGGCGCCGATCGCCCAGGCCGCCGCGCTCGAAGCGATCGATTGGTCGTTCGACTGCACGCTCGGTCAGGGGCTCGAGCTCGAGAAGGTCGCGTACGACAAGGTCCTCGTCAGCGAGGACCGCCGAGAGGCGCTCAAGGCCTTCGCCGAGAAGCGAAAGCCGGCGTTCCAGGGGAAGTGAGCCGGGCAACGCGGGGGAGTGAATCGTTCCGGTTGCCGCGCCGTCCATCGGAGCGTTCGATGCGCTTTCTTCGGTTGGTGGCGGGTGCTGGAGCCCTGGGTGCTGCGCTTCTGCTCGCGGGCTGCGGCCCCTATCTGAACGCGCAGGCGGTCCCGAACGCGAAGGCGTACGAGTCGCCGGTCCGCTGCGGGCAGGGCCCGTACGAGTTCCACACGACCACGATCGGTCACAAGTGGGGCGAGGCAGTGGCGCTCTACCAGTCCGGCGGGAAGCCCGTCGTCGGCCACACCGAGATTTGGATCGACGGGAAGAAGGTCGCCGAGGACGACACCACCGGCCAGGCCTACGACAACCAAGCGTGCGTCGTCGGGCCGCAAGATGGAGTCGCCGGCGGCGCGGTCGCCACGGGCAACGGCACCGGGACGGGCACCGGCGGGGGTGGCGGCGGCTATCCCCCCGGCATCGACACGCGGATCCCCACCTCGCCCGGCGGTCCGCCCCCGACGTTGATCGAAGTCGGCGGCGGCCTGAACGCGCAGTGGGACAACATCCTGCGCTGGCAGATCAAGCTCGACGACTGGGCGAAGAAGGACCTCGTCCTCAAGGCCGGGCTCGACGTGAAGATCGTGTTCTGGTCGAAGTTCGCGCTCGACCTCAAGGACGTGCGCTTCGTCATCGGCCAATCGATCTTCGTGCCCTCCAGCGGCGACGACAAATGGGTCGCCCACCTCGACGAGGCGAAGGCCGACCGCGAGAAGAAGGAGCGCGAGGAGCGCGCCGCCCGCGACGCCGAGCAGAAAGAGAAGCAGGCCGAGGACGATCGTTGTCGTGGCCTCGCGCTCAAGAACCAGCTCGACGACAAGTGCAAGAAGGCGGGCTGGCACGACGTGGCGGAGGGCGACGAGGATCGGCGGTGCAACGCGCTCGCGCTCCAGAACCTCGTCGACGAGAAGTGCCGCGCGATTGGGTGGCACAACGACAACGAGCGGCCCGACTATGGCTCGGGGGGTCGGACGGGCGGCGGTCAGCCGATCACGTCGTGGAGCAGCGGCTCCGGCGGCAGCACGCACACCGGCTCGGTCCAGCAGCCGCACGAGCCCAGCGGTCCGCCGCCGGCGCCTCGCGTCGAGGTGAAGACGCCGCAGCCCAGCGAGCACGCCGAGTGGGTCGGCGGGAGCTGGAAGTGGAGCGGCTTCGACTGGGTGTGGCTCTCGGGCGGGTGGAAGGTCCCCGACGCCGATCGCGTCCAGAAGCGCACGCCGACGGCCCCGTCGGCGCCGCCGCCGCTCCAGGCCGAGGCCAAGGGCTCGGCGCCGGTCAGCGGCGCGGTCTGGGTCGACGGCTACTGGGCCTGGTCGGGCGGCTGGACGTGGGTCCCCGGCCGCTGGTCGATGCCGCCGCAGCCGGGCGCGACGTGGCGCCCGAACGTGTGGGTGCCGGAGGGCGTGACCGTCCGCCTGGATCCCGGAGCGTGGATCTTCGGACGGTAGGCCACTACCCTGTCTCCTCCCGGAGACACCATGGCCCGCATTTTCGAGGACAACACCCAGAGCATCGGGCGCACGCCGCTCGTCCGCATCCACCGGATCACCAAGGGCGCCGGCGCGCGCGTCCTCGCCAAGATCGAGGGGCGCAACCCCGCCTACTCGGTGAAGTGTCGCATCGGCGCGGCGATGGTGTGGGACGCCGAGAAACGCGGCGTGCTCGGCCCCGGCAAGACCATCGTCGAGGCGACGAGCGGCAACACCGGGATCGCGCTTGCGTTCGCCGCGGCGGCTCGCGGCTACGACTGCATCCTCACCATGCCCGAGACGATGAGCATGGAGCGGCGCAAGGTGCTGGTCGCGTTCGGGGCGAAGATCGTCCTCACGCCCGGCTCGCTCGGCATGAGGGGGGCGGTCGCGAAGGCGAACGAGATCGTCGAGCAGGATCCGGCGAAGTACGTGCCGATGCACCAGTTCGAGAACCCGGCGAACCCGGCCATCCACGAGGCGACCACCGGCCCCGAGATCTGGGACGACACGGACGGCGACGTCGACGTGTTCGTCTCCGGCGTCGGCACCGGCGGGACGCTCACGGGCGTGTCGCGCTTCCTCAAGAACACCAAGAAGAAGCCGATCGTCAGCGTCGCCGTCGAGCCGGCGAAGTCCCCCGTCATCACGAACACGCGCGCGGGCAAGGAGCTCGTCCACGCGCCGCACCCGATCCAGGGGATCGGCGCGGGCTTCGTGCCGAAGAACCTCGATCTCTCCATCGTCGACCGCGTCGAGCTCGTCACCAACGAAGAGGCGATCGAGATGGCGCGTCGGCTGGCTCGCGAAGAGGGCATCCTCTGCGGCGTGTCCTGCGGCGCGGCGATGACGGCTGCCGATCGGCTCGCGCGCGACCCCGCGTTCGCGGGCAAGACCATCGTCGTCGTCCTGCCCGACGCCGGCGAGCGCTACCTCACCGGCGCGCTCTTCGACGGGATGTTCGCCGAAGTCGAGAAGATGCAGGCGCAGGCGCCGACGGGGAAACCGTGAGCGAAGACGCGCTCGATCTCGCAGCGCGCGGCATGCTCCAGAGTTACGCCCGGGACCCTCGCGGGCACCTGATCGGGCGGCGGTTCCTGCCCTCGCGCGACGAGACGCGGGAGGTGCTGCAGCTCATGCTCCAGCTCTTCTTTCCCGGCTACTTCGGGCGCCAGGATCTGACGAGCGAGAACGTGGGCACCCACGTCGGCGAGATGCTCGGGCGCGTCCGCGGGATCCTCCGCCGCCAGATCGAACAGGCGCTCTGCTACGCCGCCGAGCTCGACGGCACGCTCGACGTCGGCGACTGCGGCCCGCACGCCGAGCGCGTCACGGACCTCTTCCTCACGCGTCTGCCCTCGCTCCGCGACCTGCTCCTCGAGGACGTGCAGGCCGCCTACGACGGCGACCCGGCGGCGACGAACCTCGACGAGGTCATCCTCGCGTACCCGGGCTTGCTCGCCGTGACCGTGTACCGCATCGCGCACGAGCTCCACGAGATGGGGATCCCGCTCCTGCCGCGCATGATGACGGAGTGGGCGCACTCGGTGACGGGCTGCGACATCCACCCGGGCGCTCGGATCGGACCCCGCTTCTTCATCGATCACGCGACCGGCGTGGTCGTCGGCGAGACGTCCGTCATCGGCAGCGACGTGAAGCTCTACCAAGGCGTGACCCTCGGTGCGATCTCGCACCCGAAGGACGAGCGCGGGCGCGTGATCCGGAACATGAAGCGGCACCCGACCGCCGAGAGCGGGGTCACCGTCTACGCGAACGCGACCGTGCTCGGCGGCGAGACGGTGCTCGGGGCGGGCTCGGTCGTGGGTGGCGGCGTGTTCCTGACGAAGAGCGTCCCCGCGGGGGCGCGCGTCGCGATGAAGCCGCCGGAGCTCACGGTGAAGGCGGCGAAGCGGGAAGAGGGGGCGTGACGGCGTGAAGGGCACCAAGAAGAAGGCGAAGGCGACCGGCGCGAAGGCCGCACCGGCGGGGAACGAGAAGGCGAAGGCGAAGGGCGAAGCGCACGAGGCGGGGGAGTCGCACGGACCTCACGGGGCGCTCGCCCCGCTCGTGGCGGGCGCGATCGGCATCGTCTTCGGCGACATCGGTACCAGCCCGCTCTACGCGTTCAAGGAGTGTCTCCACTCGGTGAAGGAGCACACCGGGGAGGCACCGACCGAGGCCGACGTCCTCGGGATCCTCAGCCTGCTCTTCTGGGCGCTCGCGCTCGTCGTCTCGTTCAAGTACCTGCTCGTCGTGATGCGTGCAGACTACAAGGGTGAGGGCGGCATCTTCGCGCTCCTCGGGATGACGCCCGATCGCTTCCGTCCCACCGGGCCGTCCACGTTCGGGTGGGTTCCGCTCCTCGTCATCGTCGGCGCCGCGCTGCTCTACGGCGACGGCGTCATCACGCCGGCCATCTCGGTGCTCTCGGCGGTGGAGGGCTTGAAGGACTCCGAGCCCGTGCTCGCTCCCTACACCGTCCAGATCACGTGCGGCATCCTGCTCGCGCTCTTCGCGATCCAGAGCCGCGGGACCGCGACCGTCGGCAAGCTCTTCGCGCCGATCATGGTGGTCTGGTTCATCACCCTCGCCGTCCTCGGCGTCGCCAACGTGGTCGCGCACCCCGGCGTCTTCGCGGCGATCTCGCCGACCTACGCGGTCGCCTACTTCCAGCATCACGGGCTCCGCGGTGCATCCATCCTCGCGTCGGTCGTCCTCGTCGTGACCGGTGGCGAGGCGCTCTACGCCGACATGGGCCACTTCGGCCGCGCCCCGATCCGGATCGGGTGGCTCGCTCTCGTCTGGCCGTCGCTGGTCCTCTGCTACTTCGGGCAGGGCGCGCTCGTGCTCGCGAACCCGAAGGAGATGGCCGATCCCTTCTTCCACCTCGCCCCGCGCGCGCTCACGCTCCCGCTCGTCATCCTCTCGAGCGGGGCCACCGTCATCGCCTCGCAAGCGCTCATCTCGGGTGCCTACTCGCTGTCGCGCCAGGCCATCCAGCTCGGGTTCCTCCCCCGCCTCGCGGTGAAGCACACCTCGAAGGAGGCCGAGGGCCAGATCTACATGCCGCAGGTGAACTGGATCCTCGCGCTCGCCTGCATCGTCGTCGTGGCGTCGTTCGGCTCGTCGGAGAAGCTCGCCGGCGCCTACGGCCTCGCCGTCACGGGCACGATGGGCATCACGTCGATCGTGTTCGGCGTCGTCGCGATCACCGTCATGCGGTGGCGGCGCGGTCCCACGCTCGCGCTCGTCGCGGCGTTCCTCGCGTTCGACATCCCGTTCCTCGTCGCGAACGGGACCAAGTTCTTCGACGGTGGCTGGTTCCCCACCACGCTCGGCATCGCGCTGACGGCGATGATGCTCCTCTGGGCGCGCGGGCGCCGCATCATGCGCGACCTGCTCTTCGGGGCGGCGCAGCCGATGGAGAGCTTGAGCGTCATCCGGCGCGGCGTTCGCGCGACGTTGCCGGGGACGGCGGTGATGCTCGCGGCCTCGGTCGAGCTCGTCCCGGCGGTGCTCTCCCAGCTCATCGATCGCTTCAACGTCATCCACGAGCGGATCGTGATCCTCAGTGTCGTGACCGAGGGCCAGCACGTGGTACCGAGGAGCCAGCGCGCCGAGGTGAAGGTCCTCGGCGACGGCATCTACCAGATCATCCTGCGCTTCGGCTTCATGGAGGAGCACGACGTACCGCGCGCGCTCGCGCTCGCGCTGAAGCGCGCGGAGCTGCCCTTCCGCGAGACCGACGTCACCTACTTCCTTCGCCGCGAGAACATCGTCGCGGGCGCGGGGGGCAAGATGGGGAGGTTCGCGGAGAGCATCTTCGCGTTCCTCCATCGCAACGCGTCCTCGGCGGATCGGTACTTCTGCCTCCCGCCGGATCGCGTCGTCGAGCTCGGGTGGCAGTTGGATCTGTAGAGGAGAGAAGATGAGCACGTCCGGAAGAGCACTCCAGGTCGAGGTCGCCGACCACGTCGCGGAGCTCCGCCTCCTCGGGCCCGGGCGCGGCAACGCGATGGGCCCCGACTTCTTCGCCGAGCTCCCGCGGGTGTTCGCCGAGCTCGCCAAGGACGACGCCGTCCGCGCGATCGTGCTCTCCGGCGAGGGCGAGCACTTCACCTACGGCCTCGACCTGAAGGCGATGATGCCGGAGCTCATGCCGCTCCTCGCGCCGCCGAACCTCGCGAAGCAGCGGCAGCGTCTCTTCGACCTGATCCTCGAGCTCCAGCGCGGGTTCGATCTCGTCGAGGCGTGCCCGAAGCCGACGATCTGCTGCCTCCACGGCCACTCGATCGGCGGCGGGATCGATCTCGCGACCGCGTGCGACATCCGCCTCGCCAGCGCGGACGCCAAGATCAGCGTCCGCGAGGTCAAGGTCGCGATGGTCGCCGATCTCGGCAGCCTCCAGCGCCTCCCCGCGATCGTCGGGGAAGGCGTCGCGCGCGAGCTCGCCTACACCGGCAAGGACGTCGACGCAGCACGCGCGCTCCGGATCGGCCTCGTCAACGAGGTCTTCCCCGACAAGGCCGCGCTCCTCGCCGGCGCGCGCACGCTCGCGCGCGAGATCGCCGCGAACTCGCCCGTCGTCGTGCGCGGGATCAAAGAGGTCATGGACTTCGGCCGCCGCTCGGCGGTCCACGATCGCGAGCGCTTCGTCGCGGTGTGGAACGCCGCGTTCCTCGCCTCCAACGATCTCGCCGAGGCGATGGCGGCGTTCCTGGAGAAGCGCCCGCCCGTCTTCAAGGGGGAGTGACGCGCGCGCCGATCCGCGCCGCCAGCGCGCGGAGGCCCTCGGCGTTCTCGACGCCACCGCGCCAACGCTCGGGGATGCCCCCCGCGCCGACGCGTGCACCGGCGATGCCGCCCGCGATGCACGCGATGCTGTCCGAGTCGCCGTCCGTGTTCGTCGCGGTGAGGACGACCTTCGCGAAGTCGTCCGGGCTCCGCCAGAAGCACCACAGCGCCGACGCGACCGCCTCCTCGGCGACCCACGCTTCGCCCAGCCCTTCGTCGCCGAGCGCGATCGCGGGCGGCGCGTCGAGGAGGTCGGGCACCTTGGCGAGGCACGCGGCGAAGTCTTCGGAGCGCGGCGCGCACTCGGCCATGATCGCGGCGTACATCTCTTCGGGCGACCGCCCGTCGAGCGCGAGCGCGACGAGGAGCGCCGCTGCGGCTGCGCCCTCCGTCGCGGCGTCGTGGCGGTGCGTGAGCAGCGCTTGCGCGCGCGCCAGCTCGAGGAGTCGCGCGTGGTCGTCGGCGTAGAGGAGCCCGATCGGCGCGACGCGCATCGCGCTCCCGCACCCCTTCGACCCGAGCACGCCCGCGGTGCGCCAGTCCGTGCCCCGCGCGAGCGCCTGGCAACCGGTCATGCAGGCGTTTCCGGGGGCGCGATCGTTGTCGTCGGCGCGCGACCAAGTGACGAACCGACGCGCGATCGCCGCCATGCGCGCGTCGAGCGCGTCGCCGTCCGCCGTCTCGAGCAGCCCCTCCGCCAGGGCGAGCGTCATCTGCGTGTCGTCGGAGTACGTGCCGGGCGGGTGGCGCGGACCGACGATGAGCGGACGTTCCGGCCAGCGCGCGTCGTGCACGGCGACGAGCTCGGTGAGACCGCCGGGCCCGAAGGACTCCTGGATCTGGGCGCGGCGGCGGAACTCCGCCGGGAACCCGAGCGCGTCCCCGATCGCGAGACCGAGGATGCTCCCTTCGATGCCGTCGAGCGTACGCATGCTCGGAGTCTACTTCATCGGTACGGCTGGCCCGGCCCGGCCGCTTCGCGGAGGACGAGCTCCGCGTCGGCGACTCCGTCTTCGTCGAGGGCACCGCTCGCGCGCGCGGCGGCGACCATCTCGCGAGCCTCCGCCAGGCGACCGAGCGCGACCCAGGAGCGCGCGAGCTCGAGCGCGGCGGTCCACCGCGGAGCGTTCCACCCGACCTTCGCCCAGGCCGCGATGGCGGCCCGAAACTCGGTCTCCGCCTCGGCCGGGCGGCCCTGCGCGAGCCGAACGGTACCGCGCACGTAGGCGATCGTGCCGTCCGCTCCTTCGCCCTGGAGCGCGCGCGCGAGCACGGCGACCTCCTCGACCGACGCTTCGGCGTCGCGATCGCCGGTCGCCGCTCGCGCGAGCGCGAGCCGCCGCGTGCCTTCGAGGGTGCCGAGCGACGGTGCACCGAGCATCCGCAGCTCCAGCGCCGCGAGCTCGGCGGCCATCGTCGCGACGTCGCCGGCGTGCAGCGCCGGATCGAGATCGGCGAGCGCGTCGACGAGCGCGTCCACTGCGCTCAGGGGGTCGTGAGCGGCGATCGTCGTCGCGCGGGCGCGCAGGAGCGGTGCGCGGGTACCCTGCGGGCGGGCCGCGATCATCGCGCTCTCGAAGAGCTCGGCCGCCGCCGGCGCGTGCTCGATGCAGAGCGCAGTCGCGCGCGCGGCGAGCGCTCCGGCGTCGTGACTCCGCTGAGCCCAGCGCAGGAACTCGACCCTTCGCTCCAGCGCGAGCAGGTGATCGTGAACGGACGAGCCGTCGGAGCTCGGCTCCGCCGCGGACACGGTGACCAGCTCGTCGAGCGCTGCATCGAGCGCCGCCCGACCCTTCGCTGCGCTCACGCGCTGGTGCGCGGCGCCGAGCGCGGGCGAGCCCGGTTGGTCCTCCCGCCGGTGGGCGAGCGGGGAGGGCGCGAAGCGCGCGACACCCACGAGCCCACGCGTCGTCGGAGCGAAGCGGAGCTCGACATCGGCCACGCGGCCGGGACCCAAGCGGAGCCCCATCATTCCGGCCCCCCACGCCGTGCGCGGTTCGACGCCCGCGAGCTCGCGGAGGCGATCGACGGCCGCCGCCGCGACCTCCGAGGCGAGGCGCACCGTCCGCGTCAGGTCCGGGCCCCACGCGAGCTCCGCTGTGTCGCCCGCTCGGAAGCGCACGGCCCGTCCGCGCTCCACGCACATGCCCCCGAGCGCCCTTCCGACGAGGCGCGCCACGTCCGCTTCGGCCGCCAGCTTCTCGAAGCGATTCGGCTCGATGCAGTCGTCGAGCGTCTCGAGGTCGACTCCGGTGACGATCTCGTGGCGGGCTGCGCGAGCGCCGGAAGCGAGACGAAAGGTCTCACCGTCGGCGCCGGCTTCGGGATCCACGGAAGCCCAGACGACCACCCCATCCACGAGCGCGAGCACCCGTCCCTCGAGCGGTCGCGCGTCGGCGGTGCGACGAATCGCCTCGGCGTCGGGCGCCCGACCATCCCAGCGTCGGCCGCCCCGGAGCGCAACTACGCATTCCGCCACGACATTGCGGTCGCAATAGCCCAAATCGACTACCAAACGAGCCTCGGACCACCCCTCGCGCGCGCGCGCCCGGAGGTGCTGCACGTGACGAGCCTGTGGCGGTGCCAGCACGCCGCGCGCGACGAGGGCCTCGAGCACGCTCGCTGCGCCGGAGCTACCGTTCATTCCGTTCATAGTAATCGATTAACACGGGGGACTTTGTATCGATTTTCCCTTTCCGGGACTCATGAATCTGAGCTAACTGGATGTATGTCCATCGAACGCCGGATCACGGTTCTCGCCGAGCGTTTTGCGCGCGACGTGCTGGCGGAGCTCAAGGGAGCGAACCTGGACGACTTGGTCGACGCGCTCGCCAAAGGCAACGGGCGCCGATTCGACTCGCAAATTCGCCACGTTCCACGCCGTGGGAGCAACGGCAGACTGAAGCGGCGAAGCCCGGAAGAGCTCCAGCAACTCCTCGATCGCGTCGTCGCCGAGCTCGGCGATCGCTCGCTTCGTGCAGAGCAGATTCAGGCGATGCTCGGGCTGGAGCGCAAGGAGTTACCCAGTGTTCTCAAACTGGGACTGAAGAACAAGGTGTTGACGAAGAAGGGCGAGAAGCGCGCTACCCTCTACTCCGCGAAGTGAGGCGCGGCTCAGGCCAACGCCGCGATCCGCGTGGCCATGAGGCGCGCCAGCCCGTAGATCGACTCCTGGGGATTCACGCCCAGGCTGGTGGGGAACACCGAGCCGTCGACGACATGTAGGTTGGCGAGGCGGTGGTGCCGGAGATCTTCGCTCCGGACGACGGAGCGGCTCGGGTCGTCCCCCATCGCACACCCGCCCATCTGGTGGGCCGTGAAGATGGGGACCGCGCCGACATCGTACACGCGCTCGTCGATCCGCTTCACGTCGCGGGGCGAGGCGAGCGCGAGCGGAGGATCGTGGAGGGTGAGGACGGTGGTGGCACCGCCCGCGAACTGCACCTCGGCCAAGCGCTTCTGCGCTTCGCGGAACGTCTCCCATTGGCGCGGCGTGATCGGGTAGTCGAGGATGGGGGCGCCGGAGGGGCGCAAGCGCACCGTGCCCCCGACGATGTCGTCGTGGAAGCCGTCGATCGTGATCGCGAGGTGGAGCGCGAGGTGCGAAGCGAGCGTCATGTCGTGCGCGTGCTCCGCCCCGAAGCCCGGGAGCACCGCCGACGCGAGGGAAGGGTAGAAGGGTGCCGCTTCGAGGAACCAACCGATGTCGTCGCCACGGTGCGCGAAGTGGTGGCTCGCCGCGCTCTGGGGGGCCCCGAGCCACGGCCGGATCTCTTCGTGGTACACGCCGGCGCTCGCGACGACGGGGTGGAGGAACGTGCGCCGCCCGACGCGGCCTTCGTCGTCGATGCCGGAGCGGAGGAGAAGCGCCGGCGAGTTGATCGCTCCCCCGGACACGATGTAGCGCTTCGCGCGGACGGTGAACGTCTTGCCGGTCGGTTTGTGCCCGCCTTCGTCGAGGAAGCTGCCCTCGACGCGCTCGATCGCTCCACCGGCGCTGACGAGACGGTCGGCCCGCGCGCGGAACACGAGCCGGGCGCCGGCGTCGATCGCGTCGGGGATCATCGTGACGAGCATGGAGCGCTTGGCGTTCACGGGGCACCCGAGGCTGCACATCCCGGTCTGCTGGCACTGGTGCACGTTGCGCTTGAGCAGATCGACGTCCCAGCCGAGGGCGGCACACCCGTCGTAGAGGGTGCGGTTGTTCGGGTTCATCGACGCGTAGGTCACCTTCGCGATGCCGAGCCGCTTCTCGATCCAGTCCCAATGAGGGACGAGGTCGGCGTAGGCGAAGCCGCCGACGGCGTGCTTCTGCTGCCAATGCGCGATCACGTCCTCCGGCGTGCGGAAGCTGGTCGTCCAGTTGACGACCGTGGTGCCGCCGACGGCGCGGCCTTGGAGGATGGAGATGCCGAGGTCCGCCGTCGTCCGCTGGCCGCTCTCCTGGTAGAGCCGCGGGACCATGTCCCGCTCGCGGGTCGTGAACTCGTCGCTCGTGTAGTAGCCGCCCTCTTCGACGAGGAGGACGTTCTTCCCGGCGCGCGCGAGCACCGCCGCGGTCACGGCGCCGCCGGCGCCGCTGCCGATGATGCAGACGTCGCAGTCGAACGCGCCGTCGCTCGCGAGAGCGCTGCCGTCGACGACGCGCGGGCTGGTCCGGATGGCGAGGAGGGCGGTCACGACGACTCCGTGGTGTCGCCCCACTTCGAGTCCGCGTAGGCGACGTTTCGAAAGCTCCCCGGTGCGGGCGGGGCGTAGCCCTCGATCGCGGAGAACGAGGACTCTTCGCCCCAATGCGCGACGAGGCAGAGCTTGCGCAGCGCGTGGTAGCCGCTCCTGCGCACGGCGAGCGAGCTGTCGCGCCACGCGTCGAGCGCGGCGTCCTGCTCGGGCCCCGCGAGCTGGGTGAACGGGACGACGCGGCGGTCGAAGAGCGCCGACGCGAGCGCGTTGTCGAAGAGGTGCAGGAGCCCGACGAGATCCTTCTGGGCCTCGGGCGGCAGCGCACCGAGCCCGTCGTCGATTCGGTGCACGATCGCGACGTGATCCGCGCCGCCCGCCGTGATCACGCGCCGCGCGACCGCGACGAGCACCTGGAACGCACGTCCGTCGAGGACGGCGAGCGCGCGGGCGGGGTCGGCGACGTGCGCGCCGGGGATTGCGCCCAGGCCCACCCCGCCGAGCACGAGCGCGACGCCGCCGAAGAGACCGCGCTTGAGGAACGTGCGTCGGTCGGTCTTCGTCATCGCGCGGCCGTCAGTTGGAGGTTCCGGGGAGCGTGGCGTTGGCGAGCCACTGGAAGCCATCGAGGAGGGCCGTCGAGTCGAAGATCGAGTCGGTCACGTCCCAGATCGCGATGCGGAGCTGGACGACCTCGCCCGGGATCACGTTGCCCGCGGTGGTGAGCCAGTAGGTGCCGCCGCCGATGATGCAGTTCCCGCTGTTCGGCTTGTCGAAGCCGGTGCCCGCGAGCCCACCCGCCCCGAGCGAGCAGGAGGTGCTGGAGACCTGCGTGCCCTGGCACTGCTGCGTCTTCGACGCGGCGTCGCAGACGGAGAACACCGGGGTTCCCTTGGCGATATTGATCGCGACGGGCCACTTCTGTCCCGCCTGAATGAACGTCATGAGGTTCTTGTCGACGGGGTTCGCGATCGGCGAGGGCGTGCCGGTGGGCGTGTCGACGAGCGCGATGTACTGGTCGTTGAACGCCTGGCAGACGAACTCGGGGAACTCGGCCGAGAAGAAGAACGAGTTGAACGAGAACGCGCGCGCGTTGGTCGGGGCGCGGACCGTGAGCACGAGCATCACGGAGTCGTTCGCGTTGTTCGGGTTCTGGATCTGCCCGCACTGCGGTGCGGCCGGCAGCTGCCCCGCGCCCTTGAGCGGCGGGTTCGCGGTCTGGAGCCAGTCCTTGATGCAGAGCGGGTTGTTGCACGTGTTGATGTTCACCGTGCTCGCGGGCTGGAACGCGCGGCTCACGTTGTTGCCCGCCGGGGCACCGCCGTTGGGGCCGGGGAGGAGCTGGGTCGCGTCGCTCGCCATGCCGTTCGACATGACGACGAGCGACTGACCCTGGAGCGGAAGGATGCCGCTCCCGAACTTGGTGCGGATCGAGTGACCGCTGCGGTCACCGAGCGGCGTGCCGTCGGCGCGGACGAGCTGCGCGTCGAGCAGGCCCCACGTCTTGTCCTTCTTGAGCGGCGGGTTCGCCGTCGTGGTGCGGCAGATGCCGAGCGCCTTCGCGTAGTCGCCGGCCACGGTCGAGTTCGAGGCGAGCCCCTGATCGCAGGACTGGGTGTCGACGTTGTCGAAGAGGTCGACGAGCGAGTTGCAGTTGTCGTCGATGCCGTTGCCGACGACCTCGATCGCGCCGGGGTTCACGAGCTTGGGCTCGGAGCCGCACGCGCCGGGCTTGTCGCAGCAGTCGCCTTCGCTCTGGAGCCAGCCGTCACCGTCGCAGTCGGTGGTCGTCGAGTCGCACGCGGTGCACTTGCCGCCCACGCACTTGTCGGTGCCGCTGCAGACGAAGCCGCACTGGCCGCAGTTCTTCTGATCGTTCGTGGTGTCGACGCAGAAGCTGCCGCACTTGGTGAGGCCCTGCGCGCAGGTCACCGCGCACTGGCCGCCGGAGCACACCTGTCCGCCGGGGCATGCGTTGCCGCACTTGCCGCAGTTGGACGGGTCGACCTTGATGTCGACGCAGGCTTGGCCGCACTGCGTGGTGCCGCCGCTGCACTGGTTGGTGCAGCCACCTTGCGAGCAGACGAGACCGGTGGGGCACGTGTTGCCGCAGAAGCCGCAGTTCTTGGGATCGCTCTGCGAGTCGACGCAGAGGTTGCCGCACTTGGTGGTGCCGCCGTTGCAGAAGAGGTCGCACTTGCCGGCCGAGCAGACCTGGCCGACCGGACACGCCGCGCCGCACTTGCCGCAGTTCGCGGGATCGTTCTCGAGGTCGGCACACTTGTCGGTGCACTTGGTGGTGCCGCCGTTGCACTCGGAGGCGGTGCACGTGCCCTTCACGCAGGAGAGGCCCGTCGCGCAGACGGTGCCGCACTTGCCGCAGTTCGACGGATCGAAGTCGGTGACGGTGCAGGTCCCGTTGCAGGTGGTAGTGCCGCTCCCGCACGGGCCGCCATCGCCGCTGACGCTCCCGTCGAGCGGTGTGTCGTCGAGCGGGGACCGGATGCCGCAGCCGGCGCCCACGAGCGCGGCGAGCAGCACCGCCAGCGTGGACACGAAAAGGACAAAACCACCCCGCACGACGGGCCGATCCATGGGAGACACCCTACTCCGAAATGCTACGCTCAGCGAGGAGGGTTCCATGCGAAGCACGCTTGCGCTCGGGGTGATCCTGGTGACTGCGGTTGCGGCATGCGGTGGCGACGACTCGAGCGCCACCACCGACGGTGGTGGCGGCAACCCCGACGGCGGGAACGGCAACCCCGACGGTGGCAATCCTCCGCCGGGCGATGGTGGAAAGCCGATCCCCAACACCAAGAGCCCCGTGGTCGCCGGGTGCGACATCCTCCCCGCGGACAATCCGTTGAACTCGGACATTTCCGCCGTCGCCGTCCACAAGGACAGCGCGACGTTCATCGCGAGCATCGGCGCGAACACGACGCTCCACCCGGATTGGGGCGACTTCACGGAGCAGTACGGCATCCCGATCAACACCGGGACGGGTGCACCTCCGGTCGCGTTCTCGTGGACCACGAAGTGGGGCAACTCCGAGAGCGACAAGCGGCCGTGCTCCGGCTCCGGCGGCAACTTCTGCTACCCGATCCCGACGAACGCGAAGATCGAGGGCGGACCGAGCGCGAAGACGACGGCCGATCGGCACGTGCTCTACCTCGACACGGCGGGTGCGCCGTCGGGGTGCACGCTCTACGAGATCTACAACACGCAGAACTTCACCGCGGCGCCGTGGATGGCCGCGAACGGCGCGGTGTTCCCGATGAACACGAACGCGCTCCGGCCCGAGGGTTGGACCAGCGCCGACGCTGCGGGCCTCCCGATCATGCCGCTGCTCGCGCGTTACGACGAAGTGAAGGCAGGCAAGATCGAGCACGCGCTCCGCGTCACCGTCGACTCGAGCTTCAACGGCTACATCCACCCGGCGACGCACGGCGCGGGGGATTCGACCACGAGTCTCCCGCCGATGGGCCTCCGCCTCCGCTTGAAGAGCTCGGTCAACGTGGCGGGTGCATCGGCCGAGGCGCAGGTGCTCATCGCGGCGATGAAGAAGTACGGGCTCATCGTCGCGGACAACGGCTCGTCTTGGTACATCCAGGGCGACACGAACGACGGGTGGAAGCCGATCATCAGCGGCATCATCTCGGCGTTCGGCAAGATCAAGGGCAGCGACTTCGAAGCGGTGGACACGGGAGCGACGATCCCACAGCCGCAGTGACACCATCGTCCCAGACCGGGACGGCGTGTCCGGAGGGAGCAATCGCGCACGGACGCGGCACGTTCTAGGTTCCTCTTCGAGGTCGCAGGCGCGGCCTCAGGAGGACCCATGAACCGAACCACCGTTTCCATCTTCGCCATCGTCGCCACCGTCACCGCCTGCGCCGTGAGCACGGAGCCCGCCCCGCCCGAGGGGAAGACGCAGGAGCCCGAGCGCTTCAACTACGTGATCGAGTGCGACTCCTGTTGCGCGCTCGGTGGGACGTGGAGCGGCGGCTACTGCTGCTGGTACGAGAAGGGCGCCAAGCTCTGCACCAACCGCCCGGAGGACATCAAGAAGTCGACGATCGGCTCGCCCGGCGTGCTCGACCCTGGGCACTGAAGCGGCGCGTCAGCCCGCGAGGCGGCGCTTCCGCAGCGCGCCGAGCGCGAACATCGCCGCGATCGCGATCCCGAACCCACCGTTCGACTCACCGCTCGTGTTGCAGCCCCCGCTCTGCTGCACCGGCAAGCACGCCTGGCGTCCGTTGTCGGTACCACATTGGTACCCGGCCGGGCATGCGTCGGTGCTGCAGTCCTGCGAGCAGATGCCCTTGCTCGAGAGGCAGATGTTCGAGCGGCAGTCGCCGTCGCCCGAGCAGGTCGCGCCCATCTTGGCCAGACGCGGGTCGGGTCCGCCCTCGAGCCAGGGCTCCGCGCCCGCTTCCTCGAACGCACCGAGGATGAGATCCCGGAAGCCGTCCACGCGGGTGTAGAAGTTCGTGCCGCCCATGCAGCCGGCAGCCGGGTCGTTCGGGTCCGAGGTGCCGTTGCCGCCGCGCGAGACGACGCCGAGGATCGCACCCGTCTGCGACGCCATCGCCGGACCGCCGCTGTCGCCGGAGCAGATCGCTTCGCCGATCAGGAACTCGTTCACCGGGACCGCTTCGATCGCGCTCTCGTAACGCCCCACGCGCTTGATGCGGACGTTGGCGCGCTGCTGGCGCGTGTCGGGGAACGGATCCGTGACGGTCACGCCCCAACCGACGGCGGTGAACGACTCGTTCACGACCGGGGGCGCATCGAGCCGCATCGGTGCGATCGGCGCGTCGATCGCCGTGTCGAGCATGATGAGCGCGATGTCCGAGTTGCAGAGCGTCTTGGTCGTGGGGTGGAAGATCTTCGCGCCCTTGGCGGCGGGCGTGACGGGCTCGATCCCGAACGGCGGGCGCTTGTTGCCCACGTAGACGCCGATCGTCGACGGATCGTGATCGGCACCGACCTGGGTTCCGCCGCCGAAGAGGTTGCCGTCGGCATCGCACCCGAAGGCCTTGTCCGCCGTCCTCGACACGCAGTGGAGCGCGGTCAGCACCAAGTTCGGGGCGACGAGCGTGCCGCTGCAGGCGCCGAAGCTCCCGTCCGTGATCACCAGCAGGACGACCGCGTCCTGCGGGCCGTTCGGCGAGTCGGTGCCGTTGATGATCGGCGTGGTGGTCGTGCTCGTGGGCTCGGGGGTGGCGTCGTTCGATGCGACGGCACACGCCGCGAGCAACGGGAGGAGCCCGGCCGAAAGGAAGCGCTTGAGCATGGGAACCTCTAGTTGGTTCCCTTGGTGGTGGCGCGAGCAGGCAACGGATCACAGACTTCGGCCGATTTTGCCGCCGCCTGGGGGACCGCCACCGCGATTGCCCGCCCGAGCTCGGCCAGGCGGTCCTGCGAGAGCTGCAGGGTGACCCCGCTCGCCACGAGCGTGACGTGGAAGGTGCCGCAGGGGCATTTCGCGAGCCGGAGGCCCTCGGTATTGACGACGACGGTGTGGGGACCGCAAGCCTTGCCGTTCGAGCTCATGGATCCTCCCAGAGCTAGCGCGAATCCGGCTGGATTTCCAGGGTGGGCCGGCGCCGCTTGCGAGAGGGTCGAAAAACGACGATGGTGCGCGTCAGAAGGTCATGCTCGACATCGCGTTCATCCGCCAGAACCCAGACGTCGTCCGCGCCGCGATCCAGAACAAGCGGTGCGACGTCGATCTCGACGCCCTCCTCGAAGCCGATCGCGTCCGCCGCGAGTCCATCACCGAGATCGAGAAGCTCCGCGCGCGCAAGAACGAGATCGCCGGCTCGATCCCGAAGGCGTCGAAGGAAGACCGCCCCAAGCTCATCGAAGAGGGCAAGACGGTGAAGACGTCGCTCGAGACGCTCGAGCCGAAGCTCGCCGAGGCGCAGAAGCGCTTCGAGGATCTCATGCTCCGCGTTCCGAGCATCCCCCGGCCGGAGGTCCCCGTCGGCAAGGGCGAGGAAGACAACGTCGAGATCCGCAAGGTGGGGACGCCGCGCACCTTCGACTTCGAGCCGAAGGATCACGTCGACCTGATGACCGCGCACAAGATGGTCGCGTGGGACGGGCCGCGCCGCTTCGCCGGCGGGCGCTCGTACGCACTGACCGGCATGGGCGCGCTGCTCGAGCTCGCGGTGACGCGGCTCACGATCGACATCCTCGTCGCGCGCGGCATGACGCTGGTGATTCCGCCCGTGATCGTCCGCGAGCGTGCGCTCCAGGGCACGGGCTTCTTCCCGCTGAGCAAGGACGAGGCGTACTCGATCCCGGCGGACGAGCTCTTCCTGGTCGGCACGAGCGAGGTGCCGCTGGTCTCGCTCCACTGCGACGAGACGCTGGATCCGAGCGCGCTCCCGATCCGCTACGCGGGGCTCTCGCAGTGCTTCCGGCGCGAAGCCGGGGCGCACGGCAAGGACACGAAGGGCCTCTACCGCGTGCACCAGTTCACGAAGGTGGAGCAGGTCGTCTTCTGTCCGCCCGACGAAGCCGTCGCGGAGAAGGAGCACTACCAGCTCCTCTCGAACGCGGAGGCGGTCCTCGCGGAGCTCGAGATCCCGTACCGCGTGTGCATCGCCTGTACCGGCGAGATCGGCCTGGGCCAAACGCGCAAGCACGAGGTCGAGTCGTGGATGCCGAGCCGCAAGACGTACAGCGAGACGCACTCGTGCTCGACGCTCGGGGACTTCCAGGCGCGGCGCTCGAACATCCGGCTGCGGCTCGCGGACGGAACGCTCGGGTACCCGTACACGTTGAACAACACCGCGATCGCGTCGCCGCGGATTTTGATTCCGTTGCTCGAGAATCATCAGCAGCGAGATGGGTCCATCGTTCTGCCGAAGGCGCTCGTGAAGTACATGAACGGGATCGAAGTGCTGAAGGCCTGAGGTTGGGCACCCCGGGCTGAAGTGCACCGGTGCGAGACTTCAGAGAGTTTGGGGCACCCCGGGCCCGGGTGCGAGACTTCAGAGAGTTTGGGGCACCCCGGGCTGAAGCCCGGGGCAGCAAAACTTCGGAGAGTGACTCGCCGGGAAGCCCGCCCAAGGGGCGGGCTCTCGGTGCAGGTGAAGCCCTGACCCGTCCGTAAACGTGCCCGTGCCCGTGCCCGTGCCCGGAGGCATGCACTCGGTGTTGATTTGGGGCCCGCCCAAGAGGGCGGGCTCTCGGTGTCGTCTTGCGCGAAGCCCGCGCTGAGCGACCGCCGGTCGGTCCGAATTTTCGAAGCTCTTGCCCTCAGGACCGGGTCCGGATAAACGTCGGTCCTTCCTGGCTCGCCAGGAAAGTGGTGCGGTAGCCAAGTGGTTAGGCACCGGTTTGCAAAACCGGCACACGTGGGTTCAAATCCCATCCGCACCTCCGACACCCGCGCCCTCGTGCGCGCGGGACGAGGACCCGACGCAGGAGTCCGCCGAAGTTCGAGGGCCGCTGCACCGGGCTTCATCGTCGAGTGTACTGCCGCCCGCATCCGGCACTGAGAGCCCGCCCTCCTGGGCGGGCTTCCCGGCGAGTCATTCTCCGAAGTTTTGCTGCCCCGGGCTTCAGCCCGGGGTGCCCTAAAAGTCTCGCCCCCAACACCGAGTGCGCGCCTCGGGCACGGGCACGGGCACGGGCACGTTTACGGATGGCCAGCTCACTTCGGCAGGGCCAACACTCCGCTCCCCGCCGTCGTGACGAGCCTCGTCCTCACCGCACCTGCCGGCAGCGGCGGCGCCATCAGCGTCCCGCCCGGAAGGTGGTCGTAGCTGTAGTAGTAGCCCGTCTTCGTCGCCACCACGTTCCCGTTCGCGTCGAGGTACTCCACGTCCCGCGGGTCGCCGCCCGGCGTCGAGTCGAGCGTCGCCTCGCCGGTCCACGAGATGGTCCCCGCCTCGTCGACGGTACCAAAACGGTACGGGCGCGGGATGCCCGCGATGACCTGCGCCCCGTTCACGGCCTTCACGCGCGTCAGGATCGCGCCGTAGGTGTAGTCCGAGAACCAGTCCGGGTTGCAGTAGCTCATCACGTCCCTGTACTTGGCCGGATCGAGCAGCGTCTTCGTCGTGATGTTGTAGCCCCACACGCCGGTGCTGCCGTTCGAGTAGGGGTAGTTCGGATCCGTCCCCGACGCGCCGCCGCACGGCGCGTGGTTGCGGCCGTGCGCGTGGCCGATCTCGTGCGCGGCCGTGTAGACCGAGCTGTCACCGGTGAAGCCCACGCCCACGCTCGCGCGGCTCTGGTAGTCGTTCGGGTTGTTCACGAGCGGCGAGAGGCCCGTCACGCAGCCGCCCCCGCAGAACGTGCCGAACGACGCGGCCGGAGCGATCGCACCCCAGTAGTAGACGTCGTTCGCCGGCTTGTCCTGCGCGCGGGTCTGGAGGACCGTGTTGAGGAGCGAGTTGTAGCCCGTGCCCCCCGCGCTCACGGTGAAGTTGATCGACACCGGCGCCGAGCGCACCGTCACGTCGACCGTCGGCACCGGGTAGAGCGCGCCGAGGATGTCCTTGTACTTCTGGATCTGCGCCGGGCTCGTGTCCGGGAGCCGATTCGAGCCGTCGGTCGCGTACTGGATCGGGACGATCACGACCTTGAGCTGCGGCCCGACCGACACGGCGCCCAGCGCCGTCGTCGTTCCGTCCATCGGCCACTGCGCCGCGCTCGACGCGACCGCCTTGTTGCCCGACTTCTCGCGCAGCGCGACGGAGAACTTCGTGTCCGCCTTGATGATGTTCGCGGGCACCTCGAAGTTGATCGTCGAGCCGAGGGTCGCATCGGTCGACGCCGACGACGGCGTCACGTCGACGGGGTAGGTGTTCTTGCCGTTGCTGCTCTCGAGCACGAGCTGGCCCTGGATCGCGTGCGGCGCGTAGCCGGCACCCGGCGTGACGTAGACGCGGACGAGCGCCGCGCGATCGGCGACGACGGGGGGCTTCGCCGCCACCGCCGCCCCGGACTTCATCACGTCGATCTTCACGGTCTGGAAGACCGCGACCTCGCTGATCGTGAGGTTCTCGACCAGCGGCGTGCCGTTCACCACCGGCGGCCCCGAGTCCTTCGTCGGGCCGCCGTCCGGCGTCACCGGCTTGCCCGCGTCGTCCACCGGGTTGCCCGCGTCGTCCACCGGGTTGCCTGCGTCGTCCGTCTGGGTGAACGGCGTCGGATCCGAACCGCCACACGCCGCGAGGAAGACGAAGAGAGGCCCAAGAGCAAGACGCGAGAGCTTCATGGGCCCAATAACTACGCCCCAAAATCAGCCCCGCAAGCTCTTATGTCTCCAGTGTAGGTTTGCCGCGTCCGTGGACAACGGAATCCATCCACGATGGAAACCGCCCAGCCTGAACGGAAAAATAGTGCGCTTCGCCGGCGGTCGCGCCGTCGTACCAAATTGGTACGAGCGACCATCGTCGTGATCAAACAGGAGCCCCCCGGACTTCAGTCACTTCAGTCCGGGGTGCTCCAGATCACACGCTCGCCGCTACGTGTCCGGTCCCTGGCGTCGATGCCGCCGCGTCCTTCACGTTCGCGCCCGCGAGCGCGCTGCCGAGGATCTTCACCACGGCCTGGCGCACGCGCGGCTCGTTGTAGACGCGCGCGACGACGTCGAGCACCGGCGTCTGCACGAGCCCGCGCAGCGCCCACCCGCCGAGGAACCCGGTGGTGAAGTGCTTGCGCTGCTGCCAGACGTAGCGCTGCTGCGCCTTCTCCTCCGACAGCTCGCCGCCGAGGATCGCCTTCACCGCCTCGGCCGCGAACGTTCCGCTCCGCATCGCGTGGTAGATGCCCTCGCCGGTGGCGTTGTGCGTGATGCGCGCGGCCTCGCCGAGGTGGATCGCACCGGGCGCCGTGCAGTGACCGATCATCGTCGTGAACACGATCGGGTGGCCCTTGAGCCGCCCGACCTGGCGCGCCTTCTTCAGCTTGGCGCCGTACTGGTCCTGCAGGAAGCGGTCGAACGTGGCGCGCAGCGGCTTCTGCGACTTCTCACCGCTCGCATCCTGCCCGTCGATGCAGATGCCGATGTTCACGCGGTTCTTCGCCTCGGGGAACATCCAGCCGTAGAGCGGCGAGACGTTCTTGTCGAAGATCATGTCGAGCTGGCCCGGCACGAAGTCGAAGTCCTCCCACCAGCCCATCAGCGTCGAGATGCTGCGCTTCGGGCGCGGGTCCATCGAGAAGATCGAGTGGGCGCCGTCGGCGACGAGCACGTAGCGCGCGCGGCGCTCCTTCCCGTCGCGGCTCCGCACGCCGACGATCCGATCGCCTTCCTTGATCAGCTCCTGCGCGAGGAACGGCGTCTCGACCGTGACGCCCAGCTTCTGCGCGCGCTCGACGAGCAGGTTGTCGAAGTGGCGGCGCAGGCAGACGACGGCCGCCGCATCCGACGCGAGCACCATCTCGCGCCCGCCCGGCGTGACCACCCGGACGCTCATGATCGGGTAGGCGAGCTTCTTCATCTCTTCGCCGATGCCGAGCTCGTCACAGATGGCGATCGCGTTCGGCGAGAGGCCGGAGCCGCACGTCTTGTCGCGCGGGAACCCGTCGCGATCGAGGAGGAGCACGTTCGTCACGCCGCGCTGGGCGAGTGCCACGGCCGCGGCCGAGCCGCCGGGGCCACCGCCGATGATGAGGACGTCGTACATGCGGGAGGACGTACGACAGGCGGCCGAGTTTGGCAACGCCGGAGCGTCAGTCGACCGGCCGTCCGCGCACGGTCCCCAGCCCGCAGACGGGCTCGTTCCGGCGCTCGGAGACCCAGTAGTCGACGTACGCCAGCGTCATCGTGAAGATGGCCGCGACCAGGATCCGCTTCACGTAGCCGTTCGCCCATTTCGCCGTGCCGCCGCCGGGCTGCTTCTGCCACTTGGCGAGGTGCACGTCGGACAGGACGAAGAGCGGGAAGGAGAGCAGGCACCAGCGCGGGAAGAACCCGAGCGCCGTGAGCGCGAAGAACGAGAGCGCGGCGGCGGTCATGCAGATCCGGCCCGCCTTCAGCGCGCCCTGGGGACCGTGGGTCACGACCATCGTGCGGTAGCCGCGGCGCGCGTCGTCCTCGTACTGGAAGGCTTGGGCGGCGAAGAAGATCCCCAGCATCCAGGTGGAGAGCATCGCGAACGAGAGGCCGGTGCGCAGGTTCATCTTCACGCCCGCGACCCACCAACCGGCGAGCATCGAGAGGATGCCGTACCCGACCACGTTGACCATCGGTCCCAAAATGGGATGGCCTTTCCACATCGTCTTCGGGTGCGAGTAGAAGACGCTCATCACCGCGCAGATCAGGCAACAGACGAAGACGCCGAGCCCCGCCTTGGCCGCCAGCGCCACCGAGAGCACGAGCCCCGCGTAGCCCCAACGGTCGACGTGCTTCGGGCGCGGCGTCTTCGCCGCGAAGAGCGCCCCGCCTTCGTCTTCGTCGAGCGCCGCGTTGAGCCAGAGCGTCGCCGCGCTGAGGAGGTACCAGCTCGCGAGCATCCACGGGATGGCCCAGGGGTTCTGCGCCTCGATCGCGCGGTCCCAGTGCGCGAAGCCCCAGCCGATCATGGGGACGCCGAGCAGCCAGAACGAGAAGCTCGGGCGCGACAATCGCCAGAGCGCGAGCGCCACCGGCATCGGGCGGGCGGGGCGCTCGGCCTTCTCGGGGGCGGTGGCGGTCATGGTGGGGGAAGCGCGCGGAACGGCTCGAGGAGCTCCTCGTAGCTGTCGATCCGGCGCCCGCGATAGCTGCCGTCGATGCGGTAGAAGATGCGGCGCTGCTCGTCGACGCCGGCCTCGGCGTAGGCGTCGGAGTCGCTCGGCATGTTGCCGAACGCGAACGACGGCTTGAGACCGAGCGCGGCCAGCGCGCCGAGCTCGCCCTTCTTGAAGTCGGCGGCCGACGCGCCCATCCCCGCGCCGAACGTCGCCGGCGACGTGTGGACGATGCCGGCGGGGAACCCGTGCGTGCGGAGGAACGCGCGCGTGCGCGGGACGAGCATCTCGGGCCGCGCGGTGAGGTACATCGCGCGGTAGCCCTTCGCGACCAAGATGCGGAACGCTTCGGCCGCGCCGGGGTGCGTGTCGGGGATCTTGCCCTCGAGCACCTTGAGGAACTCGATGTTCTCGGAGCTCGTGAGCGTGCCGTCCACGTCGCTCACGAAGATGGGCGTCCCCGGGCTCACGACCTCGACGATGGCGTCGGCCTGGGTCAGGTCGCCGGCGACGACGAAGCGGACCTGGTGCATCCCGAGGCCGAGCTTCACCGCGTCGGGGATGGTGAAGAAGATTTGCCCGCCGTGGTCCTCGACGCCGTCGACCGCGGGGTGGCGCGTGTCTTCGCGCGTGGTGGTGGCGGTGCCCACCTTCTCCCAATCGCCTTCGCACCCGCGGCGGACGAAGACGTCGACCTCTTCGTCCTTGAGGTCCTTGTCGACGAGGCCGTAGGCGAACTTCGCGACGATGGTCTGCGGATCGTCGGGGCGCAGGAACCGATCGCGCGCGCGGTGGCGCGGGCCCCCGGTGGCGCGGACCAGGCTGGTGCCGGAGTGGCGGAACGGGCGCGCGCTCAGTCCCGGGATCGGGCCGTCGTCCATGCAGCGGGAATCGTACGCGGTCGGAGCGCCCGCGGCGAGAGGGGGAGGGGACTTGGCGGGGGCGTGCCCGCCGCAGGCGCTGAGGCCGACCAGGGTGACGAGGGAAGCGAAGGCGAGCGGAGTACGCACGGATTCAGTCTAGTTCATCGGACGCCGGAGTTCGGTAGCATCGTCCTGGATGCTCAAGGTCGGAGAGCGCGCGCCCGAGATCGACGCCGTCGCGGCCAACGTGACGACCGGCGAGCGCTTCGTGCTCTCGCGTCCGGAGCGGGCGCGCTGCACCGTCGTCTACTTCTTCCCGAAGGCGTTCACGCCCGGGTGCACGGCCGAGGCGCGGCTCTTCGGCAAAGACCACGTCGAGCTCATGCTCGCCGGGGCGCGGGTGGTCGGGATCAGCACCGACGACTTCAAGACGCAGTGCCGCTTCGCCGCCGAGGTCGCGGCGCCGTTCCCGATGATCGCGGACGAGGGCGGCGCGATCGCGCGCGCGTGGGGCGTGCTCTGGCCCGTCGTCGGGATCCCGCGGCGCGCGACGTTCGTGATCGACCGTTCGATGAACGTCGTCGCGGCGCTGCGGGACGATCTCTCGGTCGTGCGCCATCGGGACGAGGCGCTCCTCGCGGTGGATGCGCTGGCGCGGGCGGCGGCGCCCGAGCCCGAGAAGGTCGTCGACAGCGACACGCTGGTGATGTTCCAGCCTGCGGTGCGGATCGGTCGCTACGCGCTCCACGATCGGATCGCGTCGGGCGGGATGGCGAGCGTGCACCTGGCGCGGCTCCACGGCGAGGCCGGCTTCTCGCGGACGGTCGCGATCAAGCGGCTCCACCGGAGCCTGCTCCGCGAGCCCGACTTCGCGCACATGATGATCGACGAGGCGCGGATGGCCTCGCGGATCCGGCACCCGAACGTCGCGCCGACGCTCGACGTCGTGAGCGACGACGGCGAGTTGCTCTTGGTGATGGAGTACGTCGACGGGCTCTCGCTCTACGAGCTCCTGAAGCTCGGGAACGCGCCGATCCCGCCGGCGGTCGCGGCTGCGATCGCGGCGGGGATGCTCCACGGCCTGCACGCCGCGCACGAAGCGCGCGCGGAGAGCGGCACGTCGCTCGGGTTGGTCCATCGCGACGTCTCCACGTCGAACGTGCTCGTCGGGCGCGATGGTGTTCCGCGCTTGATCGACTTCGGCGTGGCGAAGGCGGTGGGGAAGCTCGGCGCAACGCGCCAGGGCACCGTGAAGGGCAAGTTCGCCTACATGGCGCCGGAGCAGATCGCGGGGGGCGCGGTCGACCGCCGGACCGACGTGTTCGCGGCGGGGCTCGTGCTGTGGGAGATGCTCACCGGCCGTCGGCTGCGCAACTCGGGCGTGTCGATCGTCGAGGCGGCGCGCGGCGGCGGACCACCCCCGAGCCGTCACGTGCCCGCGCTCGATGGGCGGTGGGACGCCATCACCACGCGCGCCTTCGCGGCGGCGCCCGCGGAGCGTTGGCCGACGGCGCGCGAGATGGCGCTCGCGGTCGAGGCGATGGGCGTCGCGACCACGTCCGAGGTCGCGGCGTGGGTCGAGGCGCTCGGGCGCGACGCGCTCGATCGGAGAGCGAGGCTCGTGGCGGCGATCGAGCGCAGCTGACGGTGGGTGGACTCAGCTCGCCGGAACGAGCGACCCGAGCACGAAGCTCTCGTCCGCGAGCTTCGCGTCCTCGACGTCGATCCCGGCTGCGATGATGCGCTTCGCCGCGGCCATCTCCTTGAGCCGGTTCACGCCGACGAAGAAGCGCAGCTTGCTCCCCACCATGTGGAAGGCGGCGAACGCGCGCTTCCCGCTCTCGTTCGGGGCGGTGCTGCCGCGGTAGACGACGCGGTCGAAGTCGCCGACGAACCCCACCGACTGGAGCTTCAGATCGTACTGATCGGACCAGAAGTACGGGACCGTCGCGTGCGTGGCGTGCTTGCCGAGCATGTCGTCCGCGGCCACCGCCGCCATCATCTGCGCGTTGTCGACGCTCTCGACGGCGACGTGTCCGTTCGCGTCGACGGACCAGAAGCGCGCGACGTCTCCGGCGGCCCACACGTCGGGGACGTTCGTGCGGCAGTGCAGATCGACGAGCACCCCGCGATCGAGCGCGACCCCGGAGCCCTCGAGCCAACCCGTCTCCGGGATGACTCCGATCCCGACGACGACCGCATCGCACGCGAGCTCGGTGCCGTCGGTGAGGACGACGGCGCGCACGCGCCCGCTCGCGTCGCTCTCGAGGCGGCTCACGCCGACGCCGAGCCGCACGTCGACGCCCCGCTCGCGGTGGATCGCCGCGTAGAGGCTCCCGATCTCCTTGCCGAACGCGCGGAGCAGCGGCACGTCCGCCGTGTCGAGCATCGTGACCTCGCAGCCTTCTTCCCGGCAGGCGGCGGCAGCCTCGGCGCCGATGACGCCCGCGCCGACCACGACGACCCGCGCGCCGGGCTTCACGTCGGCCATGAGGCCCTTCGCGTCGCCGAGGGTGCGCATCACGTGGACGCCGGTGGCGCTCCCGCCGGGGCACTCGAGGCGCCGCACGCGCGCTCCGGTGGCGACGAGGAGCTTCGCGTAGTGGACCTTCTCCCCACCGCGCAGGACCAGGGTGTGCTCGGCGGGGACGAGGCGCTCGGCCGCGCGCCCGAGCAGCATCTCGATCTTCTTCTCCTGCCAGAACGCCTCGGGCCGAAGGAAGAGCTTCTCCTCGGGCAGCTTCCGCTTGAGGAACTGCTTGGAGAGCGGCGGGCGGTCGTAGGGCGGATGGGACTCGGCCCCGACGAGCAGGATGCGGCCCTCGTACCCTTGGCGGCGGAGGTGCTCCGCCGCGCGCGCGCCCGCCAAGCTCGCCCCCACGATGACGATCGGTTCGCTCACGGGCGCAAGAAACCACGGGCCGAACGGCATGTCGAGGCGGCGCGGAAGCGCGCGCCCGCGGGCGGCGTTTCAGGGACGTGAACCGCTCGCGGCTCTTCGCACCGTCCGCCCTCACCCTCACCGCGTTGGTCGTCGCGTGCGGCCACGGCGGCGGCGCAGACCGGAGCGGCTCGGAGGCGACCGCAGCGAGCTCCGCCAGCGCGTCCGCGGCGCAGGCGAGCGCGAGCGCCGCCCCCGCTGGCCTGGTGGACGGGGGCGCACCGCAGCAGCTCGTCGTCGCCGCGGCGAAGCCGCTCGTCGGGCTGCCCGATGCCTTCGAGCCGAGCGGCGCGCTCGTGGGCCAGCACCGCGGTGACCAGTGCGACGTGTGGGACGTCGGCGTCGGCGCGTACCGCGGCGCGTTCCCCCGCTCCGTCTGCGACGACTGGGCCACCCAGCTCGGGCGCGCGGCCGGCCGCAAGCTCCGGCGCGACGGGGCTGCGATCGTGGTCGAGCGCGAGGTCCCCGGCGGCGCGGCTCAGCCGATCGCCCGGCTCGAGGGGTGCTGGGATCCGCCGATCGCGAGCGCGATCTCGCACGACGGCGAGCGCGTCGCCGCGGTGTGCGGCGAGCACGTGTGGGTGTGGCCGGCGAAGGGCGGGCGCGCGGAGGACCTCGGCGATCTCGCGTCCGATCTGCGCCGCGCGACGGTGGCCTTCGACGCCGACGATCGCGTCGTCGCGCTCGCCGAGCGGATGAAGGACCAGAACGACTTCTGCGACGGCAAGACGACGTTCATGGACTGCGATCGTTTCCAGTTCGTGCAGTTCGAGCTCGGGCCGAAGCGCGAGCGCTCCGAAGAGGACGTGGGCATCGCGCGGCTCGACCCGTACGGACACGTGCTGTTTCGCGCCGGCGGCTTCTGCGGTCGCGACTGCATCGAGGACGTGCGCGTGCAGGCGCTCGGCGGGCGCACGACGCCGCTCGAGTGGCGCGTCACGCCCGCGCCGAAGCCGTCGCCGACGACGGCACCGGCGCACCGATTCTCGGACGATGGAACGGCGTGCCTCGTGCGTCAGTACTTCGCCACGCCGGAGGGGCCGCTCGCGGCGACGAGCTTCGCGCTCGTCGCCAAGGATGGCGCGAACCCGGCCACCGTCGACGGCGTGCGCCCGGCGGTCGCGCCGAACGGGCGGCGCGCGGCCTCGATTCGGCTCCCGGCGTTCGACGGCGAGATGGGCGCGGTCGAGATCGCGAGCCTCGGCGGCGAGGGCGACCCGCCCACGCAGAAGTCCATCCCGCTCAGCGATTCGGCGGCGACGCAGCTCGCGTTCAGCCCGGATGCGGCGTGGCTCGCCGTCCAGTTTCCGAAGCGCGCCGTGGTCTACGATGCGGCCACCGGCCGGGCGGCGCTGTTCTGGGACGACGTGACCGCGGTCGCGTTCGATCACGCCCGTCCCGGCGTGATCTACGGGCAGAAGGGCGATGTCGTGGTCCGGCGCGCCATCGCCATCGCCGTCGGTGGCGCCGCCGCGGGCGCGGTCGACGCACCCTTCGAGGTGCACGGCAAGATGCTCCGCGGGTCGTTCGGGCGCCGGCAAGGGCTCTTTGTGTCCCAAAATGGGATGACGGTCGCGTACGACGGCGGCGGCACCGAGCTCGGGCGCTGGCCGGTCGTCGGCGACGAGGTCCTCTTCGGCGAGGGAGGGACGACCGTGATCGTCGGCGCCCACGACGCCTCGGTCGTCGCGCTCGGGAAGTCCGGCTCGATCCAATGGACGGCGGAGGTCCCCAAGGGTGCGCGCGTGCTCACCGTCGGGCGCGAGATCTGGATCGGCGCCAGCCGCCACGACGCGGCGACCGGAGCCGTCACCGGTCCCGTCACGCTCGAGCGCGGCGCGGAGCCTTCGCCCGACGGCACGTGGTCGTGCGGCGATGCCGTCGTCCGCAAGGACGGCGCGCGGCTCCAAGTCGTTCAGGGCAGCGTCGTCAGCGAGAGCGGCGCGCACCAGGGCCCGGCGCACGGTGCCGATGCGTTCGCGCTCCGCGTCGAGGGCGACCCGCTCCAGGCGCCGCTGATCCGCGCGGGCATGCTCCCCGAGCGCCCCGGCCTCGTCCGCGACTTCTTCGTGGGGGCCGCGATCCCGGCCCCGGTGCTCGCGGGAGCGATCCCGGTCCTCCACCGGTACTCGATCCGCTTGCTCCCGAGCGACGCGGGGACGTTTCGGACCGAGCTGAAGATTGCCGCCGCGGGGACGGTCCACGTCTACGGCCCGCGCGCGGACCTCGTCACCACCCTTCCGGCCGCCGATCCGGTCCAGGTCCGCTCGCTGATCCTGCCCGGCGCATCGGGGTTCACGGTCGAGGTCTGCGAAGGCTCGCTCTGCACGCCGCGCGCGGTGGCGAGCGCCGTCGACCCCTGAAGCGCGCCTCCCCGCGCGAGCCAAGCGCCGTTTCGTGCTCGATGTGATGGACCTCCGGGCAGAAACCGTGCGATCGAGGGGCATGCGTTTCGCACTTCCTCTCTTCGGCGCGGCCCTCCTCGCGCTCGTGCCCGCCACCGCGCTGGCGTTCCCGCAGTCGACTCACCCGGCGATGACGAACCCGTCGCTGGCGAACGAGAAGGCGCCCGAGAACTTCAAGGCCAAGTTCGACACGACCAAGGGCGAGGTCGTCTTCGACTGCACCCGCTCCTGGGCGCCGAACGGCGTCGATCGCTTCTACAACCTCGTGAAGATCGGCTTCTTCGACGACATCGCGCTCTTCCGCATCGCGAAGGGGTTCGTCGCGCAGTGGGGCATCCACGGCGACCCGAGGGTGGCGGCGGCGTGGCGCAACGCGAACCTCGCGCCCGATCCGGTCAAGGAGTCGAACAAGCGCGGCACGCTCACCTACGCGATGGCGGGCTCGCCCGACACGCGGTCCACCCAGCTCTTCATCAACTACGGCGACAACGGCGGGCTCGACGCCCAGGGCTTCGCGCCGATCTGCAAGGTGGCGAGCGGCATGGAGATCGCGGACTCGTTCTTCGGCGAGTACGGCGAGCAGCTCACCGAGCTCCAGGGCGAGATTCAGACGCAGGGCAACGCGTACCTGCGCGCGAAGTGGCCGAAGCTCGATTACGTGAAGACCGCAACCATCGTCGGCGAGGGGAAGTCGCACGACAGCGCCGACGCTCCCGAGCCGCCGAAGGACCCAGGGACGGGCGAGAGCACCGTGCCGTGGGTCGTCGGCGGGCTCATCGTCGCGGGCGCGCTGGTGTTCTTCGCGCTCCGCGGCTCGGGCGCGGGGGACGAGGCACCGAAGAAGGACGGCGAGCGCAAGGGCGACGGGAAGTCCGGAGCGGGCGGAAAGCCCGGGACCGGCGCCAAGCCCGGTGATCCGAAGCGCAAGAAGAAGAAGCCCTCGAAGAGCGGCTCCTGACGCAGCCGGAAGCGGGGAATCGGGCGGTTCGGGTCGAGCGTTCTGGAGGAGGTGAGCAGGCATCACCTCCGGGCGCTCGCCCTCGTGTTCACCACCGCCCCGCTCCTCGCCCTCTCGTGCGAGCGCGCGGGAGAGCACGCGCCTCTGCCGGCTGGCGCGAGCGCCTCGGCCGGTAGCGTCGCGCTCGACGTCTCGCCGATGCGGGCGAAGCTGCCTCCGGCGGAGCCGGTCGCTACCCGCACCGGCTCCTCGGTCGCGTGGTTCGGCGGCGCCGTCGTCCTCGCGGACGAGCCGCACCGCGCGCTCTACGTGCCCGAGCGCGGCGAGGTCGTCGCGCTCCCGGGCCGGCCCGCGCAGCTGCTTCGGGTCGGCGCGAGCCTCTACGTCACGATCCGCGACGCGAAGGAGGGCGGGCTCGTCCTCGAGCTCGCGCGCGACGCCGACGGTCCGCTCCAGGAGAAGCGGCGGATGGTGCTCGCGTACGACGCGTGGGGGATGGCGGTGACGACCGACGCGAGCACGCTCGTGGTGACGTCGCCGTGGTCGCATCGCGTGACCGGCGTCGACGTCGGTGCGATGAAGCAACGCTGGTCGCTCGACGTCGCGCGCGAGCCGCGCGGCGTGGCGATCGCACCGAGCGGCGTCGCCTGGGTGAGCCACCTGGTCTCGGCGCAGCTCGACCGGATCGACGGCATCGCGACGGACGCGCCGACGAAGAAGTCGATCGACCTCCCGGCGGCGCCGCTCCGCTCGAAGGGCGACACCGAGGCGTCGCTCGGCTTCGCGCTCGCGATCACGGCGGACGGCACGCGCCTCTTCGCGCCGCGCCACGCGCTCGGGGCGTTCGGGCGCGATGCGTGGTTCGGCGTCGCGACGGTGGACGTGCTCTCGCTCGATCGGGACACGCCGCTCGTCCCGCGCGCGCGCGGCGGGGCGACGTTCTCGCTCGCGGGCCCCGCCGGTGACGTCCCCGACGATCGCCTGCTCGGCACGCGCGGGACGGTCGCGCTCGGGGAGCTCGCGCCGTTCACGCAACCGCGGGCGATCGATCACGAGCCCGCGACCGAGGCGCTGTACGTCCTCGGCGAAGGCGATGCGCGGCTCGTCGAGCTGGACGCCGAGGCGCTCGATCCTTCGCTCGTCGTGCGCAAGAAGGTGGAGCTCGGGGACGGGTGCAGCGCGCCCGCGGGCATGGCGCGCGCGAAGGATGCGATCGTCGTGCAGTGCGCGGCGTCGTTCACGTGGGTGCGCGTGCCGCTCCCGCTCGGGTCGGGGAAGAACGAGCTCCGCACGTACGCCGACGACCCGCTCCCCGCCGATGCGGCGGCGGGGCGGCGCGCGTTCCACGATGCGAAGGACACGATCGTGAGCGGCGGTCTGGCCTGCGCCGGGTGTCACCCCGAAGGGCGTGACGACGGTCACGTCTGGCACGAGCTCGACACGAAGGATGCCGGCATCACGCTCCCGTTCGACGTGGCGCCGAAGGTCTTCGTCTCGGGCGTGCACGTGGCCGAAGCCCAAGGCCGTGCGCGCCAGACGCCGATGCTCGCCGGGCGCGTCGACGCCGCGGGACCCTACGGCTGGCGCGCGGAGTCGAAGACGCTCGAAGCGCGGATCGAAGAGGGCACCGAGCTCCACCGCTGGCGGTCTCCGCCGTTCTCGGAGGATCGCGTGCCGGTGGTCGCGAAGCAGATCGCGGCCTACCTACGGCAGGGGCTGTTCGTTCCGCCGGGGCTCGGGCGCGGTCTGACGGAAGAGGAGAAGCTCGGCAAGACGCTCTTCGAGCGGCGCGACGTCGGCTGCGCGATGTGCCACGGCGATGGCGGTGACGGTGTCGCGCACCGCATCTTCCCCTGGCCGACGCGCGATGGCTTCGACAGCGAGTACGGCGAGGGCTTCAAGACGCCGAACCTTCGGTTCGTCTCGCACACCGCGCCGTACTTCCACGACGGCTCGGCGACGACGCTCGAGCAGCTCGTCGACGAAGACGAAGACCGGATGGGAAAGACGAGTCAGCTGAGCGCGCAAGAGAAGAAGAGTCTCGCTGCCTACCTGAGGACGCTATGAAGAAGTCGCTGAAGTTGGGGCTCGTGGGGATCGCTGTTCTCGTGTTGGGTGGAGTCGCGCTCGGAGCCCACCATCGCGCGAGCGGCGCGGTCGCAGTGACGAGCCCGACGGCGCAGCCGACGACGTTGGCGGCGGTGGTCGACGAGACCCCCGCGCCGAGCGCGAGCGCGGCGAGCACGGCGGACGATCGCGAGCTCGGGCGCGTGAGCGTGCCGGTCACGCCTGCGCCGGGCGCGAAGCCGCCGACGCGCGACGAGTGGGAGGCGCACGGCACCCCGGTCGCGTTGCCGAACGCGTCGCGGTGCCTCGCCGCGGTGCTCGACGGGTTCATGCAGCTCGAGTGCGAGTCGCGGCGAGGGAAGGGCTTCGGCGTCGCGGTGCTGTCGGGGGGTCACGCCGGCGTGACGGTGACGCCGAGCGCGAAGGGGGTCACTCGGGTCGTGTTCCCGATGCGGGCGGGCGATCGGCGGTTCTTCCAGCTCGATGAGGCGGAGATGCACGAGATGGGGGGCTACGAAGACGAAGGCATGGACACGGAGGTCGTGCCGGCCGTGAATGTGTCCGTCGTGTGGCTCGAGGGGGAGAGAGCGCCTCGGGTGGTGGTGCGGGAGGCGTGAAAGGGCCCTCACCGGCGCGATCCAGGGGACGGTGTCAACCTTGTCAACCTTTGGCGGAGGGGACGGTGTCAACCTTGTCAACCTTTGCTCCCGGCTGACTCGCCCCCGGTGCGGAAGAAGCCTGCCAAGCTGCTCGGTGCACCGAGTGCGCGTGATGCCCCTCACCGCGGCGCTTCGCGAACCAGAGGAGTGGCGGCGATGCCGTCGAGGTGTGCTCTCGGTGGGACGCTGGGCGGCGGTGAAGACGCGGCTCGATGCCGGCGTTGGGGACTCGTTTTGTGCTCGACCTCATGGCCTCGCGGCGGCTCTCGATCCCGACCAAACTCCCCGCGCAACCGCGAAGGGGCGAGGGGCGAGGTCAGCCCCGGGGCGGAAGATTCCTGCCAAGCTGCTCGGTGCCTTCGGCTCGCGTGTTGGCGCTTGTCATGAATCTTCCGCTGGGAGGGGCATGACCTCGCCCCTCGCCCCTTCGCTGTTCACGCTCACGGAGTTCGCTCGGCAGAATCGGAAGACTCCTACGGCTTCGGAGGCGCTCATGTGGAACGCGCTTCGCGACCGGCGGTTTCGCGGCATCAAGTTCCGGCGGCAGCACGTGCTGGCTCCGTTCATCGTCGATTTCTACGCAGCGTCACTCCGGCTGGTCGTCGAGATCGATGGCGGGTATCACGCGGAGCGCGTGGCAGAAGACGCGGCGCGGGACGCGGTGCTCGTGCAGGTGCACGGCGTTCGCGTCGTGCGGTTCAGCGCGGCGCGCGTCTCCGGCGACTTGGCGGGGGTGCTGCGGGACCTGGCGGGTCTTCCGCCGTAAGATCGAGACGCCTAACGCACAGTCAGCCCGCGCTCGATTTCCGTGCCGCCGACTTCGTATGCCCGCCAACCGACGTCGCTCGGGAACGGGCGCGTCCGCGCCGCAGCGGGTCACGCCGCCGCCGCCCACTTGAAGGTAGGTCCCATCCGTTCGGGTGAGGTTCGCGAACGACGACCGGCCGTGGCTTCGGGGCAGTCGGAGACCATGACGGATCTGGCGGACGGTGGGCTCTTGAATCGCCCGACATCTCTCGCGCGCGAAGACCTCGCCCACGAGCACGACGATAGCAGCGCTCGATCCCTCCGTGCGCCGAGCCTACTTCGCGAACATCTCGACGTCCGAGAGCGCATGGCGCGCGGTGAGTCTCGTGCGACTCGCGCGCGCGCGCTCCTCCAGCGCCGCGCGGGCACGCACGACGTCGATCGTGCGGCGCACCCGCGCGAGATGACCGATGCAGATCGTCGCGGCGTTGGCGACGTCATCGTCCTCGGCATCACCCAGTGCGATGAAGAGCTCGAGGAGAGTCTGCGCGTCGAGCTCGACGGAGTGCGCCGCATCGACGAGCGCCTGACAGATGCGCGGCGGGTCCTCGAGCAAACCACCGCGTGCAGCTCTGCGGTGCCATCAAAGGTTGACAAGGTTGACACCGTCCCCCCCGCCAAAGGTTGACAAGGTTGACACCGTCCCCTTGGTCGCGTCAGCCGTTGCCGCCCGGCGGCGGCACGCTCTTGCCGTTGTCGTCCTCGGGCTGCTTGTCCTTGCCGCCCTTCTTCTTGCCTCCGCTCGCTTCTTTCGTCGGCGCGTCGCCGACGTCGAGCGCGACCTCTCCGAAGATCACCTGGAGACGGTTGCCCTCCGTCGCCGGGGCGAGGCGGACCTCCAGCGTCTTCGCGCGGATGACCGTGTTGTCCTTCACGGTGCCCGAGAGCTGCACCGCCTCCGCGTCGAACTCGCCGGCGATCTCGCCGCCCGAGACGAGGCGTTCGACCTTCACCTTGCCACTCACCGAGCCGGTCGGGCTCACGTCGAGCGACGGCGCCGCGAGGTCGCCATCGACGCGGCCGCGCACTTCGACCGGGCACTTGGAGGTGAGCGAACCTTTGAACTCCGTGCCTTCTTCGACGAGGGTCTTCTTCGTACCGTCGCTCATCACTGCCTCCCGTTCTTTCCGTTCTTCCGCGTGATCTTCATCCGAAGCCGGCTACCTGGCTCGAACGCAAACTGCGTCGGATCCTCGGCCTGCATGACCGACCCGACCAACACTCCGCCGCTCGTGACGATGAGCCGCTTCGGTCCTTGGATCCCCGGGGAGTCTCCTTCGAAGAACTGCCCGTGGATCGTGATGTTCCCCGCTCCCTTGATGTTGCACCCCGCCAGAACGCCCTCGGACCCGACGATGAGCTCCGTGCCCTCGCCGAGCGTGATCGAGCACTGCTCGAAGCGGCTCTCGATCTCCACGCTCGCCCCCGAGTCGAACTCGAGCGCCGCGAAGCGCAGCACGTCGCCCGCGCCGAAGTAGCGCGTCGCGCGCGGGCGCTGTCCACCCGCCGGCTCCACGCCGGTGAGCGCGGCAATCGCCGCTTCGCCCATCACCCGCTTCGTCGCCGTGTCGGATTCCGCGAGGTCGACCCACTCCACCACGACGCCCGCGAAGTCGACCTTCTTCGCCGCGAGCCCCGCGACGCGCGCCCCCGTCAGCGTCGCCGACCCCACCTTCGCGCCCTCGAGGTTGGCCTTGCGCAGGTCGGCGTTCGAGAGGTTCGCGCGGAGAAGCGTCGCGCCGCTCAGGTCGGCCTTGCCGAGCTTCGCGCGCGTGAAATTCGCCGCGACCCCGCCGATGTTCGTCAGCGTCGCGTCCTCGAACATCGCCTCCGTCAGGTCCGCCTCTTCGAGGTTCGCGTCCTCGAGGTTCGCGGCGGAGAAGTCCGCTTTCGTCGCCTTCGCGCCGCCGAGGTACGCCTCGACGAGATCGCAGCGCGAGAGATCCGCGCCGGAAAGGTCCGCGCCCCCCAGGTTGGCCGAGTCGAGGACGGCCTTCGGCAGCTTCGCGCCGCGCAGGTTCGCGCCGGTGAGATCCGCCCCCTCGAGGTTGGCGCGCCCGAGGTTCGCCCCCGCCAGGTTCGCCTTCGTGAGGTTCGCGCCTTCGAAGTCGGCGCTCTCGAGGTTCGCCTCGCGCAGGTCCGTCCCAGCGAGGTACGCCTCCTTCAAGCTCGCGTTCTTGAGGTTCGCCTTCCAGAGGTTCGCGCCCTCGAGGTTGGCCCCTTCGAAGTCGACGCGGCGCAGGCTCGCGCCGGCGAGCTTCGCCCCTTGGAGCTCGAGGCCACGCAGGTCGGCCCGCTCGAGCTTTTCGCCCGCGGTGACCTTCGCCTCGACTTGTTCTCGCGTGAAGTCTGCCATCTCGTTCCGCTCCTACTTCGCCTTGGCTCAGCGGTTCTTCGCTTCGTCGAGGTACTTCGTCAGCTCGGCGACCTTCTGCCCGAACGGAAGCTTGTCGATCTTTCCGAGGCGCTCGACCTCGCCCACGCGCGCCATCAGGACCTTCACCTCGAGGAAGGTCGTGTCGCGCGCCTTGCGCATCTCGCGCTTGCGCGACGAGTCGTCGTCACGCTCCGCGCGTTCGAACTGCCCTTGTTGATCCGCGAGCATCTTCGCGAGCTCTTCGAGCCGCTTGTGCTCCGCGCTGCGGGACTCGTCCGGCACCGCGCTCTGGACGTCCTTCTTGTACTTCTTGAAGCGCTCGCTGATGCGGCGCGCGACCTCGGGGTCGATCCCGGTCGTCTGCGCGATCTCTTCGGGCTTCGCGAGGTAGAACGCATCGAGCGTGGTCAGCCCCGCCGCGTAGAGCTTGTCGATCGAGACCTTCCGCACGCCTTCGATCTGCAGGAGGAGCGACTGGACGATGATGCCCTCGCGCCGGCTCTTCACCGCGTCCAGCCCGAAGGCCTGCGGCACCGCCGCGATGAGCGGCGCGTAGGTGGCGAGAAGGCGCTCGCGCGCGGGACCGTCGACGGAGAATCCGCTCTCCGCGGCCGCCGACTTGAGCGCTTCGAGGTAGGCATCGAGCGACGTCGCGAGCTCGCCGAGCTCCAGCTGCGTCGCCATCCGCTTCACGCCGTCGACGGCGGGCACGCAGAGCTGGAGCCACTCGGTCGTCGCAGCGCCTGCCTTCACGTCGATCATGAAGTCGCGCACGTGCCGCACGTGCGCGGCCGCGAGCTGCATGAAGAGCTCGCGCGCGCTCGACAGACCCCCCGAGTCGCTGCGCTTCACGGGGGGCGCCGCGTTCGCGGTCGGCGCGGTCGCGCCGCCGTCACGCTGGGTGCGTGGACCGCCCTCGCCGAGCACCGCGTCGAAGCCGGCGTCGACGTCGTCCAAGAGGGCTTCGACGCTGTCCCAGAGGCTCTCCGTCGCCTCGGGGCTGTTCGCATCCAAGCCCGGTGCCTTCGGCCGGAGCCCACCGGTCGGCGCGCGCTGCGGCGCGGGCGCCGGGAACTGCGACGGCGGCCGCGGCGGCGGCGGGACGACGGACGGCGGGCGCGCGTTGGCGGGCGGCGGCGCGGGCACGGTCGCGCCCACCTCGATCGACCGCGAGACCACGACCGTCGGCGCGGGCGAGATGGGGAGGTTGCCCTGCGGGAGCGGCGGTCGCTTCAGCGGCTGGGTGGCGCGGGGATCCGACGGTGAGCCCGGCGGCGGGGGTCCGTCGCCGTCCTTTCGACCGGGAACCGAGCTCATCGTTTTCTGAGGATAGCGACTCCATCCACCTGGAACGCAAGTCAGAACGCGCGCTTGCGCAAGATTCGTCGGACATGCGCGCACCTGCGCAAGCGAGCGCTGAGGCGCGCCCTCAGGAGTCCGCGCTCATCTCCGAGCGCGAGCGCGAGCGCCGCATTCTCGTGACGGCTCCGCACCCGGCTTCGCACCCGAGTCGGAGCGCGCCGCTCGCCGCGAGAACGAGCGCGATGCCCTCGCTTTCGTGATAGGTGTGCCCGCGCCATGTCGACCGACAAGAAGATCGAAGACATTCTGTCCCGCGTCGAAAAGGGCGGCGCGCCGAAGTACCACCAGAAGAACGCGGAGACCGGGAAGCTCTTCGCGCGCGACCGCATCGCGAAGCTCGTCGACCCGGGCTCGTTCCGCGAAGACGCGGAGCTCGCGAACAACCTCGACCCCGAGCTCCCCGCCGACGGCGTCGTGACCGGCACCGCGATGATCGACGGTCGCGTCGTCGCGATCATGGCCAACGACTCGACGGTCAAAGCCGGCTCGTGGGGCCGCCGCACGGTCGAGAAGATCCTGCGCATCCAGGAGACGGCGCAGGACCTCCGCGTGCCGATGCTCTACCTGGTCGACTCGGCCGGCGCGCGCATCACGGATCAGATCGAGATGTTCCCGGGCCGTCGCGGCGCGGGGCGCATCTTCTACAACCAAGTCCAGCTCTCGGGGCAGGTGCCGCAGGTGTGCCTGCTCTTCGGGCCGAGCGCCGCCGGTGGCGCCTACATCCCCGCGTTCTGCGACGTGGTGGTGATGGTCGACGGCAACGCCAGCATGTACCTGGGCTCGCCGCGCATGGCCGAGATGGTCATCGGCGAGAAGGTCACGCTCGAGGAGATGGGCGGCGCGAAGATGCACTGCTCCGTCTCGGGCTGCGGCGACGTGCTCGTGAAGACGGAAGACGACGCGATCGCGTGGTGCCGGCGCTACCTCGGGTACCTCCCGTCGAACGAGAGCCAGCAGCCGCCCGTGGTCGCGGCGAAGGCCCCCGCCGCGAGCGGCAAGCGCCTCGACGAGATCATCCCGCCCGACGAGAACAAGTCCTTCGACATGATGGCCGTGATCAAGGAGCTCGTGGACGAGGGCTCCTGGTGCGAGATCAAGCAGCTCTTCGCGCGCGAGCTCCTCACCGGCTTCGCGCGGATCGACGGGCGTGTCGTCGGCATCGTCGCGAACCAGCCCAAGTGGCTGGGTGGCGTGCTCTTCGTCGACTCGGCCGACAAGGCCGCACGCTTCATCTGGCTCTGCGACGCGTTCAACGTTCCGCTGCTCTACCTGTCCGACGTGCCGGGCTTCATGATCGGCACCAAGGTCGAGAAGCAGGGCATCATCCGCGCGGGCGCGAAGATGATCGCCGCCGTGAGCGAGGCCACCGTCCCGAAGATCTGCGTCGTCATCCGCAAGGCGTACGGCGCCGGCCTCTACGCGATGTGCGGCCCTGCGTTCGAGCCGGACGCGGTCCTCGCGCTCCCCACCGCCAGCATCGCCGTCATGGGCCCGCAGGCGGCCGTGAACGCGGTCTACTTCAACAAAATCCAAGAGGTGCCGGCCGGCCCCGAGCGCGACGCCTACGTGGCGAAATTGCGTGAGGAGTACAAGGCCGACATCGACATCCTCAAGCTCGCGAGCGAGCTCGTCATCGACGGCGTGGTCCCCGGCGATCGGCTTCGGGGGGAGCTCGTCTCGCGCTTCGCGCGCTACGCTCTGAAGGAAGAGCGCCGGCCGCGACGCAAGCACCTCGTTCCCCCGGTCTGAGGTAACCTCGGTGCCGGAGGCACGAATGGAGGTCAAGGGCACCGCGTTCCTCGCGCGCCGCGGCTTCATCGACAAGGAGCACGGAGCGGGGACGTTCGAGAAGATCGTCCAGCGCCAGTCCGTGGTCGACGCCGTGTTCCGCGAGCCGATCCTCGCGACGACGCGCGTGCCGATCGAGCCGTTTCTGCGCCTCAACGATCGGATCGTCGCCGAGCTCTACGGCGGTGACGACCGGTCGTACCTGAAGGTGGGGGAGCTCTCCGCGGAGTGGGCGCTCGCGGAGGGCGGGCCGTACCACACGCTCGTGAAGGACCGCGACGTCCCCGCCTTCGCGCGCTCCGCACCGGCGATCTACAAGAACTACTTCACCGCCGGCGCCGCCGAGTCGGAGATGGACCCGCGCGACCCGAAGAAGGTGAGCCTCCGCCTGACCGGGATCTCCATCCCGCACGTCTACTTCGAGTACGCGATCATCGGTTACTTCCGGCGCGGGCTCGCGATCGTGTCCGGGCGGCCCGTGAACGAGACGCGCGTGCGCGGCTTCTCGAAGGGCGATCGGGACGTGCTCTACACCTACGTCATCCAATGACGGACCGCGCTCGCTCCGTGACCCTCCGCTCGGTGCGGAGCCGCGGCGAGCGCTTCGACGGTCGCTTCCACGAGCGCAGCCCGCACCATTGGCCGATCGCGGCGGCGGCGGCCGTCTTCGCGGGCGACGTCGATTGGCCCGCGCCCGAGGACTACGTGCGCGCGTTCCGCGGCGCGCCGGCCCCGGTGCGCTTCGTCACGAGCGAGCCGGTCAAGCGGCGGCGGCGCGAGCGACCGCTGGTCGATCCCGACTCGATGTATGATGCAAACATCGTCCGCGGCGTGGTGCCGACGCGCGCGCGCTGCTGGCACGATTTCCTCAACGCGCTCGTCTGGGCGACCTTCCCGCGCGCGAAGCAGGCCCTCCACGCGCGCCAGTACGCGATGATCCGCGCGTGGGCCACGCCCGGCGCGCGCACGCTCCCGAACGCGCGGACGCGCGAGCAGGACGCGGTCGCGCTGGTCGACGAAGGCGGCATCGTGCTCCTCCGCGCGCCCGACGGGAGCGCGGCCGCGGTGCCCTTCGGCCACGCGCTCTTCGAGGGACTCGTCTACGGCACGCCGTCGATGGTGGCGCGCGCGATCCCGATCGCGGTCGACGCGGTTCCAGCGGAGAAGGACGCGCTCGTCGCCGTGGCCGACGCGGCGCTCGCGCGCCTCCTCGAGTCGACCACCCTCACGCCCGAGGCGCTGCCGCGTCATCCGCTCGATGTGGTAGATCCTCGACCGTGAGCTTCTCCGTCGCGAATGCCGTCGGGCGACTGGTCGAGGGGCGACCCGGCGTGCTGCGCGATGGCGCCGACGCCAAGAGCTACACCGACGAGTTTCGGCGCCTGATCCCGCACGCCAAGCCGCGCGCGCTCGTCCTCGCGGACTACCGTGGCGTCGCCGTCTTTCCGCCGGCCGTCGCGGACGAGCTCGCGCGGCTCATGGCCGACATGAACCCGTTCATCGAGCGGAGCGCCATCTTGGTCGATCCCGCCCACGCGACGGCCGTGCTCCAAGTCGGGCGCGTCGTCACCGCGGCGCACAACGAGCTCCGGCGGAGGTTCTCGGACCGCGTCGCACTCCAGCAGTGGCTCGGCGAGGTCGCTACCGCCGCCGAGCTCGCGCGCGTCGTCGCGTTCCTCGACGAAGGCGAGCGCACCCCGTGATCGTCTCCGCCGCGACGCAGCACGTCCTCGCGTGGGTCATGATCGGGCTCGGGGTGCTGACGTGGGTTTCGCTCCGCTTCATCGTGGCGCCGTACGGGCGCCACGCGCGCTCCGGCTGGGGACCCACCATCCCCGATCGTCTCGGCTGGCTTCTCATGGAGAGCCCTTCGTCGATCGGGTACGCCGCCGTGTTCCTCACCGGCGGCCACGCGCACGAGCCCGCGCGCCTCGCGCTCGCCGGGATGTGGCTGTTCCACTACGTGCACCGTACGTTCATCTACCCGCTCCGGCTGAAGAGCGAGGGCAAGCGCATGCCGCTCGCGATCGCGCTGATGGCGTTCTGCTTCAACCTGCTGAACGTGTCCGTCAACGCGACGTGGGTCGCGTACCTCGGCGACTACGGGGATGCGTGGCTCTCGGATCCGCGCTTCGTGCTCGGCGTCGTCGTCTTCTTCACTGGCTTCGCGATCAACTACGACGCCGACCGGCGCCTGTTCGCGCTCCGCGCCGAGGGCGCGAAGGCCGCGAGCGGGAAGGGGCGCTACGCGATCCCGCACGGCGGTCTCTACCGCTTCATCACGTGCCCGAACTACTTCGGCGAGCTCGTCGAGTGGTCGGGCTGGGCGCTCGCGAGCTGGTCGCTCGGCGGCGTCGCGTTCGCCTTCTACACCGCCGCGAACCTGGTGCCGCGCGCCGTCGCGAACCATGCATGGTACAAAGATCGCTTCCCCGACTACCCGCCGGAGCGAAAGATCGTCCTCCCCGGGGTATTCTGAGGGCGATGATCCTCCTCAAGCGCGCGCTCGACTCCGCGGCCGTCTGGCACAAGGACCAGAAGCGAAAGTACCCGAACACGGTCGTGCCCTACGTGAGCCACGTCGCCGGTGTGGTCGCGATCCTCGCCCGGCACGGCTGGGACGAGGAGGTGCAGGCCGCCGGCGCGCTCCACGACGTGCTCGAGGACTGCGGCGTCACGCACGACGCACTCAGCGCCAAGTTCGGCGCGCGCGTGGCCGATCTCGTCCGCGCCGTCTCGGAGGAGGACAAGTCGCTCCCGTGGGAGCAGCGGAAGGCGGCGTACCTCGCGAAGTTCCCCGGGAAGGCGCCCGCGGCGCAGGCGATCACGATCGCCGACAAAATCGACAACCTCACGTCGATCGTCGTCTGTGCGCGCGACCACGGCGATCCGTGGCCGATGTTCAAGCGCGGCAAGGAGGCGCAGCTCGCCCGCTTCGATGCCCTCCTCGCCGCCGCGCGCGCGATCGACGCGGACGAACGCCGGGTCGTGCTGCGCGCGATGACCGACGAGCTCGCCGCTGCGCTCGACGGCGCGCGCGGGGTCTGATCACTCGTCGTCGTCTTCGTCGTCGTCGCCCGGCAGCGTCGGTTCCTGGGCCGGCGCGCCGGCGCGCATCTGCTCACGGAGCGTGACGAGCTCCTTGGCGAGGACCTCCCGCATCGGCGCGCGCTCCCGCTCGGAGACCCAGCGCACCATCGAGGAGACGAAGAGCTCCTTCATGTAGGCGAAGGAGAAGTCGGCCGTTCCCTCGACGACTTCTTCGAGCGCCTGCTCGTCGACCCGGAGCTCGGGGTCGAGGCGCGCGTTCCACTGCGCGGCGTACAGCCTGCGCTCCCGGACGCCGGGGAGCGCGAACGCGTATTTCCGATCGAAGCGGCTCGGTCGCTCGACGATCGCAGCGTCCAGCCGCTCGACGTGGTTCGTCGTCGCGAGCGTGAGGATGCCCGACAGACGCCCGACCCCGTCGAGCTGGTTGAGGAAGTAGGAGCGGTTCTCGTCGTTGATCATCGCGTCGAGGTCCTCGAACACGAGCACGCACGGGGCGACCTCGCGTGCGCGCGCGAACACCGCGTCGATCGATGCGTCCTCGGGCGAGTACTTCGCCTTCAAGCTCATCACGTAGAGGACCGGGAGCTTCAAGAGCTTGAGCGTCGCTCGAACACAGTGCGTCTTGCCGTTGCCCGGAGGCCCGACGAAGAGCACCCCGCGCTTGTGCGGGAGCCCGTAGCGTTCGTACTCGGCGCGCGCGCCCATGAATCGCTCGAGGTCGCCGCGGATCTGCTCCTTGAGGTCCCCCGCGAGCACCAGACCGTCGAAGCTCGCGGCTTGGATGTCGCGCCAGAGCTCGCGGTTCGCGCCCCAGCACCCGCCGCGGAAGCAGAGGACGGCGTTTCGAGGATCGTTGCAGTATGCAGATACCGCGTTGGCGAGCTCGCGCACGGCGCCTTCGTCGTCTCCGATCACCCAGCTCCCCGAGTTGCGGTCGTAGCCGTTCCGCCACTCGGCGACGACGACGCGAAACGCTTGGTCGTGCCAACGAACGTCCCAGACGCCGTTCGCGACGTCTTCGTGGAGCCCGTGGTTGCGCCGCCACGCCGTGGCGATCTGGGCGTGGGCGTCCGAGGCCAGGCGGGCTTCGCACTGCCCTTCACTGGCGAACTCCTGGATGTCGAACGGGCCGCCCACCGCCGGCAAGACGAACTTGCCCGGGTGGCACTCGGCGATGGTCTTCCCGAGCTTCCAGCCCACGGCGTTCGTCGGATCGAAAGATTCCTTGAAGATGCGGTCGAGCTCCATGCGTCCCTCAGCTCCTGTCCCTCGCGCGGTTGGCGCGCGCGAGGACCTTGTGGCGTTTTCGCCCGTCGGCCCGAGCGCGGGCGTCGTGCCGGCGCGCGAACGAAGCGAGCTCGCGCTTCAGCTTCAGATAGGCATGATACCGATCTTCGTCCAGGCCTTCTCGAACTCGGCAATCGGGCTCGTCCTCGTGGCCGCAGTCGCGAAAGCGGCACTCCGCGGCGAGGGTCTCGACGTCCGAGAACGAGCCGGCGAGATCTTCGCCGTCGCCGAACAAGCGGAGCTCTCGCATGCCCGGCGTGTCGACCAGCGCTCCGCCGCCCGGCAGCACGAAGAGCCCGCGCTCGGTCGTCGTGTGGCGACCCCGGCCGTCGGCCGACGTGGCGCCCACGGCCAGGTGCGTGCTCGCGCCGAGGAGCGCGTTGGTCAGCGAAGACTTTCCCACGCCCGACGAACCCACGAGCGCCGCCGTGCCTTCCCCGATCCGCGCGCGCAGCTCGGCGAGACCCGCTCCGGTCACGCTCGACGTGACGAGGATCTCCGTCGCTCCGGCGACCGCCCGGGCATCGGAGACGAGGCGATCGGCGTCGGCGCATGCATCGGCCTTCGTGAGGACGATGACGGGGCTCGCCCCGCTCGCGGTGATCTGGACCAGGTACCGCTCGAACCGGCGCGGGTTGAAGTCGCGATCCAGCGCCGAGACGACGAGCACGAGCTCCACGTTCGTCGCGACGATCTGCGCCTCCGTGGTGCCGCCCGCGAGGCCGCGCCGGAGCACGCTCGTGCGCGGGAGCACGACGTGGATGGTCGCGTGCTCGTCGCCCGGATCGCGCGCGGGGACGCACGCGACCCAGTCACCGACCGCCGGGAGATCGCCCGGTGCGGCTTCGTGGCGCAGCCGCCCCGAAGGCTCGCCGCGGAGGATGCGCTCGCCGGTGGCGAGCTCCCACGCGCCGCGGCGCTCGGCGATCACCCGCGCGAGGACCGCCTCCGGGTGACGCTCGTGGGCCGCCGCGAAGGCGGCCTCGACGCGGGGGTTCTTTCCGAGAGCAACGAGGGAAGGGGAGCTCGGCACGCGGCGTCAGGGACGAACGAGCGTTCGAACCCTGCCGCCGCGGCTCCTTCATTTCGCGATCGTCGCCACGAACGTGCGGTGGCGGACGCCGATCGCGTCGATCGGGTACGGCTGCGAGAACGTGGCGTCGGCCTTGCCGCTCAGGATGTGCTCCACCTTCACGTTGACCTTGCACGACGCGGCGCCGTTCGCCTTGATCGTGTTGGCACCGTAGGTGAGGCTCAGCTTCCCGGCCGGCGTGATCGCGGCGATCGCGGTCGAGCTCGTCGAGATGCAGTCCCCTTCGAGGACGGCCCACCACAGGCTGTCGTCCTTCTTCGCCGGCGGGTTCACCCCGACCTCGAAGGCGACGCCCTGCTTCAGGTCGCTCGGGAGCGTGCCGTCCAGATCGAAGGCGGCGGGCACCTTCAACGCGACCTTCGCGTCGTCGGCAGTGCCGGCGCGGTCGAGCGTGATCACGACGTCGAGCGCGTCCGGCGTGCTCGGCACCGTCACCACGTAGTGCGGATCGTAGGTCTCGCCCTGCGACACGAGCGCGAGGTCCGGCCCGCCCGCGATCTTCGCCGAGAGCTTGTCCGTCGAGCCGAGGGTGAGGAACTTCCCGTCGGCCAGGAGCGCGGCGAAGACGGTCATCGTCTTGCCGTCGTCCTGCGCGGACGTGGAGGGGTAGATTTTGTTCGTCGCGAAGTCGGTCGAGGGCTTCGGGAGCTCCTTGGCGGGAGGATCGTTCTGGGTCGTCTGGACCGTGCAGGCCGAGACGGCGAGGGCGAGGAAGCAAGCGAGGGAAAGAGGTTTCGAGTTCATGCCTCTCCCCTTTGCACGTCGGGTGCCAGCGCGAGAACGCCCGGAACCCTGCGAAATCGCGCCGCCGTCGCGCCGCCGTGACGGATTGACCATGAAGTCGGAGGAGACCCGTGGTCGAAACACCACAGCGAAGTGATACATCTCGGGGCCATGGATTTTCGCGCGCGGTACCTCGATTACGCGGAGCTCGTGAAGGTGATGCAGGGGTGGGCCGCCGCTCATCCCGACGTGGTACGGCTCGAGAGCATCGGGGCGAGCGCCGAAGGTCGCGACCTCCTCCTGCTCGTCATCGGGCGCGATCCCGATCGCATCCGACCGTCCGTCTGGGTCGACGGCAACATGCACGCGAGCGAGCTCTGCGGCTCGAGTGTGGCGCTCGCGATCGCCGAGGACGTCATCGCGCTCCACACCGGCAGCGAGACGGTGCGCGACCTCCCGAAGCCCGCGTGCGATCGGATCCGCGAGTCGCTGGTCTACGTGCTCCCGCGCATGTGCCCGGATGGCGCCGAGGCCGTCCTGCGCGACGGGCGCTACGTGCGGTCGAACCCCCGTGATCGCCGCGCGCACGCGCCGGTGCCCTACTGGAAGCACGGCGACGTCGACGGCGACGGCGCCGCGCTCCTGATGCGGCGCCCCTCCGCCCAGGGAGACTTCGTCGAGGCGCCCGGCGTCCCCGGGTTGATGCTCCCTCGCACGATCGAGGACACCGGGCCCTTCTTCAAGATCTGGCCGGAGGGCACGATCGAGCACTGGGACGGGCACACGATCCCGAGCCCGCACTATCTGTCCGACAACGACGTCGATCTGAACCGCAACTTCCCCTGGTCGTGGATGCCGGAGCATCTGCAGGTCGGCGCGGGAGCGTTCGCGGCGAGCGAGCCCGAGTCGCGCGCGGTGGTCGAGTGGACGACGGCGCGGAATCACCTCTTCGCGTGGCTGAACCTCCACACGTTCGGCGGCGTGTACATCCGGCCGCTCGGGAACGCGCCCGACGAGAAGATGGATCCGTCCGACCTCGCGGTCTTCAAGCAAGTGGCGGAGTGGGGCGAGCAGCACGGCGGCTACCCGACCGTGTCGGGATTCCACGAGTTCCTCTACGAGGCCGACAAGCCGCTCCACGGCGACCTCGCGGACTTCGCGTATCACCATCGCGGAGCGATCGGTTACGTGTGCGAGCTCTGGGATCTCTTCGCGCAGCTCGGCATCTCGAAGAAGAAGCGCTTCGTCGACTACTACTCGCAGCTCGGGCGGGACGACATGCTGCGCTTCGCCGAGTGGGACCGCGTGAACAACCACGGCCGCGTCTTCCGCCCTTGGCGCAAGGTGAATCACCCGCAGCTCGGGGAGGTCGAGGTCGGAGGGGTCGACATCCGCGTCGGCCTCTCCAACCCGCCCTACGAGCGCATCGCGGAGGTGTGCGAGCGGCAGAGCAAGGCGTTCCTGCGCGTGATCGCCATGGCTCCGGCGCTGCGCGTGCGCAAGGCGCGGGACGAGGCGCACGGCGACGCGCGCGCGATCGACGTGCTCGTCGAGAACGACGGGTATCTCCCGACCTACGTGCTCTCGTCGGCGAAGAAGCTCGCGCTCGATGCGCGGATCTTCCTCGAGATCGAGGCGCGCGGCCCCGAGCTCCTCTCGCCACCGCGGGTCGAGATTGGTCACCTCGAGGGCTGGGGGCGCGGGCTCCACGCGACGTCGATCTTCCACCAACGCAGCGAGGGGAATCAGGGATCGGTGAAGACGACGATCCTCGCGCGCGGGAAGGGAACGCTGCGCCTCCGCGCACACGGTCTGCGCGTGGGAGCGGTGGAGACGGTCCTGGAGCTTTGATTCAGAACGTCCCGCTCGCCGACAGACCCGCGACCCCGGGCCCGACGGTCGGGACGACGTGGATCGCGGAGGCGCGCTTCGGCGCGGTGAGGACGAGCGCGACGCCGATGCCCGCAGCCGCGAGACCGACGCCGAAGGTGACGTTCGAGATCCACGCGTAGGTCTTCGCCTGCTCGTTGAGGTCCACGCCGCGCTGGGTGCAGCGCTCGGCGGGGCACTCGTCGTCGCTCTTGGCGCGCCGATCGAACGCGAGGATTCCGGTCACGATCCCGGTGCCCACGCTGGCCGAGCCGATGCCAATCGCGACCCACCCGGCCAACAATTGCGCCGGGACGGCGCCGCCCGCATCGCGCTTGGGTGGCGCGGCGAGCGCGTCGACCAAGACCGGGACGGTGGCTTCGATCGCCTCGCCGTCGCGCGTGACCTCGAGCACGGTCGACCACCGCTGCTTGCCGGGGGCAGTGGCGGAGAGCTCGTGCCGCCCGCGGTCGATCGGAGTCGGTGTCTCCCACGCGACGTCGCGGATCGGCGTGCCGTCGAGCCGGATCTCCAGCCCAGCGAGCGCGCGCGTGGCGGCCTGGACGTGGACGACGAACTTGGCGAGCTTCCCTTCGATCTCGGCGATGCGCGCGCGCGCGGTGGCCTCGCGCTCGGTGCGCCGATCCTTGATCGCTTGGCTCAGGGACTCGTTGTAGGCGACCCACGCCGACGCGAGCTTTCCTTCCTTCTCGCGGCAGAGGCCCAAGTTGAGGAGCGTGCCACCCCCGGGATCGAGGCGCTGGCTCTCCGCCAGCTTCGGGCACGCCGCGGCGTAGTCCCCCCGCTCCATCGAGGTCACGGCATCGTCGAAGAGCGACTGCGCGAGCGCCTGGTCCGAAGCCGAAGGCGTGTCCGCCGCGTGCACCGTGCCTGCGGCGAGCACGCACGCGAGCGCTGCGCCGAGCGCGCCCGCGACCCTATTTCCGATCATGCGAGATCCCGGTGATGAGGGTCGAAGACGGCGCGGCGGTCGACGGTGGCGCGACGGTCGTCGCGACGGGCACGGCGCTCGCCGACGCGCGTGCCGACGCGCTCGCGAGTGGGACGGGGTGGAGGATGCCCGGTCGCACGCTCGTCGCCGCGACGCTCGGAGTTGCGCTCGCCGCCGGGGGCGCGGTGACCGTGGGTCCATTCGTCACGGTGGCGAGCGGCTGCGACGTGATGTCGGAGTGGGTGCTCCCGACCGGAGATGGCGTGCTTGAGACGGAACCGGCCGCTGGAGGCGTGGTTCGGAAGATCGTGAGCAGCACGAGCCCCACCGCGCCGACGGCCACGAACGCCGTCCCCGCGAGCGCGAACGGCAACCAGGAGCGCCGCTTCGGCGGGATGCTGAACGCGCCGGAGAGCTGGGCTTCGGGGCTCAACGTCTCCGCGCCCGGCGCGACGTTGCGCGTCGACGGCGGTGCAGCCGGGACCGCCCGCGGCGGAAGCGCGCCGCCGGCGACGAGCCGCTGGATGGCCTCGACGTGATGGCGCGACGCGGGCGCGAACGGCTCGAGGTCGGCGGCGAGCTCGCCGACGTTCGGGTAGCGCAGCGCAGGATCCTTTTGCAGGCACTTCTCGATCACGGCTTCGAGCTCGGGCGGAGCGGCGGGCGCGTCACCGCGGAGCCGGCGCGGCGGCTGCGTCGCGATCGCGACGGCGAGCCCGGCCATGTTCTCCGCCTCGAACGGCGTGCGCCCGGTCACGAGCTCGTACAGCACGACGCCGATCGACCAGATGTCGCTGCGCTCGTCGGCCTTGGTGGCCGCCGTCATCTGCTCCGGCGACATGTACAGCGGCGAGCCGAACACGGCGTCGCCTTGGGTGACCGTGCCCTCGACGCGGACGTCCTGCGAGAGCGCCTTGGAGACGCCGAAGTCGAGCACCTTCACCAGGGAAGAGCCGTTGGGCCGAACCACGCGGAAGAGGTTCTCGGGCTTGAGATCGCGGTGGACGATCCGCGCCGCGTGCGCCTCGGCGATGCCCTCGAGCGCTTGCAGGACGTACTCGACCGCCCGTGGCGCGGGCATCGCTCCGCCGGTGGCGAGCTCGTCGGCGAGGTTCGCGCCTTCGAGCAGCTCCATGACCATGAAGGGTTCGCCCGTCTCGAGCTGGCCGACGTCGCCGACCTTCACGACGTGCTCGCTGCGCAGGAGCGCGGAGGCCTTGGCCTCGGTGAGGAAGCGCGCGGTCGCCTGCGGCGAGAGCAGGTCCGGATGGAGGAGCTTGATCGCGACGCGGTTGCCGAGCTGGACGTGCCTGGCGGCGACCACGATCCCCATCCCACCGACCGCGATCACGCGGTCGACGGTGTAGCGTCCGGCGAGGACATCACCCTCCTTGAGCGAGGTCTCCTTCCGCGCCATCCCCTTCGAGAGTACGGGGCAGTGCCGCTTCCGGCAACAACCGGGCCGAGCGATGTCCGGAAATGGGCTAGAGTCCAGGAGGCAGATGCAGCGGCGATGGGCCCTCGGCGGTACCTTCCTGGGCTTGATGACGGCGGGGGTGGCGGCTTGCCAGCTCCTCGCCGGGATCGACGACCGGAGCGTCTATGTCGCCGATGCGGCCGATTTGCCGGACACCGGCCCCGTCCCTGACGCCGCCGGCCAGTGCCGCGGGGCGGATGTCCCGGCGGCGCCGGACATCTCGACCTCCAGCCCCTCGGATCCCCTCGATTTCGTGGCGGTGCTCGCGCGCTTGCACCTGGGGGTCGGCCCGGACGCGGGGGGCCCCTACGGCTTCAACCTCGACCGTACGTGCACCTGCCCGGAGAAGGACTCCTGCGTGCGCGGCCTCGCGGCGGACGGCGGGAAGCTCCCCCCGGCGTGCGATGGCGTCGACGGGATCGACAACTCCGGGCTCGGCCTCTTCGAGCTCTTCGCGAAGAGCAACCTCATCAGCGAGGCGACGTTCAACGACGCGCTCGGCTCGGGCGCCTCCGGGGTCTTCATCCGGATCCGCGGCTACAACGGCCAGCCCGACGATGCGCAGGTCCAAGTCTCCGTCTACTCGTCGCGCGGGTTCTCGGGCTACCCCGACGCGGGGCCCAAGTTCGACGGCAACGACGTCTGGCTCGTCGACGACAGCTCGATCACGAACGGCAACGTCGACGCCCCGAAGTACACGACCGCGTCGGGCTACGTGCGCGGTGGCGTGCTCGTCGCGACGCTGAAGTTCCCGATCGTGGTCGGGAGCAAGAACTTCGATCCGATCGTGATCGAGCTCCAGAGCGGCATGATCGTCGCCCGGCTCGACGTGGTCGCGCAGAAGCTCGTGAAGCTCTCCGGGCGCGTGGCGGGCCGGTGGGAGGCCTCGAAGATGCTCACGAGCCTGCAGGCCCTGAACGATCCGCTGCAGGCCGGGCAGCACCTCTGCGGTACGGATCCGACCTACCAGGTCGTGAAGCCGAAGATCTGCGAATACGTCGACATCACCGCCGACCCGACCGACGACGGTACGGGCGTCTGCAACGCCCTCTCGATGGCGCTCGGGTTCGAGGCAGCGCCGGCGAAGTTCGGCGCGGTCACGCCGCCGGTGAAGCCCTCGCAGCCATGCGGCGCGAACTGGTCCGACAGCTGCCAGTAGCCTGCAGGTCCGGTCGGGTCAGGGCGTGTAGCCGAGCAAGCACCGGTAGGTGTGCGCCGAGCCACCGTTCGTCGTGTAGCTGCTGCCGTTGTACTCGACGCTCCCGTGGCACGAGTGGTTCTCGACCATGTGGGCGGCGCCGATGCTCAGGTTGAACATGGCGGGGTTGAGGGGCCGCGCGCCCGCCGCGCGTGCGTTCGAGTAGCAGACGGACTCGGAGATCACGCCGTAGTCCTGCGTGTTGTACGTCTTGCCGTTGAGCGACGTGAGGACGGTCGGGAGCGTGGTGCTGCCGTGGGTCGTCCCGTTCGCGTAGCCGAGCACGCAGTACTGCGGCGTCGTCTTCGGCGACGTGTTCACGACGTTCCAGCTGCCGGAGTTGACGTAGCCGACGGTCGCGGATTGTTCGCCGACCCATCGCACGAACGTGGCGTACGGCGCGCTGTACGCGTACAGGTTCGGCCCGCCTGCCATCTGCGCGCCGTACTGGTTCGCGAGCGTCTCGCAGTCGTCGTACGTCTTCATCCCGAAGTTCTGGGTGTAGAAGATCGAGAAGTCGCCGCAGCCGCCGGTGCCACCCGAGTAGTCGTAGGTGAGCTGGCTCGTGTTGTGGTTGCCCGCCTTGCAGATGCCGGCGACGCACATCGGCGTGCCACCGCTGCACTTGGTGCCGCAGCCGCCGCAGTTGTTGGGATCGTTCACGACGTCGACGCAGGCGTTCGTGCACCACTGCTTGCCGACGGGGCAGCAGTGGCCGCCGCCGCACCACTCGGTGTCCGATGCGCACGCCGTCGTGCAGTCGCCGCAGTGGTCGTGTGCGTTCTGCGTGTCCCAGCAGATTTTGTCGCTGCAGATCGTCGTGCCGCCCGCGCAGGCGAGACCACAAGTGCTCGCGTCGCAGTTGGGCGTCGGGAGCGCCCAGCCGGTCCCTGCATCGAAGCCGCCGTCGGGGGCGGGGATGCCGGAGTCCGGGTTGCCGGTCCCGCCTTCGGGACCCGCGTCGGGACCGGTGCACAGCGTGCCGCACTGGCCGCAGTTCTTGGGGTCCTTCGCGACGTCGACGCAGGTGGTGACGCCGGTGCACTTGCGCAGCGGCGCGTCGCATTGGTTCTTGCACGCGCCGCTGCTGCAGACCTCGCTCGACGCGCACGTCTTGCCGCACGTGCCGCAGTTCTTGGGATCGAGCGCGAGATCGGCGTCGCACGCGCTCGCGTCGCCCGCCGCGTCCACGCCGGTTCCGCCGTCCCCCGGGTCGAAGGGCACGCTGGCCGTCGCACAAGCGACGACCAGAGCGGTGGAGGCGGAGAGGACGAAGCCAAGCGCGGCGAAGCGGCGGACGCGGAGAAAGCTCATTGTTCCAGACTAGGCGAGTCCTCGCGGACGGTCACTGAAAGAGGTCGTTCAGGAAGTGTACGAGGATCGCCTTCACCAGGGGCTTGGGTAGGCGGTCCAAGATCTGGTTGATCGGGGCGGTGGCCGAAGGCACGCCCGCGCCGCTCATCCCGGCGAACGCGAGGAGCTGGCCGAACGCTTCGTCGTTCAGCGACGCGGGGTCGATCGCGGAGGCCATCGCCGCGATGCCGTCGAGGTCGGTCGCCTTCGGGAGTGCGCGCGCCTCTTCGACGGCGGAGCGAAGGTCCGCGAGGAACGCGTCGACGTGGGGGACGTTCGCCGACGTGACGGAGAGGTGGACGTTGTGCTCGTGCGGACCGAAGCCGAGCTGCGGCTGGACGTACCAGCCGCGCTTCTTCATCAGGTCGGGGAGGAGGAAGACGTGGAAGTCGTCGGCGGTGAACGCGACGAGCGTCATGTCGGGCTCGGCGAGGAGGCGCAGCCCGGGGATCGCGGCGATCCCGGCGGCGTAGCGCTTCGTCGCGTCGCGCATCGCGCGCGTGAGCTCGAGGTAGCCCGCCTCGCCCATGCACGTCATCGTCGCCCACGCGCCCGCGAGCGGGCCGCCGCTCTTCGAGCTCTGCATCGCGGCGTTCACGATCGTGTAGCCGGTCCACTCGGCGCACGCGTAGATCTGGTGCTTGCGGAGCGACTTGTCGCGGTAGAGGACGATGCTCGCGCCCTTCGGGCAGTACCCGTACTTGTGGAGGTCCATCGAGAGGCTCCACACCCCGTCGACGCGGAAGTCGAACGGCGCCACCGTCTCGCCGAGCTTCTCCATGAACGGGAGCACGATGCCGCCCATGCACGCGTCGACGTGCATCCAGAGGCCCTTCTCCTTGGCGAGCGCGGCGAGCCCGGGGATGTCGTCGATGACGCCGTGCGCGTAGGAAGGCGCGGAGCCGACGAGCGCGATCGTGCGCTCGGTGATCGCAGCGCGCGCGGCGGCGAGGTCGGCGCGGTGCGTCTTCGGATCGCACGCGAAGGTGACGATCGCCATCCCGAGGTAGTGCGCGGCCTTGTGGAACGCGGCGTGCGCCGTCACGGGCGCGAGGATCTGCGGCTCCTCGATCTCGGGGCGATGCACGCGCGCCCAATCGCGCGCGGCCTTCATCGCGAGCAGGATCGACTCGGTCCCGCCGCTCGTGAAGTTGCCGACGCACGCGTCGCCGCCGTGGACGTGGTTCGCGCACATGCGGACGACCTCGTTCTCGAGCCGGAGCAGGCTCGGGAAGGACGTGGGGTCGAGCCCGTTCTCGCTCAAGAACGCGAGGTACGCCTTCTTCCCGGCATCGAGCGCGTCGTGCTTGGCGTCGAACACGTACCCGAACGCCTTGCCTTCGCGCCACGGCACGTCGCGCGAGCGGAAGTCCTCGAGCGCGCGGAGCACCTCGTCCTTGGAGCGGCCTTTGGCGGGGATCTTGGCGTTGGTCGTCATGGGAGTCTCCTGGTGATTCGGGAAGTCAGTCGTGCAAGCCGGCTTCGAGCTCGGCGAAGGTCTCGCGCCCGAGGCGCTCGAGGTCGTCCGTCGCGCCGCCCTCGAGCCACTCGCGGAGCGTGGCGCGGACGGCCCCCACGACGGCGGCAGCGCGGACGCGGGCGCGGCGGCGGCCGTCGTCGCCAGCGAGGAAGGCGCGGAAGATGGCGTCCTCGCTCGGGCGGTCGAGCTCGAGCTCGCGGCCGACGAGCGCGGGCTCGGCCTGCACGATGCGCCACTGCGTGACGAGGCGGCTGCGCTCGCGCTGGTACGAGCGAGCGACGGCGAGGCACGCGCGCTTGACGGTGGCGAAGGGGGCTTCGCCGGGGAGGGGCCGCAGCGCGACGCGAAGCTCGGCGAGGCGCTCGTCCTGCGCGGGGAAGAGCAGATCTTCCTTGCTCGCGAAGTAGCGGAACGCGGTGCGGCGAGAGAGGCCGGCACGGTCGGCGATCTCGTCCATCGTGGTCGCCGCGTAGCCCTTCTTGGCGAAGAGCGCGTACGCGGCAGCGACGAGAGCCGAGCGCCGATCGGCGGCATTGCGTTCGCGGAGCCCGGGTTCGAGGTTCACGACCCTGGTTTACGCTGTATGGCACTGAGTGTCAAAATTATTCGGCCGTGGGAAAACGGAAGTCCATCGTCGGCGATCACGTCGATGTCGACCGTCGGCGGCGCAAGCGCAGCAGCGCCAGTGCGGCGAGCACCGGCAACCCGTAGAGCCACCCGCTCGTGCGCGACCCCGGCGTCGAGCAGCCGCATCCTCCGGCCGTGGTCAGCGTTCCATCCGGCTTTCCGCGGATGAGCCCGCTGCTCTGGCTCGCCACGTTGCCCTCTTCGTCCTTCACCTCGACGGTGACCGAGCCCGCGCTCGCGAGCGACGCCGCTGGGATCGCGCGCACCTCGTTCAGCGGGCTCCATTCGCTCCAGGCACCGTCGTCGGTGCGGAAGCGCATCGTGAGCGCCGCGTCTTCGGAGACGACGTCCCACGCCTTCACGGTGAGCTCGCCAGCTTCGCTCTCGTCGAGCTTCACGAAGGGCGCGAGCACGTCGATCGTGAACGGCACGTCGGCCGGGACCGCCGACTCGGACTCCGGCGCGTCGTGCGCGCGCGCCCAGACGTGGAGCACGTGCTTGCCCTGGAGGAACAGGCTGTCGTTCTTGATGACGAACTTCGTCGCCGGGGACCACGCGCTGCGCGTGCCCTGGTCGACCGCGTACGCGTACTCGATCACGCCGAGCTCGGCCGACGGCGCGAGCGACGAGGCGACCTCGACCGAGAGCTCCGGGAGCTTCGCGCGGTCGGCCGTCGCGAGGCCCATCGCGTCGGGCCACACCTTCTTGTTCGTGATCGTCGCCTTCACGTCGGCCTGCGGGATCGCCGTGCCCTTCGAGAGCGCGAGGTTCGCGAAGATGGCGAGGAAGTCGTCGCTGCCCTTCGTGAGCTTGCGGATGCCGCCATCCGGGATGGTGAGCCCGAGCCCGAACGAGGCGAGGCTCGACGACAGATCGATCGGCTTCAGGTTGCCGAGCGCCTGGCCGATGATGCTGCCGAAGAGCGGGCCGATCGCGTTCTTCACCACGTCCGGATCGTCGGTGAGGACGTCCGAGTTCGTCACCTTCGCGTTCGCGACCGCGATGTCACCGAGCACGGGCAGGAGCCCGCCGTTCGGGTTCTTCTGCGCGTCGACCGCCGTGGACAGGTTGATCGGCACGGTGAGGTCGCCGGTGAACGTCATCGCGCGGATGAACCGGTCCATGCTCCACACGTAGAAGTCGACCGAGAAGGCCGAGAGCGAGACCAGCATGAGCGGGTCGCTCTTGATGTCCGTCCCGCCGCCGAGCTTGATCTTCGGCGGCGTCTGCGGGCGCGTCGTGATCGCGACCGGCGCCGCCTTCTGCTCGAACGTGAGCTTCTTCATGCCGGGAATCAGCACCGACAGGAGCCCGCTCTGGAGCTGCGCGAACTGCTCGGTGGAGATGCCGAGGCAGAGGAAGCCCGAGTTGTAGACGCTCCCCATCATGTAATCGAGGTAGCGCCCCGCGAGCGCGATCCCCACCATCGGCCCGCTCGGCGCGGTCCACGGCGTGATCGTGTTCGACTGCATCTCGTCGGGGAGGGGGATTCCGGTCGGGATTTTGTTGTCGAACGCCGGCACGCAGCCGCTCTGCGGCACGGGCTTCCCGCCGCCGAGGAACGCGAGCGTGAAGCCGTTCCCGGTCTGCCCCTGCGGATCGGGTGCGTCCTTCACGCCCGGCGACTTCGACGGGATCATGTCGCCGCCCGCGGCGAGCACGAAGTCGAGCCCACCCTCGGAGCCGGGGGACACGCTCGCGAGGAACCCCGCGAGGTCGATGTTGCCGTCGAGCCCGAGCAGCGCGGGCACGCACACGCCGGGCTTCGACGTGTACTCGCACGTCTTGCCGTCGGAGCTGGGCTGGGACCCGGTCGGGCACTGCGGGTTGACCGCCTTGTTCGGGGCGGTGCAGGTGGAGCTCTTGAGCGTGTCCTTCAGCGTCTTCACGAGCGGCGTCGTGAGCTGGCCCGCGACGAGGCCCTTCACCGCGCTCAGGAACCCGTTGCAGACGGCGGTGAAGAAGCCGCAGTCCTTGCAGAACTGAATCTTGTTGTTGTCGATCGCCGGCTTGATCACGGCGTTGTCGACGTCGATCTTGGTGTAGCCGTCGCGCGGCGAGATCGTCTCGTTGACGAGCGGCAGGATCACCTCGATCGGGAGCGCCCAGAAGTCGACGTTGGGCGTCCCGCCGTTGCAGCTGCCTTCGCCGACGCCGATGTGGACCGTGTTGAGGAGGCTCACGTCGACGGGGAGGTCCTTGACGCGGATCGGGATGGTGCCCGCGATCCGGATCGCGGGGAGCCCGCCCGCGGTGGCGTAGTTCGCGGCGTCGACGTGGAGCTTCGCGTTGGCGAGCTGGATCTCGGCGCGGCAGGTCGGCGGGTTCGCGTTCGGGTTCGGACCGCCCGGGCAGACGTGCACGTGCACGTCGACGCCGAGGAACGAGCCCGCGACCGTGTCGCCGCCGTCGGGGATGTCGAAGTTGAGCGTCCCGTTCTGCGAGTTCGGGACGAGCTTGCTCGCGACGGTACCGATGTTGGTGCCGAGGAAGTCGAGCCCGGAGCGCGTGACGCGGACCGAAGCCGCGTTCTGGATCGTGTCCGCCTTGGGGAAGCCGCCGGGGAGGGGCTTGGTCCCGCAGCTCGAGCAGCCGCTCGAGCAACCACCGCCGCTGCACGCGACGACGAAGGTGACGAAGAGAATCGCGAAGAGCTGGCGCCAGAGCGAAGAACGAACCATGCCGCCTCCGACGTCGTTTCTAGCGCACCTCGCGTGCTCCGTCAGTCGTCGTCGCCGCGAGAAACGTCGCTCCCACGCCGGTCGCGATCGTGCGTGCGTTCGTGTAGCCCACCACCAGAAGCTTCGCTGGGTCGATCCCTCGCTCGTGCGCGAACGCGACGACGAGCCCCGGAAAGGGCGGGCGGCAATGGCAGCGGGGCGGCCCGCCGGGGTGCCGACATGTGCGCACCTCCACCGAGGCGCCCACACGTGCCGCAAGCGCGGCGGCTCTCGCTTGCACGACCTCCGGCGAGAGATCGGCGGCCCAGCCGAAGAGGGTCCACGCGTCCGCACGGAGCTCCGCCAGCGCGGGCTCGGCGCTCGCATCGAGGGCGACCGCGATCCCACTCGCCGTCCGTCCGCGCGCGAGGACCGGTGGAACGACCGTCTCGATCGCGGCGAAGCCCTCCTCGGGGGCGGGTGGCTCGAGCGCGCGGAGCGAGCGCCCGGCGACGAGCGGGAGCACGGCCGCGGGATCACGCACCTTCGCGATCGCATCGGCGTCGAGGACCGCGCCGAAGCGCTCGAGCATCCGCTCGCAGATGCGGGCCTGCGCGACCGCGAGCGGCGGCGCGACGTGGACGCACCGCACGGGCACGCCGTGCTTCGCCGCGACGTCGAGCACGTCCGCGCGCTGCGCGCGAACGAGGTACGTGTTGTCGAGCACGAACTTCGTCGGCGATGCCTCTGCGAGCAGCCGCTCGTCCAAGTGCTTCGCGAGCTCGCGCAGCGTGCCCCCGCGGAGATCGCGGTTCAGCCGCTCGTACCCGCGCGCGACGAGCGGCTCGACCCACGTGCTCTTTCCCGCGCCGGGGATCCCCATCACGAGGACGATCTCGCGATCGCCGTGCGCGACCGGCGCCGCACTTCGTCGGCGCCGCAGACCGGGGAACGCCGCGTCCAGCGCGTCGAGGTCTTCGGCGCCGAGCTCCACGCTCCGCGCCGTCGCCGCGTCTTCGACGGACGCGATCGTGCTCGCACCCACGAGCGGCACGATCGCCGCCCCGTGCGCCTCGCCGACGGCCGCGAGGTACGCGAGCCAGACCGCGTGAGCGCTCGCGCCGCGACGCGCGGCCACTCCGGCGAGCGCCGCGTTGCTCTTCAGCCGGCGCGCGCGCTTGGGCCCCCCGAACGGCGAGTGCGCCAACACGACGATGCCTCGCCGCGCCGCGAACGCGACGAGCCCGCCGCGCGTCGCCGCGTCCGCGAACGCACCGAGCTCGACCTCGATCGCAGCCAGCTCGGCGATGCCGCACGCCTGCTCGAGCTCCGGGAGGGTCGGGTTGGAGAGGCCAATCGCGCGCGCGCTCCCGCGCTCGCGCTCCGCGAGCAGCGCCCGGACGGTGACGCTCCGCGCGGTGCGCCGGCTCGGCGCGTGGTCGAGGAGCAGATCGACCGGACCGAGGATCGCGACGCTCGCCTCCGTCTGCGCTCGGATCGTGCGCGCCCGCCCGTCGGCGAGCCACGCCGTTCCCTCACGGACCATCCCGACCTTCGTGACCACGACGAGCGCGTCCCGGCGAGCGGGGCGTTTCGCCAATCCGGCGGCGAGCGCGCGCTCGCTCTCGCCCGCGTCGGTCGGTCCGGTGCCGTAGGCGCGGGCGGTGTCGAAATGCGTGTAACCCGCATCGATCGCGGCCGCGACCACGTCCGCCCCCGCGGAGCCCCGGAGCCGCATGCAGCCCAGGCCGAGCCTGACGTTGCCATCTGCCACGCCGGCTCGATGGTAGTCCGTGGAGCTCCTTGTGGGCAGCGGCGAAACCGGCGATACACTGTCCATCGCGTGCGAAGTGCCAACCTCCTCGACCCCGGCGATCGCGTCGCCGACCGTTACAAGGTGGAGCGCATGCTCGCCAAGGGCGGCATGGGTGCGCTCTTCGTCGCGGTGCACGAGGATCTCGGCACCGAGGTCGCGATCAAGGTGCTCTCCGCCCCCGCGGACGACGAGACGATCAAGGCGCGCTTCCTCCGCGAGGCTCGGGCTGCGGCCCGCCTGAAGAGCGAGCACATCGCGCGCGTCAGCGACTTCGGCGTGCTCCCGAGCGGGCAGCCGTACATGGTGCAGGAGCTCCTCACCGGCTACGACCTCGACAGCGTGCTCGCGAAGGGGCCGCTCACGCCGCAGGCCGCCGTGGATCACGTGCTTCAGGCGTGCGAGGGGATCGCCGTCGCCCACGCCGCCGGCATCGTCCATCGCGACATCAAGCCGTCGAACCTCTTCGTCGCGGCCTATCCCGACGGCTCGCCGTGCATCAAGGTCCTCGACTTCGGCATCGCAAAGGATGCCTCGGACTCCAAGCGCACGAACGACGCGATGGGGTCGCCCTACTACATGTCGCCGGAGCAGGCGCGGAACGAGCACGTCGATCACCGCGCCGACATCTGGTCGCTCGGTGTCACGCTCTACGAGCTCCTCAGCACCAAGCGCCCGTTCGAGGCGGCGATGGCGCTCCAGGTCTGCGTGATGATCATGAGCAACCCGCCGACGCCGCTCGAGTCGGTGGCGCCCACCGTGCCGCCCGGCCTGGTCGACGTCGTGCATCGCTGCCTGGAGAAGGACCCGGCGAAGCGCCCCCAATCCGTGGCCGAGCTCGCGCAGCTGCTCCTACCGTTCGCGAGCGCGGACGGCATCCCCCACGGGGAGCGCGTCATCCGCATGGCGGGTGGGCGGGGCGCGTCGATGGCGTCGATCGCGGACGTCGAGCCGTCGTCGCCGGCGATCTCGGCCGCGCTCGAGCGGAAGCGCGCCGCCAACGCCGAGACCATGACCGCGGTGGCGAGCACGCCGCCGCCCCCACCGCGTTCGCCGTTCGTCTTCGTCGGGCTCGGCGTCGCGGGGCTCGCGCTCGTCGCGGGTGGCATCTGGTTCGCGACGCGCTCGCCCGCGTCGGCGGCCGGGGGCGTCACCACCACCGCGGCAGCGCCTTCGGCGAGCGCGGCGACGGCCACGGCCACCGCGACCGCGGCGACCTCGGCGACCGCGCCGTCCGCGAGCGCGGCGATCGCGAGCTCGGCTCCTCCCGCGACGGGCACCGCGACCGCGACGGCTCCGACCACCGCGCGCGTCCCGCCCCTGACGACGAAGACCGGGACCGCGACGGCGCATCCCACCACCCGGCCCACGGCGCACAAGGACGGCACCGAAGATCGAAAATGACGAGGGCCTGCATGGGCCGGGGAGCGCCGTGGTACTGTCCTCACGGAGCTTGGCAGATGCGCGCGAATGGTCTCACCCTCTCCCACACCGTCGCGGGAGTCGCATTCGGTTTCGTTGCGGTGCTCGGTCTCGTCGGCTGCCGTGCCGTGCTCGGGGTCGAAGACCTGCACGTGGATGCGGACGGGTCCGCGGGCGACGCGGGCGGCGGGGGCGACGCTTTCGCGGCCTGCTCGGAGAGCTGCCGGTCGCAGTTCGCGAGCGCTTCGACGGCCTTCTACTCGAACAGCGCCGAGAACTGCCTCTGCAACAACAAAATCCCACGCCAGTGCGTGCCGGAGTGCAACCAGTTCTGCAACAGCCCGGACCCGATCAACCTCACCGCCCCGTGCCGGTACTGCATCCAGCATGATGCGCTCGCCGCGACCGGTGTCTGCGCGAACGTCCAATGTGGTGGGGGGAGCGGGGGCTGTACCTCCTACGTGAACTGCGTGAAGGCCTGCCCCCGCTGATGCGCTCGCCGATCCTGCCGTCCCTCACGCTCGCTGCAACCTTCGTCGCCGTCCTCGGCGCCGCGCCCGCGCACGCTGATCCGACTCCGCAAGAGGCGATCCTCGCGCAGACGCTCTTCGATGAAGCGCGCTCGCTCGTCGCGAACGGCAACTACGCCGAGGCGTGCCCCAAGTTCGCCGAGAGCTACCGGCTCGACCCGGGTGGCGGCACGCTGCTCAACCTCGGGATGTGCCACGAGAGCGAGGGGAAGTTCGCGAGCGCCTACGCGGAGCTCAGCGAAGCTCTCAGCATGGCCATTCGCGACAAGCGTACGGAGCGCGAGAAGACCGCGCGCGATCACCTCGCGGTCGTCACGCCGAAGCTCTCGCGCCTCCGCGTGAAGGTGGCGCCGACCGGTCCGACCGACATGCAGGTCAAGGTCGACGGGGTCGTGCTCGCGCGCGCGGCCTGGGGCGTCGCGGTGCCGATGGATCCCGGACCACACGCCGTCGTCGCCACCGCGGAAGGTCGCACGAAGGTGGAGCAGTCGGTCACCCTCGAGGCCGACGGGAGCACGAAGGACGTCGAGATCGGCGAGCTCGCGATCGATCCGAACGCGCCGCCCCCCAAGCCGCCCGGCGGCGCTTCGCCCGAGGGCGGGGGCACGTTCTGGTCGCCCCTCCGCGTCACGGGCTTCGTGACGGCGGGCGTCGGCGTCGCGACGCTGATCGTCGGCGGTGTCTTCGGCGGCCTCGCCGCCATCGCGTGGTCGAACGCGCACGCCGCGTGTCCGAACAACGGGTGTCCGTCGAGCACGCAGGTCGACGACGGCAAACGCGCCGGCACGTTCGCCGACGTCTCCACCGTGCTTCTGATCGCCGGCGGCGTCCTCACCGCCGGTGGGATCGTGCTCGCGATCGTCGCGCCGTCGGGCAAGAAGGCGTACGTCGCGCCGACCGCGAACGGATTCGTGGTCGGCGGGACCTTCTGACGGTCAGTAGGCGATCCCGTCGAAGTCGGCCGCCGTGAAGGGCAGGCTGAGCCTCGGCGCGCGAGCGAACGTCGCGGCATGGAGCGCAGGGATCCCCGCCGCGTGGTCGAAGCGCGTCGGGTAGTAGTTGCGGTGGAACAAGAGGTTCATCGCGCGGATGCCGACGTCGGGCTCGCCGCGCAGCTCCTCGCGCACGCGCAGGTCCGTGCAGTGGGCAATCGCGTCGTCGACGAGCGCGGCCTCGAACGGCGTCGGCACGAACGTGTCGTGCTCGATGCCGACGGGCGGCTTCGGATCGTTGCCCTCGCGCCAGAGCGGGAGCTCGCCGCCGACCGCGAACGGGTCGACGTACTCCCCGTTGAGCCACACGTTGAAGTGGACGTGGGGCACGCTCCACGGGAAGGCGAGGAAGCCATCGAGGCCCGAGTAGCCCGAGAGCGCGATCGCTTCGCCGCGGCGCACGACGTCGCCGACGGAGACGAGCGAGCGCGAGAGGTGGTTCGAGGTCGTGATGAGCCCGTCGCCGTGGTCGATGAAGACCTTGAGCCCGCCGCGGTTGAACTCGCTCGACACGCGGAGCACGCGCCCCGGAGCCGCCGCGACGACGACCGTGCCGACGGGGATCGCGAAGTCGGTGCCGTTGTGGCTGTCGTAGGTGAGATCGCCGCCGCGCCAGTCGCGCACCTGCGTCTTCCGCACCGACCAACCCGCCGCGATCGGCGTCGGCGTGCGGTTGAAGAAGTTGTAGATCGGGATCTTCCGGTCGCGCCGGCGCACGCCCGCCCACGTCTTGACGCTGAGCCACGGCTTGAGGACCCGGAGGCTCGTCGTGTCGAACTTGGAGGGAGGCACGCTCGCGTCGCCGCGGAGCGCGAGCACCGCTTCCCGCGCGCGCACGGGGATCGGGTCGAGACCGAACGTCTCCTTCACCGACACCCGCGATTGGGCGGGCATGCGGAACGCGCTCGGGGGGATCGGCCGGTTCGGCGGCTCCGCGGCCACGGTGGGCGCCGCCATCGCCGCGCGGCGGGCGGTGTTGAAGCGACGAGCTTCCTCGCGATCAGCGTCGCTCCGCGGCTTGCGGAGGATGAGATTGAGCACGCCGCGCGCGAAGCCCATCGGCTGGCGTACGGGCTGGTCGAGGAAGAACCGCACGAGGTGGCGCTCGTCGAGCTCGACCGGGAAGAAGTCGGTCATCTCGCGCTCGAGCCCGTCGGCCACGACGATGTCCTCGAGCGGCTCGTCGATCGACACGAGCAGCTCGTGGTAGCTCGCGCCGAGTCCCCATCGGATCCGGGCGAGTGAGGCTGCCTCTCGCCCCTCGGCCAGCGGTCCCCGCATCGAGTCGCGGAACGCGAAGCGCGGGACGCGATCGAGGTAGCGGAACGCGATCTCGTCCGGGAGCAAGTGATAGAACTCGAGCTCGCTCGTGTGGCGGTCGACCCAGGTGAGGCGGTTGGGGGTCTCCACGATCACCAAGTGCCCGCCCGGCGGCAGCGCTTGCCAGAGCGTGGACAGCGTCTCGAGGCGTTCGCTCGGAGTGAGGTGCTCGAGCACGGCATAGAGGAGGAAGACGTCGGCTTCCTTCGCCTGGGAGACGACGGAGGCGAGCATCCCCTCGGCGGGGACGGCGTTCACCTTCACGTTCGAGAGGCCGTAGGCGCGGCAGCGCGCTTCGGCGGCGCGCACGCTCTTCTCGTCGATGTCGAAGCCGTGCACCGACTTCGCGTGCAGCGCCATCGCCGCCGTGCTCGAGCCCGAGCCGCAGCCGATCTCCACGATCCGAGACGACGCGAGATCGATCCGCTCGCTCAACCACGGCACCGTGAAGCGGAGCGCGGCCTCGAAGCGCCCAGTCACGACCTCGCTGCGCCCGCGCTTTCCGGCGTCCGTCTTCAGGAACTCCTGATCCCACTCGGCGAAGACGAGCGCGTCCAAAGCGGCGGCGAGCCCCTCGGGGCAGGGCGGGATGTCCGGTTGGAGCTTGGGCATGTCGCCCCTCTAACATGTAGAGTACGGACGGATGAAGCGTCTCTCACTCTTCGCGCTCGCCATCGCGTGCGCGATCTCCGCGCCGGGCTTCGTCGCGCCCGCCGCCGCGGGGGATCCGGGCTCGGCGAGCACCGGGGCGCGTTACGTCCGCGCGCTCGGCGCCGACGCCGCCACGCTGACGGCGCCGGAGTCGGGGATGGTGGGTGCGCTCGTCGAGCTCCCGCAGGGGACGGTCGCGGCGAGCCTGGGGCTCGACGAGGTCGCTCCGGGCATCGGTCGCATGCGCGTTCCCACCGCCGGCGTGGTCGCGTTCGGCGCGGCGCACCCCGAGCTGCGCCTCGAGGTGATCCCGCCGCTCCACACGCTCTTGGATCGCGCCTCCATCTACATCCGGACCGAGGCGCTCCGAACGATCGGCGCCGATGGGAGCGGGACGCTCGTCGGCGTGGCCGACACCGGCCTCGACGTCGCGCACCCGGACTTCCGCGACCCGAAGACGAACAAATCGCGCGTCGCGTGGATGCTCGACCTCTCGATGAAGCCGCTCGGGCTCCACCCCGAGCTCGAGGCCAAGTACGGCGTGAAGGACTCGCAGGGCAACCTGCAGGGCGCGGTGCTCACCGGGCAGGACATCGACGATCGGATCGCGCGTGGCGATCCCGTCCCCGTCGATCGCAACGGTCACGGCACGCACGTCGCGTCGATCGCGGCGGGCAACGGCGGCGGGACGCGCTTCATCGGCGCGGCGCCCAAGGCGGGGTTGGTCATCGCGCGCATCTCTCGTACCGATTTGGGATCGTTCGACGGCGACGACGCCCTTCGCGGCGCGGCGTTCATCTTCGACCAGGCCGACGCGATGAAGCTCCCGATCGCGCTGAACTACTCGCTCGGTACCGACTTCGGTCCGCACGACGGAACGTCGCTCTGGGAGCGCACGCTCGCGAGCCACGTGGGGCCGGACAAGCCGGGCCACGCGTTCGTGGTCGCCGCCGGGAACAGCGGCTCGATCGCCGAGGCGCCCATCCACGAGAGCGTCTACGTCACGCCGGGAGCCGCCGTCCGCGTGCCGGTGACGACGTTCGGCGCGAAGAACGGCGCCGTCCAGATCTGGGTCACGCTCCGCAAGGGAGCCGACGTGAAGGTCGGGCTCGATGCGCCGAACGGCACGTGGATCTCGCCGATCGGCGACAAAGAGGAGAAGGGCTACAACAGCGGCGGCGTGAACGCCGCGGTGCTCTTCGGCACGGCGAGCAGCACCGTCCCGACCGATTCGCACGGCGCCGTCGTGCTGTGGCGCGGCGCGTGGCCCACGGGGACGTACGCGGTGACGCTCACCGGCAGCGGCATGGCGGATCTCTATCTCTACTCGTCCGGCGACGCCGCGCTCGAGAGCAACACCCCCGCGTTCTTCAGCGCCGGCGTGCGCGAAGGCACGGTGTCGCTCCCCGCCACGCACCCCGATCTCATCAGCGTCGGGTGCACGGTGAGCGGACCCGAGTGGAAGGCGATCACCGGGCAGCGGATCGCGCTGAGCGCGCCCCTCCTCGACGAGGCGGGCGGCAAGCGTGACCCGAGCCGCGCGCGGCGGCCCTTCGAGCAGGGGGAGCTCTGCTACTTCTCCGCCGCGGGCCCCACCGCCGCGGGCGTACCCAAGCCCGACATCGCGGCGCCGGGCGCGATCATCGTCGCGGCGATGAGCCAACAGGCCAAGCCCGACGTGCCGACGAGCGTCTTCCACACCAGCTCGTGCCCGCCCGACCCGGACACGAACCAGGTCGACGCGCGTTGCCTCCAGGTCGACGCCACGCATGCGGTCTCGCAGGGGACGTCGATGTCCTCGCCGATGGTCGCGGGCGCCGTCGCGCTCCTCTACCAGCGCGATCCCACGCTCTCGCAGGACGTCGTGCGGGCGCTGCTCCAAGCCGGGGCGCACAAGTTCCGCGGTCCGGCTCCGTTCTACGATCAATCCGGCCCCGGCGAGCTCGACGCCGAAGGCTCGCTCGCCGCGCTCGACGAGATGAAGAACCCCGTCCTCGCGCTCCCGAGCGCAGCGGACAGCTGGGCGAGCCTCAGCGCCGACTACGTCACCGCGGATGGCTCCACGCCGCTCACCGTGATCCTCGAGCTCCGCACGAAGGCGGGGAAGCGCGCGAGCCTCTTCGATCTGTCGCGCCTCCAGCCCGTCGTCACGATGCAGGGCCGCTCGGTCGTCGCGCCGCCGGAGATGCGGCGCAGCGTCGCCCCGGGCGTCTTCTCCTACGTCGTGGTGCTCCCGCGTGGGCTCGGTGGCAGGACGTTGACCGTCGGCGCCACGTTCGACGGCGAGAACGTCGTGAACCCGATCACGATCCCGATCGCGACCGACACGTGGACCGCGAGCTACCTCGGCGAGGCGAAGGGGGCCTGCGCCGCGAGCGGCGGACCGCTCCCCGACGGGGCTGCGTTCGGGCTCGGCGGCGCGGGCGCGCTGGTCCTCGGCTTGGCGCGTCGCGTGCGGCGGAAGAGCGGGAAGCAGCTTTCCTGATACGCTCGGAGCATGCGCTTGCTTGCTCCGCTCCTCGTTGCTGCCCTCGTCGCCTGCGGTGGCGCGACCGCCCCCAGTGGTGGCTCGCCCGACGCCACGACCGACGTCACGACCACCGACGGCTCGTCGACGATCGACGGAGGCGTTCCGTCCGACACGTTCGCGTGCGGCGGGGCAGGCGAGTGCGACATCCGGCCCAAGTCGTGCTGCGGTGCCTGCGGTTCCCCGACGCCGAGCGACATGATCGCGGTCAACTGGCAGAAGCTCTCCGTGTACGACGCGAAGGTCTGCGGCAACACCGCCTGCCCCGACTGCGCCTCGAAGCCGGAGCCGAACCTCGCTCCGGTGTGTCGCGCCAAGTCGTGCGTCGCCGTCGACGTTCGTACCGACGTCGCGCTGAGCGGATGCAAGACCGATCAGGACTGCGGGCTCCGCTCTGCGGGCTGCTGCGAGCCTTGCGGCAGCGTCGATCCCTCCGAGCTCATCGCCGTCTCGAGCACCGGGCGCGGGGAGTACGTCGCGAATCAATGTCACCCCGATGCGGGCGGCTGCCCGAAGTGCGCGGTGCAGTACCCCGCCGGGTACGCGGCGCGGTGCAACCCCACCACGCTCCACTGCGAGGTCGTGATGCCGCTCGCCGATGCCGGTGGTGGCTGAGTGACGGGGGCGCCGCTCGATCCGCCGGCGCTCGAGGAAGGTGTCGTCTTCGCTGGGCGCTTTCGGATCGAGCGCCGCCGCGCGGTCGGGGGTGGCGCGCGGTGCACGGCTTGGGACGTCGCGGAGGTCGGCTCGGGTGATGGCGCGGCGGCCGAGCCGCGCGTCCTCTTCGTCTGGCCGCCCGCCGCGCTCGCCGACGGTGTGCGCGACCGCTTTCTCGACGCCGTCGCGCGCGGCGCGGCGATCGAAGACGGCGCCGTCGTTCGGCTCGTCGCCGGTGGCATCGACGACGCGACGGGCGCGCCGTGGATCGCGAAGGAGCCGTTCGCTGGGGGCGGGCCGCTCCCCGAGCTCGTCGCCTCCAGCGGGCGGCTCGATCTCGCGACCGCCCGGCGCATACTCGAGCGGGTCGGCGCCGCGCTCGGCGCGGCGCACGCACACGGAACCTTCCTGAGCGAGCTCTTTGCCGACGACGTCGAGGTCGTCCGCGCGCCGACTGGGGAGCTCGCGGTGAAGCTCGACGTCGGCGGCGCGCTCGTCGTCGCTGCGCTGGGCGAGCGGAGCGTCGCGCGGACCGATGCTCGTTGGCGCGCGCCGGAGGCGAGCGCGAAGGGCACCGCGACCGCGGACGTCTGGGCGTACGGCATGCTCGCGCGGTGGGTGCTCGGCGCGCCGAGCGCCGACGACGAAGCGCCGCCGTCGGCGAACGTTCCCGCCGGCTTCGCGCTCTGGCTCTCGGGCGCGACCGCGCGCGAGGCGAGCCTGCGCTTCCTCTCCGTGGCCGATGCGTGGACCGCCCTCGAGCCCGTGCTCGAAGGGCGCGGCCAGCCATCCTTCACCGCCGCGCCAGGGCCGTCGCCGCCGATCCCGGGAGCGACGCGCGTCTCTTGGGTCCTCGCGGCCGTCATCTTCGGCTCCGTCGCGTTCGTCATGTTCGTCGCTGGGTTCGTGTTCCGCGAGCCGACGGAGGCGGACGCGCACGGGGCCGTTCTCCCGCCGCCGCTGCCTCCACGTGCGACCGCATCGGCTGCGCCGGCGGTATCGGCGTCCTCGCTCGCGTACGATCCGCTCCCGCCGCTCGTCGCCAGCACGGCCGCGGTGCCGAGCGTCGCGCCGTCACCCCCCGATGCCATCGCGGTCGCGGTCGATGGGTGCCTCGAGCGCGGCGACCTCGCGTGCGTTCGGCACACGCTGGAGCCGCCGGTCTTCGGGGCGAGCGCGACCCCGTCCCAGGCACAGATGCTCTACGACCTGTGCGACCTCGACTCGGACGCCGCCTGTCGCGCGAAGGTGGTCGCGCGCTACGCGACCGTGGACACGACGCCGGGGCGCCGCATCGTCCTGCCGGTGGGACAGCCCACCGGGCGCTTCGGCGATCGGCGCGGTCTGCCCGGGAGCGTCGCCCAGCGCGCGCGCACCCTGCTCGCGAAGGACGATGCCATGGGCGCGCGCGCGCTCCTCGCCCCGCGCGTGTTCGACCGAATCGCGACGACCGAAGAGGTGCGGCTCCTCTTCGACGTGTGCGGGCGTCTCCACGACCTCTCGTGCCAGGACGAAATCTCGTCGCTCTACCCCGGGCTCCGCTTCTAAATGAGAAGGGTCAGAGCGCGCGGCGGACGAACAGGCTCTCGAGCGTCTCGCGCTTCGCCTCGAGCCGCGCCACGCGGGCGCCTTCGGCGTGTGCGAGCTCGATCAGCTCGCGAACGGCGGCGTAGCCCTCGACCTCGCAGACCAGGTGGTCGCCCATCGTCTTCGCGTCGACCTTGCGCGCGTCGAGCTTCTTCGCGAGCGAAGCCGAGACCCCCTCGAGGGCGATCTCGGTGCGCGTCTTGGACGTCTCGAGCAGCTCGCCGAGCCTGCCGCTGACGACGACCTCGCCCTTTCGCAGGATGCAGACGCGATCGCAGAGCTGCTCCACGTCGTTCAGGATGTGGGTCGAGAAGAACACGGTCTTGCCGCGCGCACGCTCTTCCAGGATGAGATCGCGCACGTCCTTGCGGCCGACCGGATCGAGGCCGCTCATCGGCTCGTCCAAGATGAGGAGATCCGGATCGTGCACCAGCGCGGACGCCAGCCCGACGCGCTGGCCCATGCCCTTCGAGAGCGCGCGGACGGGGCGATCGATCGCCTCGCTCATGCCGACGCGGTGAAGGACCTCCTCCACCCGCCGGTCGAGCTTCGCGCCCGACATCCCCGAGAGACGACCGCAGAGCGTCACGAACTCGCGCGGCGTGAGGTACGGGTAGACGTACGGGTTCTCGGGGAGGAAGCCGACGCGCGCCATCGCCTTCGGCGACGGGATCTGCTGGTCGAAGATCGTGGCCCGGCCCGCGGTCGGGAAGATCAGACCGGTGAGCATCTTGATGCAGGTCGTCTTGCCGGCGCCGTTCGGTCCGACGAAGCCGAAGACCTCCCCCGGGGCGACCTTGAACGAGACGCCGCGAACGGCTTCGACCTTGCGCCCCGAGAAGGGGCGCCGGAACGTCTTCGCGAGCTGGTCGACGACGACGACCGCGCTCACTTCTCCTTCTCGCGGCCCGCGCTCGTGCTCGGCTCGCCGCCCTCCCCGTACTCGTGGAGCTTGTATTGGATCTTGCGCGCCGAGACCCCGAGGATCATCGCCGCCTTCGACGTGGAGCCACCGCACGCTTCGAGCGTCCGGAGGATCGCGTAGCGCTCGAGGTCGTTGATCGTGGAGCCCGGGATCGGGGGCGGCCCGCCCTGCGCTTCGCGCGGCAGAATCGACGCGGGCAGGTGCCGCTTCTCGATGTGGCTGCCGTCGCAGAGGACCACCGCGCGCTCGATCGCGTTCTCCAGCTCGCGCACGTTGCCGGGCCAGGCGTGCGCTGCGAGCACGTCGAGCGCGTCGTCGCGGATGCCCTCGATCGAGCGCCCGTTCTCGCTCGCGTAGCGACGGAGGAAGAAGTTCGCGAGCACGGGGATGTCGCGCTTGCGCTCGCGCAGGGGAGGGAGCTCGATCGGGACGACGTTCAAGCGATAGAAGAGGTCCTCGCGGAAGGTGCCCTTCTTGATCTCCTCGCGGAGGTCCTTGTTGGTGGCCGCGATCAAGCGCACGTCGACGCGCAGCGTCTCGCTCGAGCCCACGCGCTCGAACGAGCGCTCCTGCAGCGCGCGGAGGAGCTTCACCTGCGTGCCCGACGGGATCTCGCCGATCTCGTCGAGGAAGAGCGTGCCGCCGTCCGCCTGCTTGAAGCGACCCTCGCGCCGCGCGACGGCGCCCGTGAAGGCCCCGCGCTCGTGCCCGAAGAGCTCGCTCTCGAGGAGCCCCTCGGCGAGCGCGGCGCAGTTGAGGCGCACGAGCGGCTTCGTCGCGCGTGGCGACGCGGCGTGGATCGCCTCGGCGATGAGCTCCTTGCCGGTGCCGCTCTCGCCGTGGATGAGCACGCTCGCGCGGCTCGGGCCGACCTGCGCGACGAGCCCGAGGATCTCCTGCATCTTGGGATCGTCGGTGACGATGTGCCCGAACGCATTCCGCTCGCGGAGCCGGTCGCGGAGCTTCTGCGCCTCTTGGAGCAGGCGGGCCTTCTCCATCGCGCGCTCGACGACCGCGGACAGGGCATCCAAGTCCAGCGGCTTCGTGAGGTAGTTCTCGGCGCCCTGCTTCACGGCGGCCACGGCGCCGGAGATCGTCCCGAAGGCGGTCATGACGACGAAGACGGCGCCGGGGGCGGCGGCCTTCGCCTTCTCCATGAAGGCCATCCCGTCGAGGCCCGGCATCTTCAGGTCGGTGAGGATGACGTCGGGGGTGAAGTCCTCGAGCTTTCCCAGGGCCTTGAAGCCGTCGGCGGCGGTCTCGGTCTGGTAGCCCTCGTCGTGGAGGATCTCGCTGAGCGCGGCGCGGGCGTTCGCCTCGTCGTCGACGATCAGGATGCGTCCGCGGGCGGCCATGATGGCACCCTTCTAGCGCGACTCGGTGGGCTTGTCCTTGCCCTCCTCCGACCGGTGGGCGCGCCGGGGGCCTGCGCCTGCGCATGCGCAGGCGCAGGGAAGGGGAGAAGGGGAATAACCGTGATTTGGCGCATCCCGTTGATCCCTTTTTGCCTTTGCCCTCCACTTTCGCGCGGTGGTACAACTCGGCGCGAAAATGAAGCTCAACCAATCCGCGACGTTTCGTTGGCTGACGACCCTCGGGCTGCTCTGCGGAGTGGGGCTGGTTTCGACCGAAGCCTTCGCGCAGAAGATCACCTTCGGAGGTGGCGGCGGAGGAGCTCCGGCACCGACCGCATCGGGAACGACGACGGCCGCGAAGCCGCCGCCGCCGGCACCGACGACGACGGCTCCCGCTGGCACCGCCGCGGGCACCGGAGCCGCCGCGAAGCCGGCCGAGCCGCCGCCGTCGGACACGACGCCGCCGACGGCCGAGTGGAAGGACCGCGACAGCGCGGTGGACGAGGCGAGCTCGCTCCACGGCGACATCGGTATCCTCCACATCGAGCACGCGCAGACCGGGCGGAGCGGTCAGTTCCGGCTCGGGTTCACGACCGAGTTCTACACCGGCGGGTTCCTCTGCACGCCGGAGTTCCCGTGCCCGAACCCGCGCGGCGGCGCGAAGGTCACCGACGACTCGCTCAGCCACATCGGCGGCACGATCAGCGTCGACGTGAGCATCCTCAACTGGCTCGAGGCGTACGCCACCACCGGCGCCTACGCGAACTCGGACGACCAGAACCGCCCGACGCTCCTTCAGGTGCTCGGCGACATCAACTTCGGCGTCAAGGCCGGCGCGCCGATCACGAAGTGGTTCTACGCCGGCGGTCTCGCCGAGATGCACCTCGTCAACGGAACGGGCGCGGTCGGCCTCGCCGGCGGCGCGACGGGTGGGCGCCTCGGCGCGCTCGCCACGACCGACTTCCGCGGCCTCGACAAGCCGCTCCCGCTGCGCTTCAGCGCGAACTTCTCCTACAACTTCGACAACAGCGGCAAGGTCGTAGAAGACACCGAGGCGAAGCGCGGCCAACCGGTCACGCGCATCGAGCGCTTCGGTCTCAACATCAACCGCACCGACCAGTTCAACATCGGCATCGGCGGTGAAGCGTTCCTCCTCGACGACCGCATCCGGCCGTTCCTCGAGTACCGCGCCGCGATCCCGGTCAACCGTCAGGGCTACCTCTGCCGCCCGAACAACCCGAGCGGCGATCTCTGCCTCGCGAACGACACGGTCGCCCCGAGCGCGTTCACGATCGGTGGTCGTTTCTTCCCCTGGAAGCACGGCTTCAGCGTGCTCGCCGCGTTCGACATCGGCGTGACCGGTGTCGCGAACTTCATCGAAGAAGTGCAGCCGCAGCTGCCGTGGACGCTCTTCATCGGCGGCTCGTGGGCCGTCGACACCTGGGAGCGCCCGCCGGTCGAGAAGATCGTGACCAAGGAGAACCGCGTCGAGATCAAGCCGCCCGCGCGCGGTCACCTCAAGGGTCTCGTCCACGAGAAGGACAAGACCGACGGCATCCCCGGCGCGATCGTCGTTTGGGAGAACCACCCCGAGCTCACGGCGCTCTACACGGGCCCGGACGGCCGGTTCAACACGCAGGAGCTCGCGGACGGGAAGTACACGTTCACGATCAAGGCCGACGGCTACAAGGACGGCACGTGCGAGGCCTCGCTCACCAAGGCTTCGGATGCTCCCGTCGACTGCGCGCTCGAGGCGCTCCCGCGCGTCGGCATCCTCGTCGGTCACGTGCGTGACGGCGAGACGATGGCGCCGGTCCCGAACGCGACCGTCAAGCTGAAGGACGCGCAGGGCAAGGACTACCAGGTCACCGCCGACTCGCAGGGCTCGTACCGCTTCGAGGCGATCCCGCCGGGCACCGCGACCCTCAGCGTCGACGCGGACGAATACATGAGCTTCGTCGCTCCGGCCGACGTGAAGGTCCGCCAGGAGATCACCTCCGACGCGATGATCCGTCACCGCCCGAAGCAGGCGCTCGTCACCGTCGGCGCGACCGAAATCACGATCAAGCAGCAGATCCAGTTCGCGCTCGACCAGGCGATCATCCTGCCGGAGTCGATCCCGCTCCTCACCGAGATCGCGGACGTCCTGATCCACAACCCGCGCATCAAGCGCGTCGAGATCCAGGGCCACACCGACAACTCGGGCACGCCGGAGCACAACCAGACCCTGAGCGATCAGCGCGCCGAAGCGGTGCGCAGCTGGCTCACCTCGCACGGCGTCGCGCCGGACCGCCTCGTCTCGAAGGGCTACGGCCAGACCAAGCCGCTCGTCCCGAACGTGACGACCGCGAACAAGGCGAAGAACCGCCGCGTGCAGTTCATCATCCTCGAGCAGGATCCGGCCGCCGGCGCGAAGCCGCCGACCGGTGGTGGTGGCGCGCCCGCCGGCGGGACGAAGCCGCCGTTCTGATGCGACGCGTCCGTGGGGCGGCGAAGCCGGCGTCGAAGACGGGAGCTCCCCTCTTCGGCGCCGTGCTCGCATTTGCGCTCGTCGGCGTGGGCTGTCGCGGCAAGGTCGAGCAATGCAACGCGTTCGTCGACGAGGCGAACGCCGGCCAGACCGCCTACGTCGGCCTCGAAGGCGCGCTCGGCAACGCGGACGCGATGACGAAGCGCGCGGACACGCTCGACGCGAACGCGAAGAAGCTGCGCGAGATCAAGCTCGGCGACGAGAAGCTCGTCGAGCTCCGTGATCGCTACGCGGGGGCGACCGAGGAGTACGCCGCGGGTCTGCGGAAGCTCGTCGCGCTCGTCGGCAAGAGCGACGATGCCGCGGGCGTCCTCGCGGCCGAGCAGGAGCTCGACGCGATCTCGGACCGGCAGCAGAAATTGATCCAAGAGATCAACGCGTACTGCGGCGGTCACTGACGAAGCTTCCTCGCGCTTCAGCTCATCCGTGAGAGCGCGCGCTCTTGGCAAAAGATGCGCGTGACGCGAGTATTCCGATCGAGGTAGAAGCCCCGATCCCGGCGGCGCTGCGCCGCCCACCTTAACGACGAACGGAAACCTGGAGTCGCCATGAGGATCAGCACCCGTCTCGCCCTCGCCGCCGTCGCCGCTGCTGGCGTCGCGCTCGGAGCCGCGCCTGCGCGCGCGCAGACCGTGGAGCCCGGCTTCGCGGTCAACAAGTTCGAGCCGTCCGAGCGAAACAACGAGTGGTTCGCCAACGACACGCTCGACTTCCGCGGGAAGTTCCGGCCGGCGTTCGGCCTCGTGGTCGATGGCCAGTACCGCCCGATCGTCGCGTATCGGTCCAACGGTGACGTGGTCGCGAGCCCACTCCGCAACGTCGGCACCTTGCACATCGGCGCGGCGGTCAACCTCGTCGATCGCATCCGCATCGGCCTGAACCTCCCGATCGTCCTCTTCCAAGACGGGCATCAGGTGAACTTCGGCACGCGCGTCGTCTCGCTCCCCGCGAACGATCAGGCCGTCGGCGATCTGCGCCTCTCCGCCGACGTCCGCCTCTTCGGCGAACACCTCACCTCGCCGATCACGCTCGCCGTCGGCGCGTCGGTGTGGTTTCCGACCGGCAGCCAGGCGGACTACACGACGGACGGCAACGTCCGCGTCGCTCCCCGCGTCACGGTCGCGGGCGACATCAACGTCTTCACCTACTCCGCCCGCGTCGGGCTGATGTTCGGGCGCCCGGAGCGCTACTTCGGCGCGACCAAGCTGGGCCAGGAGCTCGACTTCGCCGCCGCCGCGGGTGTCCGCGTGCTCGACAAGAACCTCGTGGTGGGCCCCGAGATCTTCGGGAGCACCGTCATCATCAGCGACCCGTCGACCGGGAACGGCTCGGGCCTCTCCGACGACGCCACCGGGCAGACCGCGGTCGAGGGGCTCCTCGGCGCCCACTACACCGCGGGTTGGGTCCGCTTCGGGCTCGGCGGCGGCTTCGGCTTCACGCGCGGGCTCGGTTCGCCCGAGCGGCGCTGGCTCGTGAGCTTCGAGATCGTCCCGCCGATCAAGGACGACACCGACGGCGACGGGATCGTCGACAAGGAAGACCACTGCCCCACCGTCCCGGGTGTGAAGAGCGAGGACCCGAACAAGAACGGCTGCCCGCCCGACAAGGACGGCGACGGCGTGCTCGACGCGGACGACGCCTGCATCGACGTGCCGGGCATCAAGACGAACGATCCGAAGACCAACGGCTGCCCGGCGGTGAAGGACGACGATCACGACGGCATCCCGAACGAGAAGGACGCGTGCCCGACGGTCGCCGGCGTGAAGAACGACGATCCGAGCAAGAACGGCTGCCCGCCCGACAAGGACGGTGACGGCATCGTGGACGCGGCCGACGCCTGCATCGACGTCCCCGGCGTGGCCGATCCGGACCCGAAGAAGAACGGCTGCCCGCCCGACAAGGACGAGGACGGGATCCTCGACAAGGATGACGCCTGCATCGACGTGAAGGGCGTCGCATCCACGAAGGCCGAGTTCAACGGCTGCCCGCCCGACCTCGACGCCGACACGATCGCGAACGAGCAGGACGCCTGCCCGCGCGAGCCCGGCAAGCCGAACGCCGATCCGACCAAGAATGGTTGCCCGACCGCCTACATCTCGAGCGGCGCGATCAAGATCCTCGATCAGGTGAAGTTCAAGACCTCGAGCGCGGAGATCCAGCCCGGCAAGGACAGCGAGGAGATCCTCCAGGCCGTCCTCAAGATCTTGAAGGACCACCCCGAGATCAAGAAGGTCAACATCGAGGGTCACACCGACAGCGACGGCAACCCGCAGTTCAACAAGACGCTCAGCGCGAACCGCGCGGCGTCCGTCGTGAAGTGGCTCGTGGGCCACGGCATCGACAAGGCGCGCCTGACGAGCGCGGGCTTCGGCCCCGATCGTCCGCTCGTGCCGAACACCTCGGCCGACAACAAGCGCCAGAACCGGCGCGTCGAGTTCCACATCGTGTCGGACGACGGCTCGACGACGACGACCGTTCAGACCACCACCGGGCCCCAGCAGGTGAAGCCGTGAAGGAGCGCACCATGAAGCAGAAGCACAGCCTCAGTGTGATCGGGCTCGGCCTGTTGGTTGCAGCATGCAACCTCGGCGGGAGCCCGAGTGAAGAAACCGCCGCCTCGCGCCAGCCGGTGTGGGCCAACGGCGACATGGAGACCCAAGGCACGCCGCCGCCGGGTTGGACCGTCACGTCGCAGATCAACCCGGGCGTGACGATCCAGGACCCGCAGACGTTCGCGGGCCTCAACCTGCAGAACGGCGGCCTCGCAGCCTCCGCGACCGTGACCGGTGCGCCCGAGTCGCAGTCCGATCCGAACTCGCCCGAGGTGCTCTTCCCGCGCTACGGCAGCGGCGCGGGACGCATCAACTTCAAGCCGAACCCGGCCGGCGTGCTCGGCAACAACCAGAACGTCAACGTGCTCGAGCAGACGATGACGGTCGGCCCGGGGGACATCGACCCGGTCGACGGCAAGGTGCACGCGCGCTTCACGCTCGCCCCCATCCTCGAGAACCCGGGTCACCAGCCCAACCAGCAGCCGTACTACTTCGTCTTGATGACGAACCAGAGCAACGGCAACGCCGTGCTCACGCAGGACTTCGAGGTCTCCAACCAGGGCGGCGTGCCGTGGCGCACGAGCTCCGGGGGCGCGCTCTTCACGTCCTGGCAGCTCGCCGATCTCGATCCGGGCTCCATCCTGGCGATCGGCGACACGGTCAACGTGAAGATCTTCGCCGCGGGCTGCTCGCTCGGTGGTCACTTCGGGCGCGTCTACGTCGACTCGTTCGGCAATCGCCCGCCCGGCACCTTCATCCAGGGCCGCGTGAACAAGTTCGTGAACGCGGGCGCGGACCTCGTCTACGACCTCACCTACGAGAACGGCGGCAACACGCCGGCCACGTCGACCGTCATCACGTTCACCACGCCGAACGCGACCACCTTCAAGGCGGTCAACGGGCTCAACGGCTGCACCGCGCCCGCCATCGGCCAGACCGGCAACGTCGTCTGCCCGATCGGCACGATGGCGCCGAACACGCAGGGCAAGTTCAGCATCACCGTCAACGTGAACGGCGGCACGCCCGTCGGCACGCGCATCATCCAGGGCAACTACAAGATCAAGTCGGACGGGCTCACCGAGCTCCTCGGCACGCACCTCCGGACCGACGTCACGAACAACGTGACCTACGCGGACATCCGCACCACGGTCTCGAGCGGCCTCGCCTCGACGAACTGGAACGACACGATCACGACCCAGAAGGTCGTCGTCACGAACTTCGGCACCGCGGCCGCTCCGGTCGTGAACGTCGCCAGCAACTTCACGAACTCGAACCCCGCGTCGCCCGTCACCAACGTCACCTGGACGTGCGCCGGCGCGAACGGCGGCACCTGCGGCGCCGCGAGCGGCAACGGCGCGCTCGCCACCACGGCGAACCTCCCCGTCAACGGCTCCGTCACCTACACGATGACGATGACGGTCGTGAACGGCTCCGGGACCGGCAAGCTCGTCACGAACGCGACCGCCACCCCCGGCGGCGGCGTCAGCGATCCCGCGCCGTTCGACAACACCGGCTCCGAGACGCTCCCGATCGGCAACCAGCAGACGCTCACGCTCACGAAGAACAACGTGGGCACCGTCACCTCGTTCCCGGCGGCGATCAGCTGCGGCGCCAACTGCACCACCGCGACCGCGAAGTTCGCGAACGGCGCGACCGTGATCCTCCACGCCGATCCGCCCCCCGGCGGCCAGTTCCTCGGCTGGGGCGGCGCGTGCTCCGGCACGGCCTTCGACTGCACCGTCACGATGGGCAGCGCCCAGACCGTCACCGCCAAGTTCGTGGGTCCGCCCGCGAGCATCGCGGTCTCGGGTGGCGGCACCCAATCGACGAAGGTCGCGACCGCGTTCGCGAACGCGCTCCAGGTCGTCGTGAAGGACGGCGGCGGTAACGCCGTTCCCAACGTGTGGGTCAGCTACGCGGTTCCCTCGGTCGGGGCGAGCACGCTCCTCTCGAGCTACGGGATGCTCACGGACACGAACGGCAACGCATCGCCCACCGCGATCGCGAACACCGTCTCCGGCAGCTACGTCGTCAGCGCCACGTACCACGGTGCGCTCGCGCCAGTGAGCTTCAACCTGACGAACACCCCCGACGCTCCGGTCGGCATCAAGATCGCCAACGCGAGCGGCAACCAGTCCGCGCAAGTGGGCACGCCCTTCGCGAGCCCGCTCACCGTCACCGTCGTCGACAAGTACGGCAACCCCGTCCCCGGCGCGAACGTGAACTTCACCGAGCCCGGGAGCGAGCCGAACGCGAAGCTCTCCGGCACGAAGGTCACGACCGACGCGAACGGCAACGCGACGATCAACGCGACCGCCGGCAACGTCACCGGCACGTACGTCGTGACCGCGTCGCTCGACGGCGACGTCGCATCGGTCGACTTCACGCTCACGAACACCGGCGTCGCGCCGCTCGCGCTCTCGATCGCCTCCGGCTCGCCGCAGACGGCGACCGTGAAGACGGCGTTCGCGGCCCCGCTCGAGGTGCTCGTCCTGAACGGGAACCAACCCGTCAACGGAGCCATCGTCACGTTCGCTCCGCCGGTGAGTGGCGCGACCGCGACCCTCAGCGGCTTCACCGCCACCACCGACTCGACCGGCCACGCGAAGGTCACCGCCACGGCGACCGCGAAGGCGGGGGTCTACTCCGTCGTCGCCTCGACCAACGGCGCCGCCAAGCCGGTCGCGTTCGCGCTCACGAACGCCCCCGGAGCGCCCGCCGGGATCGTCGTGAACGGCATCTCGTCGCCGCAGAGCGCTCCGATCGACTCCGACTTCCCGGAGCCGATCTCGGTCACCGTGGTCGACGCCGACGGCAACCCCGTCCCCGGCGCCACCGTGAACTTCACCGTCCCGGGCGGCGGCGCGACCGCCACGCTCAGCGGCGGCTCGGTCGTCACCGACGCGAACGGCAACGCCAAGATCACGGCGAAGGCCAACGGCACGGTCGGCAGCTACTCCGTCACCGTGAGCACCACCGGCGCGCCGAACGCGACGGTCTCGCTCACGAACACCGGGGTCGCGCCGAGCACGCTCGCGATCGACTCGGGCAACCCGCAGTCCACGGTCGTGGCGACCGCCTTCGCGGCGCCGCTCGTCGTCAAGGTGCTCGACTTCGCGAACAAGCCCGTCGTCGGTGCGGTCGTCTCCTTCGCCGCGCCGTCCACCGGCGCGACGGCGACGCTCTCCGCGCCGACCGCGACGACGAACGCGCAAGGCCTCGCCCAGATCACGGCGACCGCCAGCCAGAAGGCCGGCTTCTACGTGGTGACGGCGTCGCTCAACGGCTCGAGCGCGAAGGTCGGCTTCCTGCTCACGAACCTGGCTGGAGCCGCCACGGCGGTGAACGTCGCCGCGTCGGCCTCGCCGCAGAGCACGGTGGTCACTACCGCGTTCCCGCTCCCGCTGCTCCTGACCGTGACCGATGCCTTCGGCAACCCGGTCGTCGGCGCGAAGACCAGCTACGCCGCGCCGGGCGCCGAGCCCACCGCGGTCCTCGGGAAGACCAGCACGTCGACCGACCTCGATGGCCGCACCGCGGTCGCCGCGGTCGCCGGCAAGCAGCCTGGCAGCTACGACGTGAACGCGACCGTCACCGGCGTGAACGGGCCGGGCGTGTTCAAGCTCACGAACACGCAGGGCAAGCCGGCGACGATCGCGATCACCAGCGGCGGCACGCAGTCCACGCCGGCGCTCACGCAGTTCAAGGATCCGATCGTCGCGAAGGTGACCGACGCGAACGGCGCGCCGGTTCCGGGCGCGGTCGTCACCGTGAACGTCCCGTCGTCCGGCCCGAGCGGGACCTTCGTCCCGCAGACGGTCGTGACCGACATCGTCGGCTCGGCGGCGATCACCGTCACCGCGAACGACAAGCTCGGCACGTTCGTGCTCGGGCTCTCGGTCGCGGGCGTCGCCACGCCGGCGAACGCGAACCTCACCATCACGGGCATCCCGACCCAGACCACGCTCGACGTCACGCCGGGCACGGATGGCTCGGCGACCAAGCTCGACGCGACCGTCACCGCATCCGGTGGCCAGTCGCCGATCGGCGTCGTGCGCTTCCAGGTCGACGGCAAGGACGTCGGGACCGCACCGCTCAACGCGGGCAAGTCCTCGTTCGACGTGCAGGGCCTCGCGCCCGGCGCGCACCAGGCGATCGCCTTCTACGACGCACAGGGCATCTTCGAAGCCTCGAGCTCGGGGGCGAAGACGTTCACGGTGGCCGACGGCATCGTCCTCCAGGGCGGTGGCATCGGCTGCAACGCAGCGGGGGGCAGTGATGCGTCGAACCCGCTGCTGCTCCTCGGAGTGGCGAGCGCGATCGTCGCGCTGCGACGGAAGCGTCGCTGAGCCGGCGTGAGGACGAACGGAACGGGAGCCGCTCGCGGCTCCCGTTCGCTCGCTCGATCACGGAGAGTGACGGCGTGCCGTCGGCGAGCCAGCGGAGTATCCTCTCCATCATGTGCTCCGACGGAGAGCCGGCGTCCGAGCCAATGTCGAGGCCGAGCGCTCCGGTACATCGTCCGGGTTCTTCGAGCGTGCTGCGCTTCCACCCCCGGCGCCGTATCCCCCGGATCCTCGCTTTGCTCGTCGCCACTACGCTGGCGACGGTCGGCCTGCTTGCCGGTCTGGCGATATTCGAGGAAGCAAGCCTCGATCCCATCGTGCCCGTCCTCTTTGCGGGTTTGGTCGAAGCGGCGTTTCTCGCCATTTGGGTCGTCCTCCTCTTCTCCTTCGCTTTTGAGATCGGCGGGAGCGAAGCACTCCGACTCGAGCGCGACGACCTAGTGGTCGAGCGACGGATTGGCTTCCGATGGATTGCACGATGGCCCGTTGCGCGACTGTCGCACGCCGAAGTGGAAGAGGTTCGGCGCACCCTGCGCGGGAGCAAATATCTCGAACGCAGGCTCGTGCTCGGCGTCGACGGTCATCGGCGGCCGCTTTGGACAGCGTTGTCGGAGGCGGAGGCAGAAGAAGCCAAACGATGGCTTGCAACCCATCGCTTCGAGCTCGGCGCGAGGACGCCCAAGCGCGGGTGATCTCGTCGGACGACCAAGCGTATCGAGCACCCGGCGCTGACGCCCTTTCTCGCCAAGGCCAGGGGTTGTATCCCTTCGAGGGATGCTTCCCCGCTTCCTGCCAACACTAGCCGCCGCTCTCGCGGCCGCGCTCGTGATGGCGGGGAGCACCCCCGCGTCCGCGCAAGGGCTCGCGGGCTTCGGCGTCGATCGCTTCGAGCCTGCCGAGCGCAACGGCGAGTGGTTCGCCGCCGACACGTTGGATCTGCGGGGGGACTTCCGCCCGTCGCTCGGGCTCGTCCTCGGCGGCCAGTATCGCCCGCTCGTCGTTCATCGCGCCGATGGCGGGATCACGAGCGTCGTGCGCGATCTCTGGACGCTCCACGCCGGCGCGGCGGTCAACCTCGCCGGCCGGGTTCGCTTCGGGCTCGACGTCCCGATCGTCCTCTTCGACGACGGCACCAGCGCCAGCGTCGGCGCCAAGACGCTCCTCGCCCCCGACGCCGCGCAGACCGTCGGCGACACACGGCTCGCGCTCGACGTGCGCCTCGCCGGTGAGCACGGCGATCCTGCGACGCTCGCGCTCGGCGCCCGCCTCTGGCTCCCCACCGGGACGCCCGAGAACTACGTCTCCGACGGTACGGTCCGCGCCGAGCCCCGGATCGCGGCCGCCGGTGACGTCGGCGTCTTCACCTGGGCGGCGAACGCCGGGTTCCACTTCGGGCGGCCCGAGCGCTGGGTCGGTAGTACCAAATTGGGACAAGAGCTGCGCCTCGGCGCCGCGGCCGGGCTCCGCCTCCTCGGCGGGCGGCTGGTCGTCGGTCCCGAGCTCGGCTTCGGCGCCGTCGTCTTGAGCGAGCCCGCGACGCCCGCCCCGGTGAACGCGCCCGCCAGCGGCGGCGCGATTGCGCTCGAGGGCATCTTCGGGGCGCACTTCACGGCAGGCATGGTCCGCTTCGGCGCCGGCGCCGGCGCGGGCTTCACCGACGCGCCGGGAACGCCGACCTTTCGCGTGCTCCTCGGGATCGAGCTCGTGCCGCCGGTCGAGGCGCCCGCACCGCCCCCGCCGCCGCCGAAGCCCACGCTCCCGCCTCCGGCCGACGACGATCACGACGGCATCTCGAACGGCGCGGATGCGTGCCCGTCGATCGCGGGTGACCCGAACGTGGACCCGCGCCGGAACGGCTGCCCGGCCGACCAGGATCAGGACGGGTTCCCCGATCGGGTCGACGCATGCCCGACCGTCCCCGGCGTCGAGAGCTCCGACCCCAAGCGGCTCGGCTGCCCGAGCGATCGGGACGAGGACGGCATCTGGGACAAGGAGGACGCCTGCCTCGACGAGAAGGGCGTCGCGTCGAGCGTCCCGACCTTCAACGGCTGCCCGGCGGACGTCGACAAGGACGGCGTCGCCAACGAGGTCGACGCCTGCCCCCGCGAGGCGGGCAAGCCGAACCCGGACCCCGCCAAGAACGGGTGCCCGACCGCCTACATCGCCAGCGGCGTCATCAAGATCCTCGACCAGGTGCAGTTCAAGCCGGGGAGCGCGGAGCTCCAGCCCGGGGGCGCCAGCGAGGAGATCCTGCTCGCGGTCCTGGCCGTCCTGCGCGACCACCCCGAGATCAAGAAGCTCAGCATCGAGGGGCACACCGATCGTTCGGGCGACCCCCGCCTGAACAAGCTCCTCAGCGGGAAACGGGCGGCGGCGGTCGTGAAATGGCTCGCCCAGCACGGGGTCGCGGCCGACCGGCTCTCCAGCATCGGGTGGGGCTCGGAGCGCCCGATCGCCGAGAACGCGACCGAAGCCGGGCGGCGCCTGAACCGGCGGGTCGAGTTCCACATCGTCGACCCGCCCACGCACTGAGCGGCGCTCCCCGGCTCCCCCCGACGCCCCTTGACCAAGGCGGGGCGTCGATGTAGCTTTCGCGCCCCAAATGGTGGTTTCAAGACGCGGACCCCATCCGGGGTGACCGCGTTTTTTTATGCTCGAAATGGCCCATTCCCCCTCCAACACCCATGGCTCGGCGCTCGGCGGCGCATTGTCCGTCGATCGAGCGAAGCTCCATGCGGTCGTGGAGCCGGTGGTGTTCGCGCACGGCGCGGAGATCGTGGACCTCGAGCTCAAGAACGAGGGCGGCTGGGTGCTGCGGGTCTTCGTCGAGAAGGCCGGGAGCGCCGACAAGAACGCGACCGTCGTCGACGCGGCCGTCAGCCTGGAGCTCTGCGCCAACGTCTCGCGCGATCTGTCCCCCGCGCTCGACGTCGCGGACCTGATCCCCGTTCGGTACAACCTCGAGGTCAGCTCCCCCGGCCTCGAGCGCCCGCTCCGCGGCGAGAAGGACTTCCGCCGCTTCGAAGGGCAGAAGGCCAAGCTCCGCCTCACGAACCCGGTCGCGGGCCAGAAGGTCCTCGTCGGGAAGCTCGGCCCCGTTTCGTCCGGGAACGTCGCCGTGATCGACGGCTCGCGTACCTTCGAGGCGCCCTTGGCCGACGTCGAGAAAGCTCACTTGGTGTTCGAGTTTGGCCCGGCGCCGAAGCCGGGGAAGAAGCACGCAAGGAAATGACGACCATGGCAACTCAAACAGCTCAAGCTCCCGATCTGAACCTCCTCCAGGCGATCGAAATGGTCGCCAAGGACAAGGGCATCGACAAGACGCGCCTCGTGAAGACGGTGGAAGAGGCGATCTTGAAGGCGGCGCAGAGCGTGTTCGGTCCGAACCGCGAGATGGAAGCGCGCTTCAACGAGGACACCGGCCAGGTCGACCTCTTCCAGTACATGACCGTCGTCGACGACCCGTCGGACGACGAGCGCGAGATCTCGCTCGAGGACGCGCAGAAAGTGGGTCTCGAGGCGGAGCTCGGCGAAGAGCTCGGCTTCCAGATCTTCTGGCACCCGACCGACGCGAAGAAGGCTGCCGAGCAGGACCGGGAGTTCGGCGACTTGCTGATGGTGAAGCAGGCGCGCAGCCAGTTCGGCCGCATCGCCGCCCAGACCGCGAAGCAGGTGCTCATCCAGCGCGTCCGCGACGAAGAGCGCGACCTCATCTTCAACGAGTTCAAGGACAAGAAGGGCCAGCTCATCAAGGGCACGGTTCGCCGCTTCGAGAAGGGCAACAACCTCATCGTCGATCTCGATCGCACGGAGGGCATCCTCCCGTTCCGCGAGCAGACGCCGCGTGAGTCGTACCGCCCGGGTGACCGCATCGTCGCCTACGTGAAGGACATCGACCGCGAGGCCCGCGGCCCGCAGATCATCTTGTCGCGCGCAGATCCACGCCTCGTCGAGAAGCTCTTCGAGAGCGAAGTGCCCGAGATCTACGAGGGCATCGTCCGCATCGTCGCGTGCGCGCGCGAGCCGGGCGCCCGCTCGAAGATCGCGGTCACCAGCCGCGATGCGGACGTCGATCCGGTGGGCGCGTGCGTCGGCATGAAGGGCTCGCGAGTCCAGGCCGTCGTCCAGGAGCTCCGCGGCGAGAAGATCGACATCGTCCCGTACGACAAGGATCCGGCGCGCTTCGTGTGCGCGGCGATCCAGCCGGCCGAGGTCAACAAGGTCATCGTCGACGAAGCCGACAACCGCATGGAGCTCGTCGTCCCGGACGAGAAGCTCTCGCTCGCGATCGGCCGCAAGGGCCAGAACGTGCGCCTCGCGGCGCAGCTCACGGGCTGGAAGCTCGACATCATCAGCGAAGCCAAGTTCCGCCAGATGGAGGAAGAGGCCATCGCGTCGCTCCAGCGCGTCGACGGCGTCACCGACGTCATCGCGCGCGGCATGTACCGCGTCGGCTTCCGCGCGATCGAGGAGCTCGCCGAGGCGACCGAGCAGGAGCTCGCGTCGGTTCCGGGCGTCTCGAGCGCGGAGTTCGCGCAGAAGATCAAGGAAGACGCCGAAGCGACGATGGAGCGCCTCCGCCAGGAGCGCATCAAGGCCGCTTCGACGCGGAGCGAGCCCCTCACCGAGCGCGAGCGTCTCCTGTTCGTGCGCGGCGTCGGCGACCGCACCGTGACCCTGCTCGAAGAAGCCGGGTACAAGAGCGTCGAGGACGTTCGTCGCGAGGACGAGGACAAGCTCGCCATCAAGACGGGCCTCGGCATCAAGAAGGCGCGCGCGCTCAAGGCGGGCGTCGAGCACTTCCTCGGCAGCGAGTGGAAGGAAATCGAGAGCGCACGAAAGGCGGCGAAGGCCTGAGATGACGACGACCGTGACCGAGAACCCCCAACCGCGACGGAAGAACGAGCGTACCTGCATCGGGTGCGGCCAGACGGCCCTGCCCGAGGAGCTCGTTCGTCTCGTCGTGTCGGACGGGGACCCGGCCACGGTCGTGGTCGACGCAGCCGGCGGCGCCTTCGGGCGCGGTGCACACGTTCACGGCAACCCGGCCTGCGTCGCGAAAGCGGCGAAGGGCGGGCTCTCGCGCTCGTTCAAGCGCGAGGTGAAGATCACGCCGCGCGAGCTCGCTCGCGAGATGAGCGCCGCTCTGCGGCGCCGCGTCTCGGGGCTCCTCGCGGCGGCGCGCAGCTCGAAGCAGATCGTGTTCGGGGCGGATGCCGTGGCGGAGGCGCTCGCGAAGGGCGCGCCGCTCGCGGTGGTCGCCGTCGATGCCGCAGCAGCGGCGAAGGTTCATGCAGTCGAACGCGCCGTCGCCGAAGGGCGCGCGGTCGCGTTCGGGACGAAAACGGAGCTGGGTAAGCTCTTCGGGAAAGAGGAAGTCGGGGTCCTCGCGATCACCCATTCGGGGATCGCGGGTCACGTCGCTTCGCTTGTAAGGACCGCGAGCGCGGTCGCCGTGGAACTCGGCGGGTCGGAGGATCGATGAGCAAGGTACGCGTATACGAAGCTGCGAAGCAGCTCAACGTAGACCCCAAGGCGGCGGTGGCGTTGTTTCAGTCCATCGGCATCGCCGACGTGCGCAACCACATGAGCTCGGTCGACCCCGAAGCCATCGAGCGCCTCAAGCGCCACATGGAGAAGGCGAAGACTCACGACGTGGTCGAAGAGCGCATTCGCCCCACCGTCGTGAAGCGGCGCGCAGTCGCCAAGGCGGACGCCGCGTCCGCTCCCGCGATCCCGGCGCCTCCCGCGTCGATGCCGGCCATCTCGGCGCCCGCGCCGAGCGTCGGCGACGTGAACGGTCACCGCGACCGCGAGTCGGGTCGGTTGCCCGAAGTTCCGGCCGAGCGCGTCAGCACGCGCGCGGTCGAGGCCGTTCCCCCGCCGCCCCCCTCGTCGCGCAAGAGCACTCGCGCGGTCGATCAGGCGGCGGAGACGAAGGAAGCCCGCAAGTCGACGCGCAGCGTCCCGCGTCTCCCCGAGGACGAAGCGCCGGCGCCGCCGGTGACGGTCGCCGAGGCTGCCCCGGCGCCCGCGCCGGTCGCCGAAGCCGCTCCGCCGCCGCCCCCGGCCCCCGAGCCGGAGCCGCCGCCGCCGGCCGTCGTCGCCCCGACGCCGCCGCCCGCACCGGCCCCGGTGCCCGAGCCGCCGCCCGTTCGTCCGGCCGCGCCGAAGACCGGCGTCGAGTACTGGACGGGTCGCCCCGGCGTCCCGATGCCGACGCCCGCGTCCGCGCAGCGCACCGCCATCGGCGGCGGCGCCGTCGGCGCGCTGCATCGCCGCACCGAGTACAACCCGCGGATGGGTCCGCAGAGCCAGCGGCCGGGCCAGCGCCCGCCGATGGGCGGTGGCCGCCCCGGCATGGGTCGCCCCGGCATGGGCCGGCGCCCCGGTCAGATGGGCGCGCAGCCGATGCGCACGCGCAGCGGCATCGTCTCCACGCAGGAGATGAGCGCGCACAAGAAGGTCATCCGGATCGAGGAGAACATCACGCTCTCCGCGATGGCGGCGAAGATGAGCCTCAAGGCCACGGAGCTCATGATGAAGCTCCTCGGCATGGGGATGACCGGCATCCACATCAACTCCACGCTCGACGCGGACACGGCGAAGATCCTCGCTTCCGAGTTCGGGTGGGAGGTCGAAGACGTCGCGATCAGCGAAGAGGACAGCCTCGCCGCCGCGCGCGGTGAGGAAGCCGGCACGACGACCAAGATCGTCGACGAAGGCGCCGTCATCCGGCCCCCCGTCGTCACGATCATGGGTCACGTCGACCACGGCAAGACGAGCCTCCTCGACAAAATCCGCAAGTCGAACGTGGCCGGCGGTGAAGCGGGTGGCATCACCCAGCACATCGGCGCCTACAAGGTGACCACGCCGAGCGGCATGGTCGTCTTCCTCGACACGCCCGGCCACGAGGCGTTCACCCAGATGCGCGCGCGCGGCGCGAGCGTCACCGACATCGTCGTCCTCGTCGTCGCTGCCGACGACGGCGTCATGCCGCAGACGAAGGAAGCCGTCAGCCACGCGAAGGCGGCGAAGGTTCCGATCATCGTCGCGGTGAACAAGGTCGACAAGCCCTCCGCCGAGCCGGACCGCGTGAAGCGCGAGCTCGTCGAGCTCGGGCTCCAGCCGGAAGAGTGGGGCGGCGACACGATGTACGTGAACGTCTCCGCGCTCACGGGCGAGGGGCTCCCCCAGCTCCTCGAGACGATCGCGCTCCAGGCCGAGGTCATGGAGCTCAAGGCCAACCCGAAGAAGCCGGCGAGCGGCACCGTGCTCGAGGCGCTCCTCGATCGCGGCCGCGGTCCGGTCGCGCGCGTTCTCGTCCAGGACGGCACGCTCAAGGTCGGTGACTTCGTCCTCGCGGGTCCGGGCTTCGGCAAGGTCCGCGCGATGACGAACGAGCACGGCAAGCAGATCCACGAGGCAGGGCCGGCGACCCCGGTCGAGATCCTCGGGCTCAGCGACGTGCCGGGCGCCGGCGACGCGGTCCACGCCGTCCGCGACGCGAAGAAGGCCCAGGAGATCGCCGAGAGCCGCAAGGGCAAGCTCGCGAAGAGCCTCATCCCGCCGGAGGCGCGCGTCTCGCTCGAAGAGATCGCGACGAAGCTCCACAACGCAGACCAGAAGGATCTGCGCATCATCATCAAGGGCGACGTGCAGGGCTCGGTCGAAGCCGTGGCCGATGCGCTGGCGAAGCTCTCGACCGATCGCGTGAAGCTCTCGATCATCCACGCCGGCGTCGGCGCCATCACGGAAGGCGACATCAACCTCGCCATCGCCGCGAAGGCCGTCGTCATCGGCTTCAACGTTCGCCCCGCTGGCAAGGCGGCTGCGCACGCGGAAGAGAACGGGATCGAGATCCGCAGCTACTCGATCATCTACAACGCCGTCGACGACGTGCGCTCCGCGATGGAGGGACTCCTCCCCGCGACGCTGGTCGAGAAGGTCAACGGTCGCGCCGAGGTTCGCCAGATCTTCAAGATCAAGAACCAGATCATCGGCGGCTCGTACGTCATCCAGGGCACGTTCAAGCGTGGCCAGGTGCGCGTGCTCCGCGGGACCGAGGTCCTCTTCACCGGCAAGGTGTCGGCGCTCAAGCGCTTCAAGGAAGACGTCAAGGAGATCGGCGAAGGCTTCGAGTGCGGTATCAGCGTCGATGGCTGGTCCGACCTCAAAGAGGGCGACATCCTCGAGAGCTTCGACATCGACGAGGTCAAGCAGAAGCTCTGACGGATGCACGTCGGAGTCATGCGCCTCACCCTCCACGTGCCGCACGCACGGTCACTCAAGGACAAGCGAAGCGTCGTCCGCCGGTTTCGCGACCGCGTGCGGGCGCGCTTCCGTTCGTCCTCGGCCTTCGGCCTCGGGTGGCCGAGGCTTGCTGCCAGCTCCTCCGCGGCTTCGCCGCTTCGGAGTTGGCACGGCAAGTTCGACGTGTCCATTGCCGAGGTCGATGCGCAGGACCTCCTCCAGCGCGCCGTCTTCGGCGTGAGCGTCGTCTCGGCGGATCACGTCGTGTGCGAGCGGATCCTCGAGCAGGTCGCGCGCGAGGCCGAGACCCAGCCCGAGGCGGTCCTCACGCACCGGGCGACCGAGATCATGGCCATCGGGGACGACCTGTACGGAGACACCGATGGCTGAAGTGAAGCGTGCGGTTCGGGTGGCGGCGCGGGTTCAAGAGGAGCTCGCGCTGCTCCTGTCGCGGACGGTGAAGGACCCGCGCACGAAGGGCGTCGTCATCTCGCGCGTGACGATGACGGACGACCTGCGCCTCGCGCGGATCTACTTCCGGCTGCTCGAGGGCGCGGCAGAAGAGGCGCAGGAGTCGGCGAAGAAGGGGCTCGCGAAGGCGACGCCGCTCCTCCGGCGCGAGCTGACGCGCGCGGCGGGCCTGCGAGTGGCTCCCGAGCTCGCGTTCTTCCACGACGACGGGGCCGAGGACGTCCTGCGGGTGGAGCGGCTGCTCCACGAGATCGCGAGCGAGAAGAAGAAGCCGAAGAAGGGATGAACGGCCCCTACCTCGTGCAGTACGGAGTGGCGCTCTTCGCGGCCATCGTCGCGGTCGTGATCGAGCATCGAACGACGGAGATCCCGAACATCGTGACGCTCGGCTCCGTGGTCGCGGGGCTCGGGGTTGCGTTGATGGATGGGGCCTACGCGTCGCACGCGGGTGGCTTCGCCGTCGCCGCAGCGGTGATGCTCGCGATCTACCGCACGGAGCTTCTCGGGGGAGGAACGGTCAAGCTCGTCATCGGGCTCGGAACGATCGTCGGGTTCCGGCCGGCGCTGGTGATGCTCGCGGTCACCATCGTTCTCGGTGCGCTGGCGCTCGCGTCGCTTCGGCTGCGCAAGCTCGACGTCGAGATCCGCGGCTCGCCCTATGCGCTGCTCGGCGTCGTCGCCACTGCGGTGGCGGTGCAGGTGCCGGCGCTTCAGAGCGTCTTCAAGTAGACGATCACGTCGCTCGTCTCCGCTGGCGTCAGCGTGCCGCCGTGCTTCGCGCCCCCGCATGCGGGTTGGAAGCGTTGCTCGAGCGTCCACGCGCAGCCGTCGTGCATGTACGGGGCACGGAAGCGGAGGCCGGTGAGCGAGGGAGCCTGGAGCGGCTCCTCCTTCCCGACGTCGTGCGGCTCCGAGTCGGGGATGCCGGCCTCTCCGTGGCAGGTCGAGCACTTGCCGGTGCCCAGAAAGAGCGCCTGGCCGCGCTCGGCGGCGGCGACGTCGGTCGCCGGCGCGCGGGGCGGCGCAGCCAAACCCTCGAGCCAGCGCCGGAACGCATCGCGCTGCCCTTCGTTCAGCACGGGCCCGCGCATGCGCTCGCGCATGACGTCGGCGAACAACGCATCGAGGTTCGCCTCTTCGCCGTTCCAGTGGTACGGCGCCGTCCCGGCGAGCGTGCCCCGGAGCGACGGCGTGCGGCGGGGGAGCGCTTGCATCGGTCGGCGCAGCGTCCACGTTCGACCGTCGTCGCCACCCTCGGCGTGGCACGACGCGCACGCGAGCGCATGACCGGTGTTGGCGTGAAAGAGCTCGTGCCCGGTGTCACGCCGAGAGACCGCGGAGAGCTCGAGGGTGTCGGTGATCGCACCCGAGGCTCCGTTCAGGAAGTAGAGTCGCGCGGGCTCGCGGCTCTGGAGCACCGCACCGCCGCCGTGGAGGTAGGACACCGCGACGATCTGCGCGTCGAGCCGGGCCGGGCTCGGCGGGACGGGCGTGCCCTCGAGCACCGGATCGCACGCGATCGCCGACGTGGCCTTGGCCGCGACGAACGCGTACTGCGGCAGCACGGGGCTCGCCGCGTTTCCGGAGAGGGCGACGAGGTACTCGGCCCCATCGTCCCGCACGGCGACGTCGGTCGGGAGCGCGGAGGCGAAGAGGCGGATCTGCCCCGGAAACGTCTGAGCCGCATCGACCGCGGTGACGAACGAGCCCACGCGCGAGGAGCAGGGCCCGCCGTAGCCGGACGGCTCGAGCTTCAGGTTCGACGTCTCGGCGATGTGGTGGCTGAGGAGGAAGCGCTTCGGTCCGAGGCGCCGGGCCCGCCAGGCGAAGTCGCCTTGATCGCCCGCGACGAACTTCGACCGCGCATCGAGGGTCGCGTCCACCTTCCCGGTCGCGGTGACGTGGAGCATCCGCGCGTCGCGGAAGTCACTGACCCAGACCGCGGCGCCGTCGAGGAAGACGTCGCGCAGGCGCGGTCGCATGCCCGCATCGACGCCGCCGAGCTCGACGACCGTGCGGCCGAGCAGCTGCCCGCTCGCCGCATCGACGCGCACGAGCTCTCCGGTCTCGCACGCGACCACGACCGCTTGGGCCGTGCCATCGAACGCGAGCCCACGCGGCTCGTCGCAGACGGGCTTGGTCCAGAGCGTGGAGCGGTTGGACCGGTCGAACGCGAGGAGCTCTCCGCTTCCGCGCAACGTGACGTAGACGACTCCGCCCGCGCCCTCGGCGGCCCGAAACGGGTAGGCGTGGTGGCTCGTCGCGACGTCGCCCAGGAGCGTTCGCCCCGGCAGGTCGACGACGTGAATGGCGTCGCGGTCGGGATCCGCCACGACCGCGAGCTGGTCGTCGTCGGTGACGAGGAGCGTGCCGCCGAAGATCGGCGGAGGCGCGTCGGCGAGCGAGACGGTGGGCCCGAGGATGGGATCCCCCGAGGTCATGATGGGGTCGCCGCCGGCGTCCGGCTTGCCTTCGCCGGTGAAGAGGGCTTTGCCGCGGAACGCGGAGCCGGAGGGTGCGTCGCCCGCGGAGCACGCGACGAGCGCCAAACCGACCGCGCCGACGAGCAACCGCTTCCCCATGCGGGCAGCCTAGCACGCAGCGCTCGAACGTCCGAGCTAGGATGCGTCCGCGTGAGCCCGGCCATCGTTCGTCGTCTTCGCGTCCTCCACGCGGAGCTCTCGAAGTGCAAGGTCTGTCCCAAAATGGTACGGCCGGTCGTCCATGGGCCGCCGATTGCCTCGCCGATCCTCGTCGTGGGTCAGGCCCCGGGCCCGCGCGAAGGGGCGCTCGGTCGACCGTTCGCGTGGACGGCCGGGAAGACGCTCTTCGCGTGGCTCCGGGGCCCCACCGGCGCGGACGAAGCGGTGCTCCGCGAGCGCATCTACTTCTCCGCCGTCGCGCGCTGCTTCCCCGGCAAGGCGAAGGGCGGGGGAGACCGCAAGCCCGACGAGGACGAGATCCTCGCGTGCCGCAAATGGCTCCGCGCCGAGGCCGAGATCCTCGCGCCGCAGCTCGTGATCCCCGTCGGCGGCCTCGCGATCGCACAGGTGCTCGGCCACGCGGGCAAGCTCGACGCGATCGTGGGGACGCGGAAGCGCATCACGTGGCACGGCGTCGCCTGCGAGGCGATCGCGCTCCCGCACCCGAGCGGCGCCTCGACGTGGCATCGCACCGAGCCCGGCAAGAAGCTCCTGGCGCGTGCGCTCGGCCTGCTGGAAGAGCACCCCGTCGTGAAGGCGACCTTCGCGCGCTGACTGCGCACCGCTCGCCTGACCTCGCCTGACCTCGTCCCACGCACGGCACCGTGCGTCTCACCCCGTCCCACACATTTTGGGCGAATGCGCGCCGCTCTCCACCGTCTACCGGTACACAGATGGACATGCGAAAGCACATTCTACCCCTCGCCGTGGTCGCCACCTTCGCATTCGGCTGCCACAAGACCGCCGCTTCGCTCACCGCCGATGGTGGGCTGCTCACGACGCCGGGCGTCACCGCCGACTTCTCTTCGGCGCTCGTCCAGCAGCACGAGCAGGGGAGCGTCGCCGTCATCGTCGGACCCGACGGCACGGCGAAGGCGCTCATCAAGAACGCGGACGGCGCGGTCGTGAAGGAGAAGGTCACCGGTCAGATGACGTTCGGCACGGGCGCCGACGTGAAGACCGTTCCCGTCACGGTCGACCCCACGACGGGCGTCGTTCAGGCTGCGGGTCCCGCGCTCACGGCCGACGTGACGCCGGTGAAGTACGACTTCGTCGTCGACGGCAAACCGTGGGACGGGTCGATCGAAGTTCCGAAGGCCGGGACCGACGAGCTCGTGGCCGCAGCCAAGCTCCAGCCGGACCCCGCGACCGCGAAGCTCGGACCGCACGGCGGCGTGGTGCAGGTCGTCGGGCCCGACCACATCGAGATCGTCGCCGACAAGGACGCGGGCCAGGCGCGCGTCTTCGTGCTCGACTCCGATCTCAAGCCGGTCGAGCTCGGGGATCGCAAGGTCACGCTCGCGTTCCGCGCCGACGCGCCGGACGTCGAGGTCGTCAACTTGGTCCCCGAGCCCAAGCACCGCTGGTTCGTCGCGCCGGTCGTCCTGCGCGACGATCCCGCGCGCATCACCGTCGTCGTCCACAACGGCCCCGTCGTCCACGCCTGCATCGTCGGCTACACGCCGACGACGCACCTCGTCGTCGTCGGCCCGAAGGCGCCGCGCACGCACGTCTTCGTCGGCGGCGAGTGGGCCTGGGGCCCGCGCGTGAAGGTGCGCGGTCACCACGGCCACGGTCACGGCCACTGGGAGTACGACGACGACGAGGACGTCGTCATCGGCGCGCCGGGCGTCGTCGTCGCGCCGCCCGCGGTGGTGGTGCACGGCCCCGGCGTCGTCGTGGGAGGCCCCGGCGTCGTCGTCGGAGGCCCGGGCGTCGTCGTCGGTGGTCCGCCGGGCCACCTCGGCCCGCCGCCAGGCCACGTGGGCCGCAAGCACTGATCGCAGCGCGGCCTCGAGTCCCCGCGGGGCGGCGACGCGAGACCTGGCGCCACGTCCGCCTCCCATGAGACACGACCTCCACGTTTCCGCGGTCATCGTCGTACTTCTTGCGGGGTGCGCGAACCGCGACTCGACCGGCTCTGGAGTCGACGCAACGTCCGACGGCGCTCCTGACGCGTCGGACGATGGCGTCGTCGACGATGCGAACCCGGGCTGCTTCTTCACGAAATGTGATGGGGCAACCGACTACTGCGCACCCGGGTCGAGCTGCAGTTTCAACGACAGACCCTGTTCGCTGTGTACGTGCACCCAGATCGGTGTCGATCGGCACTGGGGCATCCACTGCACGGGGCTTTGTGCGAAAGACTGTCTGAGCATCGACGCGGGAGCGTCCGAATGAGGCTAGTTGCGCTCGTGTCGTTCGCGATCGGAGCATGGGGTTGCTCGTCCGAACCGTCTCCAATCCCCAACCTGACGCTGCGCTCGATTCCTCATCTCAAGATGCGAAGGTAGCGAGCTGCGAGCTTCCGGTGTGCGGCGGGAAGGTCACCGTGCCGGTCGGCACCACAGTCTCGCGCGGTGACTCGTGCGGAAATACGTGCTCGTGCAAAGATCGCGGCGGGGGCTTGATCGGGGCGAGCTGCACCCTTCAGCCCACGGACAACTGCGTCTGTCTGGACGGGGGAACGGACTAGCTTCAGTGCCCGGTCTTGAACGGGTCGTCCGGCAAACCGACGCTGTGATACCCGCCGCCCGTGTTCGCGGCCGCCGAGGTCTTCGTGCTCGGCGTCCCCACCGGGCGCGCGGTGCCGTTGTTCGCGATCGGCTTCGTCCCGGCCTCGGGCACGAGCTTCACGCGCATCGACGGCTCCTTCGTCGACGCCGAGACCGTCGTCGTCTTGTAGCCGGGCCGTGAGACGATGAGCTCCACCGTCTCGCCGTCGGCGAGCTGGAGCACGACCGGGTTCGCGAGCTCCACGCCGTCGCGCGTGACCTTCGCGTCGCCCGGCTCGATCGCGACGGCGACGGGCACCTTCACCGCGGCCGCCGTCGTGGTCGTTCCCGTTCCCGTCGCAGGCGCCGTGACGGTCGTCGCTTGCGTCACCGTCGTCGACGGCTGCGCGTCCGGTTGGGCCGACGTCATCGACGACTTCGCGAGGATCGCGACCACGATCCCGACCGCCGTCACCACGCCCGCGATCCCCGCGACGAGCGGCAAGCGCGAACGCTGGCCGCCGCTCGGGGTCGCCGGAACGGGCGGCGGCATCTTCGCGCCGCTGCTGAAGTAGTCGGCCGGCACGTTGAAGCCGCCCGAGCGCGCCATCATCTCGTTGACCGCCTCGGGCATGCCGCCTGCTTCGAGGGCCTCGAGATCCTTGATGAGCGCTTCCATCGTCGCGTACCGCGCCTCGGCCTTCTTCGAGAGGCACTTGAGGACGATCGCATCGAGCCCGGGCGGGATCTCCTGCGGCGCGGGCACGAGCGCGCGCATCGGGACCGGCGCCTTGTACATGTGCATCGTGAGGATGCCCATGAAGTTCTCGGCGTCGAACGGGACCTTGCCCGCCGCCATCTCGTAGAGCATGACGCCGAGCGAGTAGATGTCGGTCGACTGCGTCACGGTGGCGCCCGCCGCCTGCTCCGGCGACATGTAGTGGGGCGTCCCGAAGACGCTGCCCGCGCGCGTGAGCTTCGCCGACTCGCCCGTCCCGACCTTGGCGATGCCGAAGTCGAGGATCTTCACGAAGTCCTTGTCGCCGCCGCGCGCGATCAGCATCACGTTGTCGGGCTTGAGGTCGCGGTGGATGATGCCGGCGGCGTGTGCGGCGCCGAGGCCCTGCGCGATCTGCTTCGCGATCTTCACGATCCGGCTGACCGGCAGCGGCCGATCCTTGTCCATCACGCTGCTCAGGCTGGAGCCGTCGAGGAACTCCATCACGAAGTACGTCGCGCCGTCGGGCAGGATGCCGAAGTCCGAGATGTCGATGATGTGCTGGTTGCCGATCGCGGACGCCGCGCGCGCCTCTTGGAGGAAGCGCTGCGCGACCTCCGAGTCGTTCTGCATCTCGCCGCGGAGCACCTTGATCGCGACGCGCTTGTCGATGAGCTTGTGGCGGCCCCGGTAGACGAGCCCCATTCCGCCCTGACCGAGGACGGATTCGATCTGGTAGCGGCCGTCGATCACCTTGCCGACCAGGGCGTCGGGAGCGGCGACCGGGGGCGGGGCGGTGGACGCGCCGAGGTCCTCGAGGGGGGCGTTGCGGGTGTCGGTACCGACGTACTTGGTGTCGCTCATGGGTAAGTGCTTCGAAAGACGGCTGGGCGCCGAAAAGGTTGTCCCCACTATAGACCTCGCGTCCCGAAAGACCCACTCTCCGGCCGGGGATCGGGACTACCTTTCCCCACACACGCGCGCCCGGAACAAACCGCGGCCCGGCGTGCTACTGCTCCGACCGTCCCATGGGGTTCCCGCTTCTTCTCGCCCTTCGCTACCTGCGCTCGAAGAAGCGCCAATCCGTCTCGGTCGGGACGGCGTTCGCGACCATCGGGGTGACCCTCGGCGTGGCCGCGCTCGCGATCGTGATGAGCGTGACCGGCGGCTTCCAGGAGCAGTTTCGCGAGAAGGTCCTCGGCGTCAACGCGCACGTCCTCGTCCTGAAGTACTCGATCGACTTCCGCGAGTACCGGGACGTGATGAAGAAGTGCGAGAAGATCCCCGGCGTCGTCGGGGTGGCGCCCTTCATCATCAACCCGATGATGGTGACGCACGGTGATCGCACGGCGACCGGCGTGCTGCTGAAGGGCGTCGACCCCGAGCTCATGCCGAAGGTGCTCGATCTCCCGAAGCACATCACCGCCGGCAGCCTCGACGGGCTGCGCCGGGCGGACGCGAAGCCGCCCGAGCGCCGGAGTGGGCTCAAGCCGCTCCCTGCGGATTCGGCGACCGCGCCGTCACCGCTCCAGCAGCTCGGCATCCCGGATCCGGCGCCCACGACGAGCGCGTCCACCGACGGGACGCCTCCTCCGGCGCCCACCATCAGCGGCGCGGTCACGCCGGACGGTGGCTACCAGTCGCAGCTCCCGACCGACGATTTCCTGCCCGACGAGATCGACCCCGATCCGTGCAAGAGCCCCGACCAGGTGAAGAAGATGCCCGGCATCGTCGTCGGTCGCACGCTCGCCAAGCAGCTCGGCGTCGAGATCGGGGACTGCGTGCAAGTGACGTCGCCGACGATCGGTCTCGCCTTCGGCGCGAGCGCGCGCCCGCCCGTCGCGAAGCAGTTCCGCGTCATCGCCACCTTCGAGGCGGGGTTCGATCAGTACGACTCGAAGCTCGTCTACACCGACCTCTACGAGGCGCAGGCCTTCTACGACCAAGGCGACAGCGTCACCGGCGTGGAGATGAAGGTCGACGACATCAACAACTCCAAGGAGATCACCGCGGAGGTCGATCGCGCGCTCGGCAACAGCGTCTATCACACGATGGACTGGATGGACCTGAACCACGGTCTGTTCACGGCCCTCCTCATTCAGCAGATCGGCATGAGCGTCGTGCTCGCGCTCATCATCGTCGTCGCTGCCTTCACGGTCGTGGCCACGCTCATCATGATCGTGCTCGACAAGAAGAAGGAGATCGCGCTGCTCAAAGCGCTGGGGGCTCGCGACTCGGAGATCTTGAGAGCCTTCCTCTACCAAGGCGCCATCATCGGGGTCGTCGGGACGACGCTCGGGTTGGCGCTGGGGTACGCGTGCTGCAAGGGCTTGCTCGCGTACGGGTTCCCCTTGGATCCGAAGGTCTATTTCATCTCCCGCCTCCCCGTCGCCGTCCGCCCGCAGGAGTTCCTCATCACGGGGGGCTTCTCCATCTTCATTTGCCTGGTCGCGACCATGTTCCCGGCACTTTATGCTGCGAACCTGCGCCCGGCGGATGGCCTCCGGGCGGAGTGAACCGTACGGAAAGTTCTCCTCCGATCGGAATGGACCAGCTACCGTTGACCGTCGCGGCGGCGCGCTGATAAGCATGTCCCGCCGCGACGTCGCACGAGATCGCCGAACGAAGAATGCGTTGGATCGTCGAAGTCAGCTCCATGGATTCCACCAGCGACGCGCAGAGCTACTGCGTGGAGGCGGAATCCTGGCAGGGTGCGCTCCAGTCGGCGCGTAGGCTCCGTGGTGACGACAGCCGGATGGCCGGCTTCTCGATCGACATCACGAACGACGGCTGCAACGCCGTCGACCCCGCCGCGCGCCGTCGCTACGTCGTCAAGCGCACCGGCGACGAAACGCCGCTGAGCCCCGGTGGGGATGCGCCGCCGCCCTCGCGGCGGAGCAAGCCGCCCGGGAGCAAGAAGAAGACGCCCGAGCCGCCGGCCACGCAGAAGAAGCTCCCCGACCAGACCATGCCGATGGCGGCGGTCTCGGCGGACGTGGTGATCCCGCCGTCCGAGAAGAAGGTGCCGGCGCCCGCGCCGTCCGCCCCGGCTTCGGCCAACGCGAAGTCCGCGCCGAAGCCCGCACCGTCGAAGCCGGCGAAGCCGCCGACCCCGAAGGCGAACGAAGCGCCGGTTCCGCCCACCGTCATCACGCGCGAGCAGAACCCCACCGCGGAGGTGCCGCTCACCTACCGCGAGTACGGCTTCGTGGTCCCGTCGGGCACCACCGAAGACGCAGCGGCGCAGATCCTTCTCGTGCAGTATGCACGGATCAAGCGAACGCTCGAGGCGTCGCCGCCGGGCAAGCTCGTGAACCTCGCCGCCTTCGACGTCATGTTCGAGGGACCTCCGCCGGTGAAGCCCGTCGCCACGCTCACGTGGAAGGACTGGCGCGGCGATCCCACCACGTCGTTCCCGCGGCGGAAGAAGAAGTCGAGCGCTCCGCCGCCCGCAGCGGTGGCCGCGGCTCCGGTCGCGATCCCCGCGGCGCCGGCCGTGCCGAACATCGCGCCTGCGCCCGTCGTCGCACCTGCGCCGGTCGTCGTCGTCGCGCCTGCACCGGTCGTCGTCGTCGCGCCTGCACCGGTCGTCGCCGTCGCAGCGCCCGCGCCGGCTCCCGCTCCCGCACCGGCTCCCGCTCCCGCACCGGCTCCTGCTCCCGCACCGGTCGTTGCAGCTCCCGCACCGGCGCCTGCGCCCGCCGTGCGCGTGCCGTCGAACCCGCCGCCGGCTCCTGCCGCGCGCGTGCCGTCGACGCCGCCGCCTGCCCCGGGGGCACAATCGAGTGCACAGTCCGGGGCACCGTCGACGCCGCCCGTCTCGGGTCGCCGTCGCGTCCGTGGCGACGAGCTCATCTCCGTCCTCTTCGAGGCGATGCACGACCTGCACTTCCAGGCCGATGCGGTCGCCGGCGCGGACTTCGCGCTCCGGCTCGCGCTCGAGTACCTCCCGTCCCGTTTTGGGATTGTCTACTACTACGACATCGACAAGCGCGAGTACGTGGTGGTCGCCGTGCGCGGGCTCCAGGCTCCGCAGCCTTCGATCCTGCTCCGTCGCACGCCCGACGCCGAGCCCGCGTTCGCGCTCGCCACGCGCCGCCGCCAAGCGCTCGTGCTCTCGGGCAACGATCTCGCGGCGCACGCGCCGATCGTCGGGAACGCCAAGAGCGTCATCCTCGCGCCCGTGATGGACGTCGGGCGCTACCTCGGCGCGATCGAGCTCGTCGATCCCGAGGACGGCCACGCCTTCACCGACCTCGATGCGAACGCCGTCGCCTACATGGCACAGCAGCTCGCCGAGTTCGCGTCGGCGCGCGGCGTGATCGTCGACCCCGAGCGCATCACCCAGACGACCAGCCAGCTCAAAGCACGCTGAGGCGAACGGGGAGCGCTGCGCGTGGAGTCTTCGCGCCGCGACCGGGTCCTCTTCTTCGTGCTGCTGCCGCTGGTGCTCGTCGCCGTCGCGGTGCTCGCGTACTTCACGATCCGCACGACGTTCCAACTCGACAAGCTCGGCCAGCAGGCGGTCTTCGAGTCGACCTACAGCCTCGCGACCGAGAAGGCCGACCGCCTCGACAAGCGCATCATCACCGAGGACAACGTCGTCTTCGCGATCGCGGATCCGGCGCACCTCTCGGATCTCCCGTCACGGTGGCTCCCGACGGCGCAGCGCGAGACGCCGACCGTCCGCGCGATCCTCGTGCTGGACGAGGCGCTCGAGGTGCTCGCGTTCGCCTCGCGCGCGGGCGGTGCATGGTCCGACGAGGAGACGTTCCGTCGTCTCCTCGTGAGCCGCATGGCCGGCGACATGACGCTCCCGTCGCAGCCGCTCGACGAGCTCCGCCACCTCCACCGCGAGTACGCGGGCCAGAGCTACCTCGTGAGCTACTGGCAGCGCATGAGCGAGGGGCGCCGCTACATCGTCGTCGCCTGGCACGACGTCGGTCGCATCGTGAAGGACACGCTCCCCGCGCTCTACCCCGAAGGGCGCACCGACCAAGGCGCGCCGAGCGGCGCCGCGGCGAGCCGCGTGAACGTCGTCGACGAGGACGGCCGCATCATCTTCGGTCCGCCGCTCAGCGGCGGCGAGTTCACCGTCGGCGTCTCGTTTCCCACGACGCTCTACAACTGGCGCCTCCAGGTCGCGCCGACGAAGAGCGAAGAGCTCCGCAGCGGCGTGCAGTCACGGAAGACGCTCGAGATCACCCTGGTCTCGCTCTCGTGCATCGTCATCGTCGCGGGCGTGTTCGCGATCCTGTTGGCCGTTCAGCGCGAGCGCCGCATGAACGAGCTCAAGAGCGAGTTCGTCGCCAACGTCTCCCACGAGCTCAAGACGCCGCTCGCGCTCGTCCGCATGTTCGGCGAGATGCTCCAATCCGGTCGCGTCGCGAGTGACGAGAAGCGCCGCGAGTATTTGGACATCATCGTCAACGAGAGCGAGCGCCTCTCGAGCTTGATCGAGAACGTCCTCGACTTCGCGCGCGTCGAGCGCGGGCGCGAGGCGTACGACTTCGCGGACGGTGACCTGGGGGACGCCGTTCGGAAGGCGGTCCAGACGATGCGCGTCCGCGCCGAGCGCGAGTCGGTGACGCTCGAGTACGGTCAGGACGAGAGCCTGCCGCTCGTCCGGCACGACGAACGCGCGATTCAGCTCCTCGTGATCAACCTCATCGACAACGCCGTGAAGTACGCCTCGACGGGCAAGATCGTCCGAATTCGCCTGGTCGCGGAGGGGGAGGAGGTGGTGCTCCGCGTGGCCGACGAGGGGCCCGGCATCCGCCGCGCCGAGCGCGAACGCATCTTCGAGCGCTTCGTCCGGGGCAGTACGGCGCGCCCGCAACCGAGCGAAGGAACGGGGAAAGTCCCGCCTCGGGGCAGCGGAATCGGCCTCGCGCTGGTGAAGCACATCGCCCTCGCACATGGGGGCTCGGTGGAGGTGGAGAGCGAGGAGGGGCGGGGGAGCACCTTCGTGGTGCGCATCCCGGAAGCACGCCGAGCGCCGGAACGGGATTGACGGCGCCAGGGCTCGCGATATCGTCAAAGCGAGAGAGCAGAGCCGGCGCCAGAGCGTCGGACGAATCATTCAAGGTCGAATTTCAATGGCGAACGAGGACGCGAAGCTGTTCGTGGCGGGGCTCCCCGACAGCGTTTCGGAAGACGTACTGAAGCAACTTTTCGAGGCGACTGGGGGCACGGTCGTCCAGGTGAGCCTGCCCAAAGATCGGATGACGGGTCGTCCGCGTGGGTTCGGTTTCGTGACGTTGTCGACGGCGGCGGAAGCTCAGGCGGCGCGCGATGCGCTCGACGGCTCGCTGCAAGCAGGCAAGTCGATCTCGGTTCGTCCCTTCCAGGCCGAGCCGCCTCGGCGCGACGGCCCTCCGGGCTCGCGCCCGATGGGTGGCATGGGCGGCGGTCCCGGCGGTCCCGGTGGCGGCGGTGGTCCGCGCTCGAGCGGTGGTCCGCCCGCGCCCGATCGCACGCTCTACGTCGGCAACCTCCCGTACGACTGCACGCAGCAGGAGCTCGAGACGCTGGTCAACGCCGCAGCGGGCGAGGGTCAGGTCGTGCGCATCCACATGCCGATGGACGCCGAAGGTCGCAAGCGCGGCTTCGGCTTCGTGACGCTCTCCAGCGGCGACACGGCGAAGGCCGCGGCCGAGGCGCTCAAGACGGCCGACATGCGCGGTCGTCGTCTGGTCGTGAACCTCGCGCACCCGAAGGGTGATCGTCCGCCGCGCTCCGAAGGTGGCGGCGGCTACGGCGGTGGTGGCGGCTACGGCGGCGGTGGCGGTGGCTACGGCGGCGGTGGTGGTGGCTACGGCGGTGGTGGTGGTGGCGGCGGGAGCTTCCCTCCCGGCGGCGGCCCGGCTCCGCAGCGGAAGACGTTCGACAGCGATCGCCGGCGCAAGCAGGGCGGCGGTACTGGCGAGGGCGAAGGCGGACCGCCGAAGAAGGGCCGTGGCGGCGGACGCGCAGGTCGCGACGACGATCGCGCGGGACGCGGCCGGGACGACTGGGACGACGATTGAGTCGGAGATGAAAGCGCGGCCGGCGCGTTGGGTCTCTCTCATCGCCGTGACCGCGCTTTCCGCTTTGCTCGGCGGCTGCCACGGCGCAGGCTTCTCGCTTCCGTCGCTTTGTCCGTTGAGCTCCTACCCAGGTGGGCCGACGGTGGACGTCGGGGCGGTAGCTCCGCCGCCGCGCAAACTCTACGTCGGGCCTCCCACTCCGGTGGTCAGACTCCGTATCCGCGGCCTGCTCCGAGTGGAGCCCGAATTCCTCGCGTTAGTGGATCGCGACGTTGGACGTTGGGTGCGCGTCCGCTATGTACGTGTTCGCGAGAACGACGCGCTCCCCTTCGAGGTCTTGCGCTCGTGTCGGAACCGCTGGGTGGTCATCGAGGGCGACTACCAGTCGTCTCCGATGTTGGGAGAGGGCGAGATCGTTCCCGAGCGTGTCTGGCTCCGCTGAAACGTGGTCCTTGACGAATGCCGTGGGTGAAGTAAGTTCCGCGGCCCTCCCGGGAAAATGTCATGCGCGACCTCATCAAGATGACCTGCGGCCAGTGCGGCCGTGCGAACTACACGACCACCAAGAACAAGCGGACGATGTCCGAGAAGTTCGAGATCAAGAAGTTCTGCCCCGTGTGCCGGAAGCACTTCCCGCACAAGGAAGGCAAGATCTCGAAGGGCTGATGCCCGAAGGAGAGAGCACTCTCTCTCCTTGCTCTTGTCCTCGTCCTTGCCCTTGCTCCTCTCGAGCAAGCGGCACGCGTGCACGCACGCCTCGACACTGAGCGCTTGCCCAGCGGGATGTCCGTAGCGGGTGGACACACCCCCCTCGTGTGGTAGAAGCGGGGACCCCCTCGTGACGGTGCGTACGGCCCGTCGCGCCCCTGAGAAGCCCCCGATGATCTTCGACTGGTTCAGCGGCCTCTTTTCCAACGATCTCGCGATCGATTTGGGGACGGCCAACACGCTGATCTACGTGAAGGGCAAGGGCATCGTGTCCTGCGAGCCCTCCGTGGTCGCGGTCCAGCGGGATGCGCGGGGCGCGAACAGCGTGCTCGCGGTCGGTCGCGAGGCGAAGGAGATGCTAGGGCGCACCCCCGGCAACATCCGCGCGGTGCGTCCGCTGCGCGACGGCGTCATCGCCGACTTCGAGATCACCGAGGCGATGCTCCGCGAGTTCATCAAGCGCGCGCACAACCGCCGCACGCTCGTGAAGCCGCGCATCATCATCTGCGTCCCCTTCGGCATCACCGAGGTCGAGAAGCGCGCGGTGAAGGAGAGCGCCGAGAGCGCCGGCGCGCGCGAGGTCTACCTGATCGAGGAGCCGATGGCGGCCGCGATCGGCGCCGGGCTCCCCATCACCGAGCCGAGCGGCAACATGGTCGTCGACATCGGCGGCGGTACGACGGAAGTCGCTGTCATCTCGCTCGCCGGCATCGTCTACTCGCAGAGCGTGCGCGTGGGCGGCGACAAGATGGATGAAGCCATCCAGGCCTACCTCAAGCGCAAGTACAACTTGGCGATCGGCGAGCAGACGGCCGAGCGCATCAAGATGCAAATCGGCAACGCGTACCCGCTCGAGCAGCAGCTCACGACCGAAGTGAAGGGCCGCGACCTCGTCGCCGGCGTCCCCAAGACGGTCGTCGTGAACTCGGACGAGATCCGAGAGGCGCTCATGGAGCCGCTCAACGCGATCGTGGAGGCCGTGCTCCTCGCGCTCGAGAAGACGCCGCCGGAGCTCGCCGCCGACATCGTCGACAAGGGCATCGTGCTCACGGGCGGCGGTGCGCTCCTCGCCAACTTGGACGTGCTTTTGCGGGAAGAAACGGGACTTCCCGTCATGGTGTGCGACGACCCCATCAGCGCCGTCGTGCTCGGGAGCGGAAAGACTCTCGATCACATGGAGCTCCTGAAAGAAGTGACGATCGGCTGAAGCCGGTCCGCTCGTGAAGTCGGGCCATGACCCCGTGGAAGCGGTACCGAGACGTCGCCATCGTGGCGCTGCTGTTGGCGCTCCCGTTCTTCCTGTTGCGCTCGCACATGAAGGACCCGGCGCAGCTCAACGCCGTCGATCGGTTCCTCCTGAGAATTTCTGCGCCGATCGAGTACGTGGCCGCCACGCTCGCCCGCGGCACGACGAACGTGTGGACGGACTACGTCTACTTGGTCGACGTCAAAGCGGACAACGAGCGCCTCTCCTACGACAACGCGCGCCTGCGTGAGCAGGTGCACGAGCTCGAGCACGTCCAGACCGAGAACCAGGATCTACGTCGCCTCCTCCAGCTCCGGCAGAGCATCCCCGTCGACAGCGTCTCCGCGCTCGTCGTCGTGAAGGGCTACAACGAGTTCTTCCGCGTCACGCGGCTCGTCCTCGATCGCGGCTCGCGGGACGTGAAGCCGTACATGCCGGTCGTGGCGCCCGATGGGATCGTGGGGACGGTGCTCAACGTCGTCGGGGACGAGGTCACGGTGCTGCTCGCGGTCGACGCATCGTTCGGCGTCGACGTCGAGGACGTGCGCACCAAGGCGCGCGGCTTCGTCCGCGGCACCGGCGATCCGTCGAAGCACCTGTGCCGCGTCGAGATGGTCGACTCGCGCGACGAGGTCGAGGTCGGCGATCTCCTCGTCACGAGCGGCAAGGGCAAGCGCTTCCCGGGCGGGCTGCCCGTCGCGCGCGTGACCAAGGTCGTGAAGCGCGAGCTCGGGCGCGACCAAGAGGTGGAGGCGACACCCGCGGTCGACTTCACGCGGCTCGACTCCGCGCTCATCCTCCTGACGACGGGCGAAGAGACCCCACCGCCGGAATCGACCGGGGGAGGGAAGAAGCCGTGAGGTACGGAGCGTTCTTCCTGGCCGGTTTCGTCCTCATGATCCTGCAGAGCAACCTCTTCCGCTTGATCCAGTGGATCCACGTGCCCGGGCTCGTCCCGTCGCTCGTGCTCCCGCTCGTGGTCTTCATGGGGGTGCGCGAGTATCCGCTCGCGAAGGGCGCGGCCACCGCGTTCGCGCTCGGCTACGGCACGGACCTGATGGGCATGTCGCCGGTCGGCCTGTACACCTTCACCTACGTCGGTCTCTACGTGCTCGCGCGCACGGCTGGCGTTCGCCTCGCGGCGCAGACGATCTGGATGCAGCTCGCGCTCGGGTTCGGCTTCGCCGCGCTCGAGAGCATCACCGTCCTCGTGCTCCTCGCGATCTTCGGGCGCGACCCGTACGTGCCGCGCGCGCTCTACCCGCTCGCGTTCCCGCACATCCTTGCGACGGCGCTCCTCTCGCCGTTGCTCTTCCGCCTCGCGCGGCGGATCCACGATCAGACGGCCCGGGGCGAGGCGGCGGGCGGAGCGGTCCGATGAGCGACCGCATCCTCTCGCGCGAGGGCGCTTCGGAGTTCCGGAAGCGCTACAAGTGGTTCGCGCTCTTCGTCGTGCTCGCCTTCGGCGCGGTCGTGGTGCGCCTGTTCCAGCTCCAGCTCGTCGACGGCTCCGACTACCAAGCGATGGCGCACGAGAACATCGTTCGCCGCACGACGCTCCCGACCACGCGCGGCGTCGTCCGCGACTCGCAGGGCAAGGTGCTCGCCTCGAGCCGCCCCGCCTACAACGTGACGATCGTGCCGGGGCGTGTGATGCCGAGCGCGCGCCCGCTCCGGCGCGGCAAGCCCGTCACCGAGGAAGCCGACACCTGGCCCAAGATCGCCGCCGTCCTGCGCCTGAACCCGGACGAGAAGCAGCGCTTCGAGGCGCGGATCAAGGCCGCCTGCGAGGACGACTCGGTCGAAGGGCCGAGCTCCGCCCGCAAGAGCCCGTGCTGGCGCTCGATGCTCGTCCGCGAGGACCTCGCGCGCGACATCGTGGCCGAGCTGAAGGAGCACCAGGCCGAGCTCACCGGCGCCGACGTCAGCCAGCTCCCCGTTCGGTACTACCCGTACAAGAACCTCGGCGCGCACGCGCTGGGGTACGTGGCCGAGCTCGACGCCGAGTCGCTCGCGCGCCTCCGTCCGCCCGGCTACGAGTCGATGACGGCCGAGGAGAAGGCCAAGGTGAACCCGCTCGGCTACGAGGTGGGCGACACCTCCGGCGCGACCGGCGTCGAGCGCGCGTGGGAGAGCTACCTGCGCGGGCAACGCGGGTGGGAGAAGCGCATCGTCGACGCCCACGGGCGCTACCGGTCCGGGCCCGAGGCCGACCGCTACCTCGACGATCCGCGCAAGCAGGATCCCATCCCGGGCCGCGATCTCCGCCTCACCGTCGACATCGAGCTGATGCAGACGATCGAGAAGGCGATGCGCCCGCACGCCGCCGGCGCCGCGGTCGTCGTCGACGTGCGCACCGGCCGCATCCTCGCGACCTACTCGAAGCCCGACTTCGATCCGAACGATCTCTCGGGCGGCGGCGGCAAGAGCCGCGTGCGCGAGACGTTCGCGCAGCTGTCCGCCGACCCGCTCCGGCCGATGCTCGATCGCACGATCAGCGGCGCCTTCCAGCCGGGGTCCACCTTCAAGCCCTTCTCGGCGCTCGCCGCGCTCGAGGACAAGCTCATCGATCCGAAGGACACCGAGCGCTGCGACGGCTACCTGTACTACGGGCGCCGCATCTTCCACTGCACCCACGTCCACGGCCGCGTCGACATGCGCGCCGCGCTCGCCGCGTCGTGCAACATCTACTTCTTCCACCTCGCCGAGGCCGTCGGGCTCGACCGCATCGCGCACGTCGCCGCCGACTTCGGGCTCGGCGCGAAGACGGGCCTCGGCGTGAACCCCGAAGCGCCCGGCCGCGTCCCCACCCGGAGCTGGTACGCGCTCCGCTACCGCGGGCAGTTCCGCGTCGGCTTCACGCTCAACACCGCGATCGGGCAGGGCGACGCGACCGTCACGCCGCTCCAGCTCGCGCTCGCGTACGCCGCGCTCGCGAACGGCGGCACCGTGTACTCGCCCCAGCTCGTGCGCGCGGTCGAGACGAGCGACGGCGCGATCGTGCAGGACTTCCCCCCGCGCGTCCGCCACACCGTCACGACCAAGCGCGAGAACCTGGCGCTCGTCACGGACGCGCTCTGGGCCGTCGTCAACGATCCGCGCGGCACGGCGTTCCCGGTGCGCGACCCCGGCCTCGACGTCGCCGGCAAGACCGGCACCGCGCAGACCGGCTTCGTCGCGTCCAAGACGGACGACCCGAAGAAGGCCGCGTACTACGGTCACGACCACGCGTGGTTCGCCGCGTTCTCGCCGTCGAAGGCGGCCGAGATCGCCGTCATCGTCTTCGTCGAGCACGGAGGCGCCGGTCCCACCGTCGCGGCCCCGATCGCGATGCAGATCATCCGCGAGTACGGGCGCCTCGCGGCCGCGCGCGGCATCCACGCGAAGCCGCCCCCGCCGCTCCCGAAGCCGACCCAGTCCAACGCGCCGCCGCCGGTCCCGCCGCCGCCGCCGACCACGCCGCCCGTGCCCACGGTCGACGACGCCGACGCCGCCGCGAACGGGGGCCCACCGTGATCGCCTTCGGCCAGAGCCGCGCGCGCGAGCGCTTCGACTGGGTCCTCTTCCTGGTCGCGTCGCTCCTCGCGGTCGTCGGCGTCATCAATTTGTATTCTGCAACCAGCGCGGTGAAGGCGGCGCTGTCGGACCTGTACGTCCTGCAGGTCTACTGGCTCGTGGCGTCGGGTATCCTCGCCACGATCGTCGCCGCGATCGACTACCGCCACTACGAGCGCTTCGGCTACGCGGCGTACGTCTTCGGGGTCGTCCTGTTGCTCCTGGTGTTCGTGCTCGGGCGCGACATCCGTGGCAGCTCGCGGTGGATCTACATCGGAAGCTTCAGCTTGCAGCCCAGCGAGTTCATGAAGCTGTTCTTGATCATCGCGCTCGCGAAGTACCTCCACGACGATCCTCGCTCGGAGGGGCGCACCTTGCGCGACCTGGTCGTGCCGGCCGGGATCGCGGCGGTCCCCGTGTTCCTCGTCCTGCGTCAGCCGGACCTGGGCACCGCGCTCATCCTCGGCCTCATCTTCACCAGCATCGTGCTGATGACGCGGATCCAGTGGCGGAGCCTCGCCTGGCTCGGCGCCGGGATGGCGATCGCGTTCCCGGTCATCTGGAGCTACGGGCTCAAGGACTACCAGAAGCAGCGCATCACGAGCTTCCTGAACCCCGAGGCGAACATCCTCGGCGCCAACTGGCACGGTCACAACGCGCGCGTCGCGATCGGCGCGGGCCAGGCCGTCGGCGAAGGCTTCATGAAGGGGACCCAGAACCAGTTCTTGTTCCTGCCGGACCAGTTCTCGGACTTCCCGTTCGCGGTCTACGCGGAGGAGTGGGGCTTCCTCGGCAGCATCGTGCTCGTCGCGCTCTACGCGGCGCTGGTGCTCTGGGCGATCCGCGTCGCGGCGGGCGCCCGCGATCGGTTCGGGGCCGTCATCTCGATCGGCGTCGGGGCGATGATCTTCTGGCACGCGATCTTCAACGTCGGGATGGTCACCGGCATGCTCCCGGTCGTCGGCGTCACGCTGCCGCTCTTCTCGTTCGGCGGCTCGAGCGTCATGACGATCATGATCGGCCTGGGCCTGCTCATGAACGTGTCGCTGCGAAGGCCGCACGGCGCGCTGAGCGACCGCTTCGGCCGGTGACGTTCACTCCTTGAACGCCGCGCACATCGAGTCGATCGCGTTCAAGACCACCTCGCTCGCGCAGGTCCCCTCCGGCGTCTTGGCCACCCGGAGGCAGATGTCGCTCGCGCACTCGGCGTCCTTGCTGCAGGGCGCGCCGTCTTCCCCTCGCGGGGTGCACTTCGCGCTCGCGAACGGGCTCGTCGACCCGGGGCAGGTGAGGCCGAGCAGACAAGGCGCCAGCCACTCGTGGCACTGCTGGCCCTCGACGCGCCGCTCGAGGCACGTCGCCGTCTTCCCGTCGCAGTAGGCATCGATCGGGCACACGTCGGCGGGGCCGTCGCACGCGTCGCCCTTCGCGACGCGGTGAGGCTTCAGGCACGTGCCCTGGACCTCGGTCGCGCTCCCGAGCGGCACGATGCACGCGAGCCCCGCCGCCGTGTCGCAGTCGGAGTCGACCTTGCACGCAGCCTTCAGCGCGCCGGGCCCGCTCCACACCGCGTCGCAGTCCGTCCGGATCGCGTGGAGCTCGTCGGCAGTCACCGTCGCGTCGGCGTACGCCTTCGTCACGCGGGCGAGGCACGCGCCGACGAGCGCCGCGCGCACCGTCGCCCCTTGCGGCGCCCGCCCCGCGCAGTCCTCGGACCGAACGCGGACGCACTCGTCCCGGGTCGGGACGCCGCAGTGCTTCACGACGTCGGCGGCGCACTCGGCCTCCGCGCGGGCGTTGCAGAAGGCGACGGGCGACGTGCTCGTCTCGGTCGGCTCGGTCGACCCGAGCGCGCAAGCGACGAGCGCGAAGCTCACGAAGACGGCGGCGATCGGCGCGACGGGAGCGTGCGAGAGGGGAGGGTGCTTCATGCACGCCATCGTGCGCGCCGTTCGTGCCCGCCCCAACGAAAGCGGTCTGAAACGTGGCCGGCGGCCAGCCGACCTTTCCGGGTGCGCGATTTCAGGACCCTTTAGGTGCAGCGCGAGCGTTCGAGCGCGAGGCTCTCGCGCATGACGAAGCAAGCGCTCCGGTTCCTCGTGTCCCTCGTCCTCGGTGCCGGGCTCGCGTGCGCGCAGGCCGGCGACGGCGACTCGTCCGGGAGTGGGCTGCCCGACGGCGGCCTCTCGAACGGCGACGCCTTCGACACGCCGTCCTGCCGCGAGGCCTCCGACAAGAAGTCCTCCGTCGGCTGCGACTACTGGGCGGTCCACATGGATGGCTCGAACGGCGCGCAGAACGGGTGCTTCGTGACCTTCGTCGCCAACACGCAATCGCACCCGACCCGGATCGAAGCGTCTTTCGGCGGCGCGTCGATCGATCTCGCGCTCTACGCGAAGCTCCCCACCGGCAGCGGCCCGAGCCTCCAGTACGAGAGCTACGATCCGTCGCTCGGCGTCCCGCCGGGGCGCGTCGCGATCCTGTTCCTCGCCGGGCCCGCGCAGGCGGGCTCGAGCGACGGCTTCGGGAACGGCAGCACCCGCTTCAACGAGCCGGTGAAGTGCCCCGTGAAACCCGCGCTCTCCGCCCTCACCCAGATCACCGGCAGCGGCTTCGGGCAGGCCTTCCACGTCCGCACCGACGCGCCCGTCGTCGCGTACCAGATGCTTCCCTACGGCGGTGGCTCGGCCGCAGTCACCGGCGCGACGCTGCTGATCCCGACGAGCGCGTGGGGGACGAACCTCGTCGCCGTCGACGCCTATGGCGCGGGCGACCTCGAAGGCAACGGCAAGACCTCCCTCGACGTGGTCGCCTCTCAGGACGACACGGAGGTGACCCTCCTCCCCAAGGTCGACATCCTCTCCACCAGCGCCCTCCCCGGAGCGAAGGCCAACGTGCCGGTCACCTATCGGCTCTCGCGCGGGCAAACGTTGCAGATTACACAGACCCTCGAGCTCACCGGCAGCCCGATCGCCGCCAACAAGCCGGTCTCGCTCTTCGCCGGCATGCCGTGCATGAACGTGCCGCGAAGCATCGGCTACTGCGATCACGGCGAGCAGCAGATCCCGCACGTCCAGGCGATGGGCAGCGAGTACCTGGGCGCCCCCTTCCGCCAGCGTACGGCGAAGCCCGAGGAGCTGCCGTGGCGCGTCGTCGGCGTCGTCGACGGAACCAAGCTCACGTGGGAGCCGTCCGGCGTCGGTCCGAGCACCGTGGACGCCGGTCGCGTCCTCGAGCTGAGCCACGCCGGGGCGTTCCGCGTGAAGAGCCAGGACAAGGACCACCCGTTCCTGCTGCTCGGGTACATGACCGGCGCCGACGCCGTCGATCCCGGCGGCTACGGCGACGCCGACTTCGTCCGCGCGGTGCCGACGGCGCAGTTCCTCGACCGCTACGTCTTCTTCACCGATCCCACCTATCCCGAGACCGATCTCGTCGTCACGCGGAAGGCCGGCGGGCCCGCCGTCGAGCTCGACTGCCTCGGCACGGTCGGGGGCTGGGAGCCGCTCGGCGGCGCGTGGGAGGTCGCCCGCGTCGATCTCTCGCGCCACGACTTCCAGGCCCAAGGCGCGTGCGACAACGGCGTCCACGAGATGAAGTCGACCGCTCCCTTCGGGCTCACGGTGTGGGGCTGGGGCTCCCCCGAGACGGCCAAGAAGACGGGCTACGTCTCGTACGGCTACCCGGCGGGCGAGAACCTCGCGACGCTGACGGAGACGTACGTGCCGCCGCAGCCGAAGTAGCGCTCAGCCGAACATCGGCGCGAACGCGAGCGCCATCGCGCCGAGCAACGCTCCGCTGGCGCCGATCGCGCGCGGCGGTCCCGCCCCCAGCCGACCGATCACCGACGTGATCCCGGCCGCGAGCGCGCACGCGGCGAGCGCGCCCTGCGCACCACCCCCGACCACGTGCCCGATCACCGCCGCGATCGCGACGCCCACCGCCGCGACCAGCACGCCCGCGATGCGCGAGCCGAACTGCGCCGGTGGCCGGAGCGCCGTGAGCCCCACCCCGAGGAGCGCTGCCGCGAGCGGCGCCGGATCCAGCACCGTCGCCGCCGCGCCGGCGGCACCGGCGAGCTCGCACTGGGTCAGGAGCTCGGCGCCGTCGGTCAGGGGAAGATTCGTGGTCGCCGCCCAGCGCCCGCACGCGGCCGCCATCGCCGCCGCGCCCACCGCGAGCGGGACGAGCAACACGCCGAGCGCCTCGGCCGGGAGCCGCGCGGCGCGGGCGCGCGTGCGCTCCGCGTCGTCGAGCGCGGTTCCCGCTTCGTCGTCGCTCGCGCGCGCGATCACGTCGAGGAGCCCACTCGCCCCACGCGCCCCGAGCGCCGCGTACGCGATGCCGAACAACGCGCCGTGGCGCGCGTCGGTCAAAGACAGGAGCTTGATTGCGATCGTCGCCGCGACCGCCGTCGCCACGAGCGTGCCCCCGATCGTCGCCACCGCCGAGGTCTCTTTCGTCCGGCTCGCGATGGCCCACGCCAGCATCGTCGCGGCGGCTCCGGCCGCGCCCGCGAAGAGGGACGGGAGCGCGAGCGGCCCGAGCAGCGCGAACGACGTGCCCGCGAGCGCCAGCGTCGCCAGCACCACCCCGACGTGGAACGCGCGCCCGAGGGCGCGCACGTCGTCTTTCTCGGTGCGCCGGAACGCGAACGCCGCTGCGAGCGTCGTCGCCGCGAAGAGCGCCCGCAGGACGAGCGGTGCGAACACGAGCGACAGCGCGCTCGCGCGCAGCGCCGCCGGCCCGAGGAGACCCCCGTCCCGCGTGAAGAAGTGCACGCCGAGCGTCATCGCCGCGCACGTCTCGAGCGCGAGCGCGCCGTCGGCGTTGGTCGCCGCGGACGCGCCGGCTTTGCCGAACGTCGGGACGAGCGCCCCGAGCGCGAACCCGACGACGAGCGGCAGGATCGCCGGCGCGAGCCTCTGCGGATCACCGAGCGCGTGCGACGTTGCGCTCGCGATCGCGACGAGACCGCCGAGGAGCAAGCTCGACGCGAGCGGGTGGAAGAGCGCGGCCGGAGCAAAGCCGGCGAGCGGGACCGGTGCGTCGGTCGGCGGGAAGCGCCGCCGCAGCTCCCGAGCGCCGAGGGTGACGAGCGCGCCGAGCGCGACGCTCGCGGCGAGGAAGCCACCGAGCCGGAGCGAGACGCGATCGAACGGGTGCACGGTGCCGCGCAGCGCCGCGAGCAGGAACGCGGCTGCCGCCGTCGCGAGCGCGAGCAGGAGGTCGTCGCGGAGCGGCTCGGCCGGGCTGCTCTCCTGCGCCCGCGGCGCGAGGCGGAGGAAATACACCACCGCCACGCACCCGAGCGCCGACGCGGCGAGGACGAGCGCGAGCTCCCACATGACGAGTCGAAGCGGGCGCGCCTACTTCTTGGCGCCCTGGAGGACCATCAGGTGAAACTTGTTGAACTCGGTCTGGCCGAGCGTGAACAGCACCTCGACCAACAGACGGTACGGGGTGTCCTTGTCGGCGATGATGATCGCCTCGGACCCCGTCGGGTCCTTGCCGGTGGCCCGACGCAGCTCACGGTCCGTGTTGCGCCACGCCTGGAGCGTCTGCCCCAGCTTCGTGATGTAGAGGTCGTTCGCGCCACCGCGCTTGAACTTCGCCTCGACGCCGTGGGTCGCGTCGGCGGGCACGTCCACGATGGGCTCGTCCTCGACGATGATCTTCGACTTCGAGATGATGACGGGGACGCCTTCCTGCGACGCTTCCGTCGTGAGGATCGACTTCGGCATCGTGAGGTCGCCCGACTGCGGGATCGACGCCGACGAAGCTGCCATCGTCTTCAGGAGGAACACGAGGATGATGGTCATCATGTCCATCATCGCCGTGATGTTGAGGAAGTTGATCTCCGGCTCGATGTGCTTGCGCCGGATCTCCTTGCGGAGCTCGCGCTTGTAGGTCGCCATCGGCGCCGCCTTCTGGCGGGCGATGGGAGCGGGGGCTCCGCCCGGGGGCGGTCCGCCGGGCGGCGGCTGCATGGGAGGCTGATTCATTTGGCCAAACCGAACTGGACGTCGGGGAAGAGCTCGTCCCCGTTGTCGTTCGCCTTGCGGACGGCGTCCATCGTGCCGATGACGGACTGGTAGGTGATGTTCGGGTTTCCGCTGATCGTGACCGAGGTCTCTTCCGCGTACTTGTCGGAGGAGCGCTTCAGACCCGCGACGCACTTGTTGAGCGCGTCGTAGTCGTAGTCACCCGAGGGCGTCTTGCCGACCGCGAGCCCCGCCCCGAGATCCTTGCAGCCAGGGGCGACGTTGCCGCCGCGCGCCTTGACCGAGAAGCCCTCGGGGACGATCAGGATCGTGAGGCCGAGGCCTTCGGGCGCGAGGGCGCGGCCTTGCCCGCCCCCCGCCTTCGGCGGGAACGTGTCGATCGTCGCGGTGAACGTGACCGACACGGTCGCGAGCACGAACATGAGGACGTTCGTGATGATGTCGAGGAAGGGGACGATGTTGAGCTCGCCACCTTCTTCGTCCGGAGAAAGCTCCTTTGGCGCAGAGAGGCGCCGGATCTTGCTCCGCTGCGATGCGCTGAGCTTGACTTCTTCCGCCATCGCGCTGGGCCTCGATCAGTAGCCGCCGGGGCGGGTCTGGATCGTGAGGAGGTTGAAGACGCGCTCCTGCGTCGCATCCAGGTCGTGCTGAATGTTCTTCGAGCGCTGGTGGAGGATCAGGTGCGCGACCATGCAGGTCACCGCGATGCCGAGACCGAACGCGGTGTTGTACATGGCCTCCGCGATGCCGTTCGCGAGGATGCGCTGCTTGTCGGCAGCGGACAGACCCTGCGCGGCGACGGCGCCGAAGGTGTGGATCAGGCCGAGCACGGTGCCGAGGAGGCCGACGAGGGTCGCGATGTTCGCGAGCGACCAGAGCGAGCCGATGCGCTTCTCGACGGCGGGCTTGAGCTCGCCGATCTTCTCGCTCATCGCGGCGTCGATCTCGTCCGGGCCCTTGTTCGCGTGCGTGAGCCCCGCCTTCACGAGCTGGAGGATCGGGTAGTCGCCCGCGTCGCACATCTTGATCGCGCGATCGATGTTGCCCGCGACGACGAGCTTCTTGATCTGCGCGAAGAACTCCTTCGAGTTCACGCGGTACTTCGAGAGCTGGAAGGCCGCGCGCTCGACGATCATCGCGATGACGATCGCGCTGACGACGAGGTTGATGGAGAGGAACGTCGGGTTCTCCTTGAAGGCCTCCATGAGGCCGCCGGAGCCACTCCCACCACTGCTAGCGGCCGCCGCCGGAGCCGCCGCACTCAGAAGAACAACGAACATCCCCGATGCTCCTTTCGAACTCTCTATCTCGTTCGTGATTGCCGGGCTGCGCCGAGGTATCAGGTCGCAGGCGCTGCCCAAAGATTCTCTTCGTCGCGTCGAGGTTTGAGTGAAGCGCTCGACGGCGTGTGAGCACGATACCGCTTCGAAGAAAGCGAAGTCAACGTGCCCTATCGCCGCACTTCACGTTTGGAGGGAACGTTTTCGGGTTCTCTTCTGGATCTCTTCTGGTTCTCTTCTTGTTCTCTCGCCGCGCGCACGCACGCGTTCGGCGCCGCCGTTACAGTGAAAAAAGAATCGTTCATAAAACCCTGAAATCACCCTGCTTTTCGCGACCGAATTTCGCGAAATTCACCCAATGGGTGTTGACGCTCGGTCGTCAGACTTGGCATGCTGCGCGGTGCCGCGCTTTCCCACGCGGCGCGAACGCGCTTCACCCCCAGCATCGCATCGTGCCCGTCGTACCAATTTGGGCTCACAGCGCGGAACGCACCTTCACCCACTCGCTTCGACGAAACGCCAACCACCGGAACCACTGCCGTTGCGAAGCAGATGCTTGCGCGGGCGCGATCCATTCCGGTAGTCTCCCCAAGCTTTTTCGAACCGGGCGCCCGATCGACACGAATTTTCGGGCTCTCGCACTGATGGACGACGCGCTCTAGCCCGAAAGAATCGGGCAACCTTCGAGGAGGACGAATCCCAATGGCTGCGATCTGGAAGCACTTCAAGGACGGTGGATGGGGCATGTACCCCATCGTTCTCTGGTCGATCATCACGATCGGTATCATCATCGAGCGCGCGCTCTATCTGTTCGGCTCGTCGATCAACAAGGACGTGTTCCTCGCGACGATGCAGAAGTGCATCCTCGCTGGCGACGTCGCCAAGGCGGTCAAGATGTGCTCCGCCGCGAACGCGCCCCTCGCGCGCATCGTGCAGGCGGGTCTCGTCAAGGTGAACCGCCCCGACGAAGAAGTTCAGGCGGCGATGGACGAAGCTGCTCTCCGCGAGATCCCGAAGATCGCGAAGCGCACCGGCTTCCTCGCGCTCCTCGCGAACCTCGCGATGCTCTCGGGTCTGCTCGGCACCGTGTCGGGTCTGATTCAGAGCTTCGGCGCGGTCTCCGGTGAGAGCGTCGACCCGAGCCAGAAGGCGCGCATCCTCGCCGAAGGTATCTCGGAAGCGATGAACTGCACCGCGTTCGGTCTGATCGTCGCCATCATCGGCCTCATCGGCTTCGCCGTTCTCAACGGCAAGACCCAGGGCCTGGAAGACGACATCAACGAAGCGAGCGTCCAGGTGCTGAACCTCGTCGTCTCGAACCGCCAGAAGGTCAACCTCGGCGGCGTTCCGCAGGCCTGAGCCTGCCGTCTCTCGGATTGGCTGAGTCCGTGGAGCACGTCGGGTCGGGTCTCGAAGACTCGATGCGGCGTGCTCCTCGAAGGTTCCGGTAAGGAGTCCCCATGGCGGGTGTAGACGTAGGCGGCGGTGGCGGAAAAGGTAAGCGGTCGCTCGACTCGGAGATCAACATGATCCCGTTCATCGACCTCTTGATGGTGACCATCTCCTTCCTCCTCATCACGGCGGTGTGGTCGCACATGGCCCGCATCAACGCGGACGCCCAGGTGCCAGGACCGCCTCGGCCGGACGTGGAGCAGGAGAAGACCGAGCCCGAGAAGGTCCTCCACATCGAGATGCGTGACCCGACCAAGTTCGTCCTCAGCTGGAAGCAGGGCGCGCAGGTCGTCGACTCGACCGAGGTTCCCCGCGTGGACCACGTCGAGGAGAAGGGTGGCGCCAAGTCGATCAAGTACGGCGTTGCGATGTCCGAGCGCGACAAGTGCAACACCGACGGCTCGCTCGCAGCCATCATCTGCGCCCAGTGGAAGGACAAGGGGTCGCACCGTGATCCGACGGATCACAAGCTCGACCAGGCCGTTCTCCACACGGACAACGAGACGCTCTACGTCAACATCATCGCCGTCATCGACGCCGTCTACGGGACGCAGCGCGACGAGAAGGTGGGCGACAAGGTCAAGCCCCGCCCGGCGTTCAACATCACCTTCGCGGTGAACTGAGGTCAGCCATGGCGATTCATCAGCCCGGCCGCCGCTTGATGCACTTCGTGAAGCTGGAGTTCGTGCTCCGGAAGGTGACCGGTCACGGCCACCGCTCCACGAACGCAGGTCTCTCGCTCACGTCGATGATCGACTTCCTCATCGTCGTCGTCGTCTTTCTCCTCATGACCTTCAGCGCGTCGGGCGAGACCCCGGCCGCGAAGGGCGTCCACATCCCGACCGCGGAGAACACGCTCGACATGCTCGATGCGCCGATGGTCGCGATCAACGGCGCGCAGATCCTCGTCGACGGTGCGCCCGCGGGCAACACGCGCGCGATCGAAGACGCGAAGCGCGTCCAGCGCATCGACGAGCTCTTCAACATCCTGAAGGGCAAGCGCGACGTGTGGAAGCAGCTCCACCCGGGCAAAGATTTCCCCGGCGTCGTGGTTCTCCAAGTCGACCAGGACGTTCCGGCGCTCGTCGTGAAGAGCACCTTCCAGACGGCGGCCTTCGCCGGCTACCCGAACGTCAGCTTCATGGTCAACCAGGCCCCGAAGTCGAACCAGGGCGGTGGTGGCGGCGGCTGACGCTGCGTCCCTCCTCCCGTGTGTGAACGAGGCCGTTGGTTCCGCCAACGGCCTCTTTTTTTGACCCGAGATCGCCCATGCCTGCTCCCCCTCCGCAGAAAGAGAAACGCACGATCGGGCTCCCCGCGGTGACCGAGCTCCGCGAGAAGCGGAAGAAGGGCTCGTTCAGCCGCATGACGGGCTCCGTCTGGCTCATCGTCGGCGGTGGTCTCGTCGCGTCGCTCCTGATCTACCGCTGGGTGGCGGGGGGCGAGCTCGAGCGGAAGCGCGACGCGCTCCTCGCCAAGCAACGCGCGACCGAGGTCACGCTCGGAGCCCAGTGGACACCCCTCCGCGATCGGATGGAGGGCTGGGTCACGAGCGAGGCAGGCGCCTACGCGGGCGACACCATCACGCCGGACGCGAAGACGTGGGACTTCCGGAACCAGCCGGGGATCTACCTGCGCCTGCGCGTGTCGGACGCGGGCAACGCCGAGGGGATCCGCAAGAACGCGGAGACCTCGCTCCGCGACGGGTTCACCGGGTGCTTCCTCCGCGGCTCGACGCCCGCGCTCGCGCGCGGCGAGGCGGATGCGTCGCCGTTCTCGGAGCAGCCGTGGAACCTGCGCCAGGCCTACACGTCGACGCGCGTGCTCACGCCGGCGTGGGTGAGCGAGGTGAAGGAGTCCGGCGATCTCCTCCGCCTCCGCGTCTTCGAGCAGCAGTACGAGAAGGCGGAGAGCGAGGAGATCCCGCGCGCGATCTCGATCGTGCAGAAGGCGCAGTTCTTCCTGCTCGTCCTCGACGAAGCGGCGGACGGGCCGGTCGAGACGCAGGTCGATGGCGGTGCCGCCGCGCTCTCCACGGCCGAGGCCGTCCAGCTCGCCCCCCACTGGGCGCGCGTCGCCGTGCTCGACCTGCGCGACCCGAACAAGAACCAACCCGTCTTTCGGCTCCGGAAGTACGCGTCGGGCTCGTTCTACTTCGCAGGCGAGCGCCAGGTGCAGGATCCCGAGACGCTCGACGCGATGAAGCGGCAGGTGAACAACTGCGCGCTCGCGAACGCCGTCACGGGAGACCTCGGCCTCAAGTGAGCTTCACGAGCACGTGCAGGTCGGCGTAGTTCGAGCCGGTCGCACCGGCGGCGAGCGCGGTGCCGCTCCGGAGGTGGAGCGGGCCGGTCGCGAACGCGGCGAGCGCGGCGGTCGGATCGGGGAGCGTCGCGTCGACGATGGCCCCGGCGGTGCCGCTCACGCCGTCCACACCGTCGCTCGCGGCGGCCATGAACGCGACGCCGGGCGGGAGCGCGGGCGCGAGGAGCGCGGCCAGGTGCGTCGAGCGACCGCCGGCTCCCGCGGACGGCGGGACGACGAGCGACGGCTCCGCGACGCGGACGACCGCCGCTCCGGCGCCGAGCGTGCGCGCGAGCGCGGCGTACTCGTCGGCGAGCGCGCTGGCTGACGCGACCGACGGGGGCAGGAGCTTCGCCGCGACGCCGCGCGCTTCGAGCGCGGTTGCTGCCGCGCGCGCGAGCGCCTCCGGCGAGCTCGCCACGAGCACCTCGCGGGGGCCCGTCCCCGGAGCCTTCGGCGTCTCGTGGAACGGGAGGGCGCCGAGCCCGGCGGCGGCCGCGATCCGGAGCGCGTCGTCCACGGTAGAGGAATCGAAGAGCGTCGGCCCCGAGCCCACCGCGTTCGCGTCGCCCGCGATGACGTCGCTGACGACGACGGTGAGCTGTGGAGCGGCCCCGGCCGCGTGGGCGAGCCAGCCGCCCTTGATCCGCGACAGGTGCGCCCGGACGACGTTGATCGACGCGACGTCGAGCCCAGCGCGGAGGAGCTTCTCCGTGACGTCGCGCTTCAGCGCGAGTGAGCCGTCGGGCCACGGCGCGCAGAGCATGGCCGAAGCCCCACCGGAGACCAGGAAGACCTGGGTGGCGTCACCGCCCGCGCGCACCCACGCGAGGGCGGCTTCGGCGGCGGCGACGCTCGTCGCATCGGGGATGGGGTGCGCGCCGCCGAAGATGCGCGCTTCGTCGTCACCGAGCGCCCACGCGTCGCGGGCGCCGTCGAGCATCGCGCGGGCAGCTTTGCCGAACGCCGTCACGCGCACGCGGGCGGGGCGCGGCCGCCCGGCGAGCGCGGAGCGAACGACGCTCCGAGGCTCCGTCCGGGCGAGCGCTTCGTCGCGAACCGCGAGGAGCAACGCGCGGGCGCTCCCGTTCGCGCTCCCGTTCGCGCTCCCGTCTTGGGTCACTTGGGTGTCTCGTCGCCGAGATCGACGGCGTGCGAGCCGAACACTTGCTGCCAGGTGAGCATCACGGAGACGTAGACCGAGCGCTCGTCGGCGAAGGTCGGCTCCCGCCCGCCGAACGTGCTCCGATCCCAGCGCCCACCGACGTGGACGGAGAGCCAGAGCCCGCTCGCGCGCGGGAAGATGGGGACCTCGAGCGCGCCGCCGAACTGGAGGCCCCACCGGTCGCCGAACGCGCCGGCCTCGGGGCTCGCGAAGAAGGCGCCGATCTCGATCCCGAGCGAGTCGATGAAGAGGTCGGGGTACGCCTTGCCGAGCTCCAACCCCGTGAGCCACCGGCCGAGGAAGAGCGGCTTGAGCTCGAGCCCCGTCGCGACGAGGCGGCGCGGCGACGAGCCACCGAAGCCCTCTTCGTAGGACGCGAAGAAGCCTGCGCTCTGCAAATACCTGAGCCGCACGTCGACGACGCCGCGCGGGGCGCGTGGGCCGAAGCTCGCGCCGGCGCCGAAGCGGAGCGCGAGGTCCCCGTCGATCCGGCCGAACGTGGCGTCGTCGCCGAGCGGGGCGCCGAGCGCGACCACGAGCACGGCCTCAAGCAAAGCTGGCCTCGTCGGCGATCGCGCGCGTGAGGTCGTCACGCAGCTCGCTCGCGAAGACCAGGCGCGTCCGCTCCAGGGGCTCGTCCTTGATCTTGGACAGGAGGAACGAGACCTCGCTCAGGCGCCGCGGTGCGCCCTTGGCGAAGACGACCCAGGGGGCGCCTTCGCTCGAGAACGGCGTGTCCGATGCGATGTCGAGCCCGACGTGCACCTCGGGATCGAGCCCGGCGCGCGTGGCGAGGTCCCTCGCGATCGCGAGCGCGCGAGCCTTGCCGGTCTCGCTCTTCTGGGGCCCGAAGAGCTCGAGCGTCTTGAAGAGCCGCCGATCGCGCACGCGCCGGCAGAGATCGGCGAGCGGCCCATCGGGCCCGCTCTCCCACGCGTGCATCGTGACCGCGAGGACCGCGTCGTCCAGCTCGAGGTACTCGTTCAGCGGCACCGGCTTCGCGTGCGCCGCGAGCTCGATCCCGCGCGGCGTCTGCGGAAGCGCGGTGCCGTTCGCGATCGTGCGGGCGGCGCGCGCGAGGATCGTGCGGATCATCCACTCGGCGGAGCGCGTCGCCTTGTGGAGGTAGACCTGCTGGAACATCGAGAGGCGCGCGATGAGGAACGCCTCGATCGCGGGGAGCCCCTTCGCGCCGTCGATCGCGAGCTCGGGGGCCGCGCCCGCCGCGGCGCCGGGCACCCCGTCGGCGAAACGGAGGCTCCGCAGGAGCCAATCGAGGTCGAAGACACCGTAGCGCACGCCGGTGGCGTAAGCGTCGCGCAGGAGGTAGTCGCAGCGATCCACGTCGAACGTGCCGCTCACCGAGCTCGCCAGGTAGGGGAGCGGGTGCTCGCCGCGGACGAGCGCCGCGACGCGCGCGGGCATGCCCGGGTCTTCGGCGGCGAGCGCGCGGTGCACGCCGGTCGACGGGTCGAGCACGATCTTCTCGGTCCACGCCTCGTGGTGCTCGACGCCCGCGATCGCGTCCTCGAAGAGGTGGGAGAGTGGGCCGTGCCCGACGTCGTGGAGGAGCGCCGCGGCGAGGGCGTCGCGCGCACGCTCGGTGGTGACCTGCTGCCAGTAGGGCAGGCTGCCATGGATCGCGCGGAGGCGCGCCACGAGCGCGCGCATGACGAACGCCGCGCCGATCGCGTGCGAGAACCGGCTGTGCTCGGCGCCGGGAAAGGCGAGTGACGCCACGCCCAGCTGACGGATCCGCCGCAGGCGCTGGACCTCGGGCGTGTCCATGAGGCGCGGGACGATGAGCTCCTCGTCGGTTTCGAAGGAGACCAGGCCGTGGATGGCGTCGCGGAGGATCATCGTTCGACCCTCTCTTCGTACACCGTTCCGTCGTCCCCGAAGACCCGGATGCGCAAGGGCAGCGGGCCTTTACCACGACCGGCGGCCACGCGCCCGACGTGCTCCAGCTTTCCGTCCGGGCTGCGCTCGGCGTGGAACGCGCGCTGGAACTCGGCGCCGGACCCGAGCGAGACGGCCCACGCCAAGGGCGCCTCGGGGCGGCGCAGCGTGACCTCGAGCTCGCCCCCGACGCGCTTCACCGCGACGTCGACCGCCCCGCGGACGGGCTCGCCCGGCTCGAACGCGAGCACCGTCGGCTCGAAGCCGCCCCGGAGCAGACGCGCCCGAATGGTGGCGATCGCGACCGGGCTTCGATCGCTCGTGATGGCGGTGCGTCCGAGGCGGAGCGCGGCCTCGGCGGTGGTGCCGCTCCCCCCGAAGAGATCGACGACCGTCCCGCCCACGGGCGCCGCGCACGCGATGATGCGCTCGAGGAGCGCGAGCGGCTTCTGCGTCGGGTACCCGGTGCGCTCGCTCTTGGCGGCGTGGCGCAAGGGAGGCACGTCGGTCCAGAGCGTGTCGACGCGGCGCGCGCGGTAGTAGTCGGCGCCGTGCTTCTCGAGGAAGTACTTGATGTAGACCTTGCCGGAGGGCGTGCGGTGCACGCGCCCTTCCTTCTCGAGGCGCGCGATCGACGCATCCGTGTAGTCGCCGCGCGGTGCGGTGGTGAAGGCGCGCCCTTCGTCGTCGATGCGCACCGAGCCGGGATCGATCCGCTCGAGGCGCATCGGCGGCGTGAGCTGCGCTTCGGGCCCACCGAACACGAGCAGCGTGTCGAGCGTGCGGCCGAACTGGGCGCTCGCAGCCTGTCGTCCCAAGTTGGGAGCACGGCGCCAGACGATCTCGTTCAGGAACGAGTCGCGACCGAGGATCTCCTCCACCAGCACCCGCACGAGGTACGCCGCGCGCCAGTCCAGGTGGACCCAGAGCGTTCCGGTCGGGCGGAGGAGACGCGCCATCGCCTCGAGCCGGGGCGCCATCTCCTCGAGGTAGGAGGCGATGCCGCCGTCCTTCGCGCGCCACCGATCGCCGTAGGCAATTCCACGACGCGTGCGCCCGCTGGCCGAGCCGTCGAGGCGGGCCTCGAACGAATAATCGGTTTGCGAGGCATAGGGGGGATCGACGTACACCAGATCAGCGCGCACACCTGTGCGGTGTAGGTAATCCGCAGTAGGGAGCGCGTCGCCGCGGACGATCGTGGCGTTTTCGCTGCCTTGCTCCTCGACCGCTGGTCGAGCTTCGTCGTCCGGCGTGCGTGCGAGGGGCTCGAACCGCCTTCCCTCCCATCCGAGGCGAACGTGCTCCTGTCGTGCCGGCGGCAGCGGCGATGATGCCGTGAGGACAGTGGAGGTGCGTGTGCGCTTGCGCCCGGCCATCAGAACGACGAATCCACGCTAGCCCATTCCCGAGCCAACTGCGCGGGCTGTGTTAGGCTCGGTAGTTCCCACCATGGGCTCCCGCGGTCACAAACCGAAAAAGCTGGAGGAGGTGCTCCGAGCATTTCCCGAAGCCGACCTGGCCAAGCTCATGGACCGCCTGGGCATCCGGGTCGACCCGGCGAAGCGCCTGGATGCGGCGGCGCAGGCTGCGCGTGCGCTCGTCGCGCTGCCGGACCTGCGGGACACGAGCCGCCTGCCGCCGCCCAGCGTGGAGCTCCTCCACCGCGTCTCGGAGGCGAAGGGAACGCTCTTCGTCGCGTCGATTCCTCCCGCGCTGGAGCCGCTCGTCGCGCGCGGCCTGATGTTCGCGCGTCAGGAGGGCGGCGCGTACGAGCTGATCGTCCCGGCCGCGTACTTGCTCCAGCTCCGGAGCTGGGAGGGCGAGGATCCGCGCGGCATCCGCGCGCTGCTCGCGCAGGCCTCGTTCGAGACGACGGCCGCGATCGCGTCGCACTACCTCGGGCGCACCGCCGCGCCTCCGATCGCGCTCGCCCTCGAGACCGCGTGGGACGTCCTGTCCGACCCGCGTGCGCTCGCCGTCGAGATCGAGCGACTCGCTCCGAGCGAGCTTCGCGTCCTCGAGACGGTGGAGCAGGAAGGCGGCGAGGTCGACACCGAGGAGCTCCTCGAGATCGAGCGCGAGCCGCTTCGGCTCCGCACCGCGAGCGGCGTCTCGCCTTCGCGCCGCGGCGTCGGCTCGGCGCTCGAGCGGCGCGGCTTCCTCGTGCCGGTCCACCCGAACCGGCACATCGTCCCGACCGAGGTCTCCCTCATCGTCTCGGCCAGCCGTCGGGCGGAGCGCGCCGAGCGGCGCGAAGAAGTCCGCCGCTTCGTGCGCGGTGGCGATCATGCGCCGCGCCGCGCGCGCTTCGCCCTCGATCCGGGCCCGATCACGATCGGTCTCGCGATGGCTTCGCGCGAGACGGGGGACGTGCGCGCGAACGTCGGCACGCCGAAGTCGCTCGCGCAGAAGATGGCGGTCCGCTTCGGGCGCGACGGCTCGCACGTGGCGATGCTCGTCGCGCTCGGGCGTGCGATCGGCCTCTGGGATCCGTCGGCGCTCTCGTCGGCGTCGCCGCCCGGCGCACTGACGATCGGAGAGCTCACCACCTTGCTCTTCGCGGCGTGGCGCCGCGGTGGTGCGTGGGACGAAGCGCGCACCGAGCCCGAGGTCCTTCGCCTGGCCGAGGGCGCTCGCGATCCGAGCCCGATCGCGGTCGTCCGCGAGCTCGTGCTCGAGGCGCTCGTCGATCTCGGCGAGGGCTGGATCCCGTGGGTCGCGCTCGAGCGTTACTTCCGGAGCGATCATCGGATGGCGGGCCTCACGCGCCTCTTCCGGCGCTGGGCGGAGCGCGCTCAGCTCGAGATCGTCTCGCCGCTCTCCGTGGCGCGGCGGATCGTGCTCGAGAGCTTGCCGGGGTTGGGCATGCTGGATCTCGGCGAGGACGACTCGATCGAAGATCTCGCCGTCGACGCGAACGCGACCGAGGCCGAGCGCGCCCAACACGAGTCCGATCGTCACGTCGTGCTCCGCCTGACGCCGCGCGGGCGCTCGCTCTTGTCGGCGCGCGCGACGAGCCGCGACGAGTCGCGCGCCAAGTTCATCGACTCGCACGTCCTGCGCATCGCGCCGACGTCCCGCGTCGCGGCCGTGCTCGCGCTCGCGCCGCTCGTCGAGGTCGCGCGCGCGGCGGAGACGCTCGACCTCCTCGTCGCGCCGCAGACGCTCGCGCGCGCGTTGAGCGCGGGCGTGGAGGCGGACCTCGTGCGCCAGCGCCTCGAGGCCGTCTCGTCGTTGCCGGAGGGGATCTCCAAGACGCTCGCGCAGGCGAGCGTGGTCCTCGGGCGTGGTTCGTTCACCGCATCGGCCGGGTTCCTCTGGGTCGACGATCCGAACCTGCGCGAGCTCCTCCGCACCCGCAAGGCCACCGCGGAGCTCTTCCTCGATCCGTCACCGCCGGCGGGGCTCCTCGTCGCCTCCGGTGTGGATTTGGATCGCCTCTCGCGCCGGTGCCGTTCGGTCGGGATCGAGGTCATCGTCGACGGCCAGGTCGTACGCGCCCGCACGTTGCCGCCGCCCGCCAGCACCACGCCTCCGCCGCCGCGCGTGAGCTCGACGCAGCGCCGTTCGTCGGCGCCGGCGATGGTCGCTCCGCGCCGCCGCGCTGCGACCGAGGTCCGGATCGAGCCGAAGGACCGGCGCCGCGAAGAGGACTAAAACGTCCCCGAGAGGCGAATGCCGTAAGCGGGCTCTTTGCCGTCCGGCGACGTCGCGACCACTCCGACGTCGGGCACGACCGTGAACGCGCTCGGCTTCGCGGGGCCGGCGGGCGTCTCCTTCGCCGCGCTCGGCCGCGAGAGCACGAACGCGAGCGTGCCGCCGGCGATCGACGCGGCGGTGGTGATCCCGAGGAACGCGCGCGTCTTTCCCGGCGTCACGTCCTCGAACACGAACGGGCTCGCGGCGGCGGCGCCGGCGAGTCCGCCGAGCGCGATGCCGAGATCCGTGACGAGCACGCGGTTCGTCGGGATCGTGAAGATGCGCGCGAGGAGCCCCGCCGAGACGAGGCCGGTCGCGATGCCGATCGCCTGACCCATCGGCGGTGGACGCTCGAGCGTGCCTTTGACGAACGCCTCCGTCGCGCTGCCGAGCGCGAAGCCGACCGCAGCGCCGGAGTGCGTGAACCATGCGGCGCCGTCGTCGACGGGACCGCGCGTGAGCGCGACGGTCGCGAGACCGACGCCGAGCACGCCGCCGGCCGCGCCGAAGATGAAGCGCTGGTTGAGGGGCTGGACGTCGGTCGCGCTCGCGAAGAAGAAGCCGGAGGCCGCGCCCCACCAGGCGCCGCCGGCGAGGTACCACGCATCGCCGATGCCGACGTTCCACTCGCCGGAGGCGAGCAGCGTTCCACCGAGGCCCACGCCTGCGCCGAGGAGCAGGAGCGGGTAGAGCACGCGCGGGTCCGACGCGGAGCCTTCGCTGAGCGCCGCTTGCTGGAGGCTGAACGCGAGGAAGCCGCCGAAGAGCGCACCGTTCACGGCGAAGATCGCGCGGCCCGGAGAGCGAGGGCTCGCGGCCGGCGGCGGGGTCGTCGGCGGGGGCGTGGCGCACGGCTTCTCGCTCGCGGCGCTCGACGTCGCGATGAGCCCGCGCAACAGGACGAGGCCGCGAACGGTGACGTCGGCGCCCTTCGCCGCTTCGACGCGGACGCGGAGCTCCGAGCCCCCGGGCGGCACGACGACGATGCGCACGAGGTAACGATCGTCGCCGGCGGGCTCGAGGCGCGGGCTCAAGACCCACCGCGCCGGCGCGCCCTCGCTGCCCGCGGCGCGCTTCAGGAGGTCCGTGTCGCGCACGTGATCGACGGCGCCGGCGTCACCGAGCGTGAGCGACAAGCCGAAGTCCTGGACTGCGTCGCGGAGGGTCGCGTCGAGCTCTTGGGCGCGTTGGGCGAGCTTGCCGTCGGAGGCGAGCGGGACGTGCGGCGTGCCGGGCCCGTCGCCGCCGGGCGTGAGGGTGGGGAGCACGTCGATCGGCTCGCCGCCCGCGAGCGCGTCGGGCGCGAAGGCGAGGAGGCCGGCGACGATCCCCGCAGCGATCGCGGCGCGTGCGGCGTCCACGATCGCGCTCGCGTTCTAGAACATCACCGTGCCGCTCAGCATGAGCGTACCGATGACGGTGTTGTCCACGCTGAAGCGGCGCGTCGGTGCGTCGATGATCGCGCGGTAGTTGGGGTTGGGGATGCCGGTGACGCGCTGCGAGCCGGAGCTCGGGTCGCCAGCGCGGCACGGGCCGGAGGTGGCCTGATCGCCGGTGACGTTCGGGTTGCACGGGTCGCCCGCGGTGATGATGTGCGACTCGTTGAAGCGCACGCCGCCGGAGGCGCCGAACTTGATGTACTCGCCGGCCTGCCACGTGAGGCCCACGAGGGCGTTCACCGAGCCGTAGCCCGCTTGGTCGGTGATGCCGGTGAAGTTCACCTTGGGCTGGCTGGGGTCGACGACGCTGGTTCCGCCGGGGCCGCCGGTGTAGCCGCCCGGGTTCGGGTTCGTCAGGGTCGCGGCGGTCGAGGAGCCGAGCGCATCGAAGAGCTCGGTGTATTCGCGCCCGGGCGAGTTGTAGATTCCCTGAACGCGGAAATCCACGACGAGGCGCTGGAAGCCTTCGCGCCGCTCCCAGGGGATGACCTCGAGCCCGATCGTGAACGTGCCGACGATCGGCGGGTGGTTCAGGAGCGAACCGCGCAGGCCGTTGGTGATCCCGAAGTCGGTGTCGCTCCGGGGGAACTCGGCGAGCACCTCGAAGCCGGTGTAGGGCTCGACCCAGCCGAAGCGCTTCGAGATGACGCTCCTGCCGACGATGGAGTACATGCCGCGCGAGATGCCGGGCTCACGGGCGGCGCCGGTGCCGGGCTCGGGGCACTCCTCGACGGTCTTGCCGGTACGCGGGTCGGTGCCCTCGGGGCTGGCGTTGCAGGCGTGGAGCGCTGCGCCCACGCCGAAGCGACCTTCGACCCCGATGACCCAGGTGGGCTTCGTGGCGTCGCGCTGCTGGTTGAGCGCGGCGAAGCTGAGGCCGACGGCGAAGTAGTCGATGCCGCTGCGGGTCGGGCTCTTGAACGGAACCTTGAAGAGCGGGGTGCCGTTGCCGTCGTTCAGGCGCTGCGGGTTCTGGCTCGAGCCGTCGAGATCGGTCAGCTCGCGCGAGTCGCTCAAGATGATCGGGAGCCGGAACGTGAGCGCGAGATCGCGGAAGAGACCCACGTCGACGCCGAGGTTCAGGAGGCTCGTGTTCTGGCTGTAGGCGGCGATGTTCTCGGTGAACGGCACGAAGCCGCCGGTCGAGAGACCGGGCTGGTTGAGCTCCGTCTCGCGGTGGATGTCGGCGCGCTTCCACATCTGCTGGAAGCCGGCGGTGATGTGGAGGTCGAACGGATCTTCGCGATCGAAGGCGTCGACGACGCTCGTGATCTCCGCGGTTTCGCTCAGCATGCGCGGCTCGCTCGCCGCGACGGGTTCGTCGGCGCGAGCGACACCGGCCAGCGCGGGGAGGAGGACCGCGGCCGGGATCACCGCGGCCAGCGCCGCCGTTGCCCTAGGGAGCGGGCTCGAAAAAGCCCTTTGGCGCCACCGAATCATCCGTCCAGCGACGCTAGCGGTAGGGGGGGAAAGGTGTCAATCACGGCGTCAGGACGACCCGCCAGCTCGCATCGGCGGCTTCCGCCCGTGCCTTCTCTTTGGGGTCCAAACCGGCGCTCGCGAGGGCGGCCGTACAGAGGGCGCGGGCGCGCTTCCGCGCCTCGATGTGCTTGCCAGCGAGGTCGCCGACCGAGGCGTCGGGGGCCACCAGGGCGGCCGCGAGGAGGCGGGCGTCGTTCGCGGCCGAGACGCAGCGATCGACCGCTGCTTTGGCCGGGGCGCCGGACTTGGGGAGCGTGAGCGCCTTCCCGGCGTCGAGGCGGACGAAGCCGCTGGGATCGGCGGCGACGCCGGCGTCGGCCGGGAGGCCGGCGATGGGTAGGACCCAGGCGGCGCCGTTCTGGATGGAGACCGCGAGCGACGGGTTGGCGGCGGGACCGAGCTCCGCGTGGAGCGCCGCCCCGGAGAAGCGAATGACGGCGTAGGCGGGGACGACGAGCCACGTCTCCGCGCCGGGACCCGCCGTCATCGTCGCGTCGACCGAGCCGGCGTAGAGCCACTGCTCGTCTTCGTCGCCGCCGCGGCAGGGGAGGGCGCTGCCGGGACCGAGGAACGCGATCTCGCGGCCCGACGCCACGCCCTTCACGGTGACCTTCGCACCGGCGGTGAGCGTGAGCGTCTCGCCCTCGACGTGCATCGCGTCGCTCACGGCACCCGCGTCGGCGTGCGTGACCGAGCCCTTCACGCCGATCGCGGTGCAGCCGTGCGGGCGATTCGCTCCGCCGTCGAGCTCGACGACGGTCGGCATCGGCGGCGGCATCGCGTCGCGCGCGGTGGCGGGCGCGCTGGCCAGGGCGCTCGCCGAGGCACTGGCGCTCGCGGGGGCTGCGTCGGGCGCGGCCGGTGTGTCCTTGCACGCGACGGCGCCCAGGCCGAGCGCGAGCGCGAACGCGACGCCGGTGCGCTCACTCATCGAGCGGCACCGCGCCGTGCTCGGCCGTGTCACCCAAGTCGGGGAAGATCTCCGACGTCATGTCCTCGGCCGAGAGCTCGGCCTTCGCGTGGCGCAGAGCACCCGACGTCTGATCGAGCCGGTCCGCGAGCACGCCGAGGAACTGCCACAGCATCTTCACCGCGAGCTCGTGCTCCTTGCGGAGGATCTCGAAGAAGTCCTGGCGCCGGATCGCGATGAGCTCGGCCGGGCCTTCGGCGGTGACGGTGGCCGAGCGCGGAACGCTCCGGATGAGCGCCATCTCGCCGACGTGCTCGCCGGGGCCGAGCAGGATCAGCTGCTGCTCGCCGCGCGACACGCGCACGTTGCCGGTGAGCACGATGAAGAGCTCGTCGCCGCGGTCGCCTTCCTTGATGACGACGCCCTTGTCGTCGTAGGCGCGGACCTCGACCGCCTGCATGACGCGCAGGAGCTCGCGCTCGGAGAGGCGCGCGAAGATCGGCATCTTCGCGAGCACCTCGCGCTTGAGGTTGAGGAGGCGGGCGCGCTTCTCGTCGGCGGCGCCTTCTTCGCCCATGCGGACGACGATGGCGGTGATGTTGTCCTTGCCGCCTTGCTCGTTCGCGAGATCGATGAGGGACCGCGGAGCGTCGTTCCCTTCCTTCGCGAGGTGGACGGCGAGCTCCTGCGGATCCTCGACGTAGCCGTGCAGACCGTCGGAGCAGAGGAGGAACGCGTCCCCCGGGAGGACCTCGATGCCGAGCGTGTCGACCTCCACGCGCTCGTACACGCCGACCGCGCGCGTGATCGCGTTCTTCTGCGCGACCTTTTCGATCTGCTCGCGCGAGAGCTTCCCGCGCTTGATGAGCTCGTTGTAGACGGTGTGGTCTTCGGTCACCTGCTGCACGCGCCCGCCGCGCATGAGGTAGATGCGGCTGTCGCCGACGTGCGCGATGAAGCCCTGGTGATCGAGGATGAGCAGCGCGGAGAGCGTCGTGCCCATGCCGCGCTTCGCCGAGTCGAGCTGAGCCTCTTCGTGGATCTTGGCGCACGCGCGTTGGACGGCGTGCTCGAAGACGGCGAGGATCTTGCGCGGGCCGACGCCGCGCGGGTTGCCGACGTACTCCTCGAGGAGCTCGCGCTCGGCCTTGAGCTCCTCGTGGACCGTGCGCACGGCGATCGCGCTCGCGACCTCGCCCGCGGCGTGGCCGCCCATCCCGTCCGCGACCACGTAGAGCGAGAGCTTCTTGTCGACGAGGAAGTTGTCCTCGTTGTGATCGCGAACCTTCCCGACGTCCGTCGACGCATGGAAGCGGATGTTCTCGCCCAGGCTCTTCACGCGCTCTCCGGGCGGGGACTATGCCACGGCCTCGGCCGGCGCCCAAGGGCCCCGCGACCGTGTGGTACGCTCGCGGCGTGAAGTCTCACTTGCTTCGAGCGACCGCTGTGGCGGCCTTGGCCGTGGCGGGAGTGCCTCTCTTCTTCTTCGGTAGCGATGCCCGGGCCCAAGCGGGGAAGCTCCCCACGCTGCCTTCGGGGTCGGTGTCCGCGGCGGCCACCGCGCCCGGCTCGGCGTCCGCGGCGGCCTCGGGAGCCGCGGCCCCGAACGCGTCGGCGTCGGCCTCGGCGTCGGCCCCCGCCTCGGCCTCCGTGTCGGCGCCCCCGCCGGTCCCGCCTCCGCCGGCCGGCGACTGGCAGAGTCGGTACGACGCCGCAGGTCGCCGGATGACCGCAGGGGATTTTCTCACGGCGATCCAGGAGTACTCGGCGCTCGCGGCGACGGCGCCGAACGAGACCGCCCGGAACCTGGCGCTCGAGCAGCTCCGGATCGCCAGCGACTACGCGGCGAAGAACACGCAGAGCGTTCCGCCGAGCGGTGCGTTGCCGCCGCCCACGAGCGGCGCTCCGAGCGAGGGGCCTCCGCCGGGCTACGGCGGCTGGGTCGCGCCGCCCAAGCGCGAGCCCGACCGCACGCGGCGCACGACCGACGAGCTCGTGTTCCTCTACATCGCGACGCCGGCGTACGGCTTCACGACCGGGTTCTGGCTCGACGCGCTCATCACCGGAAGTGACGGCTATCGCGACACGGCGACGGCGGGGAGCATCTTCATCGGCCTCGGCGCGACGGGGCTCTCGGCGCTCGCGGTCGCGCTCGTCGACAACGCCAAGGGCTTCAAGTACGGCATGCCGCAGGCGATCTTCACCGGCTACACGGTCGGCTTCGGCGCCGGCCTCGGCATGGCGGTGTGGGCGGGGAACCGGGCGTCGACGTCCTTCTCCACCTACCGGAAGTTCACGAGCTACACGTGGGGCTTCAGCACCGCGGGCGCCGCGCTCGGCGCGGTCCTCGGCGCGACGGTGCCGACGACGCCGGGCCGCTCGGCGTGGGTCGGAACGACCGCGATGGTGGCGGGCCTCACGGTGGGTGGCATCGCGGGAGCCGCGACGCCGTCCGAGAACAACGGCAACGACGTGAACGCGCGCAACTTCGGGATCACGTCGGCGATCGCAGGTCTCGGCGGCGTCGGGATCGGGCTGCTGACGGCGCCGCTCCTGTCGCCGTCCATCTCGCGCGTGCGCTTCATGGACTTGGGGTGGCTGAGCGGCGGCGCGCTCGCGCTCGGGTTCTGCGCGGCGTACGGCAACAACGGGTGCTCGGAGCGCGCCGCGTTCGGCACCCTCGCCATCGGCGCCAGCGTGGGGTTCGGCATCGGACTCCTCGCGACGATCGCGATGCCTCCCGACAAGCTCGGCGAGAGCAAAGAGGGGAAGAAGGAGAGCTTCCTCGACCGCATGATGCCGACGGTCGCTCCGACCGAGGGCGGTGGCGTCTCGGTCGGGCTCGCGGGGCCGTGGTGAGGCTCGGCGCTCGCCACGCGGTGTCGGTCGCAGTCGCGCTCGTCTTCGCTGCCGCCGCGGACGACGCGCGGGCGCAAGGCGCCGACCACCCTGCGACGGCGTGGCAGCACCGCTTCGACGACGCGGGGCACGCGCTCGTCGCCGGCGATCCGTCGCGCGCGGCGGCCGAGTTCGCCGCGCTCGCGGTGGACGCGCCGGACGAGACGAAGCGCGACGTCGCGCTCGGACAGCTCCGCTTGGCGAGCGAGGCGGCGCGGAAAGCCGGCGCGCTGCCGGCCGCGACCGTCGTCCGCGATCCCTCGCCGGCCGAGCTCCCACCGGCGTTCGTCGTCCCACCGCGGGACGATCCGAAGCAGCGCACGCGCGACGAGCTGTTCGTCCTGGCGACGGAGGCTCCGCTCTACGGCGTGATGACGGGGTTCTTCCTCGACAGCCTCGTCGTCCGAAAGCGGCTGGAGCCCTCGGTGGGGGTTCCGCTCGCCTCGATCGGCCTGACCGGTTTCATGGGGCTGGCGATCGCGATGATCGACGGCGCGGGCGGGTTTCGCCGCGGCGTGCCGCAGTCGATCTCGACGGGCATCAACACCGGCGCGGCGTTCGGCGGCGCGCTCGCGATGTTCGCGCTCACGGGCGACTCGACCGACTCGACGTACGGGTACCGCACCTTCATGTCACTCGGGTGGGGCTTCGCGACCGCGGGCGGGATTGCGGGCGGCGTCCTCGCCTCCACGTTGAAGACGACCCCGGGCCGCTCGGCGTGGGTAGGCTCCACCGGGATGATCACGGGCGTGCTGGTCGGCGGGATCGCCGGCGCGGCCGGGTCGGACAAAATCACGCCGAGCTTCCACGCGTTCAGCCTCGGCGCCGCGATCGGGACGGTCGTCGGCGTCGGCACCGGCTTCGCGACGGCGGGTCTCGTGTCACCGTCGATGAGCCGCGTGCGCTTCCTCGACATCGCGTGGCTGAGCGGCGGCGGCATCGGTCTCGGTACCTGCATCGCGACGTCGAAGTGCTCGACGAACGGCGCGTTCTCGGCGCTCACGATCGGGACCGCCATCGGCGCCGCCGCCGGGTTCCTCGGCACGCTGGTGATGGGGAAAGAGCTCCCGCCCGGCGAGGCCAAGCCCGCAACGGGCGTGACGGCGGTCCTCGAGAGCACGCGGCCCTACGTCACGCCGGAGAACGGCGGCGCGATGATCGGTCTGAGCGGCCAACTCTGAGGCGCCCGCGCGGGCCGGCTCTCAACGGCGGCGGCGACGTGCCAGGACGAGCGCGGCGGCGGCGACGGCCATCCAGATGGCGTTACCGGTGCCGTGGCCGCTCGCGTTGCAGCCACCGCTCTCGTCGGCTGCCGGCTGCGCGCCGGTCCCACCGTCGTTCGTGGGTGGGGGCGTGATGCCGGAGTCGTTCGTGGGCGGCGGCGGCGTGCCCGCGTCGGGCGTGGTCGGAAGCTTGTGGCAGATGTCGTCGACGCCGTTCGGCTGGACTTCGCACTTCTCCGGCGCGTTGCACTGGTCGACCTGGACCTTGCCGCCCGCGCAGCGGAACGCCTGCGTCTTGTCGTTGCTGCAGTTCCAGATGTTGGTGACGTCGTTGCACTTCGCGCTGCCGCCGAACCGCGGCATGTACGTCGCCCACTCCCAGACGCCCGGATCGGTGTGGTGGTTCGACCCGCCGTAGGAGGTGTTCCCCTGACACGTCTTCGGTGAATCCATGCACGGCGCCGAGCTCGAGCTGATCAGGTTCCCGTTCGGGATCGCCTCGTGACCGATGATGTGCGCGCGATCCTTGGGCACCGCGTACTTCTTGGTCAGGTAGTCGACGAGCTTCGCGCTCGCGGCGTACTCGGCCTCGGTATACGGCTTCGTCGAGTAGCCGACGTGCTCGATGCCGACCGAGCGCTGGTTGTAATAGTAGTTGCCCGCGTGCCACGCGGTGTACGACTCGGGCACGAACTGCCCGACGCGCCCGTCGGTCCCGACGATGTACTGGACGCTCTTGCCCGGATCGTTCTGGAGGGTGGAGACGCTCGCCGTCCAGCCGCCCTCGGTGTCGTGGATGACGACGTACTGGACCTTCTGGCCACCGCGATCCGTGTCGCACTTGTTGGTGCAGCTCGTCTGGAACCACTCGGCGCCGCTGTACTCGGGGTTGCCTAGCGTGTGGAGCCCGGGGTCGAGCGTGAAGACGAGTGACGGCGGCAGGTCGTGCGGCGCGATCGTGAGGCGCTCGCCGTCTCGTCCCTCGAAGGTACCGCCGCGCGCGAGCACCGCGAACACCTGGTGCGCGTAGTCGACGCGGTGCGCGTCGTCGGCGAAGCCGCCGAGCTCTTCGAGAGCGGCCTCCCACGAAGCCAAGTCGCTCGTCGCGCCGAAGCGGCCCTTGAGATCGGCCAGAACGCGCGCGCCCGCTTCGAGCGCGAGGTTGCCGTCACGCCGGAGCGCGAGCTCGCTCGTCCCCATCAGCTCCGCGCCGCGGGCGAGGGAGTCGAAGCGACCACGACGGAGCATGAGCGGACCGGCGGCGGGGACTTCGTTCTCGGGATCGACGTCCCGCGTCTCGGGCATGCCGAGCCCCTCTTCCACCACCGCGACGGCGACGAGCAGGTCGCGCGGGACACCGTTCGCGGTCGCGCTCTGATCGAAGGCCTGGCCGAGCGGGCCGGCCGCGGCCGGCGCCGGCGCGGGACCCGCGGAGGACGCGCAGGCGGCGAGGAGGGCGAACGGCAGGAGGGCGAGCGGCGCGCGAAGCTTCACGGAGGAGCTCACATAGCATTCCTCGTACCAGGGCGCTTACGGTGTTTTGCCCGAGGTTTTCGGGGGGCACAGCGCGGCGATCGCCGTGGGGACCGCGGGATTCCGCGGGGTCTCGCGGCAGCCAGCGAGGCCGCTCGCGAGCCACCCCGGATCGCGGGCGCACCATGTGGGCGAAGCTCGTACCATCGCCCGAGAGCCGCGGACGGAATCCTCGCGCGGATCGGCGCGTACAAGGCTTCGTGCCTGGCCCACGCCGCAAGCTCGTCTGGGTCAGCTGGACCGTCTACGCCGGCGCGGCGCTGGCGGGTGCGGCGACGGTGGTGTTCCTCCTCGTGAACCGCTCCCCCAGCGCGCGCGGCCGCGCCCGAGCGATGGGCGAAGCGGCCGAGCTCCGCTTCGATCAGAGCGCGTGCAACCTCGGGAGCGCGACCGGCTGCAACAACCTCGCGTTCTCGTACGACCTCGGGCGCGGCGTGCCGAAGGACAGCGCCCGCGCGATCCCACTCTACGAGCGCGCGTGCAACGCGGGGAACATGTCCGCGTGCAACAACCTCGGCGTGTCGTACGACGATGGCGACGGCGTCTCCCGCGATCCCGCGCGCGCCGCAATCTACTACCAGAAGGCGTGCAACGGCGGGCACGCCGGCGCGTGTACCAACTTGGGAGTCGCGTACCGAGACGGAGCCGGCGTGCCGGTCGACGGGCCGCGCGCGGCGAGCTTGTTCGCGACCGCGTGCGAGCGCGGCGACGACGACGGTTGCGCGGCGAAGGACGCGCTGAAGCACGCGCCCGGTTCGGGTAGTGGACCGGTCGCGCCGTGACTTTCACGATCGCGCGCGCGAGCGCGGGGCGCGAAGGCACCGGGGGTCATGGTGGGTACGGCGAGGTGGAGAAGTCGCCGAACTGCTCGCGAAGTGCGCCGAGGTACCCGAGAAAGCGCGAGCGTTTGAGGTTCAGCGCCGTCCGAAAGTCGTGGAACTGGAGGTTTGCGTTCACGTAGGGCGTGAAGAAGCCTTCACCGACGACGGTGCGTATCTCCGTGAACGCGCGCCGGCCGCGCTCGGTGATGGCGACGACGATCTTGCGGCGGTCTTCTTCCGAGCGCCGACGTTCGATGAGACCCCGCCGCTCGAGGCGGCGCATCATGACGCTCATCGTGCGCCGCGCGATGCCGAGCCGGGCGCGGATGTCCGACTGATACACGACGCCGTGGTGCGCGAGCACGCGAGCGTGGATCACGAACACGTCGACGCGCGAGTGGGTGAAATTCCATCGGCGGAGAAGATGGGCGGCGCGGTTGACGTAGCAGACCCCCGCGCGCCGAACATTGAACAGAACGCAGTCCATGACGAGGCCTCAGCAACTTCGAGGCCAACGGAAAGGAGCGGAAGGGTCGCCCCCGACCTCCCTCGCAAATTTCGGGGGCCGGCCCCCGAAAAGAGAGGGGTAGGTCGGGCCCCGGGCCCTGGCGCGCCATGGCGAGGGGTGGCGCGTGCTGGCGCGGCGCCGCCAGCGTTCAGGGGCGTCGGGCGGAGCCGCTGGCGTTCGGGGGAGCCGCCGGCGTTCCGCGGAGCTTCACTCCTCGTCTTCCTTGTCGCCGCGCAGCCCGAGGCTCCGCGCCTTCTTGTAGAGGTGGCTCCGCTCCAGATCGAGCGCGCGCGCGGCCTTGGTCATCTGCCCGCCGTAGTGCGTGATCGCGTCCTTCAGGATCGAGCGCTCCGCTTCTTCGACGAGCACACGGAACGGGATGCCGGGGCGGAAGAGCCCCTCGGCCTTGCGCTCGCCGCCGCCCGGCAGGCAGCTCTGCACGTCCGCTTCGCTGATCGAGTCGTCGGGCGTGAGGATCACGAGCCGCTCGATGAGGTTGCGGAGCTCGCGGACGTTCCCCGGGAAGGAGTACGCGCTGAGCACGGCGACCGCGCCTTCCTCCAGCTTCACGTCGCGCCGATCGTTCGCTCGCGCGGCGATCTCGAGGAAGTGCTTCGCGAGCAGCGGAATGTCCTCGCGCCGCGCCCGGAGCGGCGGGATGTGGAGCGGAACGACGTTGAGGCGATCGTAGAGGTCCGGTCGGAACTCGCCCTTCTCGGACGCGGCGACCAAGTCCTTGTTCGTCGCCGCGACGACGCGAGCGTCGACCTTGAAGGTCTCGCTCCCACCGACGCGCTCGACCTCGCGCTCCTGGAGCACGCGGAGGAGCTTCGCCTGCGCGGCGAGGGGCATGTCACCGACCTCGTCGAGGAACAGCGTGCCGCCGCTCGCGCGCTCGAACTTGCCGCGGCGCTGCTTCGTGGCACCCGTGAACGCGCCGGCCTCGTGGCCGAAGAGCTCGCTCTCGATGAGCTCGCTCGGCAGCGCCGCGCAGTTGAGCTTCTCGAGCGGACCTTTGGCGCGCGGGGACAGCTCGTGGATCGCGCGCGCGACGAGCTCCTTGCCGGTCCCGCGCTCGCCCGTGACGAGCACGCTCGCGGAGCTCTTCGCCGCGCGCGCGATTTGCTCGAGCAAGCGCTTCACCGGTGCGCTCTCGCCGACGAGCTCGCTGCCGCCCGCTTGAGCACGGAGGGCCTTGGCCTCGGCCTCGGCGCGGTCCAACCGCAACGCGGTCTCGACGTTGATCAGGAGCGCGTCCGTGTTGAGCGGCTTCTCGAGGAAGTTGATCGCACCGAGGCGCGTCGCCTGCACGGCCGTGTCGATCGTGCCGTGCCCGCTCATCATGATGACGGGCGTCTCCACCTTCGCCGTGCGGAGCCCCTTGAGGAGGTCGAGGCCGTCCCCGTCGGGGAGCGAGACGTCGAACAGGCACAGGTCGTAGCTGCGCTTCTTGAGCTTCTCCTCGGCGACCCGAACGCCACCGGCGACGTCCACCGTGTAGCCCTCCAGCGTGAGGGCCTTCTGCAGGGTCGTGAGGATGGCGGGCTCGTCGTCGACGACGAGCAGATGCGCGCGGGGCATTGCGTTCGAGGGTAGCAGCGTAAGAACACGTGGGTGCCCGCGTTTGTTCCAGCGTGGGAATTCTCGTCGGCTCCCAAGCCTTGCAAGCACCGGGTGTAGTAGACTCCAGGCCGTTCATGCGCTTCCGGCGAATCCTTTCGACCGCTCTCGTCGCTCTCGCTCCCGTCATCGTGATCGCCTGCGGGCCAGGTGCGAACGGGCGCACGACCCAGCATCCCGTGAGCGACGCGCAGAACGCGGCGTTCCGCTCCATCTCCGACGACGCGTTCCCCGACGCCGTCCACGACCTGCTCCTCACCGAGCCGCGCACCGCCGAGCACGATGCACGTCTCGCGGGCGTGCTCGATCGGCAGATGGCGCGCGCGCAGGCCCTCTACAAGCGTCGGATCAACGACCGCGCGACCACGCTCGTCACCGGTGGCCTCTACCTCGTGCGCTCGGGGGATCTCCGGAAGGAGACGCTCGGCACGAACGGCAAGGACTCGATCACGCTCGCGGCGAAGGACCTCGCCGGGCAGGGTGACGAGGGGCGCTCGCGCGCCGTCTACGAGATCCTCGCTCGCATCGCACCCGACCCCGAGCAGCCGGACATCAAGTTCCACCTCGACGCGCTCACGCGCTGGCAGAAGGACACCGTCGGCGAGGACACGTCGATCGCGGGCGCCGGCGAGGCGCAGTCGCAGGCGACCGCGCGGCGGCTCCTCGAGCCCTCGAACGAAGCGCTCGATTCGGCGTCGATGGCGGTCCTCACGTGGCTCGAGCGCGCGCGCGACGCGGCGACGTCGAAGAACCGCGCGACGATCTCGCAGTACGAGCGCGCCGAAGCGGTGCGTGCGCTCCAGACCGGCGGCAGCACGCTGGTCGCGCTGTACCTGCGCGATGGCGATGCCAACGGCGCGATCGCCGCGGTCGATCGGGCGGAGATCCGGCCGATCGTCCCGGCGCGTCTGTACGCGGCCGTCGCCGCGGCCGCCGACAAGCCCACGTCGGAGCACTGGATCGCGGTGCTCTCCGCGCTCTTCCCGAAGTCCGGCGCAGACGAGGACGACGACGAAGCGACGCTCAACGGCGACGTGCTCCGCGCCACCGCGTTCAACGTCGCGGTCGAAGCGTACCGGCTCGATCCGACGCGGATCGAAGCGGCGGCGACCGTGGCGGAGGGGCTCCAGATCTTCGGCATGGGCGACGCGAGCCCGGCGGTCTTGGCCGATGCGTGCCGCGCCCACCCCGACGCGACGACGCTCTCGATCTCGCTCCAGACGACGGTGCGCGCGATCGAAGGTGCCGAGCAAGCGGACGACGTCGAGGGCGCGCGGCGCGCGTTCAAGGCCGCCGCTCCGATCCTGGAGCTCGCGCGGAAGAGCAAGGACGTGCTGAAGCCGCCGCCTGCGCGCGTGCTCGCGCTCATGGGTGACATCGAGCTCCGCGAAGGCCAGCTCGAGACGGCGCGGACGCTCCTCAAGGACGCGACGGCGTCGTCGACCGACGCACGGGCGCTGCTCGACCTCGCGCGGATCGAGATGCACGACGGCGACGCCGCCGGAGCGAAGGCGCACCTCAAGACCGCGCTGACCGCGCCCGAGTCGCGCGACCCCGCGTTCCGGACCGAGCTCCTGCTCGCGTTGGCCGACGCGGATCCGGCTGGCGCGAGCCCCTCCCTCGACGAGGCACTGAAGCTCACGCTCGCCGCGCGCACCGTCCCGGATGCGGCGAAGAAGGCACGCGCGGAGCGCGCGCTCGGGCGCGTGCTCGAGCGCTACGGTCAGGACGCAGCCGCGGATCGCGCGCTCCAGCGCTCGGTCGACGCGGCACCGCGCGATCGGGCGCAGCTCGCGACCACGCTCGGCATCATCGTCGGGCGCGCGTTCCTCAAGAACGATCTCGCTGCCGCGCGCGCGGGCCTCTCGCGCGCCGTCGCCGCCGAGCTCGACGACGAGGACATCGTCTACTACGCGCTCTGGGTGCGCGCGCTCGAGAAGCTCGCGAAGGCCAAGGGAGACGGAACGCCCGAGCGCGTCTTCTCGCACATCGACGAGGGCAGCGGTTGGGCGGGCAAGCTCGCCGCGTACGCGCTCGGCAAGATCGACGCGAACGCGCTCATGGCGGCGGCGACCACTCCGGCCAAGAAGATGGAGGCCACCTTCTACGTCGCGCTCGAGAAGCGCGCGGCGGGTGACAAGGCCGGGAGCGACGCGCTCCTCGGGGACGTCGCGAAGGGGCCGGCGATCGATCTCCTGGAGACGCAGTACGCGACGCTGCTCCTGAAGCCGCGGACGGCCGTGGCGTTGCCGACCGGCATCAACCTCCCGTGAGCGCCAACGCCGTCGCCACGCGCACGGGCGCGCTCGATTGGGGCGCGCTCGCGCCGCTCCGCATCCGGTCGCGCCTCGTCGCCGAGGGCCTCTACTCCGGCGCGCACCGCAGCGTGCGGCGCGGTGCGGGGGTCGAGTTCGGCGGCTACCGCGAGTACCTCCCCGGTGACGATCTCCGCTTCCTCGATCGGCGAGCGATGCTCCGCCACGATCGCCTGCTCGTGCGTCAGTTCGAGACCGAGACGGAGCGCGCGCTCCGAATCGTGGTCGATGCCACCGCGTCGATGGCCTACCGCGGCAAGCGGGCGCCGGCGGCGAAGGGCGCGGTCGCGGCCGTGCTCGCGGCGGCGCTCGCGCGGCTCGTGGTGATGGGCGGCGACCCGGTCGGGCTCTCGTACCTCGGTGGTACCGTCGCGCGGCCGGTGCGGGTCGGCGGCGGGCGCGAGGTCAACGAGCGCATCCTGGGCTCGCTCGAAGAGCTCGAGTGCGGTGGCGACGCGACCAAGGATGGCTCCGCGATGCTCGATCGCGCGCTCGGCCCGCTCTCGCGGGCGGCGCGGCGGGGGAGCGTGGTGATCCTCTTCAGCGATCTGTTGGACCTCCCCGAGGACGCTGCCGAGCGCGTCGCCGCGATCGGTCTCCGCGGGCGCGCGATCGTGGTGGTGCAGCTCCTCGACCCCGACGAGGAGGACCTCCCCTTCGACGGGACGGTCCGCCTGCGCAGCCTCGAGGGCGATCACGTGGTCGAGACCGACGTCGACGCCACCCGCGCGCAGTACCAGGACGCGCTCGCCGCGCTCCGGCGGCGCTGGTCGGACGTCGTGCTCTCCCGTGGGGGCCGCTTCGTCCAGGCGACGACGAGCGAGGACCCAGTGACCATCCTGCGGCGTACGGTCGAAGCGATCCGGTGACGGGGGCGCGCACCAGCGTGGTCGCCCCCCATCCAGCGTTGCAAGATCGGCCGTCGCGTGGACTCGCGCGCGACGCACGATAGGCTCAGGACATGAGTCACGACGGGCATGGCCACCACGGCGGACACGGTCACTCGTCGACCGACATGGGGGGATCGAGCGACTTCGGTGGTGGAAGCTTCTCGCTCTTCGGCCCGTCGCTGGACTTCGATCGTGGGTCGAGCCCGGGCCCCGCGGCCATCCCACGACAGCAGTCCACCGCGATGGTGTGGGCGGTCATCGCCCGCCATCTCGGCGCGGGCGGCTTCTTCGCGCGAACCAAGGTGCAAGAAGCGCTCGTCGCGCTCGCCGAGGGCACGAACGAGATCACGTTCCACGGAGGCTGCGCCAACTGGGTCACCGGACCGCTCGCGCAGCGTGCCGACCTCGAGCGGGCGTTGGAGACCGCGCTCGCGCTCGCGCGCGGAATCGTCGGCGTCGCGCCGCCGGTCACCGCGCCGTATCGCTGAGCGGAGCTTCGCCCACGGCTTGGGTGACTGGACGGCCCGCCATGCTAGGGTCTCCGCCCATGTTCGAGCCGCTCCCCGTCACCGCCGACGCCACCGCCCGCGCGGCGCGTTATGCCGAGGTGGAGGAGCGCATCCGGTCCCTGCTCGAAGACCAACACGACTGGGTCGCCGCGATGGCCACCGTCGCGTGCGAGCTCCACGGCGCGTTCGCGTACTACGACTGGACCGGCTTCTACCGCGCGGTGAAGGACGATCTGCTCCTGATCGGTCCGTACCAAGGTGGGCACGGCTGCCTCTCGATCGCCTTCTCGCGCGGCGTGTGCGGCGCCGCCGCGCGCACGCGGGAGACGCAGCTCGTCCCCGACGTCGAGGCGTTCCCGGGTCACATCGCGTGCTCCGGCACGACCAAGTCCGAGGTCGTCGTTCCCGTCGTGACGCCGGCGGGCCGCCTGCTCGCCGTCATCGACGTCGACTCCGACGCTCCGGCCGCGTTCGCGGACGTCGACGCACGCGCGCTCGAGGCGATCGCGCGAGAGCTCGGGGCGCGCTTCGCCGAGGTCGATCGACCGTGACGTTCGTCACCGCGCTCGCGCTCGCGATCGCCACGATGGTCGCGCTCCCGGTGCTCGCGCACCGCCTGCGCCGCAAGCGCGCGGAGGAGCAGCGCTTCGCCGCCGCGCACCTCGTCCCGCCGGCGCCGCCGCGCGCGCGGTCTCGCGCTCGGCTCGAGGACCGCGCGCTCTTCGGGCTCCGCGCGCTCGCCGTGATCGCGCTCGCGCTGCTCGGCGCGTCGCCGCTCGTGCGGTGCTCGCGCCTGTCGATGCAGCGCTCGTCCGGCGCGTCGATGGCGCTGGCGATCGTCATCGACGACTCGATGAGCATGCGCGCCCCGTTCCACGGGAAGACCACGCGCTTCCAACGCGCGAAGGAAGCCGCGAACGAGCTCATCGCCGGCGCGCGCGAGGGCGATGCGGTCGCGATCGTCCTCGCCGGCTCGCCGCCGCGCGTCGCGCTCGCCGCCACCACCGACCTCGGCGCGGCGCAGGCCGTGGTCGACGGGCTGACCGAGAGCGATCGCGGGACCGACCTCGAGGGCGCGCTCCGGATGGGCGAAGGGCTCGTCGGCGAGCTCCCCCAGATCGACCGGCGCGTCGTGCTCCTCAGCGACTGCGCCGATGGGCGCGCCGACGAGGCTGCGCTCGGCGAGAAGAGTGGGCTCCCGGTGTGGAACGCGCTACCCGACCTCGCGGGCGAGGCCGGCGACTGCGCCGTCTTCGCCGCCGACGATCTGGGCGGTCGCGTCCGGGTCGACGTGCGCTGCAACGCGCAAGGCAAGCTCGACGGGCGCGAGATCGTCGTTCGCAAGCGCGAGGGCGGCGACGAGGTCGGGCGCGTCCCCGCCGTCGCGAGCGGCCCCACGATCGTGACGCTCCCGAAGGACGCGCCGAGCGATCTGATCGCAGGTCTGCGCGGCCCGGCCGATGCGATCGCGAGCGACGACGAAGCGCCAGTCCTCGTCGAGGGTGGACCGGGTAGCCTCGCGATCGTCGTCGACACGGCGTCCGAGTCGACCGTGACCGGCGGTGCGCCGGTGCTCGAGCAGGCGCTGACGGCGCTGCGGCTCGAGATGACGCTGCGCCCGCTCCCCGCGGTGCCGGAGCGCAAAGAGGATCTCGCCACGTTCGCCGCGCTCCTCGTCGACGACGCACCGGGGTTGACGCCCGAGCAACGGCGCGCGCTCGGTCCGTACGTCGAGGAGGGCGGGGTGGTGCTCTTCGCGTTCGGCCCGCGCTCCTCGTCGGCGCCGCTCGGCGCGACGTTCGAGCCGCTGCTCGGCCATGGCGTCGCCTGGCGCGACACCACCGCGGTGGGGGCGGACCTGAGCACGGCGAAGGACGTCTTCGGGGAAGGCACGAAGAGCTTCGAGGATCTCGCCGCGCCGAAGCGGGCGGTGCTCGACCCGGCGGACGCGGCCCAGTTCGAGCCGTTGGTGCCGTGGAAGGACGGGGCGCCCCTCGTCGCGCGCCGCACGCTCGGCCGGGGCGAGGCGTGGATCGTCACGCTGCCGTTCAGCCTCGACGCGAGCGATCTGCCGCTCCGACCCGGGTTCCTCGCCATGCTGGATGCCTTCGTGCTCCGCGCGCGGGCGCACTCGGCCCCCCGTCGTACCGAAGTGGGACAAGGCTGGTCGTTCGAGCGCGTGAGCTCCGCGGCCGGCCCGGCGGGGCCGGTCGAGGCGCGGCGGGACCAGGGTCGCTACGTCGTCGTCCCCGGATCGATCGGGCGCTACGTCGTGAAGGACGGCGAGCGGAGCGAGCTCCGCGTCGCCGCTCCGGCGCCGCTGGAGCTCGACTTCCGCCCGCGCGCGTTCAAGAGCAAGGCGAGCGAGGACAAGCTCGGCGAGAGCCACGCGAAGGTCGACGTGTCGTCGAAGATTGCGCTCGCGCTCCTGGCGTTGATCTCGCTCGAGCTCGTGCTTCGCGTCGGGCGGCGCGCGCGCCCGGGCGAGGGTGAGAACGGGAACGACGGCGCCGGCGCCCGCGCCGACGAAGGCCGGGCCGGATCGGCCTGAGCGGAGCTTCCCTTTTCGGCCTCGTTCGCGTTAGATGCGGGCCATGCGCTCGTTTCTTCTCGCTCTCCCGCTCGCGCTCGCGGTCGCCGGCTGCCACGGCGCCGGTGCCTACGGTCACGCGGTGAACTACGTTCCGCTCTCCGACGAGGAGAAGGCGCTGAATGGTGCCAAGGAGTACGACCCGGTCATGTTCCAGCGCAAGCCGGAGGAGTGGCGCGGCAAGCCCGTCTCGCTCTTCGGCGTCGTCACGACGCGCTCGAGCGGCCCCGGCGGTGGCGCTTACCTCACGCTCAGCGTGCGCCGGCTCGAGCCGCGCAACCTCTGCGACTCCAACGCGGACGAAGAGACGTGCCGCGTCACCGTGAGCGACACGGACTTCGGCGTCGTGCACGTCAACGTCGCGCTCCACGGGGACGACGACGTCGGCGAGCACTCCGTCGGCGGCGGCTCGCTCGTGCGCGTGGTCGGCACCTTCGGCGAGGACGTCGACCCGAACGACGGCAACCCGCTCATGCGCGTCACCTACTACCGGCACTGGCCGCGCTACTTCTTCGTGACCCGCGCCGCCGCGTCGCAGATGCGCCAGTGAGCTTGCTCCGGCGCGTCGGCAGCGAGCTCTTCCTCCCCGCGCTCGCCACGGCGCACTCCCACGCGTTCCAGCGCGGCATGCGGGGCACGTCCCAGCGCCCCGGGCCCGCGCAGGCGAAGGACGACTTCTGGTCGTGGCGCGGCGAGATGTACCGGCTCGCGAACGCGCTCGATCCGGAGTCGATCGCGCGGATCTCCCGCGTCGCGTTCCGCGAGCTCCGCCAGGCGGGCGTGCTCACGGTGGGCGAGTTCCACTACGTGCAGCACCAGCCCGACGGCACGCCGTACACCCAGCGCACGCTCCTCGCCGAGGCCGTGATCGAGGCCGCGCTGGCGGAGGGGCTGCGGATCGCGCTCCTGCGCGTCGCCTACCACCGCGCGGGGCCCGGGCGCCCGGCCGAGCCGGGGCAGCGCCGCTTCTGCGACGCGACGCCCGACGACGTCCTCGCGGACGTCGACGCCTTGCGTGCAAAATACAAGGACCGGGCCGACGTCACGATCGGGATCGCGCCTCACTCCGTCCGCGCGGTTCCTCCGGAGTGGCTGAAGCCGCTCGCGGAGCACGCGACGCGGCACGGGCTTCCGTTCCACATGCACGTCGCGGAGCAGGAGCGAGAGGTCGGCGAGTGCCTCGCCGAGACCGGGAAGCGCCCGGTGGAGCTTCTGGCCGAGCACGGCGTGCTGTCCGAGCGCTTCGTGGCCGTGCACGCGACGAACCTCTTCGCGCACGAGGCGCGGCTCCTCGGCGAAGCGCGCGCGTTCGCGTGCATCTGCGCGACGACGGAGCGCGATCTGGGGGATGGGCTGCCGGATCTCGGGGCACTGCGTGGGGCGGGCGTGCGGCTGTGCACGGGCGTCGACAGCCACGTCGTGACGGACCCCTTCGAGGAGCTCCGCGCGCTCGAGATGCACGAGCGCCTCCGCGTGCGGAAGCGCGTCACGTTCGACGCGGGGGAGACCACCCCGGCGGAGCGCCTCTGGACCGAGGGCTCGCTCCTCGGCGCGAACGCGTGCGGCTTCGCCGACGCGGGGGGCGAGGTGGTCCTCGACGCCGCGCACGTGCAGCTCGAGCTCGTGGCGGAGGACGAGCTGATGGACGCGATTGCGTTCTCGGCTGGGCAGAGCTTGGTGAAGCGCGTCCTCGCGCGTCAGGGGTAGAAGCAGCCGGCGTAGAGCCCGTCGCCTCCGTCCGCGCGCTCGCACGAGCACGCCTTGATGCACGCGCAGGTCGGGTTCGGTGCGCAGCCGGGTGGGTACGGCTTGCAGCGGCTCGTGCTCCCGCAGGCTCCCGCATCACCGAAGATGGGGTCGAGCGCAGGGAACTTCTCGGACGTGTTGCAGTAGCTGGTGCGCCCGTCGCAGATGCAGCCGAAGCACAAGAAGAGCCCACCGCCGTCGAGGAGGCCCACATCGGGCGCTTCGCCGGCCTCGGGAAGCGGGGCGAAGCCGTCTTCGAGCGAAGGATCCCACTCCGCGGTCGCATCGGCGATCGTCGATGCATCGTTCCCCGTCGGCGGGACGGAGGCGGAGCCGCACGCAACGAGGAGTGTGAACCAGAGCGGTCTCACGCCTCGAGTGTAGCAGCTCGCGACCGTGCTTCAGCGCGGGTAGAGCTTCTCCAGCGCGAAGAGGTCCTCTTCGCCGAGCCCCGCCTCCACGCCGCGGTCGATCTCGCCGGCGACCGCTTCGAGCGCGGGAAGCGCGAGCTGCGCCGCTTCGGCCAGCTCGCGCGCGAGGCGTGCGTCCTTCTTCGTCAGACGGAGCGAGAAGTCCGGTGCGTCGTAGCGGCGCGCGAGGACACGCGGCTTCTTGCCGACGTAGCTCGGCGAGGCGAACGCGCCGTCGGTGAACGCGTCGACGAGCGCCTCGCGCGACACCCCCGCGCGCTCCCCGAGCGCGAGCATGCTCGCGAACGCGACCAGGTGATGCGCCCCGAGCCCGTTGACGACGACCTTCAGCGCTTGCCCCTGGCCGACCGGTCCCGCGTGGATGATGCGCCGGCACAGTCGATCGAGCACGGGCCGCGCTCGCGCGAGGTCGGCCTCCGCACCGCCGGCGAACCCGAGCAGCTCGCCGCGCCGCGCCGGACCGACGGTGCCGCTCACCGGCACGTCGAGGAAGCGGTGGCCCGCGCCGCTGAGCCGCCCCGCCACGTCGCGCGCCGCAGTGACGCCGCTCGTCCCCATGTCGACGAACAGGGTGTCCGGTCGGGCATGCGGGAGCGTGCGCTCCACCACGTCACGCAGCGCTCCGTCGTCGCTGACCATCACGAGCACGAGCTCGGCCGCGCTCACCGCGGCGCCGAGGGCCGCCCCACCGTCACGCCGCTCCCACCCCGTGGGTGACGCACCGACGTCGTCGAGGCGCGCCTTCATCGCGCGCCCCATCGCACCGAGACCGAGGATGGCAACGGAGGTCATGGCGCCTGGCACGATTGCCACGGTAGCCGGCCGCTCCGACGGTGCAAGATCGGACAGGTCCTTGCGGTCGCGCCCCGAACGCATTTAGCTGGAGACATGCGTACCTTCGTCTTCACCGTGGGGATGGCGCTCGCGGCGGCCGGCCTCGTCCACTGCGATCCGGCCTCCTCCACGACGAACCCGGACCCCGACGCGGGGCCCGCGAGCACGTGCGTGGCCCCGACGGGCCCCGTCGTCGAGCACTCGGCGACGCTCACGGCCGACGAGACGTGGAGCGCCGACAGCCTTCACGTCGTGAAGTTCGGCTTCTCGATCAAGAAGGGCGCGACCCTCACGATCGCGCCGTGCGCGACGGTGCAGCTCGGCGCCGGCTACTCGATCACGGCGGACGGCGGCAACCTGGTGGCGCAAGGGACGCCGACGCAGCCGATCAAGCTCCTCGCCGCGGATCCGGGCCAGCCGTGGGGCTCGATCGTGGTCTTCGCGCCGGGCACGGTGAAGCTCGCCTACGCGACGTTGAGCGACGTCGGTGCGACCAGCGGCTACGGCGCCCTCGAGGCCCGCGGTGATCAGCTCCTGCCGGCGCAGGAGATCCTCGACGTGGATCACGTCACGATCAAGAACTCGCAGACGTATGCGGTCTCCCTCCGCGAGGGTGGCGCGTTCACGAAGAGCTCGCAGGCGCTCACGATCACGGGCGGCGCGAAGTCGCCCGCCCGCATCGCGCCGCGCTTGCTGAGCAACCTGCCGACCGGGAGCTACACCGGGAACGCGGTGGACGAGATCACGATCGCTCCCGAGGCGTACGGCGACGTGAACTGGGAGGACGTGGTGATCCACGATCGCGGCGTCCCCTACAAAGTCGGCGATCCCAACTCGGGTACGCGCTTCTGGATTGGACCGAAGCACTACACGCTGACGATCGAGCCGGGCGTGAAGCTGGCGTTCGGTGCGAACGGCGTCATCGCGACGAAGGCCGACCAAGGGTCGACCGGCGTCCTGGTGGCGAAGGGCACCGCGGCGAAGCCGATCGTGTTCACGTCGGCCGCAGCGAACCCGAACCCGGGGGATTGGCAGGGCATCGTGTTCAGCGAGAAGGCCGACGCAGCGAACGCGCTCGATCACGTCGAGGTGCGCTACGGCGGCGGTCCGAGCCAGGCCAACGGCTTCCACTGCGATCCCGACGGCGGCTACGGCAAGAGCGAGGACGCGCTCGTCACCATCTACGCGGAGCCCGGGGCGCCGTTCATCACGAACAGCCTGTTCTCGAACAGCAAGGGTGCCGGGATCGACCTCGCCTACACCGGCTTCACGGTCGACATGAAGCCGACGAACACGTTCGAGCTACTGGTCGGGTGCAAGCTCACGCGCCCGCGCCCGCCGAGTGGAAGCTGCCCGGTCCTGCCCTGCGACGGTTGAGAGGAGAACGAGCATGCGCAAGTCGAGCTTCGTCGGCGTCGTCGGGCTTTGTTTCGCTGGTGCGGTCGCGTTCGCGACCTCCAGTGCCTGCTCCGGATCGTCACCGGGCGCGAACGCCAAGGACGGCGGCGGAGACTCCGTCGCCGTCGACCCGGGGCTCGACGCGTACGTCGCCGATCTCGCCGACAAGTGCACGCAGTCGCTGCTCACCACGAACAACGTGGACCCGCTCACGACGGACTCGCTCGCCGCTGCGCGCACGGCGTTCGCCAACGGCGAGAGCGACATTCCTCTCTCTCCGTCGGGGTGCACGCGCCTCCTCGTGCAGCGGAGCGGAAGCGAAATCACGAGCGAGACCATCATCGGTGCGCCGCTGGTCATGGACCGGAGCACGTTCAAGTGGCGCATGGGCATCTCCAAATGGACCTACGCGAACGGCTCGCAGACCGAGCTCTACGATCGTGACGCCGATGGCTTCTTCGAGCACCGCATCGCGACCACGTACGAGACGTCTTCGGTGCAGGAGACGTACGGCCCCGGGAACGTGCTCGTCGCGCGCACCACGGCCACGGTCGTGAGCGGCGGCAAACGCATGGACGTCAAGACGGAGGTGCTGCGCGACGGGAGTCTGGTCACGATCGACGCGTCGAACGTGTCCGTCATCCAGCCGCTCTGCTACCCGCCCCAGAATCGTCCGAGCGAGGTGACGGAGGCCGGGCCCGACGACTCCACGCAGACCCGACCGTGCACGCCCGCCGAGTCCAAGCAGTTCAACGATGCCGTCGGCCAGGCGGTCGTGAAGGAGACCGGCTGTCTCCACGCCGCAGGTCACACCGAGATCGCCGACGTGGTCCTGAAGCACGTCGTGCACGACGAGATCAAGCTCGAGTGCAGCGACGACTACTCCGAAGGGCAATGGGCCGCTGCGAACGATCGCGGCTATCGCGACATGTTCCCCGGGAAGTCGCGCATCCTCGTCTCCGGCAAGGGTTTCACGCCCGACCTGGTGTCGACGCTCGGGCACGAGTTCAGTCACTTCGGCATGTCGCACTTCCAAGAGCTCGAGGCGGCGGGGACGGTGAACGGGTTCGTCCAGAAGGAGCTCTCGCTCTCGGACCCCGTCTACGCGTGCGAGGCAGCATGCTTCAGCCCGACCGCCACCCTGTGCAACCTCGCCGCGTGCATGGGCAAGACGATGAGCTCGGTGAAGGGGAACTGCAAAGGCACGCTCACCACCGACGACATTCAGCGCTTCCAGCAAGCGCGCGGCTCCTCGCTCGGGGCCTGCACGACCGGTCACCAGGTCGGTGCGCTCTGCCAGAACGTCGGCGGTGGCCCTCAGGTCATGCTCTGCACGACGCAGGCGGAGTGCAACGTCGCCTGCGGCCTTCCGTGCAAGAGCTACAGCCTCTCGTGCGACCCGGCGTGTCGTTGAGCGCGTGAGCGTGCCGCGTCGGCTCGCGGCCATCCTTCCGGCGCTCGTCGTCCTGGCCGTCGTCGTGGCGCGGCTCGGGGTGAAGCACCCCGCGGGAGGCTTCGCGCACGTCGTCCTGGCCGAGGAGTTGGTCGCCCCGCTCGGCGCGCTCGCGCTGGTCGCCCTCGCCGCGCGCGGCGGGCGACCCGTGCCGCGCGACGGGATCACGGTCGTCGTGGGCGCGCTCGCGGTGATCGAGGTCGTCTCCACCGCGTTCGCCCCCAACCCTTGGATTGCGCTGCGCGCGGCGAGCCTGCAGCTCGCCGGCGCGGCGGCGTTCTTCGCGTGTCGCTCGCTCGCCTCGCCGCTGCGGCTCCCGTCGGTCGCGCTCCTGGTGCCGATCGCGGTGGTCGCGCTGAGCGTTCTCCTCGAAGCCTCCGGCGTCGTCGTGGGGCTGTCGCGCGGCGGCCATGCTCCCGGGGGCCTGCTCGCGGAGCGGAACTCCGCCGCCGAGCTCCTCGTGCTCGCCGCGCCGCTCGTCGCGACCCACGCCCTGAGCGGACGACGGAGGACGCGCGCGCTCGCGCTCGCGACCGCCCTTCTTGGCGCCGGTGCGGTCGTGGCGTCTCGGACGCGGAGCGCGTGGCTGGCCGCCGCGTTCCTCGTGCTCGGCGGCATGGTCCACGCGCTGCGTGGAACCGCCGGCGAGCGCAGGCGGGCTGCTCTTCTCGCGCTCGCGCTCGCCATCGGCGTGGGCTTGGCCCCGCGGGTCTCCACGTTGCGCTGGGCGAGCGCGACGCCGTACGTGGACACGTTGACCCACTGGGTCGATCCCGCGTCTCCGAGCGCGCACGGTCGGTTGGTGCAGTATGCAACTACCTGGCGTATGGCCACGGCGCATCCGGTCCTCGGTGTCGGGCCGGGGAACTGGGCGGGCGCCTACCCGTCGTTCGCGACCGCCACCGATCCCACGGTGGGCGACGGGCCCTGGCCCACCACGCGCCTCCCGAACTCGGATCTGCTCGGGTTCCTCGCCGAGCGCGGGTTTCCCGCGTTCGCGCTCCTGGTGCTGCTCGTCGCCCTCTGTGTGCGACGCGGTGGGTGGCGCGTGACGGCGACGCTCGGGGCGTGGCTCGTGATGGGCTCGCTCGACGCCGTGCTCACCGTGCCGCCTCATCTGCTCTTCGTCGCGTGCGTCGTCGGAGGGTCGCTCGGGGCGGCGCCGCAACCGGTCGCGGGTGGGCTCGGCGCGCGCATCCGCCACGCCGCGCTCGCCCTGGCGCTGGGCGCGGCTGCGTTCGGCGCGCTCCAGCGCGTCCGCGCCTTCGCGATCATCGTCGAACCCTACGGGATCGAAGAGCTCGAGCGCGCGGCCCGCCTCGACCCGGGGGACGTGGCGCTTCGGCTCGTCCTCGCCGAGGATTGGATCGCCGCGGGGCGCTGCGACCGCGCCGTGCCGCACCTTCGAACCGTTCGCCGCTATTCGCCGAGCGCTCCGATGCTGCAGGAGCTCACATCGGAGTCCGAGACGTGTGTCCCGAAATGAGAATCACTCCGGAGCTTGCGCGCGGGTCGGAATCGGTCGAAACTTCCGCGCTCCATGTCTTCGCGACCGTTCAAGATCACGTCTTCGTTCGCCCCCAAGGGTGATCAGGCGCGTGCGATCTCCGAGCTCATGGAGGGCCTGGAGCGGGGGGATGGCCACCAGGTCCTCCTCGGCATCACCGGGAGCGGCAAGACCTTCACGATCGCGAACGTCATCGAGAAGGCGCAGCGCCCGACCCTGATCCTCGCGCCGAACAAGACGCTCGCGGCCCAGCTCTACGGCGAGATGCGCGACCTCTTCAACGAGAACGCGGTCAACTACTTCGTCAGCTACTACGACTACTACCAGCCCGAAGCGTACGTCCCGTCGAGCGACACCTACATCGACAAGGACGCGATCATCAACGACGCGATCGACCGGATGCGCCACGCGGCGACGCACGCGCTGCTCTCGCGCCGCGACGTCATCATCGTCGCGAGCGTCTCGTGCATCTACGGCATCGGCTCGGCCGAGAGCTACCACGGGCTCCTGATCGATCTGAAGGTCGGCGAGGAGTTCCGGCGCGACAACCTGCTCCGCATGCTCGTGGACGTGCAGTACGAGCGCAACGACGTGGACTTCCACCGCGGCACGTTCCGCGTCCGCGGCGACGTGGTCGAGGTCTTCCCCGCCTACGAGCAGGAGACCGCGATCCGGATCGAGTTCTTCGGCGATCAGATCGAGGCGATCAAAGAGGTCGACCCTCTGCGCGGCAAGGTGAAGGGCACCCTCGAGCGCTACGCGATCTACCCCGGCTCGCACTACGTGACGCCGCAGGAGCAGATGCGCCGCGCGATCGAGAGCATCCGCGAAGAGCTCCGCGGGCGGCTCGAGTTCTTCGACAAGGAAGGCCGCTTCCTCGAGAAGCAGCGCCTGGAGCAGCGCACCCTCTACGACATCGAGATGATGGAGCAGATGGGGTTCTGCAACGGCATCGAGAACTACTCGCGCCACCTCTCGGGGCGGAAGGCGGGCGAGCCGCCGCCCACGCTGCTCGACTACTTCCCGAAGGACTTCCTCGTCGTCGTCGACGAGTCGCACCAGACCATCCCCCAGGTCTCCGCGATGTACCGCGGCGACCGCGCGCGCAAGGAGACGCTCGTCGAGTACGGCTTCCGGCTCCCGAGCGCGCTCGACAACCGGCCGCTCAAGTTCGAGGAGTGGGAGGAGCGCGCGCGCCAGTGCATCCACGTCTCGGCCACGCCGGGCGAGTGGGAGCTCGAGAAGACGAAGGGCGTCTTCGTCCAGCAGGTCATCCGCCCGACCGGGCTGATGGATCCCGAGGTCGAGGTTCGTCCCGTCTCGGGACAGGTCGACGACCTCCTCGCCGAGATCAAGAAGCGCGCGGAGAAGGACGAGCGCGTGCTCTGCACCACGCTCACGAAGCGCATGGCCGAGGACCTCACCGACTACTACCGGGAGCTCGGCGTCCGCATCAAGTACCTCCACTCCGACGTCGACACCCTCGAGCGCATCGACATCCTGCGTGACCTCCGGCTCGGCGAGTTCGACGTGCTCGTCGGCATCAACCTGCTGCGCGAGGGTCTCGACCTGCCCGAGGTCTCGCTCGTCGCCATCTTCGACGCCGACAAGGAAGGGTTCCTCCGCAGCCCGCGGTCGCTCATCCAGACGATCGGCCGTGCCGCTCGTAACGTGAACGGGCGCGTCATCATGTACGCCGACCACGTGACGGCGGCGATGAAGAACGCGATGGAGGAGACGTCGCGCCGCCGTGAGATTCAGGCGGAGTACAACACGAAGCACGGCATCATCCCGGAGACCGTGCGCCGCGCGATCATGTCGGTGAACCCGGCCGCAGGGACGACGGACTACTACGACGTCCCGAAGCGCGGTGGTGCGGGCGGGCGCGGGGGAGCGGCCGCCAAGGAGGACGATCTCTCCGAGCGCATCCGCGCGCTCCGGACGGAGATGTTCACCGCCGCCGAGAACCTCGACTTCGAGACCGCGGCGCGTCTGCGCGACGAGCTCCGCGCGCTCGAAGGCACTGCGCCTCCGGCCGACGATGCGCCCGTGTTCGAGCCCTACGCGGCGTCGAAGCGGAAGCCCACGCGCGGCAAGAAGACGAGCGCGAAGGCTGCCGCCGGCGGTTGGAAGGCGGCTGCGCGCAAGACGTCGAAGTGGAAGCCCTGACGGGTCAGGGGAAGCTGCAGACGAGGTCGTCGAAGAGCGTGCGGGAGACGTCGGTGTCCGTATCACCATCGTCCCCGAGCGACACGTCGATGGCGGTGGGCTTCGCGGGCGGTACCAGCGGAATCGTGATCGAGGTCGTCGTCGTGCCGGTCACGGTGAGCGTCGCGATCGCGTTCGTGTAGCTCACGTCGAGGACCAGCGTCGACCACGATCCCGTCGCGATGCCGCCGGTCGCCGTCGTGAGGAACTTCAAGTTGCGCGCCGCGCCACCGTCGCCGGGGTGCTCCTCGATCAGGTCCGTCGCGGTGGGTGTGAGCTTGACGTAGACGCTGCCGTAGCCCGTGCCGCGCTCGCTCAAGAGCAACAGCTGGTAGTCCTGCCCCGAGCCGGTGGTTCGGACCAACGGATTCACGCGTACGGAGCAGACGACGTGGGTGTGCGCGGTGAGGGAGAAGCTCTTCGCGAGATAGGCGCGTCGTTCGGTCGTGGTGGGCGGCAAGAACTCCATCTGGAGAGCGTTCGGCTTGCTGACGCCCGCGTCCACGAGGGACAGGAGCCCGTCGATCTCCTGCTTCGTGCCCCACTTCGCACCCACCGGTCCATCGTCGAAGTCGTCGCAGAACGAGCCGTCGGGGCAGGACCGCGCGTCGGGCGCACCGGCGTCCGAGCCCGGTGGCCCGGCGTCGTTCGTGACGGCGGCGTCACTGGAGCCGGAGCCGCTCCCGGCGAAGTCACCGAGCTCGGGGAGCAGGCACCCTGCCGCCATCGCCGCGATCCCCGCGAACGCGAGCCCGGACCGTCGCATCGGTCGAGCGTACCACGCGCACCGTGCGGTGCGCCGGACGCCGGCCCTCGGGCGTGTCCGGAAAAGCGGACGGGCGGCGCGTTCGCGCGCCCCGAAACCTGCGAAAATTCGCGGTGGATGCGCGCTCGGCGAAGCTCGGTGGCCATGGCACGCTGCTCGCAAAAGGAGCTCTCGACGCCGCACTTCGCGGCGCGAACCAAGGAGCTCGTCATGCACCGCGCCCGTTTCGTTTCCGGTCTCGCCCTCGTCGCTCTGCTCACCTCGCTCTCCGCCGTCGCTTGTGGCGGCACCGTCGAGAGCACGGGCACCACGTCCGCCGGAGTGACCACCGTCGACGAGGACTACGCGAAGATGGTCGGGCGCTGGCAGTTCGTCTACGAGGGCGCGCGCCGCGAGGCGGTCGAGGCCGAGCTCGCGCAGAAGTACACCGACCCGACGGCGCTCGCCGCGGCGAAGAAGGAAGCGGAAGAGGAAGCAGCGATCTCGACGATCGAGCTCACGGCGGACCGCGAGTACCGCTCCTTCATCGGCGACGACGTCATCTTCCACGAGCGCTGCGGGAAGATGGGGCGCGGATCGAAGCCGGGCTCGGTGGCGTGCACGCCCGACGTGCTCTTGATGCGGATCGTCGGGGGCAAGCCGGAGATGCGGCTCGAGGGGGACGAGCTCGTGATGACCGATCCGCGGAAGGGGGACTTGAGGTTCCGTCGGGTTGGGGCACAGGGCCGCTGACGGATCGCTTCGTGCGGGTGGGGTGGCGCCAGAAAGGTGGGAGAGGGAGGGGGAGCGGGAGAGGGAGAGAGAGGGAGAGGGAGAGGGAGAGGGTCAAAGCTGACATTAGGATGTCATTGGGGTGTGGGAGAACGGTCTTCGTCGCCGCTGGGGCGCCTGAAAACAAGGATGATGACGATGACCATGAAGAACGCCGTGAATTGGTTCGAGCTCCTCACCACCGACCTCGAGCGCGCTGCGAAGTTCTACGAGACCGTCTTGGGGGTGACGCTCAAGCGGCAGGACTTCATGGGCACTCCCCACGCCATCTTCACGGTCGAAGGCGTGGGGGGCGCGCTCATCCTGGATCCGAAGCGCCCTCCCGTCGCCGGCGGCACCACCGTGTACCTGCACGCGCCGGATCTGGAGGGCGCGCTCGGCCGCGTCGCGAAGGCGGGCGGGAAGGTGTTGCTCGGGAAGACCGAGATTGGAGACCCGGGCGCGATCGCCATCGTGCAGGACACCGAGGGCAACTTCGTCGGGCTGCACGCGCCGAAGAAGTGAGGGCGAGCTCAGGGCTGCGTTCGAGGCGCTGCGTACGGCTCCGCGACGTCGGTCGCGCGAGCCTTCTGCAGCGCTTCGAGCTTCGCTCGCTCGACCGGCGAAGGAACGAGCGGGAGGAGTAGCGCGTGCACGCGATCGAGTCCCGCGCGATCGCCGAGAGCCGCGAAGAGGAGCAGCGCGTTCTTGAGGCTCTCCTTCCGTGAATCGTCGTCGAGGTCGGTGTCGCGCGCGGCGCGCTCGGCCACCGCCGCCGCCGCCCGGTGGTCGAGCCGCGCCATGTGGGCCGTCTCGAGCATCAAATACGCAGCGTTGGTCTGTTCCTGCCAGAAGTGAAGCCACTTCGGCCCCGCGGCGCGCGCCGCGACGAAACGTTCGGGAGCTGCCCACGTCGCGAGGAAGTGCTCGAGGAGCGCCGCCTCGTGGTCGAGCTCGCGGAGGAAGCCGAGGATGTACGCGGCGAGGAGGACGCGCTCGGCCGTGTCGATCCGCGTCCATCCCGTCGTCGTGTCGCCCATCAAGCGAGAACCGGTCGTCCCTCCTTCGAGACGTCCGATCGCGAGGTCGAACGCGCGTCGCCAGAGGGGCTCGCGCGCGGAAGTCGCCGGCTCGCACTGGTCTTCGGGCCGGCGAAGTATGCGCCCACACGCCGCCCGCACTGCATCCAACGCGTGATCGCGACGAAGGGCGCCCCACTCGAACGCGACGAACGTGTGGCGCACGGGGTCGAAGGCGCCTTGGAAAAAGAGCTCTCCCCCGTCGCATACGCCGAGCGGTCGGGTGGCCCAGTCGTTCACGAACTCCTCTTCGGAGGTGGCGGCTGCGCTCACGTAGACGAGGCGGCGGCCTCCCGCGTCGATGGCGGTGTACTGCCGATGGTAGTCGGTGAGCGCCCAACCGAGCTCCCGCAGCCCGAGCTCGAGCTCCATCTCGGCAGCGTCGACCTCGGCCTCGTCCGGGGCGGGGGCGGGCGCGGGGCCCAGCACGACGTCGCGACAGTAGTTGACCATCCCGAACCCCTGCGGCGACGGGAACACCACCCGCTCGCCGACCGAGAGGTGCGGTGAGGCGTGGGTCGTGACCTTCGCCTCGGGAGCTCGCACCGCTGGAGCCGGCCGAGCGGGCGCATGCGCGCAGCCGAGCGCGAGCGCGACCACCACCACCACCAGTGCTCCCACCCGGTGCATGGCTCAGTGTCGCACGTGCACCTTCGATGAGCACGGTGAGGCATTCGCGTGGCGCGAACGCGGCGGATCGTGCACGATCGTCCCATGCGACACCGGATCTGGGGGGTGTTCGCCGTCATCCTCGCTTGCTCTTCCGCTCCGACCGATCCGCCGCCGAGCGCGTGCGCGACGCTCTCGCCGTCGTTCACCACCGGCGGCGATGGGCATGCGGATCCGTACGGTGCCAAGGCCGCCGGCCAAGCCCGCGCCGGGCGCCTGACGAGCGCCGCGATGGTCGTCAACGCACCGGACGCGCGGCAGAAGGCGCGCGTCGGTGACTTCGTCCTCGTGAACGACCGCATCGCGGCCGTGATCGAGGACAAGGGTCCCTCGGACGGTTACGCGCCGTTCGGCGGGGAGCTCATCGCGGTCGACGTCGTCGGGACCGACGGGCGGCCGAAGGGTGTCTCGCGTTGGGGCGAGACGCTCTTCGACTTCGCCGCCGAGACCGTGAAGCCCGACAGCGTCAGCGTGCTCGCCGACGGCAGCGACGGGAAGGAAGCGATCGTGCGCGTCGCCGGGACACTCACGCTGATCCCGTTCCTCGAGCGCTTCGCGCCCGCGTTCGGCGCGAAGTGGAACATGCCCGTCGCCTACGACTACGTGCTCGCGCCCGGGAGCTCCAAGGTCGTGCTCCGCGTGACCTTGGTCCAGAACCAGCCCGAGCTCCGCGTGGCGACGTCCCTCGGTGGGACGACCATGGGCCTCTTTCACACGTCGCGCGCGCAGCTCTTCACCGAGAACGAAGGCTTCGACGGCATGCAGAGCCCCGCCGCGTGGCTCGGGTACGACGCCGGAGAGGCGAGCTACGCGCTGCGCTTCCCGAAGGCGAGCGCCGGCTTCGGGATCGACGTGAGCGGCTTCTTGTACGTCTACGGCGCCGACCGCGACCTCGAGGCGTGCAAGACGCAGACGTTCGACATGGCGGAGATCGTGGTCGGCGGCCCCGGGATCGACGGGCTGCGCCAGACGCTCCGCGCCACCGACGGGGCGCCGTCCGGGCGAACGATCAGCGGCACCGTGAAGACCGGCGGCGTCGGTGCGCCCGGGGTCCGCGTGCACGCTCTGTCCCAAAAAGGTACCGTCCTCACGCGCGTCGTGACCGATGCGCAGGGCGCCTATTCGCTCCACGTCCCGGACGAGCCCGTGCAGCTCGTCACCCATGCGCGCGGTTGGCCGGCGGTCTCGGCGGACGTCGGCGCCACCACCGCGACCGCGGACCTGACGCTCCCCGACGCCGGGTTCATCCACGTGAAGGCGCGCGACGCCCAGGACGCGACGCGCCCGGTCCCCGTCCGCGTCCAGGTGATCCCCGACGTCGCGGTGCCGCCGACGTCGCCGTCGTTCGGGACGCTCGACGAAGCGAACGGGCGCTTGCACGTCGACTTCGCCGTCACGGGCGACAGCGTGCTGCCCGTTCCACCGGGGAAGCATCGCGTGATCGTGACGCGCGGCTACGAGTGGGAGCTGTTCGACACCGACGTCACCGTCACCGCCGGGCAGACGACCACCGTCGACGCGCCGATGGTGCACTCCGTCGACACGACGGGCGTGCTTTGCTCGGACTTCCACATCCACTCGTTCTACTCGGCCGACTCGTCGGATCCGGTCGAGCACAAGGTGAAGGGCGCGATCGCCGACGGGCTCGACGCGCCCTTCTCGTCCGAGCACGAGTGGGTCGTCGACTTCGGTCCCGTCGTGAAGAAGCTCGGGCTCGAGGACTGGGCGTTCGGCGGTGCGTCCGAGGAGCTCACCACCTTCACGTGGGGCCACTTCGGCGTGGTTCCGCTCGACGTCCGCGAGGACGCGCAGAACAACGGCGCCGTGAACTGGGTCGGCAAGGACCCGCCGGAGGTGTTCGGCACCGTGAAAGCCCTCCCGGAGAAGCCGGTGCTCGTCATCAACCACCCGCGCGGACCGAACATCTCGTCCTACTTCGACGCGGCCGAGTACGACCGGGTGAAGCTCTCGAGCACCTCGAAGCTCTGGAGTGAAGACTTCGAGGCGATCGAGGTCACGAACGACTCCTCCTTCGACGCGAACCGCGACGCGGTCGCGGCGGATTGGCTTGCGATGCTGAAGGCGGGGAAGACGGTGTGGGCGGTCGGCAGCTCCGACAGCCACTCGATCCGCACGAGCCCCGTCGGCTATCCGCGCACCTGCCTGCGCTACGGGCACGACGATCCGCGGAAGCTCTCCGGCACCGTCGTGCGCGATGCGCTCCGCGCGGGCGCTGCCACGATCTCGGGTGGTCTCTACATGACGGTGAAGGGGCCGAACGGCGAGGGGCCGGGCCAGGCGGTGCCGAACGCCGCGGGCACGATGACGTTCACCGTGACGGTCGGCTCCCCGACGTGGATCGAAGCGACCGAGCTCGAGGTGATCGTCGACGGCGCCACCGTCGCGACGGTCCCGCTCGTGACGAAGGCCACACCGACCGGGCGGCTCTGGGAGAACCAGGTCCAGGTCGAGAAGAAGGGCACCGGCCGCGGCTTCGTCGTGTTCCACGCGCGCGGAAAGGGTGATCTCGCGCCGCTCCACCCGGGTCGGAAACCGTTCGCGTTCTCGAACCCCGTGTTCTTCTGAGAGCCCGCCCTTCGGAAGTGACCATGGCCGCGCTCGCGGAGCGGCGATACGTCAGAGGGGGTGAGCCCCGGTTTCCAGACCTTCGCGACGGGGACGCTCCCGGAGCCGTTCCGTTCGCGCATCGCCGCGGCCGCCAAGAGCCACGGCCAGGGCTCCGCGGTCACGCAGGGCAACCTCGGCGGCGAGGTCGGGCTCATGCTCGTCGGCGTGCTGCTCTTCGGCGCGGCCGCGTTCTTCGTCGTCACCTCGCGGTCGCACTCGATCGATCGAATGCAGGTCGTCCTCTTCGTCGTCGGCGCCGCGCTGATCGCGTTCGCGGGCTTTCGCTTGCGGCGCCGCTTCGGCTCGCAGCTCGGGACGTTCAGCCTCTCGACGCCTGCATACTACATTGAATCGGACGGGGGCATGCTCAAGGCCTGGGACCGCTCCCTCGCCGTCGGGATTCGGTTCCACCACAACTACGGCCGCTACCAGGTCTACCTGAACACGGTGATGATCTTCGAGTACCCGGGGCAGTCGCTCGCGATCGGGGATTACGTCGCTCCGATCGATGGGGACGCGGAGCTCCTCGCGCGGTCGGCGATCTTTCGCGAGCACCTCGCCCTCTGGCGGGCGGCGAAGGCTGCTCGCGAACGAGGTGCGTTCGCGCAGCTCCCCGGCGCCGAGCTCCTGCCTCCCTGACTAAATGACCGAGCGCGATTCTCGAATCGCGCTCGGCCCATTTAGGTTTTGTCATCACGGGGCGGCACGCGCCGCCCCGCCCCGCCGGCAAAGCCGTCGGGGTCCCCACCCGCTCTCAGGTGGCCGGGCTCGCTCCGCTCGCATTCCTCTTTTTCTTCGAGAATCGCGCTCGGCGATTTAGCGCCGCGTCAGCGTGCCGATCAGGGTTCCGAGGACGAAGCCCAGGTCCGACTCGCGCGGGAGCGTGCCGCGGCTCCGATCGGCCTCCTCGTGCGCGTGCATCGCCACCGTGTGCTCGATCGAGCGCAGCGATGCGGTCCACTCCTTCTCGGCCGCCTCGTCCTCGGCGGTTCGGATGCCCTTCGCCTCCGCCTCGTCGCGTGCGACGACGCGCCGAACGGCCTCGGCGAGCTCGCGCGCGTCGAACCAGAGGCCGTGCTCCTGGCACGCGTCGACCGTGATCGCCGTCAGCGCTGCGAAGCGGAACCGATCCATCTCGTGCCGGCAGAGGGGGCAGCGGACGAACGGGCGATTGGACTCCTCGGTGCGGGCGTGGCCGGGGAGGGGAGGCACCATCTCGCTCAGGACCTTCGCGCGCGCGCCGCCGTCCTCGAGCAGCGCGCCCCAGTCGCTCGGCGTCACGAGCGCGCCCGCGCACTCCGGGCAACGCAGCACGGCGCCCCCGTCGAAGGCGATCGGCCGAAGCACCGTCGCGCAACGGGGGCAGGCAGCGCTGATGGTGTCGCCGTGCGCGCTGCTCGGCGTCGCCTCGGTGCCGCAGCGGCGACAGTACTGCCCGACGATCGCGTCGCCGCAGCTCAAGCAGCGGCGCGGCAGCTCGGCGAGCGCCGCGGGCCGTTGGGAGGTGCGATACGGCGCGTCGGTCATTTCGGCGTCGGTGGGATCACCACCGTGTTGATGGGCTGCACGCTCGCGCCGGCGGGGTACGCGTAGCTGACGGCCTCGGAGAACGCGGTCCCCGCCGAGGCCTTGCTGCCCCAACCCCAGACCGTGAGCCCGAACGGGACGTCGCTCGACGCCGCGTGGCGCCCGTTGTCGCAGCTCCCGACCTTCGCGAAGTTGCCGGTGACGAGATCGAGCCGCTTGTACTCGTAGAGGCCGCTCGTCCCGACCGGGGCCCAGCCCGTCAGCGTGCCGACGCAGTCGAGCGTGACGTCGTGGAACGCGGAGTCGTTGCCCTTCTTGCGGACGAAGACGAGGTGCGTCTCGGGGTAGGTCGGGTCCGTGAAGAACGTGTAGGATGCAAGGTACTGCTCGGGCGGGATCACGTTGACGAACTCGGGGTCACCCGCGCAGCCGACCGGTGACGAGTAGTCCCCGGGGAGCGTGAAGCACCCGGTCATGTGCCCGCCGAGGAAGAACGGGTGCTTGTCGTCCTGCGACTTCACCGTGAACGGGGGGCCCTTCGTCGAGCCGGCGTTCGCGTTGAGCTCGACCACCTGGCCGCTCGCGAGCGTCGTCGGGGCGCCGGTGATCGGCGGATCGAACGTGAGGACCGTGCCGTCGACGGCGCCGACGAAGCGCCACGGGGGCGACTCGTCGAAGTTGCTCAAGCGGTTGCGGTAGCGCACGGCGACGTACTCGTGACCGAGCGCCTTCACCGGCGGGATCTGCTGGTGCATGCCGTCGCACGCGGGCTGCTCCAGGTTCGTGCAGCCGTGGCCGCCCCACGAGCCGATCGGCTTCGTCGCCTTGATGACGCTGCCGGAAAGGTCCGTCGGCTGGTGGAAGCGCACGAACTGGCCCTTGTTCAAGGTGTACGTCGCGGGGACGCCCTTGGCGGTGGCCGCGATCCCGGAGCCACCGACGATCGCCGCGGTCGGGCTGATCGTGAAGCTCGTGTTGTCCTCCATCGCGGTGACGGCGATCCACGGGTTGCCGAACCCGGTCTCGCTCCACGCGCTGGTCGTGACGTAGTTGTCGTCCCACGCCGACGTGGGGAGTAAGAGCGTGGCGCCGGTCACCGCGCTCGAGCCGCCGCCGTAGGGGAAGATGTCGTACGCGACGACGGGGGCGTTGGTCGTGATGTGGAAGGCGTTGCTCTTGAGCGTCCCCGCCGTGCCGACGCCGCCCTTCACGCCCACGTTCACGCCGGCGGGGCACGACGCTCCGTCGTCGGAGAGGAACAGGATGCCCACGCCACCGGTCGGGATCGTGTTGTTCGCGAGCGGGCTGTAGGTGAGGTTCTTTCCGCTCCCCTGCGGGGCGTACGCGATGCCGTTGAGCGCGGTGCCGCCGCGCTCGACGGAGACGGTGACGGGCGAGCCCCAAGTGTTCGCGACGAACGCCGCGAAGCAGGTCTGGCCGGTGAAGTCGGTCGCGCTCAGCGCGTAGTACTCGCAGCCGACGCTGCTCTTGTTCGCCTTCGCCGCGTCGCAAGCAGCGATGCACTGCCCGGCTGCGCACCCTTTGTCGGGGGGGCAGGCGAGGACGACGTTGCCGTTGCAGTCGACGACGTTGTGCAGGTCACCCGAGCACGTCGTGCCGCAGTTCGTCGAGCCGTCCTTTCCGCCGCCCGAGTCGCCGAAGGGATCGAACCCGTCGGCGGCGGTGCCGGTGTCGTCGACGGCTCCGCCATCGTTGCCGTCGCACGAGAAGCCGGTGCACGCCGCGGTGGAGCCGCACCCGCTCAGCGCGACGCCCACCCCACTCGCCGCGACGGCAGCACCCACGAGCCCGAGAAGAAAGCCTCGCATACGTACCTCGGCGTCCTGGTAGCGCTTCAATGCGCTCTCGAAGCACAGCACGGCGTCTTTTTCGCTGCAAGGTAGGTGCGCGTGGCACGTTGATCGGTCGGTCCATCAGCTCGGAGCCGCGTGCTACGATGGGTGTCGTGAAGGGTGCGTCCGGGTCGTCCGCGGAGAACGCTGGGCGACCATCGAAAGTGTGTCCCACCTGCGGAACCAAGTTCTCGCAGGAGGCCCTCTTTTGCGCGAACGACGGCACTCCGCTGACCAGCGGCGACCCTGCTGCCGCGAGCGTCGACGCCTACGTGGGGCAGAGCATCGCGGGGCACATCGAGGTGCGGAGCCTCGCCGGCTCCGGGGCGATGGGGCGCGTCTACCGCGCGTTCCAGAAGGGCGTCGACCGCGACGTCGCGGTGAAGATTCTGCACCGCGAGCTCTCCGCGAATCAGCAGCTCGTCCAGCGTTTCCACCGCGAGGCCAAGGTCGCCTCGCGCCTGCAGCACCCCAACGTCGTCCACGTCCACCTCGTCGGGCAGCTCCAAGACGGCGCGATGTACATCGTCATGGAGTACCTGGATGGGATGTCGCTCCAGGCGGCCCTGAACGCCAGCGACGGTGCGTTCGATCTCACGCGCGCGCTCCACGTGGCGCTCCAGCTGTGCGACGCCGTGGGAGAGGCGCACGCGCAGGGCGTCGTCCACCGCGATCTCAAGCCCGAGAACGTCATGCTCGTCCGGCGCGGCGGCGATCCGGACTTCGTGAAGGTCCTCGACTTCGGCATCGCTCGCTTGAACTGGGGCGAGCAGTCGATGGCGACGGCCGCCGGACTCATCTTCGGCACCGCCCGCTACATCTCGCCCGAGGGCGCCCAGGGCGAAGCGGTCGGCCCCGCCGGCGACGTCTACGCGATCGCGACCTTGCTGTACCAGATGCTGGCCGGGCGGACCCCGTTCGAGGGCGAGCAAGCCGTCGCGCTGTTGGTCCAGCAGATCCACACGCCGCCGCCGCCGCTCCGCTCGGTGGAGCGCGCGAGCTACGTGCCCGAGCCGATCGCGCGCGCGGTCATGGCGAACCTCGCGAAGGATCCGAACGCTCGCGACGCCGACGCGCGGCTCTTCGGGCAGGCCCTGATGGAGGCGGTGAAGCGCTCCGGGCTCTCGGTCGAGGACGTCGCCGCGCGGCACTTGATGCTCTCGCCGCGCGCGAGCGCCGTCTCGCTGGCTCCGCTCGAGAAGACCGGCAAGATGCCGCTCCAGCCCGAGGTGCAGAAGGCCGTCGCCGCGACGCAGCCGCTCCACGTCCAGAGCGAGCCCCGTATGCCCGTTCGCCCGAGCTTGCCGTCGGTCCCGGCGGGGCACGTCGGTGCACCCGCGCCGCCGCGAACGTCGGGGGTCGAGGTCACGGTCGACGACATGCCTCCCGCGCCGGCGGTCGCTCAGCCGATGCTCGAGCGGACGCAGGCGGTCCAGCCCATCCCGGAGGCGATGGGGGTGCCGTCGCCGATCTCGCCGATGGCTCCGATGGCGCCGATGGGGCCGGTGCACTCGCCCGAAGCCATCGAGGCGACCATCCCGCGTCCTGCGCCTTCGGCCCCGAACGAGCTCGGGCGCGCGCGCCGACTCTCGAAGTACAAGCCCCCGACGGATCCGCGCCCGATCGACGAGGCTCCTCCGTCCGAGGAGCCGATCAGCGACATCCCCGGCGTCGGGAACACGCGCAACCGCCGGGTCCGGATGATCGCGATCGTGATCCTCTGCTTCCTCGTCGGTGCGACGGGCTCGGTGCTCATCGCCAAGCGCATGGGCGTGGTCGGCGCCGAGAGCGACGACAAGCTCGTCGACAAAGAAGTGGAGCGCGCCAACCGCGCCATCATCGACGAGCGATGGAACAGCCCGCCCGGTGACAACGTGGTGGACATCACGGACGAGGGGCTCCGCCGCTGGCCCAACGATCCGAAGCTCATCGACGTGCGCAAGCACGCCTCGCGCGAGCTCGTCGAGGGCGCGGGCGCGAAGCTCTACCAGGGCGATACGGCGACGGCGACGCGCTTGCTCCTGATCGCGAAGCAGCTCGATCCGACGAACGCGGACGTGCAGCCGATGCTCGATCGCGCGGCTGTCGGCGTCGACGCGGGCGCGCCCCCGGCCAAGACGGACGGCGGTACGGCGCCGCGGCCGACCTTCACGGCGCCGGGCACGGTGACGAACGGGACGCTCCCGCCGGTGGCTGCGCACGCCGTGATCGAGACGAACCCGCCGCGGCCGCACCCGGGGCAAGCCGTCGAGATCGTCGTGAAGCTGTTCGGACCGAACAACACGGCGCCGAAGGCTGCGCCGGGCGACTCGGTCGTCACCGTGACGGGCCCGAACGTTCCGGCGGGCACGCGCATCCCGGTCATCCCCGATGGTACCAATGTGGTACGGGGCGGGCTCACCTTCTTCGAGGCCGGGCGCTACGACATCTCGTTCGCGGGCAAGATCGACGGCGTGGCGGTGAAGGCGTCAGGGAGCGTCGTCGTCGCGGCACCGCCACCTCCCGGCGCGCCCGACGCGGCCCCGACGGCGAGCGGCAAATGGCTCTGAGGCGTCCGGTCCTCGGGTGTGGGCTCGCGGCGGCGCTCCTGCTCGCGCCGGCCGTGGCGCGGGCCGCGGATCCGCCCGCGGGGGACGACAAAGGCGACAAGACTGGGGCCGGGACCGCGATCAACTTCGTCCAGCGCCCGCACACGGTAGCGATGGTCGAGGTCGGGATCCTCGCGCTCCCCGGCGCACCGATCTCGTCGAGCCAGGTCGGTGGCGACACGCCGTTCGGGCGCATCGGCTCGGGGGACGCGACCCTCCAGACCGGGATCGACGTCCTCTTTCGCGTCGCGCGCGACTGGGTCTTCGGCGCGGGCTTCCTGTTCGGACCGCGACCCACGTCCGACCCGGAGTACGGTGGGCTCGGTCAGCTTCCGCGCTCGCACTCGCGGAGCTATCTCCAGACGAACGGCGAGGTGCGGTACGTCCCGCTCCACACGCGCTTCATCGAAGCGTGGGTCGGGAGCACGCTCGGCGTGGTCATCATCGCCGACCGCTTCACCACCGAGGCGGGCGAGTCGAAGCCGACGGTCTTCGGCGAGCGGGTCGTCACGCTGCGGACCGAGGGCCTGAGCCTCGGGATCCAGGCCGGGTTCGACTGGGTCATCACCGATCGCTTCGTCGCGGGCTTCGCGGTGCGGGCGGCGCACTGGTTCTTGCCGGAGTCACCGACGTGCTCGCCGATCGGCGACTGCACGACGTTGCTCGGGTCGGCGAACGCGATCGGGTTCGGGATCACGTTCGGGTACCGAATCCCGCTGTGAGTGCTCTCACCGCCGAGCGCGACCATGGCGGAGAAGAAGACGAACAGGGAACACGGAACGGGAATGGGATCGCGGAATGGCCGCGAGGGCCCCGTCGCGAACCGAAGGCCGTCGGAACGAGAGCTAGAACGGAGAATGCGGAACGCTGCTGGTCTCGGGGCCTTCCGAGCGCCGCGATTCTTGCGTCCAAACTGAAGGGCGGACCCCGTCGATCGGTAGAGGTTCAAGTGGAACGAGTGAATGGAGACGGGGTGCGAACGCGAGAGGACCTCCTTGGCCTGGAGTACGACTGGATCGGTCTCGACATGGACGGAAGGGTGGGCTTCTTCAGCACGGCGGGTGGCGGGTACGCGCCAGGTCCACTCGTCGTCGACAGCGACCGATACGAGGTGGCGATCGCGGGGCTCCTTTCGCTGCCGCCCCAATGCGAGGCCCATTGCACGCGTCGGCTCTCCGATGACTGTACGGACACTTGGCGATTGGTCGCCGAGCGCGGACTGTACGCCTTCGATTCCAGTCCCGTGGGTGGTCCGTATCGCCTTGTTTGTGCCCCATCGATCCCACTCTCCGTCGAGCAGTTGTCGCCAGCGATCGCGTCGACTGCTCGGCTGCTGAGAATCAATCAGCGGTTCGCTGCCGTGCTGGTCATCGGCGCGTCCGAGCTCGAAGGACTGTAGCGGGAAGGAACGAGGTTCGGTCTCAGCCCAAGAAGCGATTCTTCGCGCCTTCGTTGTAGCGCGCCCAGTCGATCGCGAACGGCGTCACCTTGCTCTTGCCGTCCTTCCACCGGATCGTGAGCGCCATCGGCTTCACCTCTCGGTAGTTGCTCGTCTCGGGGAGATCCTTGCTCGTCGCCCCGCCCGCCGAGAACAGCGTGAAGAGCTTCGCGTCCGGGAAATCGAAGTTGGCGTGGAAACCATCCACGATCCGCTCGTGCCCCCGCACCATCACCGAGCAACCGATCCGCGCCATGAAGCTGCGGAACTGCTGCGAGCCGTAACCGAAGCGCGCCGCTGCTTTTTGGAGCTCGTCGGGGACGACCTCCGTGTCGCTCGGATCGCTCCACATCATCTGGAAGCGCAGCTCCGCGTCGTTCAACGACGACAGGTCCTTCCACTTCTCCGCGAGCGACGTCGAGCGCGGGATCCCGGCGTGGACGAAGAAGAAGCGGTCGAACGCGAGCGCGGTCGGGAGCGTCTCGAACAGGCGCATGAAGTCGCGGAAGTACTGGTCGCTCGCGACGTTCTGGAGGCTCATCATGCCCTCGGCCGGGCGCACCGGCGCGAGCACGCGGCCCTGATGCTCGAGGTAGTACTCGTGGTTGCCGCGCAGGAAATACACGGAGTCGGGCACGGTCGTGAACAGGCGCATCGCGGTGCGCATCACGCCGTCGAAGCTGAAGCGCCCGCGATCGATGTAGTCGCCGAGGAGCACGAGCCGCGTGTCGGGCGTGTTGTCGGGATCGTCCGCGTGGGCCTGGACCTTCGCGAGGAAGTCCGTCTGCATCAGCGCGGCCTTCATGCACGAGTAACACCCGTGGAGGTCGCCGAGGACGATGAGCTCGTACTCCTTCTTCGGATCCGGCTGGAGCACGTAGACGTGGCCATCGAGGAACGGCGCTTCGCCAGCGAGCTCCCCGAACGTCGACTTGCCGGTCAGCTTGCCCGCCCCCGCGGCGCGCTGCGCGTCGAGCGTGGCCTTCACCTTCTGCACGAGCTCGAGGTCCTGCTTCGCGAGCTTCCAGAAGCCCACGGAGTCGCCCGGGTAGGCGCGCTCCTCGCGCGTGAAGAACGGGTGATCGTCCTGCTTGGGCGCGAGCGCGACGGGCTTCTCGATCTCGACGGGGTGCTCGAGATCCTCGACCGCCTCGATCTCCTCGAGCTCGATCGGCTCGTCGAGCAGGCGCTGGATGTCGGCGCGGAGGCGCTCCTCGTTCGGGTGCACCACGCCATCGGCGAGGATGAGCTCGTCGACGATGCCGAGGAGGTTCTTGCGTGCCTCCTCGTCGAACGGGTGCAACAGCTCGTACGAGCGCAGCGCGATCTTCGCGTAGACGAACTGCTCGGTGCTCTCGCCCTCGGCGACGGACTCCGTGAAGAGCGACGCGATCTCCTTGTCGATCGTCGCCGCGACCTTCTGGAACTGCTGCGTCACCCGCTCGGTCGCGACGTGACGCGCGAGCGGATCCGGCATCGCCTCGAGCATGCGCTCTTCGACCAGCTTCGCGATCTTCTCCTGGACGAATCGCTTCTCGGAGAGGGCGAACTTTCCGTCCATGTGGCCGAACGCGGTCAACAGGAAGACGATCGTGAGCATCTGCCGCTTCGCGATCGCCGGGTCCGAGCTGAACATCGCCATGGGGAGTACCGACGGTACCCGCTCCCCATTTACCGATCCAGCGCGGCGTGCGACCGTCGAACGCATGAAGAAGATCGCGGTCCTCGGCTCGGGTCAGGTCGGTGAAGTGCTCGCCAATGGTTTCCTCAAGCACGGGTACGCCGTCATGCGCGGGTCACGCGAGCCGCAGAAGCTCGGCGACTGGAAGAGCGGCGCCGGGGCGAACGCGAGCACCGGCACCTTCGCCGAGGCCGCCGCCTGGTGCGACGCGGCGGTCCTCGCGGTGAAGGGCAACGCGGCGGAGTCGGCGCTCGACCTCGCCGGGCCGAAGAACCTCGCCGGCAAGCTCGTCATGGACGCGACGAACCCGATTGCGGACGCGCCGCCCGAGGATGGCGTCATCAAGTTCTTCACCGGCCCCAACGAGTCGCTGATGGAGAAGCTCCAGAAGCGCGCGCCGGAGGCGAAGTTCGTGAAGGCGTGGTCGTGCGTCGGCAACGCCTTCATGGTGAACCCCGATTTCGGCGGACAGAAGCCCACGATGTTCCTCTGCGGCAACGACGCGGGCGCCAAGGGGGACGCGGTGAAGATCCTCGAGCAGTTCGGCTGGGAGACGGCCGACATGGGCACGGCGGCCGGCGCGCGAGCGATCGAGCCGCTGTGCATGCTCTGGTGCATCCCCGGGCTGCGCGGTGGCAGCTGGACGCACGCGTTCAAGCTGTTGCGGAAGTAGTCGCCGGCGGCGCCTCCGCGTCGAGCTCTTCTTCACCGGCGCGCTTCGCGAGCAGCGTGAAGCTGACCGGGACGAGGAAGAGCGAGAGCGAGGTCGACAGCACGAGCCCACCGACGACCGCGAGCGCGAGCGGCTGGTTGGCCTTCGCCTCGCGGTCGAGCCCGAGCGCCGTCGGGAGCAAGCCGACGATGGTCGCGAGGCTGGTCATCATGATCGGCACGAAGCGCGTGCGCCCGGCGTCGAGCACGGCCTGGACGGGGTCCTTCCCGCCTTGGACGTCACGGTTGGCTTGGTCCACGAGCAGGATGCCGTTCGACATCGCGATGCCGATGACCATGAGCACGCCCATCAGGGACGTGATCGAGAGCCCTTGCCCGGCGGCGAGGAGCGCCATCACGACTCCGACGAACGTGAGCGGGATCGTGAAGAGCATGGCGAGCGGCAGGCGGAGCGAGCGGAACTGCGTGACCATGATCATGAAGACGACCATGACCGCGAGCCCGATCGCGACGCCGAGGCCGGAGAACGTCGTCCGCATCAGGTCGACCTGACCGACGAAGCGGATCTTCTTCCCCGCCGTCCGCGGATCGGCGTCGAGCTTCTTCTGGATCTCGTCCGCGGCGCTCCCGAGGTCGCGCCCCTCGGTCTGAAACAGAATGGTGCCGACGCGGGACAGGCGGTTTCGCTCGATGGCGATCGGACCCACGCTGCGGCGGATGTCGGCGTAGGTGCCGAGCTTGATCGTCCCGTGATCGGTCGTGGTGACGAGCGGTACGTCGGCCAACGACTCGCGATCGTGGACGCTCTGCCCGTCGTAGCCGGTGACGACGAAGTAGCTCTGGCCGTTGCTCCCGTCGACCCAGACGCCCGGTGTGTTGATGTTGCCGAGCGTGGCTTCGAGCGTCGCTTGCGCGGCGTCGCGCGCGGTGGCGCCGACGACGCCGCCGACCTCGCGATCGGTGTTCACGCGGAGCTCGGGGTAGTCCGTCTCGAGCATGACGTAGGGGTCGCGCACGCCGGGGACCGTGCGGGCGATCTCGGCCACGTCGACGGACGTCTGGCGGAGCTGATCGAGATCGCTCTCCTCGACCTCGACGACGAGCGGCGCGTTGTAGCCGTTGTTGAAGACGGTCGCGACGAGCCCGCCCGGAGCTTCGAGGAAGTCGACGCCCGGGTAGCGCTGCGTGAGGATCGCGCGCATGCGGTCCGCGATCTGTCGTTGGTCGAGCGAGCGCTCCTCGGGTGACGTGAGCTGGACGCGGATGAAGCCCATGTGCGGACCGGAGTTCGGGCTGTTCATCGCGCTGCGGGCGAGGCTCGGGGCGCCGTCGTTGGTGAGGACGAGCTCGACCGAGCCGGGCGGGAGCTCCTTCTTGAGCACGTCGCCCATGTCGCGGAGTTGGTCGCCCGCTTGCTCGACCGACGTACCCGGTGCGAAGCGGACGTAGACCTGCTCCATCGACTCGTCGAGGTCGGGGAAGAACGTGCTCGGGAGGCGCGACGCGGCGAAGACGGTGCCCGCGACGAGCACGACGGCGGCGCCGAGGACGACGGCACGGTGGGGGAGGACGAGCGCGAGCGTGCGGCGGTAGCGCTCGGCGATCCCGTCGATGAAGTGCTCGATCCGCTTCACCCACGCCGGGGCCTCGGCGTGGTGACCGAGGATCCAGCGGCACGCCACCGGGGTGACGATCATGCTGACGATCCAGCCGGCGACCATGCCGGTCGCGACCGTGATCGCGAGCGGGACGAAGAGCTTCTTCGCGAGGCCCTCGAGGAGGACGACGGGGAGGAGCACCGACACGGTGGCGAGCGTCGCGGCGAGCGTGGCGAGCGAGACGGCGCTCGTCCCGTCGAGCGCGGCGCGGGCAGGAGATTTCCCCTTCATCCGCTCGCGGTGGACGGACTCGAGCACGACGACCGAGATGTCCACGAGTGGTCCCATCGCCAGGGTGAGCCCGCCGAGCGTGAAGGCGTTGAGCGTCTGCCCGCTGACGTAGAGGACGATCAGGATGATCGCGAACGAGATGGGGACCGCGATCGCCGCGATGACGACGGAGCGCCAACTCTGGAGGAAGAGGAGGATGACCATCGCCACGAGGAAGAACTCCTGGACGATCTCCTTCTTGAGGCCGTTCTCGGTCGAGCGGACGAAGGTCGACTGGTCGAAGATCGGCGTGACCTTCATGCCGGGCGGCGTCTTGAGCTCGCCCACGCGCGCCTTGGCCTGGTCGACGATGGAGAGCACGTTGCCGCCGGGCACGCGGAGGACGTTGAGGTAGACGGCGGGCTCGCCGTCGATGAAGACCGTCTGGGTGTTGGGGCTGCCGCCGTCTTCGACGCGCGCGACGTCGCGGATGAGGACCGAGCGCCCGTCGACGACCTTGACCGGTGCATCGCCGATGTCCTCGATCTTGGCGGGGACGGCGTTGGTGTAGACGTTGGCGTCGAGCTTGGGGGCCAGCAGGCGCCCCGACGGGAGGAGCGCGTTGGCGCGCGCGACGGCTGCGGCGACGTCGGACGAGGTCACTCCGAGCGCCTGCGCCTTCTCGGGGTCCACGATCACGTTCATCTGGCGCTGGCGTCCGCCGTCGGGCGCTGCGCTCGCGACGCCGGGGATGCCTTCGATCGCGGGCTCGATGACGTTCTGCGCGTAGTCGTAGAGCTGGGGCCCGGTGAGGCCGCCGCCGTGGACGGCGATCTGGATCACGGGCGCGTTGGTCGGGTCGTACTGGAGGACGAACGGAGGGACGATGCCGAGGCTCTTCGGGACCGACGACATCGCGAACTGCACTTGCTGTTGGACGAGCGTCTGCGCGGCGGCGAGGTCGGTCCCCCACTTCAGCCACACGTAGATGATGCTCAGGCCGGCGCGCGAGACGCTCTGGACGTGATCCACGCCCGGCGTCGCGCTCACGTACTTCTCGAAGCGCCAGGAGATCGTGGTCTCCACGTCCTTCGGGCCCATGCCGGGCGCCTGGGTGCCGATGACGAGCACCGGCGGCGTGAGCTCGGGGAACGTGTCGACGGTGAAGCGCGGGGTCACGATCCCCGAGAAGACGAGGATCGCGACGCACGCCATCAGCACGGCGAGCGGGTTCTTGAGCGCGGAGCGGATCATTGCATCACCAGCTTCTCCGAGACGGAGTCGCCGTCGCGCAGGAGCCCGCGGCCCTCCGTCACGACGACCGTGTCGGGCGGCAGATCGCGCGCGAGGTAGAGCGAGCCCTCGCGCTCGCCGAGGATGGCGACCGCCTTGGCTTTCGCGACGCCGTGGTCGACCACGAAGACGTTGGCTTTGTCGCCGCGCACCTTCGCCGCCGTCAGCGGGACCTCGGTGGCGTCGGTCGCCGTGCCGACGTCGACCGTGATCTCGGCGGTCGTCCCGACGGGCACCTCGAGCTCGCCGCGCTCCAGGTCGATCTCGAAGTGGATGGTGCGCGTGGCGGGATCCGCGGACGGTGCGCGCCGCGCGACGACGGCCTGGAGCTCGGTGCCGAGCGCGAGGAGCCGGATCCGAACCGGGGTCTTCACGCCGACGGACTTCGCGTCGACCTCGGGCGCGTCGGCGGCAATCCGCAGCATGCGCCGATCGACGACCGTGACGACGGTGGAGCCGGGGTGGACGTAGCCACCCGGGTCGAGCAAGCGCGCGCCGACCTCGCCGTCGAACGGAGCGCGCATCACGCAGTCACCGACCGCGAGGCCCTTCCCCGCGAGCTCGGCGCGGAGGGACTGGATCTGCGCTTCGTTGGCGGCTTGCTGCGCCTTGTGCTGGTCGAGATCGTTCGCGGAGACGAACCCGCCTTGCGCGAGTTGCTCGACGCGCGCGGCCTCGCCGGCGATCGCCTTCTCGCGCTCCTCGAGCGCGCGCGCCTGGGCGGCGACGGCCTGCGACTCGGCCGCCTGCTCCTTGCAGTCCAGGGTCGCGACGACGTCGCCGCGCTTCACCGCGTCGCCCGGGCGAACGAGCACCGAGCCGACGTAGGCCGAGACGATCTGCGGGCCGACGCGCGCCGACACCCACGGGTCCACCGTGCCGACGAAGCGGCGCGTGGGCCGGTAGGTGGTCGCCTTCGCGTGGACGGCCGAGACGCCCTTCGGAGCGTCGGCGAGCGCGACGTGCTCGACCTTCGCTTTCGCGCGAGCGAGGAAGCCCGCCCCGACTCCGAACAGCACCACGACGATCCCCACGATCGCCGATGGAACGGCGATGCCGCGCGAGCCTTTGACGTGGTGTTCCTCTTTGGACCTGCTCATCGAAACTTCTCCTTCACTTGATGCCCTCGGCGATTGCACGGGCGAGCGCGGCGCGTGCGCGCGCGACGTCGAACCCGCCGAGCGCGCGCCGGATCTCGGCCGCGACCCGGAGCTCTTCCGCCTCGGCGAGCTCGGTGCTCGTGCCGAGGCCGCTCTTGAAGCGCGCCGTCGCCTGATCTTCGTTCGTCTTGGCGGCGGCGACGGCAGCGTCGAGCGCGGGCAGCGCCGCTCGCGCGACGTCGAGCGCGATCCAGGCGCGGCGTACGGCGGCGATGACGTGCTGGCGCTCTTCGTCGAGATCGAGCTGGGCCTCGCGCTCGCGCAGACGCGCGACCTTGGCCCGTGCCTCGACGATCGGATCCCAAAGTGGGATGGTGAGTGTGATCCCGGCCGCGTAGTTCGCGACGACGGGAAGGAGCCCGCGCCCGAACGCCTCGGGTCCGCCGTCCGGTGGGTCGCCGCCGGCCCACCCGTAGAACACTCCGTTGAGGACGACGTTCGGTCGACTCTCCGCTCCGATGGCGCGCGCGTCGAGGTTTCGCACGCGTGCCTCGGCGACGAGGGCGTTCACCCGCGGGGAGTCCGCCAGCGCCTTCGCGGTGGCGGCGTTGAGATCGGCGGGCTCCGCCAGACCCGTCGGGGGGGTCGAGACGTCCACCTCGGCGGCGGGGTCGCCGATCGAGGCGGCGAGGACGGCTCGCGCCTCGATGACGCCGCCATCGGCCTGGGAGAGCCCGGCCTCGAAGCGCGCCATCTCGGCGTCGGCGCGGGCGAGGTCGGCGGGCGACCGCATCCCGGCCTTGATCGCCTCCTCGGTGAGGGAGCGGTTCAGCTTCGCTTCGTCGCGTGCCTCGCGCGCGGCGCGAGCGACGTCCTTCGCCGCGAGCACGGCGTAGAAGGCCTCTTCGACGAAGTAGTCGACCTCGAGCGACAGCTCCTTCGCGCGTGCAGACGCGACGTCGACGCGGGCGTCGCGCGCGGCAGCGGCGGCAGCGATCCGGCCGAAGTCGAAGAGCTCCTGCGTCACGCCGAGGCCGGCGAACGTGGAGGGGTAGGGCTGCCAGTCGGTCGTGTTGGTCGGCGACTTACCGGCGATGCGCGCGATGTCGACGCCGCGGACGGGGAAGTTCGACGCGGACGTCTGGTTCACCGTGCCGAGGTCGATCTGCGCGCCGACGACGAAGCGTGGGTACCACTCGGCGCGCGGGACGGCCGCGTCGAGCTTCGCTTCCTCGACGGCGAGCGCAGCGCGCGCGATGGCGGGGGTGTGGGTGTGGGCTTCGCGGAGCGCCTCGTCCAAGGTGAGGAGGCGGGGCGATTGGGCCCACGCCTGCGACGAAATGCCCAACAGAACGAGGGGGATAGCGGGGATGAGGACTCGAAGGCGAGTCATGCGGCGGCGCCCAATTCAAGGCGCGTGCCGAGTCGATCCGCCGGCCGTTCCGATGGGGCCGCGCAGCCGAATCTCCGATCGAACCGGAGATCTTCCGACCCGAGTCGGAAGCATTCCGACCCACGTCGCGCGGCTCGCCACCGGGGCTCGGTGGCGCCGCGCATGCGCGCTGGACCGTGACTTGCAGTTTGCGCGATGGCGATGAAGGACTCTGCCCGCGCGCTCCTCGCTTGGATGGTGCTCGCGCTCGCCATCGTGGTGGGCATCGCCTACCTCGACGCGCGGCGGGAGTCCGACGAGGCGTTCGCTGCGTTCGCAGAGGAACAGGTCAGCCTCGCCGCCGCGCTCGCCACGACCGAGGTCGCGCGGGTGGAGCACGACGGCGAGCGCTTCGTGTTCACCGTTCAGCCCGGGAGCGAAGAGCTCGTGCGCCCGAACGGCGCGACGCTGCGCTCGCCGGCGGTCACGGAGGGGCTGCGGTCCGGTGCACCGTGGGTCAGGCTCTCTCGCCCCGAGGCGGCCGCGCTGGGGCTTCCGATGCGTTCGGCGGTCGCCGCCTTCGCCCCCGCGACGAACGGGGCGACGCGGATCGTGGTGACGAGCGCGGCGCGCGAGCGCGATCGCGAGCTCCGCGTGACCACGCGCTTGGTCGTCAGCATCCTCGTCGGCGGGATCCTCGTCTTCAGCTTCGGATTCGCGGCGCTCCGACGCCAGCGGCGCGAGCTCGAGCTCGCGCGCGAGCTGGCCCTCGCCCGCGCGGGGCGGTTCGCGGCGCTGGGCGCGTTCGGGACGGGGGTCGCGCACGAGATCTCGTCGCCGCTCGCCGTCATCGTCGGACGCGCGGAGCAGCTCCGGGGCAAAGTGGACGACGATCCCCGCGCGAAGCGCGCGGTCGACGCCATCCTCGAGAACGCGACGCGGATCGGGAGCACCATCCGTGATTTCTCGGACTTCGCGCGCGGCGAGCGGCCGTCGCTCGCGCGCGTCCGCGTCGACGAGATCGTGGAGCGCGCGCGCCAGCTCGTCGCGCACCGCTACGCCGAGGCCGGCGTGACGCTGCGGATCCTCCTCGACGAACCCGTGGCGACGGTGGCGTGCGACCAGCGCCTCTTCGTCCACGCCCTCGTCAACCTCCTCTTGAACGCTTGCGACGCCTCCGAGCGAGGCAGCGTCGTCGGCATCCATACCCGCACGGAGACGGAGCACGTGATGATCGAAGTCTTGGATCAGGGCCGCGGGATCGAGCGAGAGGACGCTGCGCGCATCCTCGAGCCGTTCTTCACGACCAAACCACCGGGCGCCGGCTCCGGGCTCGGGCTCGCGATCACGAACGAGATCGTGAAGCACCACCAGGGCAAGCTCGTCGTCGAGCCCCGCGTCGCGGAGCGCGGCACGCGCGCGATGATCGAGCTGCCGGCGATCGCGGGGGCATCGTGAACCCGGCGCCGCGCGTGTTGGTGGTCGACGACGAAGGGTCCCTCGCGGAGACCGTGGCCGACAACCTCGCCGATCGCGGCTTCGACACCACGGCGTTGGCGTCGAGCGCCAAGGCCACGGAGCTCCTCGCGAACGATCGTTTCGACGTGCTCGTCACCGATCTCCGGATGCCCGAGGTCGACGGGCTCACGCTGCTCGGTCGCTCGCGTTCGCTCGATCCGTCGCGGCCCGTGATCGTCATGACGGCGTACGGCGCGATCGACGGCGCGATCGAGGCGATGCGGCAGGGCGCGTACCACTACCTCACGAAGCCCTTCAAGACCGACGAGCTCGCGCTCTTCATCGGGCGCGCGATCGACGAGGTGAATGTGCGGCGCGAGGCGGCGACGCTGAAGCGCAACCTCCGCGAGCGATTCTCGCTCGGCCGCGTGCTCGGCTCGTCGGCGGCGATGCGAGAGCTGCTCGACGTCGTCGAGCGCGTCGTCGACGCCCAGACGCCCCTTCTGATCACGGGCGAGACCGGTACGGGCAAAGGCCTCCTCGCGCGTGCGATCCACGCCCAGAGCGCTCGCGCGAGCGGTCCCTTCGTCACCGTCAACTGCGCTGCGTTGCCCGAGCCGCTCCTCGAGAGCGAGCTGTTCGGGCACGTGCGCGGCGCGTTCACCGGCGCCGACCGTGCGCGGCCCGGGCTCTTCGTCGAGGCCCAGGGGGGGAGTCTGTTCCTGGACGAGATCGGCGACATGCCGGCGGCGCTCCAGAGCAAGTTGCTCGACGTGCTCGAGCGCGGCGCCGTGCGCGCCGTGGGCGCGGACCACGAGCGGCGCGTCGACGTGCGGGTGCTCGCCGCGACCCACAAGGACATCCACCGCCTCGTCGCGGAGGCGAAGTTCCGCGAGGACCTCGCCTATCGGCTCGACGTCGTGACGATCGAGGTCCCGCCGCTCCGCCATCGGCGCGACGACCTGCCGACGCTCGTCGCTCACTTCCTGGAGCGCTCGCGCGAGAAGCACCCGCGCTCGCCGGTCGTCGGGTTCTCGCGCGCAGCGATGGACAAGCTCCAGAGCTACGGCTGGCCGGGCAACGTGCGCGAGCTCGAGCACACGGTCGAGCGTGCGGTGCTCCTCGGCCGAGGAGCCGAGGTCGGGCCGGAGGAGGTCGTGCTCCGGACGAGCGCGACGCGCTCGGACGGGGAGCCGTTCTCGGGCCCCGTCCTGCCGATCCGCGAGGTGCAGAAGCGCTACGCGAGCTGGGCGCTCGAGCAGCTAGGGGGGCGAAAGCTGCTCACCGCCGAAGCACTCGGCATCGACGACAAGACGCTCGCGCGTTGGTTGACGCGCGACGGATCGAACGAGAGGTAGAACATGAAAACGAGCACCCTGATCCTGGTCGCCGCGCTGGTCGCGGGCTGCCACCTCACTCCATCCTCCCTCACGCCGGCGGGCGAGAAGGTGCGCTACGCCAACCACGCGAACGAGTTGACGGGTTGTACCGCCCTCGGCGAGGTCACGATCTCCGATCCCGTGGCGACGTCGAGCGCGATGGGCGAAGGCATCAAGGCCGAAGAGCGTGACCAGGCCGTCACCGAGCTTCGCAACGCTGCAGCCGAGAAAGGCGCGACGCTCGTGTACGTCGACGAAGACAAGCTCCCGTCGCTCGAGCACGGCACCGCGTACCGCTGCGGCTCCTGACTCGCTCAGGGCGCAGCGCGGACGGCGAGGGCGAGGAGCCCCGCGATCCGATCGAACACGATCCCCACGATCGCCAAGAGGGCCAGCGCCTTGAGCGGCGCGACCAGCGTGTGCACTTGGGCCGGGCTCGAAGCGCGCGCGACGAGCGCTCCGCCGATCTCCAGAACGATCGCCGAGGCGACCAGTGGCGCACCGATGGCGACCGCGACCGTGATGCCCGAGGCGACGTGCAGCGCGGCGCTGACGACGGGGTGGTCGGGGATCGGCTGGGTGGCCAGCGCCATCGCGATCCGCGCGGGTCCTCCGGTCGCGAGGAAGATCGTCGAGGCGAGGAGCGAGAACGCGACCCCGAGGGGAGGGGCCTTCCCCTCGACGACGGGGAGGGGAGCGCCCTCTTGTTGGGCACCCCGGAGCCCGTCGATCATGCCGCCCGTCATCGTCGCAGCCCAAAGTGGTACCGCCGCGGCGATCGCCACCGGGAGTCCGTGGAGGAGCTCGAAGATCGCGGCGAGCGCCCAGGGCGTCCCTTCCGGGGACGCCGGAGCGAGCGCGACCGCCGGCCAGATCGCGCCGGCGAGCGCCAGCGCGATGACGACACGCGCGGGGTTCGGGAGCGCGCGGAGGCCGAACGCCGGGACGATCACGACCGACGGCGTGACCCGCGCCCACGCGAGCCCGAGCGCCGCCACGTCGACGCCGCCGTCGCGCAGGGCACGCGCCACTTCGGGGAGGAGCTCCGGCACGGGGCCAACGTACCGCAATCCATCGCCAACTGGACTTTTCTGCTCCCCCACCGTAACCCTCCGCCATGCGCTTTGCTTCGCTCACGGCGATCCTGCTCGCCTCGTCGGCGGCGTTGCTCGTGGGGTGCCCCGGCGAAGCGGAGGCGCCGGCGCGCGGCCGGCCGTGCGTGGATGCGGAGGGGGACGCGCTCGCGAAGATGCGCGCGCACTTTCACCTGTCGGAGGAAGCCACGGCGGGCTTCTCGCCTTCGCCGACCAAGGTCGACCTCGATCACGACGGGCAGGCCGACCACATCTACACGTTCGAGCTGAACAACGAGTCCTACACGCTGGTCTACGCGATGAAGAGCGCGTGCGGCGAGCCGATGGGCGCGATCCCGGGCCCCGTCACCACGCTGAAGACGGCGACGCGCGGCTTCCTCGATCTGAAGGTGACGCTCGATTCGAGCGGGACGAACTGGAAGATCTGCAAGGTGGGCGAAGACGGCTACCGCTGCGCGGAGCCGTGAGCGCTCCGGAGTCGTTCACGCTCGGAACGTCGCGCTCGCGCTGGTGATCACCTTCTCCTCGCGCTCCTTCACGGAGACTTGGAGGGCGACCTTGCCTGGCTCGAGGACCCAACCCTCGGTCACGATCGTGTCGCCCGGCCAGACCGGGCGGCGGAACTGACCTTCGAAGCCAGTGAGGCGAGTCGCGTCGCCCCCGCACGCGCCCTTCACGGCGTGACGCACCTGGTACCCGAACGTGCAGAGCCCGTGGAGGATCGGCCCCTGCTCGAAGCCGACCTTCTTCGCGAACTCCGGGTCCGCGTGGAGCGGGTTCGGATCGCCGGAGAGGCGGTACAGGAGCGCCTGCTCGGCCGACGTCTTCTCCTCGATCCGGAACGTCGGCTCCACGCCCTTCGGCACGTCGATCCCGCTCGGCTCCTTCGGCGGCGGCGAGCCACCGAAGCCGCCGGCGTCGCGGTAGATGATGGTCCACGTCTGATCGCAGACGACGTCGCCCGACGCGTCCTTGGTCTGCGTGTCGACGAGCACGCTCGCGAAGCGGCGCATGTCGTAGATGCCGCGAATGGTCGCGGTGGAGACGAGCTTGCCGCTCGGCGCGAGCGGCTTGTGGATCTTCACGCGCTGGGCGCCGTGGACGACCATCGCCAGATCGCCGCCGGTCTTGCTCAGGTGCGAGAGCATCACCGGGAACGTCGGCACGACGACGAAGCTCGGGTAGACGAGCGGCTTCTCGCCGCCGTCGGCGCGGCGTGCGTCGACGTTCCCGAACGTCGCGCCTTCGTACAGGTAGTCGAGCTCGTCCTTCTTCGCGCCGATGCCGAGCGCGTAGAGCACGACGTCCTTCCACGAGTATTCGAACGTGGACGGTTCCGAAGGCTTGCCGACGATGGAGAGATCGAGCGCCATGGCGCGTGACTACCACAAGAAGGGAGAGAAAAGACGAATCCGGGATGAAGAACGGGGACGGGAACGGGATGGGGTCGGATAGGCTTTCGGGATGAGCGCGCTCGCCCCCTGTCCGCGGTGTCGTCGATTGCTTCGCGCGAAGGATGCGGCGTGCCCGTTCTGCTTCGCCGTTCGCACGGTGGCGCTCGCCGCGATTCTTCCGCTCGGCATCGCTTGCCAGCGCGGGACCGCCGCTTCGGATGCCGGCGCCACGACCGCGCCGAGCGCGGCCTCCGCGACGGCCGTGGCGTCGGCGAGCGCTGCGCCGAGCGACACCGTCGCTCCGCTCGCTCCGCTGGTGGCGAGCGCGACGCCGAGCGCCATCGCGTCCGTGAAGCAGGCCGCGATCGGGCGTGATGGTGGGGCGGCCGATCCGCAGCTCCTCGCGGCGCTCTCGTCCGACGGCGGGTTCGGAGGGATCTTCGGTGATGCGGGGCTCGCGGTGCTCGGGACCGTGAACCCGGGGATGGCCGCGTACGGCGCGCCGCCCCAACCCGGGCTGACCGGGCTACCGGGGATCGGTGCGTACGGCGGGCCGCCGAGCCCGGGTCTCACGGGGGTCGGCACGGGCAACGTGGCGACGTCGCTGAGCGGCACGCACACCCCCTCCGACGATCGCGCGGTCGCGAGCCGTCGCATCGCGATGCGTGCATGTTACGCGAAGGCGCTCGCGGAGGACCCGACCCAGGCCGGCAAGGTGAAGCTCTCCGTCCACGTCGCGGCGAGCGGCACGGCCCAAGTCGCGGTGGCCGCGTCCACCGGTGTCTCGAGCAGCCTGCAGCAATGCTTGGTCGGGACGCTGAAGGTCGGCGTCTACGATCCGTCGGACCACACGTTCGACGTGGACGTCACGCTCACGAAGCCGTGAGCGTGGGGCTCAGTGGGCCAGTGCGCCCACGCACGCGCTGAACGCGAACCCGAAGAGCACGAGCACGGCGATCCCGATTCGGATCCACGTGATGATGCCCCACGCGCTCATGCCGGTGCCCTGGTTGTAGTAACCGGCCGGCGGCTGCCACTGCTGCATCTGCGGTTGGCCGCCCCAGCCCGGCTGCTGCTGACCGTAGCCGCCGTAGCCGTAGGGCTGCTGCGGCTGGCCGTAGCTCGGCATCTGCGGCTGACCGTAGCCCTGCTGCGGGTAGCCGTAGCCGGCGGCCGGCGGCGCGCCGTACCCAGCGGCCGGCGGGGGAGCCCCGTAGCCGGCGGCGGGCGGAGCTGCCCCATACCCTGCCGCTGCGGGAGCACCGCTGGCGAGGGGCTGTCCACAGTACTGGCACTGCGTCGCTTGCGGGTTCGTGACGAGGGCGCCGCACCGCCCACACTTCGGAGCCTCCATACGTCTCCTAGCGTACGGCGGGGGCACGGTTCGCTCTTCCCAAATCGTCCGTTCGGCGCCACATTTCGCCCCGATTTCCCCCCGTTTCCCTACCCCCGCAGTTTCTCGAGGAAAAATCATGGCCAAGCTCGCGAAGTCCATCGTCATCCTGGGTGCGAAGCGCACCGCGTTCGGCACGCTCCAGGGCGCGCTCAAGTCGGTGAACGCGAACGACCTCGCCGCGCACGCCGCGAAAGCCGCGATCGCGCAGGCGGGCGTCGCCGTGGGGGACATCGGTCACGTCGTGATCGGCAACGTCATGCAGACCAGCAGCGACGCGATCTACGGCGCGCGCCACGTCGGGCTCAAGGCGGGTCTCCCCATCACCACGCCCGCGCTCACCGTCAACCGCCTCTGCGGTTCGGGCTTCCAGGCGATCATCACGGGTGCCGAGCAGCTCCTCCTCGGCGAGACCGAGTGCGTGCTCGTCGGCGGCACCGAGAACATGTCGATGGCGCCGCACGTCATCCGCGGCGCGCGTGACGGCTTCGCGTTCGGGCGCGCGCCCGCGCTCGAGGACTCGCTCGCCGCCGCGCTCACCGACAGCTGGTGCAACACGCCGATGGCGATCACCGCCGAGAACCTCGCCGCGAAGCACGGCATCACGCGCCAGCAGTGCGACGAGTACGCCTTGCTCTCCCAGAAGCGCTGGGCGGCGGCGAACGAGAAGGGCCTCTTCAAGGACGAGATCGTCCCCTACGAGATCCCGTCGAAGAAGGGTCCGATCACCTTCGCGGTCGACGAGCACCCGCGCCCGCAGACCACGCTCGAGATCCTCGCCAAGCTCAATCCCGTCTTCAAGAAGGACGGCGTCGTCACGGCGGGCAACGCCTCGGGCATCAACGACGGCGCGGCGTGCCTCGTGCTCGCGACCGAGGACTTCGCCAAGGCGAAGGGCTTGAAGCCGCTCGCCCGCATCGTCCAGTGGGGCGTCGCCGCGGTGGAGCCCAGCCTCATGGGCATCGGCCCGGTCCCTGCGATTCAGGCCGCGCTCGCCCGCTCGGGCATGAAGCTCTCCGACATGGATCTCGTCGAGGTGAACGAAGCCTTCGCGCCGCAGTACCTCGCGTGCGAGAAGGAGCTCGGTCTCGACCGCGAGAAGACGAACGTCGACGGCGGCGGCATCTCGATCGGGCACCCGCTCGGCGCGAGCGGCGCCCGCATCACGACCCACCTCACCTACGAGCTCGCGCGGCGCGGCGGCAAGTACGCCGTCGGGAGCGCGTGCATCGGCGGCGGGCAGGGCCTGGCCGTGATGATCGAGAGGGTCTAGTCCTCTCCACGTGCCCGTGCTCGTGCCCGTGCCCGGGCGACCAGCAACCCGATTCAAAGTGTGTGCGGTATGCACGCATCGGCTTCGGGCTTCATGAGACCCGCGCTCCACGAGCCGAGCTGCCAGCGTCGTCGTTCGGGCACGGGCACGGGCACGGGCACGGGCACGAAGGAGCCCTGAGCGATTCGGGGAGAGACACCTAGCTTCCCAGCTTCGCCTCCAGGCGGTGCACGTCCACCATCCGCGCGAGCCCCTCTCCTCCGCTCGTCGCGTAGGAGGCGTGCTCGCGCGCGCCGCGGAGCGCGAGCGCCCAGAGGCGCTTTGCGGCCGCGAGCTCTCCCGCGTCGTCCGCGGCGTCGCCCGCCTCCTCGGCGACGCCGCGCGCTTCGAGCGCGTGCATCGGAGCGCCCTCGAGCAGGTCCGCCGCTCCTGCGAAGTCGAACGCGCGTGCGCGTCGCACGGCGTCGAGCACCACGCCCGGCAAGGGGGCGCCGTCCTCGTCGCAGAGCCCACTCTCCGGCGGTAGCTCCTCCGCAGCGCGTCGCTCCCAATGCGCGGCGAGCCACCGCTCGCCGAGCGCGAGCGCCGCCCCGCTCTCCGACCGCGCGTCTTCACGCAGCGCGGCGAGCGCGGTCGCGTCGATCGGGGGGGCCGGCGCATCGCCCCGCACGACGGCGAAGAGCGCGTCGATCACCGTGCGCGCCTGCGGGCTCGCGCCGTCGCGTGCGTTCTCCAGCTCGGCTCGCGTCCGGCGCCGCGTCTCCGCGACGTCGGGAGGCGACGCGAGCCATCGCCGCTCGAGCGCGAAGCTCGGCGTGAAGATCCCCTCGGCGCCGAGGCGCGCGGCGATCCAGCGCTCGGCGTCCGTCGTCTCTCCCGTCGCGAGCTTCGCGCGCTCGGCGCAGACGACCGCGCGCCGCATCTCGCGGAGCGCCGTGCGGAGCCAACCCTTGCGCGCGGCGTAGGCGCCCCGCCGTTCGTGGGCGAACGCGCGCTGCGCATCGTTCTCGAACGCGTGGCGCGCGGGGTCGAGCACCTCCCACGCTTCGCCCGCTCTCTTCGCGCGCTCGAGGGCTTCTCCGAGGTTCTTCCGCGCGAGCCCCCACGCGGGCCGCGCCTTCACGGCCGCTGCGAAGTGCGTCACCGCGCGCTCGATCTCGCCGCCCTGCATGCGCCAGTAGCCGAGCCAGTTGTGAGCGAGCGCGGCGGACTCGGGCTTCTCGGCGCGCGTCTCCATCCACGCGAACGCCTCCGTGTCGCGGCCGAGCCGGAGCAGCAGGTCCCCGTAGTTCGCGGCGGGTGCCGGCTTACTCGGGTCGAGCTCGACGGCACGCAGGAAATGGGCGAGCGCTCGCTCCGACTCGTCGGGGGCAAGGCTCGCCTTCCGCGTGAGGAGCCAGCCCGCGTAGTTGAGCGCGTTCGGGTGCTTCTCGTTCGCGCGTACGGCGGCTTCGGCGCTCGCGATGGCGTCGTCGACCTTGCCGGCGTTCCACTGCTCCTCCGCGCGGCGCAGGAGCGCAGCCGGATCGGGCGGCTCGAAGAGCTCGTCGAACGCGCGCAGCGCATCGACCACCGGATCGAGCACGGGGTTGCCATCGGCTTCGCGCACGGCTCGGGCCGCGACCATGCTCGAGGTGGGCCATGGTCCGTCGCTGGCGAGCCGCTGCTCGATGCTCGGGACGAACACCCACCGAAGCCACTGCTCGAAGCTCATCGTCTCGCCGCCGAAGGCTCCGCCGGCAGCGATCGCCTCGGAGCTGGGCTCGGGGACGTCCCAGACCGAAGCGCCCTTCAGCGCCGCGATCACGCCGTCGACGCGCGCGCGGATCTCCTCGGGGCGGGGCACACCCCCATCATCTCACGGGACCCGTGTTTTCCCTGTTCATCGGCAGGCCCACCCCAACTCGATCACGAAATGCGCGCCGCCCTTGCCAATGCCGGCTTCCGCTGGCGAAGATGCTCGAGTGAACGTACCGAGCGAGCTCCCGTGCACGCGCTGCGGCGCACCTCTGAAGTGGGATGGATTCGCGACGAGCCTGGAGTGTCGCCACTGCGGGACGACGATGTCCACGCCGGCCGCGCGACCCATGGTCGCCCCCTCGTCCGGCGGTGGCGGAGGCGCCATCGTCGCCGTGATCCTCGCCGTCGTCGTCTTCCTCGTCCTCGGCGGCGTGATCGCCGGCTTCCTCCTGTTCCGCACGGCAGCAGCGCCGCCGCCGCCGCCCGTCGTGGTCTCGCCGCCGGTGATCCCGGTGCCGAAGATCCCGACGGTCGCCGCCTCCGCGACCGCCGCGGGGCTCGGGACCAAGCTCAAGAGCTTCGGCTCCGAGGGCACGGGCCCCGGTCAGCTCGACGACGCACGCGTCCTCGCCGTCGACCTCGACGAGAACGTGTACGTCGCCGACTACGACGACGGGCGCGTGCAGAAGCTCGACAAGGACGGGAAGTTCGTCTGGATCGCCGCGATCCCGAAGAACACGCTCTCCGGCGACGCGCACGTGTGGGGCATGGCAGTCGACACCAAGGGCACGCTCTGGGTCTGCCGCACCGGGGATCTCTTCCAACTCGCCGTGGCCGACGGCAAGACGACGGGCACCGTGAAGGGCAACTACGACAACATGTGGTTCCGCTACTTCGCGATCGCTCCGACGGGCGAGATGGTCACCTTCCACGATGCGGCGGGGAACACCGACTTCCTCCGCCTCGATCCGAAGGGCAAGCTCGTGTCGCGGATCAAGAACAAGGACGCGAAGGCCGTCGCGATGGACGGGAAGAAGAACGCGTACCTGCTCGAGCAGTTCCCGGATCAGGTCGAGGTCATCGACGAGAAGGGCTCCGTCACGGCGAAGTTCGGCTCGAAGAGCGACCCGCACATGTCCGGCGCCGACTCGATCGCGGTCGACGGCAGCGGGCACGTGTTCCTCGCCGTCAGCGGTGGCGTCTCCGTGTTCGACTCGGGCGGCAAGTACATCGGCGAGATCAAGGGCGCTTACGGGCGCAGCATCGCCGTCAGCAACACGAACAAGCTGTTCGTGCTGACCAACAAGAGCACGATCGACGTCTACGAGCTCGGCAAGCTCGAGTGAGGAAGCTCCTCCTGCTGGCGGTCGGGTTCGTCGCCTGCAGCGGGCCACCGCCGCCGCCGCCTTCGGCCGTCATCACCGCGGACCCCGGCGTCCTGTGCCAAGGCGACGAGTTCACGACGCTCATTCACCTCGACGGCAAGTCGTCGGCGCCCCGGCTCACGCTCGTCGCGACGCGCCCCGACCCGAGCGAGCTCCCGCTGAAGTTCCACTGGAGCTTCGCAGGGAGCGCGATCACGGTCGAAGACGGCGACGTCGACGCCGACGCGATCGCCGTCCGAGCGCGCGCGGACCGCCCGCTCCACGTGACGCTGAGGGTCGAGAACAAGAGCGGTGGCGTCGCCGATTCGGAGCTCACGATCCCAATCGTCGTTCGCGGCGGGGGCGGGAGCTGCGCGCCGTGAAGCGGGGAGGGGGGAGCGCGCTCGGGGCGGCCGCCTGCGCAGTGGTGCTCTGCGCCTCCTCGCTCGCGCACGCCGCGGCGGGCACCGCCTTCGCGGACACGGCGCGCGTCACGGCGCTCGGCTACGCGGTGACGGCGCGCACCGGCGACGCGGGGACGATGCTGCGGAACCCCGCCGGGCTCACCGACGTGAAGCAGCCCTCGATCTTGCTCGGGGCGCAGGCGCTCGGGATCCTCGCGTCGTTCGCGCGGGACGGCGAAGCCGCCGAGGACCGGAGCCGCTTCACGGGGAGCTTCTCCGTCGCCGCCGCGACGCCGCTGCCGGGTGTCCTCCACGACGTGCACGTCGGCTTCGCGCTCGACCTCCCCGTCGGCCACGTCCTCCGCGTCGCGGTGGGTCCCCGCGACGACTCGCCGAGCTCGCCGATCTGGGACGGGCGGCCCGAGCGCGTGAGCGCACTCTTCGCGCTCGCCTTCCCGCTCGGGCGCTTCGTGAACGTTGGCGCCGGGCTCGCGGTCGTCCCCTCGCTCGCGACGCCGACGGTCGTGAACTACGTCGCTGGTCGCGATCCCTCCGTCGATCGCAGCGTCGTCGTGCGGCTCGAGCGCGATCTCGACGTAGGGGTCGTACCCTTCCTCGGCCTGCGCACCACGCCGTCGCGTGCGCTCGCGCTCGGTTTGAGCTGGCGGGGCGCATCGGCGTCGCGCGCGACCGGGAGCCAACGCACGGTCGCGGGCGGCATCGTCGCCGACGATCCGATCGACTTCTACCAGTTCTGGGATCCGGAGACGCTCACCCTCGGCGGCGCGCTCGTGGTCCCCGCCACGCACGAGCGCCTCTCGCTCTCGGTCGACGTCGCGCTCGCGCGCTGGTCGCGCTTTCGCAGCGGGCGCGATGGAGACGTCGACCCGCGCTTCCACGACACGTTCGCCGCGCGCCTCGGCGCCGAGCTCTCGGCGACGCCCTGGCTCGTGCTCCGTCTCGGCGGCGGCGGCGAGTCGAACCCGGTGCCCGAGCAGACGCGCACGACGAACTTCCTCGGCAGCGCGCTCTTCCAGGTCGGCGCGGGCGCCGGGGTCGATCTCCGGCGCGTGAGCGCGCTGCCCGTCGTCGTCGACGCGCAGGTCAGTGGCTTCTTCGGGCCCCCGCAGACGGCCACGAAGGACGTTCACCCGGGCGAGGTGGTCGGCAACCTCGGTTACCCCGCGTTCCGCGCCACCGGCGATGCGATTCATTTCGGGCTCACGCTCACCGTCTTCGCGGGGAAGCCATGAAGCGCTCCGTGCTCGGGCTCGCCCTGGCGCTCGCCGCGCTGTCGCCCGCGCTCGCGCGCGCGGGGACGGAGGACCTCTATGGCGCGGGGCCCCGCGAGCTCGCGCTGGCCGGCTCGGTCGCCGCGCGCTCCGGGACGTTCGGCGCGACCTACCACAACCCCGCCGGGCTCTCCGACCCGACGCGTGGCGACGGGTTCCTCGAGGCGGCCGCGGGTTTCCTCCACATCCACCGTGACCTCCACGTCACCGGCGCGAACGGGGCCAACGTCGCCGCCGCACCGACGCCGGACTCGTTCGGGCTCCAGCTCGGCGCGCGCTTCGGCTTCGGCGGGCTCCTCCGCGGGCTCGCGGGGGGTCTCTCGCTCTGGCTCCCGCGCCACCTCTTCCGCTGGACGATCGCGCCCGACGACGACGTGCAGTGGGCGTTCGATACGGATCGCACCGACGTGATCGGAGCGAACTTCGGCTTCTCCTACCGGATCGCGCCGGCCATCTCTCTCGGCGTCGCGCTCCGCCTGAGCTTCGCGATCCAGACGAACACGACCGGCTTCGTGACCGACCTCACGCTCGTGAAGAACCCCCAGACGGGCGGGAACGTCGTGAAGACGAGCACGCAGCTCGGCACCGACTCCGAGGTCTACGCGCGGGTGACGCCGATCGCAGGCGTGCTCTTCACCCCGCTCCCCGCGCTCCGGATCGGGCTCGTCTACCACCACCCGGTCTTCATCGACGACTGGGGCTCGACGCGCATCCAGGGCGTGCCCGATCTCGGGGACCTCGGTTACACGCACCGCTATGCGCACTACTACGAGCCGGCATCGGTCACGGCGGCGGTCGCGGTGGCGCTCGGGGAGCGGGTCGACGTCTCGGCGGACGTCGCGTGGGAGCACTGGGGCGACGCGCTCGGGACGAACCGCAACTTCTACGGCGACGGGGTCTGGGGCGACGTCTTCACCTTCGCGATGGGCGCGCGCGTCCGGGCGGCGCGGGGGCTGGCGATCAATGTAGGATACAAATATCGGCCGACGCCGATCGACCCGCTCGGGGGTCCCTCCAACGTGATCGACGCGGATCGGCACGGCGCTGCGTTCGGGTTCGAGCTCGATCTCGGTGCGTTCACGCGCTCGTTCGACGCGCGGATCATCGCGGCCCTGGCGCCGACGTGGCTCGTGGCGCATACCGACGCGAAGGACTACCGGCGCTTCTCCTCCGACGAGGCGTGGCAGAAGAACCCCGGCTATCCGAGCATCACGTACGGAGGGCACACGTTGGGCACGTCGCTCGGGATCGAGGCGCGATGGTGAGCGCGGCGGAGAAGCCCGTTCGCGCGACGCTCGCGCTCGGCGCGGCGGTGGTCGTCGCGGTCGCCGCGTGCGGCCCCGACGCGGCCTCGGTTCCGTTCGTGCGAAGCGACCACTGTCCCGTGGGGGGCTGCAAGGACGCCGGCCCGACGCTCGACGCGACGGTCCCGATCGCGCCCGAGCCGCTGGAGCCGTGGGACATGGACGGCGCGGGCCCGCTGAGCGGGATCTACGTGATGCAGATCGACATCAAGGCGCGCGTGGGCGTTCCGGTCGAGCTCCGCCAGCTGATGCGCCTGCGCTTGCTCCAGAAGGGAGCGCACCTCCGCCAGAAGACCACCCTCTGTTCGTTCAAGCTCCCCGTCGTCGAGAACGTGGCGACGCTCGTCATTCCGCCGGCGCTCCAGGCCGTGCTCCAGAGCAAGGGGAAGGAGGAAGAGGGCGACTTCCTCTCCAGCGCGGACGTGCTCGGCGCGGCGTGGGCTCCGCCGCCGTTCCTCGTCGTCGTGGGCGCTGCGCTCGGCGATCCGAACGTCGATCCGCTCCCCACCATCGACGCCTCGGGAAACGCGATCGACGAGGACGGCGATGGTCATCCCGGCGTCACGCTCTTCGCCAAGGTGCTCACCTGCACCAGCGAGGAGCTGCTCTACGCCGCGCTCCGCACGCGCGGGCGCTTTGCGGGGACGGTGAAGACGCCGGACCTCCTCGAGGGCAAGGTCGACGTCGGGCTCGACGAGAGCATCGTCGGGTTCTCGAACGATTGCCTCGCGACCGCGCTCCAGATCAAGACGCAGATCGAGCCGGGGAGCCCGTTCCGTGCGCGGCGCGTGGCGCCCGCCGACGATCTCGATGCGAACGGCAACGTGTCGTGCCCGGAGATCGCGGCGGTGTACGGGGAGACGGGCGTACCCTGAGCAACGCTCAGCCCGGGCTCACGCAGCTCCCGTTCGCGCAGAGCGGCGTCTGGAAGGGGCACACGTTTCCGCAGCTCCCGCAGTTCGCGTTGTCGTTCTTGAGATCTGCGCAGTACGACGGGAGCAATCCACCGTCCGCAGCGACACCGCCGTCCGGCGGCGCGCACTTGGTCTGGTTCGGGAGGCAGACGGAGCCGCACTTTCCGCCGGCGCACACCTGCAGGACGTCGCACGTCGTGCCGCAGCCACCGCAGTTCGCGTTGTCGGTGTCGCTCTTGGCGCAGTAGGGAGCGCCACCGTCGGAGCCGCTGCAGGCGATCTGGCCTTGGACGCACTGGCTCACGCAGGCGCCCTTCACGCACAGCTTCTGCGGTCCGCAGTCGTTGCCGCACGCACCGCAGTTCCGGTTGTCGCTTTGGACGTTTGCGCAGTAGGGAGCGCCTGCGTCCGACGTGCATCCGATCTGGCCGCCCGAGCACCCCGCGCCGCACTTGCCGCCGCTGCAGGCCTCGAGCGGCTTGCACGCGTTGCCGCAGGCCCCGCAGTTGGCGTTGTCGCTGTCGAGCGAGGTGCAGAACCCGCCGCCGTCGACCTCGCACGCCTGCTCGCCCCCGGAGCAGACGGAGGCGCACGTGCCGTGCGAGCACAGGCTGGTCTTCCCGCACGCCGTGCCGCAAGCGCCGCAGTTCTGCGGATCGGTGAGGGTGTTCACGCACGCGCTTCCGCACGCCGTCTTCCCCGTCGTGCACTGCGCGGTGGTCGAAGAGCCGCCGCAGGCGACGGCGAGCGAGATGGCGGCGGTCACCGCGGCGAAGAGGCCGCCGGCGATGGCGCGCCCGAAGCGGGAGGAGTTCTTCGTGCTCATGTCAGTTGCACCGCGCCGCCCAGAGGGCCGCATTCGACGTCAGCTTGGACAGGTTCGGATCCGTCCACCACGTGCCGGAGTAGCCGGCGGCGTGTGCGATCTGCACGATTCGTCCCTGGCCGAGATCCTTCACGGCCACGCCTGCGTTCGTGCACTGCGTGCAGCTGGCGATGAGGACGGCCCCTGCGTTGAGCGTGGAGCCGACGTTCGCGCCGAGCGCCGAGGTCGTCGTGAACGAGCTGGGGAGCCCGTTCCAGATCGGGTGGGCGACGACGCTCGTGAACGTCAGCGCTGCGGTGGTCCCGCTGGAGCGCGGGAACAGTACGAGCGGCTTCAGCGTGAGGAAGTAGTTCGTGGTGTTCATGTACGCGGCCCACTCGGTGAGGATGACGCCGGTGTTGCCCGCCTGCGCCGCCACGATCGAGCTCTGGCCCGCGGCCGGCATGTCGCTCGTGTAGCTGGTCCCCGGCGAGACGATGACCACGCCGAACGTGGATGCCGCTGGGGAGCCCGCGTAGGCGGTCGTGGTCGACGAAGTGACCGTGAACCCGGCCGCCTGCAGGATCGAGACGTACGCCGCGTTGGACGAGGTGTTCGTGTCACCGAGGAGGAGCGCCGTCCGGTTGCAGGTCCCGTCGCTGCAGATCCCGCCCGCGCAGACCGGCTTGTTCGAGGGGCAGGCCTTCCCGCACCCACCGCAGTTGGCGTTGTCGCTCAGATAGTCGGTGCAGTAGGGGGTGCCCGCGTCCGGGATGCACGTCAGCTGGTTCTGCGTGCACTGCGCGACGCACGCGCCCGCGATGCAGGAGCTCAACGTCCCGCAGGTCTTCCCGCAGATCCCGCAGTTGGCGTTGTCGGACTGGAGGTTCGCGCAGTACGCGGGCCCGCCCTCGCCGCCGCACTTCGTCTGGTCCGGCGTGCAGGACTCGCGGCACGTGCCGTTCGCGCAGACCTGATCGCTCGGGCAGGCTTTGCCGCACGCGCCGCAGTTGGCGTTGTCGGACTGGAGGTTCGCGCAATACGAGGGGCCGCCTTCGCCGCCGCACGTCGTCTGCCCGCTCTTCCCGTCACCGCAGGTGCCGGAGCACGCGCCCCCGTAGCAGATCTGGCCGCTCGGGCAGGCGAAGCCGCACTTGCCGCAGTTCTTGTTGTCGGTCTTGAGGTTGATGCACTTCCCGCCGCCGCCGTCGCCGCCGCACATCGAGTTGCCGGCGGGGCACTGGGTGGAGCACGCACCGTTGACGCAGGCCTGGGCCTCCGGGCAGCGCGTCCCGCACTTGCCGCAGTTCTCGGTGTCCGTCTTGAGATCGGCGCATTGGCCCGTGCAGAGGGTCTCCGTCGTCTCGCACGACGGTCCGTTCGTCACGTTGCCTTGGGCACAGGCGACGAGGGTCGCGAGGCCAACCAGGAGACCGCCGAGGGCGACCTTCCAAGGAGAAGCGGTGGTTTGCATGGAAAGGGCTCGCGGCGTCCTACGGCGAGAGCACGCCGAATCTTCCGCGGCGGCAATGAAATTCAGCTGCCTTCGAACCAGCGCCCCACCAAGGCGTCCGCCTCGGCGGCCAGCGTCTCGCGCGTGCCGAAGCGGGCAACGAACGCGGCGTCCAGAGCGGCGGTGATGGGGTGGCCGCGCCGGCGCGCGACGGCTTCGGTGACGACGCCGGCCGCCACGTGGACGGCGGCGACGACGTCCCCGGGCCTCCGGGCGCGGCTCGGCTCTTCGTGGAACGCCACGGCCTCGACGATGGTCAGGGGGAGGCCCCAGAGCCCGACGAGGTAGGCGCCGACCTCGGCGTGGGTCACGCCAAGCGCCTCGCGCTCGACGGTGAGCCGGTCAGCGGTATCGGCTTGGGCGAGCCGCTGCCCCATGACCTCGGGGTACGGACCGGCGAGGACGATCTCACCGACGTCGTGCAGGAGCCCGGCCGTCGCGGCGTCGTCTTGATCGAGGGGCGCGCTCACGAGCGAGCGCGCCATGAGTGACGTGAGGAGCCCGTGCGACTGGGCCTCTTCCAGCGCAGCGCTGGTGCCCGTCACGCTCCCGAACACCTCGGCGCCGAGCACGAGGCTCCGCACGAGGTCGATGCCGAGGTACGCGATCGCACGCTCGGGCGCGCTCACGCGCTGCGTGAGCCCGAAGAACGACGAGTTCGCGATCTTGAGGAGCTTCGCGGAGATCGCGGGGTCGGTGCCGATGATGCTGCCGAGCTCGCGCGCCGAGCAGTTCGGCGAGCGGAGCGCGGCGCGGAGCTCCGCGTAGATGCGCGGCATCGCGGGGAGATCGTCGATGCGCCCGACGACCTGACGCAAGCGCGGGGCCTCGAGCAACGAGTGCAACCCGACGACGCGCTCGATCGTGCCCTTCAGCGTCGCGGGCTCGCACGGCTTCGCGAGGAACTGGTGACAGACGGGGAGTGCGCGCAGCACGGCGTCCCGATCGGAGTGCCCGGAGAGGATGATCCGGATCGTGCTCGGGAACTCCTCGCGAACGCGCGTGAGGAGCGCGGCGCCGTCCATCCCCGGCATCCGCATGTCCGACACGACGACGTCGAAGGGGCGCGTCCGGATCTCCTCGAGCGCGGCCTCGGCGCCGGGAGCGAACACCATGTCCCACTCGTTGCGCTGGCGTCGCAGGCTGCACCGCAGACCATCGAGGATTTGGGCTTCGTCGTCGACGAAGAGGATTCTCTTCATACGAGCCTCCGCTCCGAGAGAACGGCGCCGCGCGGGGAAGCTTTAGCCGCTCGCATGTCAGGCGGCCTCCGCGACTCGGTTCCGGCCGGAGCGCTTCGCCGTGTAGAGCGCCTCGTCGGCCCGGTTGAGGAGCGTCGGCGCCGTGTCCTCGGCGCGAACGACGGCGACCCCGCACGACGCGGTGACGGGGATGCGCGTACCCGAGACGTCGACGATCGAGGCGGTCGCGATGGCGTTGCGGATGCGCTCGGCCACCACGAGCGTACCGTGTGCGTCTGCGTCGCGGACCACGACGACGAACTCCTCGCCGCCCCACCGCGCGCAGAAATCGGACCCGCGCAGGGCACTGCGGATCGCGGTGGCCGCGCCGACGAGCGCGGCGTCGCCTCCGTCGTGGCCGTACCGGTCGTTGATCTGCTTGAAGTGGTCGAGATCGATCATGACGACGCCGAGCGGGGCGCGGTTGCGGCGCGCGAACGCGAGCTCGCGCTCGAGCTGGTCGGAGGCGCTGCGGCGGTTGAGGAGGCCCGTGAGCGCGTCGGTTCGAGCGTCCTCGGTCGCCTGCTGGAGGAGCAGACAGACCTGGAGCGGAGCGGCGAGCTCGCGCGCGACGAGCGCGAGCCGCTCCGTGCCGTCGTGCATCGTCGCGAACCCGATCGTTCCGATCTCGCGGTCGCCGAACACGATCGGGAGCGCGGTCCGCCGGTGCCCCTGCTGGACGAGACCGCTCGCCCCACGCTGGGTCGTCGAGCCCGGTACGGCCACGCTGGCCCGGAGGTGGGTATCCGCGGCGGCTGCGTCGGCGGCGGCCGAGTACACGAAGGTCTGCTTCGTCGTCGAGAGCCACATCCAGCGCGTGTCGACGATGCGGAGCACGAAGCTCGCGAGCGCATCCGCGAGCGTGGCCAGGTCGCTCTTCAACGCGCCTGCCGCGAGCACTTGGCCGACGCGGCTGATCTCGTTCGCGAGGATGGTCTCTTCGAGCTCGTGGTCGAGGAGCTCGGCGATCCGTGCGTGGACCTGCTCGCGTTCGATGCGCCGCCGGGAGCGCGAAAGTCGCTTCGGTGCCTCGGCGAGCACGCGTGCGACGGTCGGCAGGAGTGTGGCCAACGCATCCTTTGCGACGAAGCCGGCTGCTCCGCAGCGCTCGGCCCAGAACGCGACCTCGCGTCCGCTCGTGGCGGTGAGGAGGACGACGGGGAGCCCGGCCATCGAGGGATCCGCGCCGATGACGCGACAGAGCTGGAGACCCGACATCGCGGGCATGTGCTGATCGGTGACGACCGCGTCGATCGGCTCGGCGAGGACGACCTGAGCGGCGGAGATGCCGTCGGCGGCCTCGAGCACGTCGTAGCCCGCGTCGCGGAGCATCCCACCGACGAGGATGCGCACGGTCTTGCTGTCGTCGACGACGAGGATGCGTTGGGTCATGGCACGATGACTCGCACCGGCTCTTTCACCATCCCCGGGCGGAAGTTCTTCGCGCGCTCGACGAAGCCGAGCGTGACCTCGTAGCCGCGCGCGACGAGGAGCGGTCCGGTGGCCAGTCGCACGTCTTCCGCGAACACCATCCCGACGCGCACGGCCGCGATCGCGAGCTCGCGCACGTCGTGGCGGGGCGTCTCGCCGCCGCGGAGCTTCGTCAACGCGGCGAGGACGTGCGTGTCGTGCCGACCACGGCCGCGGAGCGTGTCGACCGCCATCGCGCCCGACTCCCCGGCGCTCTGGAGCGCATCGAACTCGACGGCGACGCGGAGGATCTCGGCGGCGTCCTCGACGAAGATCTTCGTCGGATCGCTGCTCGGGTTCGGGTGGCGCGGACGGCCGGCGGCGAGGACGATCTCGCGGACGAGCTCGAGGCGCGGGATGTTCCCGAGGAGCTGATCGGTCATCGCGGGGACGCGCGCGACCATGGCCTGCTCCGCCGCGGTGAGCTCCTCGCGCTGGTGCATCCGCTCCACGGTCTCGGCCGGTAGGATGATGGTGCCGAGCTCGGCCAGCATCGCGGCGACCTCGACCTGCCAGCGATCCTTCACGCCGAGCTGGTTCGCGAGCTCGCTCGCGAGCTGCTTGATCCGGCTGGCGCGCCCGAACGACGTGGGGCTCGTGAGGGCGAGGATGTCGAGGAGAGCCTTCACGCTCCCGTGGAGCGTCTGCTCGAGGAGCACGCGCTCCGCCGTGATCAGGCCGTGCTGGCGAACGGCGGCGTCGACGACCGAGAGGAGCGCCGGGGGCGGGCACGGCTTGGTCAGGAAGCGGAAGAGCTGGCCCTCGTTCACCGCGGCGATCGCGGACGCGAGGTCCGATTGGCCGGTGAGGAGCACGCGGACCGTGTCGGGCGAGATGTTGCGCGCCTTCGCGAGGAACGTGGCGCCGTCCATGCCCGGCATGCGCATGTCCGACACGACGACCGCGACGGAGCCGTCGGCGAGGAGCGGCAGCGCTTCGGCCGCGCTCGTGGCGGTGAGCAAGTCGTACCGGCGGCGCAGGTGGAGCGTGAGCCCCTCGAGCACCGCGGGCTCGTCGTCGACGCAGATGACGCGGGGGCGGGTGAGCGAGGTCATGCAGCTTTCTCCAACGTGGCAGCAACCGGGATCGTGAGGGTGAACGTGGTGCCGACCCCGGGGACGCAAGTGAACTCGAGGGTTCCGCCGTGGCGGTCGACCACCACCGATCGCGCGATGGCGAGCCCTTGCCCGGTGCCCTTCCCGACCTCCTTCGTCGTGAAGAACGGGTCGAAGATCCGCGGTTGGACCTCCTCGGGGATGCCGCCGCCCGTGTCGGTGATGGCGACCAAGACGCGCTCGCCGTCGCAGCGCGTGCACACGGTGATCTTTCCCCGCTTCGTGCCCGAGTCGCCCACGACGTCGGTGATCGCGTGAGCCGCGTTCACGACGATGTTGAGCACTGCCTGGTTCAGGTCTCCGATGTGGCAGAGGACCGGCGGCAGATCGCCGAAGTCGGTCTCGAGGTCGGCGACGTACTTGTACTCGTTGCGTGCGATGACGAGCGTGCTCTCGATCGCTCGATTGAGATCGACCGTCGTCTTCTCTTTCGCGTCGGGGTGCGCGAACTCCTTCATCGAGCGGACGATGGTCGCGACGCGACCCAGCCCGTCGAGGGAGCGCTCGAGCGCGCGCGGGACGTTCTCGCGCAGGTAGTCGAGGTCCGCGACGACCGCCGCTTCGTCGGCTGCGGCGAGCCTCTCCGGCGCGACCGGGCCCTTCTTGGCTTCGTCGACGAGCCCTCGCAGCTCGTCGACGAGCGTGAGCATGTCCCCCGTCGCATCGCGGACGAAATGTAGGCTGTCGCTCACGAACTGGACCGGCGTGTTGATCTCGTGGGCGACGCCCGCCGCGAGGCGCCCGACGGCTTCGAGCTTGTTGGCCTGGCGCCGCTCGGCTTCCATCTGGAGGCGCGTCTTCATCTCTTCGGCGAGATCGGCGTTGGCGCGCGTCAGCTCCGCCGTTCGCTGCTCGACCTTGCCTTCGAACTCCGCGGTCAACGCGACGAGCTGGCTCTCGCGATTGGCCTCCACGCGCATGGCGCGCATCGCGCGCACGCACGCCCAGACGAGGACGGCGTCGTCGAAGGCCACCCAGGACGCGTGCTCCAGGAAGCGCCACCACTCCGGGTTCGCCTGGCCGTACACCGACTCCGGCCAGAGCACGCCGCGGACGAGGTGATCGGCTCCGACCACGATCGTCGCGGTGGGGAACAGGCTCCAGTCGCGGTAGGAGGCGAGGACGCCCAGCGAGACGAAGACGTGGAAGTGCGTCTCGATCCGCCCGCCCGTGACGTGGATGAGGAGCGCCGACCAGAGCATCTGCGTCGCCGCGACGGCGTGACGCGTGAGCCACCAGCGCGGGCGGAGCCGGAGGAGGACGAGGATCGGCGCGTTCAGCGCGGCTCCGACACAGCTCGCGAGCCACACGTGGAGATGGATCGCGTGCGTGTTGCCGGCCCACGCGAAGGGCGAGACCCACGCCGCGAGCGCGATCGCGAGGACCCACTGCGCGAGGAAGAGCCACGTGAAGAGGCGCCCGACCTCGTCGAGGAGCTCGCCGCGCATGAGCGCGAAGATGGTGGCGGGGTCGCCGTGCCTACGGGGCATGGGATGCCTCTCCGAGGAGACAGCCGTAGACGGGGTGGTCGTGGGGCTCGCCCGTTTGCCGATCGACGAGCGCGGCGACCGTGTCGCGGCCGACGTTCCGGCCAGCGTGTCCGCGGGAGTCGGTGATCCCACCGCGGAAGGCGAGGCGCCCGTCGGCGTCGTAGAGCACGACGTGGCCGGACGTGAGGGCGCCGAAGCGCGCGGCCTCGGAGCCGTCGTCGACCAGGCGCCGGGTCCCTGGGATGTGCTCCGCCGTCGTCCAGGTGTCGGTCTTCTCCCAGCCTTCTCGCGTGCTCGGAGGCCGCAGGAAGACGACCCACGCGTCGACGAGCGCCGCGCGCGGTTCCATGATCGCGTCGAGCTCCGACAGCGTCGCGCGGCTGCACGGGCAGTGCGGATGCACGAACACGACGAGCGTGCTCTTCCCGGGCGTGGGATGGATCGCCGAAGCGGTCGGCCAGTGCGCCGGCGCGGGCGCGACGGGACCGGGGGTCGTGCTCTCGAGGTAGAGCGCGCGCCCGCCGAAGGCGAGGACGACGGCCGAGATCAGCGCGACGACGAGGAGGAGCCGGCCGTGGCGCGGTCCAGCTTCGAGGTCGTGGTCGTCGGGGTCCATGGGCCGCAAACGAATTCACGGCGGGAACCGGGGAAGCTTTAGCGGGGGAGCACGGGAAGCACCAACCGCGACGACGCGAGCGAGATTCGCCAACGCACCGTCGCGCTCCGCGCATCTCCGGGGGTCGTGAAGTGGTCGCGGTCCGCCGCTCCGAGACGCAGCCTCAGCCGATGGCCGGCCGGCACGATCGTCGCGATCGGGAGGAGCTCGAGCGCGTGGACCTGCGTGCGTCCGCGGCCTCCGGACCGCGCGTCGGCGCGGCGGTAGCTCGCCTCGACGCGCGGGGGGAGCGGGGTGCCGTCGGCGGCGCGGGGCTCGACCAAGCGCGTGCCGTGGATGAGGCGGAGCTCGCCTTCGGTGAGGACGGTGACCGTGCCGTCGGGCGCGACCTGGTCGAGGTAGGCGAAGACCGCACCGTCGTCCGCGCTCGACTCGAGCGCGAGCACGAGGACGGGATGTCCGGCCAGGATCAGCTCGCGCTCGAGCGCCGCTCCGTCCCACGTGAACCAGCCCGTCGCCGAGCGGTCGGCGGCGTCTGCCCTCAGGAACGGACAGAGCAACGTTCGCCATCGGCTGCGCTGCCCGGCGCGGGTCGAGAGGTCGACCTCGCCTTCCACGCACGCGCCCTCGGCGATGGAGACCGGCGCCGGCACGAGCCGGCGCGCTTCGTCGAGGTGGAGCGTCGTCGCGCGCGCCTCGGGCGGGGGCCACGTGGTCGAGCTCCGCCACCCGCCGCCGCCGGCGAGGTGCCAACGCGCGCGCGCGACGTCGCTCGCGTTCTCCGGCAGATCGAGGAGGTGGCGATCGAAGAACCGGAGGAGCTCCGCGGCGTGATCGAACTCCGTTCGCGTTCCCGGGCACGCCGGATCCATCACGAGTTGCCCGCCGTGGATCCAGGGCCCGAGCAAGAGCGACGCGGTTCCGTGATCGCGGAAGCGTTTGACGGCGCCGTTCGCGTACGCCCCGTCCCAGAAGCCGCCGTAGCTCAGCACGGCGACGCCCTTCATCCGCTCGACGAAGGCGTGCGGGCTGAAGTCGTCGACCGTCCCGCCGGCGACGGGGGTGTTGGGCGGTACGTCGTCGCGGAACGTGATGTGCCGAGCGGCCTCGTCGACGTTGAAGTTCTCGGCGTGCGACGCGAGCGCGGCGCGGAGGAGCGCGCGGTCGGCATCGGTCGCGACGGGCGCGACGCCGCGGAGCGCCCACCGAAACACGCGCCGGAGCACGGCGCGGAGCGCGGGCTGGTCGACGCTCCGCGCGAAGCGAGGGGCGACCGCACCTTGGGCTTGGAGCAGGAACACCCCCGCCACCATCGCGCCGGGATCGTTCGCGTCGAGCGCGGCGTTCGCGGCCTCCCACGCGCGCGTGAAGTGGGCGGCGTGGAGGCCGCCCGGGAACGCGACGTCGGCGAAGACGTCCCACAGGGCGAAGCGTGGTGCGACGGCCGCGATCGCCGGGTGCCCCGTCGTCGCGAGGAAGTCGGCGGTCGTGCCTTCGTACGAGACGCCGGTGGAGCCCACGCGCCCGTTGGACCACGGCTGGCGCGTAATCCACTCGACGATCTCGGCGCCGTCGGCGACCTCGCCGTCGCGGAACCACGGCCACGGCCGCTCGCCGAACGACGCTCCGGAGCCGCGCGCATCCACGTCCACCCAGGCGTACCCGCGTGCGGTGAAGAGCTCGCGCATCGGGGCGTTCATGGGGTCCAGCATCGACTGTCCCAAAATGGGACGAAGGGCGGGGTTGACCTCGAAGCGGCGGTGGTAGCGCGTCTGGCGTACGATCGTCGGGGCGCGACCGGTGAGCCCGCGCGGCAGACAGACGTCGATCGCGATCCGCGTGCCGTCGCGCATGACGAGGTAGCGCGACGTGCGCTCGAAGCCGTCGTGGAGCTTCGGGCGCCCGCGGAGCCATGTCGCGAGCGCGGGGTCGGCGTCGGAGGCGCGCTTCACGGGAGAGGGCGCTGAGAGCGGTCGACGCCGCCGAGCTCGTCGGCCCACCGCTCCGGGAAGCCGTCGTAATAGCCGCCCCAACGCCGACCGCGGACGAGCTTGTGCGCGATCGCGTAGCCGACCCGCAGCGTCGACGGCACGCCGACGAGGGGCAGGTAGAGCGGCCCGAGGAGCGCCGATTGCCGGGCGTGCCCCATCTCGTGGTGCACGTTCTCGGGGCCGACCGGGACGAAGGGGCCGTCGTGACGCGTGTGGAACACGAAGAGGCCCAGGCTCACGGCTCCGTCGCCCTCGATCTCGGACACGAAGCGGCCGCGGTCGCGCACGGTCCGCACCACCCGGCCGCGCGCGCGGAACGCCACCCAGGTCGCCGCTCCGAGCAGCGTCTGAGGAGCCTCCCACAGGAGCGCGGCGGCCTCGCGCAACATCAGCGCGCCTTCTTCTTGGCCGGCGGCTTCTTCTTGGCCGGCGGCTTCTTCTTGGCCGGCGGCTTCTTCTTGGCCGGCGCCTTCTTCGCTGCGCCGTCGGTCGCGGCCGGCGGCAGCTTCGCCACCGACGTCTTCGGCGCGACGGCGCGGTAGCTCTCGTCGAGCCAGGCGAAGGCGTCGGCGGCGTCGATCGCGAGGCCGAGCTCCTTGGCTTTCTTCCCGGAGATGCTGACCCACCCGCTCTTGCCGAGGCCGTACCCCGTGGGCGCGGCGTAGGGGCGCTTCAGCACCTCGCGGCCGCGGTGGGGGAGCTTCACCGTGAGGTGCACGACGTCGCGCTGGGTGACGTCGCCGAGGAAGACGAAGACCTTCTTCTTCACCTTGATGACGCGCTCGCCCCACGGAAATGCTTCTTCCGTATCGGGGTAGCCGAGCGCGCGCTCGCGGAGGTGGGAAGGGAGGAGAGGTTTGGTGGCCATCAGAAGTTGGGGCAGCCGACGTAGTCGTCGTCCGCGTCGTGGATGTGGCAGAGGTGGGTGATCGACGTGCCGAGCGAGCCCTGGTTCACGGACACTTCCTCGGGGAACGACTTGTCGAGCTCCATGTTGTCGGGCGTGAGTCCGCCGCTCAGCGTCGCGAGCCGGTTGCTCCCCTTGAACTCGACCGGCGTGATGGTGTCCTTCAACGAGCTGCTGCCGCCCGACGAGTAATGCACCGTGACCACGGCGACGAGCGACTTGCCGCCGATGGCGTAGAGGCCGCGGAACGAGTCGGTGGAGGGCACCTCGATGTGACCCTTGTCGCTGCCGGCGACCACGTCGTGCGGGCCCGGGTCGAGGATCACGACCTTGCCTGCGTTCGCGGCGATCTGGCCCTGCGACTTGCCGTCGATCTCGAGCTCGACCGCGCTCGCGGTGGAGTTCTCGAACACGACGTGCGGCTTCGCATCGCGCCCCATCTTGAACTTCATGAAGAGGAACACGCCGCCCGCGAACAGGATCGCGACGCCGGCGACGCCGAGGCGGATGAGCATCATTATCGGGAGCCCGCCGCCGGAGGGGCGCTGCGGCATCGGTGGACGCGGCGCCCACTGCTGCGGCGGAGGTGCACCCGGCGCGCCGTAGCCGGGCGGCTGGCCGTAAGGAGGAGGTTGTTGTCCGTAAGGGGGTTGGTTCATGGGTTCCTCAAGTGGGAGCGATCGTTCCAGAGATCGAGTCGTCGTTTCCCCCGTTCCCCCGCGAGCCGACACACCGCCGTCGTGTCGAGGAGGAGCTGCGCGCCGTGGTCCATCGGCCAACCGAGGTAGCGGAGCGCGAACACGCGGAGCGCGTGGCCGTGCGAGAAGACGGCGACGTCCCCCGCGTTGCCCGTGAAGTGCGAGAGGATGAGCGCGATCGCGCGATCGAGCCGCGCCGCCGCCGCTTCGGCGCTCTCGCCGCCCGGGCACCCCTCCCGAAAGAGCGCCCAGCGCGGGTTCAAGCTCCGGATCTCGGGCTTGGTGAGCCCCTCGTACGCGCCGTAGTCCCACTCGGCGAGCTCGGGGAGCACGATCGCCCGCGCGCCGAGCCCCGTCAGCTCGCACGTCTCCCGCGCGCGCCGGAGCGGGCTCGTGAAGACGGCGGCGAACGAGTAGCCGCGGAGGTGCTCGCCGAGCTTCCTCGCTTCGTTCTTTCCCTCCGGCAGGAGGGGGAGATCGGTGCGGCCCGTGTGCTTGCCGCGGAGGCTCCACTCGGTCGCGCCGTGGCGGACGAGCCAGATCCGAGGCTCCCCCATCTCGACGGTCTTGCTCGCGCTCACCGCTCGCGCTCCACCTTGATGCCGCCCGCGCGGAGGAGCGCGACGATCCCGTCGGGGCCGATGACGTGGGCGCACCCGACCGCGAAGAACCAGCTCTTCGTGCCGTCCTTCGTCTTCGAGAGGATGCGCTCCTCCATCGTGTGGTTGCGGTCGAGCACGAGTCGTTGGCGCAGCCGGACCTCGACCGGGTTCTTCGGATCGTAGTCCTTGTCGATCGACGCGGAGATCTTCTCCTCGTCCCCGGACACGTACGCGTCGAGGAGCTCCTTGATCGGGTCGCGCCCTTCGGCCTTCGCCTTGGTGCGCTGGGTCAGGGCTTCGTCGAGCATCGCTTCCTGATCGGACGCGGAGGTCTTGTCGAAGACGTCGATCTGCTCGTCGACGCTCTCGAGCGCGGAGACCGTCTTCCCGGCGCTGCGCGCCCGCGCCGTGAGGCGGAGGTCGACGCCGCTCCGCAGCTCCGCGATGTGATCGATCATCGAGAGCTGCACCGCCACGCCCCACGGCTTCATGCGCGAGTAGTTCGAGGTGGGGACGCCGACCGCCCCGAACGCCGCTTGCGTCCGGGTCCACAGCGCGGGCGGGATCTTCTGATCGAGCGTCTTCCCGTCCTCGAGCAAGGTGGCGAACGCGAAGCGTTGGGTATCCGGCGAATCCATGACGACCTCGGTGACGAGCTCTTGGCTCGCCGCGAAGTCGCGCTCGATCACGGGCGGGAACGTGGCGAGCCGGGGATCGCCGACGTGGATCGTCCCAAGAAGGTACGACGGGTGAGCGCCGTCGATTTTGTAGAGGACCGGGACCCAGGCGCCCGGGGTGGGAGCGGTCGGAGCCGGCGGCGGGAGCTCGATCGTCGGCTTGGCCGCGGTGGAGCCCGACGGCGCTGGCGGCGTGGCCTCCGACCGCTGCGTCTTGCACGCCGCGAGCAGACCGAGGAGAACGAGCGCGGCGACCTGCGACCGGCGACTCACGACGCGGCCTCCGCGAGGGAGAACCAATGATCGTCGTTCCGTTGCGTCCCGTGGACGCCTTTCCGGGCGAGCTTGCCACCGCCGACGATGCCCTTGGCCTTCACGAGGTCGACGACGGTCTCTGCGTCCAAGCTGGATACCTCGGCGAGGGCGGCGCCCTGCGCGTAGAGCGTGTGATCGAAGTGGGCGTCCGAATGCACCGCCCCATCGTGGACGTGCACGGTCGGGAAGAAGAGCTTGGCGGGCTCACGCGTGCGGAAGGTGAACGCCATCGGGTGGACGTCCTGCTTGCCTTGCCGCTCGCGCGCGAGTTGGAACACGGCGAACCCCCAGTCGGCGTAGCGCGGGAGCGCGTCCCAGACCCGATCGGGGAGGCGGAACCGCTCGTCGAGCCGGCTGAAGTCTCCCCGCGTCGGCACGAACGAGGCGACGAAGTCGCCGACGGGGACCACCTCCAGCTTCTGCCGGCCCCCGCGAAGGATGCCTTGGCTCTTGGGCAGGCCGAGGTCGAGCTCCGGCTCGGGGAAAGCCCGTGCAAGTCGGTCGAACAGATCGGGGAGGGCGCTCAAGTCGACGAACTCGAGGGTGCTCTCGTCTCTGCCCGCGGTCGGGAGCGGAAGGACCATCGCGACGGGGACCGGGGTCGTGAGCTTCATCTGGTAGGCGAGCGCCTGGCGGTCACCCCCGAGCGCGCGCGCGAAGATGCGCGTGCCCGACACGTGGACGGCCACCGTTCGCGGGCTGCCCCCGAAGAGGCGCCGGAGGAACGAGGCGGGCAACGTCACGGGAGAGAAGCAGCACACGGGACGGAGAGACTACGCGCCCGTGCCGCGGGGGTCGAGTGCCCGCCGCGCTTCGAGCTTGGTCACCGCCCAGGCGCGCGCGTCCTCGAACGTCTTGCAGATCGCGTACGGGTACACGGGCGGTGAGAGCCAGTAGACGGCGGTGACCGCGCCGCGGGCGATCGCCGACGTGAGCACGAACGCGGTGCCGGCGCAGAGCGTGCGGTCCTGTTCGCGCATCCGCTTCTCTGCCTCGGCGAACGCCTTGCGCTGTTTGGCGGACGATTGCATCAGCGCGTCGGCCATGACGACCCAAGCAAAGGGTGTGCGCTGCGCAGCGACCAAGCTCTCGAGCGCTTCGAGGAACACCGCGAGCTCGTCGTCGGAGAGAGCTTGCGGGAACGTCTGGGCGTAGAGCCCGGGCGCGAGCTCCGACAGCCAAGCGTGGGACTTCACTGTCTCTTCCATGAGCGACTCCGGTGGATGGTACCGCGCAAGGGGGGATGAAGGTGATACCCTGGTTGGGAATGGGGGAACGAGAACCACGGGTCGCCGCGCTGGAGCAGGAGAACGAAGCACTCCGGCAATCCCTCCGCGCCCAGGCCGAACGCCTCGCGCGCATCTCGCACGACGTACGGACGCCGCTGAATGCGATCTTGGCCGCATCCGACTTGCTGTCGCGCGAGGAATCCGCGCGCCTGTCGGCGCAGGGCAAGGAGGACGTCGCCACGCTGCGCCAATCTGCCCACGCCGTCGTGGGTCTCCTCGACGATCTGGTCGGGCTCGCGAAGCTCGAGTCGGGGAGCTTCGAGATCGTGGTCGACGAGCTCGAGCCGGGCCCGCTGATCCACGAGGCACTGCTGATGGCGCGCGCGGCGCTGGGGGCACGGCCGGTCGAGGTCGTCGTCGACGGCACGCTTCCGCGCCTTCGCACCGATGGGCTCCGCCTGCGGCACGTCGCGCTCGACATGATCCTGGCGGCCGCGCGCTGGCACGAACGCCCGCTCGCCTTGCGTGCGCGCGCCGAGGGCGGGGCGCTGGTGCTCGCGATCGATGCGCCCGCGGGTTCGCTCGAGGGCAACGAGGCATCGAGCCTGTCGCTGGAGCTCGCGGTGGTGGTCGAAGTGAGCAAGGTGCTCGGCGGCGTCGCCTCGGTCGTCGCCGCGGGCGATGGGGCGGAGCTCGTCGTTCGTTTTCCGCCGCTCGTCGAACGCCGCCCGCTCGGTGGCGAAGCCGTCGCTGCGGGCCCGCTCCCGCGCGTGCTCTACATCGACGACGCGGCGCCCAATCGCGCGATGGTCCGGCGCTGGATCGAGGGCGAGTTCGAGCTCTTGGAGGCGGCCGACGCGGAGTCGGGCATCGCGCGTGCGGAGCGCGACCGCCCCGCTCTGGTCCTGATGGACCTCTCGCTCCCCAACGTCGACGGTTGGGAGGCCGCGCGGCGGATCAAAGCCATCCCCGCGCTCGCCCTCACGCCGATCGTCGCGGTGTCGGGCTACTCGGGCACGAGCGACCGCGACCGCGCGCGGGCGGCGGGGTGCGTGGACTACCTCACGAAGCCGATCGACCGGGACGCGCTCCTCCAGACCCTTCGACGCCACCTGGCGAGCCATGCCGCCTGAGCCGCTCCGCCTGCTCTTCGTCGACGACGATCCGACGCAAGTCGAGCTCGTCGCACGAGCGCTCCGGAGCGACGGGTTCGAGGTCTCGAGCGTGATCAGCCCGGTCGGCGTCTCGGCGATCGTGCAGACGTTCGCGCCGGACGTGGTGCTCCTCGACGTGAACATCCCCGCGCTCTCCGGCGATCGACTGCTGAGCTTGGCGCGGCAGGGGGCGCCGCCGCACACCCTCTTCGTGTTCTTCAGCAGCTCCGATCCCGCCTCGCTGCGGAAGCTCGCCGCCGAAGCGGGGGCGGACGGGTGGCTCTCGAAGACGAGTAGCGCGTCGGAGATCGGCGCAGCGCTCCGCACGTTGTGTGCGAACCGGCCGCCGAAGAAATCGTAGCTCTGCCCTGCCGCTTCTCGCGCTCCTGTGGCACAAGGGGGACTGTGGGAATTCTCGTCCCGTCCTTTCGCCAGCTCGGAGTCATCACGGACGATGACGGTGTGATCGGCCCAGTCGCAGAGCTCGCCCAGCGGCTCCGCACGCGGCTCCTCGTCGGGAGTGACGACGATGCGCGACTCGCGATCCTCGCGCTCCCGCTCGACGTGGCGATCATCGACTACCGGATGGCTTCGATGAGCCTGGGAGTCGCCGGCCTACCGCCGTTCGTCTCGCGGGCTGCGCATCACGGACACCTCGTCGTGTTCTCCGGCGATGCCTGCGGCTTCACCACGCGTTCCTATCCGCGCGAGCGCCTGGGGGATCTCCTCGCGGACTTGAGCGAGCTCCTGCGGGTCCAGACGCCGGCGGATCTCGCGCTCGATGGAATCCTCGGCGAGAGCCCCGAGATTGGCGTCATCCGCGAGCAGGTCCGCGCGATCGGGCCCTATCACGACGTCCCCGTCCTCATCCTCGGCGAGACCGGGACGGGCAAGGAGCTCGTCGCCGAGTCCGTTCACCGCGCGAGCGGGAGCTCGGAGCGTCCCTTCGTCGCGATGAACTGCGCGGCGATCCCGGAGCACCTCTTCGAGAGCGAGCTCTTCGGGCACGAGGCCGGCGCCTACACGGGCGCCCGCGGTGCTCGCACGGGGCTCCTCGAGGCGGCCGCGGACGGGACCGTGTTCTTCGACGAGATCGGCGAGATGCCGCTCGCGGTGCAGGCCAAGCTGCTCCGCGTGCTCGAGACGCGGACGTTCCGGCGCCTCGGGTCGAACCGCGACATCAAGCTGCGCGCGCGGATCGTGAGCGCGACGAATCGGCGGCTCTCGCCGACCTCCGATCGCTTCCGCTCCGATCTGCTGTACCGGCTCGCGGGCTTCATGATCACGCTCCCGTCGTTGCGCGAGCGCTCGTCGGACATCGCGGAGCTCGCGGAGTCGTTCCTCCAGAACTTCAGTCGGCGGCATCGGTCGCGCGCCGTCTCGTTCACGGCCGAGGCGCTGGCGGTGCTCCGCGCTCACCCGTGGCACGGCAACGTCCGCGAGCTGCGGCTGCTGGTGGAGAACGTCGCCATCGTCACGAAGAGCGCGACCGTCGACGAGCGCACCGTCGAAGATGCGCTCCGCCGCCTGCCACGTCCCGAGACGCTCCGTCCGCCGCGCGACGTCGAGCCTGCGCTCGCCACGGAGGTCGGTCCGCTGCGCGACGTCGAGCGGACGATGATCGTGCAGGCGTTCGAGCGCGCGAAGGGGAACTTGAGTCAGGCGGCGAAGCAGCTGTCACTGCCGCGCTCGACGCTCCGCGACAAGCTCCGCCGCTACGGCTTGCTGTAGCGCTGACGGATTCCGCCACGGTGGCGGAACTCGTCGCCGACGGGTGGCGGAATCCGTCACCTGCGGTGACGAACCCTCGGATCTCCGCGCTCCGGAGCGCGGCACGTGGCTTGCTCAAGCAACCGTCGATGCCGCGATCGGCGCTCACGGAGATGGGATTCGCAGTGGCGACGTGCACCGCGGACGGGCGCGTGCTCGATGCATCGCCCACCGCGCGTACCGCGCTCGCGTCGATCGGAGTGGGCGCGGACCAGGCGCTGCCGAGCGCGCTGTGGGCGCTGCTGTGCTCCGCGGGCGTCGGCGAAGAGGTCGAGTGGCATCGGGCCTCCCCGATCGCGTCGAGCCTCGCGTTCAGCAAGCTCCCCTACGGCGACAGCAAGGCCGTGGTCCTCATGGAGGAGGCCTCCACCAAGCGGATCGTCATGGCGCGGAAGCTCCACGAAGCGCGGCTCGACGCGCGGGCTCGCGTCGTGACGAGCGTGACGCGGCGGCTGCGGAGGCCACTGGCGCTGCTCGAGGAGGCACGCGCGGCGGGCACCGAGCCGGTGGCGGTCGCGGCGCGCGAGCTGCAGCGCGTGATCGATGGTGCGCTCGATCTCGCGCGCCTGGGCCCGCCGGCGCTCTGGACGATCGACGTCGCGGACGCGGTCGACCGCGCGCGCCAGGACGCGCTCGCGAGCGCGAGCCTCCACGATGGGAGCCTGCGCGTCGAGGTCGAGGCGGACGCGCGGTGGGGACGGGGGAACCCGTTCGCGATCGAGCTGGTCGTCCGTGAGCTCCTCGTGAACGCGCTCGAGGCGACGCCGGAGCGCGCAGCGATCCGCGTACGTGCGTCGCGCTCGTCGCGCGATTGGATCGACGTCGCCGTCGAGGACGAAGGTCCGGGGATCCCGGCGTCCGTCGCGGGGCAGATGTTCGAGCCGTTCTTCAGCACCAAGGCGGAGCGCACGGGGCTCGGTCTCACGACCGCCCGCGAGATCGCCACCGACCAGGGGGGCGAGCTCCGCTTCGAGCCGAGCGAGGTCGGCGCGCGCTTCGTGCTGACGCTCGCCGCGGCCGAGGCCGCGGACGACGCGGGAGGGCGGACGTGAACGCCGCCCGTGCTCCCAGCTTGCTGATCGCCGACGGCGATGCGTCGCTGCGTGGCGCCGTGTCCAGCTTCCTCGCTGCGCGCGGCTGGCTGGTCGACCAGGCCGAGAGCGGCGACGCGGCCGCCGACATGCTCCTCGCCCGCCCGGCGGACGTCCTCGTCGTGGACGTGGCGACGCCCGTTCGGAGTGGGATCGAGCTGCTCGAGCTCGCGAAGCAGAGCGTGCCGACGACGCGGGGGATCCTGCTCGGGGCCGCGATCTCGAGCGGCGAGCTCGCGAGCGCGAATCGGCTCGGTGCCGTGCGCGTGATGACGAAGCCCGTCTCGCTGCTGGAGCTCGCCGACGCGGTGAGCCTGGCCGCCGACTGTCGCGATGGCTTCCACGGCTGGCTCCACCGGCTCTCGCTCGTCGACGTCCTCCAGATGTTCCACCTGGCCGGTCACTCGCTCTGCCTCCAGCTGCGCGGCCCGATCGAGGGCCGCCTCACGCTCAGCGGAGGCGAGATCGTCCACGCCGAGGCCGGCGAGCTGGTCGGGGGCGAGGCGCTCGTGAGGCTCCTCCGCGCGCGGGGCGGCGCGATCGAGACCTCGCCGATCGATGCGCACCCGATCACGATCACCCAGCCCTTCGATCACCTGCTCCTCGACTGTCTCCGCCAGGTCGACGAGGGCAAGCTGCGCCGCACGTCGCGTCCCGGCTCGAAGAGCTCGTTCGGCGATTTCTTCCTCGCCGACCCGACGCCCGTGCGCCGTCCGGGCGACGCCCTGCGCGCGTGGGTGGGCGCGCACGCTCCGGGGGCGAGCGCGTGGCTCGGCGCGGTGGACGCGGGCACGCTCGTCCCGATCGATTCGGCCGCCGAGAGCCGTGATGCGCTCTCCGCCGTGGGCACCGCCGTGGCGATCGCGACGGCGACCGATGCGACGTGGACGCGGGTGGAGCTCGTCGTCGGCGACGTGGCGGTCGCGCTCCTTCGGCGCGGGAACGATCTGATCGCCTTCGCGCGCGAAGCGGTGGGCGACGAGGTCCTCCGCCGCTTTCGCTTCGAGGTCACGCAGCTCGGCCGCTTCTGGGAGGCCACCGATGTGGCGTAGCGCGTGCGCGGACGCGGTCACCGACGGCGCGACCTCGTGCATGGTCGTCGAGCTCGACTCCTCGTCGGTGGTCGAAGGCGTCGATGCGGGCGGCCTCGAAGGGGCGCCGGCGCTCATCGAGCTGCTCGCGGGCCGCGCTCCGCTCGGGAACGCGTTCGCGCGCGCTCACGGCGCTCCGGCGACGCCGGTGCGAGAGACGCTCGTGGTCGGCGGCGAGCACGCGGTCTTCGCGGCGATCGATGCGCAGCGGAGCCTCGCGTTCCTCGTCGCGCTGCCGCGGACGACGAGCGTCGCGTTGGGGTGGGCGATCCTGCGCCGCCTCGCGAGCGGGGGTGCGCCGTGATGCGAGTCTCCGGCGGCTTCGCCCTCGTCGACTGCGTGCTCACGGCCGTGGTCGACGTGCGCCGCGGCGACGTCCTCGAGCAGGCATCCGCTCCCACCGGGAGCGGGCTCTCCGACGACGACGAGGTGATCCTCGCCGCGATCGAGATGCTCCGCTGCGGCGAGCGTCCGAGTCAGCTCTTGCTGCTGGGCGCGGAGCACGTGCACCTCTACCGGCGGTCGCCGACCGATCCCAACTTGGCCGCGCTCGCGATCGCGCGCCGGACGGCGAACCTCGGGCTCGTCCTGGCGGAGCTCCGCGCGCGGCTCGACGAGGTGACGCCGTGACCTCGTCCACGCTCCACAGCGCGTTGCGCGTGATGACGACGGTCGGCTCGGGCGCGTTCTATCGCCGCTCGGTCGACGGGCGTCCGGCGGGCGTCGTCTTCGTCGAGGGAGAGCGCGTGTGCTGGGGGCGGAGCAGCGGCCAGAAGGGGCGCATGAGCGACCTCCTGATCGACGAGCAAGGTGGCGTCACGCGTGCCGTGCTCGAGAGCGCCGTGGAGCGCTGTCGCGCGACGGGGCGTCCGTTCGGCGAGGTCCTCGTGCGCGAAGGCGTGGTCCGGCGCGAGGTGCTCCGGAGCGCGCTCCTCCAGCACACGTGCGAGGCGCTCCGCGAGCTCGACCGCGTCGAGGGAACGTGGGAGCGCAAGGCCCCGGGGTCCGTCGGCTACGACACCGCGCTCACCTTCTCCGCCGCCGATCTGCTGACGGGGCTCTACGCGCTCGACGCCCCCGAGCACGCAGCCGCCGTGGCGCAGCGCCTGCGCGGCGCGGTCCTCCGCGGCCAGCGGGCGTTCGCGGTGGACGACGATGGTACGCCGATCGCGCACGTCGACTGCGACCGCTTCGGCGTCGAGGCGATGTTCGAGCTCGCCCGCCAAGCGCGGGAGCTCATGGCGTTGAGCGGGTTCGCGCTCGCCCGCGGCGTGGTCGCCGTCCTCGAGAGCTTCGCCTGCGCCGTCTGGAGCGACGAAGACACGCTCCACGTGATCGTCGACGACGACGACCTCGCCTTCAACCGTCTCGCCTCGCAGATGGCTGCGATCGACCCGTGAATCACCCAAAGGAGAACAAGGACATGGCAAACGCAAAAGAAGCACTCGCGAAGCTGATGGAAATCGACGGCATCCTCGGTGCGTCGATCGTGGACTCGAACAGCGGGATGATGCTCGCGTCGACGGGAGGCGGAGGCGCGATCAACTTGGAGCTCGCCGCGGCGGGCAACACGGAGGTCGTCCGCGCCAAGCGCAAGACGATGAAGTCGCTCGGGCTGGGCGATCAGATCGACGACATCCTGATCACGCTCTCGCGCCAGTACCACCTGATTCGCCCGCTCACCTCGAACGACGCCCTCTTCATCTACGTGGCGCTCGACAAGGCGAAGGCGAACTTGGCGCTCGCGCGCCACCAGCTCGGCTCGGCCGAGAAAGATCTCGTCGTCTGATTTGGAACGTCACGAAGAAGAAGGAACGAAGGAGACACTCATGCCCGCAGAGAAGCAGATCGTGGAAGGTTTCGAGAAGGTCGCGAACGAGATCCCGGGGTACATCGCCGCGGCGCTCGTGGACATCGACTCGGGGATGACGCTGGGGATGAAGTCGCTGCGGAGCGACTTCGATCTCACGGCGGCGAGCGCCTACAACAGCGAGATGGTCAAGCAGAAGCAGAAGATCATGCGCGCGCTGAACCTCAAGACCACCCTCGAGGACATGATCATCACGCTCGGCGACCAGATCCACCTCATCAAGATGGTCGGTGGAACGTCGTTCATCTACCTCGCCGCCGATCGGGGGACGACGAACCTCGCGATCGTGCGCTCGGTCGTGAACAAACACATCGCGGCGTTCTCCTGAGGAAGGCGCGGCGGTGGCCGTTCTCGACCCGGAGCGCGGCGTCGTCGTCGTACGACTCGTCTACGACGGCACGCCCTACGCTGGGAAGACGACGAGTGTGCGCTCGCTCGCTCGTAGCCTCGTTCGGCGCGTGGACACGCCGCTCGAGGCTGCGGGCCGAACGATGTACTTCGACTGGATGGAGTACACGGGCGGGCTCTTCGAAGGGCACCAGATCCGCTGTCAGGTCGTGAGCGTCCCGGGGCAACCGAACCTCGCCCCGCGCCGCAAGGCGATCCTCGCGACGGCGGATGCCGTCGTCTTCGTCGCCGACACCAGCTCCGTCGAGGCGAGTGCACGGAGCGCGAGCTACGTCTCCGCGCTCCATCGCGTCGTGCGCGAGCTGGATCCGCCGGTCGGCGTCGTCATCCAGGCGAACAAGCGCGACGTCCCCGGCGCGCTCCCGCGCGGGGCCATCGCGTCCACGCTCGGGGTCGACGGCGTCGCGATCACGGAGTCCGTCGCCCACGACGGCCAAGGCGTGCGCGAGACGTTCGTCCTCGCGGTGCGGCTGGCGCTCGACCGCGTGCGTGATCTCATCGCGCGCGGGAAGCTGCCGCGTGGCAAGCCCGTCGCCGACAGCGCCGAGGAGCTCCTGGCCGCGCTCGCGGAGACCGGGCCGGCGAGCCTCGAACCGAGTGACGTGGACCCAGGCCCGGCGGCGAGCGCCGCCCTTCCGCCGGCACCCCGCTCGGGAGCTCCGCGCGCCCCGGACGCGCGCGTGCCGAGCGGCGCGATCTGGCCGGCGGTCGACGGGCGCGTCGTCCTCCACGAGGCGACCGTGGGCGATCTCTCGCTTCAACGCACCTCGAGCGGTGACTGGATCGCCGGGCTCGGGACGGAGTGGCGACTCCACTCTCCCGCGGGTGCCACCTTCGCCGATCTCGACGAAGGACGCGAAGCCCTGCGCCGCTGGGCACGCGCACACGCGACGCGCACGGGCCTCTTGTCGCCCCAGCGCTGCATCGTCGTGGCCGAGGCGAACGACGCGGAGTGGCGACTCTGGCAGATCGTCCGCGCGGGGCCCTCGCTGTTGGAGTCGCTCCGAGACGCGGCGGAGAGCAACGACGGTGTGGTCGTCCTCGACGCACTCGCGAGCGCGGCGCGCGCGCTCGCCCGGGCCGCGATGGAGCCCGCGGCGGCGGGGCTGTCGCTGACCCTGGAGTCCGTCGGCCTCGGAGAACGCGGCGCCCAGTACGTGGGACTGATGCCTCGCCTCGACGAGACCGGCGAGCCGCCTCGCGCGCGGGATGCCGGGTTCGTTCGGGCGGAGCTGGAGGCCGTGTTCGGGGCGCTGCTCTGGGACCGCAGGGTCGCGCTGCGTGATGCGCTCCGGCGCTGGCGGACGGACGATGGCTGGGCGACCGAGGTGGCAGCGCTGGTCTCCGAGTCCCGGATCGCGAAATAGTCGTCGACGATCGCGGGGGATTGCTGCAAAGCTCCTCCTCCCCATGGAGAGCGTCTCTCTTCTCGTCGTCGGGGCCGGAATCAGCGGGCTCGCGACGATTGCGTTCGCTTCACCGTCCGTCCGCGATGCGGGCTACCTCGTGCTGGAGCGCGACGCCGAGATCGGCGGCTACTGCAAGACGGTCAAGCAAGACGGGTTCGTCTGGGACTACTCGGGCCACTTCTTCCACTTCAAGCGGCCCGAGATCGAGGCGTGGCTGCGCGAGCGCATGCCGGGCCAGCGGATCCGGACGGTCCAGAAGAAGTCGTTCATCTCCTACAAGGGGCGGATGGTGGACTTCCCGTTCCAGAAGAACATCCACCAGCTCCCGCAGGAGGAGTTCGTCGACTGTCTCCACGACCTCTACTTCGCGCGCGCGCCCGGGCTGGCCGCACCGGCGCCGGAGACGAACTTCAAGGAGATGCTCTACGCGCGGTTCGGCCGCTCGATCGCCGAGAAGTTCCTCATCCCTTACAACGAGAAGCTCTACGCGACGGACCTCGCCACGCTCGACAAAGACGCGATGGGCCGCTTCTTCCCCCACGCCGATCTCACCGACATCGTCCGCAACATGAAGGCGCCGGACAACGCGACCTACAACGCGACGTTCACGTACCCCGAAGGCGGCGCGATCGAGTACGTGAAGGCGCTCGCGACCGCGGTCGACCCGGCGCGGATCGCGCTCGGCGAGGGGCTCGTCTCCATCGACCTGAAGCGGCGCGTCGCGAAGACGACGAAGCGCGAGCTCCGCTTCGAGCGGCTCGTCACGTCCGCCCCGTTCGACGCCGTCGCGCGGAGCGCGGGCGTCGCCCACGACGCTTCGGCGTTCACGTGGAACAAGGTGCTCGTGTTCAACCTGGGCTTCGACGCGAAGGGCCCGAAGGACGTGCACTGGGTCTACTACCCGGACCGCGCACGCGCGTTCTACCGCGTCGGGTTCTACGACAACATCTTCGAGACCGACCGGATGAGCCTCTACGTCGAGCTGGGCTACCCGAAGGACGCCGTGGTCGACGCCGCCGAGGTCGCTCGCGCCAAGGAGGCCGTGCTCGAGGGGCTGCGCGCCGACGGCGTGATCCAGGGCCAGAAGCTGGTGTCCGCGCACTCGGTCGTCATGGATCCCGCCTACGTGCATATTACACGCAAGTCGACGGCCGAGCACGCGCGCCTGAAGCGCACGCTCAACGCGCACGGCGTGTACCCGATCGGGCGGTACGGGGGTTGGACCTACTGCTCGATCGAGGACAACATGATCGAGGCCCAGGCGCTCGTGCGCGACTTCGAGGCGTGACCGGACTGTGCTACGAATCCCGCCATGAAGACGGGAAAGCTCGCGCTCGGTCTGTTGATCCCCTCCCTCCTCGCGGCTTGCGGCGGTGACTCCAAGCCGGCGGAGGATCCGACGGTGAAGCCGAAGCCCACGGCGACGGTGACCGCCACCGCGTCCACCCCCACGCCCCCGAAGGAGGATCGCGAGGCGGAGCTCAAGAAGCTCGGCGCGCGCGCCTTCGTGTGGGGCTACCCGCTCGTCTTCATGGAGCGCATGAAGCGCACGATGACCACGAACGTGCACCAGCCCTACGGCACGTTCCAGAACAAGAGCAAGCTGCCGACGCCGGCCGATGCCGAGGTGCTCCCGACGCAGGACACGCTCCTCTCGTCGACCTGGATCGACCTCACCGAGGACGGCTGGGTGCTGAAGGTCCCCGACATGGGCGACCGCTGGTACGACTTCGCCTTCGTCGACGCCTACACCGACGTCGTCGGTCACGTCGGCCGCCGCACGACTGGTACCAAAGCGGGACAATTCCTCCTCACCGGGCCCGGCTTCAAGGGCGCGGTCCCGGCCGGGATGAAGGAGATCAAGCTCCCGACGAACTCGATTTGGGTGCTCGGTCGCACCCGCGTCAGCGGCGACGCGGACGTCGCGAAGGTCACCGGGCTCCTCAAGCAGGTCACCCTCGCGCCGCTGGGCGGCAAGGTGCCCGCGCTCCCGCCGCCGCCCGAAGCGCGCCCGCAGGACCTCGCGTTCGCGGGGGCAGGCTTCTTCGACGAGCTCGGGTCGTCGCTCCAGCTCGATCCGCCGCCGCCCACCGTCACCGACTGGCTCTCGGGCTTCGCGAAGGCCGGGATCGGCGCGGGGCAGAAGCCGTCGGCCAAGCTCGACGCGAAGGAGGTCGACGCGCTGGGGATGGGCATCAAGGACGGCGCTTCGGAGATCGACGAGGCGTTCGACAAGCTCCCGGTCCTGAAGAACGGCTGGGACGTCGACACCCGGTTCGGGCGCCCCGATCGCGAGCCGCTCGTGCGTGCGGCGTTCGTGAAGCGCGGGATGGACTTCGCCTCGCCCGACGAGGTGTTCGCGCCGCTCACCCAGGTCGACGACGGCAACCTCACCCTGTCGGGTGCGCACGGCTACGTGCTGCACTTCGACAAGGACAAGCTGCCGCCGGTCGACGCGTTCTGGAGCGTGACGCTCTACACGAAGAAGAGCGCCAACTTCTTCGAGAACCCGCTCAAGCGCTACAGCTTGAGCGATGCCGCGCTGAAGAAGGAGAAGGACGGCTCCGTCGAGATCACCTTCCAGGCGGACGCGCCGCCGAAGGGCACCACGGCCGAGGCGAACTGGCTCCCCGCGCCGAAGGGCGAAGCGTTCTTCGTCGTCGTTCGGATGTACCAGCCGAAGGCGGACGCGACGAACGGCACGTGGCAGCTCCCGGCGATCAAGCGCAAGCCGGAAGCCGCCGCGCCGCCCCCGAAGAAGTGAGGTGGCTCAGTTGCCCTTGCCGCCGCAGGTGGCGAAGGGCGGATTGAGGCCCCAATCCTGGATGTTCTGCGACGAGCACTGCGCGTTCGAAGGGACGCAGCCGGTGCCGCCGTCGAGCTTCGAGTCGCAGAGCTGCGCTTCGTTCTGACCGCAGGCGACCTTGCAGTTGCTCGTGGTGACGTTCTGCTGCTGATTCACGCAGCAGATCAGCCCCGGCGCGCAGCTCGCGGTGTCGAGGCAGTGCAGCCCGGTCTGGTTCTGCGGGCAGGTCGTGCCGTTCACGCACGTGAACGTGGTGCCGTTGCCGGAGACGCAGCACGTCTGCGTCGGCAAGGTGCAGGTCGAGTTGCCGCACGCGATCGTCGTCGGGTTTCCCGCATCGGTGAAGCTGCCGTCGATCACTCCGCCATCGTTGCCGGGGTTGGGGTTTCCGTCCGGGTTGGTCGTGGCGTCGTTGCCGCCCCCCGAATCGTTCCCGGTCGTCCCGTCACTCCCCGAGTCTTGGAGAAGGTCGGTCTCCGACGATCCCCCACACCCGACTCCGAAACACACGATCGCCACCGCGACGAGCTTCGTTCGCATGAGAGTCCTCCGAAGAAAGAAGGTTCAGAGGACTCTGTACCGAGATGGTACGCGGATCAGGCAGCGCGCCGGCGGCGCGTTCGCGACAGGAGCAGGAGGCCACCCACCGCCGCGCCGAGCACGAGGGCGCTCGGGTCGCCGCCGCTCGCGTTGCAGCCGTAGGAGACGGAGAGAGAGTCTCCGTTCGGGTTCGTGCCCGCCTTGAGCTCGTCGATGTCGGTCGTGCCGTCGAGATCACTGTCGACCTTCTCGGCGACCATCTTGTCGAGCGCGGCGTTGAGCGCCGTCTCGTCGCTCGCGACCAGCCCGCGCGCGAGCATGGCCTTGCCGAACGGCGTGGTCACGGTCCCGCGGCCGGTGATGCCGTTGGTGTGGCAGAGCGAGCACTGCGGGTCGTAGGTGAGCGAGAGGTGCGTGCGCACGGCCGTGGGGAAGTTGCTCGTGGCCATGGCCACGTTGGCACCCAGGAGCAGCGCGGCGAGAGCGGCGAAACCAGCGGCGAGGGGGGCGGTACGCATGGGTTTGCCTCAGAGGTAAAGGTGCGCCTGCAAGAGCAGGAGTCCAGCGTTTTGGCGGGCCGCTCCCGCGCCGGGATCCTCGTTGCGGAAGATGCCGTCGATGCGGAGATCGCAGTGGGGGAGGAAGAACCACCACACGCTGCCCCATGCACCGACGCTGACGCCGAGGTTCTTGAAGTCGGTGTCCTTCATCTCGCCGGTCACCATGAAGTGCAGGCCCTTCACGGGCTCCATGTCGAGCTGGAGGAGCGCGGCCGTTCCGAAGGCGTTCGTGATCGCGTTGGTCGACGAGTCCTTGCTCGACTTGAAGACGAAGTCGGCCTCGGCCATGAGCCCGACGGCCTTCGTGAAGCCGAAGCGCCCGAAGAGGCCGTGCGCTTGGCGCCAGGTCGGGAGGTTGTTGTCGAGATCGGCGTTGGCGTGGGTGACGAGGCTGCTCGCGCCGAAGGCGACGTTCGTGCTCGGGGCGTACTCGAGGTACGCGCTGTAGCCACGCTCCCGGTAGTCGTCGGGCCGAATCGCGAAGTTGCCGGCGATGCCCATGATCTCGCCGCGGATCTTCTCGAGGTTGAGCGAGGCGGCGATGCCGTACTGCTGACCGTCGTTGATGTCGGTACGGGTCGCTTTCCGCACGTACGAAGTGTGCTCGATCATGCGCAGGCCGTAGGGGAGGTTGAGTCGACCGGCGCGGAGGAGGACCTCGTTGTCCTTGCCGATGTCGACGCCCATCCAGAACGTGCGCGAGAGGAGGCGCGGATCGTCCGCGTTGCCGCGCGTGATCGACGCTTTGACCGCGCCCTCGGGCACGAACCCGATGTTGCCGTTCATGCGGAAGCGCCCGATCGAGACCTGGGCCTGCGCGTCCGCCTGCATCACGTAGTAGTGCGGCTGCACTTGGCCGCCGCTGAAGAGAAAGAGCCCGAGGCCACGGAAGTCCGCGCCGAGGAGCAGCGGCTCCGGCATCTTGAACGCCCCGAACATGAAGTCGCCGACGTTGCCGGGATCGTCGTCGCCGCCCTTCTTGTACTTCATCGTCATCTCGGTGACGCCGAGCGCCCGCCCGTACTGCGTGAGCAGGCCGCCACCGGAGGGGTCGGCGTGGCACACGTTGCAGCTCGTGTATCCGTTGCGGACCATGAACGGGTAGGCGCTCGCCTTGCCGCTCCAGCCGAGGACACACAGGAACGTCGCCAGCGCCAGCCCGAGGGCGAGCGTCTTCCGGAGGGCGTGAGCCATGCCCCTTCTTAGTCGTGACCGCATTGCTTTCTCAACAAAATCGCCACGCCCGCAGGGGCAGGCGGCTCAGGGGCTCCACGCCGGGACGACGATTCGGCCCGGTGCGCCGTTCGTCGGCGGTTCGCCGTGGCAACCGTTGCAGTCTCCATCGGTCTGCGCCGCCCCCATCGCGCGCACGTCGCTGCCGACGTGCACCTCCGCCTTGTACGGCGCCTTGAAGTTCGGCGCCTGCACGTCGGCCAGATAGAAGTTGCCCGCCGAGTTGACGGGCAGGTTGTAGACCGCGTTGTTCGCGTCGGTGATCTTCACCGTCGCGCCGCCGGCCACACCCTTGCAGTCGTTCGTCTCTCGTCCCGTCGGGTAGAGCGTTCCCGCAACCCAGAACGTGGGCGCGTCGAACTTCGAGGCGTGGCAAGCGATGCACGCTTCGCCCGGTCGCATCGTCGTTCCGTTGCGCGTCGAGCCGGCGCCCTTCGTGCACACGGCCGGACCCGGATAGACGCTCGTGCCGCCATCACCGTCGGGCGTGGTGCAGGAGCCCGTCGGGTACCCCGCGTCGATCCACGCTTGAAGGGTCGCGACGTCGCCTTGCGCTCCGCCGCCGGGCGGCATCGTGCCCGCCTGCATCCGCGCGACGGAGACCTCCGCGTTCGTCTTCGACGGGTCGCTCGCGCTCGGTGCCTTCATGTCGGCCGTCGACATCAACGACATCGGCGCGCCTCCGGTCGGCGTGCTGCCGTGGCACGAGGTGCACTTCGAGAGCACCGTCGCGACGTCGCACGGAACGTCCGCGGGGACCGCGCCGTTGCCGTTCGGCGTGTCCGTCGTCGCACCGTAGCAGCCGAGCGCGGCCGCGGTGACGAGGGCGGGGAACAACACATGAGAAAGACTGACGGACTTGAGGTTCATGGAGCACCTGAGAGATCGACGCCCTTCGTGCCCCCAGCAAGGAAGAACAAGGCAGCGCGTGGCATTTTTCTTCGGACAGGGGCAGAGTGGCCCGCCGTCGAAAAAAGGATCACCGCCCCATCAGCACTGGCTCACGGGGTCCACTCGGGAACCACGATCCGACCCGGCGCACCACCGCTCGGGGGCTCGGAGTGGCAGGAATTGCAGTCTCCCGACGTCTGGGACGCCCCCATCGCGCGCGACGCGGAGCCGTTCTTCACCACCGCCGTGTAGGGGTACTTGAACGTGCTCGTCGAGTACGGCGGGAATTGTCCACCCGCAACGGGAAGCGCGAAATTTCCGGCCGCGTTCGGGACGAGCGACCACGTCTTGCCGTCGGCGTCGGTGATCTCGACGCGGACGCCGGTCGAGCCGGCGGCGCCTTTGCAGTCGTCTTCCTCGCGGCCCGTCGGGAAGACGGTGCCGGCGACCCAGAATGTCTTGTCCGCGTCCGGCGCCTTGTCCGTGTGGCACGCAATGCATGCGCGGCCCGGGACCATCTGCGGATCGCCTTGGGTCTGGCTCGTTCGGCCTTTGCCGAGCGTGCACGCGGCAGGACCTGGCCACGCGGTGACGGAGTTGTTGCCGCCCTCGCCGGGCGTGGAGCTCAGCCCATAGCACCCGGCGTGCACGGCAACGCCAGCCACGACCCCGAGGAGGAGTACGGAGCGAGAGCCCATCAGAGACGTCGTACCGCCAGCGCGCCCCACGGAGGCACGTGACGTGCAGTTTTTTTCTGCGCGCCAGCGGTGCTTTTTTGAGGCAATCATGAGGAGTTGGACGCAGCGCTCCTCGTCCTCTTGCTCCCGCGTGGGGAGCTTTCGGCACCGACGACCGATGCGATGGTCACCTCGGCGAGGGCGGTGCTCGGCGCGAGCGCCGGCGTCGAGCTCGTCACGAGCGACGTCGTGGACGACACACTCGCCACACGCGAAGGTGCAGCTCGCCACGCGACGCTGGTCGTGGAGCTCCACGCCCAAGGCAACACGATCCACGTGCGCGCGCTCGTGGTCGCGGAGAGTCGCTTCGCGGATCGCGATCTCGGCTTCAGCGATCGCGATCGGCCGGAAGAGCGAGGCCGCACGCTGGGGTTCGCGGTGGCGTCGATGATGCCCGTCGTGATCCTTCCGCCCAACGGGCCGCCGGACGTGCCGCCGGACCGCGGGAACGATGGCCACGGTCCGGGCGACCCGCCGCCCCACGGTCGCGAGCCGGAGCCGCTCCCGCCGCCGGCGCGCCGTTGGTGGGGCGCGATCGAAGCGTCCGGCACGATGGCGTTCGCGCTGGGCGGGGCGGGGACGGGCTTCGGCGCTGCGATCGCGGGGACGCTGCAACCGCGCGCGCCGTGGGGAATCCGGGTGGTGTTGTCGCCGCGGTTCGGCGAGATCCCCGACGCACAGGCCACGACGATCACGGTGGTCACGGGGGCGGGGCTCAGCCTGCAGCTGGGCGCGCCACGGCCCTGGACCTTCGGGTTCGGCGCGCGGCTCGACGTTCTCGCCGGGTTCGTCCGGGTGACGCACTTCTCCGCCGACGACACCGAGCCCGATCACCAGTCCCGCTGGCTCCCGGGCTTCGACGCGGCGATCGAGGGGACGCTTCGGATGACGCCGAGCCTCTCGCTCGTCCTCGCTGCGGGGATCGAGGGGTTCTTCGGGGCGACCGACGTGTACGTGCGGGGGCAACGCGTGGCGACCATGTCGCCTCTCCGCGCCGTCGGGGAGCTGGGATTCCGGGCCCGATTTTGAGCGAAACTCGCCTGGAGTGGGGGGGGTCGAGGTACTTTGGGGGCGATGTCTCCCGCCTTCCGTGATGGACCGAAACCCCAGCTGCGCCTCGTGCGCGGCGAGGGGGCTGCGACGGGTGCCGACGCATCCAGCTCGCGGGCGGCCGTCCCGGCGTTCGACGACAGCGAGATGCTCCGCGCGATGCGCGCGGGTGACACGGACGCGGCTGCGGCGTTCCACGATCGCGTGCGGCCGCAGGTGGACCGCACGCTGTACCGCCTGCTCGGACGGCGCGACGTCGATCACGACGACATGGCGCAGCTCGCGTTGATCGAGCTCGTCTACACGATCGACCGCTTCCGCGGCGACTGCTCGCTCGACTCGTGGGTCGCCACGCTGACCGCACACGTCGTCTACAAGCACCTCCGCCGCCGCAAGACCGAGCGCCGCATCTTCGCCGGCCCCGACGACATGGCACCCGCGTCGACGCGCGGTCACGGCGGGGCGATCGCCGCGCGCCAGGTGATGGAGCGCGTGCAGGGCCTGCTCGACGACATGGACGAGGCGAAGGCCTGGACCTACGTCCTCCACGACGTGTGTGGGTACGACTTGAAGGAGATCGCGCAGATCACGGGGGTCACGGTGGCGGCGGCGCAGACGAGGCTCGTGCGTGGGCGGCGTGAGCTGCACGAGCGGATCCAGCGGGATCCCGAGCTCGCGCTCGAGCTTCTGCAGGAACAAGGGGGGGAACCATGAGCGAGCTCGCAAAAGCGGCAGCGAAGGTCCTCGCCGAGCGGAGCGTCACGGCTCCCGCCGTCGGCGCGGACGAGCGCGCGCGTTCCATCGCCGCGATCCAACGTGCGATGGCGGCGCGCGCGGCGATGGCGCGGCGGCGGCGGATCGGGGGCGTGGTGGCTGCCGTGGCGGTCGCCGCAGCGGTCGCGCTCGGCATCGGGTTGGGTCACGGTTCGGCGAAGTCGCTCCACGGCACCTCGGTTCGGCTCGCGCCGGGCGAGGTCACGATGACGGCCACGCGGGTGGACGACGGCGTGCAGGTGGAGCGGAGCGGCGACGCGACGGGGCGTCACGCGCTCGCGCCGCAGGCCGCGCTCGGCGCCGGGGATCGCGTCGTCGCGCCCTCGGGCGCGCACGTCTTGCTCGCGTTCTCGACCGGGGCCGGCGTCACGCTCGAGGGAGCGGACGTCACCGTGCTCGGCGTCGAGGCGATGGAGCAGCTCGACCTTCGCGGCGGCGCGGTGGTCGCGAACGTGGCGGCGCTCGCGCCCGGGCGTCGCTTCGTGGTGGACGCGCCCGACGCGGCGATCGAGGCCGATGCGCGCGGCGCGTCGTTCCGGATCGACGTCGCTCCGACCGCCGCGTGCGGGGGGCGCACGCGCTTGGTGGTCACGCAGGGGAGCGTGACCGTCCGCAGCGCGACCGGTGTCGAGCGCGTGGCGGGCGGCGCCGCGTGGCCGGCGCCGTGCACGGCCGAGCTCGGGGCGCCGACCGCAGCGAAGGACGCAGGGGCGGCGAGCGCAGCGGCGCCGACCGTCCGCGCCACGAACGGCGCGAGCGCGGTCTCGACGCCGGACGCGCTCACGGCGCAGAACGATCTCTTCGCCGATGCGATGACCGCGAAGCGCCGGGGCGATTCCGCGGGCGCGATCGCGGCGCTCGACACGCTCCTCGCGCGCTACCCGGGGGGCCCGCTCTCGGAGAGCGCCGAGGTGGAGCGCTTCCGCCTTGTTCGGGACGTGGACGCCGGGCGTGCGGCCGAGCTGGCGCGCTCGTACCTCCGCCGCTACCCGAAGGGCTTCGCGCGCGACGAAGCGCGCACGATCGCCGGACCGTGAAGCGAGCGGGTGCACTCGGTGGGCTGCTGCTCGGCGGCTCGGTGCTGGTCACCGCGCTCGGCTGCAACGATGCATTCTACTTCGACGACCACGCCGACGGCGGGGCCGACGGCAACAACGGGGGCCCCTGCGTCAACGACCAGGGGTGCCCGCTCCCTTCGCTCCACTGCGACGTCGCGAGTGGCTCGTGCGTACCGTGCACGGCCGACGAGCACTGCGCCGCGCCGATGCCACGCTGCGACACCGCGCTCCACCGCTGCGTCGCGTGTGGGAGCAAGTCCGATTGCGCCTCGGACGAGGTCTGTGACGCGACCGTTCACGTCTGCATTCGCACGTGTCTGACGGAGCTTCAGTGCCCGGCGAGTGCGCCCGAGTGCGACACGCTCAAGCAGCGCTGCTACGAGTGCCATGACGACGACGATTGCTCGGGCGCACGGCCGCGCTGCGAGAAGGCGAGCGGGCGCTGCGTCGCGTGTACGGAGAACTCGCAATGCACGAGCTCCGCCCCCTACTGCGATCGCGCGCGCTTCACGTGCGTGGCTTGCTACGACGGGTCGCAGTGCGGCTCCGGCGTGTGCGACCCGGCGACGTGGACCTGTCGCTGAGCGGTCGAGCGCCGGTGCGTTGACGCCTCGGGTCTTCGGGCCGACGTCGGTGCTTTGACGGCGGGGCGATTTTCCCGAGGATTCGGCGGGCTCCGCGCGTTGGAGCGCGTCTTGCAAAAGTGTCCTCCGAAGGAGTGACCATGTTCGATCGCATGCGTGACGAGCTCTTGCTCGACTCGAGCCCCATCGCCGAAGCCAATTCGATCCCCGCGCCCAGCGCGCGCCCCCAGCCGAACCTGGATCCGACCAGCGACGAAGGCCTCGCGGCCGAGGCGCGCAGCAAGCTCGGCAAGCGAGGCGACCTGCAGCTCGTGGCGGAGATCTACGAGAGCCTCCGCTCGTCGAGCTTCGAGTGGTGGACGCCGAGCTTCACGATGGAGACGTGGCCGGCGTCGATGCGCATGGAGTGGCTCCGTGACCGCCCCGACCTCCGCCAGACCATCACGTCGCAGCTCACCGGGCTGCCGCGCCGGACGGCGCGCGAGAAGGACGTGACGTTCCAAGCGAGCCTCATCGAGTCCGTCATCGCGTGCGGTGACGTGGCCCCCGAGACCGTCGAGCGTGCGTTCAGCGCGACCGACATCGCGCTCTACGGCCCCGCCCGCGAGATCTGGTCGGAGTTCCGGCGCCGCTTCCCGTGGCACCAGGACACGGTCGAGAACCAGCGCTTCGTCAGCTGGTTGATCCGCGCGCTGCTCGTCGATCGCTCGTCGATCGATCACGAGATGTCGCGGAAACCCATCCTCACGCCGTGCGACGTCCGCACCGCGATCGGTCCGGCGACGTGGCACACGCGGATCCCGCTCGAGGTGCGCATCGCGATCGACGTCGCACGCTTGAAGCTGGAGCGCGGGCGTCCTCGCGAGCCGTTCCACACCGGGAGCGAGCTCGCGATCGCGACGCCGGAGATCCTCGCGACCAACATCCCGCTGATCGACCTGGTGCCCGTGTTCGCCGCGGCCGACGCCGCGCTCGGTCAACCCGAGGCGAACAAAACGGCACCGGCGGCCGGGAGCGAAGAGATTCGCACGCCGCCGCCGGTTTCCTCGGTGCGGGGCATGCCCGCGCCGCTCATCACGCTTCGTCGCGTGGGCTGATCACTGGCTGACCACGCCCCACCACTGGTGGGTCGTGCCGCCCGCGCTGGAGACGATCACGAAGGGGCTCAAGCCGCCGCTCGAGGCCGCGCGCACGCGGCGGACCGTGAGGTGGCGAACCTTGAACGGAGCAGCCTTCGTGTCGTCGAACGCGAAGACGAGCTCGGGCTGCTTGCCCGCGAGCGTCGCCGCATCCTGGGCTTCGAGGGTCCAATCCATCGCCGCCTCGGCGAACGCGTCGACCTCGATCGTGCGCTCTTCGTCGAGGCCGAGCACGAGGGCGGGCGCTTCGACCTGCTTGTTCCCGACGAGCATCGGCACCATGTCGGGGAACACCGGCTCGGCGTTGAAGTAGGGCACGCTCGGCGCAGGGAGGCAGGGTTCGCGGCCCGCCGTCGCCGACGAGTTCGACCAGCTCCGCGCGACGGCGAAGCCGTCGAGCAAGCCGGTCTGGTCCTCACTGGAGCATCGGTCCGAGACCTCGGCGCCGGAGCCGAGGAACCATCCGACACCGCGCGGGTCCGCACCGGCGAAGGCGGGGGCCGTCTCCGGGAGCGGGTTCGTCGCGGTGTCGACGAGCAGACCGCTCACGCGTCGGGTGAGGTAGCCGTCGCCCTGCGGAGCGTAGGTGCACTTGGCGACGACGACGAAGGGAGCCTGTTGGCCGCCGACCGTCAGCTCGCCGTGGTAGGCGTCGAAGTCGACGCACGTACGGCCGTTCGCCGTCGCGACCACGACGTAGGTCGGAAGGAACACGGTGTAGATCGTCTGCGGATCGAACGGCGGGAGCGTCGCGTCGGCGAACTTGCCCTGGAGCCACGTGCGGAGCTTCGCATCCGTCGTCGCAGCGGGGAGCGTCGGGCTCAGGTGCGCGGTCGGCGAGACCGTGAGCGCATCGACGCCGTAGTCGCCGACCGCGTCGGCCCAGTACTTCGAGCCCGCGAGCGCGGAGAAGAAGGGCGAGAGCTTGGCTTCGCGCGTGTCGCCGGTGAAGTAGATCGGGAGGACCTTGGGGGTTCCGAGCACCTGGCCGCCGAAGCTGTTCACGACGGGGAGCGCGCGCGAGCGGGGCTCGAGGTGTGCAAAGCCATCGTCGATCGTCGGCGTCGCCGGCGGGTCGTTGGTGACCTCGACGACGGGACCGCCGACGTCGGTCGCGGTGCAGGCGGTGAGCGCGGCCACGGCGATGCCGAGCGTGGCGGAGGTGAGAGCGGGGAAGTGACGGTGGCGACGGATCATGGTTCCTCCTCGCGCGCGGCGGCGCGGTGCGGGTTTCGAGTCGTGCTCGGTGGTACGTCCCGCCCGCCCAGACCTTTAGGCGGAGGCGTCGGAATTCCGACGACTCAGCGCTGGAGGAGCGCGCGCTGGTGCATCGACGCGAAGGCCGACGCGTCGGCCGGCAGGCGCGTGCCCGGTCGAGTCACCTTCTTCGGCGCTGGCGCAGCCGGCGGAGCCACGCGCTCGCTCGCGACCGCGATCACCGGCGCTGCGGTCTCGGTGGTCTTCGCGGTCGGGAGCGCGACCGCAGTGACGAGCTCGCTCGCGCGCGGCGGACCGACGACCGCGTGGCGCGGAGTCGCGTGGGCGCGGTGCGAGGACCCGCCCCGCGTCGCGAAGAATGCGGCTGCGCTCAGCGTGAGGACGGCTACGGCCGTGGCGGCGATCCGCACGACCGGGAGACCGAAGACTCGCGGCGACGCCGAGCTCGGCGCCGGCGTGCTCGGCGCGCCGGACGGGAGGTTCGGGCCCGTGACCGCAGCGACGGAGGACTCCGCCTGCGGGATCGGCACGCCGACGGGGACGAGGGCCGACGGTGACGTACAGCGGTCGCTCTCGGGTGAAGGCACGATCTCGGGGAGCGTGACCTCGGGCAGCGGCGCGCCGAAGATCGCGGCATACGTCGTCGTGACCGCGCGGAGCATGGCCGTCGCCGACTGCCAGCGCTCCTCGCGCTCGAGGCGGAGCGCGCGATCGACGATCGCGATCACGTCCGGGTGCGCTTCGGGCATGACCTCGGCGAGCGAGCGCGCTTGGGTACCGAAGGTCGCCGCGAGGATCTCGGCGACGGTTCCTTCGCGTCCATGGACGAGCTCGCCCGTGAGGAGCGCGAACATCGTCGCGCCGACGGCGTAGAGGTCACTGCGGGGGTCGACGAGCTCCGCGCGCCCGCGCGCTTGCTCGGGAGCCATGAAGCCCGGCGTGCCCATCGCCGTTCCCGGTCGGGTCGCCCGCGCGTTGGGCCGGTCCAGGAGGCGCGCGAGGCCGAAATCGAGGACCTTCACCGCGCCGGAGTCCGTGACGAAGACGTTCTCGGGCTTGATGTCGCGATGGACGATGCCGCGTGCGTGCGCCGCGGCGAGCACCTGGAGGACGCGCGCGGTCGAGAGGAGGACCTCCTCGAGCGGGAGCTTCCCGCCGTGCTCTTGGGCCATCGCCTCCAGGGTGTGACCCGAGAGAAGCTCCATGACGAGGAAGACCACGTCGCCGTCTTCGTCGTCGTCGAGGACGCGAACGGCGCCCGGGTGCTCGACGAGGTTCGACGCATAGCCCTCGCGGAGGAAGCGCTCGCGCGTCGAGGTGCTCTTCGCGTGGATCTCGTCGAGGACCTTGATGGCGCAGCGCGTCCCATTGCGATGGGTCGCCGCGTACACCGCCGCCATCCCACCGATGCCGATGAGGTTCTCGAGGCGCCACTTCCCACGGAGGGTCCGCCCAATCCGAGAGCTCGCTTCATCCATCCGAATGGAGTCCGAGGGCCGCATCGAAGGCGTGAACGGCGCCACGGGCGCGGGGCTTAGCTGAGCTGCTTCTTCCGTCATCGTCGGACTCCAGCCGTCATTCGGCCCAGCGGTGGCTCGGAGGCCGGCGGTGGACGTGATGCCAGGATGCGCTCGCACGTCGCGAGCAGACGCGTCAGCTCGTCGCGCGCGGCGTCCAAGCCGCGGCCGCCCTTCAACGCTTGCTCGAGCGCGCGAGCGTTGTCGGTGAGGATGCCGAACCCGTACGAGCCGCCTGCTCCCGCGAGCGTGTGCGCCGTCTTCGCCACATCCTCGGCGTGGGTCGAGCGGAGCCTGGGCATCGCGTCGCTCAGCTCTTCGTAGAACACGCCGAGCAGCCGCGCGACGAGCGGGTCGCTCTCGGCGCTCGACCGGAGCTCGGGCATCGGTGCGGGGGCGCGCAGCGGAAGGCGCTGCGGCTCCGGGGTCGCAGCGCGCGGGGCGAAGCGCTCGAGCGCGGCGAGGATCTCGGCGCGGGTGACCGGCTTCGGGAGCCAGGAGCTGAAGCCGCTCGCGAGACACGCGTCGCGGTCGGCATCGGTCGCGTGGCCGGTCAGCGCGACGATCGGGGTAGGGATCGCGCGTGCGCGGAGTTGGCGCACGGCTTCGACCCCATCCACGTTGGGCATCTGGACGTCGACGAACGCCAGGTCCGGGAGCGGCTCGCGCGAGAAGCGCTCGAGGACGTCGCTTCCATCGCGCGCGAGCTCGACCGTTGCGCCGGCGTGCTCGAGGAAGACGCGTACGAGCGCGCGCGTCGCCTCCGTGTCGTCGGCGACGAGGACGTTGATCCCGGCGAAGTTGCGCGCGGGGACGAACACTTGCGACGGGCGGCGCGTCCGAACGAGGCGAATCATGGGCGTACCCGCGGCGAAGCGGGCCGGGAGCTCGAGCGTGAACGTGCTCCCGACGCCGTGGCGCGTGGTGAACGTGATTTCCCCCCCGAGCAGCCCGGCGAGCTTGCGCGACAGGTGGAGCCCGAGACCGGTGCCGACTCCCTTTCGGAGCGACACCTCGTCGACCTGCACGTACTCCCCGAAGAGGCGCGTCGCCTGCTCGGGCGTCATCCCGACGCCCGTATCGGTGACGCGAAACACGAGCCGCCCGCCGCTCAGAGCGACGCGGAGCTCGACCGTTCCGCGCTCGGTGAACTTGATCGCGTTGCCGAGCAGGTTCTCGAGGATTTGGCGGAGGCGGAGCGGATCGGTCTCGATCTGCGACGGGATGCTCGTCTCGATGACGACGCCGAACGCGAGGCCGCGCTCACGGGCGGGAACGCGCATCTGCTCGCCGATCTCGGCGATGAGCTCACCGAGCTCGACGACCACGGCGCGCACGGACATGGCCCCCGACTCGACCTTCGCGGAGTCGAGCACCTGGTTCAACAGGTGGAGGAGGTGCCGGCCGCTCCGGAGGATCGTCCGCGCGTGCTCGGTGCGCGTCGCTTCGTCGAAGTGTCCGTCGCGAAGGAGCTCGGCGTAGCCGAGTACCGCCGTGAGCGGAGTGCGCAAGTCGTGGCTCATGCTCGCGAGGAACGTGCTCTTCGCCTTGTTGGCTTCCTCGGCGCGGCGCGCGGCGGCCACGAGCTCCGCCTTCTCGCGAGCGAGCGTCTCGGCCTCGGCGGAGCGAGCTGCGAGCTCGGCGGCGAGCGCATCGATCCGCGCGCGGTCGAGCCGCTTCTCCCTCCAGATGCGCGTCGTCGCCGACCCGAGGGCCAGCACGAAGGCGGGGAGCGCGACGAGCGCAGGCCACCGCGGACCACCGAAGCCGACGATCAACGTCAGCGCGAGCGGCGCGACGCCGAGCGCGCCGACGTAGAGGGCGAGGGCACGGCGGGGAGCGACGGTCATCTCAGCTGGCCTCGGCGCTCGCGTCCTCGGCGTGGGCGACCTCGAGCTCCGTGTTGGCGGGGAGCGCGCGGAGCACGCGAGAGATGCGGAGCTGCGTCAGTCGCCCGGCGGGGACCAGCATGCCGCCGCTGGCGTTCAGGACGGCGTGGGCGAGGACCATCCCCTCCTTGAGCTCCGAGGCACGGACCGCGCGGAGCGGGCTCGACAGCACCTCGACGAGGACGCGGATGCGGACGGTGCCGGCGGCGTTGGAGAGCTCGAACGCGCGCGTCGCGAGCGTTCGGCGGCGCGGCTGGACGTTCGTCGATTCGTTGCTCGGGAGACCCATCGTGAGCGCGACCGCTTCGCCGGCTGCGGCGCCCTTGAAGCGCCCCGCGATCAGGTTGGCGAGCTCGCGCGTGACGTCGAGGAGCTCCTCTTCGGTGCTCGAGTCGGTGCCGAACACGCACTGGGCGATGGCGCCTGCCTCGGGGGACTGCACGCCGATCGTGAACCGGATGTCGATCTTGCGCTCCGTCATCGTGAGCGCGAGCACGGCGACGTAGTCGGAGCCCGGAGCGGGCGCCTTCTCGTTCGCGGGGGCCGTGGTCATCGGGCAACCCAGGAGCTGACCGACGTCGCGCGCCGCAGCTTCGTCGATCGCCGCCCACGACTTGAGGCTGGTGATCGCCTCGATCGAGCCCTCGGTGCTCGAGGATGCACCGAACACCTTCGGCGCCCAGCGCGCGATGCGATCCTTGGCCCCCGCGCGGAGCACGAGCTCGTCGCGGTCGATCGGCTTCTTCATGAAGTCGTCGGCGCCTGCGTTGAGGAGCGCGGTGAGGTCCGGCGTCGCGACGCGCGCCGCATAGATGAGGACGTGAGGGTGGACGATCGGGTCGCGGCGCAGATGCTTCACGAGCGTCTGCGCCGCCGCCATCCCGATCGCCGGATCCATCACGACGAGATCCGGCATCGTCTCGTCGGCGCTCGCCTGGGCCGACCGAAGGTCGGAGACGGCGATCACCGTGTTTCCCGCTCCCCCGAGGTGGCGCACCACGAGGTCGCGGTCTCCCTTGACGGGGTCCACGACGAGGATGCGCATGGTCACACCGCCGCTTCGACCGGACCGGTCAGCTGGCGCGCCATCTCGACGAGCTGCGCCGGATTGAACGGCTTGAGCAGCCAGCAGCGAGCTCCGAGCGCGCGCGCCTGCCCGACGAGCTCGAGCTGGCCCGGCGTCGTCAGGATCATCACGGGCACCTGCGACTCGAACGGCGGCTTGCGGAGCGCCTCGAGGAACTCGATGCCGTTCATGTTCGGCATGTTGATGTCGCAGACGACGAGCTCGATGTCCGCTCGAGCCTTGAGCTGCTCGAGCGCGAGCGCACCATCGGCTGCTTCGCAGATGGAGAAGCCGGCTGCCTCGAGCGCTTGTCCGACGAGGCGGCGCATCATGCGGGAATCATCGACAACAAGAACGGTACTCATGCTCGTCGACCTTTGCACCAATCGGGCCACGCCCAATCAGGTGAGGCCAACGGTCAACTCGCTGAAGAAGGAGAAGAGGAAGGAGGATGGGATGTTTCGCCCTGGCATCGACCGGTCAGTCTGAAACGTTCGTTGTCCCGGAATCGCGCCGCGCGAGGTCACCGTCGGTCGGCTGTTCCGTCGCCAAGCGGTTGACGTCGGAGCGACGTTCTTCGCGTCGACCGCTTGACGTCTCGGCCTTTCGAAACGCTCGAGACCGCGTCGATCCCGCGGTCCCGAGGCGATGGCGCACCCCTTGCAAACCGGTTCGCCCGAGGGGGCCAAGGGGCCACTCGCTCTCACCAACCGCTCGAAGGGGCACGAATGACTCACGGCAAATCGCAAGGTGGACCGGGAAACGACGACGACGGCGTCATCAAGGAGTTCCTCGTCGAGAGCCACGAGAACCTCGACCAGCTCGACCGTGACTTCGTCGCGCTCGAGTCGGACCCGACGGCCCGGGATCGCATCGCCGGGATCTTCCGGACGATCCACACGATCAAGGGCACGGCCGGCTTCCTCGGCTTCTCGCGGCTCGAAGAGCTGACGCACTCGGGCGAGAGCCTCCTCAGCTTGCTGCGTGAGGAGAAGCTCACGCTCACGCCGGACATGACCTCCGCGCTCCTCGCGATGGTCGATCGTGTGCGAGGGATGCTTCGCTCCGTCGAGACCGATGGGACCGACGGGAGCGAGAGCTACGCGGACGTGCTCGCCCGCCTGAACGCGCTCCGCACCGGCGAGAAGCTTCCGGAGGCACCCGCGCTCACGGCGCCCGCGCCGCAGATGCCGGCGGCGGAGAAGGCTCCGAGCGTCGCACCGCCCAAGAAGACCAGCGCGCCTCCGCGCGGGAGCGTCGCTCCGTCGTCGAAGCGCGTCACCGCGCCGCCGCCGAACGCTGCGGGCCACAAGGCCCCGGCCGAGGCTGCGCTCCGCCCGCCGCCCACGCCCACGATTCACGATGCGCCGGCGGCGCCGAAGCGCGAGGAGTCGAGCAGCACCTCGGGCGCGGTCGACAGCTCCGTTCGCGTCGACGTCGGCCTGCTCGACAAGCTGATGAACCTCGTCGGCGAGCTCGTCCTCGCGCGCAATCAGATCATCCAGTTCGGCGTCCGGATCGAGGACCCGAGCTTCGTCAGCGCGTCGCAGCGGCTCAACCACTGCGCGACCGAGCTCCAAGAGCACGTGATGAAGACCCGCATGCAGCCGATCGGCAACGTGTGGAGCAAGCTCCCGCGCATCGTGCGCGACCTCGCGATTCAGTGCGGCAAGCAGGTGCGCGTCGAGATGATCGGCAAGGACACCGAGCTCGATCGCACGATCATCGAGGCGATCAAGGACCCGCTCACGCACATCGTGCGCAACGCCGTCGACCACGGCATCGAGTCGCCCGATGTCCGCGCAGGGAAGGGGAAGCCGCGCACCGGCGCCCTGACGCTCCGCGCGTTCCACGAAGGCGGTCAGGTCAACATCGAGATCTCCGACGACGGCGCGGGCCTCGCGATCGATCGGATCCGCGCGAAGGCGATCGAGCGCGGCCTCATCGCTCCCGACCGCGCGGCACGACTCTCGGACCGCGAGGTCGCTCAGCTCGTCTTCCTCCCGGGGTTCTCGACCGCGGCGAAGATCACGAACGTGTCGGGCCGCGGCGTCGGCATGGACGTCGTCAAGACGAACATCGAGCGGATCGGCGGCACGGTCGACCTCCTCGCGGCTCCCACCGGGGGAACGAAGATCAAGATCAAGATCCCGCTCACCCTCGCGATCGTCCCCGCGCTCACGGTCACCTCGGCCGACCAGCGCTACGCGATCCCGCAAGTGAACCTCCTCGAGCTCGTGCGGCTCGAGAACGAACAGGCGAAGAACTCGATCGAGCGCATCCACGGCACGCCGGTCTATCGGCTCCGCGGCCGCCTCCTCCCGCTCGTCTTCCTCAACGAGCAGCTCGCGCGCAACCACGAGCCGACCAACGGCGAGATCAACATCGTCGTGCTCCAGGCCGACGATCGTCAGTTCGGCCTCGTCGTCGACGAGGTCCGCGACACGGAAGAGATCGTCGTCAAGCCGCTCGGCAAGGAGCTCAAGGGACTCTCGCTCTTCGCGGGCGCGACGATCATGGGCGACGGGCGGGTCGCGCTGATCCTCGACGTCCTCGGCCTCGCTCAGCACGCAGGTGCCGTCGGCCGAGCCCGCGAGAAGGGCGCCGTCACGAAGCTGGCGAGCACGTCGAGCGAGAGCGCGACGGGTGACCAGCGCCAGGCGCTCCTCCTCTTCGGCGTCGGCAGCGAGACGATGGCGCTCCCGCTCTCGCTCGTCGCTCGGCTCGAGGAGTTCCCTCGCGCTCGGCTCGAGACCGCCGGCAAACGGCGCGTCGTCCAGTACCGCGGCGAGATCCTCCCCCTGATCGACCTCGCCGACGCGATGGGCATCCACTCGCCGCCGTCCGACAGTCCGGTCCACGTCATCGTCTACAACGCGGGTGACCGCAGCGTCGGCTTCATCGTCGGGCGCATCCTCGATGTCGTCGAGGACGCCGTTCGCGTCGACCGCTCGACCGCGCAGCGCGGGCTCATCGGCTCCTCCGTCATCCAAGGCAAGGTCACCGATCTCCTCGACGTCGAGGGGGTCATTCGAAGCCACTACGCGAACTTCTTCGAAGGGAGGGCGGCATGACGACGCCGGACGAGACCGCGGAAGCGAAGCAACTCTGCACCTTCTTCGTCGACGGACTGCTCTTCGGCGTGGACGTGACGCGCATCCAAGAGGTGATTCGTCACCAGGAGATGACGCCGGTCCCGCTGGCGCCTCCCGTCGTCGAGGGCCTGATCAACTTGCGTGGGCAGATCGTCACCGCGATCGACCTCCGCCGCCGGCTGCACCTGCGCACCCGTCCGAAGGACGAGCTTCCGATGAACGTCGTGGTCCGCCACGACGAAGGCGTCGTGAGCCTGCTCGCCGACGAGATCGGCGACGTCGTCGAGGTCGACGATGCGCTCTTCGAGCAGCCCCCCGAGACCCTGAGCGCCGAGTCGAAGGCGCTGATCCAGGGGGTCTACAAACTGGAGCACCAGCTCCTTCTCGTTCTCAACACCGATCTCGTCGTGCGCGTCGATCTCGAGAAGCGCGACGCGATGACCGAGTCCTGAAACCAAAAAGCTCAGAAAAGAAACCACAGGAGACGACCATGTCCGAAGCGCACGATTCCTTCACCAACGGCGAGACCGGTAAGCGCCGCGACAGCATCCACGCGTTGAACAAGAGCGAGGCCCCCAAGAAGTGGGATTGGCGTCGCGGCTCGATCTCCGTCAGCGAGCAGAGCATCCGCGTGCGGCTCGACGCCGTCGGGATGAACGAGGACGTCCTCGGCGTGCTCCTCACGTTCCGCGATCTCCTCGTTCCCGCGCTCCCCGCGATGGTCGATGCGTTCTATCGCAAGGTGCTCGCGAACCCCTCGATGGCCGCGATCATCCACAAGCACACGTCGGTCGATCGCCAGCGCCCGGTGCTCGAGCGCTACGTCGCGACGTTCGTCGATGGTCGGATCGACGACACCTTCGTGTCCTACCGCAAGCGGGTCGGCAGCGTCCACGACGACATCGACCTCCCGACGGCGTTCTACATGTCGATGTACTCCGTCATCGAGGAACACCTCGTCGCTGCGCTCGATCGTGGCGGCGTCACCGGCGAGGCGCTGGAGCGCGGGCGTGACGCCATCCTGAAGATGGCGCGCCTCGACATGGCGCTCGTCATGACTGCCTACGGCGACGCGCGGCAGGACAAGATCACGAAGCTGGTCGAGGACCAGAAGGCCAAGACCGTCGAGTTCGAGGCGCAGCTCGCCGCGATTGGTCGGTCGCAGGCCGTGATCGAGTTCCAGATGGATGGGACGATCCGCGACGCGAACGACAACTTCCTCCGCGCGCTCGGCTACTCGCTCGACGAGATCAAGGGCAAGCACCACTCGATGTTCGTCGAGGACGCGTTCCGGCACAGCAGCGAGTATCGCGACTTCTGGGCGAAGCTCGGGCGCGGCGAGTACGTGTCCGGCGAGTTCAAGCGCATCGGCAAGGGCGGGCGCGAGCTCTGGATCCAAGCGTCGTACAACCCGATCCTCGACGTGAACGGCAAGCCGGTGAAGGTCGTCAAGTATGCGACCGACACCACCTCGCAGGTTCGCACGCGCTTCGCGATGCAGGAGATCCTCCAGGGCGTCGCCCGAAACGCGCAGGCGCTCGGCGCCGCCGCCGGTGAGCTCTCGGCGGTCAGCCAGCAGATGAGCGAGACGGCCAAGGACACGTCGGCGCGCGCCGGCAGCGTCTCTGCCGCCTCGGAAGAGGTCAGCCGCAACGTTCAGACCGTCGCCTCGGGCACCGAGGAGATGTCGGCGAGCATCCGCGAGATCGCGAAGAACGCGGCCGAAGGTGCCCGCGTCGCGGCGACTGCGGTCGGCGCGGCCGCTTCGACGAACAAGACCGTCGCGAAGCTCGGCGAGAGCAGCGCGGAGATCGGCAACGTCATCAAGGTGATCACCTCGATTGCCCAACAGACCAAGCTCCTCGCGCTCAACGCGACGATCGAAGCCGCGCGCGCCGGCGAAGCCGGCAAGGGCTTCGCGGTCGTCGCGAACGAGGTCAAGGAGCTCGCCAAGGAGACCGCCAAGGCGACCGAGGACATCAGCCTCAAGATCGAGGCGATCCAGGGCGACACCCGCGGCGCCGTGACGTCGATCAAGCAGATCGGCGACATCATCAACCAGATCAACGACATCCAGAACACGATCGCGAGCGCGGTCGAAGAGCAGACGTCGACCACGAACGAGATGAGCCGCAACGTCGCCGAAGGCGCGAAGGGCACGAACGAGATCGCTCAGAACATCGCGAACGTCGCCCGCGGCTCGCAAGAGACCGCGACCGGCGCCTCGAAGGTGCTCACCGCGGCGCACTCGCTCTCCGAGATGGCGTCGGAGCTCCAGAAGCTCGTCGCTCAGTTCAACGCGCTCCGCTGAGCCAAAGAAGGAAGGACGTCATGAAAGCAATCGTCGTCGATGACTCGCGCGCAACGCGCACGATCCTCAAACGCGCCCTGACCCGCCAAGGCTTCGAGGTCTTCGAAGCCGGCGACGGGCGGCAAGCGCTGGACGAGATCGGGAAGACCGGTCCGCTCGACCTCGCCCTCGTCGATTGGAACATGCCGGTGATGACGGGCTACGAGCTCATCTGCGAGCTCCGCGCCCGTCCCGACCTGAACAAGATGGCCATCATGATGGTCACGACGGAGACCGAGTCGTCTCAGGTGCAGCGCGCGCTCGACGCCGGCGCCAACGAGTACGTGATGAAGCCGTTCACCGACGAGGTGCTGCGCGAGAAGCTGCTCCTCCTCGGATTCGCCCAGGAGTAGACCATGCGCAAGACCCGCGTCCTCGTCGTCGACGACTCCACCGTCGTCCGGAGGCTCCTCACCGAGATTCTCTCCGCCGAGCCCGACATCGAAGTCGTCGGCGCGGCGGGGACGGCGGGGCTGGCGCTCGCGAAGATCGAGCACAGCACACCGGACGTGGTGACTCTCGACGTGGAGATGCCCGACATGAACGGGCTCGACCTCCTCGCCGAGATCCGGAAGCGGTCCCCCCACCTTCCGGTCATCATGTTCAGCTCGCTGACCCAGCGCGCGGCCGCCACCACCCTGGAGGCGCTCGCGCGCGGAGCGACGGACTACGTGGCGAAGCCCGCCGGAACCGGCAGCCGCGAGGAAGCCGCCGAACACGTGCGGAAGGAGCTCGCGGCGAAGATTCGCGTGCTCATGGGCCGCCAGAAGCGCGCGCCGCGCCTGACGCTCGTCGAGCCGGCGACGCCCTCGTCCCCTCCGCCGGCATCGCCCTCGGCGTCCGGTCAACCGTCGGCGCGGACGTCCGGTCCGCCCAACTACACCCTCGCGCCGGTGAACCTCGGTGCCGTCGACGTGCTCGCGGTCGGGTGCTCGACGGGCGGTCCCAACGCGCTCGCCGAGCTGTTCTCGGGCATCCCGAAGTCCTTCCCGGTCCCCGTGGTCATCGTGCAGCACATGCCGCCGGTCTTCACACGGATGCTCGCGGAGCGCCTCACGGCCACCTGCGAGCTCGAGTTCCGCGAGGGAGCCGAGGGCGAGCCGCTCGTCCCCGGGCGGGCGTACATCGCGCCCGGCGACTTCCACATGCGCGTGGTCCGGCAGGGGCTTCGCGTCTCGCTCGCGCTCGACAAGGGTCCGCCGGAGAACTTCTGCCGGCCCGCCGTCGACGTCCTGTTCCGTTCGGTCGCCGAAGTCTACGGAGCGCGGACGCTCGCGACCATCCTCACGGGGATGGGCCAGGACGGTCTCATCGGGTGCGAGCACCTCCGCGCCAAGGGCGCGCAGATCGTGACCCAGGACGAAGCGAGCTCGGTCGTCTGGGGGATGCCCGGGTTCGTCACTCGAGCCGGGCTCTCGAACTCGGTTCTGCCGCTCCGCGAGATCGCGGGCGAGCTTCTGCGGCGCGTCTCCGTTCGCCCCCGCGCCGCAGCAGGAGGCGATCATGTCTGACAACAGCGTGAGCGCTCTCGACGCCGCGTTCGTCCGCGACCTCGTTCGCAGGCGCGCGGCGATCAGCCTCGACGAGAGCAAGCACTACCTGATCGAGACCCGCCTCATCGAGGTGGCGCGCGAGTCCGGCTTCGCGTCGATCGGCGACCTCCTCACGGAGGTGCGCCGTTCGGCGGGAGCGATGGACACGAAGATCGTCGAGGCGATGACCACGCACGAGACGTCGTTCTTTCGCGACGTCGCGCCGTTCGAGGCGTTGAAGAGCGCCGTTCTCCCGGAGCTCGCGAAGGCGCGCTCGGTCACCAAGATGATGACCATCTGGTGTGCGGCGTGCTCGTCGGGCCAGGAGCCCTACACGATCGCGATGATGCTGCACGACGCATTCCCCGACCTCGCGCGGTGGCCCGTTCGCATCATCGCGACGGACATCTCCGAGTCGATCCTGGCGAAGGCGCGGCTGGGGACCTTCCGTCAGCTCGAGGTGAACCGCGGTCTGCCCGCGAGCTACCTGACCAAGTACTTCGAGCGGCACGGCCTCGAGTGGCAGGTCGCTCCCCACATCCGATCGATGGTCGAGTTTCGCCAGCTCAACCTCCTCGATCCGTTCGGGAGCCTCCGTCCCGACATCGTGTTCATGCGCAATGTCCTGATTTACTTCGAGCAGGCGACGAAGAAGAGCATCCTCGAGCGCGTCCGCAGCATCCTGGCGCGCGACGGAGTGCTCTTCCTCGGTGCAGCGGAGACGACGCTCGGCGTCGACGACGCATGGGAACGGGTCCCCTATCAGCGAACGGTCTACTTCAAGGTGCGGCCATGACAATGACGACTGACCTTCCTCCCCTCCGCCACGACATCGTCGACGTCGTCGAGCAGGTGACGCTCGTGTATCGCGGCGTCGGTGCGCGACCCTCGTCGGCCGGAGAATCCCACGAGATGGAGCAGCCCTGGACGGGCTGCATCGCCATCGACGGAGCCTTCAAGGGCACCGTCACGTTGACGTGCCCCAAACGCTTCGCGTTCGAGCTCGCGCGGACGATGCTCGACATGAGCGAAGACGAGACCTCGGAGGACGCGGCGAAGGACGCACTCGCCGAGCTCACGAACGTCGTGGGCGGCAACGTGAAGTCGCTCATCTCGAGCCTGATCGGCGATACGTGCCGGCTGACCTTGCCGGTAGTCGCGTCGGGTGACGTGCACGTCAGCGGCGGTCAGCTGCGCGAGGAGGTTTGGTTCCGCTGCGGTGACGACGTCATCGTGGTCGGCGTCGTGGAGGCACTGGAACGCACGCCGCGCGGGACGGCTTGAGGAGCACGCGATGAGGATCCTCTGGGTCGGCGACGAAGACGACTTCCGACGCGGCGTGACCGAGAGCCTCCAGAGCAGCGGTCACTCCGTGCGGCACGCTCACGGCGACGGAACGGCCGTCGGCGTCTCGCGCCAAGAAGCGCCCCACGTGGTGTTCGTGGCGCCGCGCGAGTGCAACGACGGTGCGCTCGACCTGATCGTGAAGCTCCGCGAAGAGGGCAAGCCCCCGCCCCACGTGCTTCTCGTCATGCAGGACGCGAACGAGGCTTTCCTCGTTCGCGCGTACCAGAACGGCTTGGACGGCGAGGTCGCGCGCGCGCGCGGCGAGTCGTACGTCCGCGCTCGCGTCGACTCGCTCGAGCGTCGCCTCGATCCGAACAAGAAGACGGCGACGCCCGTCAAGGCGAGCCCCACCGTCTCGCCGCTCGAGCTCGTCGCGCGAAGCGGCGCTTGGCGCAACGGTCGCGGCGCATTCACGGACGCGGTCGGCAAGTTCCTCGCGCTCGGCGCGCAGTCGGGCGAGGTTCCGATCCCGGCGCCCCCGCTCGCGATGGGCTGCGAGATCGTCCTCTCGTCCGCCGCGCTGGAGCTCGAGCTCCGCGTCGCATTGGCCGTCGATGGGCCGACCGCGAAGACGCTCGCCGTCCACCTCTTCGGCGACGAGAGCGACGGGCTCGAGGGCGACATGATGAACGAGATCGCCAACATCTGCATGGGCACGATGAAGACGGCGCTCTCGTCCGAGCAACTTGCGTTCGCGGCAGGGCTCCCGAAGGCCGTCTCCGCCGACCTCGTGCTCCGTCCGGCCGCCGAGTGGAAGATGCGCGACAGCTTCTCCATCCGTGCCGCCGACGCCACTCTCGTCCTCAACCTCGGTCTGCGTTCGAAGGCGAACATCGTGGTCTCGGTTGGGTCGGTGGTCGAAGGGATGGTCCTCGCGAAGGACGTCTACAACCCGCGCGGGATGCTCCTCCTCACGGCGGGCACGCGCCTCTCGCTCACCATGGTCGAGAAGCTGCAAGGCATGTTGCCACCCAAACAGATGCTCGAGGTCTCCGGAGGCTGAAGGTGTTCCGATGAGTGAAGGACCCCACAAGCGAGCACTCTTCGTCGTGTCGAGCGCGTTCCGCGCCACGGCCGTCTTCGAGTACCTGCGCCGCACCCACCCCTACTGGAACGTGGTCTTCGTGGACGACGCGAAAGAGGGCTTCGCCGCGCTGGAGCGAGGCGAGCCGTTCGACGTCGTGATTGCTTCGCCGACCCTCGCGGGCATCACCGGGGCGACGTTCCTCGAAGACGTGGGCACCCGCCACCCCGGTGTCGCGCGCCTCTGGTTCGCCGATCGCGGTCCCGTCCCGGTCTCCAAGTCCGCGCGGGCCATCCCGGGCACGAGCCGCGCCGAGTCGCTGTACCCGCTCCTCGAGCGCACGCTCGGGATTCACCGCGTCGTGACCAACCCCGCCGTGGTTGCGGTGGTCGGGCAGCTCGATTCTCTGCCGGCGCTCCCGAAGACGTACTGGTCGCTGATGAAGGCGGCGTCGGACCCCAACACGGACGTCGCCGCGCTCGCTCGGATCATCGAGAGCGACCCGGCGATGGGCATCAAGGTGCTCCAGCTCGTGAACTCGGCGTACTTCGGGCTCCGCCGGCGGGTCACGTCGATCGCGCAGGCCGTGAGCTTCCTCGGGCTCGAGCTCCTCAAGGGCTTGGTCCTCAGCGCGCACGTGTTCAGCGCGCTCGACGCGAGCGCCGTCGGTGGATTCCGCCCGGACCAGTTCCAGCGGTACTCCTTCCGCGTCGCGCGGCTCGCGAAGACGCTCGCGGGCGGCGGAGAGGTCGCGGACGAGGCGTTCACCGCCGGCATCGTCCACGACGTGGGTCAGCTCGCGCTGGCGGTGAAGCAGCCCAAGAAGTTCACCACGCTGCTCGAGCGGTGCGTCGAAGCGGGCCGGCCCCCGATCGAGCTCGAGCACGAAGTGTTCGGCGTGACCCACCCCGAGGTCGGTGCGGCGCTGCTCTCCGCGTGGGGGATCCCGTTCTCGATCGTCGAGTGCGTCGCGTGGCATCACCAGCCCAGCTCCGCCGCTGGCGGCGACATGCACCTCCTCGCGGCGGTGCACGCCGCGAGCGCGCTCGCAGGGATCGTCGCCTGCCGCGACCCCGAGAGCTCGCTCGACGTCGAGTTCCTGCGCCGGATGGGCTTCGGCGATCAGCTCCCCGATTGGCGCGCCGCCGTCGAGGCCGAAGCGTCGCAGTGGACGAACGAGTCGTGAGCGTGCGCTAAAGTCCCGCGCGGCCCCGCCGTTCGTCCGATCGACATGTTCTGGCGAAAGTCACAGGCGGTCGAAGCGGTCCCGGCTCCTGCTCCCACGCCGAGCCAAGCCACCGACGAGGCGTTCGACGCCGCGATCGACGGCGCGAGCGGCATCCTCAAGGCGCTCGGCAAGTACTCGTTCCCGATCGAGGACGAGGAGCCGGGGACCGCGGGGGCGGCGTTCGAGCGGTGCGCTTCGCACGTGCTCGTCATGACCCCCCTCGACGGGCAGGCGGCGGGTCCGGACGGGCGGGCGCGTCAACGGCACTGGCCGACCGTCGTGCGGACCGTGACCGACCGGCGCAAGCGCGAGCAGGCCTACGTCGAAGAGACGACGCGCGAAGCGCGCGAGGCGATTCAGGCGCTCGTCGCGGGCGTCGGGCGCGCGTGCGCCGAGGCCAGTCGGGCCGACACCGACATCAAGGCTCAGGCACAGCGGCTCGAGCAGGCCGCGGCGTCCGACTCGATCGCCGACCTCAAGCGCGAGGCGACGGCCTTCGTCGGCGTCGTCGTCACCCACCTCGAAGCGCAGCGGCAGCGCCTGGCCGACCAGACCCGGGATCTGCGCGAGCGCCTGTCGCGCCTCCAGGTCGAGCTCGCCGATGCGCGGCGCGAGGGCGGGACCGATCCCCTCACGCAGATCGCGAACCGGCGGACGTTCGACGCGACGATCGAGCGCCAGATCCAGTACTCGGCGATCCTCGCCCGGCCGCTCACGCTCCTGCTCGTCGACATCGACCACTTCAAGTCCGTGAACGACAAATGGGGCCACCCCGCGGGCGACAAGGTCCTCCGCGAGGTCGCGAACGCGCTCGTCCGGGCGTTCCCCCGTCGGTCGGATCTGGTCGCCCGGTACGGCGGTGAGGAGTTCGCGTGCGTCCTCCCCGAGACGCCCGCCGAGGATGCGCGCACGCTCGCCGATCGCATGCGGCAGGCGATCCGCGGTCGCGAGATCGACGTCGGCGGCACCAAGGTCAAGGTCACGGTGTCCGTCGGTGTGGCGGCGCTCGGCGAGGGCGACGGCGTCGCCGAGCTCGTCGCGCGCGCCGACAAGGCACTCTACGAAGCGAAGCACGGCGGGCGAGACCGCGTCAGCTTCGCCGGCATTGGTTGACGGCGGACGAGCTCAAGGCCCCGGGTTCGGGGTCGTTCAGCAGACGAGAGGCAACAAGATGGATGCGAGTGAGATTTCGCTGGGCGGAGTTCACGTGCTCACCGTGCACGAGGAGCGCATCGACGGCCGGACCGGGATCGAGTTGGCCCGAGCGATCGCGGGCATGGTGGAGCGTGGGCACGCCAAGATCATCGTCGATCTCGAGGCCGTGCGGTTCATGGACTCGACCGGGCTCGCGTACCTGGTGCGCTCGCTCAAGCTCGTCGGGCCGCGCGGCGACCTCGCGATCGCGGGGCTGCAAGAGGGCTTGAGCGTGCTGTTCAAGCTGACGCGGATGGACCGCGTCTTCCGCACCCACCGCTCCGTCGCCGATGCGGCGAAGCCCTACGCGAGCATCGGGAACTGACATGCCGCGGAAGACCTTCATCGTCGAGAGCGACCTGAGCGCGAGCGCGCCGGCGGTCGCCCGCATGGGCGTCTTCTGTCGGGAGCACGGTGTGGAGGGGAACCTGCTCGCGGTGGTCGAGCTCTGCGTCGTCGAGGCACTGAACAACGCGATCGAGCACGCGCACGCGCCGATCCCACACGTCCCGGTCGAGGTGGTCGTCGACGTCGATGCCGACGAGCTCTTCGTCGAGGTGCACGACTGGGGCGAGGGGATGCCGCTCGCGCTGCTCGAGCGCACACCGCGCGACGTGCGGTGGGAGAACCTCCACCTCCTGCCGGAGCGCGGGCTCGGTCTCGTCATCCTTCGGCGCGCGATGGACGACGTGAGCTATCACTCCGTTCCCGGCGAAGGGAACGTCCTCGTGCTCCACAAGCACATCGGCGCGATCCTCGCCGCGGGTTCAACCCCGCGCGAGAAACGCGCGCCGCACCGACGCTCGGCGCAGGGTCATCACCCCGAACCAGCCGTACCCGGCGAACGCCGGAAGAAGCAGCATCAGGAGCGCGCCGCCGCCGGCGAACGCGGTCACCGTGAGGATCATCGCAAAGACGAGCGCCGCGATCGCGATGCGCGGTCCGCCGAAGGTCGCGGCGGAGAGCGCTCCGTCGAGCTCGCGGCCGCACCCGCCGCAGAGGGGCGGCGCCTCCGCCGCTCCATGCCCATCGCAGAGTAGGGCCTCGCAGCGCGTGCACCGAACGTCGTAGGACGGCTGATCGCAGAAGCTGCAGACGTCGATCGGCTTCGTCGCCTGGTCCATCAGGTTGACGACCGGGCGCTCCCCGGCCACCACCTGCGTGCCCTCGTCGGAGCGCTCGCCGCGCGCCAGCGCCGTCAGCGAGCCGAGACGCTCCTTCAGCCACGTCGCGGAGACGTCGAGGTAGGTCATCGGCTCCGTCTTCGCGAGCGCTTCGGCGTCGATGACCCAGCCGTCGTGGATGGCGTGGGCGAGGATGTTCGCGAAGCGCAGGAGCGCAAGCCGGGGAGCGAGCGCATCGGAGTAGCCCTCGGCGGGGTCGTGGTGCATCCCGGCGATGCGCGAGACGGACTTCGGGAACTGCCACGTGTGGAGGAGGTGCTCGGTCAGCTCGGCGTGGTCGAAGCCGTAGCGCCCGCGCTCTTCGTCGAGGGTGCCCTCGGGCGCGGTGCCGCAGCGCTCGAGGATCTCCTCGTAGTCCTCCTCCTGCTCCAACAGGATCCACTTCCCGATGTCGTGGAGGAACGCGACCGTGAACATCTCGTCGCTCGGGAGCCGCCACTCGGGGGCGAGTTGGCGCGCGAGCGTCGCGGTCGCGAGGGCGTGGCGCTGGAGCGCCGTCCACGCGTTCGTGCCCTTGCCGGGGAACATGTTGAGCACGGCTCCCGCGACGACGGCTTCGCGGACGCCCCCGGCGCCGAGCAACACGACGGCGTGGCGGAGCGTGCTGCAGCGCGTGCGGAGGGAGAATGCGGACGAGTTCACGAGGCGGAGCACACGCGCGGCGAGCGCCACGTCGGTCTCGATCGCGGCGACGACCGCGTTCACGTCGAAGTCCGCGCCGCCGGTGAGGGTGAGCACGCGTGCGGCCGCCATCGGGAACGGGCGCACTCCGCGCGCGCGAGCGGCGACGGCCGTCTCGCTCTCGGCGGCGCGCTTGCGGCGCGTCGCTGCGGCGGGGTCGCCGAACCAGGCGCGATCGTCGAACGCCGGCGGAGGGGCCGAGCGGAGCTCCGACGGAGGCTTGGACTCCGTCACGCCGTTGGTTTGCGCACCATTCGCTTGCTTCATGGGACTCTCCGGTTTCGAAACACGCATCAAAAGCTCGCCAGGCACGTGGCGTGGGCCAGAGTGATCATCTGCGAGCCCGCGAGCTCGTCTTGGAGCAGGCGGGCGAACGCGCGGTCGTGCTCGAACGCCCGCGCGAACTTCTGGACCGTCTCGGCGAGCACTTCGCCGATGCGGGCGCGGCGCGTCGCCGCCGGGGCGGTCGGATCGAGCGAGGGCTGACCGAACGCGATGAATCGGACCACCGCGAGCCGAACGAGCAGCTTGAGGTGGTGCGCCAGGAGGCTCGGTGACGTCGTGTACCACTCGCGGAGCCAGTAGTGCTTGGCGTAGTTCGCGAGGATCCCGTCGATCCACTCCGCGTCGGGCGCGAGCCGCTCGCGCGCAGCTGCGTAGCCCTTCGCCGCCATCGCCGCGTCGTGCTCGCCGCCGCCGACGTAGGTCGCGAGCGCGCCGTCGAGGAGGCGGCGGAGCCCGTCGGCCCCGCCGTTGCGTGTCCGCGCGGCGAGGAGCGCCACCGCGATGCGAGCGCCGAAGCTCGGGTCGGTGCTCACGGCGGAGAAGCGCTGGTGGAGCTCGGCGCGGAGGCTCGGGTCGAGGACGATCTCGATCTCGGTGCCGAGCCGCGCTTGGTCCAGCGTCTTCGAGTTTGCGTCGAGGAACCCGCCCACGCGGTTCGCGAACCACGCGACGAACCCGAGCCTCGAGCGGAGCGGGAAGCGCGCATCACCGAGCAGGTCCACGATCAGGTTCTTGAGCTCGTCGTGGAAGTGCGCGTACGGCGCCGGCGGATGGTCCCCCAGCTCCTGGAGCACGATCGGGCGGGCGAAGGTCGCAGCGGGGACTGCGACGAGCTCCATCGCGTCGTCGTGGAGGAGCACCTCGCGGGCGACCTCGGGGCAGCTGAGGCTCCCGCCGAGCTCGAGCCGCGTGCCCGAGCGCGACACGACGCGCGGGTAGACCGCGCACGTGTCCGACAGGTGGCTCTCGCCCCAACGCGCGTGGATGCTGCAGAGCCCGTCGTCACGGAGGAGCTTGCACGCGCCGCGCTCGTTCAAGACGTGGAGGGCGAACTTGGCGCGCGAGCGCGTCGAGTCTTTGACGCGCCGGACGCTCTCGTCAAATTCCCGTCGCGTCGTCGGGTCGCTCTCCATCGCGTCGCGCATCTTCTTGTAGTGCGGCTGATCGACGTGGATCTCCCAGCCGCCGCTACAACACGAGTCGCCGCAAGCACTTCCGCTGCATTGGAAGCGCGTCATGTAGCGAAACGCGGTGTGCATCGGCGGAGCGTTGGCAGTCATCGGCGAGAGGAATTGCAAGACGTCGGCCAATGGTCGCGCTCAAGCCGAACGCGCGGTCGCCGTTCGATCGGTCGATGGACGCTCGCCACGTCGGTTACGGTCGCGGAACGGTTGCGCTGGACGTCGACCCGAACGATCCGCTCGCGCTGGCGGAGCTCGTGCGGAGCACCTGCGCGGCGCCCGAGTACAAGCCGCCGCTGCTCCCCAAGGTCGCGCTCGATCTCCACGCCATGTCGCGCCGGGCAGAGATCGGCGCGCCCGAGCTCGTCCGTGTGATCGAGACGGACCCGACGATTGCGTCGATGGTCCTGCGCCGCGCGCAGACGGCGTTCTACTCCGGCGGGATCGCCATTCGGACGCTCCGCGAAGCCGTCGTACGGCTGGGCTTCCGCGCGGTGGGCGATCTCTTCCTCGAGGCGTCGATGGCGGCGAAGGTCTTCCGCGCGCCCGGCTTCGAGGCGCCGATGGAGCGCTTGCGGCTTCACTCGGCCGCGACGGCGCACATCTCGCACCTCGTCGCGCGCGCGGCGGGAGTGGATGCGGAGCACGTGTTCCTCGCAGCGCTGATGCACGACGTCGGCGCGGCGATGGCGATCATCGTGCTGGCCGAGCGGGCGCGCGGGCGCCCGATCCCGGGTTCCGAGGCGCTGTGGCCGGCCGTCTTCGAGGTCCACGATGGCCTCGGCGCGCTCCTCTGCGGGCTCTGGAAGCTCCCGGCGGAGGTCGGCGCAGTGATCGGCACGCACCACGCTCCGTCGGCCGCCGCCGAGAGCTCGGTCGTCGCGTGCATCGCGCTCGCCGAGGCGCTCGCCACCAAGATCGGATACAGCGCGCTCGCGGACCCGACGCCGCCGACGCTGCGTGCGGCGGAGCGGCTCGCGCTCGGGAGCCAGGAGCTCGGGCGGCTCGCGGCGGAGGCGGAGAAGCTCGCGGGGACGCTGCGCTGAGAGAAGCTCAGCCGTCGTCGCCGTCGGCCGGGGCGGCGATGCGCATCATCGAGCCGCGGATGGAATCGAGCATGCGGATGACGTCGTTCGCGCGGGCGAAGCTCGACGCGGGGGTCGGCGCGGCCGCGCTCACGAGCGAGCCCTCCGTCGCGCTCGCGGACGTCGGGCCGGCCGTGCCCTCGGGACGTGAAGAGGAAGCCGGCGTCCCCGTCAGCGCGTGGAGGAGCTTCGCGTAGTCCTTCTCGTCGGCCGTGTAGTAGTGCGCGACCTTGAGCTCGTGCGCGAAGCCGTCGAGGTCTCCCGCGTCCGCGCGCGCGAGCGCGGCCCCGAACTGGCCTCGCACGAGGCGCACGTAGTCGAACGCGCCTTCGTCGAGCGAGCCGTACGCGCGGAACCCGTCCACGATGTGCTTGGTCTTGCCGCCTTCGACTTCGATCGTGCTCGCACGCGTGGACAGCCCAGTGGGCCCCACGCCCTTGATGCCGCCGAAGTTGTACTGGACCATCGAGGTCCCGCGGCCGGTCTCCAGGTTCGCCTGCGCCGTGATCGCGTCGAGGATTCCGGTCGAAGGTGCGGCTCCCGTGGCGCGCGTCCACGCGCGGGCGAGCGCGTCGCGGATCGCCGTCGACGTGACGGGCGTCCGATCGGGCTCGACGTAGCGAACCGAGCTCGAGACCGCCGCGACGCCGCCCATCAGCCGCCGCCCGTGCCGGGTACCGTCGTGACGAGCCGGCGATCTTCGTCGTGGAAGGTCTGGATCGCGCGCTCGAACGCCTCGAAGGCGCGGCTCGCGGAGACGATGGCGGTCATCGCTTCGGTCGTGCTGGCGTTGGAGTCCTCCAGCGTGCCGACCTCGAGGTTCGCGTCGGTGGTGGTCGGCTGCCCGGACTGAGCCGTGGCCGCGAGCCGCCCGCCGCCTTCGTGGGTCAGTCGCTCGGGCTTGGCGAAGGTGACGAGCTTCAGCTTGCCGACGGCCTCGCCGCCCTGGAAGATCTGTCCGTTGCGCGCGAGCGTGGTCTCCTTCGTCGGGTCGACGCGGAGCGGGGCGCCGTTCTCGCCGACGAGGACGTCGCCGCTCGCCGTCTTGAGCTGCCCGTCGGGCGTGACGGTCAGCGAGAGCGAGCGCACGTAGCGCTCGGCATCGGGCGCGGCGTTGGGGCCGCCGCTCACCGCCGCGAACGTGCCGGCCGGGAGCGCGGCGTCGAGCGGGCGCCCGGTGGTGCGGAGGGAGCCCGGCGCGGTGTCGAGCACCGTCTCCGACGACGTGACGTAGCGCTCGGACGCGCCCGCGCGCGCGAGCACCTCGCGGAACACCACCCGCGACTTCACGTAGCCCTCGGTCTGCGCGTTGGCGAGGTTGTTCGCCGTCACGTCGAGGGCTTGCTGCTGAGCGAGCGCTCCCGAGAGAGCGACGTAGACGCCGCGGCTGGACATCAGGGCCTCCCCATCATCGCGCGAATCTCGTGCATCGCCTGCGAGTGGAGCTGGCAGGCGCGGCCTTCGGTGACGCCGAGGACCTTGCCAATTTGTTGTAGAGTGCAGCCTTCCTGGTAGTACAGGCCGAGCACGAGGCGGAGGCGCTCGGGCAGGCGGTCGATGCACTGGGTCACGGCGTCGACGATCTGCGTCTTGTCGAGCTGCTCGTCGGCGAGGACGTCGTCGCTCGCGACCGCGTCGAAGTCGACGACCTCGAGCCGGGCCATGCCGGCTTCGGCGACGCGCTGCAGGGCTTCGCGGTAGTCCTCGAGCCCGATCCCGAGGGCATCGGCGACCTCGTTCTCCTCGGGCGAGCGCCCGAGCTTCTGGCTCAACGAACGCACGGTCTCCGCGATCTTGCGCGACGTGGCGCGATGGCTTCGCGCCATCGGGTCGGCCTGGCGGAGGTAGTCGAGGATCGCACCGCGCACGCGGTGCGATGCGTAGGCAGCGAACTCGTCGTCGGGCATCCCGACCCGCGCCCGCTTGTGCGCCTGGAGGAGCCCGACCCACCCGCAGTTGACGAGATCCTGGACGGTGACGTGAGCGGGCACGCGCCGCGCGACGCGCATCGCGATCCGCTTCACCATCGGCAGGTACTTCTCGTACTCCTGGCGCGTGAGCGGCGGTCGTGCGCCCGCCGTTTCGAGCTCGGTCTCCAGCGCGGAGCTCATGCGGCCCTCCGCTTGCCGGTCTCGCCGGCGGCGCGGATGAGCGCGTCGACGAGCCCATCGGTGGTGGCCTGGGCGATGTCCTCGGGGACCCGCGGGCCGTTGCAGACGATCGAGATCGGGAGGCGGAGCGCGCGCGCCGCGTGGACGATGCCGCCCGGGGCGTTCGTCTCGTCGATCTTGGTGATGCAGATCTCGGTGGGCTGCGCGTTGCCGAACACGGTCGCGAGCCGCTGCGCGTCGGCCGCGCGGAGCGCTGCCGGGACGCAGAGGAGGACGTTGCGGCGACGGCCGGCGATCTCCTTCGTCCGGAGCCAGCGCGCGATGCCGTTCGACTCCGTCGGGTTGCCCGACGTGTCGACGATCACGACGTCGGCCTTCGTCGCCGCCATGACCTTGTCGAGGTCGTCGCCGGACGAGGCGGTCGCGAAGTCGGCGCCCATCAGGTCGGCGTAGCGCTGGAGCTGGAAGGTCGCGCCGACGCGGAAGGTGTCGCAGGCGACGAGCTGGACCGTGAGGCCCATCTGGATCGCGTTCGCGGCGAGCTTGGCGCTCGTCGTCGTCTTCCCGACGCCGCTCGGGCCGACGAGGCCGATGATGGCGCGGCCGCTCTTCATCAGCGGTCCGTCCGCGACGCGGAAGGAGCTCGCCAGCGCGTTGCGGAACGCGACGCTCGCGTCGGGGGCGTCCTTCTTCGTCTTGCCGAGGGACGTGGTGATCTTGCGGAGCGCCTCGCCTTCGATCCCGGCGCGCGTGAGCGCGTTGGTGAAGACGTTCGCGCGGCCCCCGCGGCGTCGGGCGACGATCGCCTCGAGCAGGTCGCGAAGGTCCTCGATCTGCGCGGCGACGTCGGACGTCGTCGTCGCCGCGGTCAGGGCGTTGCGGAGCGCACGGAGCTCCGTCTTGACCTCGCCGCGGAGGACGGCGACGTCCTCGTTGCGGGGGCGCGGCGGCGGTTCGCTTGCCGTCACGTAGGCGGCGGCGGCGAACGGTTTCGACTGCGGGCGCTTATCGGTTTGATCGTTCACGACTTACCTCCAGAGGATTCGGGGGCGATGGTTTCGACGATCCGCACCGAGACGTTGGGCTCGATCTCGCGGAACGAGATGACGGGGAGCTGCGGGAGCTTTCGCTCGAAGATCGCGCGCACGTAGCGGCGGAGGTCGGGCGAGGTGACGAGGACGGGAGAGCTGCCGATGGCCATGAACTTCGCGAATGCCTTCTCTGCGGAGGCGGCGAGGCCTCGCAACAAGTCAGGAGACAATGCACCCCCCGTGCCGGACGCGATCTCGCGGAGAGATTGGCGAAGCGTCTCCTCCACGCGTGGCGAAAGCGTCAACGCGGCGACGCTGCCGTCAGCGGCTTGATGGCGGGAGGTGATCTGGGACGCCAACCGCTCACGGAGGAGCTCGGTCAGCTGTTCCGTGTCCTTCGTCTGCGTGGCGATGTCGGCGAGCGCTTCCATGATCGAGCGCAGATCGCGGATCGAGATGCCCTCGCGGAGGAGGTTCTTCGCCACGCGCAACACGTCGCCGAGCTGGAGCACTTGCGGGATGAGGTCGTCGACGACCTTGGGCGCCGACTTCGCGACGAGATCGACGAGGTACTGGAGCTCCTGACGCCCGACGAGCTTGTGCGCGGAGCCACGGAGGAGCTCGCCCAAGTGCGTCGTGATGACGGAGGCGTGATCGACGACTGCGTAGCCGAGCGCCTCGGCCGTCTCGCGATCGCGCGGATCGATCCAGAGCGCGGGCATGCCGAACGTCGGCTCGACCGTGGGCTCGCCGGGGATCTCGGGGACCGGGCCGGAGGGCGCGATGGCGAGGAGGCGACCGTTCTTGCACGAGCCGGCGCCGACCGGGTTGCCGGAGAGGAGCACGCGGTAGGCGCCCGGCGGTAGCTCGAGGTTGTCGCACACGTGGATCGGCGGGACGACGATGCCGAGCTCGCGCGCCAGCTGCTGCCGAATGGCGCGCACGCGCTCGAGCAGGTTTCCGCCGTGGACGTCGACGATGTTGACGAGCTCGTAGCCGACCTCGAGCGACAGGAGGTCGACCGCGAGCGCGGCTTCGATCTCTTCGGCCGCGGTCTTCGGCTTCTTCTTCTCGCCCGGCGCGGGGTCGGCCGCGCCCGGCGTCGAGGCGTTACCGGCGGACGCCTCGGCTTCCTTCGGGATGCGGCGGCCGACGACGAAGAGGACGCCGCCGAGCGCGAGGAACGGGAGCGCCGGCAGGCCCGGGACCGCGGCGAGCGCGGTCAGGATGCCCGCCGTGACCATGACCGAGCTCTTGCGGCCGAGGAGCTGCGTGCCGAGCGCGCGCCCGAGCGGCTCACCGGTCGCGCTGCGCGTGACGACGATGCCCGAGGCGGCGGAGATCAGAAGTGACGGGATCTGCGAGACGAGCGCGTCGCCGACGCTGAGGACGGAGAAGGTCTCGCCGGCTTGGGCGAGGTCCATCCCGCGCGAGACGCCGAGGATGAGGCCACCGATGAGGTTGATCGCGGTGATGAGGAGGCCTGCGATCGCATCGCCTTGGACGAACTTGCTCGAGCCGTCCATCGCGCCGAAGAAGTCGGCTTCGCGCTCGAGCTTGCGGCGGCGCGTGCGGGCTTCTTCGGCGGAGATCGCGCCGGAGCCGAGATCGGCGTCGATCGCCATCTGCTTGCCCGGCATCGCGTCGAGGGTGAAGCGCGCGGCGACCTCTGCGACGCGGCCGGCGCCCTTCGTGACGACGACGAAGTTGATGACGGTGAGGATGAGGAAGACGACGAGGCCGACGAGGATGCTCCCCTCGACGACGAAGCGACCGAACGCTTCGACGACGCTCCCGGCGGCGCCCTGACCTTCACCGCCATGCAGCAGGATGAGGCGCGTCGTGGCGACGTTGAGGCTCAGCCGGAGCAGCGTCGCGACGAGGACGAGGGCGGGGAACGCGCTGAACTCGAGCGCCTCTTCGATGAAGAGCGCGGTCAGGAAGATCCCGATCGAGAGCGCGACCGAGAACGCGAGCAGCACGTCGAGGAGCCGCGGCGGGAGCGGCAGCACCATCATCAGGACGATGCCGATGACGCCGAGGGGAACGAAGATGTCGGTCCGGCTCGACCGTGCCGCGGTTTGGGTGCTCACGCGAGAGCACTACGCAGGACTCGTGCCGCGGCTCCGCTTGAGGTGGAACACGAACGCGAGGACGCGCGCGACGGCGACGAAGTGGGCGCCGGGGACGGGGTGGCCGAGCGGGACCTCCGCGTCGAGAGCGCGCGCGAGGCGGCGATTCTCGAGGATGGGGACGCCGTGCTTCCGAGCCTCGGCGCGGATCTTCAGCGCGAGCTCGTCGTGGCCCTTGGCGACGACGATCGGCGCGGGATCCGTGTCTTTGTAGCGGAGCGCGACCGAGACGTGGGTGGGGTTCGTGATGACGACGGCAGCTTCCTTCACCTTGACGAGCGAGCGCTTGCGCGCGAGCGCGCGTGCCTTCGAGCGCATCTTCGCGCGCTGCTTGGGATCGCCGTCCTGCTGCTTCGTCTCATCCATGATCTCCTTGTGGGACATCCGGAGGTCGCGCTCGAGCGTGAAGCGGCTCTGGAAGTAGTCGACGACGGCGAGCACGAGCATGGACAGGAGCACGAACGCCGTCACGCGCGTGACGATCGACGTCAAGTCGCCGGCGGCGGCGTCGAGCGGCTCGGCGCCGAGCCGGAGCAGGACCGGCAGCTCGCCGCGGAGCGCGCGATAGGCGACGCCGCCGACGACGCCGACGCGGAGCAGCGCCATCACGACTTCCAGTCCGCCATGGCGGAGCTGGAAGAGCTGGCTCAGCCGCGGCATCGGGTCGAGGCGATCGGTCTTGAACGACGCCAGCTCGAGGTGGAGGTGCATCCCGGCCTGGGCGAAGCCCGCGACGGTCCCCGCGATCGCGGCGGCGACGGCGGGCGGCCCGGCCAGCGCGAACAGGGCGAGCCCGGCGCGTTGGAAGACGAGGGAGCCCCCGCCGCCCGACAGCGCGTTCAGGTCGCCGAGCGTCGTCGTGAAGAGCGCGTGGACGGCCTGGAGCATCGCCTCGCGGCTCGCCATGAGCGCGCCCAGGCACGCCCCGATCGTCGCGACGGTGCCCGCGTCGCGCGCGCGTGCGAAGCGGCCCTGCTTCCGCGCTTCGTCGCGCTTGTGTGGGGTTGCTTCGTGGGTCTTCTCTTCGTCGCTCATGGCCCGGAAGCCTCGGCGTGGGAGCCGAGCGCCCCGAGCAGCGCGTCGAAGCGGCTGCCGAGCTCGCCGAAGTCTCCGGCGAGCGCCGTCGTGACGTCACCCGAGCTCGCGATGAAGGTAGCGAGCCCGGCGAAGACCATCACCGTCATGCCCGTGTTGAAGATCTGCATCGCGGGGGCGACGCGGGCGACGATCGCGAGGAGGAGCTGCGCGGCGAGCGCGCAGCCGAGGAGCGGCATCGAGAGGCGGAGCCCGAACGCGAACGACGACTCGAAGGTCGCGACGAGCGTCGGCGCTGCGGCGTCCAGCGCGAGCGGCGAGCCGGCGGGGAGGGTGCGATAGGAGGCGAGGAGGTAGCCGAGCGCGACGCGGTGGGCCGAGACGGAGAGCGCGATCATCGTTCCGAGCAGGCTCACGATGCGTCCCGTGGTCGTGTCCTGCGCGTCGGTCGCGGGGTTCAGGACGCTCGCGACGCCGAGGCCGGTCGCCTGGGAGAACGCGCCGCCGAGGACGTCGACGGCCATCATGCTCAGCCGGAAGAGCCCGCCGAGCATGAGCCCGCAGACGATCTCCGTCGGGACCGCGAGGATGAGTCGCTCGTCGAAGCCGAGGTCGGGTTGGGGAAACGTCATCGCCACGAGACCCGAGAGCACGACCACGAGCCCGACCCGCTGCGTGACCGACACCCAGCTTCCCGGGAAGGGCGAGATCGCGACGAAGCCGCCGATGCGGCAGGTCGCGAGCGCCGTCATGGCGCCGCTCTCCGAGATGATGTCGATCGCGGTCTTCACGTGTCCCGCCTTCAGCGTTGGTGGACGACGTCGCCGATCGAGGTGAAGCTCGACCGGGCATAGGTGGTGGCCTTCTCGGCCAGCATGCTGCCGATGGCGAGGAGGACGACGACCACGCACCCGACCTTCACCGCATAGCTGAGGCTGGGCTCGTTGACCTGGGTGGCCGTTTGGATGATGCCGATGACCACGCCGGCGACGAGCGACGCGGCGAGGAGCGGAGCGACGATGATGAGCGTCACCGTCAGCATCGTCATGAGGAGCTCGAGGCAGGCTTGGGTGCTCATCCGAAGCTCGTGAGGAGTGAGCCGACGATGAGGTTCCACCCGTCGACGGCGACGAAGAGCAGCAATTTCAGCGGCAAGCTGATGCTCGCGGGCGGCACCATCATCATGCCCATCGACATGAGGATCGAAGAGACCGCGAGGTCGATGACGAGGAACGGGAGCAGGACCAGGACTCCCATCTGGAAGGCGGTCGTGAGCTCGCTCACGACGAAGGCCGGGACGGCGATTCGGAGCGGGACGTCTTCCTCGACCGTGGGGAGCGGCTCCTGCGTGGCGTCGTAGAAGAGGCGCAGGTCCTCTTCGCGCGTCTGGCGAAGCATGAACGAGCGGATGGGCGCGGACGCGCGCGCGAGCGCGACCTCCTCCGTGATCTTCCCGGCGCTGTAGGGGCGGTAGGCGTCGTCGATGACCGACGAGACGACTGGGGACATGACGAAGATGCTGAGGAACATCGCCAGGCCGACGATGACCTGGTTCGGCGGGGTCTGCTGCGTGCCGATCCCCTGGCGGACGAAGCCGAGCACGATCGCGATGCGGGTGAAGCTCGTCATCGTGAGGACGATGGCGGGCAGCAGCGACAGCAGCGTGAGCAGCGCCAGGATCTGGAGCTGCGGCGAGAGTCCCGGCGTGTGGAGCACGTCCGGGGCGGACGGGTTCATCGCTTCCTCAGCGCGAGCAGCCCGCGAGCCTGGGGCTCGACCGGCATCGGCTCGCCCTTCACGACGAGGCGCGGCGCGGGCGAGGACTTCTTCACGCCCTCGAGGAGGCGCGCGAAGCGCTCGGTGCCGCCGAGGGCGTCACGGAGGCGCTCGACGCCGACCATTCCGTCTTTGGACGACTCGGCCGAGTCGTCGGCGTCGGTGTTCTCTTCGGTCGCTTCGGTCGCCTCGTCCTTGGACACGGCCGGTGCGTCCGTGCCGAGGACGGCGAGGCGCGAGACCGCGGACGGGGTCACGCCGAGCAGCAGCGTCATGCCATCGACCTCGACGACGACGAGCTCGGTGCGCACGCCGACGGAGGCGCGGCTGAGCACTTGAATCGTCTTCGGCGGCGCCGCGTTCGCGCCGAGGGCGCCGCGCTTCTTCCGCAGGTACCACGCGGCAGCCGCGATGATGGCGGAGATGGCGCCGAGCTTCCAGAGCGAGCCGGTGGGGCTCGGCGCTTCGGACGCGCTTCCCCCCGACGAGCGGAGGTGAAGAGGCGTCCCAGTCCCTGGGACGGACGTGTTGGGCGCGCTCGCGGCGGGAGCCGCGGCGGCGGGAGCCGCGGAGGCGGGGGGCGGAACGGGGTCTGTCGCGGCGGGCTGCTGGGCAGCGGCGCTCGCGGAGAGCGTCAACGCGATGACGGCGGCCGTCAAACTGGCGCGGAGCGAGCTCATTGGCCACCCCCGTGATTGACGACTTCGGTGATGCGAACGCCGTAGCGCTCGCCCACGACGATGGCCTCTCCGCGGCCGAGCAAACGGCCGTTGATGTAGAGGTCGATCGGCTCGCCTGCGGCCTTGAAGAGCTCCAGCGTTTGGCCGGGTGCGAGGCGCAGGACGTCGGCAATCCGCATCTTGCGGCGTCCAATTTCGATCGTGAGCTCCACCTCGACGTCGCGGACGAATGCGAACGCCTCGGGGGAGGGGGGAGAGTCGTGGCTCGAGGTGTCGTCAGCGCTCATGGTCTCGAAGACGATGCAGCGTCCATGCCGGAGCTTTCGTGACTCGTCAGGAGACTCCGCCGCTCGTCTCGGCGGACGTTGCCGGCGGAGTGCGTCTGAGGACTCCGTCGGATTGATGAACGACAACGAGAGGTTATCCGAGCTTCGAAGCGGAGTAGGGCGATCGGCGACCCGCCCATATATTTCCGAGAATGAGGGTGGCCATCCTGGGAACGCTCCTCCTCTCGAGCGCGTGTGGAGCTGATGCATTCGCTGACGTCACCGATGGCGGGCCCGTCGACGTCGCGGCTCCGGACACGAGCGCGGACACCAGCATCGACGCCTCGTCCGACGTGACCGACGCGGGCGATGTTCGCGCGGATGTGCTGGATGCAGGCAGTTGCCCGATCGCCGACGCGTCCGGAGCGGCCATCCTCACGGACTGCGTCGACGGCAGCCCCAACTACCAAGCTGGCGCGATCCCCGACGGCTTCTACACCCTCAAGTACCTCAGGAGCTTCAACAACTGCAGTGCCTTCTCCCCCGTCGTGGCGTCGGGGTCCCTGCAAATCGCCCGGCAAGGGACCACCGACCACTACGCGATGAAGGAGCGGGTCACGGTCGACGGTGTCGTCTCGGAGCGGTACTACGACGCAACGTTGTCGTCCTCCGGCACGGAGATGACCGTGACGGTGACGTGCGGCTCAGCCGTCGCACCCGTGGGCAATTGGAAGCTCTTCATCACCAACGCCGGCAAGACCGAGTTCCTCGTGGTCAAGCCGCCCTACACCCAGCGCCATTGGTGGGTCCAACAGTGAGCTCGCCGCGAGCCCGTCATGGATCCCCGAGCACGATCGCCATCACGAGGCGCTCGACCTCTCGCAACGTAGCGTCGACCTCCACGCCCTCGAGCGGAAAAACGATCGCCCCAATCGCCACGCCCGCGACTGCATGGAACGCGACGTGGAGGCGCAGCCGGACCAGCTCGCGGGGAAGCTCGGGGTGATTGCGGTGGACCATCGCCGCCGCCGCTGCCATCTGCCGCTCGAACTGCTCGGTGGCGTTCGCGGCCACCCACGATAGCGGCACCTCCGACATCAGCGTCCGCCTCACCTTCGCGCGCGGCCCCTTCGCCTCCAGGAAGCTGCGCAACGCCTCCCGGACTCCTTCGCGGAGGTCGTCACTGAATCGGGCGAAGGCCGCAACCGTCTTCTCGGCATTGGCGTGCCGGTTGCGGCGATCGATCTCGACGATGATCGCCCGCTTGTCGCTGAAGTAACGATAGACGGACGCAATGCCGACGCCCGCGCGCTCGGCGATGTGGTTGGTCGTGAACGACGCCATGCCGTCCTCACCGAGGATCTGCGTCGCTGCTGCAACGATCGCCTCGAAGACGTGCTTCGAGTCTCGACGCCTCGGCGCCATCGTGTGGGGATTCCGGCGTCGAGCCCGACCCATCGACCCCGAGTACCAGATCCCGCCGCCACGGCAAGCTCAGCGTTCTGGCGTCCGCATACGCTTCAGCCGTCGAGCTTGTGCTCGAGCTTCACTGCCATCCGCCCTGCGACTGCCGTCGGGTGCCCGCTGAAGAGCGGCTTCTCGTCCACCTGAACCGTGACGGCACCCGCGACGGGCACCTCGGTCATGAGCACCTCGCCGGGCGCGAGCCGCGCCAGCCGCGCGAGCGAGACAGCGACCGTGCCGAGCTTCACCGCGACGCTGACCTCGACCTCGCTGACCGCATGCACGACCGCAGGCTCCGGCTTCGCGAAGCGCTCTCGCTTCGCGCTCTCGGGCGCGGCAGCGACGCTGCGCGGGACGGCGAGCACGATCGTGCCGACGTCGCTTCCCTCGCCAATCTCGAAGAAGCACAGGAAGAACACGCCGTCGGAGGGCATCGCCGACGTGGTCGCGGCGACGCTGACGCGCGTCTGGAAGCGCGATTGGAGCCGCTCCGCCATGCAGCGCGCGACGGTCTGGGTCAGCCGTGAGGAGAGCGCGGTCTGGGCGGGGGAGAGGACGGGCGGTCGGTCGGCCGGGGGCTGCCCGTTCCCGCCGAGCACGCCGTCGATCAGGCGCTCGGCGGCGTTGCGATCGAGCGCGACGTGGCCCGTCACGGCGTCGCCGAAGGTGAGGTCGACGCCGGGCAGGATCTGGAGCTCCTCCAGCTCGCCCACCGTCCCCGCGAACGTCGCCTTGGGGAGGATCGGGACGCCCTTTCGCGTGAGGAACGGGAGCGCGCGCTTGATCGCGGTCGAGATCGCCGCTGCGTCGGCGTCGAGGAGATCGGCGCCGCGCCGCGTGACGGCGCCGCGGGTCGAGACCTTGAGGAGCGCGTCGGTCGCCATCACTGCACGACGTAGTCGGTGATGAGGACGTGCTCGACGTCGTACACGCCGACCTTGTCGAGGGCTTCGACCAGGTCCTCGCGCATCTTGTTGCTCTTCTCGGGATCGACGGCCTCCTCGTAGGTGACGGTGCGCAGGTAGCGCAGGCACGCGTCACGGACGCGGGGCGTCTCGTCCTTGAGCGACTCGGCGTGATGGGTGTGATCGAACTCGACCGCGAGCGTCACCTTCATCGGGTGCTGCTTTTTGCTGGCGTCGAGCACGGTGACGAGGAACGGCTCGAGCGTGAGCGTCGGGCCCGGAGGCTTCTCCGCGTGACGCACGACCTCTTTCTCGTCGTGGGGGCCTTGCGCCTTGGCGACGGCGAATTTCGCGCCGCCGAAGGCGGCTCCGCCGGCGGCCAAGACGACCACGAGGAGGAGGATGGGGTTGACGCCGCCCTTCGCGGGCGCCGCCGGTGGAGCGGTGCCGGCCTTGGCGTCGGACGCTGGCTTTTTCTCTTCGTCGCTCATGGCATCACCGCTTGAGGTTGACGAGCTCCTGGAGCATCTCGTCGGCCGTCGTGATCGTCTTGGAGTTCGCCTGGAACGAGCGCTGGTGCGCGATCATGTCGACGAACTGCTGGGAGATGTCGACGTTCGACTGCTCGAGCGCGCCCGAGACCACCGCACCGCGGCCACCGGCGCCGGCGGCGCCGATCGCGGGCTCGCCGGAGTCGCGCGTCTGCATCCAGAGGTTGTGGCCGGCCTTGCCGAGGCCGTCGTTCGACACGAACTTCGCGACTGCGATCTTCGAGACGTCGAGGGTCTGGCCGTTGGTGTAGACGCCTTGGACGACGCCGTTGCCGTCGATCTTGACCGACGAGAGCGCGCCCGAGGCGTAGCCGTCCTGCTTCTGGGCCGACACGTTGCTCGGGGAGCCGAACTGCGTGACGCCGTCGAGGCCGGTGCCGCCGTTCGCGATCGAGGTCCCGAAATCGAAGGCAATCGCCTGGTTGGGGGCGGCGCCGTTGAAGCTGACCGTACCGCCCGCGTTCGTCTGGGCCTGGAGCGCGCCGGTGTTGGTGAAGCTGAGGGTGCCGGAGCCGAACTCGAAGTTCTGGCCGGGGATACCGCCGTTGACCTCGGAGCCGTTCGCGAGCGCGTGATACTCCCAGGCGTTCGCGCCGGTCTTGCGGAAGTAGACGTCCACGTTGTGGGCGTTCCCGAGCGAGTCGTACACCTTCATGCTCGTCGAGAAGTTCGACGTGGTAGACGGGCTCTGCGCGTTCCAGGCGAGGAGCGGCGTGGCCGACGTCGCGTCGATGTTCGCCGCGACCGTCATCTTGGTCGACGCACGCGGGCTGAGCTCGCCGGTCGGGAGCTTGACGTCGCCGAGCGACGAGGCGAAGCCGCCGCCGGGGAGCGCCGAGTACCCTTGGAGCGCGAGCCCCTGCGGGTTCACGAGCGTTCCGTCGTTGCGGAGCGTCATCTGACCGGCGCGCGAGTAGAAGTTGCCGACGACGCCGTCGACGGTGCCGTTCACGACGAAGAAGCCGTCGCCCGAGAGCGCGATGTCCGTCGGCTGGCCGGTGTTCAGCATCGTGCCCTGTGCGAAGATCTGCTGGACCCGGCCCATCCGTACGCCACCGCCGGCGGCGTTCGAGCCCATCGCGCCGCCCAGGACGTTCTCGAAGGTCGAGCGCGACTGCTTGAAGCCGACCGTGTTGGTGTTGGCGACGTTGTCACCGACCACGCCGAGCGCTTCGCCCTCGGCATTGAGGCCGCTCGTACCTGCGTTCATCGCACCTAGAATCGACATCGGAATTGCTCCTTCTTCTTTCGAGACAACGTCGCCCTCACGGGCTGGGATTCACGTTCTGGGCCACGCTCACGAGGTCCGAGATCGGGCACGAGACACCGTTCGAGAGGTGCAGCTCCGGGTAGCCCTTGTCGAACGAGACGCTCTGGACGAGGCCGCTGACGTCCTTCGTGACGGTGACGGCGTTGCCCTTGCCGTCGACGGCGGCGACGTCGAGCGTGTAGTTGCCCTTCGGCACCTGATTGCCGTTGCCGTCGCGCCCGTCCCAGGTGACGGGAAGCGCGCCGGCGGGCCGGGGACCGAGCTCCATCGTGCGGACGGCGTTGCCGTCGGAGTCGCGGATGGTGACGGTGGTCTTCTGCGAGGGACCGTCGAGGTTGACGCTCGCCGACGTCGCCGTGACGCCGTCGTACGCCAATCCGCTGCCGCGGACCGTCACGGTTTTGCCGACGAGCCCGGTCGCGTTGTTGTTCGCGATGCCCGAGAGCTGGGTGGAGAGCATGTCGAGCTTCTGCGACTGCGCGATCGCCTGCTCGACGACCGAGAATTGAGAGAGCTGCGACACGAACTCGGTGCCATCCATCGGCTTCAACGGGTCCTGATGCGAGATCTGGGCCACGAGGAGCTTGAGGAACGCGTCCTTGTCGAGGTTGCTCTTCGGCGCGGCGGGAGTCGTTGCTCCCGTGTCGGTCGTCGAGGAGGAGTTGGTGACGTCGGTGATCGGCATACCGATCGTCAAAGCACGAATCGGACCCGACCACGGCTGGGCTGGGAAGGCGTGCTCGCGTCGACGTCGACGCTCGGAGTCTCGTCACGGTCGCGCTCCGGCGTGCGGCCGCCGTTGCTGCCGCCAGCGCCTCCGCCCGTCGTGCGCGGATCGAGCGATGCGAGCCGATCGTCGCTGCGGATCGCGAGATCGTCGACCTTCACGTGGGCCGCTTCGACGTGGCGAACGAGCGCGCTCTGCTCGACGCGGAGCTGCGCTTCGGCTTCCGGTCGCGCGGCGTGGACGGCGATCGAGATGCCGCCGTCGTTCTCGCGCGCGGCGACACGGACCGTCCCGAGGTCGCTCGTCAACGAGCCTTCCACTGCGCCGCGGAGCGCCACCTGGTTGACGCTGCGGTCGACCATCGCTTGACGGTGCGCGTGCTGTTCGCTGACGGCGAGCGCGGGTGCGGCATGCGCAGTCCCGCGCGACGCGGCCGTCGGCGCAGTCATCGTGAGCGGAGCGGGCGCGAGCACAGCGGCGCCGTCGCGGGAGCTCGTTCGCGGCTCGGAGGCACCGGGGGTCTCGAGCGGCGCGCTGGCGAGCCGCGTGTCGTCGTCGGAGGGCGCCGCTGCGCCATCGCGCGCGGGTGCGGCATCACGCGCGGCGCTCGCATCGCGCGGCTCGTGGAGCGCGGGAGCAGCGCGCGGCCCGCGCGCGGCAGGCGAGCGAGGTTCCTCCGGCGTCGGTCGAGGCGCTTCGGCGTCGGCCACGCGCGAGCGCGGCGCATCGTCGCCGAGCGTCGTGCTCGGCGCGGGGAGCTTCGCCGCCTTGGTCGGGGTCACCGAAGCAGGACCCGCCTTCGCCGGTCGCGACAGCGCGGCTCCCTCGATCGCGCGCGCGAAGACGAGCATCGAAGGGGCAGCGTTCGGCGCGCTCGGCGCCGCGACCGCGGGCGGCGCCACCGGCGGAGGCGCATCGGGCGCCGCGCGGAACGTCAATCCGGGGACGAGCTCGACGCGGAGCGGAGCGCCCGCCTCCGGGCTCGCCGCGGGCGAAGACCCTCGCGCGCTGGGAGGCGGAGCGAACGCGCGAGGCGCGGCACCCTCCATCGAGCTCTCGGCGACGGGAGGAGCGAGCACCGAAGCGGACGCGAATCCGAACGCGGGTGCGGATGCGGATGGGGATGCGGATGCGGATGCGGACGCGGATGCGGATGCGGATGCGGACGCGGATGCTCCGAGCTGCTCGAAGCCGCCGAGGCCGTCGAACCTGGGCAACGCGATCGGCATCGACGCCACGACGTTCACGACCGCAGCGACAGGTGCTCCCGCTCCCGCGTGCTCGGGATCGTCCTCCCGCGCGCCCTCGTCCCCCGCCTCGTCCGCGCCGGCGCGCGTCTTCGCGCCGCTCCCCGTCTTCGCAGCGCCGCTCTCCGTCGCACCGGCTGCGCCCGTCGGCACCACGAGCGCGCCCTCGGCGCGCGCGAGCAACGCGGCGAACGCGTCCTTCGTCTCTTTGCCATCGCTCCGCTCCGCCGTCGGAGCCGCGCCGCCGTCCGCCGGCGCACCGTCGGCGGCGACCTTCGCGCCGACGAGCTCCGCCGCACCGCTGCTCCCGAGCGCGAGCGCGCCGCCTCCGGCGTTCATCGCGTCCCCTCTCTCGAGCCGCGCGCGGCCAACGCGTCGTGGAGCTTGCGCTCCTCGACCTCGCGCGCGGTCTCCGCGCGCGCCCCAACTTGGTCGCGCCAGAGCTCGACCTGTCGCACGCGGATGCGCGCATCGTTCACGGCGGTCCGGGCGCGCGCCTCGTGCGCGGCGAGCTCGTTTCGCTTGGCGATCGCGGTGCGCTCCGCACGCCGGCACGACTCGACGTGTGCGCTCGCGACGACGAGGTCACCCGCGCACGGGTTCTCGATCGTGGTGAGCGACTGCTCCGCGCGGACGATGTCCGCCCGCACCTGCGCGAGCCGGATGTCGGCTTCGGCCGTGCGCGAGGCGGCGGCCTCGAGCGCTTGGCGTGCGGTGTCGAGCTCGCGCTGGCGAAGGTCCAGGACACGGGCGATTCGGCGGTTGCTCATCCGTGCACCCCGCTGACGGCGGAGAGCGTGGCGCGCGCGGCGTCGTAGGGAATGGCGTCGGTGAGGCCCTGCCGGACGAGCTCGTCGACCTTGGGCACGGCCGCGACGGCGGTGTCGACGCGCGGATCGGTGCCCGCCGTGTACGCGCCGATCTGGATGAGATCGGCCGCGTCCTGGTACGTCGCGAGCCACTCGCGCACGCGCGAGATGCCGCGGAGCTGCCAGTGCGGCGCGATGTCGTGGGCGACGCGCGAGACGCTCTTCAAGAGGTCGATCGCCGGGAACAACCCGCGGTCGGCGAGCTTTCGCGAGAGGACGATGTGGCCGTCGAGGATGCCGCGGACGGCGTCCGCGATCGGGTCCTGGAGGTCGTCGCCCTCCACGAGAACCGTGTAGACTGCAGTGATCGAGCCGGCGCCGGCGCAGGTCCCGGTCCGCTCGAGGAGCGCGGGGAGCGAGGCGAAGACGCTCGGCGTGTAGCCTTTGGTGACCGGCGGCTCGCCCGCCGCGAGCGACGCCTCGCGCATCGCCATCGCGAAGCGCGTGACCGAGTCCATCAGGAGCAGGACCGACTTGCCCTGGTCGCGGAAGTACTCCGCGATCGCCGTCGCGGCGAGCGCTCCGCGCACGCGGACGAAGGGGGGCGCATCGCTCGTGGCAGCGACGACGACGCTCCGCGCGAGACCCTCGGCGCCGAGCGCCGAGCGGACGAAGTCGCCGACCTCGCGTCCTCGTTCGCCGATGAGCCCGACGACGATGACGTCCGCGCGAGAGTGCCGGCAGAGCATGCCGAGGAGGGTGCTCTTGCCCACGCCCGTCCCGGCGAACAAGCCGACGCGTTGTCCGCGCCCGAGCGGGAGGAGCGCGTCGATCGCGCGCACGCACGTGACGAGTGGCTCCGCGATCGGCTGGCGCGTGAACGCCGAGGGCGCCGCCGCGTGGAGCGGAGCGCGGCCGTCCGCCACCGGGCGGGGCAACCCGTCGAGTGGCTCGCCGAACGCGTCGATGATCCGACCGAGCAGCGCATCGCCCGCGTCGATCGCCGCGGACGCGTTGCGCCGCGCCACCCAGGCGCCGGGCTCGACGCCGAGCGTGGGACCCAGCGGCGCGGTCAGCAGGTTGCCCTCGCGGAAGCCGAAGACCTCGAGGTAGAGCGTGCGCCCGGGGAGCTCGATCGCCAATTGGCTCCCCACCGGCGCGGTCATGCCGGTCACCTCGACGAGCATGCCGACGACCTTGTGGACCGTCCCTTCGACCTCGGGCGCCGGGGCGCTCTTCACGCGCGCTTCCCACTTCGCGAAGTCGATCACGGCTCGTCTCCTGCGCCGAGCGCCTCGGCGACGGCGGCGACGCGGCTCGACAGCCCCGCGTCGACGCGCGCGTGCTCCGCGCGCACCGAGCACGCCCAGCGGGGGAGGGTGGCGTCGACCTCGACTCGGTGGCCCGCCGCAGCGGCGCCGACGGCTTCGAGCTGTTCGCCCAAGCCGGCGCCAACGGTGACGACGAGCGGCCCCGCGTCGGAAAGCGCGGTGACGGCCGAGCTCACCCACGCCGTCGCCGTCGCGGGCGCCGCTTCCAACGTGGCTCCGGCGATCTTCTCGCCGACCGCGAGCGCCAGGCGCAGCACCTGCGGCTCGAGCTCGCGGAGGAGGGTCGCTCGCAGCGCGGCGAGCTCCGCCGTCGCGCGCGTGATGGCCTCGCGGAGCTCCGCGTTCTCGGCGGCGAGCGTCTCCGCGACCGGATCGATCGCGGGGAGCGCGGGGTACGGCGTGACGACGACGTCGGGGACGCGATGCACCTCCTCCGGCGCCGGCGGCGCAGTGATGCGCGCGGGCGGCTCGGGGGAGTGAGGTCCCAAGGAGGGGACGGGGGCGAGGCGAGGAGCCATCCAGCTCGGCACCGTCGAGATGCGCGAGCGCCCGCTGAGCCACGGCGCTTCGACCTCGCGCTCGTACTCCCACTTGGACTCGCTCATTCTTCGTCCCTCCCGAGGCTGACCTTGCCTTCGCCCTCGAGCCGGAGCGCGACTTGGAGCACCTCGGCGCGCGCCTTCTCGATCTCCGACTTGCGCACGGCACCGAGCACCTCGAGGTCGTCGCGGATGAGCTCGGCGGAGCGCGCCGAGAGACCCGAGAAGACCGCGTCCATGACCGCCTGCGAAGCGCCCTTGAGCGCGATCGTGAGCTGCTCGACCGGCACCTCGCGGAGGATCTCGCGCATCGAGCGCCCATCCACGCGGGCGAGGTCGTCGAAGGTGAACATCGCTTGGCGCACGCGCGACGCGAGGTCGGCGTCGCCCTGCTCGACGGCCTCGAGGATCGAGGTCGACGCGGCCTTGCCACACGCGTTGAGGATCTCGGCGGCGCGCGCGATGCCGTCGACGCTGACGGTCGCCCCGGCGTCGTCGCTCGGGAGCGCCGCCGCGACCGCGGCGACCATGTCTTCGATCGCCGCCGCGGGCAGCTCGACCATCGCACCGATGTGGGCGACGACGGCGCTTTGACGGTCCAGCGGCATCGCCGCCAAAACCGCCGCCGCGACCGACGGGCTCAGCCGCGAGAGGACGGCGCCCGCGATCTGCGGGGGCTCCGGCGCGAGCAACGCACCCACGGCGTCGGCCGGAGCATGCTCCAGCCGGGTGATCGGGTGCGTCACCACGTTGTCCTCGAACACGGCGTTGGCCCGCTCCTCGCCGATCGCGGCGGCGGAAAGCTTGCGGAGATAGGGGAGACCGCCGCGCGGAACGGCGACGGCTTGGCGCGCGCGCGCGACGAAGTCGCGGAACGTCTCGTCGAGCGCATCGACGGGGACCGCGCGCATGTTGGCGGCGACGGTGCGGAGCTTGCGGAGCTCCGTCTCACCCAGCTCGGCCACGATCGGCCGAGCCACCTCCTCGTCGAGCGACAGCAACATCAGCACGGCCTTCTCCGGACCCGTCAGCGGCATGCCTCACTCCAAAGCAAGCGCAGTGCCGGACTCGACGGGAGCCGCGGCGGTCTCCTGCGCGCCGAGCCAGGCGCGGAGGACGATCGCGGCGGTCGCAGCATCGCGCGCGGCGAGCGCGAGCGCTTCCTCGCGGGGATCGGCGCTCTCGGGCAGCTCGGCGAGCGGGGTCGTCGGCTGGAGGATGAGCGGGGTCGACTCCTTCTTGGCCGCTTCTTCCTCGGCCTTGGTCTTCGCCTCGGCCAGCGCCTTCGCGAGGGCGCTCTTGCGGCGGCTTCGCATCCCGAGCGCGACCGCGAGCACGAGCACCGCCATCGCGGAGCCCGCGACGATCTTCCCGTTTCGGGTCTTCAAGAGCGCTGGGAGTGCCGCGGTGGAGGTGGGGGCCTCGGCGACGTTGCCCTCGGCGTCGAGCATGAGCTCGGACTCCGCGAAGGGCACCGACTCGACCGTGACCACGTCGCCGCGCTTCTCGTCCGTGCCGACGGCGGCCGCGACGAGGGCGCGGACCATGTCCACGTCTTCCTTGCTCCGCGGCACCGTGCGGTTCTTGTCGTCCGTGGCGGGCACGCCGTCGAGCACGACCGCGACCGTCATGCGGCGGACGCCGCCGCCCATCGCGATGCGCTTCTCGCTCACGTGGTCGATCTCGAAGTTCCGCGTCGTCGACTGGCGAACGACGGCGGGACCGTTCCCACCGCCGGTGGCCGGCGCAGCGCCTTGCGGCGTGTTGCTCTCCGCGCCGGGCACGCCTGTCGCCGACGTCGCATCTTGTGCGCGCTCGACGGTCTCGTCCGAGCTCCGCACCACGACCTTCGTCGGATCGTAGTGATCTTCGACGTGCTCGACGCGTGCGGTGTCGAGCTCGAGCGACACGCGCACGTCCGCGTGGCCCGGGCCGACGACGCGCTCGAGCATCTGGCGGACGCGATCCTCCAGTGCACCTTCGTTGGCCTGCTTGAGCAGGAACGCATCGGGATCGTCGGTCGCACCACCGCCGCCGCCGAGCCCGTCCGGGCCCGTGCTGCGCTTGGGGTGGTGGAGCATCTTGCCCTGCGTGGTGACCAGGGCAATCTGGTCGGGTGTCAAACCTGGCACCGACGCCGCCACGAGGTTGACGACCCCGGCGACCTCGTCGTGATCCAAGGTGCGACCCGGCCGCAGCTTCACGACGATCGACGCCGACGCGGGATCGCGCTTCGAGACGAAGACGCTCTTCTCCGGCATCACCAAGTGCACGCGCGCCGATTCGACGGCGGACAGCGAAGCCACCGTACGGCCGAGCTCGCCCTCGAGCGCGCGGCGGTAGAGGACCTTCTGCTCGAAGTCGGTGGCGCCGAGCCGCATCTTGTCGAGGCTCTCGAAGCCGACGCCGCCGCCGTGCGGCAGGCCTGCCGCCGCGAGATCGAGCCGCGTCTCCTGCACCTTGGACGTCGGCACCTCGACCGTGGTCCCGTCGGCCGAGAGGCGGTAGGGCACCTTGAGCTCCTTCAGCTTCGCGACGACGGCGCCGGCGTCGTCACGCTCGAGCCCCGTGTAGAGCGCGCTGTACGGCTCGTTGTTCGCCGCCACGGCGACGTACGCGAGCACGAGCGCCACGGCGATCGCGGTCGAGACGACGAGCACTCGGACGGGCTTCGACGCGGCGGTGAACCACGCTCGCGCTCGCGCGAGGATCGTCTTCGCGCGCTCGAGCACTTCGTTCTTCGGCTCAGACACTGGTCCTCCAAATCTCGTGGAACGCGTCGAGCAGCTTGTTGCGGATCGAACCGACCAGCTTCACCGAGATTTCGGCTTCCTTCACCGCGATCATCGTCCCGTGCAGGTCGTCGCTCTGACCGGCGGCGAGCGCCTCGGTCTTCTGCGCCGCGCTCGCCCAGCGATCGGACGCGCCCTGGATGGCGTCGCCGAGGAGGGCGGAGAACGTGTCGGTCGGCGCCGGCGCCGTGGCGCCGGTCGGGGTCATCCCCTCGGGGGCGAGGCCGTCGATCTCGAACCGGGGCTCGATTCGAGTGTCACTCGCGATGGCAGGGGCTGCGTCGGTCGGGGCGATGCGCATGGGCTACTGGTTGATCTTGAGGGCCGCCTTGGCCATCGACTTCACGGTTTCGATCGACGTGATCCCCGCCTCGTAGGCGCGAGACGCGGTCATCAGGTTGACCATCTCCGTCACGACGTTGACGTTCGGATACGTCACGTAGCCCTGCGGATCCGCGTCGGGGTGACCCGGCTCGTACACGCGCTGGCCCGGGGTCGTGTCGGGGCGCGTCCCGTTCATCTGGACGAGCTGCGCGTTCCGGAGGACCGGATCGAACGAGCGCGTCTGGAGCGGCTTCGCGACGAAGACCGCGTCGAGACGCTGATACGGCGCTCCGGCTGCGGTGCGGGTGGTGTGCGCGTTGGCGAGGTTTCCCGCGATGACGTTCATGCGCGAGCGCTCGGCCGTGAGGCCGGACGCGGCAATCTCGAGCGCGCTGAAGTGACCGGCAGAGGGGAGGGGAGCGAGCTTCATGTTCAGCGTCCGTCGTTGGCGGCCCAGGCGAGGCCGGTGAGCTGGGCGGTCGTGAGCGACGCGACCGCGTCGTAGCGGAGCTGGTTCGTCGCGATCTTGACGGCCTCGGCGTCGACGCTGACGCCGTTTCCATCGAGGCCCGCCGGCACCGTGGGGTGAAGGATGCGGAAGCCTTCGGTGCGTCCTCGACGATCGATGTGGCCGGGGGACGTCGCTTGCATCTCGACGGCGAGAGCGCCGCGGAAGGAAGGCCGCTCGAGATCGACGGGGCGATAGCCGGGCGTGTCGATGTGCGTGAGGTTCGCCGTCAGCAGGTTCTGCCGCGCGAGGTGATAGTCGAGGCTACCGCGCAGCTTGTCGATTCCGTCGTACAGGGCCATGCCTGGGTCCTTCGCACGTGCCGTGCCAGCCCACCTCGTGCATGCCGATCGACGTTGGCGCGCGACTTGCTCCCGTGCGGGCATGATTCGTCTCACCCGGCTCAACAATCAGCGCGTGGTCATCAACCCGGACCACATCGCGTGGGTCGACGCCACACCCGACACCACGCTCTGCCTCATCGGTGGCGACAAGATCCTCGTCCGCGAGACGATCGAAGAGCTCGTCGAAGAGGTCATCGAGTTCCGCCGCCGCATTCGCAGTGACGGACCCATCGCTCGGATGGGGGAGGCCATCGGCGATCCGCCGCGGGTCACGCAGCCCCCGCGCGAGGACCGGTCCTCGAGCCTGCGTCCGCCGAAGCTTTCGAACCGTGGAGGTGAGTGATGGAAGTCGCACTCGGAGTGCTCGTTGCGTTCGGCTTCATCCTGGTCGGTAACGCGATCGAAGGTGGCCACATCGGTTCGATCATCGGCGGTCCCGCCGCGATGATCGTCGTCGGCGGGACGATCGGCGCCGTCATGGTGCAGTTCCCGCTCGCGACGATGAAGAGCGCGCTCGGGCGCGCGGCCAGCACGTTCAAGAAGCCCGCGCAGGACCCGAAGAAGCTGATCGACGAGATCGTCGACTACGCGAACCGCGCCCGAAAGGACGGGATCCTCGCGCTCGAGAAGGTCGCGCCGAACGCGTCGGACCCGTTCCTCGCGAAGGCGCTCATGATGGCCGTCGACGGCGCGGACTCGAACACGCTCCGCGAGACGATGGAGCTCGCGATCTCCGGTCACGAAGAGCACGCCGAGGACGGCGCGAAGGTCTTCGAGGCCGGCGGTGGCTACAGCCCGACGATCGGGATCATCGGGGCCGTTCTCGGCCTGATCCACGTCATGTCGAACCTCTCGGACATCAACGCCGTCGGTAGCGGCATCGCGGCCGCGTTCGTCGCCACCATCTACGGCGTCGCCGTCGCGAACATCTTCTTCCTCCCGCTCGCGGGCCGGATCAAGATGCGCGTCCGCGAGGAGACGACGATCCTCTCGATGATGCTCTCGGGCGTCCTCGCGATTCAGGAGGGCACGAACCCGAAGCTCGTCCGTGAGCGGCTGACGCAGTTCCTGCCGCCCGACCACTCCAAGCACGGCGCGGGTGAGCCGGCGAAGGCCGCGGGCTGAGCCATGGCACGCAAGAAGAAGCATCCCGAGCACGTGAACCACGAGCGCTGGCTCGTGAGCTACGCCGACTTCATCACACTGCTCTTCGCCTTCTTCGTCGTCATGTTCGCCGTCTCGCAGGTCGACTCGAAGAAGATGGGGCGGTTCTCGGAGTCGTTCGCCAAGGCCGTCGGTGTCGAGCTCATGCCCGGTGGACAGACGATGCTCCCGTCGGAGCCCAACGAGCTGCCGAGCCAGAAGCCGATGGGCAACGGGCAGGGCAGCCTCACGCAGGATCTGAAGAACATCCTCGCCGAGCTGAAGGTGCGCTCGAAGCGCGACGGCAACATGGAGAAGCTCCAGGTCGTCGAGCGGCAGAACGAGCTCGTCATTCGCCTGCCGGACAACCTCGTCTTCGACAGCGGCGACGACCGGATCAAGGAGCCGGCGCGCGTGGTCATCGCGAACATCGCGAAGTCTCTCGCCGGCAAGAAGGTGAACCTTCGGGTCGAAGGGCACACCGACAATCGGCCGATCTCCACGCCGCGGTTCCGCTCGAACTGGGAGCTCTCCACCGCGCGTGCGACGTCGGTCATCGCCGAGCTCGCGAAGTCCGAGCTCGATCCGAAGTCGCTCTCCGCGGCGGGCTACGGCGAGTTCCACCCGGTCGCGTCGAACGACACGCCTGCCGGCCGCGCGCAGAACCGCCGCGTCGACCTCGTCATCACCACGGCGGCGCCCGAGTTCTTCGATGGAACGACGAAGCCGCTCGGTGCCGTCGACGTCGACGACGGCGGCGCCCCGGACGGCGACGTCGATGCGGGGACGCTCGAGCAGGACGCGGGGGCGGTCGATGGCGGCGCGGGCGAAGGCACGCACGAAGAGGCCCACGATGCCTCGACGGCGAGCGCCGGCGCGGGTGACGCGGAGGCGAAGACCGCGCACGAGCCGAAGGACCACCATGGCTCCGATCACGAGCCGAAGGGGGAGAAGGAATGAGCCGCCGGAGCGCAGCGGCGCTCGCGTTCGCGCTCGTCGTCCTCGGGGCGACGCGCGCGCACGCGGAGGCACCGCTTCTGGGCGCGATCGGCGAGGCAGCGAGTGGGCTCGAGATCGGCGGAGGTCAAGGCACGTTCGGCCTCCGCCGCGCGCGGACGCAGCTCCGCGCGGGCGTCGAGTTCGCGCTCGACCGCGAGCGGCTCGACGTGGTCCGCGTGCTCGCCCTCGGCGAGATCGAGCCGTTCCCCGCGTTCGGCTTCGACGTCGAGTACGCGCGCCACGTCTCGAAGTTCATGCTCCTCCAGGGCGGGCCGGTCGGGATGATCGCGCCGCAATCGATGTTCGGCGTCAGCGCGGGGATCCGCTTCGCGCTCCCGCTCACCCCGAAGTTTCGGCTCTCGTTCGGGCCGCAGATCTCCGCGTTCTTCTTCGGGAGCGACGTGCCCGACGGCATGGTCGTGATTCACACCCTCTTCGTGGCAGGCGTCGATGTCGCTTTCTGATTCGCGTTTCGGGCTCTTGCGTCCTTCCGTCATCGCGATGACCGCGCTCGCCACGGCGCTGACGCTCGTCCATGCGGCCTGCGCTCCGGAAGGCAGCTGCGTCCGCAACTCCGACTGCACGAGCGGCATGTGCGTGCTCGGCGGGTGCTCGTTCGAGGCGGCCTCCGACGGCTCGCTCGACGGTCAAACCGTCGACGGCGGCGTCGACGGGCCGTCGCTCGACGGTGACGCGCCGGTGGACGGCGCGGACGGTGCGGTCGACGCGAGCGTCGATGCGAACGCCGACGCGAACGAGGCGGGCCTCGACGCGAGTGATTCCGGCGCCGATGCTGCGGATTCCGGGGCCGATGCGAGCCTCGACGCGAGTGACGCGAGCCTCGACGCGAGTGACGCGAGCCTCGACGCGAGTGACGCGAGCCTCGACGCGAGTGACGCGAGCGACGCGACGACCGACTGACGCTGGCACCGCGCTTGCACTTCCTCCACGCAGGAGGATCCCGATGTTTCGCTCTCTCCAAGTCGCGGCGACGGGCATGGCAGCGCAAGAAACGAAGCTCGATTCGATCGCGAACAACGTCGCGAACGCGAACACGACCGGCTTCAAGCGCCAAGACGCTCAGTTCGAGGACCTCCTCTACCAGAACGTGCGCGGCGCAGCGCTGAACGCGAACGGCAACGCCGCTCCGAACCCGCTCCAGGTCGGTTCGGGCGCGCGCGTCGTGTCGAACGCGCGGAGCTTCGCGCAAGGCTCCATCCAGCAGACGAACAACCCGCTCGACGTGGCGATCGAGGGCAACGGCTTCATCGCCGTCCAGCGGCCGTCGGGCGACCCCGCGTACACGCGCGCGGGCGCGCTCAAGCTCGACGCGCAAGGACGGCTCGTCACCGCCGACGGTCTTCCGGTCGAGCCGGCGATCAACATCCCGGTCGACGCGACGCAGATCACGATCGCCGCCGATGGCACGATCAGCGCGCAGCAGCCCGGCTCGACCACGCCGACCCAGGTCGGAAAGCTCCAGCTCGTCACCTTCCCCAACGCGGGTGGCCTCGCGGCGCTCGGACACAACCTCTTCGAGGCGACGGCCTCGAGCGGCGAGCCCAACACGGGCGCGGCCGGCGCCGAGGGGCGCGGCACCTTCATGCAGGGCGCGCTCGAGGGCTCGAACGTCGACGTCGTGGAGGAGATGATCGGCCTCATCCGCGCGCAGCGTGCCTACGACATCAACTCGAAGATCGTGACCGCGGCGGACGAGATGCTCCGCAACGCGACCCAACTCCGCTGACCTCGAATGAAACGAACCACCTTCGCCCTCGTTCTCTCACTGGCGCTCGGCGCCTCGCTCGCCGGTCCCGCCCGCGCCGCCGGGCCCAACACGGTCGAGCTCGCCTCGACCACGATTCGGCTCGGCGACATCGTCCCGACCGCACCGGCGGATCTCGCTCCGCTGGAGCTCGGGCCTGCCCCCGCGCCGGGCGGCTCGCGGATCCTCGCGCAGAGCGACATCCTTCGTCTCGTCCCGGCCGATCGACGGGCCTCCGTCGCCGCGCCGGCGGCCGTCCGCGTCGTGCGGAAGACCCAGCGGCTCGACTCGGCGGCGATCGACGCGCTGACGCGCAACGCGCTCAAGTCTAGCGGCCTCCCGCGCGGCGCGACACTCGGCGCCGTGCGCGCCCCGGCGGCGATCGTCGTCCCCGCCGGGTACGATCGGGTCGTCGCGAGCGTGGCCCGACCGCCCCGCCGGCAGGGCCCGTTCGAGACGACGATCGGGCTCGATCTCTTCGGCGGCCCCGAGGTCGTCGCGCACATCACCGTTCCGGTCCAGCTCGTCCTCGGGCCCGAGGCCGCTGCGGCCGACGTGCCCGCCGGCGCGCTCGTCGCGCTCGTCGTTCGCCGCGGTCTCGTCGAGGTGTCCAGCTCGGCCACCGCCAGCACCGCGGGCGACGTCGGCGACGTGGTCCAAGTCGTCGTCCGCGACACCGGCAAGTCGCTCCGCGCGCAGCTCGTCGCGAAGGACCGCGCGGTCGCCGTGGAGGCCCCGTGAAGAAGCTCGTCGTCGCCGCGCTCCTCGTCCTCGCCACGAACGGCTGTGCCAGCGTCGGCGCGACCGGGCCGCTCGCGCCCAAGCAGCGCGAGTACACCCCCGGCGCCTACGACCAGCGCGATCCGACCAAGCACGCCGCCGCCGGCTCGCTCTTCAGCGAGTCTTCGGGGGGCTACCTCGAGGACACCCGCGCGCTGCGCGTCGGCGACGTCGTCGTGATCCGGATCGACGAGAACGCCGACGCCCAGGGCGGCGCGACCACCAAGCTCAACCGCGACTCGTCGATGAGCATGGGCGCGAACGGGCTCTTCGGCCTGACCTCGGCGATCCAGAAGGCCTACCCGTCGATCGACCCCTCGAAGCTGCTCGACATCGCGTCGAAGTCCACCTTCGACGGCGCCGGCAACACGGCCCGCAAGGGCCAGCTCAGCGGCAACATCGCCGTCCGCGTCGCGCGCGCGATGCCCAACGGCGACCTCTTCGTCGAAGGCACGAAGACCGTGCTCATCAACAACGAGGAGTACCACCTGTACGTCTCGGGCGTCCTCCGCCCGAACGACATCGGCCAGGACAACACGATCGCATCGTCGCGCATCGCCGACGCGCAGATCGAGTTCACCGGTCGCGGCGACGTCACCGATCAACAGCGCAAGGGCTGGCTGCTCCGCCTGCTCGACGCTCTCAACCCGTTCTAACGCCCCGAGCCCCATGAAGCGTTTCGTCCAGCTCGTCGTCTGCCTCCTCGTCCTCGCCCTCGCCGCACCCGCCCGCGCCGATCGACTGCGCGATCTCGCCGACGTCGTCGGTGCCCGCGACAACCAGCTCATCGGTTACGGCATCGTCACGGGCCTCTCCGGCACGGGCGACGACGTCAGCGTCCCCTTCACGCAGCAGACGGTGCTCTCCCTCCTGCGCCGCCTCGGGATCCAGGTCGACCCCGGCGCGCTCCGCCTCCGCAACGTCGCGGCGGTGCTCGTGACCGCGACCATCCCGGCGTTCGCGAAGCAGGGCTCGAAGCTCGACGTCACCATCTCCTCGATCGGCAACGCGCGCTCGCTCTCCGGCGGCGTGCTCGTCCAGACCGTCCTCAAGGGCGCCGACCAACGGCCCTACGCCGTCGCGCAGGGGCCGGTCCTCGTCGGCGGCTTCGAGGCCCGTGGCTCCTCCGGGAGCGGCGTTCGGCAAGGCGCCACGACCGTCGCGCGGATGCCGGGCGGCGCGCTCGTCGAGCGCGAGATCCCCACGAACATCGTCGAAGGCGGCGTGCTCCGGTTCGAGCTCCGCGTCCCGGGCTTCACGACCGCCTCGCGGATCAAGGATGCGATCAACCAGAAGCTCGGCGGCGAGCCCGCGACCGCGGACGACGGTGGTTCGGTGTCGGTGAAGGTGCCCGACACGTTCAAGAACCGCACGGTCGAGCTGGTCGCCACGCTCGAAGAGGTCGAGGTCGCTCCCGTGCGCATCGCCCGCGTCGTCATCAACGAGCGCACCGGGACGATCGTCGCCGGAGGTGACGTCCGGTTGGCGCCGTCAGCCATCGTGCACGGTGCGTTGACGGTCGTCGTCAAGGAACAGGCTCAAGTGTCGCAACCGACCGCGCCCTTCGGCGCCGGCACGACCGCGGTCGTCCCCAACAGCCACGTGGATGCGAAGGACGGAGACCCCTCGATTCACTACGTCCCCGCGCAGGCCACGCTCAACGACGTCGCGAGCGCGCTCTCGACCCTCGGGCTTTCACCCCGCGAGCTCGCCAGCGTGCTCCAAGGGCTCAAAGCTGCCGGCGTGCTCGAGGCGGAGGTGGTGGTCCAATGAGCGCCTCGACCATCGTCCCCGTCACGACGGGCGCCGCCGACGCGAGCACGGCGCTTGCAATGAAGGAAGCTCGTGACGCGCGTCACGCTCCTCACCCCGAGGACCCCCGCTCCACGGCGCGCGTCGCGAAGGACTTCGAGGCCGTGTTCATCCACCAGATCCTGCAGAGCTCGCACGCGCTCGGAATGAACGACGGCACCGGCTACGCCGGGATGGCCCTCGACGCGCTCGCGACGGGCATCTCGGAGGGCGGTGGGCTCGGTCTCGCCCAGTCCATCCAGCGCGTCCTCGATCAGGCCCAAGCGGCCGAGAAGATTTCTCCTAAAGGTCAGTGAAATTCTGCCGTACCGAAGGTCAACATGCGTATTGCCGATGCCTACCGAAACAGCCCCGCGAACCTGAACGGAACCAAGACGAACGGGACTTCCGCGGCGAACGGACCGACGAAGGCCGAGGAAACCGGTACGCCTGCAGGGAGCTCCGCTCCCGTCACGGTGACGGTCTCCCCCGAAGCGCGCCGCCTGGCGGACGCGGCCAAGGGTGACGATGCGCGCGTCGAGCGGCTCCGCGAAGCGGTCGCCAACGGCTCGTTCCGCGTCGACAGCCGCGCGGTCGCCAAGAAGATCGTGGAGACGGGCGGATGAGCCCCGACCCCGCCGCCCCGCGCCATCCGTGCGCCGTCGCGCTCGATCGGCTGGCCGAGGTGCTCGAGGAGGAGGTCACCGCCCTCCGCGCGATGGACGCCGCGGGCGTCCTCGCCGCGGCGGAGAAGAAAGAGGCCTGCGTGGCCGCGCTCGCCGCCAGCGGCTTGAAGCGCCACCCGGAGTACACGGCGCGCTTCGCCGAGCTCGTTCAGCAGCAGCACAAGAACCTGCGGATGCTCATCTACGCGCGCGAGTTCGTCCACGACGCGCTCCTCGCCGCCGGAGCGATCGCGCCCGGCTACGGCCGCGGCAAACCGACCCTGCCCCCCGGGGCGACCATCGACGTCCGAGGCTGACATGTCCCTCTTCGGCATCCTCTCCATCACCCAAGGCGCACTGACCACGCAGACGGCGGGCCTCTCGGTGGCGGGCGAAAACGTCAGCAACGCGTCGATGCCGGGCTACGTCAAGCGCGTCACGCAGATCGAGACGATCGCGGGGAGCCTCGGCGCGCGGTTCACGGGCGTGAAGTCGGCGCGCGAGCGCTTCTCGCACGACCGAGTGACGGTGGAGACCGGGCGCCAAGGAGCCGCGTCGGCGCGGAGCAGTGCCCTCGGCACGCTCCAGAGCATCGTCGCGCCGGGGAGCGGCTCGATCGGCGATCGGCTGAACGACTTCTTCGGTGCGCTCCAAGGCGTGGTCGCCACCCCGAGCGACACGTCCGCTCGCTCGCAGGTGCTGGCGAAGGCGAACGCGCTCGCGAGCGCCATCTCCGGCACCGCCGCGTCGATCCAGCAACAGCGCGCCGACCTCCTCGGTCAGGCGCAGTCGGTCGCGGGCGAGGTGAACGAGCGCCTCGGGCGGATCGCCGAGCTCAGCAACAAAATCGAACAGGCGCACGGACTCGGCGACGACGCGTCGGCGCTCCGCGACGAGCGCGACCGCCTCGTGGACGAGGTGGCGACGCGCGTCGGCGGGCACGCGATCGAGGACGACAAGGGCCACTTCACGCTGTTCGGCGCCGGCGGCACGCTCGTCGACGGCTCGACGGCTTCGTCCCTCGACGTGAACCTCGATCAAGCCGGCGCGTTGCAGGTCACGCTCCGGAACGGCGGCGGCGTCGCGAACGTGGTCCAGCTCGGCTCCGGAAACGGGCAGCTCGGCGGCATCCGCGAGGCGCGCGACGTCGACCTCGTGAAGACGCAGAACGACCTCGATCAGTTCGCGTTCGATCTCGGGAGCGCCGTGAACACGGTGCACTCCGCCGGCTTCGGTCTGGACGCCGTCAGCGGTCGCAACCTCTTCGCGCCTGCGGGGCAGGTCGCGGGGGCGGCCTACGCGATGAAGGTGGACCCGGCCGTCGCAGGGCAACCCGATCGGATCGCCGCGTCGGCGACTGCGAACACGCTCCCCGGCGGCAACGCCAACGCGCTCGCGCTCCTCCAACTCCAGGGCAAGCCCCTCGGCAACGACACGCCCGCCGGGCGCGTCGCCGCGCTCGTCTCGTCCGTCGGCACGGCGAAGGCGTCCGCCGACGACGAGGCATCCCTCCGCGACTCCACGGTGGCGCAGGCGAAGACGATGCGGGACTCGTACGAAGGCGTGAACGTCGACGAGGAGATGATCGACCTCACGCGCTACCAGCGCGCCTACGAGTCGTCGATCCAGGTGATGAAGGTCACCGACTCGCTCCTCGATTCGCTGATGGGGATGGTCCGATGAGAATCACCGAGGTCATGAAGATCGCCGGGGCGCTCGCCACGACGAGCGCGACGACGAGTCGGCTGCAGAAGGCATCCACGATCGCGTCGAGCGGGCTCCGCATCAACGCTCCCTCCGACGACGCGTCCGGCTTCGCGCAGGTCTCTCGGATCGACGCGCAGCTCGCGAGCGTGAGCGCACGCAGTACGACGGCAGGGCGCGCCGCGGACGAGCTCGATCTCGCCGAGACCACGCTCGCCGCGGGCTCCGACCTCGCGATGCGGATGCGGGAGATCGCGGTCGCGATGGCGAACGGTGCGGTCGACGCGCAGACGCGCAAGGACGCCGCGAACGAAGTCGACGGCCTGCGCGCTCGTCTCCTCGGGCTCGCCAACACCAAGGGCGCCACCGGCTACCTGTTCGGCGGCAGCAAGACGCAAGTCGAGCCGTTCGACGTCAACGCGAACTTCGTCGGGGACGACGATCCGCGGATGGTGGAGCTCTCTCCCAACATCACGCTCCGCTCGAACGCGAGTGGCGCCCAGGCGTTCACCGTCCAAGGTGGCATCGACCCGTTCGCCGCGCTGGCGACGTTCGCGAACGCCCTCCGCACCAACAACGTCGCGGCGGTCCAACAAGGGATCGCCGATGCCGATTCGATCGAGCGCCAGATCACGCGCGCGCGCGTCGACGCGGGCTCTCGGGCCGGCGAGCTCCACAGCGCGACCGACGTGATGGACTCCGTGACCCTGTCGCTCCAGAAGGCGCGTTCGTCGCTCGCCGACGCCGACGTCGCCTCCGCGTACAGCGATCTCACCACCGCGCGCGGTGACTACGAGCGCGCGATCGAGATCGCGCGGCAGCTTCTCCAACTCGGCGGAATGAAGGCAGGGTGAGATGCTGATTCTGGCGCGTCGCGAAGGGCAGCGGATCGTCGTCGGAGGCGGGATCGAGATCACCATCGTCGCCGTCGGGCGCAACGGTGTCCGGATCGGGATCAGCGCCCCGCAAGGGGTCAGCGTGCTGCGCGGCGAGGTGTTCGACCGCGTCAAAGAGGCGAATCGCTCGATGCGCGTCGACTCTCGCCTCGGCAAGCTCGAGGTCGATGGCGGGCGCGAGATCGTGTTCGGCGCCGGGCTCCTCGGGCTGCCCGAGTGCAAGCGGTTCGTGCTCCTCGCGTCGAAGGAGCCCGGCTTCGGCTGGCTCCAGTGCCTGGACGCGCCCGACGTCACGCTCCCCGTCATCGACGGGACGATGCTGCGCCTCGGCGTCCCGCTGCCTTCGCCGCGCGAGCTCGCGTCGCGCGTGAACCTCACCGTGATCGATCCGTCGACGCTCATCGTCGTCGCCGACACGCCCGATGGCGGGATGATCGCGAACGTGCTCGCGCCGCTCGTGATCGACATGGAGTCCTTCCGCGCCGCGCAGGTCGTCCTCGACCACGCGGTCTACTCCGCGACGGAGCTCGTCGTGGAGATCGTGGAGAGCGATGCTCCGCTCGCCGCTGCAGGTTGAAACGATGAGCGCGCGCGGGTCCCTCGGCGTTCGTCAGACTGACACGCTCGACCGTGCCAATTGCGCGACGACACGTGCGGCACGAAGCATGCAGTTTCCTTGCATCATGCGCACCGTCACGTCCGTCTCGATCCTCGTCGCTCTCGTCTCGCTGACGGCGTCCGCCGGCGCCGAGCCCGCGCGCGCACACGGCGCGCTCGTCGGCGCGGGTGCCGCGCTCGGACCGCAGGCTTCGGAGTTCGGTCCCGGCGGGGGCGGGTTCGCTGCCCTCGAGATCCCGCTCGGCCGCCGGCTCGGGCTCGAGGCCGAGGTCGGCGGCATCCTCCTCGCCCCGGGCGAGGGCCGCGCGGGCTACTCGACGAAGGGCGTGGGCACTCTCGTCACCGCGATGGGTGGCGCACGCTTCCGATTCTTCGGGCGCACGCCCGCCGGACCTTGGATCGGCGGCCACGCCGGCGCCGGCGTGACGGGCGACCGCGTCCGCTTCACGTTCGACGGCGAGCTCGGCTGGGACTTCCGCGTCGGACACGGGCGCTTCGACGTCGGTCCGTTCGCCGGCTACCTCCACGTCTACGAGCCCGATGGCGGCTTGGCTCCCGAGGACGCTCATGTCTTCGTCGCCGGCATCGCGATCTCGCTCGGCGCACCGACGATTGCCCTCGAAGACCTCGACCACGACGGGATCGTCGACACCGAAGACGCATGCCCGACCGAGCCCGGTCCGCGCACCTCGGATCCGCGCACGAACGGCTGCCCCATCCGCGATCGCGATCGCGACAACGTCGTGGACGCCGAGGACGCCTGTCCCACCGTGCCCGGCATCCGGACGCGCGACGTGACGACGAACGGCTGTCCGCCGGTCGATCACGACGACGACGGCATCCCCGACGTCGACGACGCGTGCCCTGCCGACGCAGGCGCCCGCACGCCGGACCCCAAGACGAACGGTTGCCCCGCCGACCGCGACCACGACGGCATCCCCGACGACGTCGACGCGTGCCCCGACCTGGTCGGCGCGCCGAGCAGCGATCCGAAGATCAACGGCTGTCCGCCCCCGAAGGACGGCGTCGAGGTCATCGGCGACCGCATCTTCGTCGACGACGTGATCAACTTCGACACCGACAGCGCGCGCGTTCACCGCGAGAGCGTCCAGGTGCTCAAGCGGCTCGCCGACATGCTGAACCACAACCTCGACATCATCGAGGTCTACGTCGAAGGTCACACCGACCAGACCGGCCCCGCCGACTGGAACCAGCAACTCTCGGACGACCGCGCGGCTTCGGTGAAGAAGCTCCTCGTCTCCTTCGGTGTCGCCGAGTCCCGCATCGTGACGCACGGGTGGGGCTTCTCTCGCCCGCGCAACATCGCCACGACGCCCGATGCACTCCGCGAGAACCGGCGCGTCGAGTTCATCATCACTCGGACCTCCACCGCTCCCGGGGGAATTCAATGACCGCCATTCGTCGCGCTCGTACGGCCTCCTTGCTGTTCACCCTCGCGCTCCTCAGCGGGTGCGGAGCGATCAACTCGCTCGTGGGCGGAGACTGTCCGGATGGGCTCTCCTTCGACGGCGAGCGCTGCGTGCCGCTCGACGGCGGCACCATCGAGCCCAACGGGGACGACGGCGGCGGACACTTCGACGCCACGACCGACGCGGGGACCGATGGTTCCGGCGGTGACGCGACCACGGGCGACGCCTCTTTGGACGGCGGCGGCACCACCGACGGGAGCTCCGACGGCGGCGGCGCGGTCGACGGCTCCGACGACGCTGGCGACGCCGACGTGCTCTCGTGTGATCCGAAGCTCAGCCTCTGCAACGGGACGTGCGTCGATCTCCAGACCGACCCGAACCACTGCGGCAACTGCAACATCCAGTGCCCGACGCTCATCTGCGTCGCGGGCCAGTGCCAGGGTGCGCTCGACGGCCACGTCGTGGTGATCGGCCACGATTTCTCGGGGATCACCTCGATGTCCCAGCGGCGCGTCCTCGGGAACGCGGCGCTCCTCCCGCCGGTGAACCAGATCCGCGTGCGGTCGTGGGAGCAGTGGTCGAACGCCAACGCCGTCGCCGCCGTCCGCGGCGTCATCTCGAGCGCGGCGGCGGGGCAGGGCCGCACCGTCGTCTTCACGCAAGTGATGACCGCGAACGACGTCATCGCGACGACGCTGCAGAACGCCGACATCCTCCTCCTCAACGACCAGCCGTCCGCGCCGGCGGCGACGCTCGGTGGCCTCGGGACGAGCTTCGGGGCGGCGCTCGCGTCGTTCACCAAGGCCGGTGGCATCGTGGTGGTGACCGATGGCGGCTCGAGCGGACAGATGCCCGAGCTCGTGAAGAACGCGGGCCTGCTCGATCTCGCGAGCGAGAGCTCGGTCCCGTTCACGACGAACCTCACCGTCGCGGCGCCGGCGGACGCGATTGGCCTCGGCGTGCTCAGCCCCTACGCGGCCGGGCAGAAGACCGTGCACTACGTCTCGAACGAGCCGAACGCGGGCTTCGTGAGCTGGGTCGTCGTGGACGGCACCGGCGACGGCGGCGTCCTCCCGGTCGTGATCCACAAAGTCGTTCCCTGAGCGGTCGCCCGTAGTCCGCCAGCGCGGAGCCCGAGCTCTGCCGTTCGCCTCGCGCGTGCGGAGCCCGGGCTCTCGTGCGTCACGGTCGAGCCGGTCGCTTCGGCACACTCGCGGGTCCGAATCGCATGGACCGAGACGTGCAACGAAGGACGGACATGTCGGAGTCGAACGCCTTCGCCCGCGTCGTTCACGTGCTCCCGCACGGCGAAACGGCCGAATCTTATGCCCAGCGCTGTACCCGCGCGATTCAGTCCTTCCTCTACGGTGCTCCGTATTGGGACAAACGGGACTTGGGAGCTTGGCTGATCGACGAATATCGACCGGTCGCTCTGGAGCTCGAGGGAGAGCGCACCGCCTCCGCGCCGACCGATGGGTGGGAGCGGAGTCGCGTCGGCGTCGGACCGTTGACGGCGTCAAGTCGCGGGCTCTCCGCGCTGACGGGCCGCGGGCGGAGCCCGGCGACCGTGGGCGAAGAGAGCGTGCGCGAGCTGCTCGATCGCACCTGCACCGAGCTCGCCGACGTGCTCGCGGAGCCGGAGCTCCTCAGCGAGCAAGCGCGGATGCACCGCGACGTCGTCGCCGGCATCGATGCGTGGGGAGAGCCGCTGCTCCTCGTCGTCGCGCGCCCGCGCATGCGCCTCTCGCGTCGCGTCGCCGCGCTCGCCGCGGCTTCGGGGAGCTTCGTCGAGGTGCCGCGGACGTCGGGTGCATTCCTCACGCGTCGCGCGGAGGCGCTCTCCGCGACGGCGTACCGTTGGACCGCGGGAGGGCGCTGAGATGCAGTCGTACGCGCCGCGAGGCTACAGCAATCCTCCGACCGGCCGTTCCAATGGGCAAGATGGCAACGAAGCGGTTCGGGAACCTGGCCCTGGTGACGTCGAGCGAGCGCGAGAGCATCGCCGAGACTCCGCAGGCGACCGAGCGTCAGAGCGGCATTCGGATGCGGACGATCGAACCCGCTCCGGAGTCCACCCCGCAGCCGTCGGATCCGTCGCGGATCGTCTTCACCAGCCTGCTCTGGTACCCGGGGCAGCGCCCGCTCCTCCCGTGAGGAGGGTGGCTGCGGCGAAGATGCAGCTCTCGTTGCCGCCCACGATGAGCAGCGCTCCGCCGATCGCGGAGTCGAAGCCGCGCGTGATCCTGCTCGACGGCGACTCGCGCCTCGCGGAGACGCTCCTGGAGCCGCTCACGCAGTCCGGCTACGAAGTCGAGGTCCACGAGCCGAGCGGAAACCTCACGCCCATCGTCGCTTCGAGCCCGGACCTGGTGCTCGTCGACATCCAGATCGGCGGCGGGACGGGCTTCGAGGTCTGCGGCGAGCTCCGCACGTTGGAGCCCGGGCGCCACACGCCAATCATCCTCCTGACGCGCGACGCGACCGACGAGCAGCTCGTCTCGCGCGGCCTCCTCTGCGGCGCCGACGACTGCCTGTCCGTCACCGGTCGCCTCCTGGAGTTCCAGGCGCGCGTTCGCGTGCAGCTCCGGAACAAGCGCGATCGTGACCGCATGCGTCGATTGCGTGCAGAGCGCAATGATTTTCGGCGCGAGGCGATCCAGGACGGGCTCACCGGCCTCCTCAATCGCCGCGCGATCGACCTGCGCCTCGACGACCTGGCGCTGCGGGGCGAGCCGTTCGGGCTGATCTTCGTCGACGTCGATCACTTCAAGTCGATCAACGACGGGTTCGGCCACGACGTGGGCGACGAGGTCCTCCGCGCCGTCGCCGCCGCCCTCAAGCAGAACCGCGATCCCGGGCACGAGGTCGGGCGCTGGGGTGGCGAAGAGTTCGTCATCCTCACCGGCCTCACCCCGTCGCTCGAGGCCTGCCGCGACCCCGCGGAGCGCTATCGCGAGGCCGTCGCAGCCCTGTCGTTTCCGCGCCTCCGCGGGCGGAAGGTGACGGCGAGCTTCGGTGTCGCGTGGCTCGATCCGCGGATCGACGGCGACGTCGATCGCCTCGTTCAGCGCGCGGACGCCGCCCTCTACCGGGCGAAGAACGGTGGGCGGAACCGCGTCGAGCTCGCCGGCACGAAGCCGCCGTCGCTCGCGGCGCCGGCGGTCCCTTCGCTGAGCCCACGCGACATCCTCGAGGGCGAGCTCCTCGTGAAGCTCTCCAGCGGGCGAGCGGGCCTCCCGCTTCTCCCGGAGGCCGCGGCGGCCGCGCTCCGCCTGGCCGAAGACCCCGCGACCGACATCTCGCGGATCGCGAAGCTCGTCGATCGCGATCCCTCGCTCGCGGCGCGCTTCGTCGCCGTCGCGAGCTCGGCGGTCTACTCGCGCGGCTACCGCGCGACGTCGACGCAGGGCGCGATCGTCCGCATCGGCCTGAGCGCCTCGCGCGATCTGCTTCTCCAGATCGTGTACGAGCGCGCGAACGAAGAGCTGCCGTTCTTCCGCTCGCAAGTCGCGCGCTCCTTCCAGCGCAGCGTTCGCGAAGCGGTCGCCGCCCGCGTCGTCGCGCGCGAGATCGGGCCCTACGAGTACGCCTACCTCGCGGCGCTCCTGCGCGACATCGGCGAGGCGCGCATCTACCGCATCCTCGCGCAGCTCCCGGCGGCGATCGAGGCGCCGGAGATCGCGGAGGACTTGGTCGCGAAGCACCATGGCAAGGCGGGTGCGGACGTCGCGCGCGCGTGGAACCTGCCGCTCGACATCGTTCACGTCTGCGAGTCGCACCACGGGGCCGCGGAGGCGCACCGGCTCCCGATTCGCGTCGTGCAAGGGGCGGAGACCTTCGTCGATCTGGCTGATTTCGTGGGCGACCGCTCGCTCGACGACGTTCAGCTCCCGCCCGAGCACCTCGAGGCGCTCTCGCGGCTCGGGTTCCGGTCGGAGCGCATCAAGGGCGTCCTCGACGGCGTGATCCGTGCGCTGCGCGACGCTTCGACGCCCGCGCGCTGACATCCCGTCCCAGTTCCGAAAGAAAGAGCCCGTGCGTCTCGCGACGCGCGGGCTCTCTGCTTTGTGCATTCTGCACGAATTGATTTCGTGCCGAACCCCTAAAGGGATCCTCCGGGTCACCGTACTCCAACGGCGAAGGGCAATGAAGCCCGGCTCCGAAAGCCAAGATGGCTCGGAGCGATTCTGAACCTCCAAGAAGGAGCACTCCCATGGCCGTCATCGTTCGTACCAACGTTTCCTCTCTCGATGCCCAGCGTCAGCTCGCCCGTACCCAGATGGAGTCGGGCAAGACCTTCCAGCGCCTCGGCAGCGGTTACCGCATCAACAGCGCCGCAGACGACGCGGCAGGTCTCGGCATCAGCGAAGCGATGAACGCGCAGATCCGCTCTTTCGCGGTGGCGCTCCGCAACGCCAACGACGCGGTTTCGATGGTCCAGACGGCCGATGGCGCCGCGGGCCAGATCCACGACATCATCGGCCGCCTCCGCGAGCTCGCCGTGCAATCGAGCAACGGTGCGCTCCAGGCGACCGACCGTGCGAACCTGGACACCGAGTTCCAGACGCTCTCGGCGGAAATCGACCGCATCTCGAACGTCACGCTGTTCAACGGCGTGAGCCTGCTCTCCGGCGCTCAGGCGGCCGTGAAGTTCCAGGTCGGCATCAACACCACCGCCAGCGACCAGGTCTCGGTCCTCTTCGGCGGCGTCAGCTCGACCACGCTCGGCCTCAACGCCTCGAAGGTGGACTCGGTCGCGAACGCGCAGACCGCGATCAACTCGGTCGACGCGGCCATCCAGACGCTCTCCACGATGCGTGAGAACTGGGGCGCTGCGATGAACCGCCTCGACGGCGCCGTGTCGAACATCCAGTCGATGTCGACGAACCTCTCCGCCGCGCACAGCCGCATCAAGGACGCGGACATCGCGCAGGAGACGGCCGACATGTCGCGCAACAGCGTTCTCTCGCAGGCCGGCGCCGCCGTCCTGACCCAAGCCAACCAAGCACCCCAGCTCGCCCTCTCGCTCCTCAAGGGCTGAGCGGGGTGAGAGACCCGCGACGTCGTCCCGGTAGCTCCGGGGCGGCGTCGCGGGTGGGTTGTTCGGCATCGTGAAACATCAACTGAGGAGACACGCAATGAGCACCGAAAAGAAACCCCCGTAAGTACACGGGGTCACAGGAAAGGATCGTCCCCATGGCAGTCATCGTTCGTACCAACGTTTCGTCCCTCGACGCGCAGCGTCAGCTCGCTTCCACCCAGCGCGAGCAGTCGCAGGTCTACCAGCGCCTCGCCAGCGGCTACCGTATCAACGGCGCCGCTGACGACGCTGCGGGCCTCGGAATCAGCGAGGCGATGAACGCTCAGATTCGGTCGTATGCCGTTGCCCAGCGCAACGCGAACGACGGGATCAGCATGTCGCAGACGGCCGACGGCGCAGCCGGCCAAATCCACGACATCCTCGGCCGCATGCGTGAGCTCGCCGTTCAGTCGAGCAACGGCTCGCTCCAGGCCAATGACCGCGCGAACCTCGACACCGAGTTCCAGACGCTCAATGCGGAAATCGACCGTATCTCCAACGTCACGCAGTTCAACGGGCAAGCCCTGCTGTCCGGCGCGGCCGCGGCGGTCAAGTTCCAAGTCGGCATCGGGACCTCGGCGAGCGACCAGGTCAGCGTCAGCTTCGGCGGCGTCACTGCGACGACGCTCGGTGTCAACGCTTCGAAGGTCGACTCGGTCGCCAACGCGCAGAGCTCGATCACCGCGATCGATTCGGCCATCCAGACGCTCTCCACGACCCGTGAGGGTTGGGGCGCCGCGATGAACCGCCTCGACGGTGCGGTGTCGAACCTGCAGTCGATGTCGACCAACCTCTCCGCCGCGCGGAGCCGGATCAAGGATGCGGACATCGCGATGGAAACCGCGAACATGTCCCGCAGCCAGGTCCTCTCGCAGGCGGGTGCGGCGGTTCTCACCCAGGCCAACCAGGCGCCGCAGCTCGCGCTGTCGCTCCTCCGCGGCTGAGATGGAAACCGGCGCGGCCGCCGGCTGGCACGCCTCTCGCAACACGCTGATACGCCGAGCCTCACGGCATGAGCTACAGCGTGTTGCGGAGGCGGCCGTTCTCTAGAGCAGGAAACGGAGAGCTCTCGTCATGCCCATCCAATTCGGCGGTCTCGCTTCCGGTCTCGACGTCGAGTCGATCATCTCGTCGCTCACGGGGATCGAGCAGCAGCCCATCCAGAACCTCAGCAGTTCGAAGGCTCTGGTCGATCAGGCCGTCAGTACGTTGGGCACGTTCACGAGCAAGCTCTCCGCGCTTCGCAGCGCCGCGCAGGCGCTCAAAGATCCCAAGCAATTCGCGAGCTTCACCGCGAGCTCGACCGATACGGGCGTGACGGCGTCGATCTTCGGCGCCGCAGCCTCGGGAAGCTACGACGTCTCCGTGAGCGCCCTCGCGCGCGAGCAGAAGACGTTCACCGATCCGCAGAGCTCGAGCACGACCGCGCTCGGGTTCGCCGGTTCCTTGACGATGACCATCAACGGCGTCGTCACCAACGTGACGGTCAACGCGACGGACTCGCTCGCCGACCTCGCCGCGAACATCAACGGCTCGGGCGGGCGCGCCAACGCCGCAGTCATCTACGACGGCACGAACTATCGCCTCCAAGTCCGCGGCCTCGACACGGGCGCCGCGAATGCGATCACGTTCGCCGAGAACGGCTTCACGCTCGGGCTCAACAGCTCGAGCAACCAGTACCAGACGGCGCAGGACGCGGCGCTGAAGGTCGACGGTGTGTCGATCACGCGCCCGTCGAACTCGATCGTCGGCGTCATCCCGGGCGTCACGCTCGCGCTGTCGAACACGACCTCGAGCACGGCGAAGGTGAAGGTCGCCGCGGACCCTGCCGCGCTCCAGACGAAGGTCAACACGTTCGTCTCCGCCTACAACGCCGTCATCCAGATGGGCCAGCAGACGGCGGGCTACGGTTCGACCAAGGCCCAGAACAGCGAGCTCGCCGGCGACTCCTCGATCCGCTCCGTGCTCGGTCGACTCTCGGCGCTCCTCTCTGCTCCGATCAACGGCACGAGCGGGCTCTACAGCTCTCTCGGTGCGGTCGGGCTCGGCAGCACCAAGGAAGGCGTGCTCCAGCTGAACGCCAGCAAGCTCTCCACCGCGCTCTCCGCCGACCCGTCCGCGGTCGCGAAGTTGTTCGTCACCGACGCGACGCAAGGCGCAACGGGGATCATGGATTCGTTCGTCGCCGCCATCAACACGATGATCGACGACCCGAGCTCGATCGTCGCGGCGCGCGTGACCGGCCTGCAGACGAAGTCGCGCGGCATCACGAAGAAGGTCGACGAGCTGCAGGCGCGCCTCGACACCTACACCACGCGCCTCCGCGCACAGTTCACCGCGATGGACCAGGCGGTGAGCGCCTACAAGGCCTCCGGCAACGCGATCACGAACTTTCTCAATTCGAACAACAGCAGCAACAAGTGACCAAAATGAACAGCCCAAACATTCTCCGTAACGCTGCCGCTGCCTACCAAACGGCTCAGGTCACCACCGCGAGCCCGGCCAAGGTCGTGGTCATGCTCTACGACAAAGTGTTCTCGAGCTGCCGCGATGCCCAGGCCGCGATGGCGGCCGGCGATCGCGCCACGGCGGGTGCAAAAATCAGCCGTGTTCACGCCATCTTGGAGCTCCTCGCGACCAGCATCGATCCGAGCCACGATCGGGCCCTCGCGGAGAATCTCTGGGGCCTCTACGCCTACGCGATGGAGAAGGTCACCGAGGCAAATCGGCAGCAGACGCCCGAGCCGTTGGACGAAGTGAAGCGCGTCCTGACCCCGCTCCGGGACGCGTGGGCCGAGATCGCCGGCCGCTAGCCCGATTGGCATATGCCGTGCACTACCCCATGGCATGACGAACGAAGCGGTCGAAATGATTCAGCCCTGGGGGAACGAGACCACCGGCATCCGCCGCACGACGCTCTTCCCCACGAGCCGCGGAAAGATCATCGGCTACAGCCCCGCCATGCGCGAGGCGTTGTCGACGATCCAGCGCGTCGCTGCGTCGAGCTGCACCGTTCTCGTCACCGGGCCGAGCGGCACGGGCAAGGAGCTCTTCGTCGCTGCGCTCCACGACGCGAGCCCGCGCGCGCATCGCCCGCTCGTCGTCGTGAACTGCGGCGCGATCCCGGAGAACCTCGTCGAGGCGGAGCTCTTCGGTCACGCGCGCGGCGCGTTCACCGGCGCGCACGCCGCCCGGCAGGGCTCGGTCGCTGCGGCGGAAGGCGGCACGCTGTTCCTCGACGAGGTCGGCGAGCTCCCGCTCGCGATGCAGGTCAAGCTCCTCCGTCTCATCCAGCAGCGCGAGTACACGCCGGTCGGCGACAACCGCACCGTGAAGTGCGACGTGCGCATCGTCGCGGCGACGAACCGCAACCTCGAGGACGAGGTTCGCGAGGGCCGCTTCCGCGAGGACCTCTTCTACCGCCTCGACGTCGTGCGCGTTCAGCTCCCGTCGCTCCGCGATCGCGCGGAGGATCTCCCGGCGCTCGCGAAGCACTTCCTGATCCTCGCGGCGACGCGCTCGATGCGCGGCGACATCGAGGGCTTCAGCCCCGACGCGCTCGCGGCGATCGAGCAGTACTCCTGGCCGGGCAACGTTCGCGAGCTCGAGAACGCCGTCGAGCGCGCCGTGCTGCTCGCGCGGGGCCCGATGGTGGAGGTCCGCGACCTCCCGAGCCGCGTCTCCTCGGGCGCCAAGTCGCCCTCGCAGCAGCCGAGCGATCGTCCGTCGGAGAGCTCGCTCTCCGGCGATCGCCCGACGCCGCTCCCCGAGTCCGGCATCCGGCTCCGCGCCGCCGTCGAGGAGTTCGAGAACGGCCTCATTCGTCAGGCGCTCGAGCGGACGGGCTGGAACCGCAACCACGCGGCGCAGCTCCTCGGTCTCAATCGCACGACGCTGGTCGAGATGATCAAGCGCAAGCGGCTGGCTCCGTGAGCCGTCGCCGCTTCGTCTCTCCGTCACTCGCTCCGGGGGTCTCTTCCGTTGCGGGGAGCAAGCACCTCGTGGAGCTCACTCGTCTCCCGTCGCTGGCGAAGGCGATGGCGCGAGCGCGACGGCGGCCTCGCCGTGGAGCGCTCGTCGGTCTCCGCCGCATCGTGGTGGTAGTGGCGCTCGCCGCGCGAAGCGGGGAGCCCTTCGGGATAGGTGGGAGGCGCGGGCGTGGTCGTCCGCTCGTCCCCGTGAGGTTCCCGCATCGTCGTGCTCCGTTCGGCGCTCATCGGTTACGTCTCGTGGAACGGCAGCGTGCGTTCGTCCTTTAGTCGTCGTCGTCGATTTCTCACTCGGGAGGCCATTGCCATGCGGATTGGGACCGCACTCGTCGTCTGCCTGCTCGCAGGTTGCTCCACCGATTCGTTCGTCACGCCGTCGAACGACGCCGCCCCCGGGGACGACGCGTCGGTCGCTCCGGATACGACGGCGCCGCCGCCACCCGACGGCGCCGTCGCGGACGCGTCCGCCACCGATGCGGTGAGCGTCCCCGACGTGGCGGTCACGACCTTCTGCGACACCGAGTCGGCCGACGATGCCGGTCGCAACGTGAGCGCCTGCGCGGATTTCGATCGCGCGACGCTCGGCGACGGCGGTTGGGCGCTCGTGGATCTCGGCGCGGGGTCGATCGGGATCACGAACGACCCTTCGCCATCGCCGCCGAACCACCTCCGCGCCGTGCTGCCGGTCATGGGCAACGCAGGCTCGGGGACGAAGCGCATCGAAGCGAGCGTTCCGCTCCTCCCGTCGGCCGTCCTCGACGTCGACGTGCGGGGCATCACGACGACGCTCGGCCCGAACCAGATCGTGACCTACGTCTCCGTGACGCCGAACGGCAACGAGAACGCGCTCGGTGCGGTCCACCTCGTGCGGACGTCGCTCGGGTTTCGGCTGACGGCGACCGGCGGCATCCCCACCCTCAAGGACCTCCCCGCGCTCGGGGTGCTCGGCGCGGGTTGGCATCACCTCCGCTTCGTGTGGACGTACCAGCCGATGAGCGTGCAGCTCCTCCTGGACGGGAAGTCCGTCATCACGGTCGCGGGCTTCGCGATCCCGGATCCGGCGAAGATCGTCTTCCGCGTGGGCGCATGGAACGACACGATGCAGGCGGCCGATCCGAGCGACGAGCTCGCGTTCGACAGCGTCGTCGTTCGGCGCCCGTGATCAACCGGCGGGCGATGCGCCGCCGACCGCCTCGCGCACCTTCGCCATGCACTGCGCGGCGAGCGCCTCGGCGGTCGCATCGTCGTCGTCGATCTCGTAGCTGAACGCGACGCGGCGGCCCCCCACCTGCGCGAAGCCGTCGAGCGAGACGCGCCCGTCCACACGCTTGCCGTAGGCGACGATCCCGAGGCGATCCAGGATCTCGGCGGCGTCGGCGGCGAGTTGAAGGCGGTCCACCATCCCTCGAAAGGTAGCAGACTGAGCTACACTCGTTCCGATGAGGGTCGCGCTCCTCTATCCGCCGCCGTGGAAGATCGCTCCGCCGGGGGGCCTCCCGTACCCCAAGGGCGAGGGACCGCCCGCCGAGTACCGCGAGGGTGACCTCGACGCCGACTTCTTCCAGATCCCCTACGGGCTCCTTGCCCTGGGCGCGGGGGCGATGCGCGCCGGCCATCAGGTCAAGGTGCTGAACCTCTCCGCCTTCGTCTGGCCCAAGATCGAGGAGCTGGTGGCGGGGCTCGACGCCGACGTCTTCGCGATGAGCTGTTGGACGGCGAACCGCCGCGGCGTCGATCTCGTGGCGCAGGAGATCAAACGCGTGCACCCGAAGGCGCACGTCGTCGTCGGCGGTCCGCACGCCACGCCGCTCGGCCCCGAGCTCCTGACGCATTACCGCGCCGTCGACACCGTCTGCGTCGGCGAGAGCGACTTCACGTTCCTCGAGCTCCTCGAGCGGCTGGGGCGCGGCGAGAGCACGCGCGGAATCGCCGGCACGGTCTGGCGGGAGGACGACGGCACGCCGGCGCTCGGGCCGAACCGGAAGAACGTCGAGGACCTGGATCGCCTCGCGTGTCCGCAGCACGTGTTCGACACGCACATCCTCATGACGTCGCGCGGGTGCCCTTGGAGCTGCACCTTCTGCGGCGCGGAGTCGAGCTGGGGCCGCGGCTTTCGCTCGAACTCGATCGAGTACGTCCTCGGCGCGATCGAGCGCGTGCTCCCGCGCCTCCCCGTGAAGATGATCCAGATCAAGGACGACACGTTCACCACGCACAAGAAGCGCGTGCTCGAGCTATGTCGTGCGATCCGCGCGAAGGGGCTGCAGTTCTTCTGGAGCTGCGACACGCGCGTCGACTTGCTGACCGACGAGCTGTTGCGCGAGATGCGGCTCGCCGGGTGCCAGCGCCTCTCGTTGGGCGTGGAGAGCGGCTCGCAACGAATCCTCGACGCGATCGAGAAGAAGATCACCACGGACGAGATCCTCGAGTCCACGCGTCTGGCGCAGAAGTACGGGATCAAGGTCCGCTACTACATGATGCTGGGCAACCGCGGCGACGACGCGGAGAGCTTCCGCGAGACGCTCGCGTTCCTCGATCGCGCGCAGCCGCACGAGTACATCTTCTCCTGCCTCTCGGTCTACCCGGGGACGAAGGACTTCGACGCGGCCGAGCGCGACTGGCTCGATCGAAACGTGTATTTTACACAGGACTTCCAGGAGCTGAAGACGCCGTTCGATGCGTCGCCCGAGGACGCCGCGCTCATGAACGACTGGTTCGCGCGGAACCACGGGCTCCGTACGATGCGGCGCGAGTCCGCGGCCGACTTCGCCGCGATCCTCGAGCGGCTCGGCGATCACCACGCCGCGCACATGGACCTCGGCGCGGCGCTCTACCACGAGCGCAAGCTCGACGACGCCGAGCGGCACGTCCGCCGCGCGCTCGAGCTCGGTTATCCGCTCCCGGGTCTCGCGTGGAACCACCTCGCGTGCATCGCCAAGGCGCGCGGCGACTTGGACGGCATGATGGAAGCGTTCTCGACCGCGGCAAAGGTGGACGCGCAGCACTGGGTCCTCCGCAAGAACGTCGAGGCCGCACGCGCGTGGTTCAAGGCGGGCGGGGCGTCACCGGGGAGCCGGCTCCCGCTCGAGCTCACCGTGCGCCACGACTTCCAGCTCCTCGAGCGCACGGTCCAGCCGACGCTCCCGGGTCCGCTCGGCGACGACTGGCGCGACTGGGGGCCGGCGCGCGCCCACGACGCCACCGAGGGCGCTCCCATCAAGACGCCCGAGCAGGAAGGCTCGACGAAAGGCCTCGGCCCGCGCCGGCTGCCGCTCGTGGAGTGAGGTCGATCAGCCGCGCAGGATGCGCGGGACGTCGAACGAGGGGGCGGGGCGGCCGAGGCCGTAGCCCTGCCCGAAGTCGCAGCCGAGCGCGCGAACGACGTTGAGCTCGCTCGGCGTCTCGATCCCTTCGGCGACGACCTTGATCCCGAGCCCATGGCAGAGCGTCACCATGGAGTCGACGACGCGCTCGCGCGTCGGGTCGACGTGGATGTTGCGGACGAGGCTCATGTCCAGCTTGACGATCTCGGGCTCGAGCGTGGCGAGGCTGTTGAGCCCGGCGTAGCCGGCGCCCAGATCGTCGATCGCGATGCGGAAGCCGAAGCGACGGAGCTTCTGCATGCAGCGGTGCGGCTCGGACACGTCGTTCATCGACGCGCGCTCCGTGATCTCGAGGACGATCCGCTTGCCGAGCCCGGAGAGGGGCGCGACCTCGGCGTAGAGCCCAACGTCCTGGAGATCGGCGGCGTGGAGGTTGACGAAGAGGTACGTCCCGTCGGGCGCGCGCGGGAGCGCATCGCTCGCGAGGTTGCGCACGCGCCGGCCGAGCTCGTGGAGGCGCCCGAACTCCTCGGCGGCATCCAGGAGCGCCAGCGGCGTCTTCATCGTCTCGTGGTTCGAGCGCATGAGCGCTTCGAACGCGTACAGCTCGCCGCTCCGCAGATCGTAGATGGGCTGGAAGACGAGGTAGAGCTTCTCGAGCGCTTGCTCGAACGCCACGACGCCGGGCGGGCGGGGCAAGAGGCCGCTCCCCGGGGACTCGGGGAGGACGGAGTGGCGCTCGCGGTGTGCGATGCACGCGCGCTCGAGCCGCGCGTGGAGCTCGTCCGGGGCGACGGGCTTGACCATGTACTCGGCCGCGCCGAGCTCGACCGCATCGATCGCGGTGCGGATGGTCGGGTCGCCGGTGACGAGTAGAAATGGAACGTCGATGTCGGCTTGACGCACGAACTCGAGCAAATTGACACCGTTCGCACCGGGCAGGTTGATGTCGCACACGACGGCATCGGTGGTGCGCTCGAGGAGGATCTCCATCGCGCGGTTCGCATCGTGCGCGACGCGGGCTTCCCAGCCGAAGCGTTCGAGCACGCGTTTGCACGCGTGGGCGAGCGGTTCGTCGTCGTCGACCACGAGGACGGTTCGGCGCGCGGGAGGCGTGAGGGTGACGGCAGCGTTCGACATCGGTCGCCTCGAGAGGTGCATCTTCCATACCGCCGAGGCGTCACGGTCGAGCCGGCCCTCACGGTCGAGCTGCGAGGCGTGATCCTCGCCGCCGATGGGTGTACCTTCCGCGACCGTCCAGCTGCGCGGTCGACCGCGCTTCGAAAGGTGCCCACCATGCGACGCTCCCTGATTTCCTCCGCTTTCGTCGTCCTCTCGCTCGCCGCCTGCAACGGTGGCACGCCGCCGGCGGACTCGCCGCCCGCGCCGAGCGCGAGCGCGAGCGGGACCACCACCACGACCGCACAGGACGTGCCGAGCGCTGCTCCGAGCTCGACCGTGGCCACGCCGCCGCCGGCCGGACCGACGGCCGCCTGGCACACCGCCGGATTCATGACGCCCGAGAGCGTGCTCTACGATCCGGACGGCGACCGTTACTTCGTCTCCAACATCAACGGCGGTCCGCTCGACGCCGACAACAACGGCTTCATCTCCGAGGTCGGGCCCGACGGCAAGATCACGAAGGAGAAGTGGGTCGCCGGCGGAGCGAACAAGGTCACGCTGAACGCGCCGAAGGGCATGGCGATCGCCAACGGCCAGCTCTACGTCGCCGACATCAGGTTCGTCCGCTCGTTCGACCTCAAGAGTGGCGCCCCGAAGGAGAACTTCGAGGTCGCCGGCGCGACGTTCCTCAACGACGTCGCTTCGACCAACGGCAAGATCTACGTCACCGACAGCGGGATGAAGGCCGGGGCGAAGGGCGACTTCGAGGGCACCGGCACCGATGCGGTGATCGAGCTCGACTTCTCGAAGCCCTCGGGCCAGCGCATGAAGGTCCTCGCCAAGGGCAAGGACCTCAACCGTCCGAACGGCGTGTGGGCGGCGGACAAGAACATCTACGTCAACACGTTCGCGTCGAACGAGGTCTTCAAGCTCGACGACAAGGGCGCGAAGCAAGAGGTCACGAAGACGCCGAAGGGCGGGCTCGACGGCCTCGTGTGGGCCGGCGACTGGATCCTCGTCTCGAGCTGGGAAGGCTCCGCCGTCTACAAGGGCAAGCTCGGCGGCACGTTCGAGCCGGCGTTCACCAACCTGAAGGCACCGGCGGACATCGGCTTCGACACGAAGCGCAAGCGCGTGCTCGTCCCGTTGTTCATGGACAACGCCGTGGAGGCGTGGGAGCTCAAGTAAGGGCTCGTCTGCCGTCGCGTCAGTTTGCGTCGTCGTGCTTCCGCGCCTGCATGGCGCGGAGGTACGCGACGAGCTCGTCCAGGTTCTGCTCCGTCAGATCGGGGTGCGGCGGCATGTTGCCGTAGCGGAAGGCGAGCGGGTTCTTCACGTAGGCGCGCACCTGCTCTTCGGGCCGGTACTCGAGCACGTTCTTCGGGACGTTGAGATCCGGCCCGACGCGCCCGCCCTCGCGGTTGATCGCGTGGCACTTGAAGCAGCGATCGCGGAAGAGGTGGTAGCCCTGCACGGCCGGATCGGTCGCGGGGAGCTCGCCGGGGCTCGTGTGCGGATACGCCGCCTCGAAGCGGAGCATCTCGATCTTCTCGAGCTGCCACGGGCGCGGGTGCGCCTCGAGCTCGGCTTGCTCGGGCTTGCTCCACACGACGTAGAACGGCCCCGGGTTGGCCTGCTGCGGACCGATCGGCTCCCACGCCGCGACGTCGAGATCGGCAAAGGCGACGTAGGCCCCGTCTTCGAGCGCGAGCGCGCCGCGGAAGTAGACCGCGTACCCGTCCTTCGCGCGGAGCACGAACTCCTTCTGCGCGAGGTCCGTCTCGCCCGCGAAGCCGAGCTCGAGCACGCGCTTGAGGGGGAGCGCGCGGAAGCGCTTCTGCTTCTTGTAGTACGGGTCCCACCCGGTGACCGTCTCGGCGGGGATCGTCTTCGAGAGCTCGGCGAGCGTCGACGAGCGGAGCTGCGCGCCGTCCTTCACGAAGGTGAGCTTCGCCTGCGCATCGCCGGCGGGCTCCTCCTTCTTCGTGCACGCGCCGGCGAACGCGGCGACGAGCACCACGCCCCCGAGGATCGCGCGCGCGGTGCCCTCACGAAGCATCGGTCGCTCCCGGGCGCGTGCGCGCGTGGAGCGCGAAGGGGACGAACAGCACGTAGTACAGGACGTCGGGCACGATGCGGACGAGGTGAAGCACGTCGGCCTTCACGGTCAAGAGGAGGACGTCGAGCGATGCCCAGAGCAGGTACTGGACGAGCTCGAACCGGAAGAGCGTGCGCTCGAAGCGCGTCTTGCGCCGGCGGAGCACGAACCCGTAGACGAGGAGGAACCCGAGGAACAGGAGCTCGTACGTGAGGAACGTCCAGCGCGGGCTGGTCGAGATGGACGTCGTCGCGCGGAAGAACTGGGCCGCGAGTGGGACGACGAAGGCGAGCACCACCGAGGCGATCGCCACGAACAGGGGCGACCGGCGCGGCGTCCGCGCCTCTTCGATCAGGAGGTAGTAGCGAAAATCGCCGATGATCACGAAGCTCACCTGAAAGAACGTGGCCCAGCCCGTGTTCGGGGGGACGGGCGAGAGCGCACCGTTCGCATAGCCGTCGCCCGCGATCAGGAGCGCGAACGCGAGCCCCCACGCGCGGAGAAACCCCCGCTGGCGAAGCGCGTAGACGAGTACGATGGGTGCCGCGAGCCACGGGAGCACCGGCAGGACCCAAAGACTCTGAGCGAAGCTCTGGAACGACATGGACGGCGAACGAGAGAGTGAAGAGAGCGTCGCGATCCTGCGGGAGCGCGCGCGCCTGCTTCCGAACGAGCTAGCACGGGCCGCCGCGGTGGAGAACGATCCTCTTCCGCTCCCGCGCGGGGAGCGGACGCGATTCGTCGTGACCGGGCTCGGTGCGAGCGAAGGACCGGCGCGCGTCCTCGTCGCGGTGCTCGCGGAGGTGGGCCTCGCGGCGGTGTTCGCCCCGGCGAGCGCGTTTCTCGCTCCGGTGGCGCCGCCGGGGGACGTGCTCGTGATCGTGTCGCAGCAGCTCTCGCCGAACGCTCGCATCCCGCTCCGGTGTCGTGAGCGCTACCTCGAGGTCGTGCTCGTGACGGCGCTCGATCCCGCGAGCGATCCGCGCGCGGCCGAGCTCGCCCGCGCCGGGGTGCGGATCGTCCGGCACGGTCCCGAGCGCGAAGAGCAGCTCCTCCTCCGCGTGCTGGGCCCAGCGGCCGCGTCGGTCGCGGCGACGCGGGCGGCGCTGGCGGCGGCGGCGAGCCTCGGGGTCGTCCCGGATTGGGTGGGGGCGCTGGGGGAGGTCCCCCGCGCGGTGGAAGAGGCTCTCGCGCGCGGGGAGTCGGGCAGCCCGGCGCTCTTCGACGATTGGGCGGCGCTCGTGTGTGGTGGGGGCTGCACCGAGGTGCTCCAGCTGCCGCGCGTGAAGCTGGTCGAGGGGCTCGGGCTCGTCGACCCACCGGTCTGGGACGCCTGCGGCGTGGTGCATGGTCCTTTCCAGGCGTTCTGGGAGCGGCCGCTGACGCTCCTCTACTTCCATCGCCGGGGGGATGCGGGGGGCCTCGCGCTCCGGGAGCGGCTCCAGGCGTCGGTGGCGCCGGACCGCCACCGGATGTGGGTGCACGAGGGGACGCTGCCGGGGCCGTTGATTCTGTTCGAGCACGACGCGGCGGTGTTGGGGCTGGTGTTGGCGACGCTCGCGGCGAAGCCTCGGAACCTCATTCGGTGGCCGGGGCAGGGGAGAGATCGGCCGGTTTACGCAGTGTCGGAGGAGACCGATGTAGGTGGACAACCCCCCCCGGGGGGTCTAGAGTAAGCGGCTCTGAATGTGGGGTCGCGGCCCTGCATCGTAGTTCGAGAAGAGGCTCTCCGATGACGACTGAGGACACGCGCGAGCAGAAGGACAAGAGCGCTGAAACGCGCAAGCTTCCCTATTCGGCCCCCAAGCTCGTTCGCCTCGGTACGGTGCGGGAGCTGACGGGGACGCAGTCGGGCTCCCTGACGGAAGGTCCGTTTCCGGACGCCAAGCCCTGACCTCTCCGTGCGGCTCGAGGGCCTCACCCCTGCGCGATCGTCTCCGGGGGACCCAAACTATACGTGGTGGGGACGGCGGGTCGCGTCAGCCAACGGGCTCCCGCTCGTCAACCTGAATCTCGCGGGCCTTTCGGAGCATCTCCTCCGAGCCTTTCCGAGCGACACCGGGTTGACGCTGGACACCGCGCTCGTACGGGGTGCCGTGCCCCCTCCCGAAAAAGCGGCCGTCGACCTGGAATCCAGCGATGAGGAGCTCGCCGCGCAGCTCTGGCAGCGCGTCCGGACCGCAGTCGAGCGTTGTGCAGTGGGGGCTCGCCGCCTGGCAGTCTCTCTCGGCGGGATTGACTCTGCGGGAGTGCTCGCGGCCGCCTGTGAGGTTCGCTCGGCGGCGGACGTCATCGCGTACACCTTCGACTTCGATGCGGGTGCGGACGTCAGCTACGCGCGTGAGATGTGCTCGGCGTTCGGAGTGGAGCACCGCGTGGTTCGCGTGGACGATGCGCCCGAAGATCTGTCTCCAGCCTTGGTCGTCGACGGTCTGCCCTACCTGACCTTCACTGCGGTCCACGAGCTCCACTGCATGGGCGAGGTCATTCGCGGGGGAGCGGACGTCTTGCTGACGGGCGGCTATGGCGACGACGTGCTCTCCGGCAACGCGCACGAGGTAGCGACGTGGGTGGCACGTGACCCCACCGCTGCCCTCGCTTTTCTGAAACGGCTGAAGACCCCTTACGCCGAGAGTTTCCTCCGAAGGGTTCGGCAAACGTTGCTCGGCCCGCTCGCTCGTCGCGCGATGCCGCGAGCGCTGCATCTCGGTCGCGTCAAGCGCGGCTTCGCCAAGCGGGCGCCATGGCTCTCGGAGAGCGTACTCCGTGCTGGCCTCGCGGGGATCGAAGCTACGGGTTCGGGGTATCTTCCTCCGCTCGCCGAGCACGAGTGGCGCTCCGAGCTCGTTCGCCGAACTCGTCGCGCCATCGGCCTCCGAATGCAGACAGTCCAACAGACGGGTCTCGCGCGTGGGGACCCGATGTTGGACAACGACCTGGTCGCCTTTGCCAGCGCGGTGCCGTTCCAGCGGATGAATCTCGGAGGCATCGACCGGGGCCTCTTTCGGCGCGCTCTCCCGGCGCGCGTACCCTCGCGGGTACGGGAACGGATCGCCAAGGCTGGCGCCTACGCTGACCTGGCGAGGCTTGGGCGGCAAAGAGCCCCGACGATCGAGCGATTGACGAATGTCGAGGAGCTCGCGCGGCTTGGCTTGGTCGACCCGGTCCTCTTCCGCCGCGGCCTTCGCGAACGTGGCATCCACGACGTCGTGATCTGGCCGATCCTCAGCGCGGAGGCCTTCCTCCGCTCGAGGCTCTCGTGACGCCTGAGAGTCAGCGCCCGATCGAGTTCCACCTCGAGAGGCAAGGAGACCGGGTCGTTGCCGAATGGCGAGGGCTCGCGACGTACCAGAGCGACCGAACGCCACGCCTGGTCGCCGCTCGGGGCGCCGACGCCGCACGCTTCAGGAAGCTCGCCCGCGGGAGCGCGCGCGCGATCGACCGTGCGATCGAAGGCCGCGCTTCGTTCCACGCGGCGGCGGTTGGAATCGATGGTGAAGGCCTGATGATGTTCGGGCCGAGTGGGGTCGGAAAATCGACACTTGCCGCCGAGTGGGTTCGGCGGGGAGCGACGCTCCACGCCGATGACACGGCGTTCGTCGACTTTGCTGCGGACGGAGCATTGCTTCTCCCCGGGGAGAGCGAGCACTGGCTCCGGCATGGGTCGGGCAAGGGCCCGGTCACTGCGGCGACATCGGCGACGCGCCCGGTTCGGCTAGGCGTCGCCGTCGAGCTCGCGCCGGATGCGATGGCGACCGAGATTCGAGTCGAGCCGCTTCGGGGGAGCGAGGCGATGCGCGCCGTCTCCGCGGCGCTCTTCCATCTCGAAGGGGATGCTTCCGCGCTCGAACGGCATTTCGAGCTCGTGGAGTCGACCGTCCGCGAGGTCCGGATCTTCCGCATGGTCCGGCCCATCTCCGCGTCGCCTGCCGACGTGGCCGCGCAAGTCGAGCGTGCTAGGAGGTACGTCGCGTGAGTGAATCTCTGAGCCCCGCCTCGCGACTCATTCCAGCGGCGACCGTGCGTGCCCGGCTGTTCGACGGTGAGTTGGTGCTCCTCGACTTGAGGACGGGCGAATACTATGCTCTGAAAGATGCGGGGGTCGTCGCTTGGCAAGGGGTGTCGGCTGGCCTTTCCTTGGGGGCCGTCTCCGACGAAATCGCCAAGCACTATGACGTGGATGTCACCACCGCGGTTCGCGACGTGATGGCGCTGGGACGCGAATGGATTGCCCGGGGGCTCGTCCAACTCGAAGGTCAGGGATGATCTCAGACCACCTCCTCCACCTCGCCAGCATCATCGCCCTGGGAACGGTGGGACGGTCCCACAATGGCACCCAGCGAGCGCTCGCGGCCGTCAAAATGGTCGCGCGCGTGCTTCCTCCTGCCGATCTCACCCGCGCTACCCGCGTGGCTTCGCGGTTGCGCATGGGGACGTGTCTCACGCGGGCCATGACGGTCGCGGCGCGCCTTCCTGGCTCCGAAGTCGTCGTTGGGGTGAGTCCGCCGTCGGGACGGTTTCGGGCCCACGCGTGGGTGGAATTCGACGGTGTACCTCTCCGTGCAAGTGAACCGGATGGCGAGGTCATCCTTCGGCTTGCATGATTCTTGCTTCGCTCGTAGATTTCGGAAGGGAGTCATTCAAAATGAATCGAACGCGGATGTTCGTCTTCGCTGCCGTAATGGTTGGGTCTGGGATTGGAGCCGGGGCTGCTCTGGTGGGGTGCAGTGACGATCCGGTCCAGCCCGTGGCCGACTCGGGGCCGGACACGACCACCGACGTGAACACGGTCGACGTCGTCACTCCCGATGTGGGTCCAGACGTGGCGGACGCGAGCGATGCAAGTGACTCGTCGAAGGCGTCGGATGCGCAGGACATCCTCGCGTTCATGGACGCACAGGTGTCGACCTTCTGCGGTCGCTACGCCCAGTGCTGCTTCGGTGCGGATGCCTCGGCGTTCGACTCCGTCAAGTGTCGTACGACGCTCCAGAACGGCTGGGACCAGAGCCTCCGCGCGCTGCAGGATAACGATGCTGCTGTCGTCTACGGTGGACGACTGACCCTCAACCCGGCTCAAGTCGCGACGTGCCTCGCGAACGTTGCCACGTTCACCTGTCCCACCATCACCTCCGGCGACCTGAACACCACGTCGGTCGCGTGCTTTGGGGCTGTCACGGGAACCCAAGCGAACGGTCAGCCCTGCAATACCAGCATCGAGTGCGCGAATGGCTACTGCGTCGCGAATGGACCGGATGCCAGCACCGATGCAGGCTTGGGCACCTGCACGCCACTCCTCGGCTCCGGTCAGGGGACCTGCAACGGGCGCAACGAAGAGTGTCAGGTGAGGGGCTACCTCGGGACGCCAGCGCGATGCGACATTCAGAAAGATGGTGGTGTCGCCCCCCTCATTTGCACGACGAGACTTGCGAACGGCGCGGCGTGCACCGCGAACTGGGAGTGCGCGAGCGGCACGTGTGACTTCATCACCGCAAAGTGCGCAACCGGTACGCTGACCACTACGCCGTTCGCCTGCGGGCAGCTCACCATCAAGGATGCTGGTGGCGGCGGCTGAGCCGCGTCCCATAAGCTCCATCCTGTGCGCCTCGCTCCTCATCTTCGAGCGGGGCGCACTGCTATTTGGCGCCCGAGCAGCTGCGGATGGTCGGGTCGCCGTCGCCGTCGCCGTGACATTGCTCACCGGCGGGGCGTTCTTGGCGCGCACGGCTGCGATGTCAGCGCGTGTGCGGCGGCTCGAGACCGTTGGCTATGACGAGCTGCTGGCGGCAGCACACCGCCCCGCGAGTGGAGCGTTCGACACGGCGACGCTGCGAGGTGCGCTCGTTCGCGGCGCGGACGCCCGGGCCACCCTGAAAGGGCGCCTCTGGCCCACGTTGGCGGGCGACGCAATCAGTCTCGCGGTATTCGCTCCGTTCGTCCTCTACGACCTCTCGCTTGGTGCTCTCGCGTGCGTCTCGGCTGGTGCGCTTACTGCCGCGATCGTCGTCATCTCGCTTCGACGGGCAGCACTCGCTCTCTCGGAGGGCGCGTTCGCTCTCCAGGCCAGCGCGTTCCGCGCGGTGTACGAGGGTCTGCTCGGGCGGGAAGACATCTCTGCGGCGGGCGCGAGCGAAAGGTATCGCGCGCAGACGCGCGAGCGCGCTCGCGCCTGGGCGGCACAACAGCTGCGCGCGTCGCTCGGAACGGGCCTTTTGGGGCGCGGCCCCGTCGTTCTCGCGTTCCTAGCGGGGGCAGGGGTCTACTTCGCGCTTCGCCCAAGCGGGGGCCTTCGTGAGCTGGCACCCCTGGGCGCGCTTCTTCCCGCGATCGGAAGCGCGCTCCTCGTCGCTGCGGAGTGGGTTCAGCTCGCGCCCCGCGTGCGCGAGTTCGAGAGCGCACTCGCCGCTCCCGCCGAGGCCACCGGAGACGCTCGTTTGGAAGGCATGTGGCCGATCCAGGTGAGCGAGCTGTCAGTGCACTTCGGTGACTGCGATGCGCTGCGGGACGTCGACCTCCGGATCGATGAGCCGGCGCTCATCGTCCTCGCCGGCCCAAACGGCTCGGGGAAGAGCACGCTGGTTCGTGCGCTCGTTGCACTCGTCCGCCCGTCGGCCGGCACGATCTCCTTCGGTCGCGCGCCCCTCTCGACGCTCGACCTCGCGGCGCTGCGCAAGCGCATCGCGTACCTCTCCCAGCGGCCCCACCTCTCGGCGATGGCGACCATTCGCGAGGCGATGACCTTCATCGACGACGCGTCTCCCGATGAAATGCTCGCTGCCCTCGACCGCGTCGACGTCCTCCCCGCGCTCCGGACGCACGACAGCGACGAGCCGCTCTCGGTGTCCGTCGACGATCTCTCCGGCGGCGAACGACAACGCGTCGCGCTCGCTCGCGCCCTCCTGCGCAAGGACGCCGAGCTCTATCTGTTCGACGAGCCGGACGCGAACCTCGATCGGCGTGGCATCGAGCGCGTCGTCGGCATCCTCGAGGAGCTCTCGACCCGTGCGGTCGTCATCGTCGCCGCCCACACGGAAGAGCTGATCGCCGCGGCCGACGTCGTCGTGCGTCTCGACGCGGGGCGCGTCGTCACTCCTCCCGCACCCGCGGACAGTCCCCAGTCACCGGCGCCTTCGACGAAGGCAGCGTCGTGACGTTCTCCGGCGCCCCGTACGCCGCGACCAACGCGAAGTGCTCGTACTGGCAGGGCTCGATCGTGAGCTTCTTCACGCCGCGCTCGCGGAGCTCGAGCCCGCGGGCGATCTGCGCGTCACGCCGCTCGCTCGGGTCGCGCCCGGGAACGTAGGACCATCGGCCCGCCGCGAAGTAGCACCACGCCACCAAGGCCGCCGCACCGAGACCACCGACCAGCACGCGGCGCGCGCGCGCGATCAAGACGACGAGAGCGGCGATGACGCCCTCGGCCGCGAACCCCGCGAGCGGCGCCAGCAGAGCGACCAGCGCGCGCTCCGGGTGATGCGTCGGCGCGCCGTCGCGCACGTCTCCGTAGATCAGGAACGCGAACGACAGCGCCGCGCCCGCGAGCGGTGCTCCCCAGCGCGCGCGAACGGCGCGCACTCGCGCCGCGAACGGGGCGAACACCGCGAACGAGATCACGAGCTCCGGCGCCGCGCTCCACAGCGCGCGCGGATACCCGAGGAGCTTCTCGGGCAACGGCGCCGACGCCGCGCCGATGCTCCGCCGGTACGCGGCGACGCGGTCGACGAAGTGGGTGGCGCTCCCGTGGGCATGACGGTTCCACGCCATCCAGAGGATCGGGCCGGCGGCCGCGACGAGGGCCGCGATCGCGAAGACCGCGCGCTCGCGCTTCTCCGAGCGCAGCGCCCGCACCGCGAGGACGATCGCAGCGAGCGCGGCAGCCGCCCACCCGTCGTAGCGAGACAGCGTCGCGGCCCAGAGCAACCCCGCGCCGACGAGGGCGGCTCGCGCGCGCCCCGCTCCGACGAGGAGCAGACCGGCGCCCAAGAGGGCACCGACCCACGCCTCCGGCACCGGGGCCGGGCCGAGCCACACGACCCACGGCGTCAGCGCGAAGAGCGCCGCCCCGAGCAGCGCCGCCGCCCGGCCCACGCCGACGTGGCGCGCGGCGAGGTACGGGAGCGGGGCCGTGAGCGCGCCGAGGACGAACGCGACCGCGTGCTCCGTCGCGAGCGAGCGCCCGAAGAGCGCCATCGCGGCGCCGTGGAGCCAGAAGGGGAAGGGGAGCCAGCTCGTGCCGCTCGGATCGAGGGCGGGAGCGTGGGCGAAGAGCTCCGCGATGACGACGCGCGAGTGGTCGTCGTCCGATACCTGAACGAAGCCGCAGTGGAGCACCCACGCCATCGCCGCCGCCTTGGCGACGCCGAGCGCGAGCGCATCGACCGCGCGCTCTCTCACGGGCTCACGTGCTCACGGGCTCGCGGAAGGCGCAGGCGCGGTCGCCGAGAGCACGGGCGTCGTCGGAGGCGCGTCGTCCTTGTGCTTCGTGCCCCGCTCCGCCTTGCGCTGCCGGTCGAGCTCGATGCGGGCCTGGAGCGAGCGGTCGCCGGAGGACGAACGGTACGCGAGCCCGACGCTGGTGAGCATGAACACGGTCGCCGCGATCGCGGTCGCGCGCGTCAGGATGTTGCCGGCCCCGCTCCCGCCGAAGACCTGCGCCGCCTGGCCACCGCCGAACGCCGCGCCCATGCCGCCGCCGCGCCCCTGCTGGAGGAGAACGACGAAGATCAGGATGAGGCACGCGAGGACGTGCACGACCTTCAGAAAACCATCGAGGAAGCCGAGCATCTTGTTTCCTAACCCGTCACGAAGCCGCCAGTTTTTCGGCGGTCTTGGCGATAGCACCGAACGAGCCGATGTCCAAGCTCGCTCCACCGATCAGGAGCCCATCCACGTTCGGCATCGCCAGGAGGGACTCGGCGTTGTCCGGTTTCGCGGAACCCCCGTACAGGATCCGGGTCTTCAGCCCCAGCTCCTTGGAGCGCTCGGAGAGCCAGCGCCGGATCTCGACGTGGACGGCTTCGGCGTCCTCCGGCTTCGCGTTCCGGCCCGTGCCGATCGCCCAGACGGGCTCGTAGGCGATGGCTTCCTCGTGCGGGTCGAGCGCGAGGGGCTCGAGGACCGCGTCGAGCTGACGCTTCACCACCTCGAGGGTCTTCCCCGCTTCACGCTCCTCCAGCGTCTCCCCGACGCAGAGGCAGACGCACAGCGACGAGTTCAGGGCATGCCCGACCTTGACCGCGATCTCCGCGTCTTTCTCGCCGAAGATGTGGCGCCGCTCGCTGTGGCCGAGGATGACCCAGCGGGCGCCCGACTCGTTCAGCATGTCCGCGCTGATCTCTCCGGTGTAGGCGCCGTGCGGCTTGCCGTGCATGTTCTGGGCGGCGAGGATCACGCCGCTGCCATCGAGCTCGTGCGCGACGGCGGCGAGCGCGGTGTAGGGCGGCGCGACCATCAGGTCGACGTGCGGCACCTGCTTCGCGAGCGCGGCGACCTCGTGAGCGAGGGCGACACCCTGGCTCCCGCCATGGTGCATCTTCCAGTTGCCGGCGATGAGGGGTTTGCGAGAGGCGTGCATCAGCGACCCCCGCCGGTGACGGTGGTGCTGCGAAGAACCTCGATCCCGGGGAGTTTCTTCCCTTCGATGAGCTCGAGCGAAGCGCCGCCGCCCGTCGAGATGTGCTTCATCCGGGCCGCGATGCTCGCGCCAGCCGCGTTCACGGCCGCTGCGCTGTCGCCGCCGCCGACCACCGTGAAGGCGCTCGACTCGGCCATCGCCGCGGCGAGCCCGAACGTGCCCTTCGAGAACGGCGCCTTCTCGAACAAGCCCATCGGCCCGTTCCAGAAGACCGTCTTCGCGCTCGCGATCCGCTTCGCGAAGAGCTCGAGCGACTTCGGTCCGATGTCGAGGAGCATGTTCTTCTCGGGGACCGCGTCCACCGAGACCACGGTGCCTTCCGCCACGTTGACGGAGTCGGCCGCGACGCCGTCGACCGGGAGCAGGACCTCGACCTTCTTGTCGCGGGCCTTCTCGAGCAGCGTGCGCGCGAGGGCGAGCTTGTCGCCCTCGACCTTGCTCGCGCGCACGTCCTTGCCGGTCGCGGCGAGGAACGTGTTCGCCATGGCGCCGCCGATGACGAGCACGTTCACCTTCTCGAGGAGAGCCTCGACGACGGCGATTTTGTCCGAGACCTTCGCGCCGCCGAGCACTGCGACGTAGGGCGAATCGGGCGCGGTCACGAGCTTGCCCAGCGCGGCGATCTCCTTCTCGAGGAGGAACCCGCAGCCGCGCTCGCTGAAGAACTTCGCCATCCCGTGCACGCTCGCGTGCGCGCGGTGGACGGCGCCGAACGCGTCGTCGACGTAGACCTCGGCGTGGTCGGCGAGAGCCTTCGCGAACGTCTCGTCGTCCTTCTCTTCGCCCGCGTGGAAGCGCAGGTTCTCGAGCAGGCAGACCTGGCCGGCGCGGAGGTCGAAGATGACCTTCTTGGCCGCGTCCCCGATGCAGTCGTCGGGGACGTGGACCTCGGCGCCGAGGTGCCCGGCGAGCCGCTCGCCGGCGGGGACGAGCGAGAGCGACGGATCCGGTCCCTTCTTGGGACGACCGAGGTGGCTCGCGAGGATCACCTTCGCGCCCCGATCCATCGCGTGCTTGATCGTGGGGATCGCCTCGCGGATGCGGGTGTCGTCGGTGACCTTCCCGTCTTCCATCGGGACGTTGAAGTCGACCCGGATGAAGACACGCTTGTTCTCGATCGGGAGATCTTTGATCGCCCGGATTCCGTCGAGGGGGCTCGCCATGGTCGTCCTCTCAGAGACCCTTGGCCACGAGCTCGCCGAAGTCGATCATGCGGTTCGAGAAGCCCCACTCGTTGTCGTACCAGGAGAAGATCTTCACGAAGCGCTCGCCCTGGATCTGGGTGATCGTCGAGTCGAAGATCGACGAGCGCGGGTCACCGATGTAGTCGGACGACACGAGCTGCTCGTCGGCGTAGCCCAGGATGCCCTTCATCGGGCCCTCGCTCGCCGCCTTCATCGCGGCGTGGATCGCCTCTTTCGTCACCGGCTTCTCGGTCTCGAGGGTGAGGTCGACGAGGCTGACGTCCATCGTCGGCACGCGGATCGCCTGGCCGTCGAACTTGCCCTTCAGCTCCGGGATGACCTCGGACAGGGCCTTCGCCGCGCCCGTCGACGACGGGATCATGTTCTGGGCCGCGGCGCGCGCGCGGCGGAGGTCGCCCTTGCGGTGCGGGATGTCGAGGACCGCCTGGTCGTTCGTGTACGAGTGGATCGTGGTCATCAAGCCCTGCTTGATGCCGAAGTTGTCCATCATGACCTTCGCGACGGGCGCGAGGCAGTTCGTGGTGCAGGAGCCGTTCGAGAGCACGTGGTGCTTCGAGCCGTCGTACTTGTCCTGGTTCACGCCCATCACGACGGTGATGTCGTGGTTCTTGGCCGGGGCGCTGATCATGACCTTCTTGGCGCCCGCCTTGAGGTGCCCGCCGACTTTCTCCTTGTCGGTGAAGAGGCCGGTGCACTCCATCACGATCGGGATGTCCTTGAGGGCGAGGTTCGCGGGGTCCTTCTCCGCCGTGACCTTCACGTGCATGCCGCCGATCTCGAGCCCGCCCTCGACGACCTTCGCCCGCTTCTCCGCCCGACCGTGGACCGTGTCGTAGTTGTAGAGGTGCGCGAGCGTCTTGGCGTCGGTCAGGTCGTTGATGAGGGCGACCTCGAGCGAGGACCCGCGCTCGACGAGCGAGCGAACGACGCAGCGACCGATACGACCGAACCCGTTGATGGCGATTTTGGTGGGCATGGAAACCAGGCTCCGTGTGGAAAAGGCTCCGTGGAGCCCGTTCAAAGGGCCCGGAATCTAGACCTTTGGCGACAGCCAGGCAACCCGCACGAAGGGCGATTCTGCGCGCGAATCTTGCGTCGTCGGTCTCGTCACCGGTCTCGTCTCCGGCCCTCACCAGAGCAAAAGCCGCAGGACCCCGGTTCCCTGCAGCGGGTTGAAGCGCAGCTTCGAGATCGCCGTCGCTGCGCACGAGAGCAGGTCCTGGTTTCCCTCGAACGGGTTCAGGTCGATCCCGATCACCTTGCCGGTCAGATCGACGTCCAGGTGCACGCTCGCGCTGGCGTGGGTGCCCTTCGTCTTGGCCTGCTCGGTCGAGAGGCAGGCGTGGAGGTCCTTCACCGCGGTCTGGAGCGTCACCGAGGCGCCCATGACGAACTTGGAGGGCGCGGCGTCACCCTTCCCGAAGTCGATCGGCACGGTGACCATGCGCGGCGTCTTGATGCCGTAGGCGCCGCCCTCGAGCTTGCCGTGCATGCAGTCGGCGAGCTCCCAGGTCGTCCCGCACATGCGCATCGCGCCGGGCTTGCCCTTGCCGTCCGCGTCCACCACCACGTCGACGAGGAGCTTGCCGGGCGGGGGCGCGCCCTTCACGCAGGTCGCGAGCGCCGGCTCCATCGCCTCCAGGGCCTTGCCGAGCGCCTCCGTCTCGTCGCCGGCGGTCGCGTCGTCGGGGCCGAAGGCGCCGAGACAGCTCGACCAGCGCTCCGAGCCGTCGCCCCGAATCTCGAGGTCGGGCAGCTTCGCCTCGGGCGGGCCGAGCGAGGAAGGTGCGGTCGTCGCGGTCGGGGCCGCCGCGGGGGGCGCGGGGTCCTCGCCGCAACCGCTCGCGAGCGCGAGGCACGGAACGGCGACCACGGCGACGAAGAGAAGGTAGGTGCGCATCGCCGACACTCTACCACTCCGGCGCCGGTGGCGCGGCGCCGGCACCGAACTGGCGTCGCCACCCCCCGCCGTCCAAATTCATGGGGAAAACCGCGGGGTCGCCGCTGGCCCGCCGCGTGCTCCGACAGCGGCCATGCAATCCACGGACACCCGAATCCAACTTCGCAAGGCGTACTGGGCGATGCACCGCGAGATCGAGATGATCACGGAGCCGCACGGTCTCACGCCCACCCGCTACACGTTGCTCGCCATGATGCAGCGGCGCGGGCGGGCGCTTCTGCAGAGCGAGATCGTCGAGATGATGCGCGTCTCTCCCGGGAGCACGGCGACCATTCTGGCGGCCCTCGTGCGGGAGGGCTTCCTCTCGCGGGAGCGCGTCGCAGGCGATCGGCGCCGCTGGCGGCTCGCCCTCACGCCCAAAGCGACCGCATCGCTCGCCGCGGTCGCACCGGCTCTGGCCGCGCTGAAGCTGGTCTACAAAACGAAGCGGGCCCCCATGCTCTTCGGAGCGGGGGCCCGACACGTCGGAAGTGCGTGAGCGCGACTCAGCGCATCGACTCAGCGCATCAACCGGAAGGCGCGGGCTTCGGCGGCGTGCTTCCGAAGATGCTCGCCACCTTGCGCTCCTTCTTCTGCTTCTCCTTGTCGGCGTAGCTCGGGATGATGACCTTCGGCTTCTCCGGGAGCTCCTTGCCTTCGAAGATCATCTTGATCTCCTCGGCATCGAGCGTCTCGCGCTCCATGAGCGCCTTGGCGAGCCGATCGATGATGTCCTTCTTCTCGGTGAGGAGCTGGGTGACCTTCTGGTACTGCTCCTCGACGATGCGGCGGACCTCTTCGTCGATCTCGCGGGCGGTCTGGGCCGAGTAGTCCTGGGTGCGGGAGTTGTAGTCCTTGCCCAGGAAGATCGACCCTTCCTCGCTGCCGAAGGCCAGCGGGCCGAGCTTCGACATGCCGTACTCACAGACCATCGCGTGCGCGATGTCGGTGAGGCCGCGGATGTCGCTCGACGCGCCCGTGGTCAGCTTGCCGAAGAAGATCTCTTCGGCGATGCGCCCGCCGAGGTAGCTCTGGATCTTCGCCTCGAGCTGCTCCTTCGAGCGACCGAGGACGTCGCCCACCGGAAGCGCCATGGTCACGCCGAGGGCGCGGCCACGCGGGATGATGGTGACCTTGTGGACCGGGTCGTGTTCGGCGTTGCTCACCATGACGACGGCGTGGCCGGCTTCGTGGACGGCCGTGTTCCACTTCTCCTGCTCGCTCATCACCATCGAGCGGCGCTCGGAGCCCATGAGGACCTTGTCCTTGGCCATCTCGAAATCGAGCATGCCGAGGGCATCCTTGTCCTGGCGCGCGGCCAAGAGAGCGGCCTCGTTCACGAGGTTCTCCAGGTCGGCACCGGCGAAGCCCGGCGTACCGCGAGCGATGATCTCGAGGTCGACGTCCGGCGAGAGCGGGGTGCGCTTCGTGTGGACGCGGAGGATCGCCTCGCGGCCGCGCACGTCGGGGCGGCTCACGGTGATGCGGCGATCGAAGCGACCGGGGCGGAGAATCGCGGGGTCGAGGACGTCGGGGCGGTTCGTCGCCGCGACGATGATGACGCCTTCGTTCGACTCGAACCCGTCCATCTCGACGAGGAGCTGGTTGAGGGTCTGCTCGCGCTCGTCGTGCCCGCCGCCGAGGCCTGCGCCGCGGTGACGACCGACGGCGTCGATCTCGTCGATGAAGATGATGCAGGGCGCGTGCTTCTTGCCCTGCTCGAACAGGTCACGGACGCGGCTGGCGCCGACGCCGACGAACATCTCGACGAAGTCGGAGCCGGAGATGCTGAAGAACGGAACGCCGGCTTCACCCGCGATCGCACGCGCCAGCAGGGTCTTGCCCGTGCCCGGCGGGCCGATCATGAGGACGCCCTTGGGGATGCGTCCACCGAGGCGCTGGAACTTCTTCGGATCCTTGAGGAAGGCGATGATCTCTTCGACGTCGTCCTTGGCCTCGTCCGCGCCGGCGACGTCCGCGAACGTCACCTTGTTCTGCGAGTCCGACAGCATGCGCGCCTTGGCCTTGCCGAAGCTCATCGCCTTGCCGCCGCCCGCCTGGAGCTGGCGCATCAGGAGGAAGAACATGACGGCGATGACGAGGGTCGGCAGGAGGGCGAGCAGGGTGCTCGACCAGCCCGGGGAGCTATCTTCCTTGTCGAAGGTGATCTTCGGCTTCGCGCCGCCGTTGTCCGGCTTGAGCGAGTCGATGAGGGCCTGATCGGCGATCGGGCCGATGGCTTCCTTCTGGACCGTCGTCTTCGGGTCCGTGTGGACCCGGTACGAGTACTCGTGATCCTTGATCTTGATCTCTTCGACGTTGCCAGCGTGCACGTCGTTGATGAACTCGCTCCAGGCCGCCGTCTTCGATTTGTCCCCTGGCTGCAGCACGTGCCAGATGGCCAGGAACATCGCGATGAGGAGGACCCACAGAAGGAGCGTCTTGTGCGATTGCTTCACGAGAACCTCGAGCCGCGCCGGAAAAGCGCGCTTTCTACAGAGTTACCACCTAACTCGCCGAGGCACCACCGGCGAGGGGGAGCGCGGAAAAAGGGCCGAACGTGGGGTAGTTTTCATGTTTCTTCATACGGACGTGCGTTCGCGGCTCGCGCGGCCTTCCCTTTCAACGTGGGGTTCTTCGTCACGAAGCACAAGGCCATGACCCTTCACTCCGGCGTTGCGTCGGCGACGCCAGCGTCGCAGAGGGCCTCGGTCACCCCCTCGCATTGCCAGGGTCCCTCCCCGACGCACCGGCAACTCCCGGTGACGGCCACGGACGAACCATCGCAGCGCATTGCGACGGTGGGCCCTTCGCAGGTGGTTCCCAAGCCACAAAGCCTCCCTGGATGGGCCAGATCGATCGTCGCGGGGCAGGGCGGGCAATGGCCGCAGTCCCATTTTCCGCCGACGCAAGTGCACGTGGCGTATTTGCGAACATCCGTGCAGATCGGCGCTTGGCCCGTAGCTTGGGCTCCCTCGGGCGAGCACGAAGTCCCGGCGGTCACTCGGGGCGTGCTGGCGTCGGTCTTCGCGTCCTCCGAGGTGGAGCACGCCGAGCCGACGACGAGGCACGCGACGAGCAGAACCGGGCCGAACCGCACGCGAAAGCATGACACGGTCCGCATCAGCGCGATTTCTTCGCGGCCTCGTCCAGCCTGAGCACGAGGCCCCCTGGAAGCGCGATCCGTGCCCGCTTCGCTTTCGCCCGCGCAGCGCCTTTCGCCCCACCCACGTCACGCAAGAGCTCGAGCACGGCCGCCCGCGTCTTCGTGGGGAACGGAAGCTCCGTGGGGACCTGAGCGCTCCGCAGGGCGAGCGCCTCGTCCGCCAACAAGTTGAGGTGCTCGACCATTCGAGGGTTCAGATGCTCGAGCAAGGGAAGAAGCTCGCCCCGAACGCGCGTTCGGCGAAAACGCGGATCGGCGTTCGACGGATCGGTCGCGAACGGCACCCCGTGCCGCTCGAGGTGAAGCTCGACGTCCCGTCGGCGCGCCGCGAGCAGCGGACGGACGAGGTCGCCGTCCCGCAGGGGGAGCACCCCGAGGCTCCCGAGGCTCGTCCCACGGAGAAGCCGCAGGAGCACCGTCTCCGCCCGGTCGTCGGCGTGGTGTGCGGTAGCGATGAGCTTCGCGCGGAAGCGCCGCGCCGCCGCGCGCAGCGCGGTGAAGCGAGCTTCGCGCGCGCGCGCCTGGACGTTGCCGCCCGCGGCCACCTTCACGCGGGTGCGCGCGAACGGAACGTCGAGCGTGCGCGCGAGCGCTTCGGCGAGGTCGAGCTCCGCCCCCGCATGGGCACGGAGCCCGTGATCGACCCCGTGCGCGTGGAGCTCGAGGTCGAGCTCGCCCCGCAGCCCGGCGAGGACGTGGAGGAGCGCCTGCGAGTCGGGGCCGCCGCTGGTCGCGACGAGGAGCCTCCGCGGAGCCGTGATGCCCCCCAATGCGTTCGGGAGCGTGCGCCGCACCAGCGTCGCCAGCGAGGGCCGGTGCGAGCCGCGCGCCGTCACGCGAGCTCGAACTCCTTGCAGAACACGATGAGCTCGCCCGGCACGAGCACGGCGCGATGCTCGGTGGTCGGGTACCCGTGGGCGCATCGCTCGCGCTCGACGTCGAAGTGGACGCAGTCGTCGCAGCGGTGACGGAGGGCGTTCGCAGCGGCCTCGCGTTGGAGTCGCTCGTCGACGAGCGTCTTCACGGGCGCCGCCGCGCGAGGAACGCCACGGCCTCGACGTGGCTCGTCTGGGGGAACATCTCGAAGAGCTCCACGCGCTCGAGCGTGAACCGCGGCGCGAGCAGCGCGAGATCGCGCCCGAGCGTCGGCGCATCGCAGGAGACGTACGTGACGCGCCGCAACCGCCCTGGCGCCGCCGCCACCGCGGTCGCGACCGCCCGCGCGCCGGTACGCGGAGGATCGAGGACGAGCGCCTCGGCGGCCTTGTCGAGCGGGTGCTCGTCGGCGTTCTTGCAGGTGACCTTGGCCTCGAGCCCGCGCGCGCGGAGGTTCTGGCGCGCGGCTTCGCACGCGGCCTCGTCGCTCTCGATCGCGGTGAGCTTGCGCCCCCGCGCGAGGAGCACGGTGAGGTTCCCCGCGCCCGCGTAGAGCTCGACGACCCGGGCGCCGGCGGGGATGGTCTCGTCGACCGCCTGCGCGAGCGCGCGGTTCAGCGCGCCGTGCGCCTGCGAGAACCCGCCCGGCGCGAGCACGAGCGGCGCGCCGTCGGCGCCGTCGAGGACCGGCTCGGGCCGCCCGATCACCGCCGGCCGGGTGACGTCCCCGGCGAAGAGGCGCAGGCCGGCCCACTCGCCGCGGACGACGAGGGCCTCGGCGCGCGCATAGACGGTGGGAGGGAGCGCCTCCGCGAAGCGCAGCTCGCCGACGGGCTTCCCCTCGGCGCCCAGCGCGAGCTGGAGCTCGCCGCGCCCGCGGACGCCCTCGAGGAGCGCGTCGAGGGCTTTGCGAGCACCCTCGAGCGCGGGGTGCAGGACGTGGCACTCCTGTACCAAAATGGGATCACGGCTGCCGGCACCGAAGAACCCGATGACGAGCGGGCCGCGGCGCTCGGCGCGCGCGTGGAGCCGCGCGCGAACGCGATAGTGGAGCGCGTCCGGGGCGGCGTGGAAGCGGAGCGGGGCCGAACGCATCTCGGGCGGGAGCGCGGCGCGGACCAGCTCCTGGTGGCCCTCGGCCTGCGCCGCGCGGGAGAGGTGCATCCAATCGCACGCGCCGCAGCGCTCGACGTCGGCGCAAGCGGGGGCGGTGCGCACGGGGCCCGGCTGCAAGAGCTCGACGAGGCGCCCACGCGCGGGTCGGGTCGCCCAGTCGACCTCGGCGCGCACGCGGTCCCCGGGCGCTCCGCGCGCGACGAACACGGCGCGCCGTTCGCCGCGGTGCTCGACGTGAGCAATCGCGTCGCCACCGTGGGCGAGCCCCTCGATCGCGAGCTCGAGCACCGGCATCATTTGCAGGCGAAGACGGCGTAGCCGCCGGGCGTGTCGTTCGCGCCGAGAGCGGTCTTGCGGCTGACCCACACGACGGCGACGCGCGAGTCGGTGGCGGTGATGGCGACGGCGCCGTCGCGGTACGTCGCCGGGATGCGTGCGTCGGACGCGAAATCGACGCGGCGCATGAACGACGGCGTCGTGCTCGAGGCGCCGTCGATGACGCTCACGGACAGGTTGCCGGTCTGCTCCGTCGCGACGAAGAGGCGATCCTTCGTCGCCGCGGCGTCGAGCGCGAGGAGCGGGTCCTCGGTGGGCAGGCTGAACGTGCCCTCGGCGGTCGCCGTCGGCTTGCCGAGGTCGTAGGTGGCGAACGCGAGCTCCTGCGGCGTCGCCGCGGCGTCGGCGACGAGGAAGACGCGCGCACCGCTCGCCGCGATCGCGCTCCGGGTGGAGGTCACCTCGTCGACGAGCGCGCCTTGCGACTTCGGATCCGGCGACGCCGAGACGACGTAGATCTTCGCGGCGTTGCCGGAGGGGCCCGCGTCTCCGCCGCCCGAGCCGGGACCCTGGAGGCGGATCCCCAGCGCGGTCGCTCCGCGCGCGATCGAGAGCGACGTGTCGGCCGTGACGCCGAAGGCGCTGACGAGGTTCGCGACGGCGCTTCCGTCGGTCACGAAGAGCGCCGAGAGACCGTTCGAGCGGAGCGCGACGAGCGATTGGTTCTTCGCCGTCGCCCCGGTGGCCCCGTGGCTGGAGAGCGCGATCGTCGGAGCATTCGCGTTGAGGAACTGGGAGCGCGCCTTCACCGCGCCGGCCGGATCGAGCGAGAGCTGCTCGAGCCCGCTCTTCCCATTGCAGGGCGGGCGCGCGAAGACGAGGAGGCCGCCCGCGTCGTTCATCGTGAGCGCGGCCGGGTCGGGCGGGTTGGGGGAGTCGCAGTAGCCGTCGAGCGTCTTCTGGATCGGCGGGAGCGCACCGCCCCCCGAGTCGATCGGGAGTAGATCCGCGCGCAAGCACGGGTTGCCGGTCTGGCAAGCGGCGGAGCCGTCGACGGCGGGGAACTCGCCGTAGGCGATGAGGAAGCCGTTCGTGGTCGGGACCACGGCGGGCGCGGTGAGGAACGGCGCGCCGCTGATCGCGTTCGGCAGCGGGCCCGCGCCCATCAGTTGCATGGTGCAACCTTCTCCGATCGCGGGATCCGTGTTGTTGGACGGCGGCAGGCACCGACCGCCGTTGCACACCTCGCCGAAGCTGCACTTCGCCGCGTCGGGATCCTTCGTGGCGGTGAGGTCGACGACGACCTCGCGCTTGCGCGTGATGTCGATGTTGGTGCACCCGGCCGCGACGACGCCGCAGTCCGCGCGCCGGGCGACGGCGGCGAAGCCGTAGTCGCCGGACGGGAGGTCGCCGATCGCCGGTGCCTGCTGATCGACCGCGTAGCCGAGCCGAACCACGGGGCCCGCAGCCGGGATGCCGCCCGCGAGCTGCGCCGAGGAGAGGCACCCGCCGGGGATCGCGGCGAGCTCGATCCATTTCGTCTCGGCGAGCTGCGCGCTCGGGATGCGTACGGTCAGGCTCACTTGCGGCGTGCCGCACGCAGCCCCGACGGCGACGGCGCTCACGAGGGCCGTGAGCGCGAGCGCGCCCCGGACGTGGAGCGCTCGCGTCTTCATTGGGTCATCGTGACGGTCTGCTTGGTCACCTGATCGGCGACGATGATGACCGAGACGACCTTCTCCACCTTCGGGCTCGTCGTCACCAGCTTGATGCGGTGCGTGCCGACGGGGAGCGACTTCTTGTAGATCGGGCACGCGCCCATCGGCACGCCGTTGTCGTACGCGGCGTCGCAGGGGGGAAGCGTGATCACGGTGAGCTGACCGGTGGAGCCACCCCCGACGTTGGTGGGCGGCTTGACCGTCGTCGTGGTGCCGAGCGGCGTCGGGCCGCCGGTCGACGTGGCGGTGGGACGCGCGGTGGCCGTCGTCGTTGCTGCCACCGTCGCGGTCGGTGCCGTCGCAGTCGCGGTTACCGTCGCGGTGGCGGTCGCCGTCGCGGTCGCGGCGGCCGTGGCGCTGGGCGGCGGCGCGGTGTCGGTCGCCGTCGCGGTCGGTGCGGTCGTGGTGGTCGCGGCGGTGGCCGACGGGGTCGGCGGAGGCGTGTTCGCGCCGCTCGAGCCGGAGGCGGCCGGCGAGATCACGTCGATGAAGCCCGCGCGCGCGGCGCCGAACGGACCGTTCGCCTGGAGCGCGTCGGGACGCGCACCGCCGCCCGCGGGCGCGGTCGTGGTCGCGGCGGTACCGCTCGCCGAAGGCGACGTGCCGTGACTGCTCCGGCCGACGGCCAGGTAGACGATCGTGAGAATGGCGAGCGCGGCGAAGCACGAGGCGACGCCGACGACCCACATCGGGATGCCGCGCTTCTGCGCGCCGACGAGCACGGTCCCATCGGCGCTCGGACGCGCTTGCACGGGCTGCGGCGGCTGCGCGTACCCACCCTGCGCTTGCTGCTGCTGGTATTGCTGCTGCTGGTACTGCTGCTGCTGCCAGTCCTGCGCGGGCGGGGGCCCGGGTTGGTAGGCGCCCTGAGCGCCCGGGATCCCCTGCATGCCCTGCATGCCCGGCGCGGGGTATTGCGCCTGCGGCGGCGGCGGCTGCTGTTGCTGCTGCCACTGTCCCTGCGGCTGCATCGGCGGCTGCCCGTAGGGCTGTGCTTGCGGCGGCGGCGGGGTGCCGGGCGCAACGACGACGGCCGGGAGCTGACCCGAAGCGTTGGCGTGCGGCTGGGGAACGCTGCGCGGAGGAACCGCGACGGCGTTGCTCATCACCGCGCGCGTGGGGATGTCGTCGAGATCGGCCTGCGGCTGCGCCGGACGACCCGCGGCAGGGAGCGGCGCCGGTGCGTCGTCGCGCGCGGTCGTCGTGATGATCGTCTTGTCCTGATCGTCGTAGTCGTCCTCGGTCGGTGTCGGCGCCATGATGGTCGGACCGTCGTCCTCCATCGCATCGCCGAGATCGCTGAGGCCCGCTTGCACCGGTGGCGGTGGCGCGGCCGGACCGGGCCGCGGTGGACCGCCCGGGCGCGGGGCCGCCGCAGGAGCACCGGCGGCGGGGCGCGGCGGTGCGCCGCGAGCGGCCGGGGCTGCCGGTTGCACCTCGGAGTTGTAGGTGTGGAGCGAGCCGTCGTAGTCCGGCGTGGATGCGCGGCCCGGCGTCGCGACGGTCTGCGTGACCTCGGCCGCCCAGCGCAGGTGCGCTTCGCGCTTCTGGATGCGCTCGCCGAAGATCGAGTGGACGTAGGAAGAGACCTCGTCGCTCGCGATGAAGAGCCCGCGCTTCATCAGGAGGGACTGCAGCGCACGCGACAGCTCGCGCGCGGTGCGGAAGCGCTCGTTCTTGTTCTTCGCGAGCGCCTTCATGACGATCTTCTCGAGATCGATCGGGTAGCCGCGGACGAGCGTGGTGGGGCGCGGGACGTTGCACTCCTGGACCTTGGCGAGCGTGTCGAGATCGCTCTCCATCCGGAACAGGCGCTGGCCCGTCGTGAGCTCCCAGAGGACGACGCCGAGCGCGAAGATGTCGGTGCGGCGATCGAGCTGCTCGTTGCCGACCTGTTCGGGCGACATGTACGCGAGCTTGCCCTTCAGCGTGCCCGCGCGCGTGCTCGCCATGCGCGAGCTGAACTTCGCGATGCCGAAGTCGACGACCTTCGTGTTGCCGTCGTAGGTGACGAAGAGGTTGTGCGGCGTGACGTCGCGGTGGACGAGGTTGAGCTTCTCGCCGTTCGGCCCGAGCAGCTCGTGCGCGGCGTGGAGGCCTTCGCCCGCGTCCGCGATGATGCGGCACGCGATCTCGGGCGGCATCGGCGCGCCGAGCTCCTCGGTCCGCCGCATCACTTCGCGGAGCGGCTCGCCGTGGAGGTACTCCATCGCGATCCAGTAGGTGTCCTCGTGCTTGCCGAGCTCGAACACCGTTGCGACGTTCGGGTGCGAGATTCGCGCAGCGACGCGAGCCTCGTCGAGGAACATCTGGATGAAGCTCTCGTCCTCCACGAGGTGGGCGTGGATGCGCTTGATCGCGATCCACTTCTGGAAGCCACCTGGCCCATCCATGCGGGCGAGGTGGACGCTGGCCATGCCGCCGACGCCGATCTCGTCGACGACGCGGTAGCGTCCCAGGAAATAGGTGCCCTGCTGCTGCATCTCGGGAGCAGGCGGCGCCGGGGCCGGAGGCAGGCCGGCGTTGGGGCGGGGGGCGCGGTTATCCACGGTTCCTCGTCATCTTCATCGCGGCTCGATCGAAGCGGCGCCGACGGCCACCTCGGAGGGGGGACGGAAGAGGAAGTAGCCGCCGACGGCAGCTCCGGCGAGCAGGACGCCGCCGATCAAATAAGGCCACGGCGTCGCCCAGAAGCTGGTGCTGCCCGTGGGGGTGTCCACCTTGCCCGTGGCGACGGGCGTCGAGCGCACGGTGACCCGCGACTCGCCCTCGACGAGGACGTTGTCGTGGACGTCGAGCGCATCGACGTGGAGGACGAGTCGCGCCCCCGGCAACACGACGGTGGCCGGGACGCGGAAGTGGACGACGGGCGACTGCGCGACGTCGTCGAAGCGGAAGGTCTTGCCGGTGCTCCCGTCGAAGACGGAGAGCGCGAGGCGGGTGATGACCGCGGCGTGCGCGGGGTCGAGCATGACGTTGACGGCAAAGGGCGCTGCGCCGTCGACCTCGGCCGGAGCGCTCGGCTCGGCCCGGAGCTGACCGACGCCGACCTTTTGCTGTTGGGCTTTGGCGGTGTCGGCGAGCACGACGGTCTTCTTGCCAGCTTCGGGGGGGACGACGAAGGCCGAGTCCAAGAGCGCCGCTGTGCGAAACGCCGCGAGCGCGAGATCCTTCTTCCCGAGGATCCCACGGACCGCTCCGAGCTTGATGTAACATTCCAGCGTCGCGTCACGGGGGAGGCCGCCCTTTTCGAGCGCCATGAGGTACGCGGGCTCTGCCGCCTCGAACTCGCCCTGCGCCCAGAGGCCGCGCGCCTTCTCGAGCGCGGTCGCGCCGGGCGGGGTGGTGGTGCGTTGCGCGCTCGCCATGCTCGGCAAGAGCAAGAGAGCGGGCACGAGGAGGCCTGCAGCCAGCCCCTTTCGAGAGACGGAGAGCGTCGCTACCAACCGGAAAAGGGTATCGGCAGAGGCGCTTTGGCGCAAGAAGTGGCTAGGGAAACGCCTGCGCGGGGCGCCCGCGGGTGAAGTAGAAGCGAAACGCCCCGGTGATGTGGCCGCGGCAGGGGGGAGGGGGTCCGCTCCCACCTGGACACACCTCTCGCGGGTCGGCGAGGTACACGTCGAAGCTGGCCTCCGAGAGGCGTTTGTCGGCGTCGGGCTCCTCGGGGTTGCCGTTGAAGAGGTGCTGGAAGGTGATGGTGCTCTTCCGGGTCGGGGCGGTGGAGGTGCAGGCCTTCGCGGCCTTGATCGTGGCGTCGTCGCAGCTCCCGTCGGCGTTGGTGGTGGCCTCGGCGACGGCGTAGAGGGCCGGGACCTCGGGGCGGCACGACTTCTGGAGGTAGAGGGAGAACTGCACCAGGGCGGGATCGGCCGTCGGCTGGATCGGGATGCCGGGCGGGGTCACCTCGGGCGGGAGCGCCACGCCGAGGGGCTTGCCGAGGAGGTCGGTACGGACGCGGGTCGCCTCGGTCACGAGGAGCGACAGGCCGTCGCTGAAGTTCATGAGGTCGCTGCCGCGCTGGATGCGGAACTGCAGCGTGTCGTTGAACGGGGTCGCGCCGAAGAAGTCGGGCTGGAGGTCGAACTTCCCCGACCAGCAGTTCTGGACGTTCAAGGTCCCGGTCGCCGAGCCCTGCCCGTCACCGACCGAGCAGGCGATCGACGCGACGACGAGGCCGCTCAGGAGGCCGACGACGATCCGGCGCGCGGAGATCAACACGTGGCCTCCCGGATTCGCCCGCCGCCGAGCACCTGCTCGCCGGCGTAGAGCACGGCGATCTGCCCGCGGGTGACGGCGCGTGCGTCGCCCTGGAAGTCGAGGCGGAGCGTTCGCTCGCCGGGGCCGGCGTGGACCTCGACCGGGACGCCCGCGTGACGGTAGCGGACGCGCGCCGTGACGTTCGCTGCGCCCGCGATCGGGAGCGCGACCGAGTCGTGGAGGTGGACGTCCTCGAGGGTGGCGCTGCGGGTGGCGAGCTCCGCCTCGGTGCCGAGGTGCACCGTGCCGGTGGCGGTGTCGATCGCCTTCACGAACGCGGGCGTGCCGAGCGCGACGCCGATGCCCTTGCGCTGCCCGACGGTGAAGCGGTGCACGCCCTCGTGCCGGCCGACGACGCGGCCCGTCGCGTCGACGATGGGTCCCGGGCGCACGCGGTCACCCGCGCGCTGCTCGACGAAGTCGGCGTAGGCACCTTTCCCTTCGCCCACGAAACAGAGCTCCTGGCTCTCGCCCTTCGTGGCACCGGGGAGCCGGCGCTGGACGGCCTCCGCGCGGACCTCCGCCTTCGTGCTCTCGCCGAGCGGGAACACGAGCCGCTCGAGCCAGGCGCGCGGGGTCGCGTAGAGGAAGTAGCTCTGATCCTTGTCGCGATCGACGCCCGCGCAGAGCACGGGGCGGCCCTCGCCGTCGCGCGCGACGCGCGCGTAGTGGCCGGTCGCGATCTTGGTGCACGCGAGCCGATCGGCGATCGCGAAGAGCTCGTGGAGCTTCACCTCGCGGTTGCAGATCGTGCACGGGCTCGGCGTGCTCCCGTCGAGATAGGCATCGACGAACGGGGCGACGACGGTCCGCGCGAAGAGCTCGCGCCGATCGAACGAGAAGTGCGCGAAGCCCAGCGCGTGGGCCATCCGGCGTGCGTCGTACTGGTCCTCCGGGGCGCAGCAGCGGCCGTGGGAGCCGGCCTCGCCCTCTTCGGGGTAGTCCCAGAGGTGCAGCGTGACGCCGACGACTTCGTGCCCCTGATCGACGAGGCGTGCCGCTGCGACGGCGCTGTCGACGCCGCCGCTCATCGCGACGAGGATGCGCTCGGGGGCCACGCGCGAAGCTTACCACGCGGAGGGGGAGATGATTTCCCACGCAACGGATCGAGGCCTTCGTCCGATGGGGCGTCATGGCGATCACCCTCGGCGAGAACCGCCCCGCTCCGACCCCCCTCACCACCACCACCTCACGCCCGACGCCGCGCCCGGCAGCGCCGCCCACGAAGGTCGAGCAGGAGCCGTCGCCCTTCGCGCGCCTGTTGTCCGGGATCGGCAACGAGGTGAACCGCGGCGAAGCGATGACGAAGCAAGCCATCGCCGCGACGCGCGCCGGCCGCGATCTCGACGCGCAAGAGCTCCTCGCGTTGCAGGCGGGCGTCTACCGCTACAGCGAGGCGGTCGATCTGGCGGCGAAGCTCGTCGATCGCGCGAGCTCGGGCGTGAAGACGGTGCTGCAGGGCCAGTGAAGCGCGTCAGCCCTCTTCGCGGACGCCGGTGCGCTTCATCTCCTTCGCCACGCCTTCGACGGCGCGCGCGTGGAGGCGGCTCGCCCACGACTTCGAGAGCCCGAGCTCCTTCGCGGCCTCTTCGAAGGTGATGCCGTCGAAGTAGTGGCGGACGAGGAGCTGGCGCTCGGCGTCGGGCCGGCGGTCGATCGCGCCGCGGATCTTCGCGAGGAGCTGCTTCTCGGCGAGCTGCTCCTCGGGCGAGTCGCTCCGGTCCTTCGCGTCCTCGACGGTGGCCCCGCCGCTTTCGACGAGGAGGCCCACCGCCATCGCGGTCGCGATCCCAGCGAGGTACGACGAGAGCTTCTCGTCGGCGGCTTCGGGGGAGAGCGCGGGCGTGCTCGCCGTCTCTTCGGCGGCGGTCTCGGCGACGCGCTCGCCCGCTTCGAGGGTGCGCAGGCGCTCGTGGATGCGGCGCGGGAGCGCGGCCTGCGCGCGCACCGCGTCGAACATGGCGCCGCGGATGCGGAGGTTCGCCCAGCGCCGCAGCGGAACGCCATGCGTCGGATCGAAGCTGCGCGCTGCCGAGAGCAGCCCCTCGCGCCCGGCCGACGCGAGGTCGTCCACGTCGACGCTTCCGCCGAGCTGGCGGCGAAGCTGACGCGCCAGCATGTCGACGAGCGGTAGCCCCTCGTTCACGCGAGCGAGAACTTCCGGGGAGTCGGCGGCGAGGAGCGGCATCGAGCGACGCACCTTTCTATCACGGGTCTGCTAGCTTCGGCTTCGTGACCGAGGCCGATCCCACGCTCCACAAGCGCTGCGGAAGTTGCGCCCGGTTCGTGCGCGTCGTCGAGCGGATCGACGACAACGGCGAGGTGAAGCGCGCGGGCGAGTGCCTGCTCGGCGTATGGCCGTCGCCGCTCTACGAGACCAGCACCTGCGGCCAGTGGGTGCAGCGCGGCGCGTTCACCGCCAAGCCGACCCCGACTCGGAGGGAGCGCGTCGCGCGGCCGCGCTCCACCACCTCCACGACTGCCGGCGAGCCCGCGATCGCCGCGCCGATCGAAATACCCGAGGAGCTACTCGACATGGATGCCGATGAATTCCGTTCCGTCCTGAGGCAAGTGATTCGCGAGGAGCTGTCCGTCGCCCCGGTGGAGCTCGGCGGCCGTTGGGTCGGCGGCGAGGTCATTCTGAAGCCGGGGAAGGAAGGAACCGCCGAGAAGCGTGTTCCACTCGAGACGTTCTTCCACAAGATCGTGATGGTCCGCGACCGCCTGCGCGTGCTCGAGCAGCGGCTGAACGGAAACGCGAAGCTCGACCCCGAGGAGAAGGTGCAGCTCCAGCAGTACATCACGCAGTGCTACGGCTCGCTCACCACGTTCAACGTCCTGTTCGCCGACAAGGGCGATCAGTTCGTCGGCCAGCGTGGCGACGACTGAGCGCTTCGCCGTGCGGGCGCTCGTGCACGCTGCCGTCGTGCTGGGAGCGCTCGCGGGGTGCGGCGGCTCCAAGCCGGCGCGCGTGGGGGAGACTCCACTCACCGCAGCGGCGCCCGTGTGGAAATACGACTCGCTCGACGATCGACCCGTCTCGAGCGAGGCGTTCAAGGGCAAGCCGAGCGTGCTCGCCTTCATCTCGACCGGCGACCCGCTCGCGAGCCAGGCCGAGGCGGACTACCTGCTCGCGATGGCGAAGAACGACGGCGACCGCGTCAACTACGCGCTCGTGGCGCTCCAGGACGGCGCGACGCGCGAGCTCGTCGAGATCTACCGCGACGCGCTGAAGCTCACGTACCCGGTCGCGCTGGGCGACGCGGCGACGCTGGCGGGCGGCGGTCCGTTCGGGGACGTGGCGATCGTGCCGTCGGTCGTCGTGCTCGACGCCGAGGGACGGGTCGTCTTCAAGAAGACGGGCATCGTGAAGCCCGAAGAGATTCGCGCGCAGCTCCGGACCAGCGCGCCGCCGTGAGCCCGCAGAAACGAAAAGCCCCCGTCCCCGCGAAGGGGACAGGGGCTTCTCGTCGATGGGCTCAGCGGCTCAGTTCGACGTGCCGGGGAGCGTCGCGTTCGACAGCCACTGGAAGCCGTCGATGAGGGCGGTCGAGTCGAACGCCGAGTCACCCACGTCCCAGATGACGAGGCGGATCTGGAGGATGTCGCCCGGGACGATGTTGCCCGCGGTCGTCAGCCAGTAGGTACCGCCACCGATGATGCAGGTGCCGTTCGTCGGCTTCTCGAAGCCCGTGCCCGCGAGGCCGGTCGCACCGAGCTGGCAGGAGGTGTTCGAGACGTTGCCCGTCGTCGCGCACGGCGTGATCGTCGAAGCCGTGTCGCACACCGAGAACACGTTGGTCGCCTTCGCGATGTTGATCGCGATGGGGTACTTCACGTTGCCCGAGGTGTAGGTCATCAGGTTCTTGTCGACCGGGTTCGGGATCGGCGCCGGCGTCCCGTTCGGGGTGTCGACGAGGGCCACGAACTGGTCGTTGAAGTTCGTGCAGACGAACTCCGGGTACTCCGCGGAGAGGAAGTACGAGTTGAACGAGAACGCCTTCGCGTTCGTCGGCGCGCGCATCGTGAGGACGAGCATCACCGAGTCGTTCGCCGTGGCGGAGTTGTTCGCCGAGCCGCAGCCCTGCGCCGCCGGGAGGGCGTTCGCCGCCTTGAGCGGGAGGTTGGCGGTCGAGAACCAGTCCTTCACGCAGAGCGGGTCGACGCAGGTCGAGATGTTGACGGTGCTCGCCGGGCTGAACGTGTTCGACACGTTGCCGCCGGCGGGCGCGCCGCCGTTCGGGCCGGGGAGCGTCTGGGTCGCGTCGGCTGCCATGCCGCTCGAGAGGATCGCGAAGGCCGCGCCGTTGAGCGGGTTGACGGAGTTGCCGAACTTGGAGCGCACGGAGTGACCCTTGCGGTCACCGAGGGGCGTGCCGTCGGCGCGGACGAGCTTGGCGTCGATGAGACCCCAGGTCTTGTCCTTCTTGAGCGCCGGGGTCAGGGTGGTCTGACGGCAGACGCCGATCGCCTTCGCGAAGTCGGTCGCCGTGGTCGTCGCCGCGACGAGGCCGGTGTCGCACGCCTGGGTGTCTTCGGTGTCGAAGAGGTCGACCTTGGCGTTGCAGTTGTCGTCGATGCCGTTGCCGACGACTTCGATCGCGCCCGGGTTCACGAGCTTCGGCTCGGCGCCGCAGGGGCCGGGCTTGTCGCAGCAGTCGCCTTCGCTCTGCAGCCAGCCGTCGCCGTCGCAGTCGGTCGTGTTCGAGTCGCACGGGGTGCAGGCGCCCGCGACGCACTTGTCGGTGCCCGCGCAGACGGTGCCGCACTTGCCGCAGTTCTTCGCGTCGCTCTGGGTGTTGACGCAGAGCGGGCCGCACTGGGTCTCACCGTTGCCGCAGGTGCTCTGGCACTTGCCGCCGGTGCAGAACTGGCCGCTCGGGCAGGCGTTGCCGCAGGTGCCGCAGTTCTTCGGATCGTTGTTGGTGTCGACGCAGGCCTGGCCGCACGCCTTGGTGGGGGCCGAGCACTTGGTGTCGCACGCGCCCTCGTTGCAGACGAAGCCGGTGAGGCACTTGTTGCCGCACTGTCCGCAGTTGTTGGGGTCGTTGCCGGTGTCGACGCACTTGTCGGTGCACTTGGTGGTGCCGCCGTTGCAGTTCAGGTCGCACTTGCCGCCCGAGCAGAACTGGCCCGTCGGGCACGCCGTGCCGCAGGCGCCGCAGTTCGCGGGGTCGTTGATGGTGTCGACGCACTTGTCGCCGCACTTGGTGCTGCCGCCGTTGCACTCGCTCGCGGAGCACTTGCCCGCGTTGCAGGCCTGGCCGGTCGGACACTTGGTGCCGCAAGTGCCGCAGTTGTTCGGGTCGAACTGGGTCGAGGTGCACTGGCCGGGGGTGCACTCGGTGGTGCCGCCCTGACAGAGCCCCGCGTCGGGGTTGGTCACGACGGGCTGATCGCTCCCGCCGCACCCTGCAAAGATGGCACTGAGGAGGATCGCCGCGAAGGCGAAGACTCCGAAGTGCCGCCAAGAAATCTTCATGATGAGTTGCTCCCTTCCGGGGCACAGGACGGCCCCGACTGCTTCCCGGCAGCGGGGCGGCTGTACCACGATCGCCCCGACGCGCCTACCTCGGCGCCATCATCGGTCGATTCCCCAAGGATCCCTGGGTGTTGGCGGGTTGACGTGGCGCAACGCCTCAACCTCGCGTCCCGCCCGCGAGGTCATTTGGATGACACGAGGCCCCGCACGAGGTCCGGCTTCTGCACCTTCCCCATCGCGTTCCTCGGGAGCGCGTCGAAGAAGTGCACCTCCTTCGGACACTTGTAGGATGCAAGTTTCTCTTTCGCGAACGCACGCAAGTCTGCCTCGGTCACGGGGCCGCGGAGCTCCACGCAGGCGACGACACGATCGCCCCACGTCGGATCCGGGACGCCCACGACCGCGACGTCCTTCACCGCCGCGTGCTCGCGGAGCACCTCCTCGATCTCGAGCGCGGAGAGCTTGTAGCCACCGCTCTTGAGGATGTCGACGCTCGTGCGCCCGAGGATCTTGAAGTAGCCGCGCTCGTCGCGCGTGACCGTGTCGCCGGTCTTGAACCATCCGTCTGCGGCGAACGCCGCCTGCGTCGCCTCGGGCCGCTCGAAGTAGCCGGGGAAGACGCTCGGTCCGCGGATCCAGAGCTCGCCCGACGCGGCTTCGGCTCCGTCCTCGCCGACGATGCGCGCTCCGACCGTGGGGAGCGGGAGGCCGACCGTACCTGCGCGCCGCTCGCCCACGAGCGGGTTCGAGATCCCGACGCCGATCTCGGTCATCCCGAAGCGCTCGAGCGGGATCGTCCCCGTCAGCTCGCGCCAGCGCTCGGCGAGCCCGACCGGGAGTGCCGCGCTCCCGCTCGTCGCGAGGCGGAGCGCGCTCGCGTTGCGGGTCCAGCGCGCGCGCTCCTCGGGCGCGGCCGCGTCGAACGCGGCGAAGAGCTTCGCGTAGATGGTGGGAACGGCCATGAAGACCGTCGCGTGCTCCATCTCGCGGAAGACGCGGCCGGCATCGAACGCGGAGAGCATGCGCACCGTCGCGCCGGCGCCGAGCGCCGAGAGGAGCGCGATGCAGAGCCCGTGCATGTGGTGGAGCGGTAGCACGTGGAGGAGGACGTCGTTCGCGTTCCATCCCCACGCCTCGCGCAAGAGCAGCTGCTGGGTCACGAGGTTCTCGTGCGTGAGGAGCGCGCCCTTCGGCTTGCCCGTCGTCCCGCTCGTGTAGAGCATCAACGCGGGCTCGCCCGGCGCCGGGTCGGGAGCCGCGGCTGCGGGAGCGGAGGGGGCGGGCGGTAGCGCGCCGAGATCGACGGGGGTCGCGCCGCCAATCTCCTCGGCCCGCGCGCGCTGATCGGCAGTGACGAGGATCGTGTCGATCCCTGCGTCGCCGACGAAGTAGCGCGACTCCGCCGCAGGGTGGAGCGGCGAGAGCACGACGCCGGTGCCGCCCGCGCGCCAGATCCCGAAGAGCCCCGCGACGAACGCGGCGCCCGGCGAGGCGAGGAGCCCGACGCGCTGGCCACGGCGATCGCCGAGCGCGGCTGCGACGGCGCGCGCGTGCGCGGCGAGCGCGCTGGCCGAGTGCGCACCGGCGTCGTCGACGATGGCGGGCCGGTCGTCGGTCCGAGCGAGCGCATCCCACAGGCGCGGCAACGGTCGCAGCATGGCCGCTCCTTACCACGCCTCCCGTCCCTCTTCGTTCCCCAGAGCGTCACTCGCGCAGCAGCGCCACGTTCTCGGGCACGTTCTCGAGGAAGCTCGTGCGCCAGGTCGGATCCGCGATCCGCGCCGCGCGCTCCCGCAGCCGCTCGCGTGCGCGCGCGAGCGCGGCATCCGCGTCGGCCGCGGCGCCGGTCGCGCGGAGCGCGGCCGCGTGGACGAAGCGCAGCTTCTCCTCGCCCTCCTCGAGCGCCCCCAGCTCCTCGAGGATCGCCATGCCTTCCTTCGCCGCTTCGAGCGCCCCGGACGGATCGCCGCGCCCGAGCCGCGCTGCGGCGAGCGCCCCGAGCGCGGTCGCCTTGCGCGCCGGGTAGCTCGCGCCCATCGCGAGGCCCACCTTCGCCTCCGACTCGGCGCCGGCGTAGTCGTGCGCGGCCTCGAGGATCGTCGCGAGGTAGACGTGGCTCGCGGCCTCGAAGCGCTTGTCGCCGGCGGCGCGGAACGTGTCGACCGACGCGCGCTCGACCGCGAGCGCCTCGGTCAGGCGGCCCTTGCGCATCAGGACGAGCCCGAGGTTCTGGCGGTGGGTGCCGGCCTGGAGCGGGAGCCCCAGCCGCTCGGACTCGGCGATGCCGTCCTCGAGGACCTGCTCCGTCTCGGGCGCGCCGAGGAGCGTCAGCGCGTATCCCAAATTGGTACGCTGCTGCGCGAGCGTGCGCTCGTCGCCCGCAGCCTCCAAGCGCTCGATGCCGACGCGCGTGAACTCGACGTACGCGCCGAGATCCTTCTCGCCCCGGAACGCCGCCGACGCGCGCGCCCGCGCGAGGTGCGCCTGCGCGAGCGGCATGCCGGCGAGCCCGAGCCGCTCGAGCCGCTGGAGGACCTCGGCCGCGCGCGCTCGGTCGCCCGCGAGGAGCAACGGCGTCACGGCGCGCGCGGCGGCGATCGCTGCTGCCTGGACGTCGTCGAGCCGCTCCCACGCGCCGAGCATCGCGTCGACCCACGTGCGGGCGACCTCGGTGTGACCGAGCCCCATGCCGGCGGCGGTCACGATCTCGGCGACGGCGTCGAACCAAGGCCCCGAGCCGCGCTCCAGGCGCTCGGCCGCCTCGAGCGCCTCGCGCTCCGCGCGCCGCACGTCTCCGCTCCACGCGCACGCCTGCGCGAGCGCCAAGTGCAGCGCCCCGCGGATCTCCGCCTTCGCGCTCGCCGTCGCCTCGGCCGTCTCCGCGAGCGGCAGGCCGCGCTCCGCGCACGCGATCCCTTCGTGCCAATCGTTGCCGGCGAGCGCCCGCTCCGCTGCGCGCAGGTACCACTGCGCGGCCTTGTCCTGATCCTGCCCGCGCTCGAAGTGCTCGGCGATCGTGACCGCGTCGCGCTCGCCCGCTCGCACGAGCCAGGCCCCCGCGAGGCGGTGCCCGAGCTTTCGATCCTCGTCGGTGAGCGTCCCGTAGACCGCCTCGCGCAGCAGCGCGTGGCGGAAGACCCACTCCGACTCGCCGCGGAAGCGGCTCGTGCTCCGGCGCTGCACGAGCTCCTGCGTCGCGAGCGCGTCGAGCGTGCGCTCGAGCGTGGGGTCCAGCGGCTGCCCGACGAGCTCGGCGACGCCACCGGCCCAGAACGCGGGGCCGAAGACGCTCGCCGCGCGGAGCAAGCGGCGCGCTGCGGGAGCGATCTCGTCGACGCGCCGCTGCATCATCGCGAGCACGGTCTCGGGCAGGTCGGCCTCCGCCTTGCCCGCGGCGGCGGCGCGGACGAGCTCCTCGAGCGTGAACGCGTGCCCACCCGCGCGCTCGACGATTCGATCGACCAACGCGTCGTCCGCTTGCTCGCCGAGCGCCTCGCGCACGAGCCGGGCGGCGGCGCGCTTGCCCAGGCCGGCGACGTGGATCGTCGTGAGCCCCGCGCTCTCCCAGAGCCGCGGGAACCGCTCGGCGACCTCGGGCCGCGCGAGCGCGAAGACGAAGAAGGGGAGCTCGCGCGTCGCGCGGAGCGCGGTGTCGACGAGCCGCACCGTGGGGAGGTCACCCCAGTGCAGATCCTCGATCACGAGCGCGAGCGGGCGCTTTCGGCACGCAGCGACGACGAGCGTCTCGAACGCGCGCCGCAGCTGGTCGCCCATCAGCACCGCGTTCGAACGCGCGGCGAGCAAGCGGGCCGACGGGTTCTGCGCGAGCGGGATCCCGACGATCTCGCCGACGAACTCTCCGACGCTCTCTCGATCCTCCGGCGCGACGTGGTGGGCGACGAACGAGGCGAGGCGGAGCGACTGCGCGGCGAGCGCGTCGCCTTCGCGCGCACCGATCGCGTCGCGGAGCGCGCGCCGCACGAGCCCGAACGGCGAGCCCGCGGCGAGCGGATCGCCGCGCGCGATCCAGAGCGCGACGTCCGTCTCGCGCCGCCGGAGCCGCTGCGCGAGCTCGCTCCGGATGCGCGACTTGCCGATCCCGGCTTCGCCCACGACGAGCACCGCGCGGGCCGCGGGCTCGTCCACGCACTCGTGGAAGAGGCCCTCCAGCGCGTCGATCTCCCGGTCGCGCCCGACGCACGGGGTCGGCTTCCCGAGCAGGGTGCGCTGGCCGGGCGACGCCTCGCGCACGCCGCCGAGGACGAGCGCACCCGCACCGGGCGCGACCACGAACCGATCGTCGAGGAGCCCCGCCGTGACTTCGTCGACCAACACCGCGCCGGCGGGCGCGCGCGCGTCCTCCGCCGGCTGCGCGAGGGCGGCCGCGCGGTCGATGACTTGCCCGACCGGGAGCCGCGCCGAAACGACACCACGCGCGGTGGCGATCGCGAAGCGCGCCTTGGCGCTCTCCGGGCTCTGCGCCGCGAGCGCGCTCCGCAGCGCGAGCGCGAGGAGCGCGGATTGCGACGCTTGGTCCGTCGCAGCTCCCTTCTCGATCCAAGCGACGAGCGACCCGTCGATCAGGCGCTCGATCGAGGCCCCGAAGGAGAGCGCGACGCGGCGCAGCTCCGCCCCGATCTTGGGCAGCGGCGTGCTGTCGTTCGCGCGCGCGAGGAGGAGCGTGAGGAAGCGCTGCTCCGCGACGCCGAGCGCCGGCGGGGGCATCGTGAGCGCGTCGCGATCCACGTGGTCGCCGACGTCGATCGCGGCGAGGAGCTCCTCGACCGCTCCCGCGGAGTCGGGTCGCTCCTTGGGGTCCTTCGCGAGGAGACGCGCGACGAGCGCGGAGAGAGGCGCGGGGAGGTCGTCGCGCGTCTCTTCGATCGGCACCGGTTGCTCGAGGAGGATCTTCGTGAGCACCGCGACGTGGCTCTCGCCGGAGAAAGGCGGACGCGCGGCGAGCGCGGCGTAGAGCACGCAGCCCAGCCCGAAGAGGTCCGCGCGCCCGTCCAACGTCGCCTCGCTGCGCACCTGCTCGGGCGCCATGTACGCGGGCGTGCCGACGAGGAAGCCCGACCTCGTGTCGGCGGCATGCCCGTCGCCGCGGAGGACGACGCCGAAGTCGATCAGCACGGCGTCCTCGACGCGCCCGCCGGGCAAGAAGATGTTGGACGGCTTGATGTCGCGGTGGACGAGCCCGCGCTGGTGGATGGTGCCGAGCGTCGTCGCGACGCGGCGCCCGAGCGCGAGCGCCTCCGGCACGTCCAGCGGGCGCTGGCGGAGGCGCCGCCGGAGATCGACGCCGTCGAGCCACTCCATCGCGAGGTAGCTCGGACCTTCGTGCGAGACGGCATGTGCGACGTGGGCGACGATCCCGGGGCTCGGGTGGAGCTGCGAGAGCACCTCGGCCTCTTGCGCGAAGCGCGTGACGTCCTCTTCACCGGCCTGGCGCAGGACCTTGACCGCGACCGGCTTCCCCGAGCTGCGGTCGCGCGCGCGGAAGATCGTCCCCATCCCCCCGCGCTGTACTTCGTCGAGGAGCTCGAATCGTTCGGCGAGGAGCTCTCCCGCCCGCATTGGCTCCAGTATCCCACGGTTCGGGCGCGTGCGTGGTACCCTCGTCGGGTGGTGCGCGCCCCCGTGCTGCTCCAGGTGATCGCGGCGAGCGCGGCGGTCGCGGTTTGCGCCGCCGTCGCGGTGCCGGGCTGCTCCTTGGACTCGGCCGGGCTGCTCCACCAGTCCGCCGACTTCGATGGCTCGTTCGACGCCCCCGTCGCCTCCGACGACGCAGCGCCGACGCTCGACGCGAGCGAAGAGCCCGCTCCGGTCGACGCCGCGCCGACGTCCGGACGCGGCGCCCGTCCCCGACGCGGCGCCCGTCCCCGACGCCGGCCCCGTCGTCGACGCAGGGCCCACGCTCGTCATCACGGGCGGCACCTACGATCTCTTCGGCGCCGACGCGGGCGTGTGCTCCGGCGCGACGGGTCCCGCGACGAAGTTCACGCTCACGAACCAGCACGGCTCGTCGGTCGAGGTGCGCTGGGTGAACCCGGGCTGCACCGAGGTCCCCTACGCCACGGTCATCGATCAAGGCGTCGCGGTGCAGCCGACGTACGACAACCACGTCTGGCGCGTCCGCCAGGCTTCGGACAAGGCGTTCCTCGGCGACTTCCGGCTGACCGGCGCGGGTCCGTACTCCGTCACGGTGAAGTGACGCGCTTCAGTGCAGCTCGCCGACGAGCAGGCCGTACGCGGAGAGGATGACCTCCTCCGGCGTGGCGCCGCCCTGGACGGCTGCGCCCTCGTCGTCGAAGCGGAAGCCGTGGTCGCCGAACACGAGCAGGAGCGTGCGCGGCGGGAGCGTCCGGGCGTGCTTGACGATCGCGGCGGTGCACTCGTCCTCGATCGCGGCGAGGGCGCTCATCGCGTGGTCGTGCGAGTTCTTGAGCCGCGCCTCGAGCAAGTCGAGCTTGTAGACGTCGCGCGAGCCGACCTTGATCCGGCGCACGGTCTCGGCGGTGCGGTCGCGGATCGGCTCGTCGTCGTCCGCCTCGGACTGCTGCGCGAGCGAGATCGGTCCGCGCGCGAGGGTCTCGAGCTGACGAGCCGTGATCGTCGGCAGGGCGGAGAAGATGGTGATGCGGTCGACGAGCGACGCGCGGCCGGAGAGGTTCGCGAGCACCTGGGTCGTGACCCGCGCCGCCACGTCGTAGCGCATGCCGTCGACGAGGAGGAGGTGGGTGGTGCGCGCGCCGTGGAGGCGGGCCATCCGCGCGGCGACGTCGTACGCGTCGAGCACGAGCTTCGGGCGCTTGCCGGTGAGCGCGAACGTCGGGAAGCTCTCGGAGTACGCGCGCGCGAAGTTCTTCGCGAACTCCTCGCGGGCGAGACGCGCCTTGGGCTCGCGCAGACCGGCGTCGAGCGCGGTGGCGAGCGGGAGGTAGCTCTGCGCGAAGAGGCGCTCGAACGCGGCGAGCGTCTGCGGACCGCGCGCGGCGGTGAGCGCCGTCGCCCACGTCTTCCACTTGCCTTCGGTCGGATCGGAAGGGGCGACGAACGCGGGCGCGACGTCGACGGGCACCGGCGGCGGCGGCGGCGCGATGCGCACGGGCTCCGGGGCCGGCTCCTCCGCGCGCACCGGCTCGGGGTCCGGCGCGGGAGGCGCGGAGGCGATCGCCGGCTCGGGGAGCTCGGCCTCGGGCTCCGAGATCACGTGGATCGGGTGGACCGAGACCGGCGTGAGCTCCACCGCCGGCGGCGGCGGAATCGACGGGACCGCGCTGTCGAGCGGATCGGGGATCGAGAGGGGAGCCGCGGCGAGCGCTTCGCTCTCGCGCGGGACGCCGGCGGGCGGCGTGGGAGACTCGTTCGACGCGCTCGCTTCGTCGTCGTCGACGGTCGGCGTGCCGGTCGCGACCTCGTTCATGAAGAGCAGCTCGTCGTCGGGCTCGAAGCCTTCGTCGACGACGTCCACGAGCGGATCGAGGTGGTCCTCGAGCGGGACCGTCCGCGCGAAGACGGGGAGGAGCCGCTCCTCTTCGCTGAGCACCAGCACGAGCGGCCGGTCTTTGGTTGCATCATGCAAGAATCGGAGGTGCGCCGCGTCCGTCGCGTCCAGCGCGCCGAGGCGGAGCGCGAGCGGCCGGAGCGCCGGCATCATGAGCGCGAGCCCGCGGAAGCCGAGCCGCCGCGCGCGGAAGAGCTGATCGGCGAGGATGGCGCACGGGTCGGCCTCTGCGCCGAGCCCCGGTGCGCCGGCGCCCTTGCCGCGCAGCATCTCCTCGACCTCGGCCTCGGCGCGCTCGGCGAGCGTGCCGGGGCGCGCTCCGAAGAGCCCCACGCGGACGACCAGCGCGCCTTTTGCGCGGAGGTCGGTCACCTGCGCAGCAAACGCGTCGGCTCCCACGAAGCGAACTTCGCCGTCGAACGCCGGCTCGGCAGGCGTCGAGGGGGAGGGTTCGTGCGCGGCCTCACGGACGTCGTGGTCGATCGAAGGTGCAGCATCCATACCGTTGCACCATCACAGTCCGCGCGTTCTGGCCCACTTTTTGGCGAAGTTCGGGGCGCCCACGGCGCGGCTGAGCTCCGGCGATGGTTGACCGAGGCGTGATCCATTCCTAACCTCGAAGAGTTCCTTCTGCCGGGTACGTGCTTCGTGGACACAACATGGATCCCTTATGAACAAGAACCCGGGAGGTCATGGTCCGCCCGGTGTGCAAGCCGGGCCGTCCTGCGTCATGGCAATCGGATCTCGGAAGCCTAAAGTGCGGCCAACGCTTCCCACCTAGCTTCGGCTAGGGGTTCATGTTTCTTCCACACACGGCCAAGGCGGTACGGAACACTTTTCGGCGGCGGGCTCGAGCAATCGAGGCCCGCCGCTCTTTTTTCAGCGCTGCCGCTTCTCCGGCGAAGCTTCTGCAGGACTAGTCGGTGGCGAGCGTGATGGGCCGCGCTCCTTGGGCGTGTGCTGCATCCACGAGCAAGCTCACGACGTGGGCGACGAGCGCACCCCCGTTGGGGAGCTTGGCGAGGGACTTCGCCGTCTCCTCGCGTCCGCTCGCGCGTGCGCCCGTGCGCTCGACCTGGAGATGGAACCCGAGCGCGCCGAGATCGGCGCGGAGCTGAGGCGAGACGCGGGCGGGATCCATCCCCCAAGCCGAGAGGAAGACGGAGACGTGGCCGTCCCAGCCGCGGCCGATGCCGACCGGGTTCAGCACCACCAGCCCGGCGTACTCGCCGGCCGTGATCGCGGAGGCCGCGAAGTACGGACCGGCGCCGAGCACGGGGTAGTCGACGCCCGCGGCCCAATGCGCGTCCAGCCATGCCGCCACGCCGCGCCCGTCGGCGACGTCACGGTGGACGAACGGCGCCGTCGCGTGCGCGAGGATCCACTGGAACCGCTCGCGCCGGCCCCGGCGCCACGAGGCGACGAGCACGATGAGCGCGACGTTGAGCCCCGCGATGCCCCAGAGGATGGCGAGCCCCGGCTCCGTCTTGCCACTCGAGATCGACTCGACCGTGAACCCGATCGTCGGAAGGACCGTGATCGGGAGCCACGAGCCGAGGATGATGTAGGGGACGACGTTCCCCATCGAGCTCGAGAGCGCCTGCACGATCCCGCGCCGCTCGATCCGGTGGCGCTCGAGCTCGACGCGAAAGCGCTCCGCCTCCGCCGCATCGCGCCCGGCGTGCATCATCGTGGTCGTGGGGAGGAGCGACGCGCCGCAGTGGGTGCACCGCTCGACCGTTCGCCCCGCTGCCATCACGTTCGTGGCCCCGCAGCGCGGGCACTTCGCGTTCGCGCGCGGTGGCGTCGCTTCGGCGCGCTGCCGGCGCTGGCCGCCGTAGTACCAGACGATCTGACCGATGATCGCGCCGAAGAACAGGACCGGCGTCGCGATCGGCATCAGCAACGTCCCGATCGGGACGAGCGCGGGGTTTCCGCTCATGAGCATCGCCTGGGCCACGAAGCCGAGCGCGATCACGACCGCGAACATCACGCCGAAGATCGCGAGCGACACCTTCGTCGCGTTCGGAGAGCGACCGCCGCGTCCCCCGTACCAGAGCTCCCAGGAGGCGATCCGAGCGCGCTCTTCTCCGGCTCGAGCTAGCGCTCCGGCGACGTCGGCCTCGTAGCGGAGGAGCTCGCGCCGCTTCGCCTCGTCGAGCACCTGGTGGACGCCGCAATACGGGCAGCGGAGCTGCGCGTCGGGCCCGGACCCGCGGACGGAGGTCGCGGTGAGCGCGATCTTGCCGCCGCACCCGTCGCACGTGACCGTGTGCGCGGTGCTCGTCACGAGCCGCGCGCGAGCGCGACGACGGAGAATCCGATCGCGTTCGTGCCCCCAGGGTTCTCGTACGAGTGCTTCTGGTCTCCGCGGAAGGCGACGACGTCGCCTGGAGCGAGCTCGACCCGCTCGCCGGCGGCGACCAGGACGATCGTCCCGCGTTCGCAGGTGAGGAACTCCCGCGTACCGGGCGTGTGCGGGATGCCGACCATCTTCGCGCGGGGCGCGATCTCGATCCGATCGATCTCCATCCCCGGCAGCGGATCCGGCAAGAGCTTGTGGACCACCGCGCCGCCGCGGTTCTTCACCGGGAGCGTCCCCTTCGGGTAACGGACGAGCGCCGCGCGCGGCGTCGCCACGAGCTCCTCGAGCGTGACCTGGAGCGCGTCGGCCACCTGCGCGAGCACGGCCAGGGTCGGGTTTCCGGCGCCCGACTCGAGGTGACTCCACGTCGCGCGCGGCAGCCCCGCGGTCTTGGCCATCTGCGCCTGCGTCAGCCCGCGCGCCTCGCGGAGCTGGCGCAAGTTCCTCCCCAAGCGATCCGAGAGCCCGTCCATCGGATTGGAAGTCTGCCAAGGCATTGTCCATCTCGCCACTCCTTTGTCCGGCGCGCCGCATGGTGGAGCGCAGGAGGAAGTCATGAGCATCCAAGGAACCGGGGCATTGGTGACGGGAGGAAGCCGCGGGCTCGGAGCGGCGCTCGGCGAGGCGTTGGTCGAGCGCGGCGCGCGCGTCGTGCTCGTCGCGCGCGGCGAAGCGGAGCTCGCGCGAACGGTCGGGGCGCTCCGCGCGCGGAGCCCGAAGGCGGAGGTGCACGGCATCGCGTTCGACGTCGGGGACAAGGACTCGGCGCACCGGATCGCCGGGGCGGCGCAGGCGCTCGTCGGTCCGATCGAGCTGGTCGTCCACGCCGCCAGCACGCTCGGACCGACGCCGCTCCGCTCGCTCCTCGACACCGAGTGCGAGGACTTCGCGGACGTGCTCGAGAAGAACCTGCTCGGTCCGTTCCGGATCGACAAAATCCTCGGCGGCGCGATGGCGCTCCGGCGGCGCGGGACGATCGTCCATGTGAGCTCGGACGCCGCGGTCGAGGCGTACCCGAGCTGGGGCGCCTACGGCGTCTCGAAGGCCGCGCTCGATCACCTCGCGCGGAGCTTCGCCGTCGAGCTCGAAGCGCACGGCGTGCGCGTCATCGCCTTCGATCCGGGCGAGATGGACACCGTGATGCACGCGGCGGCGATGCCGGACGCGGACCCGACGAAGCTCGCGCGCCCGCGCGACGTCGCCGAGAAGCTCGTGCGCCTGCTCGAGCGCGAGGTGAAGAGCGGAACGCGCTACCTCGCGTCCGAGGTGGCGTCATGACGCCCGCGACCACGCCGCGCGCGCGCACCGCCACGCGGCTCCTCGCGTGGAGCGGTGACGCGCGTGCAGAGGCGCGCCCGTTCGCGGCGCTCGGCGAGCTCCTCCGCCCCGGCGATCTCGTCGTCGTGAACGACGGCGGTACGCTCCCGGCGAGCCTGACCGGCACCGATCCGACCGGGGCCGCCGTCGAAGCGCGCCTGCTCTCCGCGCCCGACGCCGAAGGGCTCGCGAACGCCGTGCTCTTCGGGGCCGGGGACTGGCGGACCAAGACCGAGGAGCGACCCGCGCCGCCGCGCGTCGCACCCGGCACCGTGTTGACGTTCGCGTCGACCCTCCGCGCGGAGGTCGTGGCGCTCCTCGATCACCCGCGCCTCGTCCGCCTGCGGTTCCTCGGCGAACGGGCGGAGGTCGTGGCGGAGCTCTACCGCGCCGGGCGACCGATCCAGTACGCGTACCTCGCGGCGCCGCTCGCGCTGTGGGACGTCCAGAACGTCTACGCCGGACCGCCGGTCGCCGCGGAGCTTCCCTCGGCGGGCCACGCGATCACGTTCGCGCTCCTCGGCGAGCTCGCGGCGCGCGGCATTCGCGTCGTCGCCCTCACGCACGCGGCTGGCATCTCGTCCACCGGCGACGCCGTGCTCGACGCGCGGTTGCCGCTCCCCGAGCAGTACGCGATCCCCGCGGCCACGCTCGAGGCGGTGCGCGAGACGCGCGCCCGCGGCGGGCGCGTCGTCGCGATCGGTACCTCGGTGGTACGCGCGCTCGAGAGCGTCGCCGCCGCCGGCGCACCGCTCGAGGGCATCACCTCGCTCCGGATCGATCGCGCGCATCGCCTCGCGCTCGTCGATGCGATCGTCACCGGCGTGCACGCGCCGGGCGAGTCGCACTACGATCTGCTCGAGGCGTTCGTGCCCCGCGCCGAGCTCGATCGCGCCTTCGCGCGCGCGGGGGAGCTCGGGCTCCTCACGCACGAGTTCGGCGACGCGATGCTGCTGCGCGCGGCGTGAACCGTGACGGCGTCAGCTCCCGGTGCAGCGCTCGTCGTCGAAGTGACAGCCGTGATCGGCGGGCTTCGGCGCGCAGATCCCATCGCACTCCAGCTCGACGAGGAACGCGTCGGTGCAGTCGTTCGCGACGCACCACGGGCCGACCTTCGCCCGCAGTGGCGCGCCGCCCCCGTGCGGGTGCGAGACCGCCCAGACGCCCGGCGCCGACTCGACGCCCGTCCCGCAGCCCCAGACGCAACCGCACTCGGCGGCCACGACGGGGAGGCAGCGCTTCGCTTCGGCGTGCGCGCCCGCGGTGCCCGCGCTCCCCGTTTCGGCGGGCGGAGGCCGCGTCAGGCCGCTCGCGGCCGGGAGCTCGACGCGGTCGGGCGGCGGCTTGCGGGTGCACGCGACCACGACGACGGCGCACGCGGCGAAGAGGACGAAGGGGCGCATGGTCAAAACGTGTACTCCACACTCACCGAGCGGGCGGCCCCGTTCGGCGCGAAGAGGAAGAGATCCGTCCCCGCTTGGGACTTCGCGAACTGGAGGCGCCAGAGGAGCTGCGTGACCTCCTTCGGGGCGTCGCCCTCGCGCGCGGCGGCCGCGAGCACGCGCGCGCCGTTGCCGCTCACGTCGTTCCACGCGAACACCGCGACGTCCCCGACGCGCGTACCGGCGAGGCCGCACCGAGCCAGCGGCCACGGGCCGATGCCGGTCGTCGCACCGAGCGGCGACGCCCACGTCCCGTGCCGGATCACGCGCGGCGCGGACTTGCCGTCGGCGAGCGCGATCCGGAGCTCGGCGCGGACGGGCCGCGACGGGGGAGCGCTCGCGGAGCCCGGATCGATCGGACCGTCGGGCAGGAGCGGGCGCCACGCCACCGCGACCTTGTCGACGAGGCCGATCACGGTCAGCTCCGTGCCGGTACGGCCCGCGAGGTCGGTCGCACCGGGGTCGAGCTGAACCGTGTCCGCCGCGACCGGCGTCGAGAACACGGAGGACGGCGCATCGTAGAAGGAGAGGAGCACCGACAGCCCGTTCGGGTTCGGCTCGACCCACGCGAGCGCGATCCGATCGTCGTCGAGGGCGGCGACCGCCACGTCCCCCGCGGGGATGCGCGCGCGCGCACCGACCGGGTTCGCGAAGAGCTGGCCGCTGGTCCCCCGCACGCGCAGCATGCTCATCGCGGTCGGAGCCCACGGCCGGTCCGTCAGCGAGAGCCAGAGGTCGCCGTTCCGGGCGAGCACGCCCTCGGCCGCGCCGAGGTTCGGGGTCTGCGCTGCGACGGGATGACTCGTGGCTTCGTCGTTCCGCGCGACGCGGAGCCCGTCCGAGCCGTAGCCGACGAAGGTCTGATCGAACGAGCGCCAGAAGCGGTACATCCCCTGCGGCAACGTGCGCCGCACGGTGGGGGCCGTCGGATCGTAGAAGGCCGAGCCGGCGATGAACGCGTCGCGGGTCTGCGGGTTGAAGTACTGGGGCGCGAGGGAGCGGAGCTCGTCCGGGAGCGTCACGTCCTTCGGGCCGCCGAGCTTGAGCGTGAGGGTCGCCCCGTCGGGGACGAGATCACGGGTCGGCGCATACGCCTTGGGCTGCCCTTGGTTGCAGTCGGCGCCCAGGAACGAGCAGGCCACGAGGGCTGCTGCTCCGAGGACGAACGGAACCTTCACCTTCATCGGTCGAGGCATCCCGCAGATTTATCGCCGAGCAGGCCATTCGCACGACGGAAAAATGGTGGTAGGTTCCGCTCGTCATGGCGAAAGCGGACGTGAACAAGCAGGCCCCCCAGCCCGACGCCGGCCCCGGCCCCTTCAAGCTCCTGATCTTCGGGATCATCACCCTCGGGATTGCGCTCACCATCATCATCTCGATGGGCTCGCGCCTCGGCGGGTGCATGTACCTGGACGGCTCGCACTGACGTGGTCGCGGGGCGCGGGCTCGCGGTCCTGCTGGGCGGGCTCGCGGCGGCAGCTCTTCTAGCGCCGCTCGCGTGCTCCGATTCGTCCGGGACGGACCCCGGCGCCGATGGCGGCGCGGACGGTCCGATCGTCCAGCCGTGTGCGTCGCTCCCGGCTCCGGTCGTCGAGACCGTGGGCTCGCTCGCGACGGGGCGCCAAGGCCCTGCGGTCGCTGCGCTGGGCGGCGGGCGTTTTCTGGTCGCGGGCGGGAACGACTCCACGAAGGGGCTCGCCTCGTCGGCCGAGCTCGTCGAGCCGTCGCTGAGCTCGTTCAAGGTGACCGGCGGGCTCGAGGTCGCCCGCAGCTCGAGCGCGGTCGCGCTGCTCGACCCGAAGCACGTCCTCGTCGCGGGCGGATTCGCGGGCACCACGAACGGCGCGGTCGCGGTCGCGGAGATCTACGACGTCGCGGCGGGCACGTTCGCGCGCACCGGCAACCTGGCCGAGGCGCGCGAGGCCCACGCGGCGGTGCTCCTGAAGGACGGCCGCGTGCTGGTCGCGGGCGGGCTCCAATCCAAAGGCGCCGTCTACTCCAACACGGCCGAGCTGTTCGATCCGAAGGCCAACACGTTCACGCTCGTGACCTCGAAGATGAGCGCCGCGCGAGCGGCCGCGGTCGCGGGCCTCTCGGACGACGGTACGACTGCGTTCGTCGCCGGCGGCGCGAGCGCGGCCGACAAGGAGAGCGGCACGGTCGAGATCTTCGACGTGGCGAAGGGCACGTTCGCGGTCGCCCCCGCCGCGCTCCAGAAGCCCGCCCGGGCCCTCGCGGGCGCGCGCCTCTCCGACGGGCGCTGGCTCCTCGCCGGCGGCGCCAACGCGGCCGACAAGACGCTCGTCCAGGCCCAGCTCTACGATCCCAAGACGGGCACCGTCACCGTCGTCCCGCCGATGGGCACGCGCCGCAGCGCGCACACGCTCACCACGCTCGCGGACGGGCGCATCCTCGCGATCGGCGGCTACAGCGACAGCACGACCCCGGCGAAGGCGACGAACGTGATGGAGGTCTACGACCCTTCCTCGAACACGTGGGAGCAGCTCCCGGTCGGGCTCGCGTCCCCGCGCCTCGACCATGCCGCGGTGCTCCTGCCGGATTGCCGCGTCGCGGTCATCGGCGGTCAGTACTCCGAAGATGGCAAGACGTCGTTCTCGACGTACGACGTCGAGCTCGTGACGGTCCCCTTCGTCAAGAAGTGACGTCGAACCGACCGCTGCGTCAGCCGGTCGAGCGCATGCTCCGGCGGAGGTGCCAGCGCGCCTTCGCGAACGAAGCGGCGACGCCGACCGGGCCCGACTCCTGCGCCATGCGGTCGAGGAGCGCGAGCGCGCGGGCCGGCGAGCACTGGTCGTTCGTGAGCCAGAGCGCGTAGGCATTCAACGCATCGCGGGCGATGCGATCGGGGAGGGAGATGGCGAGGAGCGCCTCGATCTCCTCGCGCTTCACCGGCTCTTCGCCGAGCGGGAACGTGCCGCTGCGCGACGTCTTCGAGGCCGGGGGGACGACGGAGAGCCCCGTCTGCGTCGGTCCGCGCTTTCCCATCCGGCGCAGCGCGCCGCGCGCGACGAGTGCGACGACGCCTTCACGCGTCTCGAGCACCTCGAGGATCTTCGTCACCTCGTCCTCGGTCATCGAGGTCGGCGAGTAGCCGAGGTCACGCGTGACGCTGACGACGAGGTCGTACCCGGTCTGGCGACCGAGCGGCGCTGCGAACCAGGAGACGAGGGCGTCGAACCGGGTGCTCATGGAACCCAGTCATTGCATGTCCCGGGCCACGCCCATTTCTCGCGCAGTTGCGCGGCCAACGGTCGAGCCTTGTGTCGGAGTGAAACGGATGAGCGGGGGCGGGGCAGCGCGACCGTTCCAAAAAGGTGAGCCGCCCCAATCCCCCTCTGCGCGCGAGGGAGGCTACTTCTTCTTCTTCTCGCGCTTGAACACGAACAGGACGACCTCTTCGTCGTGGTCGTCGTCCGGGCTCTCGTCGCGCGTCATGCCGACCAGCTCCCAGCCCTTGTCACCGCGCTTGTTCAGCTCCTTGGTGATCTTGTCCGTCGAAGCGCCGTGCCCCCAGCTCGCGGTGTAGACGTCGTATTCGTACTTGGCCATGGTCCTCTCCTGAAGAAGATGGACCCGAGACCGAATCACCCCGGCGGGGGTGCCGTCAAGGGAAGGCCAGGACCGCGGCCTCGCCGTTCGCCGCGATCTTCACGTCGATCTCGGCGACGACCTCGCGCCGCCGCGTCTCCACCGCCGCCACCACGCCCGCCGCGAGGAGCGGCTCGCCGGGGACGTCCTCTCCGAACGCATCGGCCAGCTTCACGCCGTCCATCGCGCGGAGGTGCTCGACGAACGCGCGCGAGAACTTGTCGACCTTCTTCAACAGCGAGCGTTGGGCGGCGAGCGGCTGCGGCGGCGCCGGGTCGAAGAAAGCACCGTCGTTGTCGATGAAGAGCAGCCGGTTCGCGGCCCGATCGAGGCCGACGTTCCCGCCGCTCCACCGGTCCCAATTGCCGGTGAGGTAGTCGAACACGATCATCGTCGAGATCTGCGCGGCGAGCTCGATCTGGTCCTCGGGGATCGCACCGCCCTTCGCGAGCCAACCCGTGAAGCGCGCGCGCCACGCCGGGCTCTCGAGCGGAAGGAACTCGAGCTTCGGGATCCACGGGATGAGCGCTCCGCGCACCTCGCCGCCGTGGACGATCACCTCGTCCTGCCAGAGCTTGGCGGCGCCAGGCTCCTTGGCGGCCGCGGCCTCCAGGCCGGGCGCGGCGAACCCGCGCGCGAGCGCGGGCGGAACGTTCGCGAGCCCGAGCGTCGTACCAAGTCGGTACGCCGCGACCTCTCCGTGCCAGCGTTTCTTCCCGCGCTTCGACTCCGGCTTGAACGCTGCTTCGAGCCCGCCCGCGAGGTGCAGCTTGAAGACCACCGACGTGTGGCCGATGCTCTTCGCCGACTCGGGCACGGCCTTCGTCCACGGGGCGGGGTCGAAGGCGGCCGCGCTCGCGTCGACGGCCGCCGTCGGCGACGCGTCGACGAACGTGAACGCGAGCATCGACGAGGGGACGGCCGACGGCGCGGGCGCGGCGTCCGGCGTGGTCTTGGGCGCGTCGCCCTTGCACGACGCGAGCGCGAGCGCGAAAGCGAGCGCAGCGACCGGAGCGACGCGCCGCACCGTCACGCCGCGGGCTCGCCCACGAGGCCGCACTTGGCGACGAACTCCGCGATCTTCGCGTCCACCGCGTCGTGCTGCTCGAGCGGCGCGACGTGGCTGGCGCCGGCGACGACGACGAGCTCCGCGCCCGGGATGGACTTGGCCATCCACTCCGCGAGGAACGGCGGCGTGAAGGTGTCGCGTTCCCCCGCGACGACGAGCACCGGCACGTCGAGGTCGGGTAGCAGATCCTCGGCCGTGTGCTCGCCCGCCGCGCTGAGCATCCGGAGGAAGAGCGGGAGGTCCATCGACCGCATGTGCGTCACGTAGGGGCGCATGTCTTCCATGCTGAAGTGCACCGGGTCGAGGTCCCCGGCCTTCAACGCGAGGCGGATCGCCATCTCGGACGGGATGCGCTCCCAGAACGCGCGCACCAGCCCCTCGTTCTTGCGGACCGCCTTGGCGACCTTGGGCAGCACCATGTCGAGGATGGGCACCCCGCGGAAGGTCCGCGTGACCCGACCGTAGGAACCGCACAGCAGCACCAGGCCGCGGACGTTCTTCTTGTGATGGCGCATCGCCTCGAGGGCGACCTGGCAGCCCATCGAGTGGCCGATCAACACACACGGGGGATCCCCCAGCTCGTCGCGTACCGACTGGAGATCGCGCGCATGGGCCGGAACGTCGACCCGATCGGCATCGACCGGGGCCGCGCTGCGCCCGTGGCCCCGGTAGTGGAAATGGGTGACCGGGAGGACCTCGGAGAGGTCCGGCCACAGGTACTTCCACACGAAGCCGTCGCACACGATCCCGTCGCAGAGGAAAGCACGCACGCCCATCCCCGAGGTGCTCGGGGTCACCCGGGAGCGATAAAAGAGGCGTGTGCCGTCGACCGCGCGAACGAAAGCGTGGGTCTCACCCGGCGGAATGCTTCGGGTGGACGGCGGGGGAGCTTCGATCACTCGGTATCGTCGTCCTCACCGCCCTCGACGTCGTTCACGCTCGGAAGCTTCTTGATCTCGAGCCGCGAGATCTTCCAAGCGCGCTGCACGACCCAGGAAAGCGACCGGTCGAGGCGTGCGGCCTCTTCCTTGATCTCCTGGAGCATCGACTCGGGGAAGTAGAGACTCTGCTTGCGCTTGTCGGTCTTGGAATCCTGGTTCATTTCGTCTTCCTGCAGAGGCTCGCCGGGCGAGCCGTCGGGGCGAATTGACTACAACGTCAGGCTACCAGCGATGTTTCCAGCCTGACTACGACAATCGCATCGATGTGGCGCGTTGGAGGTGCTCCGGCGAGGCGCACGCGCAAAAGAGAGCCGTTTTGGGCCTTTGTCGTCGACGAAGCATCGAAAGTGTTGGCAAAATGGCCGCGAGGAGGTGGCAGGTGGCCCGTCGACTGACCCAAAGGATGGTTCTCGCGGGCTTTGCGGGGCTGGTGGGCGCTCTCGGCGTCCTGGCCGCGCCGAGCCACGCAGAAGCTGCGCCCACGCTCGCCGAGTACCGGTACTTCCGGACGCTCTCGATCGACCTCCAGGGGCGCATGCCCACGCGCGCGGAGGTCGCGGCGTTCGAGAAGGACGGCTTCAGCGTCTCCGACTGGATCAAGGCGCAGCTCAAGACGCCCGCCTACGCCGAGCGCGTACGCCGCATCTACATGGATCTCATGCGGATGGAGATCGGCACCTCCTTCCAGTTCGTCCAGAGCTCCACGGTGCTCCGCCGCGTGAAGGTCAAGGATCCCACCGGCCTGGACACCTACGTCTACTACCGCACCGGGCAGCGCCGAACGCGCGCCGAGACCGACGGTGTCTTCTGCCTCACGCAGGCCGAGAGCGGTCTCGTGGTTCCGCCGAGTCAGACCGAGACCGGCACCCCGATCAACGTCGATGTGACGACGTGGAACAAGTACACCAAGACCGTCGCCGCCCCGTGGTGGCTCGGCACCGGGAACGACTTCACGCTCTCCGACACGATGGGGAAGAACCCCGATCTGAGCGCGGCCACCAGCGTGCGCGTCTGCATCGAGGAGACCAACGCCCCCGAGACCGCCGCGGTGAGCGTCAGCCCCTTCACCACCACGTGCGATCCGAAGGCACCCCCGTTCGGCCGCGTCTCGTGCCCGCCGAAGGACAACTTCCTCCAGGGCAAGTACCGCGCAGCGCTCACGAAGGACCCGAACGCCGCGAAGATCATGGTCGCGTGCGACACGAACACCGGCTTCGGTAGCTCGTTCGACTGCGGTTGCGGCGCGAACCTCGAGCGCTGCATGCCCGGCGCCGGCGGCGGCTTCGACAACAACGCGTTCAAGTTCCCTTCCCGCGTCCCGATCGGTTGGGACAAACCGTTCGACGCGGTGGACCAGACGCAGGCCGCGTGGGCCCGCATGTTCTGGGGGCAGGAGTTCATCCACTTCCTCGACGACATCCTCGTGAACGACGTGGACTTCCGGCAGGTCCTCAAGGGCCGCCAGACCTTCGTCAACGGACCGCTCGTCCAGTTCTACAAGGACGTGGCCCCCGGCCAGTGCTGCGGTAACGGTGTACTCTACAACTACACCCAGCCCGACCCGCTGGTCGATCCGGTCAAGCTCCCGGCGCTCAGCCCGCGCGACGTCGCGACCTGGACCAAGGTCGACGATCGCGGCGCGCACGCGTCGGGCTTCCTGACGATGCCGGTCTTCCTCACGAAGTACGGCTCGCGCCGCGCCCGCGCCCACGTCTTGTGGAACGCGTTCGCGTGCAAGGACTTCATCGCCGGCAACCTGTCGCTGAAGCCGTCGACCGAGCCGGACCTCACCAAGCGCGACGGGTGCAACACCTGCCACGCGACGCTCGAGCCGCTGTCCGCGTACTTCTCGCGGATCCAGGAGTCGAGCTGGGTCTACCTCCCGCCCGAGAAGTTCCCGGCCAAGGCCGACAAGGCCTGGTTCGACACGACCGACGGCGGCAACCCGTACGGGGCCGACCTCAAGGGCCAGAGCTGCATCCGGAACTTCCGCACGGGTCCCGACGGCGGCGCTCCGCCGACGTCACCGGGCGGGTGCTCCAGCTTCTACGATCCGGCCTTCACGTTCCCGACCACCTCGGACTCCGGGGCGGTCAACGGCGGCTACGCGTACCTGCGTGGCGCGTACGCGAGCGAGGCCAACGCCGACGCGGGGCCGGCCGGCTTCGCCGATTACCTCACCAGCACGTCGCAGTTCGAGAGCTGCGTCGCCGAGAACGTGCTCGCCGGGTTCCTCGGGCGCAGCCTCACGAGCGAGGACGAAGCCGTGAAGGCGAACCTCGCCAAGGCGTTCGCGGACAGCGGCTTCAAGATGAGCGCGCTCATCAACGCGCTGGTCCTGACCGACGCCTACGCCGCAGCGAACAACCTGAGCTCCACGAAGTGGCGCGAGGAGGCTGGCCAATGAAGACGACTCGCTTCGCCATCCTCGCCGCGCTCGCGCTCGGCTCGGCCACGGCCGTCGCCTGCAGCAAGGTCGACGAGCCGCAGACCGTGCCGCTCGATTCGATCCCGGGCCACCAAGGGCTCCCACAGGACACCACGTTGAAGGAGGGGCCGCGCATGGTCCCGCCCGAGGCGTACATCCGCTCCTACCTCCAGATCTTCGGCGGCCTCTCCCCGATCGCCACCCAGACCGCCCTCCGCGGGGCCGACGGGAGCGCGTTGTTCGACACCTGGAACGACTACCTCTCGTCGCTCGGTCTGCCGGACTACCGGATCGACATCCCCCGCGGCACGCAGACCAACACGCTGATGCTCGCGACGTTCGAGCGCCTCGGCGTCGTGCTCTGCGACCGCGCGCTCGAGAAGGACTGGCTCAACGCGCCGCCGCCGGTGGGCCAGCGCATCGTCTACGACTTCGACAAGCCGACCGGCACCGTCGACCTCGCCGCGTTCGCGCCGCGCTTCGACGTGCTCCACCGCACGTTCCTCGGCTACCCCGCCGCGCTCGGGCCGAAGAACCGCACCGCGGACTTCTTGAAGCTCTACCAAGACACCGTGGCCGATCACGCCAAGCCGGACGCGGGGAAGTTCCGGTTCAAGGCGGACGAAGCGGGCTGGGCCGCCGTCTGCTACGGCCTCGTCCGCCACCCCGAGTTCCACCTTTACTGAGAGGAGCGATGACCATGACAAAGCTCGATCGTCGCACCTTTCTCAAAGTCCTCGGCGCCGGAACGGCGATGTCGTTCGGCACGAGCCCCCTGATGAACGCCTTCGCCGACCCGAACGCGGCGTCGAAGGACTACTTCATCTTCATCCACCAGTCGGGCGGCTGGGACGTCACGCTCTGGTCCGATCCGCGCAACCGGCGGATCGACATCATCGAGCCCGCCACGCTCGACACGATCACCTCCGCCGGTCTCACCGGCTGGGTGGACGATCCGCTCAACGACGGCAGCGGTGACGTCACGTTCCAGATCCAGCAGAAGGGCAACCTGAAGCTCGGTCCGGCGATGGGCAGCCTCGCCGACAAGTTCTCGCGCCTCACGCTCGTGAACGGCATCGCGATGAACACCGTCAGCCACCCCGACGGCACCTACTTCTCGTCCACCGGGCGCCACCTCGCGGGTGGGCGGCCCGTCGGCACCAGCATCGACACGCTGATGGCGAACGAGTTCGGGCAGAAGAACGTGCTGCCCACGGTCTCGGTGAACTTCCCCTCGACGTTCCTCGACCCGCAGCTCAGCCGCACCGTGATGCCGCTCCGCGTGAACGACGTCACCGCGGTGGCCAAGTCGATCACGCGGTCGAGCTCGTACACGAACGACGACGATCGCGATCGCGTCACCACCGTGCTCTCGAACGAGGCGGCGGAGCTCGCGGCGGACGCCTACTACCCGGACTCCGCGAAGGGGATGGGCATCCAATTCAACGCGCTGAAGGACATGCTCGATCCGAAGACGAAGAGCTTGTTCGACGTGAACGCGCTGAAGCTCGCGCACCCGAAGTTCAACTACAACGGGCGCTTCCAGCGCGGTCCGGCCGTCAACGCCGCTTTCGCGATCGAGGCGATCAAGCGCGGCATCGTGCGCTGCGTGTCGTTCCAGACGGGCAGCTGCGACACCCACAACGCGAACTACAAGGACCACCCGACGATCCTTCAGGAGACGTTCGAGATCATCTCGACGCTCGTGGACGAGCTCGACGTGACCCAGTTCGACGACGGCTCGGGCCCGCTCGCTCCGCGCGTCCACATCCTGGTGGTGAGCGAGTTCTGCCGCACGCCGCAGATCAACCTCACCGCCGGCCGCGATCACTACCCGAACAACTCGGCGCTCATCATCTCGTCGAAGTTCAAGGGCAACACGACCTTCGGCAAGGCCGACGACAACCAGATGCTCCCGGTCGACCAGGAGACGCCGAGCTTCGTCGAGAAGCGCGCTCCGACCCCGGCCGACGTGCTCGCCACGTTCCTTGGTGCGTTTGGCGTCGACCCGCGCAAGTACATGCGCGACGGCGAAGTCATCAAAGAGATCCTCGTCTGATGTCGCTGCGCGCGCTCTTCTCCAGGGTGCTGCCGCTGTCGCTCGTCGCGGCGACGGTCGGCGCTTGCTACATCGGCGGGAGCGATGGCGTCACGATCGAGCCGATGGAGCTCGTCACCGCGGACTGGAACCTCTCCAAGTCCGACATGGGCACCATCCATACCGCCGTCGACCTCGACGACCAGCTCGTCGTCTTCTCCGACAAGGGCATGTTCGTCCTGTCGGGCGGCGTGGTGAGCGCCGCCGACAACACGGTCACGTCGTGGAGCACGTCGACGGCGATCCCCGCCGCCGACGGCAACGGCACCTGGGCCGTCGGCGTCGTGCAGGACCCCAAGCACGCCGATCCGAACGACGGGAAGGTCTACCGCGTCTACGCGGCGTCGAAGCTCGACGCGATCTCCGATCGCTACGGCCTCTTGGGGACGAAGGTGCTCGGGGTCGCCCGTGCGTCCAGCCCCGAGGCGCCCGGCGCGGTCGCGTTCGCGCTCGACGGCGGGTCCGTCGCCTACACCGACGGCGTGGACGTGAACCGGTACGACGTCCCGATGGTGCAGATCGTGGCCTCGGGTTGGCGCGTCGCCGGCATCGCACCCGACGGTGCGGTCGCGACGATCGACCTGAACCCGAAGGTGAAGACGCACGACGGCAAGGCCGCGAAGATCACGATCGACGGCGTGCGCTCGACGGCTTTCGACGGCGACCGGCTCGTCATCCTCACCGAGAACGCGCTCTACCGCGAGCGGGCCGACCGGACCTGGGATCTGATCTTCTCGGGCGATTCGCTGCACGGGCTGGTCGCGACGCCCAACGGCGTCTGGTTCGGCTCCGGGTCGAGCTTGTGCCTCTACGATGGCGCGCTCCAGTGCGCGAGCGCGAACCTCGACCCCTCCGCGGTGCTGATCGGGTCCGCGCGCGGCGTCTACGCGATCGAGCAGGGGAAGATGCGCGCGCTCGAGCGGAAGGCCTCCGGCGCCGAAGCGCTCTGGCGGTCCGCCGTGCGCCCCGTGTTCGCCCGCGTCTGCAGCTCGTGCCACGCGCGCGGCGGCAGCTCGGGGATCGATCTCTCGGCCTACAAGTCGTGGGCGGGGCTCGTCGGTCCGATCGAGGAGCGCGTCCTCGTGAAGAAGAACATGCCGACGAACCAGACGCTCGCCGGGACCGACTACCAGATCATCCAGGACTGGGTGAGCTGCCAGAAGGACGTGACGAAGTGCCCGGCGCAGTGATGCGTCACGGCTGATTCCTCCGCCGCTCGTCGAGCTCCGCTTGGGAGACCGGCTTCCAATGCCCGAGCTCGCAGCGGAAGTGCTCGAGTGAGTGACCGTCGGCGGCCAGCCAGCGGCATTCGTCGTTGCGGAGGTACTGCGCCCGCTCGTCGCAGGGAGCGCCCGCGCTCGGCTCGGCGAGCGGGCAACCCCGCCGGTCGACGCCGGCCGCCGAGGGCTCCTTCGGCGCCACGTTCGGCCGGCAGAGCCACGTGCCGTCGTAGACGGGGCGCGTGTCTTCCGGCTGGGGCGTGCCGCCGCCCCGAGGCGCCTCCCAACAGAGGCAGCGGCCGTCGTGAATGGTGGCCGTGCCGTCGCTCCCCTTCGTGCCGACGCACCCGGTGCCCTGGACCTCCAGCGCCGAAGCGCGCTCGTCGAGCGCCGTCGGCTTGGCGCCGTCGCCGGGCGGAGCTTCGGGACCCGCGCCGGGTTTGGGGCCGCAGCTCGCGAGCACCAGCCCACCGAGGAGCACGCACGTGAGGACTCGCATGCGTGGAGCATAGGCGACTCGAGGTCGCGCGCGAGGGGCGATGCATTCGCTCGCCGAGAAAGCTAACCTTCGCCGCATGAGGTCTCGTCGCACCATGTCGCGCTTCACTCGTCCGCTCGCGCTCGCGCTCTGCGCGTTCGCCGGTGGCGCCGTCATGGATCTCGTCACGGGGCACAGCGCCGATGCCACGCCGCAAGCGGAGAGCCCGTACGCGGCGATGGGCCAGCTCGGGCGCGTGCTCGTCACCGTCGAGAACGACTACGTCGATCCGGTCGACCGCACCAAGCTCGTGAACGGAGCGATCTCCGGGATGGTCGCCGAGCTCGATCCGCACTCCGCTTACATGAACCCGCAGGAGTACGCCGAGTTCCAGTCCGACACCGAGGGACAGTTCGGCGGCATCGGCGTCGAGGTCGACGCACGCACCGACGGCATCACGATCCTGCTCCCGATCGAGGGGGCTCCGGCGGAGCGTGCCGGCCTCAAGAGCGGCGACAAAATCGTCGCCGTCGACGGCCAGTCGGTGCTCTCCGGCGGCGTCGACAAAATCCTCAAGCGCATGCGCGGGACGCCGGGCACGCACGTGAAGCTCACGATTCGCCGCCCGGGCGAGAAGGACCCGCTCGACTTCGATCTCGTGCGCGAGGTCGTGAAGGTGCCGAGCGTTCGCGCGCAGGTGCTCAAGGGCAACGTTGCCTATGTAAAGTGCAAGCAATTCCAAGAGCACACGCACGAGGAGCTCCTCAAGGCGATCGCCAAGCTCAAGAGCGAGGCGGCCGGGCCGCTCACCGGCGTGCTCTTCGACATGCGCGCGAACCCGGGTGGGCTCGTCGATCAGGCCGCGGCGGTCGCGGACGAGTTCCTCGCGTCGGGCACGATCTACTCCATGCGGCACCGCGGGCAGGTCATCGAAGAGGCGTCCGCGCACGCGGGCGGCGCGTTCGTGGACCTGCCGGTCGTCGTGCTCGTGAACGAGTGGAGCGCGAGCGCGGCGGAGCTCGTCTCGGGCGCGCTCCAGGACCACAAGCGGGCGCTCGTCGTCGGCGTGCGGACCTTCGGGAAGGGGAGCGTGCAGACGATCCTCGATCTGCCGAACGGCGCCGGCATGCGCCTCACGACCGCGCGCTACTACACGCCGAGCGGGCACGGCATCCAGGCCGACGGGGTCCACCCCGACGTGCTGGTCCAGCCGGAGGGGGGCCCGAAGGCTCCGTCGCTCCGCGAGTCCGATCTCGACAACGCGCTCGCCCCCCAAGGGGCCAGCGCGTCGGACGCCGGGGTCGTCGTCACGTACGCCGTCCCGGACGGCGGTGTGGTCGACCCGCTCGCGGTGCGGGTCGTGCCGGCGGACCCGAGCACGTCCCTGGATCCGGTGCTGAAGGTCGGCTACGAGCTGCTCGTGAACAAGCTCGTCGGCCATGGGCCGATCGTGCGGTGATCTGATATCAGGGGAGGATGCTTCACCGTCTTCGCCCCGTGCTCGCCGTGGTCTTCGTGGTCGGCTGCGCCAAGGCCGTCGTCGACCTGCCCGCCTCCGACGACGCGGGTACGAACCCGGACGGGACGGTGACCCCGACCGACTCCGGCGTCGACGTGCTCGTCGGGGGAGCGTGCAAGACGAGTGCAGACTGCAAGGATCCCAAGACCCCGAAGTGCGACCTGACCGCCAAGGTCTGCGTCGCGTGTCTCCCCACCGCCGACGACTGCGCCCCGGGGACCTACTGCGCGAAGGTCGGGCAGGGTTACGCGTGTCAGACCGGCTGCAAGGCCGACCCCGAGTGCGCGGTCACCGACGGCGGCATCGGAGAGGCCTCGGTCGACGCGGGTGACGCCGGGTTCGTCCCGCAGTCCACGCCCGCCTGCTGCGATCACGTCTGCGTCAACACGTCGCTCGACGCGAAGCACTGCGGCAAGTGCGGCAACGCCTGCGTTTCGGGCTCGTCCTGCTGCAACTCGAGCTGCCTCGACACGCAGGGCACGCTCGCGAACTGCGGCGGCTGCGGCAAGCTCTGCGCGCCGCAGAACGTGACGACGGCGCAGTGCACCACCGGCACGTGCGGCTACTCGACCTGCAGCGCGACCTTCAGCGACTGCGACAACGACAAGACGAACGGCTGCGAGGCCAACACCCAGACCGACAAGAACAACTGCGGCGTGTGCGGCAAGAAGTGCCTCGTGAACGAGACGTGCGTCGCCGGGTCCTGCGTGACGTGCGGGACGAACGAGGTGTCGTTCGGTGGCAAGTGCTACTACCTCGACGGATCCGGCGGCACCTGCATCTCGGGCTACGCGCGCGCGCCCGAGTCGGTCCTCGCGCAGATCACCGCCCAGTTCGCGGGCAAGAACTACAAGACCAAGATCTCGACGAACTGCTGCGTGTGGACGTCCGATCCCAAGGAGAACTACGGGATGACGACGCACTGCAACTCGAACGGCCCGTTCTCGAACGGCGAGCCTGCGCTCGGTGGCTCCGGGTGCACCAACGTCGCGATCCAGGGCGCCGGGCAGCTCACCTTCTGCGGGAACTGAACGTGCTCCTCCAAGACCTCCGCGATCGTACGTTCCGCCGGCTCCTGAAGCTCCCGGAGCGTTGGATCTCTCGCGCCGTCGGCGCGCCCGTCGTGCTCGACGGTCAGACCCTCGACGTGCAGACGCAGGCCATGCTCGCCGCGATCAAGCTCGCCGGGATCAAGGACGAGCAGGACGTCGGCCGCGCACGCGCGGCGATGGACCTCGAGGTCGGCGCCGTGTCGCCGCCGCCGGTCGCGATGCGGCGGGAGCGGGATTTGGTCGTCCCGATTGGGGATGGTCCGACGAAGGTCGCTCTCCCGGCGCGGCTGTACGTGCCGAAGTCCGCGCCGAGCGAGCCACCGCTGCTCGTCTTCTTCCACGGCGGTGGCTTCGTCTGCGGGACGATCGCGTCCCACGACGCGGCCGTTCGGGAGCTCGCGCACGAGAGCGGCTGCGCGATCCTGTCGGTCGCGTATCGGCTCGCTCCGGAGCACAAGGCGCCGACCGCTCCGCGGGACGGCTGCGCCGCCTTCCTCTGGGCGCGCGCGAACGCGGCGTCGCTCGGGGTCGACGGCTCGCGCATCGGCGCGGCGGGCGACTCGGCGGGGGGAAACCTGACCGCCGCGCTGTGCCACTTGCTGCGCGAGGCCGGGCAACCGCAGCCGGCGTTCCAGCTCCTCCTCTATCCGGCCGTCGACCTGACGTGCTCGGCGCCTTCGCACCGGCTCTTCGCCGAAGGCTTCTTGCTCGAGGAAGCACGGATCGAGTGGTACCTCTGTCACTACCTCGAGCGCGACGAGCAACGCACCGATCCGGTGTGCTCGCCGCTCTTCGCGAAGAGCTTCCGCGGGCTCGCGCCGGCGATCGTCGTGACGGCGGGCTTCGATCCCCTTCGCGACGAGGGCGAGCGCTACGCGGAGGCGCTCCGCAAGGACGGGGTCGCGGTCACGTACCGCTGCGAGCGCCCCCTCATCCACGGCTTCTTCAACATGACCGGCGTCATCGTCGAGGCGCGTGCGGCGCAGCTCCGGATGGCGGCCGACGTGCGCCGCGCGTTCGGGGTCACTTCGCGATCTTGAACGGCGCGCCGCCGACGAGGAAGTAGAGCGACGTCGCGTCGACCTCGAGGCACGCGCGCCCGCGGACGGTCGTGAGTGGGAGGTTGCTCGCGAGCTTGCGGAGGGGACCGTTGAGCAGGTTGCGCGCGTAGAGCGAGAACGGTGCCGGGCCTTCCGCCCAATACAGGGTCGTGGAGCTCCCGTCGTAGACCATGCCGAGGATCGTCCCTCCGGCTCCCGCGAAGACGACCGAAGGCGCGGGCGGTTGGGAGGGAACCGGGACCACGGTCATGATGTTCGTCCCGACGTCGAAGAAGAACGTGTTCGAGCCGCGCTTCGCGGTGACGACGTGGGTCGTTCCGCCGACGACCACGGCCTTGTTGTCGGAGAAGCCGCTGGCGATGGAGCCGCTGTGGACCACGTTGCCGCCGACCGCCGCCCACATGGTGTTCCCGGTGGCGATCACCTCGGTCTGGGTCGTGGTGTTCTGGATGTTGCCGGTGCAGGCGACGGCCCCCGATGAGCGGAGCCAGCAGCTCTGATCGAGGTCGTTGGTCGACACCCACACCGTGAGCGGTGTGGCCGCCGTCGTCGCGAGGCTGGTGGGCGGCTTCACGAAGTGGAAGGAGACGGTCGGGGTCGAAGGTGGGAACGCCGCCAAGTACGTCGCCTGAGCGCTGCTCGCGGTGACGACCTGCGCGGCGGTGATGGGGAACGGCTCGGTGGCGGTGAGCGTCGAGCCCGCCTTGTCGGTGAGGTAGCCGTGCCCCGGGGCTCCGGCGTCCCCGCCGGCGTTCCACGTGAAGACGAGGTTCGACGCGGTCGCCGCGATGCAACCTTCGCCGGTCGACGTGGAGACGGTCGTCAGCTTGCACGCCCCCGCGACGCAGGCGCCGCCCGGGCACACGGTGCCGCAGGCGCCGCAGTTCTTCGGGTCCGTCAGGAGGTCGGGGCTGCAGGCGGCATCGACCGGTCCCGCGTCGGCGACGTCTGCGGGGGCATCGACGGGGCCGGCGTCCACGATCGGCGGCGGCGGATCGCAGCCGGATTCCGTGCAGGGTACACGTGCGTCGAAGCAGGTGCCCTCGACGCAGGTCTGGTCGCGGCCGCAGGCGACGCCGGTGCACTTGCGCGAGAGCGTGACGGGGAGCGGCAGCGACGTGTGCTTCACGTAGCGCAGGATGCGCCGCGCGACGACGCAGTTCCCGGGCGCGGCCGACGTGCACTCGGTCGACGCCGTGTGCGCGATCGGAGCCGACTTGGTCGCGACGCTCACGACGATCCCGACTTGGTCGTCGTCGCTCCCGCTCGGGACGACGACGAGCGTGCCGAGCTTTCCGTCGATGCACGTCGTCGCGGAGAGGCGCGTCGTCGGCGCGTCGTCGACGTTGGACGGAGAACCCACCCGGATGTCGACGCCGCCAGCGGCCGTCACGTCGGTGCAGGGCACGTCGGTGGCGACGTTTAGGACGATGGCCGTGGGCTCGCGACAGCTCACGGCGACCGCGGCACCCGCCGCCACGAGCCCGACGAGGAGCCCCGCCGCGCGCTTCATTTCGGCCCGCGGATGGGGATGCCGCTGACCAACAGATAGAAGGCGACGTCGTCCACGTCGATGCACGCGGGCTCGCCGAGGCTGTCGAACGGGCCCGTGTAGAGCACGGGCGCTTGGTTGGTGGAGACCGGGGCGCCCGTGTAGGTGAGCTTGCGAACGGCGCCCGTCGCCGTGCCCTCGATGAAGTAGAGCGTGCCTGCCGCATCCACCCGGAGCCCGCGCACGGGGAGGCTCCCCGACCACACGGGGTTCCACTTGGAGTTCAGGTACGTGACGATCGTGGTGTCGACCGCCGCGTAGAGCTGGTTGCCGGTGCGGATCGCGGTGACGGTTCGCGCCTTCGCGAGCGGGAGGGTGCCCTGACTCGCTCCGGTGAAGTCGCCGAGCTGGAACGTGGCAGCCGGGAGGCTGGGGCCCATGATCGCCGCCCACCCGTTCGTGCCCACGGCGAGCGGTCCGCTGGGACCCGCGAGCTGGAGCGCGTTCTTCGACGGGCAGGCCGCGTAGTGCAGGTTCCCGTCGCGGAACGCGAGGCAGCGTTGGCCGCTCGAGTTTCGCGCGAGCCCGTTGATCTCGCTGCCGTTGTTCCCGATCGTGACGAGCCCGCTCACCGGCGCCGGAGGAACCGTCGCGGTGTAGTCGCGGAAGCTCGAGGCGGTGCCGTTCTGCCCGCTCACGGTGAGCCCACCGCCGCCGGCCACCCAGCTCGGCGTGGCGAACGTATCGAGCTTCGTCGCGGCGGACGTGCCCGTGCGCGGGACCCAATACGCTGCTCCGGCGGTCCCGTTTCCGGCCGTGAACATCACCACTTCGCCGTCGACGGCGATGCACCCGCCGAGCGCGTTGGCGACACCGGCGCTGAGCTTGCAGAGGCCACCGGCGCAGACGCCTCCGCACTTGAGCCCGCAGGCACCGCAGTTCGACGGGTCGCTCAGCAGGTTCACGCACGTGCTCCCGCCGCACATGTTGCACCCATCGGGCGCGCCGACGTCGATCACGGCGACGTCACTGGTGGAGATCACGTCGGGTCGCGCGTCGAGCGTCGCATCGAGGGACGGACCCGCGTCGACCGGCGGAGGCACGGGCTTACAGCCATCGGCCTCGGTGCACTCCGGGACCACGCTCCGGCACTCGCCCTCGACGCACGTCTCGTTCGGGTTCTTGCACGTGACGCCGGCGCACGCGAGCGAGAGCCGGATCGGAAGCGAGAGCGTGCGGTGCGTGATGTAGCTGACGACGCGCTTCGTGAGGATGCAGTTGCCCGGTGCGCTCGCGTTGCAGTCCGCCGTCTTCACGAACGGCAGCGCGGGGTTCTTGCCCGAACCGAGCACGGCGAGGATGGCGACCTGATCGTCGTCGCTGCCGCTCGGGACCACCGCGATCGTGCCGAGCTTCCCGCCCTCGCACGAGAGCGCGACGACGGAGGTCGTCGGCGACGACTCCACCGTGCCCGGCGCTCCGACGCGCAGGATGGCGCCGCCGGCGAGCCCGACGTCGCTGCACGACACGTCGGTCGTGAGCTCGACGAGGATCTCCGTCGGCTCTCGACAGCTCGCAGCGACGCCGACGAAACACACCACGGCCGCCGCGATCCCCACGCGAAGCCAAGTCATCCTTCGAGGATAGCGCGCCTTCAGCCGATGCGACCGAGGAACGCCTTGCAGTCGTAGCGGAAGGCGACCTTGCCCTCGGCGTCCGCGTAGTGCTCGAAGAGCTCCCCCAGCTCCTGCGCGAAGGCCTCGTGGACGGCACCGGTCTTGGGCACGTAAGAGCTGGAAAACACTCGCCCGAAGAAGCCTTCGCGATCGAAGCGCTGCTCGTTCGGAGCGTTCAGCTCCTTCACCGCCGAGTGGAAGAACGCCTGGATCCGGGCGTACGCGTTGCGGTGCTCGACGGCGCCGTAGTCGGGCGACGCGCGCTGGAGGAGCGCTTCGTAGGCCTCGAGGAACGGCGTGTCGACCAAGCGCTCGTTCCACACGAGTGCGATCTGCGGGCCGGCGGCCCGCGGCTCGAGGATGCGCGCGAGCTCGGTGCGCGTCTTCGTCGCGTCGAACCAGTGGAACGCCTGGAACGCGAAGACGGCGCGGACCGACCCGTCCGCGAGCGTCGTCGCTTCGGCCGTGCCGTTCACGCTCCGGAAGCGTTCGTCGCCGGCGAGCATCTCCTCCGCCGCCCGCCGCATCGGCTCGTTCGGCTCGACCGCGTGGACGACGAGACCGCGCTCGACGAGGAGCTTCGCCGAGATGCCGGTGCCGCTCCCGAGATCGGCGACGGCATCGCCGGGGGCGAGGCCGAGCGCTTCGAGGACCGCGTCGAGGAGCGCGGCGGGATAGGAGGGGCGCGTGCGGACGTAGTCCGCGACGCGATCCGAGAAGCGCGCGGTCGCGTCCTTCGGCGCGGAGCTCATTGTGCTGCCGCGATCGTCGGGCCTGCGCTCGCGGCCGCGAGCCCGGCGTTCGCGCCCGACGCGAGCGCTTCGAGCCACGTGCGCGGGCGACCTTCGAGGGCGTCCCCGCAGACGAACAGGCGCTCGCCGTCGGCGCGCGCCGGATCGGGGGCGAGGAGACCGATCCGCTCGAGCGCGGTCTCGGTGCCGAACGGGAGCCCGAGCTCCTCGGGAGCGACGCCGAACATCGAGCCCGGGACGACCATCGGGCGCCCGTTCAGACCGATCACGAGGGGCCCGTCGAGCGATGCGCGGAACGTGGGCCGCGGATGTGGGGGGAGCGCGGTCGCTGCGATCGCCGCGCTCGGCGTGTAGAGGATGCCGCCGCCGGCGACGCCGCCGATCGCGACGATGAGGGTCCCCGCGCGAACGACGTCGCGCCCTTCGAGCGTCACGAAGAGCCCGCCGTCGTCCCGCGCGAAGGACGTCGCGCGCGCGTGCGTGACGACGACGCCGGCCTTCGCGAACGCGGCGTCGCGCGCGTGGACGAAGCGCTCGCCGGCCGGGCCGGCGGGATCGCCGAGGACCTCGCCGCAGGGGACCCCGACGAGCGCGCTCAGCGCATCGGCGCGGGCGGCGCTCGCGCCGAGCCACGGCGGGAGGGCGACGGCGGTCGCTCCGGGCGGAAGCGCTTGACGGAGGCGGGTGCCCAAGAGCTCGAGCCGCGCCGGATCGTCGTGGCGCGAGGCGAGCTCGACGTCGTTCATCGCGTGCTCCGCTTCGCCTTGGACGAGCGCGACGCGGCCGGTCACGAAGCGGAGCTTCGCCTCGGTCGCGAGCGGGCTCCGATCCCAGAGCCGAGCGAGGAGCTCGCCGCGCCAGCGCGGGTGCGACGACTCGGGCACGAAGACGGTGCTGCTCTCCCGCAGGCGGAGGACACTGCGATCCGCGCCCGCCGCGCGGCGGAGTACGCCTGCGGTCGTCGCCACGATGCACGGCCCGACGTCGGCGCCGAGCGTGGCCGCGATCGCCAGTGCTTGGGCCGAGGGCGTGGCGCCATCGATCGCGCCGGAGCCGAGCGCGGTCGCGCCGGGCCCACCGTCGATCACGCGCACGGCGGCGTGGCGCGCGGCGGCGGCGAGCGCGGCAGCGGTGCCGGCGACCCCGGCTCCGATCACGACGATCATCGCGTGCCCCCGTCGGTCACGCCGAGCGCGCGGAGGTGCGCCGCCGCGAACGCTTCTTGGCGCGCCTGATCGGGACCGAGCGCCGGGATGCGCATCTTCGCTTGCCGCTCGAGGAAGCGCTGCGCTTGGGCGACGCCCTCGCTCGGCGCGAGGTCCAGCTCCTCCGCGACGATCTGCCCGCAGCGCGCCGCGCAGCGCATGCCGCCGCAGGCCCCGAGGCCGAGCCGCGTGCGGCGGGCCACGCCCGAGACGTCGCGCGCGAGCTCGTGCTTCACGACGTGCCGGATCTCGGCCGCGGTGACGGGCTCGCACGGGCAGACGATCTCTTGGCGATCGCGCGCTTCCGCCTGACCGAAGATCTCGAGCGCGACGGCGCCGTGCCGGTAGACCGCGCGCCGGCCGGCGACGGGCGTCAGCGCGAAGCGCTCCGCGAGCGCGAGCGGGTTGGGTACGTCGTCCCCGCCCGGCAGCATCGTCGTGTGGGTCGAGCACTTGCTGCTCGGCGCGAGATCCTCCGCGATCCGGTTCGCCATCTCCTCGGAGAAGATGCGGTACGAGGCGAGCTTGCCGCCGATCATCGAGTAGATGCCGGGCGCACCGTCCGTCTGGTGGTCGACGATCTCGTGCTCGCGCGAGAGTGCGTCCTCGTGCGGTCCGAACGCATAGAGCGTGGGTCGCACGCCGGCCCAGGTTCCGATCATGCGCGCCTCGCGCACGGCGGGGAACACGCGGGCCACGCCCTGGACGAGGTAGCGGACCTCTTCGCTCGTCGAGATCACGTCGTCGAGATCGCCGTAGTAGTCGTCGTCGGTCGTGCCGATGACGCTCATGTTCTGCCACGGCATGAGGAAGATCTGGCGCCCGTCGATCGCCTCGGCCGCGATCGCGTAGTTCGAGAGCCGGCGGTCGAGCGCGACGTGGATCCCCTTGCCGGGGCGCACGCGGACGCGCCCGTTCGGGAGCGCGCCGAGCGACGCCGTGATCGGCGCCCACGCGCCGGTGGCGTTGACGACGACGCGCGCGCGCACCCGGTGGGTCTTGCCCGTGTCGCGATCGGTCGCGGTGACGACGTAGTCGCCTTCGCCGCGCTTCTTGGAGCCGCCGCCGTACTTGGTGATCCCGGTGACGGTCGTGTGGACCGAGACCTTCGCGCCGTGCGCCATCGCGTCGAGCGCGTTGAGCACGCAGAGCCGCGCGCCGTCCACGCCCCACTCGTCGAACGTGATGCCGCCGATGGCTTCGTCGAGCGACAGCCCTGGCTCGAGCTGCTTGAGCTCGTCGGGCGTGAGGCGGGTGTGGGCCTCGCCGTTCTTGAGGGGCTGGTAGTCGTCGTACGCGCGGAAGAACGCGTCGATGAGCTCGAACATCACGCGGCCCTTCGCGCCGCCGCGCACCTGCATCAGGAAGGGGATGCGGTGGAGGAGGAAGGGGGCGATCTTCTGGATGTAGCCGGAGTCGCGGCAGGAGCTCTCCGTGACGCTCGGGTTCGCGGAGAGGTAGCGCGGCCCGCCGTGGATCATGCCGCTCGAGTTCCCGCTCGCGCCGAACGCGAGATCGTTGCGCTCGAACAGCACGACCGACAGGCCGCGGAGGGCCAGATCGCGCGCCACGCCCGTGCCGTTGACGCCGCCGCCCACGACGACGACGTCGCACTTGGCGGTGGGCTCGCCGCCGGAGTGGACCTCCATCGCGCGCTTGAGCGGGCGCAGGGTGGTCGGCGGATCCTCGACGGACATGACGCCGGTTTAGCACAGTCGTGGCGCGCTGCGTCGTGCCGCCTTTGGGCCAGGAAACGCGAGATTCAACGCTCGAAGACGGCCACGATCTCGTCCATGAGGTCCTGGGTCCCGCGGAGCCGGGCGGCGTGCTGGCCGTCGGGCGCGTACTTCGCCATCTCGGGGTCGTCGTAGTAGGCGCCCTGCTCGGTCAGCACGAGCTTCGTCTTCTCGCCGACCGCCGTGACTTGGAACGTGGCGAGCGAGGTGGAGATCTTCCGCCCGTTCACCGTCATCTCGTAGGCGTAGACGACGCGCTCGCCGGGCACGATGTCGAGGTAGACCGCGTCGAAGACGCTCGTGATGCCCCCCGCGTGGACGCCGCTCACGTGCTCGCGCCCGCCGACGCGGAAGTCGAAGACGCGCTCCTTCTCGACCCACGCGTCCTTCGGGCCGCCGAACCATTTCGCCTTCACCTCGGGCTTCGAGAGCGCCTCGAACACGCGGGCCGGCGGGGCGGAGAGGGTGCGCTCGAGGGTGAACGTGTCGTGGAGGATCTTCTGGGTCATGGCTGTCTCTTCCTTTCGATGGCTCCGGCGAGCAGCTGCTCGAGGGCATCGAGGCTCTGCTCCCAGAAGGCGCGGCGGTCGTGGAACCAGCGCTCGGCCGTGGAGAGCCCCTTCGGCTCGAGCCGGCACATCCGTACGCGGCCCTTCTTCTCGGTGCGGACGAGCCCGCTCTCTTCGAGGACCTGCACGTGCTGCACGACGGCGGCGAGAGTGATCGGGAGCTTCTCGCCCAACGCGGTCACCGACGCGGGGCCGCGGGCGAGCTTCTCGATCATGTGGCGGCGCGACGGGTCCGCGAGGGCCGAGAAAACGCGGTCGAGCGGCGAATGCTGAAGCATGCGCTTGAGTATCGTCACGGCTCGGAATTAGTCAAGCGGTGACTTGAGTATTGGCGCGACGTCGCTCCAGAAGGAGAGGGAGGAGGAGCGGGAGGGGGAGGGGCAGGTCGCTATTGCTTGGTGCACAACTTGAGCGCTTGGTTGCAGGTCGTACCGGTCGAGCAGTCCGTGAACGAGTTGCACGGGGCACCGATGCAGCTGTGGGCGTTGTCGAAGCACTGGCCGAGCGCGAGATTGCAGCTGTAGCCAGTCGGACAGTCCGTGAACGAGGTGCAGGAGCCGGCGTAGCACTTGGGGTCCGTCACCGCGCTCGTGCACTTGGCCATCGCGGTGCCGGACTCCGCGCACGTTGGGTCGGTGACGAAGACGTCGTTGAACTGACACGTGAGCGCCGAGGCGCCCTTCGCGCCGAGGCAAGCCCACCCCTTGTCGATGTAGGGCTTGCAGCCGCGCGTCGCGGCGACGTCGTAGGCCTGCACGCAGAGCGCACGATGGGCCGGGGTGTTCTCCACGCCCGGGCAGTTCTTCGAGAGAAAGAGGTCACAGATCGGGCCCGACGGAACCCCGGACGTCGCCGAGTCGTCGCCGCTGCCGGAATCCTGCTCGTCCCCGCCGTCCGTGGTGCTCGGCGTGGGGCTCGCGGAAGAGCAGCCCACCGCTGCGGAAATTGCGATCGTCGCAACGAGAACCACCACCCCACGAACACCCATCTGCGTACGCATGACCGTCTCTCCTTCGGGCAAACGCTGCCCACGGAAGAAGGACGCCGGCCGCGGCCGGGTGTAGCGAAGATTTCTTAGGGGGTCAGAGCAGGCGCTTGCGCCAGGTCTCGGGCGTCTTCTCGTTCACGATCTCGAGATCGACGTGGTACGCGAACGGCTTCGGCCCGCGCTCCTTGATGAACGCGATCATCTCCGCGAGGCCCTGGTCCAGCGTGTACTTCGTCTTGTAGCCCAGCCGTGCGCGCGCGCGGTCCGCCGAGCACGTGGCCAAGTGGACCTCCTGCGGGCGGCCGGGAACGAAGTTCGGCTTCAGGTCGAAGCTCAGCTGCGCGGCGATGCGCTTCGCGAGCTCGAGGATGGTGACGAACTCTTCGTCGGGGCCGACGTTGAAGATCTCGCCGTCCACGTCGGGATCGACCGCGAGCCGCGCGAGGCAGGAGATGACGTCCTGGATGAAGCTGAAGCAGCGCTTCTGCGAGCCGTCGCCGTAGACGAAGGGCTGCCGCCCCTGGAGCATCAGGTTGATCATGATGCTCGCGACGTTGCGGTACGGGTCGTCGTACTTCTGGCGCGGGCCGATGATGTTGTGCGGAACGGCGATGACGTGCTCCACGCCGTGCGTCCGACAGAGGTTCGCGAGGATCTGCTCCGCGGCGAGCTTGCCGATGCCGTAGGGATCCTGGGGGCGACACTCCATCGTCTCGCGGAAGGGGATCTCCTGGGCGCCGTAGCGCGCCATCGACGAGCAGTAGACGATGCGCTTCACGCGACTCTGGATCGCCGCGCTCGCGATGCCGACCGTCGCGCCGACCACGTTCTGCGTCACCAAGTGCGGGCTGAAGACGGAGATGCCCTCGTAGGGTGCCGCGGCGGCGTGATAGACGACGCCGACGCCTTCGAGGAGTGGGACCAGCTTCTTCACGTCGTTGCAGTCGACGCGGTGGAACTCGACGGCGGACGGCACGTTCGCCATCTCACCCCCGAACAGGTTGTCGCACCCGACCACCCGGTGACCCCGCTCGAGGAAGTAATCCGCGACGTGGCTCCCGAGGAACCCGGCGACGCCGGTCACGAAGATCGCCGGCTTTTCGGGAGAAATGGAGCTCGCCAAGTGGAAACGCCTTCGACCGTACCACGGAAGGTGGCGCGGAGAGGGGGCTACTCCTGGTACGTCGGGCGCGTGGTAGTTTCCCCCCTCGCCGTGGTGATTGGATGGTGATGGTGATCGGATGGTGAACGGGAAGAAGGTGTGGGTGGTGATGCCGGGGCTCAACGTCGGGAAGACGCTGGCCCGCACCATCGCCGCCCTGCCGAAGGGCATCGCCGACGGCGTGCTCTTCGTGGACGACGGGAGCACGGACGACAGCGTCGCGATCGCGCGCGCGCACGGGATCGGCGTCGTGTCGCACGCGAAGAACCTGGGCTACGGCGCGGCGCAGAAGACGGGCTACCGCGAGGCGCTCGCGAGCGGCGCGGACGTCGTGGTGATGGTGCACGGGGACTTCCAGTACAAGCCGGAGCTCATGCCCGCCGTCGCGAGCATGGTGGCGTACGGCGGCTACGATCTGGTGCTCGGCTCGCGGATGCTCGTGCGCGGCGCGCTCAAGGGCGGGATGCCGGTCTGGAAGTTCGTCGTGAACAAGGCGCTGACCGGGTTCGAGAACGCCATCACGCAGGCCGGGCTGAGCGAGTACCACACGGGCTACCGCGGCTTCTCGCGGCGCGCGCTCGAGGAGCTTCCGCTCGCCGAGAACCGCAACGACTTCGTCTTCGACAACGAGACGCTGACGCAGGCGATCCACTTCGGGCTCGCGATCGGCGAGCTCTCGTGCCCCGCGCACTACTTCGAGGACATGTCGACGATCCGCTTCGGCGCGGGCGTGCGCTACGGGCTCGGCGTGGTGCGGACGGCGGCGGGGTTCTGGCTCGAGAAGCGCGGGCTGCCGCACGAGCAGGCGCGGCTCTACAAGAAGGATGGGGCGCGCCTCGCGGCGTGGACGGAAGGGACGCGGGTAGCGTGATGAGTGCTGGAGTGAAGAAGGGTGCCCTGGTTCGTTTGACCGAGGCCGCAAAAACCCGACTCCGTGGAAAGTGTGGCTCGGCGGGTCGCCACCTCGGTCCGTTCGATCCGGACGATGGATATGCCTGTTGGGGCTGCGGCACCGCACACGTCGACGAGTTCGGCGACTGCGTTGGAGTGGTGCTAGGGCCGATGGACCTCGGCGACGGCGAGCGGAAGGACGACACGTTCGTCGACGTTCGATGGCAGCCGAGCGGTCTGCGCTATGCCTACGATTCGGCCGACCTCGTTATCGTCGGCGACGCCTGACGCCCAAAGCAACTTCACTTCGGGTCGGGCGGGAGCTGCGCGACGTAGAACGGACTCGATGACCCCTGCGAGGTCACCGTGAACGCCGACGTCGTCTCGAAGTCGACTCCGCGGGACGCGAAGCTCCAGCGCCCGTGTGATGGGCCGTCGAGAGCGGGTCAGGTTTGCGCGTTCGGTGACGGCTTCACGCCATCCGTCGTCGTCTTGGCGGCAAGTGCCACCTCGCGCGTCTCTTTGACCACTCCGATGATGTCCAACACGTGATTCCAGAGTGCGGATCCACCACTCGCCATCAGCCCGAGCAGTGCGCAGACGAAGGCCTTCTGCAGCGAGGTGGGATCTGTCGGCACGAGTTTTGGGAGGAAGTGGTCGGGTCCGATCATCCACGCAGCAACGCCGCCCCCGACCGCCGCGATCGATTGGAGCGCGGCGCGGCGTCGCCCGTCGGCGTTCGGGTCGTTGCCAGGTGGCTCCCGGAGCCAAGGGATCATCCCTTTCACGATCTCCGTGATGCGCTCCGCTCCGACGCTCAGAGCGATCATTGCCGTGACGAATGTGGTCAAAGCGTCCATTTTTCACTCCTCAGAGACGGGTCCGAGGTCAGTTGAGATCGATCAACGGTACGTGGATGCCCACGGTAGCACCGATGTTGAATGTCCCGTGCGAGTCGGGACGTGCGGCATCGTACGCGAATTGTGGTGTCCATCCCGCGGTGACACCGATTACGAGTGGCAGTGTCTTGCCGAACGAAATCCCTACGGTCGCGCTCGGAGAGAACGCGTCGCCGAGCTCCGGAGTCTTGACGGTAGGCTTGTCGTCCAGCGACAGGTAATTTCCCAAGTCCACCGCGTCGAGCTCGAAATGGAATCCGACCGAGTTCACATAGTCGATCGAGATTCCGAGCGGCAGGCTGAGCGGCCCATAGAACGTGGCGCCCTTCGTGGGGAGCCCGATCCTCGCTCCCCCAACGAGTCGGAGTGATCCACCGAGGGATACGATCACGGCACCCTCGCGACCCGTACGGTCGGACATGTCGCGCGTCAGAGACTCCAGGATCTTGGTGCGCTGATCGTGAGCCTTCGCCTGCGCGTCCTTATCGTCGCCCGTCGCCTGGATGTAGGTGCTCGCGTAGTCGAGCAGACCGCCGAGGAATCGAAGCGCACGCTTGTACTTCTTCGCCGTTTCGGGGGCCTTCGCGTCGAGCAGGTCGACGAGCTTGGTCGCGACCACGATCAACCGTGCGCCATCCGTCGAGATTGCCGCGTCGACGAAGGCCGCCGCGAAGGCGAGCCTGTCCGTGGTCGTATCGAGAGTGGTTCGGCTCTCAATCGTGGGGCAGCTCAGAGCGACGGGGTCGCTGCTCGGTGCCTCGAGGAGACACGCTGTCGCAAACGCAGTGTCGACCGCGAGGCGAAGCTTGGGGAGGTCGAGCTTCGACGCTGAGAGCGTAACGAGCCGCCGCGCGACTTCGCTTCCGACGCCCTGGATCTCAGCGTCCAGATCTCCGCCGAGCTGCACCGCGATGGCGGCGACGTTGCAGCTCGCAAGCGAGTGTGTCGCGTCGATCTGAGCCAAGCACTTGGCGTAGATCAGCGCACCGAGCGCAACGGCTTTCTGGCCGTTGGTCGCCTTGTCGAAGTCGCTCGTCTTGCTGGCGAGGAACTGGAGGATCGCATCGACGATCCGTTGCGTGGTCGAGCCACCGAGGACCGAAGGTTTTTCGACGAAGCTCGGCATGGTCGCGGCGAGGACGCCACCAAGCAGCTTCTTGATCGCCGAATCGGTGCGGATCCCGAGCGCTGCGAGCAGGTCTTCGGCGAGGGCCGTTCCCAACGTCGTCGGCGCCATCGCGATGTCTTCGATCCTCAGCGCGCGTACGGCATCGCAGGTTGCCACGAAGCGTGTCGTCGCCGGCGCTGGCGTCGCCGGCGCTGGCGTTGCCGCCGCTGGTGTCGCGGTCGGGGTTCCCTCGTTGCATCGAAGGAGAGTGAGCAGCTGATCTTGCAGGACCGTGTAGGCCTTCGCCGACGCGCGATCGACTACGATCTGCCCGAGAATCTGGAGTGTCTCCGCCAAGGCTCCAGCGAGGTCGACCTGTCCGACTGCCGGCTGGGGAAGCGACGTAGGAGCCGTCTTCAACGCCTTGAGTGCGTCCTCGCGACTGGTCGCACGCGCGAGGGCGGAAGGCCCCTCCTTGTCGGTGGACACTGCCACATCTGTCGTCGGACTCGGGTTCGGCGGCTGCGCGGCTGCGCCACGCGAAAGCAGCATCGTCAACACGAGGGCGAGTAGGACGAGGGCGCGCTTCTGGAAGGTCATGGTTCGAAGATCCTCAGTTGGGGGTCGATCTGGCGGCACGCGGCGAACGCGCGCGCGAACGGTTCGAAGACGGAGCGGGCACCGAAGCCACCGATGCAGCTCCCGACCGCGGTTCGGTTGGTGCTCCCCGTGACGAGCACTGTCCCCGAGTCACCCACTTGGGTGAGCTCGTGCTCGGTACACACGACACCTCGGACCACGTACTGCCCGCGCGTGGGTGCTTCGACGAGCACGTCGAGTGGCGACCCGAGCGTCACACTCGGGTTCGAGTACGAATTCGCGGTCGGAAGCCATGCCCGGACCGGTTCGCTCCAAACGTCGTTGGCGGCGAGCATCCGCGCGAGCGGAGGGCCGAGGTCGCTCACCATCGATTGCCCCTTCGGGTTGAGCTCGATGAGCGCTACGTCGAGTGAAGCGTCGTCCAAGAAGTTCGCGATCAACTCGCCGACGTCGCTCGCGGGCGACCCCGGCGAGGCAGCGCATTGCACCTTCCCACCGACGGAGCTCGGGGCGAACAAGTGACCGGCCGTGATGGCGTGCGTTGGGTCGCTGCCGTTGTTCGTCAGCAGGGCGGAGATCGCACCGCGCGCTCCCGCCCGAGTGACGATGGCTGCACCAGGGTGGAGACCGTCGAACGGCACGGGGCCAACGTGCGCGATGGCCACCGCGCCCGTCGCGACGACGTCTGGACGGATCGTTCGACCGAGGACCCGGAGCGAGGGGACGGGATGGCGCGGCTTGGCGAGCTTGAATGGCAAGTAGACGACCAGAGTTCGCTCGCGTGTCGGGTGCCCTCCCCGATGGCGGCGTCCGACGCCATAGGCGAAGACGCCAAAGCGATTGCGTGGTCCGAACAGAGCTCGCGCTCGATCCATGACCTTCGCCCATAGCTTCGACTGCCCAGTTGTTGCCCCCATCCCCCTCGCTCCCCTGGCTCGAAGTCAGACTGCGACAGCGCGAATCGTCCAGAAGTCGTCGGAGAGGTTGCCGTCCAAGAGGAACGCATAGGGCATCGTGAAGTAGCCTTGCTTTCCCCATCCCGCGCCCCAGGAGTTGCGGACGAGGAAGCGCTGCGTCGCGTCGTCGTATCCGACGGCGAGCACCGCGTGGCCGCCAAGGAGCTTCTCGCTGGAGCCGGGCATGGGAACGTCCCCGGTCGTAGCGACGGTGTCGGATTCGAAGCTCTCGTACACCGAGAAGCCGTAGACGAACGGATATCCTGCGGCGAGGCATCCCTTCATCTGCGAGACCGTCCGCGCGACGCGCTGGTACGAGACGACTTTGTGATTCGCGGCTTCTTGATAGACCGTCGGGGGCGGTCGCTCGAGGAACAATCCAGGATTTGCGTCGCTGTACGGCCAGAGCTCTTCGGGCGGGGCGCCGCGCTTGTTGACACTCTTCACCCCGTCGCGAATCTGGGCTCCAGCATCGGAGGCAAGCGTTCCTTCCGTCTCGCGCTCGTTGTAGTAGATGAAGAGCCGCGACGGCGTGAAGACGCGAGCGTTCTGCTTGATCAAGTCGAACTCGATTGCCGCGCCGATGGCATTCGCCGTACACGACCCCAGCTGACCTTGGTCGTAGATCTGCTTTGGGGAGACGGCGCGAAGGTCCACGCTCGGCGGTAGGTTCGCCACGTTGACGACAGGGGCGGCGTAGACCTGGTCACGGTGGTCGGGGACATCGGGCACCCATCCGTAACGGCGACTCAGCTTGCTGGCCATGGAAGCTCTCCTCTTCGGATCGTTGCTCGCCGGTTCGGAGCAGCCCCACGCTGCGGCGAAGCGGTGCTGAGCTCGACCGTAGGGATTCGGAGAGGTCGTGTCGCTTACACGACATTACGGATGGCACGAGTGGACTCGTATCGAAGAAGGCCGTCCTCGAGCATGTCGGCAACCGCGATGCATGCTTCGAAGTGCCATTTCCACCGCTGTGTGGTTGCGAAAGGCATGCGTTCGCGGGCACGCGCAGCCGACCGGCGTACGTCTTCTGCGATGCGGCCGGACAGGTCGACCTGGGAGATCGTCGCGAAGCCCGAGCGCTTCAAGACGGCCTCCAGAGGCTCGTCGTAGTAGTCGGCTATCGCGAATCCCCGCCGAAGTGCATCGTACGTGCGGCGAGCGCCAGCTGCCATGGGGCGGCTCGTTCGAATGAAGTCGACGACGACGAGCGGAGCCCGCGCGGCCAGGAGCCGTGCCATCTCGCGAGTCGCTCGCTCGCGCTCATCGATGTGGCAGAGCGACTCGACCGAGTAGGCTCCGTCGAAGCTGCCATCGAAGGGAACGGACGCGTAGTCGCACTCGACGAATCGCGCTCGGCTGTTGAGTGAAGCCTCGTGCGCGCGTGCACGTGCGATCGCGAGGTTGGCCGGAGTCGCATCGAGTGCAACGAAGCGCCAGGCGGGGGCTCGCCGCGCGAGGTGAAGCGTCGTGCTCCCCGCGCCGCAACCGAAGTCGGCGATGGAGGCTGTCTTGTTTCGGTCGAGCTGGAGGCGCTTGAGGACGTGCTCATTCGTTCGAGCCTTGGCGACCTCCGGCGGTTCGTCGACCCGGAAGTCGAGACCGTAGTGGATCGCACTGGAAGAGACGTTGTGTCCGTGTGCGAGGCGCTCGGACCAACATTCGGTGTAATATGCAATGGTGTCGAGGGAGAGGGTCATGAGCGCCGCGGCCGTTCCAGCCCGTGAACGACTTCGATCCGGTCCGTGCCGATGCGAAGCTGGCCCGTGCCGCGTCGACGCTGCACGATGGCAGGCGCACCGGGGACGCCTTCACGTGCGAACTCGCTGCGAGCACGATGTACTTCGACGTTCAGGCGGGCGACGCTCTCATAGCTCGCAAGCGTGCAGAGCTCGTCTCCGTAGACCCACCCCCGCTCATGTGTTCGGACGCTGGACGCGCCTGCGTCGCGAAGGCGCGCTTCAGCCAGCGACAGCAGCGCACGCACGTACGCCTTCTGGCACACCCATCGGCGGCCGCTCCACGTGACTTGAAGCTCGATCGTCTCGAGGTCGGCGCTGACCAGGAACGTGAGCGTCGTCTCCGCGAGCGGGAGCTCCGCGGCTCGTTCGGGAGCCGCTCCCGGCGCGTCTTCGGTTTCGGAGATGGGAAGCGGGAGCGCAACGAGGAAACGCGTTCCGCCGAGCTCGATGATCTCGTCGTTGCGAAGATCGCGGAGCACGCCGTCCGATTCGATGACCCAGTTGCCACGACCCTCTTCGAAGATGTCGACCGTCGTGCCTGCCTTGGTGACGGAAAGGAGGTGGGGGGTCCCGACGTGTCGCGTCCCAGTCGCGAGCTCCCGCGCTTCGGGGAGAGGACGCCGAACGTCGATCAAGGACCACTCGGCTCCCGGTGCTCCGAAGGAAAGACCGGCGTTCGCACTGAGCGTCTTGCGGTCACCCGCGCCCAGGCGGACGCCGTCGACGAACGAACCATTGCTGGAGCCGAGGTCGCGGAGCTCCCACACGCCCTGCGATGTCCACGCGAGCGAGGCGTGAAACTGGGATACTCGCGCTTCGCTGAGGACGAGGTCGTTCGTGCTCGCTCGCCCGATCCTCGTCATCGCGGACAGGCTGATGTCCGCGCTACTCCCATCGATTCGGCGAAGAATCCCCACGTGCAGACCTCACGATGCTTTGCGCAGAGCACCAAGATACGCCTTGGCTCCGAGCTCATGACCGTCGTCCGTGATCTTCAACGTCAACACGCGCTCGAGCGCGCCATCCGAGCGCGCGATCCAGGTCTCGAGTGCCCGCGCGCCGGCAGCTGGCACCATCTCGTCGGCGACGAGACGGTGCACGAGCGAACGGAGGACGCTGTCTCGGGCTCTCGGAGCTCGAAAGTCGGCATAGGTCGCCGTTCGGATTGCGCACCCATCGAGCTCCAGGTCGATGTCCAGCTCGACGCGGGACTCCCACGGAAGAACACGTTCGGCGAGCTGGGTGAGGCGATCCGACTGCCCACGCCAACCTGCCGCTCCGAAGAACTCGGTCACGTTGCGGCGCTCCAGCGACACGATGAGACGAACCGACGGACTCGGACGCCCAGGCCGCGCAGCCCCGAGCGCGAGATGGTTGATGCACCCGCGCGGCGGAAGGCGGCAGAATACGTCGTGGATACGGTCGCGCCAGCGGGGATCGCTTTCTCCCAGCGCCTCCAACACCCTCTGCGCGAGGATGGTGCTCGTCCAATGGGCAGGCGGCGCGCCAGCTCTGGCGGCCACGATGGCGTCGATCCCTCGGCGCACCAACGGCTCGATCGCTGGCCCTATCCACGGCGTGGGACGCATGACGTCGAGATCGTGTTCGAGCTCGACGAAGGGAAGCTCGGGGAGCTGGTTCTGCCACCGCGCGAGAAACGATCGCAGCGGAGGCGAGGTGGCCGGTTGCGAAGCGAGCTTCACGCAATCCGGAGGGAAGACGCGGACGACGAGGTCGGCTCGCGCGCCGCCGCTCGCGAGGTGACACTCGACCGCGCACTCGGCCTCAGTCTGGGAGTACGATTCGGAGGCGTTCTCGATCCGACGGCGTGCGTCGACGTCGACGAGCGCGGCATCGCAGTCGTCGAGCAAGCTTGAAAGCCGCGCCGGGAAGATCAAGGCGCGTCGACTTTGACCCGGAGCTGAGCCGGGTCCATGCGAACGGCCATCGCCCACTCGAGGACGGTGCAATCGTTGACACCATCGTCGGACGGTTCGTTCCAGGCGATGAGGTGGTAAGGACCAACATCGCGTTGGAACAACGATGCACGAAACGAGATCACCTGGCGGTCATCCTTCTCGTCGACGACGATGCCGATGCAGGGGATTGCCTGGTAGGGCTTGAGTGACCCATCGCTGACGTCGGCACGAACGAACAGGAGCTGAGTCTCTTCCTGTCGAAAGCCGGTTCCGGTGGCGACGAACGCGTTGAACGCGCCTGGGCTTGCCAGCTGAATCGTGGGCTCGTTGCAGCTCAGTGTGAGAAGCTTGAGACGCGGCGCTTGCCAGATCATGGATCTCTCCTCGGGTTGGGACATGGGACGATCAAACTGACGTGACCCGAGTTCGTCGGGCCTCCGTTCGAGCTGAGCCTGGCACCACCGATGACGAACTCCAGGCCCGGTGCAGTTGCGTCGACTTCGTCGGCAACGACCGAGCGAATGACTTCGTCCGGTGTCGCGATTCTGCTTGCGTCATAGTTCGCCACCGCGCTGCGGCGGAGCTCGACCCGCCCGGGTCGTTGCGTCCATGTGCCGCATGCGAGTGGGTAGACGGCATCGGGGTCTGAGTCGCCGTCCACCGATCGGCTCGACCCCGGTAGCCAGTTCCCCGGCGGCGCGCCGATGCCCGAGGTGACCCCCATCCCGGTGCCAGACCACGCGTAGTGAATCGGAGCAGTCCTTCGCCAACACGCGACCGTCGAACACCAGTGGCCGCTGCTGACGACCATCACGCCGGGACCCCATCGATCGATGTCGACGACGTAGGGGACTTCGCTGAGCAGATTGGGCCCTGGGGCAGGCCACGAGAGGGGGACGGGTGCCGAAAGAGGAGCCTTCCCCTTTACTCCTCGATGGAGCGTGCCCGAAAGCAAACCGCCCGCGGCGTTGTCCTCCATCCCGCGAGCACCGAACACGATGTCCAGCGCACCGTCGCCGTCGAAGTCGCCGACGAGCGTCGCGAAGGTGGCCACGAGAGACTCGTCGCTGACCCAAGGATGATCGAAGTCGAGTTGGTTCGAGCGATTCCACACGATGACTTGGCGATGCGCTTTGGTTGGGTGGTCGCGGTCCGAGCGGGCAACCACGAGGTCCAGCGATCCATCCGCATCCAGGTCCGCCAGCTCCAGGTCGGTTCCACCGACGGATGCGTCCAGAACGTCGACGTGTCGGCGGGGGCCGAGCTCGCAGCGCGCGCCATTCTTCTTTCCGAGAAAGAGCTCGATCCCCCCATCGAAATTTCCGGCGACGATGTCGACGCAACCGTCATGGTCAATGTCACCGGTAGTGACCTTTGCGAACGGAAGAGCTCCCGCTGAGGCCGAGGTCCGTGCTGCGCGTGCCGTGACCACGGAGCCGTTGCATGCGTCGGGGTGGGAAAAGGGGCCGAAGAGGATCTCGAGCACCCCCATCTCACTGGCATCGAATCCGCCTCGCCCGACTACGATGTCGCTGACGCCGTCGCCGTCGATGTCCGCCACGGCGACACTCACGACGCCACCGTCGTTCGACGCCTGGTTGGCTACTTCCATCGGACTGGAGTACTCGGTCGCGGTCGGTGGCGGCGGCCCGACACATGGATCGGCTGCCTTCGCGCCGACGCTCGCGCGACGAGGGGCACACGCGACGGCGAGAGCGAGGGCGACCGTCGTCGCGACGCGTGCGGTCACGGCTTGGCTTCCAAGTGACGAAGAAGCATCGCGTGCATGAAGAGGTAGCCGTTGCCCGTTCGTCGCATGAGGCCGAGGTCGACTGCGGCATCGAGCGACCGAAGCGCGTCGAGAGGAAGCGCGCCCCGACGGTGCAGTAGCCAACGGAGAATGACGTGGTTCATCACGTCGATTCCGCCGAACCAGAGGCCGCCGATGGTCGCCAGGGCGACGCCGACGCACGCACCGTACGGAACGCCGTAGCTGAGCCCGAAGCTGAACGTCGTGACGACGAACACCGCGCTCGCCACGAGGGTCGCGTTTCGTGCAGTGTCCCAGATCCCCACGTTCGGGGTGACGCGCGTCGCGGCGTTTCGTGAATGATGACCGAGGATGGCGATGCCGATCGCGATCACCGCCCACGCCATGTAGCCCGCGCTGCGACCTCCGTCGAGGAAGCTTGCTAGCGCGAACACGGCCGTCGCGATGGTGAAGAGAACGACGACTTGCTGGAGTCGTACGTTGCGGAGTGACCATGAGATCCGTTCCGCAGTGCCGACGTCTCCCGACGCCGTGCCGCGGCGACGCCGACTCACCCCCAGCAGCAATCCACCCACGACGCCGACTTCCACGCCCATCACGGATGCGATGGGGTTTCGCTCGGTAGCGAACATGCACGCTCCGATGAGGGCGGCACCGAGCATGAAAGTGAGCACGCCGCCCAGAGGACGCCGATCGGTGTCCGGGGCTCGGAAGGAACGCGCCGCTCTGATTCCGAACACCGAGCCCAATCCGAGGGTGCCGACGATCGCGAGGCGAAGCGCGAACGCCGTGGAGACATGGAATCCGTGGTTCGAGAGAGGACTGAAGGCAACCGCTGGGACGATGCTCAGGCAGAACGTCAGGGCGACTGCCGCCCGCGAGACGAAGGCGTAGAGCATTCGCTCGTCGTCGCTACCGAGCCACGACGGCTGAACCTCTTCGAAGAGTAGGAGAATTCGAGACGTTCGCGAGAGCGTGCGTGCCACCGCCGAAATCGTTCCCTCGAAGTGAGTTCGTTCATTGGTTGCCAACTTGCGCAGCGCACTGGACACGAACGACTCGAAGAGCTGATGGACCGCATCATCCTCGCTGGCGAGTGCTCCACGAAACCGAAAGGAATCGCGGAACGCGACGCGCATCACGTGGAGCAACATTGGCGTGTGGGAGAGCTCTCCAAGGAGGGGGTTGCGTTGGAGCGCGTGTGCGAGGTCGCTTGATGCGCTGTGCTCCAGTTGTTGAGCGATGTCATGTGACGCGAGACTCTCGAGCACGACCGCATGCTTCAAACCGAGCTTCGTGGCGGTCGCTGCGTACTCGTCGGTTCGGCAGCTCACGACGATTCGTCTCGAAGCTCGCTGCCCGCGGAAGGTGTTGATGGCGCGGACACAAGCGTCTCGCGCCGTGGGTCGCACGTCGTCGAGGCCGTCCAACATGGGCAGCAGTGCATCGGATTCGATGAGCCGGAGCGCGGAGCGCGTCGTCAGTAGGTATTTCGATGCGAGCTCTCTCCGGATCCAGACGGCGAGGTCCGCGTCCTGCACCGTCCACGACGAGAGCGTCAGGACGACGGGAACCTTGCCGATCGTTCCCTGAGCGTTCGTCGCATGGTCGGCAGCGTGCCGCGCGAGTCGGAGCAAATTGACGGTTTTGCCATGGCCTGGGTCGCCGAGGATCAGAAGTCCGCCATCGGAAGCGGAGTAGGCTTCGACGATCGAGGTCACCCCTCGGAGGGACGCGTCGGTCGGGCTCGCGGTCAGTCGCTGTCGGACCAGGACGACTCCGTCGGTCGTACGCGCCAGCACTCCTTCGATCCACTGTTCGCGTACCCGCTGCAGGAGGATGGCGCGCTCGTCCTGATCGGCTCGCTCTGGTCGCGTGTGCGGTTCGGTCTGCTGCTCCGAAGCTTCTGCCGCCGCATCGAGCGCTGCCGCGAACTCCGTCGCCGAGCCGAATCGTTGCGCGGGGTCCTTTTCGAGCGCACGCAGGACTGCAGCCTCCAATGTCGGTGAGATCTGCGGGTCCGACTCTCTTGGCAGGCGTACTGGCTCGTGGGCGTGCTGCCAGTGGACCTCGGTGTTCGTCGACGCCCGGAACGGTGGCACACCGACGAGCATCTCGTAAGCAATGATACCTACGGCGTAGAGATCGGTAGCGATGGACGGGCTCCCCGTTGCCAATTCGGGGGCCATGTACACCGACGTTCCGGTCGTGTGAGCCTCCAGCTTGCCGTCGAGCCAGCGGGCGCCCCCAAAGTCGATCAGGCAAAGTCGGCAGGGCACGTCGACCGATTCGAAACCGACGCAAACACAATTGGTCGGGGTGACGTCGCCATGGGCCGCGCCGGCGGAATGGACAGCATCCAGCGCCGCGAGCAACTGGGTGAGCATCGCACGGATCCAGCGCTCTGGAACGCGGCGATGCGTTGCAATCACCCGCTCGAGCGTTTCACCCGCCTCGAAGTGGGTGACGAGGAAGGGCATCCCGTCTGAAGTGGTCCCCGAGTCGAGAAGACGCTGGATATTCGGGTGCACGACCCGTCGCAGCGCAGCGCTCTCCCTGGCGATCCGAGCGCCCATCTCGACCGGGCTTCCGGTGCGAGGAAGCTTGAGTGCGACGCGCCGTGATACGGATCGGTCCTCTGCTAGAAACACGCTAGCGTGACGCCCATTGCTAACGGGGCCGACAATCCGAAATCGGTTGGAGAGCTCCACGATGCTCGGTGCTGCAGACGCTTTCACACGCTGATCGACTGTGTCAATCCTCCCCATGCGGTTCCCTCGCCAGCAATGAGCCGAGCAAGCAAATCCCCCTCGTAGTGTCGATATTACCGAACGTTACTCTCGGGCGACCAGACGTCTTCGTGAGGCCGAAGCCAGCTACTCGCTAGGGCGTCCAAAGCTCCAGCGCCGCGCCGCCCTCTTCTTCCGTCCGCGCGAGGTGAAATCCGCGCTCGGCCGCTTGGGCGCGCAAGCGCGGGGCGTTGCCCATCGTCGTGAAGACGATGACTGCGTCCACGTGCGGGTGATTGCCCGTCGCCTCGACCCACTCCAGGCTGATCGCCTTGATCGGCGACTTGACGTAACCGAGATACGGGGCGCGCATCTCGTCGGTCATCGGCCACGTCGTGAGGACGGTGCTGGGGGCGGGGACGTCGCGGAGCATCCGCTCGTGGACGTTCACGGCGTGCAGGTACCGGAAGGTGGTCTCGCCGCTGTCGAAGCCCTCGCCGCCCCAGCGCACCGCGAGCGCGGTGATGCAGGCGATCCCGGTTGCGAGCGCGCCGGCGGCGAACCCTCGGCGGTCGCCCGGCTGCGGCGCGGGAACCATGCGCACGATCGCGAGCGCGATCAGCGGGTGGAGCGGGAGCACGTAGCGCTCGAGGAAGAACATCTTCGCGAAGAAGACGAAGTTCGCGAGGACCACGAGCGCGATCGCGAGCGCGATCGGGCGATCCATCTGCGACGGCGAGCTCGGCGGAGCGATCCCGAGGCGGCGCGCGCCGACCGCGAGCGCGAGCGCGACGACGAGCGCGACGCCGCGCCCGTCCGCGACGAGCGACGACCCGAGGACGCGGGCGAGCTGCTCGGCGAGATCGTGGTGCTCCGAGAAGAGCCCCGCGTGGTACGGGAGCACCCACCAGCCTTCGCGCACGCGCTGCCAGACGAAGAACGCCGCGAGGAAGACGAGTGGGATCAGCTGGAAGAGCGCGGCGCGGATCCACGCGCGCCGCTCGCCCGGGACCTTCCACGCGAGGAAGAGCGACGCGCCCGCGAGCGCCGCCGGCGTGGCGAGACCGACCTCCTTCACGAGCACGAGTGCGGTCGCGGCGAGCGCGGCGCCGAGAAACTTCCTCTGCGCGAAGAGGAGCACAGCCAGCAGCGTGAGCGCCGTCATCGGGATCTCGGGCAGCGCCTCGGACGACATCGTGAGGTAGAGCGGCGCGAACGCGACGAGCAGGGTCGCGAGCACGGCACGCGGGCGATCGAGCCACGTGACGCCGAGCGCGTAGGTGAAGGTGAGCGCCGCGGCGGAGAAACCGAGCACGAGCGCGTGGCCGGTCGTCGGCGACGTACCGAACAGCCGGAAGGCGAGGGCGAGGACCAAATAGAAGCCGGGTGTGTGCCCGCGCCCGAGATCACTGGGGAAGTGGCCGGGCGAAGCGTCGAACCCGTGGGTGTTCAACCACTCGGCGCCGGGGACGTAGACCGCGGCAGCGTCCCACCAGTAGGGCGTGGCGAGCGACGCGGGGCGAAGTGCGACCAGCGCGAGGAGCGCCATCGCGAACGCGGCGAGGAGCTCGGGCAGCTTCGGAGGGGCGGGGCGCGCGGGACGCAGAGCGAGGCGACGCTACCACGAACCGCCGGTGTAGCCGTTTTGCCCCGTCTATCAGATGACCATGGGCGCGCGGTTGGAGCTCTGTCTAGCCTCGCGTGGATGGGGAACACACTCAAACTCGTGGGCTGCATCGGTCTCGCAACGCTCGTCACGCTCGGCTGCAAGAAGTCGACGGAGAACAACACACCGCCAACGCCCTCGGGCTCGACGACGACGTCGTCCGCCGTCGCGAGCGCGACCGCGAAGCAACCCGAAGGACCGCCGACGTTCACCTTCGAAGGACACGAGCTCAAGTTCGCGTACGCGTGGGTGTACGAGGCGAACGGGCCCGTGATCCGGCTCTCCACGCACGCGCACGAGTGTGGCGGCGGGAACCTGCCCGACGAAGCGCAGACGCTCGACATCACCATCGGCGCGGGCCCCGGCCTGAAGCACTACGGCGGCAAGCCGACGACGGCGCGGATCGAGTTCTTTCCGCAGAAGACGAACCTCGAGCTCAAGAACACCACCTTCTCGGGCGTCGACGCACCCGTGGTCAACCTCGAGCCGTTCAAGTACGAGACCGATCAGCACATCAAGGGCACGATCCGGCTCGAAGAGCTGAAGAAGAAGGCGGACGAGAAGATGCTCACCTACGTGGGCGGCGGAAAGTTCGACGCGGTCATCTGCTCGGCCGGCGACAGCGGGCTCCAGTCCTTCGACGAAAAGGCGCCGGACGGACCGGTCGCGTTCAACGTGGGTGGCAAGGCGTTCACGGCGAAGGCCGCGATCGCGACCGTGATGCACGACAACGACTCGAACACCGACGCCATCACCAACGTTCGCTTCTTCGACGTGGATGGCGTCACGTGTGACAACGCCAACGGCTTCGAGGGCAAGGCGACCATCATCCGCTTCGACGGTTTTGGCGGCACCAGCTCGCGCCAGAAGCTCACGGGCTCGCCGGTGCAGTCGGAGATGTCGCTCTACAAGGCGACGCCGAAGAACAACTACGTCTCCTTCAGTGGAGCGGGTGGCGGCGGCGGCGGGTGGATCCAGTTCGATTCGCTCTCGTTCGACAAGGAATCCAAGGTGAAGGGTCAGGTCGTCGGCCTGAGCGATCGCTTCGCGAAGCCGGGCGACAAGACGACGGTCGGCGGGCACTTCGAAGCGACCGTCTGCCCGTGGTGAGGTGATAACGTCAGGGACGTGAAGCCCGCCACTCCCCGAGAGCTCCGCCGCTTCGGCGTCGTCATGCTGCTCGTGGCGGGCTTCGTCGCCTGGCGGCTGCATCGGCGCGACGTCGACGTCGTCGTCATCGAGGCCGTTAGCGGCGCGATCGGGCTCCTCGGCCTGATCGCGCTCGTCGCGCCGCGCGCCGTCGCGCTCCCGTACCGCGGGTGGATGGCGATCGGGCACCTGATGGGGCGCGTGACCACGCCGATCGTGCTGACGGTCGTGTACTTCGTCGTGTTCACCCCCGTCCGGGCGCTCCTCGGCGTGCTCGGGCGCGATCCGCTCGTGCGGCGTTGGGACCCGGGCGCGAAGACGTATTGGTCGCCCCGGGCGAAGCAGCGCTTCCGCGCCGAGGACTTCGAGCGCCTCACGTGAGCGGCTCGAACGCGGAGGCCCTCCGCGCGCTCCTCGAGCTCCGCGAGGCGTTCGCCGGCGCGGCCCCGCGTGCGGTGCGGGCGTGGGTGAAGCCGCCGGGCGACGTGCCCAGCTTGGCCTATGTAGAATACAACGAGATCGTGCACCGCCTGATGGAGCGCGTGCAGGCTCCGGGCGTGATCGTTCGGTCGTACCAACCGAATCAGGTCGCGAAGGATCTCGAGGATCCGGGGTTCATCGAACGCGCCTCGATCGACGAGGTGCGCGCGGTGTTGACCTACATCGTCCGGGGCGAGCGCTTCTGCGAAGGGCACGTCGGCCGCTACGCCGACGACGGGACCGTGGGGCGGGCGCTGGCGCGGCTCGGCGTGCTGCTCGGCGGCTGAAGGAGAGACTTCGTCAGCGTGTGGTGGTGCGTGATGCTCGATGCCGCTTGAACGATGCGGTGTGCGGGGCAATCGGTGTCATGGGGTTGCGCTGCCCATCGCGCGTCGATCCAGCCCAGTATGTTTACGGTCCCCCGGCCTGGAATGCCGGGACCCCACGCTCGCCCGAAGTCCCTCCTTCAGCCGCCGAGATCGGCGCTCCAGTTCGCCTTCTGAATCGCCGCGTTCAAGTCGCGAATCTTCTTGGCCAGGTCGTCGACCTGCTTCTGGATCTTCGCGACCGGGAGCGTGGCCTTCCACTTGATCTCGCGCACGCTGTAGCGCTCGGGCTCCTTCTTCGAGCCCGCGAGCGCGGCTACGTAGAGCGCGTGCTGCGCGACGAGCGTGTCGCGGTGGGCGATCGCGTCGGTCAACGTGCGGCCATCCGCCAGCTTCGCGGACAGGTTGGTGCGGTTGATGCGCGTGACGAGCTTCTCGAGCTCGCCGAGCGCACCGATCGCCTCTTTGATGAGCTCTTCGGGCTTCTCGTGCGGCTTCTCGCCGTCCTGAACGACGGCGTTCGCGACGATGCGTTCGCGCAGTGAGGCGAGCTTCTTCTGGACGTCGGCGCGGAGGAGGAGGGCTTCGGCGAGCTTCATGATGACCTCTCGACGAACCGAGCGTACCCGAACTGACGCCGTGCTAGCGTCGCCACGTTTGAGCCGACCGACGTACATCCTCGGCCTCTCGGCCTTCTACCACGACAGCGCAGCGTGCCTCGTGAAGGACGGGGAAATCATCGCCGCCGCGCAGGAGGAGCGCTTCACGCGCAAGCGCCATGACGCGGCGTTTCCGGAGAAGGCGATCGCGTGGTGCCTCGCCGAAGCAGGCATCGACGCGGCGCGCCTCGATCACGTCTGCTTCTACGACAAGCCGGTGACGAAGTTCGGGCGCATCCTCGAGTCGCACCTGGCGATCGCCCCGAGCGGGCTCCGCACGTTCTTGATGGCGGCGCCGATGTGGCTCCGCGAGAAGCTGTGGACCACGAGCGAGATCGAGGACGCGCTCCCGATCACGTGCGACGTGCTGTTCACCGAGCACCACCAAGCGCACGCGGCGAGCGCGTTCTTTCCTTCGCCGTTCCCTCGCGCCGCGGTGCTCACGCTCGACGGGGTGGGCGAGTGGGCGACGGCCTCGAGCGGCATCGGTCACGACGCAGAGCTCGAGCTCGATCGCGAGATCCGGTTCCCGCACTCGCTCGGCTTGTTGTACTCCGCATTCACCTACTTCACCGGCTTCAAGGTGAACTCGGGCGAGTACAAGCTCATGGGGCTCGCCCCCTATGGCACCCCGAAGTATCGCGACCTGATCCGGAAGGAGCTGGTCGACGTGAAGGAGGATGGCTCGTTCCGGCTGAACCTCGACTACTTCGCCTACGTGGGCGGGCTCACGATGACGAACGACCGCTTCAGCGCGCTCTTCGGCGGGCCGCCGCGCAAGGCCGAAGCGCCGTTGACGGTGCGCGAGATGGACCTCGCGGCGAGCATCCAGGTCGTCACGGAGGAGATCGTCCTCGCGATCTGCCGGGACCTGCACCGGCGAACGAAGGAGACGAAGCTGTGCCTCGCGGGCGGCGTCGCGCTGAACTGCGTCGCGAACGGCAAGATCGTGCGCGGTGGCACCGGCTTCGACGAGGTCTGGGTGCAGCCCGCCGCCGGCGACGCGGGCGGCGCGGTCGGGGCCGCGCTGGCGACCTGGCATACCTTTTTGGGACGACCGCGCACCGCCGACGGCAAGCGTGACGCGATGCGGGGAGCGTTGCTCGGGTCGCGCGTCGGCGCCACCGAGATCGACGAGATGATCGCGCACTTCGGCGCGGTCGCCGAGAAGCTCGACGACGACGCGCTGTTCGCGCGCGTGGCCGAGCTCCTCGATGGCGGAGCCGTGATCGGCTGGTGCCAGGGGCGGATGGAGTTCGGCCCGCGCGCGCTCGGCGCGCGCTCGATCCTGGGCGATGCGCGGAACCCGGAGATGCAGAAGACGATGAACTTGAAGATCAAGTTCCGCGAGGGCTTCCGCCCCTTCGCGCCGAGCGTGCTCGCCGAGCGCGCGGGCGAGTGCTTCGCGATCACGGGGGAGTCGCCGTACATGCTGATGACGGTGCCGGTGGCGGAGTGCCAACGATTGCCGGTCGATCCCGAGGCCCCGAAGCTCGAGGGCCTCGCGCGGTTGAAGGACGTTCGCTCCAAGCTCCCGGCGATCACGCACGTGGACGGCTCGGCGCGCGTGCAGACCGTCACCCGCGAAGCGAACCCGCGCTACCACGCGCTCCTCACGGCGTTCCACGAGCGCACGGGCTGCCCAGTGGTGGTGAACACTTCGTTCAACGTTCGCGGCGAGCCGATCGTGCGGACGGCGCGCGAGGCGTACACCTGCTTCATGCGGAGCGCGATCGACTGGCTCGTGATCGAGGACCGGTTGTTCGACAAGAAGTCGCAACCGGAGTGGAAGGAAGGCGACGCGTGGCGCGGGGAGATCGCTCCCGACTGATCGTGGTGCTAACCTCGGCGCGATGGCACGGCAGAACCAGGGTCTTCGCCTCGTTCGCGAGCTCGGGCGCTACGCGATGGAGAACAAGAAGTGGTGGCTCGCGCCGATCGTGGTCGTCAGCGTGCTTCTGATCGCGCTCGTCGTCGTCGGGAGCACCCCGCTCGCGCCGTTCATCTACTCCGTGTTCTGAAGTGACCCCGGGCGTTGGCGTCCGCGTGCTGCTTTTTGGCGCCGGAGGCCCCCCGGGCACGTTCGACCCCTGCGCCTCGGTCGTGGTACGCCTGAGCGGTCCCGATGCGCCTCGTGACGAATCAAGGCTCCAACCTGACTCCGGCCATCATCGAGCGCTACGCGGTCGAGATGACGCCGCAGCAGATCGTGGTCGACGGGGTGAATCACGACACGCGCGAGCTCATCCCGCTCGCGACGGTCGATCATTGGGTGAAGACCGCGAAGGTTCACCCTCACATCCTCGGGACGGCGGCGGCGGAGTACATGCCCATCTTCCGGCGGATCGTCGCGAGCGATCCGGAGGTCGTGGCGCTCATGACGTCGAAGAAGACGGTGCCCTCGTACAGCGCCGCCGTCTCCGCAGCCAAGACGCTCACCGAGATGCTCCCCGACCGCGGCGTGAAGATCTCGGTCGTCGACACGTTGTCGACCGATCTCGCCGCGTGCCTCTGCACCATCCTCGCCGGCGAGGCGATTCGCGCCGGTCTCGGCATCGAGCGCGTGACGACCGTGGTCGAGCGGTTTGCCGCTCGCGGCGTCCTGGCCCTCACGCTCGGCACGCTCGACTACCTCGTGAAGAGCGGACGGGCCAGCTTCCTCCGCGCGTGGCTCGCGAACCTGCTCGACGTGACGCCGCTCATCACTTTCCGCGAGGGCGAGCTCCAACCCGCGGGGCGCGTCTCTCGTTCGAAGGACCTTCCGACCGAGATGGCGAAGTGGCTCGAGACGCAGATCGGGTCGCGCGACCGACCCGTGTGGGCGGCGGTCTCGCACGGCGCGAACCCCGAAGGCGCAGCCAAGCTCGCCAAGCTCCTGCGCGCGAACTTCAACGTGACCTATCTCCAGGTGCGGGAGCTCGCGAGCGCCATCTACTTGAACTGCGGGCCGGGCGCGCTCGCCGCGTTCGTGTACCCGATCGACGAGTTGGGGTTCACGCCGCCGGTCCCGCCCGACTTCGGCTGATCCGATGGCGTCGCGCGCGCGTGGTTTGGCGGGAAGGCTCGCGCTCCTCGGGGGCGCCACCGTCTTCGCGCTCCTCGTGGCCGAGCTCGCGGTGCGAGCTCTCCACCTCGGTCCGAAGCGGTTCCCACCGCTCGCGCACCTCGAGAACGAAGACAAGTCGGCCGGCCTCGACGTGTACCCGACGAACCCGCGCGGGAGCTTCGACGTGGATCTCACCGACGCCGCCCAGCGCACGAGACAAGCCGCGCGCGGGCTGTCGGGCTTGGACGTCGCCGCGAAGCGCACGCCGTACGGGGTGAGCTTCTCCTACGACGCGGAGCGCTGCCGCGATCGCGCGTTCGGGCCGAAGCCCGCGGGCACGAAGCGGGTGATCGTGCTCGGGGACTCGTTCACCGAAGGGCAGGGCGTGCGCGAGGAGGACACGTTCGCGCGTACGCTGGATCGCAACCTGCGTTCGGTGTCCGCGCCGACGTTCGAGCTCTGGAACTGCGGGCGGCGCGGGCGGGATTTCCCCGCCCTCCGCGAGTCGTTCGATGCGCTGCTCGCGCAGGAGCCCGACGTGGTCCTCTACGCGATGGTCCTGAACGACCCCGAGCAGAGCAAGGAGTTCCACGATCAGCAGGAGTTCTTGAACGACTGGATCGTCGATCGGCGCCGGACGACCAACGACGATCCGGAGGCGCAGGTCACGTTCCACGGCTCCGCGCTCTGGGGGCTCGTCCACGAGCGTGTCGAGACCGCGCGCGTCGCACGGGCGACGTCGCAGTGGTACCTCGATCTCTACGGCGCCCCCAATCAGCAGGGGTGGGACGCCACGAAGCGCCACCTCGCCCACATGGATGAAGCGATGCGCGCGCGCGGCGGCAAGCTTCTGGTCGCGGTGCTCCCGCTGATGACGCACCTCGAGAAGGACTATCCCTTCGCCGCGGCGCACGCCGCGATCTCGAAGGCGTGCGACGAGCTCGCGATCCGCTGCACCGATCTGCTCCCCGCGTTCGAAGGGCAGAAGACCGACGCGCTGTGGGTCCACGCCGTGGACCTGCACCCCAACGAGAAGGCGCACGCGCTCATCGCGAGCGCGCTTCTCCCGTGGGTGAAGCGTGAGCTCGAGTAGCTACTTCTTCTTCTTCTTGCCGACCGCTTCGGCGAGCACGCGATCGACGACGGCGAAGAGCTCCTCGTTGCCCTTCTGCTTGTGGCGCGCGACCCGCGCCGCGTAGCGCGACTGCTCGTTCAAGAAGAGCCCGAGCAGCTCCTTCTCGATCTTCTCCGCCGCGAGCCCGTAGCCGAGCTCCTCGAGGTAGCGCGCGTTCATCGTCTGCTCGAACTGGTTCTTCACCGGCACGCTGAAGATCGGCTTGCCGAGGTAGATCGCCTCGCCGATCAGCGAGAGCCCACCGTTCGACACGACCGCGCGCGCGTTCGCGAGGTCGGCGATGAAGCCTTCCTCGCTGAAGTCCTTGATCGTGCAGTTGCCTGCCTTCTCGTTCTTGCGCAGGCCGTACACGACGAACTTCTCGTTCTTGAGCGACTGGAGCGTGGGGATGAGCGAGCCGTCGCTGGTGGACGTCTGGTAGACGAGCACGTGATCGCCGAACTTCGCGCTCTTCTTCGCTTCGATGATCGGCGCGCGGAGCATCGGCGGAACCAACGTGGTGTCCTCGCGGTACTTCTTCCGGATCGGCGGGTAGAAGAACGACGTGATCACGTAGTGATCGCAGTAGGGGAGCTTCGCGCGGATGAACGCCTTGGTCATCTGGTAGTCGACCTGGACGCCCTTCTTGATGTCGCGCGAGTGCTTGCAGCGGCTGATGATCTGCTGGTTGTCGATCGAGATGATCGGCAGCCCGTGCCGCTTCGCGAAGAGGTACGCGAACGAGTCGAAGTCGCTGATCACCGCGTCGGGCGCGTAGTCCGAGATGCCCTCGTAGTACGCGTTCACGTTGGCATCGAGGATGTCGGGCGCCGCGAGCAGATTCTTCGCGAGCGACCCGTCGCGGTCCATCCGGTTGTCGACGTAGCGGATCGTGAGACCCTTGATCTCGACGACGTCCTTGAAGCTCTTCTTCAAGAAGCCGTGCGCGCGCCCGCTGACGACGATCTTGACCTTGTGCCCTTGCGCCTCCAGGTGCTCGCAGACGACCTTGCTGCGCGTCGCGTGCCCCATGCCTTCGCCGACCACGCCGTAGAGAATCTTCACGTCTGCCTCCTGCTCCCTATTCGTCCTTCGGTAGCTTGCGAGCCGCGTAGGCGAGGGGCGCCGCCGCGGCGAAGGTCAAGATGAAGAGGGTCGCCGTGTTGCCGTTCCACTCCGACGGCGGACCCACGCGCGCGAGCGACGCGAGGAGCACGACGAGCCCTCCGATCGCGTGATCGCGCGAGGGGGCGCGCCAGAGGAGCACGGCCACCGTGAGCGCGAAGACCACCGCCGCGATCGCGACGAGGCTCTTCCACGTCCACGGATCGACGGCCGAGATGAACCACGCGACCAGCGCCAGCGCGGTGAGGGCCGAGAACGCGATGAGCGCCACCGACCCGGCGAGGGCGAGGCGCTGGTTCTGGGCCGGATCGGTCACGGACATCGTATACTGCAATCGGTGAACGACGAGGAGGCGAAGAAGAAGATCCTCGCGCGGCGCGCGGCGTTCGTGGCTGCTGCCGTAGCGAGCGCTGGCATCGGCGTCGCGTGCGATTCACACCCGTTCGCGTGCCTCGAGCCGCCGATGACCACGTCGACGAGCACGAGCACGAGCACCGCACCGCCGGAGCCGTGTCTCTCGCCCCAGCCCATGCTCCTTCCCGACGCGGGTGCGACGATCGAGGCCGGCGCAGACGCTGCGCCGATCGACGCGAGCACGCTCGAGGCGGGAGCGAAGCCGCACGACGCTGGAGCCGACGCCGCGCGCGAGGCGGGAGCGAAGCCGCACCCGTGCCTGTCGGCGCCGCTCGTCCGGCGGGACGCTGGGCCGATGCCGTGCCTCTACGTGGATTGACGGTCGCCTCGGCGACTCAGCCGCGGACGCGGATCGCGTACGTCAGCTTCGCGACGCTCTTCAGCACGTTCGGCACGCGCTTGAAGAGGTTGATCGACGGCGGCCGCTTCTCGATGACGCGGACCGGGATCTCCTTCGTGCGGATGCCGCTGCGGTCCGCGCGGATGACGAACTCGCTCGCGAACACGTCCTTCTCGACGAGGCACGCGCGGACCGTGTCGAGCAGCGCGGTGCGACGGAACGCCTTGAGGCCGTGCGTGTCGGTGCCGCGGAAGCCGAGCATCACGCGCAGCATGCCCGAGTAGGCCATGCTCGCGACGTGGCGCAGGACCGGGCGATCGTCTTCGGCCCCGGCGAGGAGCTTCGAGCCGATGACCAAGTCGGCCTCCCCCGTCTCGAGGATCTCGACCGCGCGCTTGTGGAAGTCCGCGTCGCACAGGTCGATCTCGTCGCAGATCACGAGCTCGCCGCGCGCCAGGAGGATGCCCTGCTTGAGCGCCTTGCCGTAGTTCGGCTCGCCCATGCTGATGAGCTTCACCTGCCCGTCGTTCGGGTCGGCGTACTTGCTCGCGAGCTCCTGCCCGATCTCGACGGTGCGGTCCTTCGAGCCGTTCTCGGCCAGGATGATCTCGTAGTTCCAGCCGAACGGCTTGAGCCGCTCGCGCAGATCGACCACCGCCGCGTGAAGGATCGCTTGCTCGTTGTAGATCGGGATGACGATGGTGATGCGCGGATCGGCCATGACCGTAAGGTGGTCTCGTTTACTCGAAATCGGCTCGCGTCTCACCCAGAAAAGTGGCGCTCGCCACCCCTGCGCCATGGCGCGCCGGGCCCGGCGGGCTGCCGACCGTTGACGGCGCTCGGGGTTTCCGCGATACGAACGCTGGCACGCCGATTGGAAGGGACTCCCGCGTGAAGGGTGCCCGGCGGAAGGGACCAAGGAGACGACGATGGCAGAGGGACTGAACAGGGTGATGCTTCTCGGAAACCTCGGCGCCGATCCGGAGCTTCGTGTCACGCCCGGCGGGCAGGCCATTCTCAAGCTGCGCCTCGCCACGACGGAGACGTACCTCGACAAGTCGAACACGCGTCAGGAGCGCACGGAGTGGCACTCGATCACGATGTGGGGCAAGCGCGGTGAGGCGCTCGCGAAGTTCCTGAAGAAGGGCGAGCGGCTCTTCGTCGAGGGCTCGCTCCGCACCTCGAGCTACGAGAAGAACGGCGAGAAGCGGTACCGCACGGAGGTCATCGCCAACAACGTCATCCTCGGCGGCGGCGGTGGCGGTGGCGGTCGGCGCGCTTCCGGCGGCGGCGGTGACTTCGACGACGAGCCGCGCGGCGGCGGCGGCGGTCGCTCGTACGGTGGCGGCGGCGGTGGTGGTGGCGGTGGCGGCGGTGGTCGCGCGCCGGCACCCGAGCCGATGGACGCTCCGGCGGACGACGGCGGGTTCGACGGCGGCGACGACGAGATCCCGTTCTGAGCGCGGGGTCCTCGATCATGCGCGAGGCGTCCGTCCAGGAGGTCCTCGACGCGATCGCGCCCACGCTCGCCGGGCTCTCCGAGCAAGCCGTGGCCGCGTTCGACGGCGATGGAACGCTCTGGAGCGGGGACGTGGGAGAGGACTTCTTCCACGCCTTCGTCGAGGAAGGTGACTTCCGAGCCCCTGCCGTCGCCGCGCTCGCGACGACGGCAGCGGCGCACGGGCTCGCGCACGAGCTCGACTTGGCGGACGGGCGAGCGATCGCGCGGCGCCTCTTCGAGGCGTACGGGCGCGGCGCCTTTCCCGAGGAGACCATCTGCGAGGTCATCGCGTGGTCTCCCGCGGGGCGCACGTGGGCCGACTATCGCGCGTTCTTCGAAGCGCGGTTTCCGCGCGCCGCCATGCAAGCCCGCCTGCACGAAGAAACGGCGGCGCTCGTGGAAGGAATTCGGCGGCTCGGCGTAGAACCATTCCTCGTGAGCGCGTCCCCCAAGCCCGTCGTGGAGTCTGCTGCGGCCGTCGTCGGCATCGCGCCCGATCACGTCGTCGCCGCGGAGCCCGTGGTGGAGGGCGATGAGGTCGCCCCGCGCGTCCACGCGCCCATCCCGTACGGGCCCGGGAAGGTCCGCCGGTTGCGCGAACGCATCGGTGGGCGCCTGCTCGTGGTGGCCTGCGGGGACAATGCTTTCGACGAAGATCTGCTCCGGGACGCGCGCATCGGTTGTGCGGTCCGGCCGAAGCCGCGCCTCGCGGCGATCGCCGGGCGAATCCCGGGGCTACGGCTCCTCAGGCTCGGCGTCGCGCCCGGGGCCTGATACTCGACGGATGGGGGGACGAAGCGTACCGTGGGCCCTGGGATGGCTGAATTGCCGCGGGTCGGGGAGGTGGTGCTCGGGCGCTACCGCGTCGAGGCCCCCCTCGCGAGCGGAGGGATGGGCGTCGTCGTGCGCGCGACCCACCTCGGGCTCAACCAGCCGGTCGCGCTCAAGTTCCTGACCCCGAGCATGCTCGATCCGCAGGTCGCGGCCGAGCGCTTCCTCCGCGAGGCTCGGGCGACCTTCCGGCTCCGCTCCGAGTTCACGGTCCGCGTCCTCGACGCGGGCACGCTCCCGAACGGCGCGCCGGTCATGGCGATGGAGCTCCTCGAGGGCATGGACCTCAAGCAGCTCATCGCCGAACGGGGTCCGCTCCCCCAGGCCGAGGCGGTGCTCTACGGCGTGCAAGTCTGCGACGCGCTCGGCGAGGCGCACGCGCTCGGGGTCGTGCATCGCGATCTCAAGGCGCGGAACGTGTTCATCACGAGGCGCGTCGACGGCTCCCCGTGCGCGAAGGTGCTCGACTTCGGCATCTCGAAGGTCTCGGACGAAGGCACGGGCCCGCTCACCGCGCCGGACGTCGCGCTCGGCTCCCCGCGCTACATGGCGCCGGAGCAGTGGCAGTCGGCGGCCACCGTGGACGCGCGGGCGGACATCTACGCGCTCGGCGCCGTCATCTACGAGATGCTCACCGGGCGCATCCCGCTCGCCGGCATCCCGCTCGAGGAGCTCATCAAGCGGATCGCCGCGGGCGCGATCCCGTCGCCGCGCGAGCTTCGGCCCGACCTCAGCGAGCCGCTCGCGCGGGTGGTGCTCAAGGCGCTCCGCCCACACCCCGACGAGCGCTACCCGACCGCGGCGCACTTCGCGGCGGCGCTCCGCGGCGCGGTGCCTGCGGGCGGTACGGACGCGCGCCCGAAGCCGAACTTCGCGATGACGGCACCCACCGCCGTCATGAACAAGGAGGTCATGCTCGCGCAGGCGCGCTTGGCGGCGGCGATGCCGACCGGTGCGAATGCTCCGGTCGCCTCCGAGGCGGTTCCGTCGACGGACGAGAACCCACTCTCCTCGACGCTCGACGAAGCTCCGGTCGCGCAGCGAACGATCGAGGACGCCCCGCCCCACGACGTTCCTCGCTTCGACGACAAGACGGCCGTCTCGGCGCAGGACTCGGTCAAGGCGCCCGCGCCCAAGCCGTTCGCGGCGACGTTGCCGGCGGCGATGACGCCGAACGTCGATCAGATCATCGCCGCGCGTGGGGTTACCGCCGCGCCGGTCGCTCCGCGGCCACCTCCGCCCGCGCCGCCCCCGGCGCCGCCGGCTCCGCCGGCTCCGCCGCGGATGCAATCGCCTTACCCCGGCGTTCCGCAGGTGTCGTCGTTCGCGCCGGCGCCGCGTACGTCGCCGCTCCCTCCCGCACCGCCTCCCGCGCCGCCGCAGTTCGCGCCTCCGCAGCCGGTGGTCTCGATGGGGGTCCGCAACTCGGCGCCGCCGAACATGGCGACGGTGCAAGCCTCTGCGCCCGATGCGCTCCGCACGCAGCGATCGTCGTACGAGCCGCCCGCACCCCGCCCGCCCGCACCCGCGCCGCCGCAGGCGCAGAACCTCGGCGCGGCAGCGCCCTACGTGCAGCAAGCGCGCATGGCGTCGGGGGCGATGCCCGCGTACGGCCCGCCACCGGAGCCCTCGTACGGCGGGTACTCGCCGGGGCAGCGGATCTCGGCGCCGCCGCCAGCGAACAGCGGGTATGCGCGAGTCTCGGCACCGCCGCCGGCACCGGCGAAGAGTGGGGGAGGGAAGTGGATCCTCTTCGCGGTGGTGTTGGTGTGCGTTTGTCTGGTGGCGGGGTTGGCGATCGGGCTCGTGTTGTACAAACAGGGGGCCTGAGCGGGGCGGTTCGGTGTCCGCTGTGAGCGGTGGGGGCTCGGTGAGCCGATCACGTCCACGTCCACGAGCTACGACCACGCTCACGACCAGGTCCACGCTCACGTCAGCGACCACGATCACGCTCACGATCACGATCACGACTACGCGACGTGAGCGTGGTCGTAGGTCGTGGACGTGATCGTGGACGCCAGCGAGAGCACGACGTCGACAAAGTCAGCCTGCTCCTTGTCCCAAAACGGTACTACCTCCTGATCAGCGTCCCGCCACCCGACGCGTTTGCCCCGCTGGGACCAACGTCCCCCAGATGACCGGGACAAAGAAGATCGTGGAGATCAGAATGAAGAGCTTCTCGTGGATCCTCGCGCTCGCCGTACCGCTCGCCATGTCGCCGCTCGCGTTCGTCGCCTGCAGCAGCGACACGACGACACCCCAGCCGATCGTCGACGCTTCGACGAAAGACGTCGCTTCCGGCAACGACGCCGCGCTCGACGCGCTGAGTGACGGTTCGTCCAGCGACGCCGGCACCACCGACGCTTGTACTTCGCCGCCGAAGCTCTTCCCGCCCACCGAAGCCGGGGTGTTCTGCCCCTTCGGGCGCACGGACGCGGGAAAGGCGGAGTACTGCACCCCCATCACCGACGTCTGCTGCCTCTCTCCCTCCGCCGACGCAGGGGACTCCGTCTGTTCCAAGCCGGGCTCGTGCCCGACCGGGTTCGCCACGTGGGCATGCTCCTCGCCGAAGGAGTGTGGCGGCAACGAGGTGTGCTGCCTCCAGGCCGGCCCGCTGGAGCCCGAGCCCAAGTGCCCCGGCTACCAGCGCACGAAGGGCTTCTCGTCCATCACGTGCGTGCCCAGCGCCAAGTGCACCGGGACGGTGGACGCGGGGAAGTTCGTCGACGACCTGTACGTCGCGTGCGAGACGCCCGCGGACTGCCCGCAGGGCAAGACGTGCACGGCGATCAAGACGACCGGGACCTCGATCGGGGTCTGCCTTTGAGCGTTCGGGTCACCCGCGGAGCCGGTGCGGTCGCGCTCGCCGTCGCGTTGGGCGCGGTTGCGGCGTGCGGCACCGACGGCGCGAGCTCGTCGGACGACGCGGCGGCGCCGGCCGACGGTGGCGTGACGTCCGCGTGCTCACCGTGCGTGCAGGACTCCGACTGCGCGAGCGGGATCTGCGCCCAGGTCGGAGGCGACAGCTACTGCCTCGATGCGTGCCCGAGCGGAACGGGGTGCCCCGCCGGGCAGGCGTGCGCCACCGTCGCCACGGTCGCCGCCGAGGCTCCTCGGGCCTGCCTCGCGCCCGCGTGCACGACCCCGGCGCCGACGGACGGCGGCGCCGGGACGTGCCCCGGCTACGCGGCTCCGAACGAGAGCGCTGCCTGCAAGAGCTGCAAGCAAGGGAGCTCGGGCTGTCAGCCGAACGGCTGCTTCGGCGGGTGGTACTGCAACACGCTGACCGCGGCGTGTCAGGCGCCGCCGAGCTGCGGCGCGAGCGATGGCGGCTCGTCCGTCGACGCCGGACCCGTGACGGGGACGATCGGCGCCACGGGAGGCACCGAGTCGTCGCTCTACTTCGCGATCGTCGGCGACACACGGCCGGCGTTCATCGATGACACGAACGCGTACCCCTCCGCGATCATCGCGAAGCTCTACGGCGACGTGGCGAAGCGGCCCTCCGTCCCGCCGTTCGTCGTCGCCACGGGTGACTACGTCTTCGCCAAGCCGTTCGGCACGCAGGCGCAGCCTCAGTTCGCGAAGTACCTGGCCGCGCGCGCCGCGTACCCCGGAGTCGTCTTTCCGGCGATGGGCAATCACGAGTGCACCGGCGCCACCACGTCGAACTGCGGGCCGAGCGGCACCGACGGCGTCACGACGAACTACACGCAGTTCCTGTCGAGCATGCTGGCGCCGATCCAGAAGTCGCTCCCGTACTACGCGATCACGGTGGCCGCCCCGGACGCATCATGGACCGCGAAGTTCGTGTTCGTCGCCGCGAACGCGTGGGACGGGGCTCAAGCGACCTGGCTCGACGCGGCGATGGCGAAGGGGACGACCTACACGTTCGTCGTGCGTCACGAAGCGGCGCGCGCCGACACCGCACCGGGGGTGAAGCCGAGCGAAGCGATCATGGCGAAGCACCCGTACACCCTCGCCATCGTCGGCCACACCCACACGTACGAGCACCCGAGCACGCGCGAGATCATCGTCGGCAACGGTGGCGCGCCGCTCACCGGGAGCAAGAACTACGGCTACGGCCTCGTCACCCAGCGCTCGGACAAGACGATTCAGATCGACATGATCGACATCGCGACCGGGCTCGCGGACGGGAACTTCCGCTTCGCGCTCCACCCCGATGGCACGCTCGCACCCTGACGGCGATCTCGTCGCGATCGCGGGTGCCGCGCTCGCGCTGCTGGCGTCGATCGCGTTCGTCGCGGTGAAGTACCACCAGCGCCATGGGCCGCCGTCCGGGGCGGTCGCCACCGACCTCGTCGTGCCCCGCGCGAGTGTCCCAATTCGGGACGACGGGGAGCTCGAAGAGATCGCGTGGCCGACGGCCGCCCAGGGGGGCGCGTTCGTCGACGCGCGCGGGGACGCGGCCCGCCCGCACACCGAGCTTCGCTTCCTCTGGGATACCGCAGGGCTCCATGTCGTCGCCTATGCGGCGGATGGTGACATCGGTCCCCGGGACGCGATCACGGTGACGCTCGCGACCGGAGGAGCGCCGGTCGTGGTCGGCATCTCTCCGACTGCGGCGACCCTGAACGGGGCGCCGCTCGAGGTCGGGCACGACGTCGACGGGACGATCGGCGACGCGAGCGACGACGACGAGGAGTGGGTGACCGAGCTCACCATCCCGTGGAGCGCGCTCCACGTCGCCCCACGCTCGGGTTCCCGCATCGACGTGAGCGCCGTACGTTGCGACGACCCGAAGGAGGGCGGGCGCCGGTGTGGGGCGATGCGCGAGGCGCCGCTCGTCCTCGAGTGAGCTTGGCACCCCCGATGCAGCGTCTCCGAGCATGAAGACGCTATCTCTCGTCGTGCTCCTCCTGGTCGTACCCATGGGCGCCGCGGCATGCAGCGGCGCTTCCTTTCAATCCGCGCACGTCCGCTCACGGCCGAGCGCATCCACCGCGGCCGCGCCCGTGGCAGGAACGCCGCGCCGTGGCGGTGCTGTCGCGGCGGAAACGCTCGCCGGCGATTCGGCGCTCGCGCGCGGAGACGCGCGGGTGCTCGATGTCGAGAGCGCGGGCGGCGGTGGCTCGCCCCCGCTCCCGCTGCTCGAGAAGGCGGGTCCGCCGGCCCCCATCGACACCGGCGATCCGGTCCCGCGCGTGCTCGCGCGCTGAGTGACTCCCTCGGCCCACGAACGCGCTACACTCTCGGCGTGGCGCGTTCCGGGCTCGGGTTCCTCGTGATTGCACTCGCGGCGTCGTGCGCCCTCGCGGCGTCCGGCGCCTGCTCGCCGAGCGATCCCGTCGCGACCCCGGTGGACGCCGCGGTCGAGAAGACGCCCATCACCGGTGGGGACTCCGCGCCTCCGATCGACGGGCCCGCCAAGCTCTCCGAGACCGGCCTCTACGCCGACTTCGGCGCGCGCACCCTCGCGCCCGGCGTGATCGAGTTCGCCCCGAAGTGGCCGCTCTGGTCCGACGGGTCGTCGAAGCGGCGCTTCTTGCTCCTGCCCGAAGGAACCAAGATCGACTCCAAGGACATGGACGACTGGATCTTCCCCGTCGGCACCAAGGCCTGGAAGGAGTTCAAGAAGGACGGGCTCCTGGTCGAGACGCGGCTCCTCTGGAAGAAGACGGCCACGCAGTGGTTCGAGATGGCCTACGTGTGGACCGCCGACGAGAGCGACGCGCTCGCCGCGCCGAACGGCGTGTTCGGTGCGCGCGGCACCACGCACGACGTGCCCGAGCAGGTGAAGTGCCGCGCCTGTCACGACAACGTCGCCGACACGATCATCGGCGTGTCCGCGATTCAAGGGAGCGACGGTGGCGCCGGGTTTCTGTCTGCGTTCGGTAAGGCAGGGCTCCTCACCGTCGTGCCCCCCGCCGAGTTCACGATCCCGGGCCCGCCTGTCGTGCGGGACGCGCTCGGGTACATGCACGGCAACTGCGGCGGTTGCCACAACGACGGCGCGAAGTTCCAGGGCCAGACGGCGCTCCGGCTCCGCGTGCTCACGACGGAGACGTCGGTCGAGAAGACGGGCGTCTACCGCACGGCGTTCGGCCTGAAGATGGTGCACCCCATCCCGCCGGACATCACCGACGCGCTCGTCGCCGGTGACCCCGATCACAGCGGCATCTGGATCCGGATGAGCCGTCGCGACGGGCAGGCGATGCCACCGATCGGGACGAAGGCTCCCGATCCCGACGGCTTGGTGGCGGTGCGCACGTGGATCCTGGGACTCGGCGCGGACGGCGGTGCGGCCGACGCCGGCGGGGACTGAGTCACACCTTTCGCGCGACGGTTCCCGCCGGGTACTCGTACCAACCTGGGACATCGTAGCTCGTGATGCCGTCGCGGACCTTCAGGACGGTGAACATGCCGCCCATCTCGATCGGGCCGAACGGACCGGTGCCCGACATCATCGGGAGCGTGTTCTTGGGCCGCCCCATGTCCATCATGTTCCCCATGCCCTTCTCGCCCATCGCCATGTAGTCGGGCAGCACGCCGCGGACCTTGTCCTCCACGCCGCTCTGCGAGACGCCGAGCATGTTCGGGATCGTGTGGCTCATCGCGTTCATCGTGTGGTGCGACTTGTGGCAGTGGAACGCCCAGTCGCCTGGGGCGTCGGCCACGAGCTCCACCGTCTGCGTCGAGCCGACGGGCACGTTGATCGTCGTCATCGGCACCCGCGCGCTCGGCGGGATCGTCCCGCCGTCCGTCGCGACGTGCCAGAACCGGTGCCCGTGCAGATGGAACGGGTGACTGTCCATGCTCAGGTTGCCGAAGGTGACGCGCATGCGCTGCCCCGTGCGGATGACGAGCGCGTCGGTCCCCGGCCACGCCCGGCTGTTGAGCGTGAACAGGTTGAAGTCGTTCATGATGTTCGGGTTCGGCGTCGCCGTGCCCGGCTCGACGTACCACTCGTGCAACATGATGATGAAGTGGCGGTCGACGATCGGGGTCTCCGGCACCTTCGGGTGCACGACGAAGAAGCCGCTCATGCCCATCGCCATCTGCACCATCTCGTCCGAGTGCGGGTGGTACATGTGCACGCCGTGCTGGCGGAGCGTGAACTCGTACACGTACGTCTCGCCCGGCTCGATGTGCGGTTGGTTCAGGCCCGCCACGCCGTCCATCCCGTTCGGCAGGAAGAGGCCGTGCCAGTGAACGCTCGTGCGCTCGGGGAGCTTGTTCTCGACGAAGATGCGAACCCGGTCGCCTTCGACGGCCTCGATCGTGGGCCCGGGCGTGCGGCCGTTGTAGCCCCACGCGTTGATCGTCATGCCCGGGGCGACCTCGTGCTGGACCTTCTCGGCGACGAGTCGAAACTCCTTCACGCCGTCCTTCATCACCCACGGCAGCGTCGCGCCGTTCGGCATGACCACGGGCGTGTAGGGCAAGTTGTTCGGCGGAGCGGGCGGGGCTGCATCGGCGCGGCGGGTCTTCGCGACCAGTGCGGCGGCAGCGGCGCCGAACGTGGCGACGCCGAGGAGATCACGGCGAGAGATCGTCATGGCAGCTTTCCTCCGACTTCGGTCTCGAGCTCCGCGCGCAGGGTCCAGTAGTCGCGGAGCGCATCCAAGAATTCACGGTACGCGTTGATCTCGGACTGCTTCGCCGAGAGGAGTTGGAACACGCCGAGCAGCATCGCGTCGTACTGCTGCTGCGAGAGGACGACGATGCGCTCGCGGAGCGGGACGAGCGTCTGCGCGTAGCGCTCGGCGACGGTGCGCGCGGCGACCAGCTTCCCGTGGAGCTCGCGGACGTGGGAGCGCGCGTCGATCGCGAGCGAGGCCTCGCGGTCCTGCGTCATGCGCAGCTCCGCTTCGAGCTTGGCGATCGTGGCCTGCCGCTGATCGAAGATCGGGATCTCGATCGAGACGGTGGGCCCGAGGAGGTGGATGCCCTCGGGCTTCTGCTCGAAGTCGATCCCCGCGTCGACGCCGCCGAACCAGCGCGTGTTCTTGGCGAGCGACAGCCCGTAGGAGACGACTTGGACGTCCCGCCCGGCGGCCTTCAGATCGAGCCGGTTCTGGATCGCGAGCGTCTCGAGGCCTTGGAGCTCGGGGTCGGCTGCGGGGAGCGGCGGGAGCTTGCTCTCGACGCGCCAGTCGGTCGTGTCGCCCCAGGTGCCCATCGCGCGGTTGAGGCGTTCGCGCGCGGCGATCACGTCGGCCGAGCTCTTCACTAGGTCGAGCGCGACCTGTGCGTAGAGCGCCTCTTCGTTGGCCAGCTCGAGATCGTTGATCGTCCCGGCCGCGTTCTGGCGCCGCGCGAGCTCGACCGCCGCGAGCGCGGCGTCGGTGACGATCTGCCGCATGGCGTACGTCTGCTGCGCCGCCTGGAGCGCGTAATACGCGGACTTGGTCTCGCGGACGTGGCTCACGACGGCGCTCGCGACGCGGTACTGGGTGGCCTCGAGCGCGAGGCCGGCGATCTTCTTCCGCGAGGCCATCGTGAGGAGATCGAGGAACGCCTGGACGAGGCTCGTCTCGATGCCGGGGATGTGGCCCGCCTCGAAGGGGAAGCGGAACGTGCCGGCGAGGACGGGGTTCTTGAGGAGGCCCGCCTGGACGAGATCCGCTTGGGCGATCCCGAGCTCCTCGTAGTGGGCTTGGAGCCCCCGGTTGCGGAGGAGGGCGACCTCGATCGCGCCGTCGAGCCCGAGGTCCTGCGCGAGGATCCCGCGGACCGCGCGCTCGGCGGCCGCGTCGTCCTCCGACGACGAGATCCACGTCACGCGTTTGCCGGTGCGATCTTCGACCAACGCCGACGTCGCGGCGACGGCGGGTCGCGGCGACGTCGACGCACAACCCAGCGCCGCGCTCGCGCTCCCGACGAGCAACGCGAGCGCGACGAGCGCGGAGCGGATCTTCATGGCTTCGCCTTGAGCGTCATCCCGCACTTCGGGCACGTGCCGGGGTGGTCCTGGACGACCTCGGGGTGCATCGGGCACGAGTACATCGTGGCGTCCGAGGCGGCGCCGTGATCGTGGTGATCGTGGACGTGACCGTCCGCCGCTCCGGCGTCGGCGAGCGCGGCGGCCGGCAGGGCGAAGCGGATCCCCTCGTGCGCCGAGGGGTTGGCCGGGTCCGAGGCCGTGCGCGGCGGGAGGTCGCCACTGGCGCACGCCGCGAGAAGCGCAGCGGAGCCGAGGGCGACGCCGAAGAAGAGGGGAGAGACACGGAAGGAGCGCATGCGCTCTTCTAGCCCGATCCGGGCAATGCGTGACGGGTCACTGCGCTTCATAGCCGGCCTCCTCGATCGCCTGGCGGAGCGACTCCCGCGAGGTCTCCTCCGGATCGTGCAGGACGCACGCGGTTCCCTCGGCGAGCTGGACGTCGACCTCCGTGACGCCGGGTTGGGACCGGAGGGCCTGGGTGACGTGGCGCACGCAGGAGTTGCAGGTCATTCCGCGAACCGTGAACGTGGTCTTTTCGGGGGTCATGGGTTCTGCCTTTCGAACCGGCAGACGCAGGGCCTTCGGGTTCATTACGGTCGAAAGAAAGAAATTCCGGTCCCGTAATGGAACCCGGGCCGCCGCGTCAGCTCGCTCAGGAGAAGGAACCATGAGTGACATCGAGCTGGACGTCCGGGGGATGACTTGCGCGGCTTGCGTGGGGCGGGTCGAAAAGGCGCTCCGCGCCGTCGACGGCGTGGACGGTGCGAGCGTGAACCTCGTCACCGAGCGCGCCACGGTTCAGGCGGGGACCGCCGTCGATCCCGCGCGCCTCGTCGCGGCGGTGGCCGATGCCGGGTACGACGCGTCGGTCCGGGGCGGCACCGCGCCCGTCTCCACCCCCGCGGCCGCGCCGGATGCCGGCGCGCGCGACCGGCGCGAGCTCGTGATCGCCGTCGCGCTCACGGTGCCCCTCCTCGTGATCGGGATGGCGCACGGCGTTCCCCTCTTCGAGACCGACGGCGCTCGCACCGTGCAGCTCCTCCTCGCGACGCTCGTCGTCTTCGGGCCCGGCCGCCGCTTCTTCATGCGCGCGTTCGCGGCGCTCCGCCACCGGAGCGCCGACATGAACGTGCTCGTGAGCCTCGGCGTGGCGGCGGCGTGGGCGTGGTCCGCGGTCGCGGTCATCGCGCCGGGGCTCTTCCCGCACGGAGCCCACGGCGCGCGCCAGCACGTCTACTTCGAGGCCGCCGGCGCGATCGTCACGTTCGTGCTCCTCGGGAAGACGCTGGAGGCGCGCGCGAAGAAGCGGCTCCGCGACGCGGTCACCTCGCTCGTGGCGCTCGGGCCCGCGAACGCGCATCGGCTCGCGGGCGGCACCGCGGACGTCACGCTCGACGTCGCGGTCTCCGCGCTCCGGCGCGGCGATCGCGTGCTGGTGCGACCCGGCGAGCGCGTCCCGGTCGATGGCGTCATCGAGCGGGGGGACTCGTCGCTCGACGAGTCGCTCCTGACGGGCGAGAGCATCCCGCGCGACAAGGGCCCCGGCGACGACGTCGTCGGTGGCTCGCTCAACGGAGCGGGCGCGCTCGTGGTGCGGGCGACGGCGCTCGGCTCGGAGTCGGCGCTCGCGCGCATCGCCGAGGCGGTCGAGCGTGCGCAGGCGAGCAAGCCGAAGCTCGCGCTCCTGGCCGATCGGATCAGCGCGATCTTCGTCCCGATCGTGGTCGGGCTCGCGCTCGTGACGCTCGCGGCGTGGGTGTTCGTCGATCCGAGCGCGAGCGGGCTCTCGACCGCGATCGAGCGGGCCGTCGCGGTGCTCGTCATCGCGTGCCCGTGCGCGCTCGGGCTCGCGACGCCGGCGGCGGTCGCTGCGGCGACGGGGCGCGGCGCCGAGCTCGGGGTGCTGCTCCGGAGCGGAGCGGCGCTCGAGCGCGCGGGGGACGTGACGAAGGTGCTCCTCGACAAGACGGGGACCGTGACGCGCGGGCGGCCCGAGCTCGTCGCGGTCGACCGGCTCGGTGCGCACGACGACGCGGGCGCCTGGCTCGTGCTGCTCGCGGCGCTGGAGGCGCAGAGCGAGCACCCGCTGGCGCGCGCGATCGTGCGCGGCGCCGAGGAGCGCGGGATCGCGCTCGGCGCGTCGGTCGAGAGCTTCCGCGCGTCCCCGGGCGGTGGGATCGAAGGCACCGTCGATGGGCACGCCGTGCTCGCCGGCACCGTGAAGTGGCTCGCCACGCGCGGGGTCGCCATTGCGGCGGCCGAGGAAGCCGCGACCGCCCACGCGCGTGCAGGTCGGACGCCGGTCGTCGTCGCGGTGGACGGCGAGCTCGCCGGCATCGTCGCGCTCGCCGACCCGCCGCGGCCCGACGCGCGGGCGGTGCTGGACGCGCTCCGCGCCGATGGCCGCAGCGTCGCGCTCGTCACCGGCGACCGCGCCGAAGCTGCGCGCGCGGTCTCGGACGCGCTCGGCATCGACGAGGTGCTCGCCGAGGTGCTGCCCGAAGACAAGGCGCACGCGGTCGAGCGCGCGCGGGCGCGCTCGCCGGGCGCAGTGATCGCGATGGTCGGCGACGGGGTGAACGACGCCCCCGCGCTCGCCGCCGCCGACGTCGGGATCGCGATCGGCAGCGGCTCGGACGTCGCCGTCGCCTCGGCGGACGTCGCACTCCTCGGCGGCGGCATCGACCGGCTCCCGGTGGCGCTCGGCCTCGCGCGCGCGACGATGCGCACGATCCGGAGGAACTTCTTCTGGGCGTTCGCCTACAACGTGCTCGGCATCCCGCTCGCGGCGGGGGTCCTCTTCCCCTGGACCGGGTGGTCGCTCTCGCCCGTGATCGCGAGCGCGGCGATGTCGCTCTCCAGCGTCTCGGTGCTCTTGAGCTCGCTCCACTTGCGGAGGTTCGGCCGCGGGCTCACTCTGGGGGGAGCGCGATGACCACTCCCCTCGAGACTCTGGCGCAGCGTCGGCCCGACTTCCTCGCGTTCGTCGCGCGGCGCGTCGGCGACGGCGCGCTGGCCGAAGATCTGGTGCAGGCGGCCTTCGCGCGCGCGGTCGAGCACGCGGGAGAGCTCCGGGACGAGGACGCGGTCGTCGCGTGGTTCTACCGGGCCCTCCGCAACGCCATCGTCGACCGCCATCGCCGCCGCGCGACGGAGTCGCGGGTGCTCGACGAGCTCGCGGCCGAGCTCGACGACCGGGTGGATGCGATCGAGCATCGCCCGGCGAGCGTGTGCCGCTGCGTGCTCCGGGTGGCGGAAGGGCTGAAGCCCGAGTACGCGGAGGCGCTCGCTGCGGTCGAGGTCGATGGCGCGAAGGTCGCGGAGCTCGCGCAGAAGAGCGGCATCACCAGCAACAACGCCGCCGTCCGCGTCTTTCGCGCGCGGGAAGCCCTGCGGCGCGGGGTGATCTCGGCCTGCGGGTCCTGCGCGAAGTCCGGGTGCCGCGACTGCACCTGCGGCTGACGACTCGCGAAGAAATCGCCGTCCGGCTGCCTGGCGTTCGCGGGAGCGGTGACGAAAGGGGAGATGAGACTTCTCCGCTCCTTCTTCATTTCGTCCGCGCTTCTCCTCGCCGCGAGCCCGGTCCTCGCCGCGGACTGGGGTCCGGAGACACCGCTCACGGCCACCAACTACGACGTCTACGGCGAGGGGATCGCGGCGTCCGGGAAGACGCTGCACCTGATCTACGGCGCGTCGGACATCAGCTACCGGCGCTCGCTCGACGAAGGTGCGACGTGGAGCTCGCCCAAGCTCCTCGGGGGCGGCACGCTTCATCTCACCGATCCGATCGTGGCCGACGGGAACGACGTCTGGGTCGTGTACCTGGCGAACCAGAAGAACGTGAGCGACTGGTGCTGCTCGCGTGACCTCGGGAGCATCTGGCTGCTGCGCTCGCGCGACGGCGGGACCAGCTGGGATCCGCCGAAGCAGCTGACGACGCCGAGCGGTGCCTATCGCGTTTCGCTCGCGTACGCGCAGAACCGGCTCCACCTCGTCTGGATGGACTTCCGCTCCAACGCCTGGGACACGTACTACCTGCGCTCGACCGATCGTGGGGACACGTGGGAGCCCGAGGTGGTCATCGCGAAGTCGACCGGCATCTTCGGCGCCGAGCGCCCGCAGATCGCCGCGCGCGGTGACAGCGTCCACGTGACGATCTGGGACGACCGCGGGAGCAACGGCCCCTGCAAGCCCGGCACCACGACGTTCCCCAAGTGCCCCGACGTCTTCCACGTGCGCTCGCTCGACGGGGGAAAGACGTGGAAGTCGATCGTGAACGTCGCGAACGGGGGCACCTACTTCGCGGGTCGGAACGACATCGCGGTCGCGGGCGCCTCGAACGTGATCATCAACTACAACGTCGACGTCGCGAACGAGACGGGCTCGAAGCTGTTCGCGATCACCTCGCCCGACGATGGGGCGACCTGGAATCCTCCGATCCGGCTCACGACGTCGGCCAACGCGTCCGACCACGGCTCGATCATCGGGTGGGGAAACGCGGCGTTCCTCGTCTGGCACGACGACCGCAACCCCGCGAACCGCGAGATCTACTACCGCCACACCGTCGACGCCGGGAAGAGCTGGGCCGACGAAGAGCAAGTCTCCACCGGAGTCGCGGGCGACTCTTCGACGCCGCTCGACGCCGTCACGCCGGGGTACGCGCACGTGATCTGGATCGACAATCGCGGCGGCAGCTATCAGGTCTACTACCGGCGCCGCACGATGCCCGTCATCCCGTCGCTCCCCGACGCGGGGGCTCCGGACGCGGCGTCCACGGGAGACGCGTCCTCCAGCGACGGCGCCGCGGGCGACGCCGCCGCTCCGACGGACCCCGGCGCCACGGGAGCGGAGGGATGCAGCTGTCGCGCGGCACCTCGCGCCGGTGGCGATGGCGCGCTCGCTGGCGTGGTCTTCGTCGGGGGCCTCGTGATCGCACGCCGTCGACGAGCCATCGGCGGTAGGTTGGGCTCATGGATGCGGCGGTCGCCGTCGAGATCGCTCCCGACACCGAAGCGCTGACCGCGGCGCTGCTCGAGACGTGCAGCCGCGCCGTCGTCGGTGGCGGTTGCACGCTCGGTCCAGCGCAGGCCGCCGCCGTCGCCACGGTGACTTGGGCGAGCGACGAGCACCTCGCCGCGCACGTGCGCGTCGTGATGGGGAGCGCGGTCCGCGAGGACGACGTTCGGTTCGGCGCGACCGACGCGATGGTCGAGCGCTTTCGCGCGCTCGGGCTCGTCGTCGCGCTCCTCGTCGGGGACGCGCGCGCCACTGCAGCGGCTTCGCCACCGGCCGAACCGCCTCCGAAGCCGCCTCCGCCGAGCCCGCCTCCTCCCGTCGCTGCTGCTCCGCCGCGGGCGCGGCCGATTGCGCTCGACGTGGCGCCCTTCGTCGGCCCGGCGCTCGACGAAGGGTCGTGGCGCATCGGGGGCATGCTCCGCGTCGCGTGGAGCCCGCGCCCGTGGGGCTTCGTCGAGGCGGACGGACGCGGGAGCGCCCGCCCCACCGATGGCCTCGGGCTCTCCGCGCAGAGCGTCGCCGCGACCCTCGGCGCGGGCGCCGCGCTCCACGTCGGCGTGGTCCGGCTCGCGGTGCGGGTCGGGTTCGGGTTCGCCTGGCTGCGCGCGGGGGTCGACGCTGGGGGCGAGACGGACGCGAGCGCGCTCGTCGTCGGGCTCGCGCGCACGGGAGTGGAGGTCGCGCTGAGATTGGCCGCCGGCGTCGCGCTCTTCGTCGGCGCGGACGTGGAAGCACACCTCCGCGTACCCGTGGAGGTGAGGGGCGTGGAGGTCGCAGCGTTTCCCGCGGTCACCCCCGTCTTCCTCTTCGGCCTGCGGATCGCGCCGTGACTGCCTGGCGTTTCGGGGTGCGGTTACTGTGGGGGAGAATGGCGGAACCGGCCCGGCGTCCCTTGCTCCACCTCGTGCCCGCTTCGGGCGCGGCGGCGCCGATCCCCACCGAGGAGCTCGTGCGTGGCGTTCGCGCGGGTGATGCCGCGACGGCGGGTGCGCTCTACGACCACCTCTTTCCGGCCGTCGATCGGGCGATCGTGCGCGTGCTCGGGCGGCGCGAGCCCGAGCACGACGATCACGTCCAGAGCGCGTTCGAGCAAATCGTCCGTTCGATCGTCCGGGGAAAGTACGGCGGCGGCTCGAGCCTCGCGACGTGGGCTTCGGCGATCGCGTGTCACGTCGCGTTGAACGTGATCCGCTCGCGGCGTCGCGAGCGGCGGGTGATCGATCGAAGCGCCGTCCTCGACACGGAGCGGAGCGGCGCCGCGTCGGACCACGCCGCCGCGCGGCTCGACCTCGCGAAGGTGCGCGCGTGTCTGGCCGAGCTCGCGGAGGACAAAGTCGAAGCGCTCGTGCTCCACGATCTCCTCGGGCACGACCTCGCCGAGATCGCCGCGCTCACCGGCGTCTCGGTCGCGGCGGCGCAGACACGGCTTTCCCGCGGCCGGCGCGAGCTCGTCGAGCGCATGAATCGGACGCGGGCCGTCGAAGGCGCGGAAGGAGGGGAGTCATGAGCGACGAGGGCGAAGACCTCTTGCGCGCGCTGGCGGACGAACCGCTCCCCGTCGAGGATGCACGGACGCAGCGCGAGCGGCGCGACGAGCTCGTTCCGGCGCTCGGTGCGACGATCGTCACCGCGGCGGCGGAGCGCCGCCGTCGGCGTCGGGCGGCCGCGCTCTTCGGGGCGCTCGCGGCCGCCGCGGTGGTCGTCCTGGTCGCGTGGCGCGTCGTGCATCATGACGCCGGCGTGGCAGTGGCGCCCGCCGTGACCGTCGCGACGGCGTACGCCGTCGAGGGCGAGAGCTTTCACGTTCACGAGGGTGCGGCGGCGTTGGTGGGCGCCGCTGGCGATCCGCTCGCTACGGGAGATCGCGTCACGACGTCGCCGACGAGCCGCGCGCGCGTCGCGACGCCGGCAGGCCTGACCCTCGAGCTCGCGCCGGCATCGGGCGTGCACGTCGACGATGCGACGTCCGCGACGGTCGAGGCCGGGAAGGTTGCGGTCTTCGTCCCTGCGCTCGGCGTCGGGAAGCATGCGTCGGTCGCGCTGCTCGGCGCGCTGATCGAGATCGACGAGCGCGCTTCGTTCACGGTCGACGTCGATCGCGGCGCGGGCGAGCTCCACGTCGCGGTCGAGGAGGGCAGCGTTCGGCTCCGCACGCCCACCGGCGAGCTGGTCGTGCTCGCGGCCGGCGCCGGGTGGCCCGTCGTGGCGCCCGCGGTCGTGATCCCCACGTCGACGGTGCCCGCCGCGCCGCCCGCGAGCGCGGCGACCTCCGGAGGGCGCTCGGTCACCGCCCCCACCGCGGCGCCGACGGCATCGGGCGCGAGCGCGCTGGGCGAGCAGAACCGGCTCCTCCAGAGCGCGATCGACGCTCGGCGCCAAGGTGACTCCAAGCGCGCGCTCGCGCTCCTGGACGAGCTCCTCGCGAAGTACCCGGCATCGCCGTTGGCGCAAGGCGCTCACGCCGAGCGCTTCCGCGCGCTGGAGCAATCGGGCGCGCACGACGCTGCGGTGAAGGAAGCTCGCGCCTACCTCGCCGCGTACCCGCGCGGCTTCGCGCGCGACGAGGCGGCAGCGCTGGCGCGATGAGCGCGAGACCTTCCTTCGTCGGCGCGGTGCTCCTCCTGGTCTCGGGCTGCGGCTCGACGGCGCCGCTCGAGCTCCTCCCGCCCGAAGCAGGTCTCGACGTGACCGACGCGGGCCGCGGGAGCGACGCCGCGTGCACCGACGGCGGCTGCCCGTGCGGGCTCACCGACTGCGGCGGAACGTGCGTCGACCTCGCGAACGATCCCGATCACTGCGGGACCTGCACGCGCAGCTGCCAGCACTGGGCTTACTGCGCCGCCGGAGCGTGCACGTGTCTGCCGACCTTCACCGCCTGCGGCCCCTCGTGTCTCCCGCTCGCGAGCGATCCCGATCACTGCGGGGGCTGCAACGCGACGCCGTGCGGAGCCGGCACGAAGTGCGAACAGAGCACGTGCGGGACCGGAGCCTGCGGCGCGGGTCTCACGCCGTGCGACGTGAGCGGGCGGACGTCGTGCGTCGACTTGGCGGCCGGCGTGCCGTATTGCGGCGCGTGCGGCGTCGTGTGCGCGCCGGACGAGGTGTGCGCGGGCGGGAAGTGCGCGCGCTATGCGCCCGCCACGCCGTGCACGAAGTGCCCGTGCACGGCGGACTGCCAGCGCGCGCTCGGGACGGCGACGTGCTGCCCCGGGATCGCGGGGGGGAGCACGCCGATCTGCGTCGCGAGCACCGCATGTCCGTGACGTCAGTCGATCGTCAGCGTGATGCTCGCCGTGATCGTCCCGTTGGCGGTGAGCGTGACCGTGCGCGTGCCCTTCGTCGGGAACGCGTAGTTGAAGGTGCCCCCCGTCCCGATCTGTCCGCCGAGGCTGTCCTTCCAGACGAGGTTCCCGTCCGTGATCGGCTTGCACGTCGCGTCGCGCGCGTTCCCGACGAACGGAACGTTGGTCCCCATGCCGCGCGTCTCGCCGTCCGAGGGGTGCAGGATCGATGCGCCGGGGCAGGGGAGCCCTGCGTCGTCGACGGTGCCGTCCGGCGCCGCGTCCGTGCCGGCGGCATCGTTGCTGGCGTCCACCGCCGCGTCCGGTGAGCCGCCGTCGCCCCCGGAGATCACTCCACCGTCGGAGCCACCGCAGCCCGTCACCACCATCCACGCGCACCCGAATAGAAGAAGGAGCCTCATGCTCCATCAGTCACCGCGCCGGCGATTGGCAGGCAGGCAAGTAGACACGAAACGTCGTGCCTTGGCCGATGCGACTCTCCACCCGAATCGCTCCCCCGTGGTCGCGCACGATGCCGAAGACGATCGCGAGCCCTAGCCCCGTGCCTTCGCCGATGTCCTTCGTCGTGAAGAAGGGGTCGAAGATGCGCGGGAGAACCGCGGCTGCGATCCCGCTCCCTTCGTCGGCGACCTCGATGACGGCCCACTGGCGAACCCCGGCGCCGGCGACCTCGGGCAGGTGCGCGCTCTCGGTGCGGGCCGTCAACGTCACCGCCCCGCCGCGGGGCATCGCGTCGACCGCGTTCGCGACCAAGTTCGTCAGGACCTGCATGAGCTCGGCGCGGTTGGCGCGCGCCACGACCGGTTCGCCGGCGAGGCGAAGCTCGACGTGCTTCGGCTTCGCGATCGGCTCCAGGAGCTCGGTCGCCTCGCGCGCGAGCGCATCGAGCTCGACCGGGGCCGTCTCGACGCCTCCCCGTCGCGCGAACGTGAGGAGCTGGCGTACGAGGACCGCCATCCGCCCCGACTGCTCCGCGATGATGCGCGCGGAGCGCTTCACGCCCTCGGCATCGAGGCGGCCTGCCGCGATCAGGTGAGCGCGCCCCGCGACGACGTTGAGCGGCGTGCCGAGCTCGTGGGCCAACCCCGACGCGAGCTTTCCGACGGTGTTGAGTCGCTCCGCGTGACGGAGCTGGTCGAGCGCGCTCCGCCGGAGCTCGGTCTCGACGGCGAGCCGTCGCCGCAGGCGCATGATCGCCCAGCCGAACGCGACGAACACGCCGAGCTCCATCGCACCGTTCCACACCGCGTACGCGAGCTGCGTGACGTGCTCGTGGCGCGACAGCACGAGCCCGACGCCGCCCGAGGCGAAGGCCGACAGCGCGACGACGGCCGCCGTGGCAGCCCGCCCGCGCGCCCACGCGACGATCCCGATCGGGACGAGATAGAACAGGGTGAACAGCACCTGATCGCCGGTGAGGACGTCGGCGACCGCGACGAGGGCGAGGAGGCCGAGCGCGAGGGGCAACGCGCCACGCTCGCCGACGGCCATCGCCGCTTGCGTGAACCGGTCCTCCAACCCGAGGGGCTCTCGTTCGGCCAACATCGCGTGCCCGCCGTTCATCGCGGTCGGAGGGAGATGAGGACGTCCACCGCGGCGCGGAACGCCGGGAGCGGAAACGGCTTGTACATGACCATCGTCTCGAGATCGTCCGCGCGCTGTCGAAGCTCGTCGTCCGCGTGGCCGGTGATGAGGAGGATCGGGGTCTCCGATCCCGCGGCCCGCAGCGCGGCGATCACGTCGATCCCATCGCCGCGCGGCATCCGGTGATCGGTCACGATCACGTCGTAGGGCTCGTCGGTCAGCGCATCGAGCAGCTCGTCGCCGTCCGCCACGGCCACGACCTCGCGGCCGTCGGCTTGGAGCACCTCGGTCACGAGCGTTCGCATCGCGTCGTCGTCCTCGGCGAGCAGCACGCGCGCGCCGCGGACGCGGCCCTGATGGGTGAACCCGGGGAGGGTCGGAGCTTCGTCGTCGAAGTCGTCGGTCATGGTGGTCATCGGGCACCTCGTTCTGAGAGTGGCTGTGGTGCGGAGAACGGATCATCGACCGTCGATCGAATTTTTCGGTGCGTCCCACGATGGGACGACGGCGCGCTCCGTCTTCCGATAACCTGCGCGCGATGGCGGAGATTCCGACGGAGTTCGACGATCTGGTGATGGGTGGTGGGATGGGTGGTCTCACCGTGGCGGCGTTGCTGGCCCGATCGGGGCGGCGCGTCCTGGTGCTCGAGGCGCACGACGTCCCCGGCGGCTACGCCCACTCGTTTCGCGTCGGCGCCTACCGCTTCTGCGCGCAGGTGCACTACGTCTTCTCGTGCGGTGAAGGCGAGACCATCCATCGCTTGCTCTCCGAGCTCGATCTCGTCGACGACGTGAAGTTCCATCGCCTCGATCCGGAGGGCTTCGACCACGTCGTGGTCGGGGGCGCGCGGCATCGGATCCCGAACGGGCTCGAGAAGTCGCGCGACCGACTCATTCGCCGCTACCCCGAGGCCGCAGAGGCGCTCCGAGACTACTTCCGCATCGTCCGCGCCATCGCCGACGAGCTCGAACGCCTCGACGAGCTCCCCTCCAAGATCGATCTCCGTGCGCTCGGAAGCGTGGTCCGTTTCCGGCACCTCCTCCGGTACCTCCGGTGGACGCTCGGCGACCTGTACGACCACGTGCGGATGCCGCCGCTCCTGCGGGCCGTGCTCGCGGGCCAATGTGGCGACTACCTCCTGCCTCCGCGCGACGTGTCGCTCCTGCTCCACGTGGCGCTCGTCGCGAGCTACGACCGCGGCGCCTACTACCCCGAGCGCCACTACTTCCACTTCGTCGAAGCGGTCGCCGGCGCCATCACGCGCTCGCCCGGCTGCGCGATCCTCTACGAGCACGAGGTCGAGCGCATCCACGTCGAGCACGGGCGCGTCGCCGGGGTCACGACGAAGGGCGGACAGCGCTTCACGGCGAAGCGTTACGTCTCGAACATCGATCCGAAGCGCACGGCGGAGCTCGCGGCGATGCCCTCGCTCTTCGGCGCGCCGCTCCGCTACGCGTACTCCGCCGGGACGATCACGCTCTACCTCGCGGTGAAGGGGCTGGACCTCCGCGCGCACGGCTTCGGCTCGCACAACGTCTGGCACTACCCGCACGCCGACGTCGATCGCATCTACGACGATCAGGGTCTGCGCCACGATCTGTCGCAGCCGTGGCTGTTCCTCTCGACGCCCACGCTCCACTCCGGGGCGCCCGGGCTGTGCCCCGAAGGCGAGCAGATCCTCGAGGTCGCCACGAGCTGCGACTGGGCGCGCTGGGCGCGGCTGCGGCGCGAGGATCGGCGCGCCTACAACCGGGAGAAGAAGGCGGTCCGCGAGACGATCCTCGACGTCCTCGAGCGCGAGTACGTGCCCGGCTTGCGCCAGCACCTCTCCGTCCGCGTGATGGGCACCCCGGCGACGAACGAGCGCTTCTGTTTCGCGCCCGAGGGGAACGCCTACGGCTCCGCGCTCACGCCCGCGAACGTGGGGTTCGGTCGTGGGCCGCGACAGACGGCGCTCGAGAACCTCTGGTCCGTGAACGCGACGTCGGGGTTCCCGAGCGTGGCGGGCGTGATCGGGGCCGGGATGAAGCTGGCGCGCGTGCTGACGGATTGACGGGGCTCAGCGCAGCCAGACCAGCGCCGCGGCGAGGGCGAAGCAGAGCGGCGTGTAGAGCGCCGCGTCGTTGCGCGCGAACGCGTCGGTGGTGGGGCGCCGGAACAAGCCCACGTGACGGAAGTCACCGACCGTGCGCGCGGCGAACACGAGCGCCGCGACGAGCGCCAAGATGGAGGCGCCGGGGAGCGTGACGACGCCGCCGAGCGCCAGGAACACCGCCGCGAGGCCGGCGAGGGCGCCCGCCACGAGCAGGGTCGCACCGCGCCCCGGGCGGAACGTCGGACGACCGTCGCGTTGAGGGATCACGGCGTCCCGTCCCCACCGGAGGCCCAGCGCCCAGCCCACGTGAAGAGCGCCAATCGCGGCGGCGACGCTCGCGCCCGCCCAAGCGAGCCACGCCGGCGTGGCGCCGGTTTGGTACCGGTGCAACGCGCTCAACCCACCGGTGACGAAGAGCGCCCATGCGAAGTGTCTGCCCCGCACCCCGATCAAGGTCGCCGCGCCCGAGAGCAGGAGCAGGACCCCGACGACCCAGGCCGTGGTCGGCGCGACCCACAGGCTGACGGCGAGCGCGACCCACGCGACGCTCGTGAGGTGCCACGCCAAGCGCAGCGTGCGCCGCGCGAACGATGCCCCCAACGGGAGCACGGGGAGGGGCGCGCGCAGGAGCGGCCCGACGAGCTTCGCCTCCCCGAGCGCCGAGTGGAAGATCGCCAACGCGACCAGGCATGCCGTCGTGACGAGGGTGTCGATGTTCATGGCGCCTCCATACGGTTGCGTATGGTCCGATCCTAGGGCGCGGCTGGTGAAAGTCCATACGGTGGCGTATGGTGGGGTCGTGAATCGCCGCCGCCCCGCCAAGTCCGCCGACGATTGGGTGCGAGCGGCCTTCCGCGTGCTGGCCCGGCGGGGCGCCGACGGCGTGCGGGTGGAGCCGTTGGCGGTCGAGCTCGGCGTGACGAAGGGCAGCTTCTATTGGCACTTCGCCGACCGGGCGGCGCTCCTGACGAGCATCCTCGCCGAGTGGGAGCGCATGGCGACCTCGCAGGTCATCGCGCTCGTCGACGGGGTGAAAGGGGCGCCGCGGGAGCGCCTCCTCCGGCTCCTCGAGGTGACGGTGAAGCACCCGAACGCGGCGCCGATCGAGCAGGCCATCCGGGCGTGGGGCGCCCGCGATGGGAAGGTGCGGCAGGCCCTGGAGCGGGTGGACGCCCGCCGCGTGGACTACGTGCGGGACCTGCTCGTCGCGGGCGGTGTCGAGCGGAGCCGAGCGGCTCGGCGGAGCCAGCTCATGTACCTCGCGCTGCTCGGGGAGTACGTGGTCGTCTCCCACGGGGGCGCACCGCGGGCGCCGCTGGTGTGGCGCGAGCTCGTGGACCTGGCGCTCGGCCCTGGCGGGGATTGAAGGACGGCGACGAGGGCTGTAAAGAGGGGTGCCATGGACTTCGATCTCACCGAAGAGCAGCGGATGATCCGCGACACTGCGCGCGATTTCGCCACCCGCGAGGTGGCGCCGAAGGCCGCCGCGATCGACAAGGAGAGCCGCTTCCCCGACGAGATCGTGAAGCGCATGGCCGAGCTCGGGTTCCTCGGGATGATGGTCCCGACCGAGTACGGCGGCGGCGGCATGGACGCCGTCAGCTACGCGATCGCCATGGAAGAGATCAGCGCCGCCTGTGCGTCGACCGGCGTCATCATGAGCGTGAACAACTCGCTCTTCTGCGATCCGGTCACCAAGTTCGGGACCGAGGAGCAGAAGAAGACGATCCTGAGCGAGGTCGCGAGCGGCAAGAAGCTCGGGTGCTTCGGCCTCACCGAGCCGATGAGCGGGTCGGACGCCCAGACGATGGTGACGACCGGCGTCAAGAAGGAGGGCGGTTGGGTCCTGAACGGCGCCAAGAACTGGATCACGAACGGCCCCCACGCCGACTGGATCATCGTGTTCGCCGTCACCGACAAGGCCGCGGACGGCAAGGTCAAGCACACCGCGTTTCTCGTGCCCAAGGGCGCCGCCGGTTACACGCAGAACGCGCGCGACCACAAGCTCGGCATCCACGGGGCGCACTCCTGCACCGTGTTCTTCGAGAGCTGCTTCGTCCCCGATGCACACGTCGTCGGCAAGCCGGGCGAGGGCTTCAAGGTCGCGATGGCCACGCTCGACGGCGGCCGCATCGGCATCGCCGCGCAGGCGCTCGGCATCGCGCGCGCCGCGCTCGAGGCGGCGGTCGCGTACTCCAAGGAGCGCAAGAGCTTCGGCGTCACGATCGACAAGCACCAGGCCATCCAGTTCATGATCGCGGACATGGCGGTCCAGCTCGACGCCGCGCGCTTGCTCACGTGGCGCGCGGCCGCGATGAAGGACAAGGGCGTGCGCCACTCGAGCGAGAGCGCGCAGGCCAAGCTCTACGCGAGCGAGACCGCCACGCGCGTCGCCCACAAGGCGATCCAGATCTTCGGCGGCTACGGGTACTCCACCGAGTACCCGCCGGAGCGGCACTACCGCGACGCGCGCATCACCGAGATCTACGAAGGGACGAGCGAGATTCAACGCATCGTCATCGCCGCCAACCTTCTCAAGGGCTGATCATGGTAAAGTACAAGTATCTCGCCGTCGTCCCAGTCTTCGCCCTCGCGCTCGGCGCGTGCGGCGGTCACGAAGAGCCGGTGAAGGCGCCCGATCCGCAGCCCACCACGACCGCGACCTCGACCGGCCCGAAGATCCGAGTGGCGAGCGAGCTCGGCACGATCGACGACAAGGCGACCCAGAAGACGTTCGTCGGGCTGGGCAGCGCGTTCGAGGCGTGCCGCAAGTCCGCCCAGAAGCGGCTCAGCTTCGTCGCGGGCGACGTGAGCTTCTTCGTCCGCGTCGGGACCGACGGCAAGGTGAAGTGGACGTACTTCGAGCAGTCGACGCTCGGCGACTACGCGGCCGAGAAGTGCCTGCTCGACGCGGTCACCGCCGCCCAGTGGCCCATCCCGGACGGCGGCGAGGCCGAGGTCCGCTACAAGGGCTACGGCTTCGACCTCGATCAGAACGTGCGCGGCGCGTTCGATTGGCCGGCCGACAAGGCGGCCGCGTCGATCGGAAAGCACAAAGAAGCGCTCGAGAAGTGCACCGACGGCACGAACGGCGCCCAGTTCACCGTCACGGCGTACGTCGAGCCTTCGGGGAAAGAGGGCAAGGTCGTCGCCGCGGGCGTCTCCACGACGACGAAGGAAGGCGCCGCCAAGATCGACTGCATCGTGGACGCGGTGAAGGGCATGAAGATGCCGAGCCCCGGGTCGTACGCGGCCAAGGTCACCTTCGGGATCTGACATGGACTTCGAGCTCACCGAGACCCAAGCCCTCGTTCAGAAGTCGGCGCGCGACTACGCCACCAAGGTCATCGCGCCGCAGGCGGCCGAGATCGACGCGAAGGAGAAGTTCCCGCGCGAGATCCTGAAGGGGCTCGCCGACCTCGGGCTCATGGCGGTCAACGTGCCCGGCGCGCTCGGAGGCGCCGAAGCCGGCGTGGTCTCCTACGCGCTCGCGATGCAGGAGGTCGCGAAGGCCTGTGCGTCCACTGCGGTGACGATGGCCGTCACCAACATGGTCGGCGAGGTCATCGCGAAGTTCGGGAGCGAAGCGCAGAAGCAGGCCTACTGCCCCAAGCTCGCGAGCGGCGAGTACGCGGCGGGCTCGTTCGCGCTGAGCGAGCCGGAGGCGGGGAGCGATCCCGGCTCGATGCGCACGGTCGCGCGCGAAGACGGCGACTCCTGGGTCATCGACGGCGCGAAGCAGTGGATCACGAGCGGCGCCCACGCGGGCGTGTTCGTCGTCTGGGCCCGCACGGGGGACAAGGAGAAGCACCCCGGCACGCGCGGCATCTCGTGCCTTCTCGTCGAGGGCGGGACCAAGGGACTGAAGATCGGCAAGGCCGAGGACAAGATGGGCATCCGCGGGTCCAACACCGTCGCTCTCGAGTTCGACGGGTGCCGCGTGCCGAAGACCGCGCTCCTCGGCGAGCTGAACCAGGGCTTCCGGATCGCGATGATGGCGCTCGACGGTGGCCGCATCGGCATCAGCTCGCAGGCGATCGGCATCGCGCGCGCCGCGCTCGAGCGGAGCGTGGAGTACGCGAAGGACCGCAAGCAGTTCGGCAAGTCCATCGCCGACTTCCAGGCGATCCAGTGGAAGCTCGCCGACATGAAGACCGAGCTGGACGCGGCGCACCTGCTCGCGATGCGAGCGGCGACGATGAAAGAGAAGGGCGTGCCCTTCTCGCGCGAAGCGTCGATGGCGAAGCTCTTCGCGTCGGAGGCGGCGGTCCGCATCTGCAACGAAGCGGTGCAGATCCACGGCGGCTACGGCTACATCCGCGAGTTCCCGGTGGAGCGTCACCTGCGCGACGTGCGCGTGACGACGATCTACGAGGGGACGAGCGAAGTGCAGCGGATCGTGATCGCTCGCTCGACCCTGGGTGGCTGAGTGGCTCGCTCCAGCCTCGTTCTCGCCGGGTCGCTTTTGGTGGCGTGCGCTCCCGCCAGCGTGACTCCTTCCGCTCCCACGGACGCGGGCGCCCTCGACGCCGACGCGGCCGCTCCCTCGTACGACGACGTCTCCGCCACGCTCGAGCCCTTCCGTGCCCAGGGCGGGCTCCCCGGGATGGGCGGCGCCGTCGTTCGCGGCGATCAGCTCGTCGCGCTCGGCGCGACCGGCGTTCGCAAGCAAGGCGATCCGACGCCGGTCGGGCTCGAGGACGAGTGGCACCTCGGCTCCGACACGAAGGCGATGACGGCGACGCTCCTCGGGATCGCGGTGGAGGAAGGGAAGCTCGCCTTCGAGACGAAGCTCCCCGACGTCTTCACCGGCGCCACGCTCGATCCCGGGTGGGCGAACGTGACGATCGAGGACCTGCTCCGCCATCGTGGCGGCGCTCCGGCCGACGTGCCGCCCCCGATCTGGAGCCAGCTGTGGGCCGATGGCGCGAACCCGGCCGCGTTGACCAAGGCCGTGCTCGCGATGCTCGCGCTGCCCCCGGCGCAAGCGATTGGAACCTACACGTATTCGAACGCCGGCTACATGTTCGTCGGCGCCGCGCTCGAGAAGCGTTGGGGGAAGACGTGGGAGGAGCTCATCCAGGCGCGCCTCTTCGCGCCGCTCGGCATGGGCACGTGCGGCTTCGGCGCCGCGGGCTCGGCGAACGTCGTCGATCAGCCGTGGGCGCACCAACCGGGCACGCCGCCCGTCCCGGTCGCTCCCGGACCGAGCGCGGACAACCCGCGCGGGCTCGGTCCGGCGGGCACGGTCCACTGCAGCCTGCGCGACTGGGGGAAGTTCCTCTCGCTCCACCTCGCGGGCGAGCGGGGCGAAGATCGCCTGCTGAAGGCGGCGACGCTCCAGCGGCTCCACACGCCGCCGTCGGGTGGAACCTACGCGGCGGGTTGGGGCACCGGGACGCGCCCGTGGGCCGGCGGTCCGATCCTCACGCACGCGGGCAGCAACACGATGAACTACGCGGTCGTCTGGCTCGCGCCGGCGAAGAACGTCGGCTTCATGGTGACGACGAACGTCGGCGGCGATGCCGCGCAGAAGCAGACCGACGCGGCGCTCGGGCCGCTGATCCAGAAGTACGCCCCGTGACCCGCGTCACGGGCAGCAGATCGTGTACCCGCCCGTGACGCCAATCTCGCCGGTCGGCTTGTAGCCGGTCGGGTTGCACGTCTGCGTGACGGTCGTCGTCGTGCTCATCGAGTGCGCGGTGATCCCCGAGAGCGCGATGCCGTGGCAGGCGCCGTCCATCGCGAACGCGAGGCCGTCCTTCTTGTTCCCGGCGCAACCGGGGTCGGTGTGGAACTGACCTTGGCCCGTGCACGTCGGCGCGGGGGTGCACGTGCAGGTGGGGCCGCAGTCGCGCGTGTCCGCCGAGGCCGTTCCCACGACGTGCTTCGTGCCGTACCCCGCCGGGCAGGTCGCGTTCGGCGCGTCGTTGAGGACGCAGATCGAGAAGCCCGACGGCGGGTCGGGCACGCAGGCGTCGGTGCCGCCGCAGCCCTTGCCCTCGGTGCCGACGAAGGGACAGGCGCCGCCGGTGTGGAGGTCCGCCGCGGGGACGTTCTTCGTCACGGTGGGGGCATTGCAGGTCGCGAGCGTCACGTTGGGCGTGGCCGTGGCCTTCACGCCGATGCCGAGCCCCGTGCGATCGAAGTCGCCGTTGTCGAAGCACGCTCCGCCGTTCGTCGTGAACGTCGCGTCCGGGTTTCCGACGCAGGCGGCGTTCTGCCAGAGGTTCACGCTCGCGGTCACGGTGCAGGTCGCGCCGGAGCCTCCGTTGCAGGTGCACCCGCACGTGGCCGGGGCGCCGCTCGCTTCGACCGCGACGCGCGGGTTCGCCGCCGCGTAGTCGCCGGTGCAGGGCGAGGTGCCGTCGCGCTGGTAGGCGATCCAGCTCCAGCCGACGGCGAGGGCGGGGACGCACGCGCACTTCACGCCGGCTTCCGTGACCCCGCTCCCACGGTCGATGGTCACGTCGGGGGCACCGGCGTCGTTCAGGTCGCCCCCGTCGCTCGGCGCTTGGCCGGCGGACTCGAGCCCGCATGCGGCGACCGCCGCCGCGGCGAAGAGCAAGGAGGGGAGCCTCACGGCAGCAAGGATACCAGCTTGCTCGCCACGTCGACCACGATCCCGGCCCAGCGGAGCACGTCGCCGACGCGGTCGATCGTGCGCTCCGCGTTTTGCAGGTCTTCCGTGACCTCGCCGAGGGCTTTTGCCTCGTCGCCGAGCGCGGCTGCCGCGTCGGTCAGAGCCACCCCCACGAGCCGGTTGATCGCCTGATCGAGCTTGGTCCGGAGCGCGAGCACCTCGCGCATCGCGGCGCGGTCTTCGTCGCTCTCGGGGGTCGCGTCGAGCAGCCAGTCGACGAGCGCATCGTCGGCCGCACGCAGGGTGTCGAGCACGGTCGTCATTCGTCGTCCTCGGGCGGTTCGTCGGCGATGGCGGTGAGCGCGGTCTCGAGCGCGTCGAGCTGGGTCGCGAGCTCGGGCGGTGGCTTCTCGGTGAACGGTACCATGGCGAGCGCGTCGTGGGCCTTGGCGGCCTGGCCGAGGAGCGCGCGATCGCGCGCGAGGACCCGCTGCGTGCGGAGCCATGGCCGCTCGCCGCCGCGCGCGAGATCGAACGTGGCCGCTGCATCGGCGGTGGGGGAGGGGAGCTTCGCGACCAGCTTCGCGACCGTCGCGCGGTGGTGCTCGCCGGTCGCGCGCTGCGCCTCGAGCGCGTCGAGGTACGCTTGCAGCTTTTCGACCAGCGCCCGCACGTGCGGGGCGGCGTCGTCCACGAGCTTCCGCAGGAGCTGCGCGCGGACGTGCTTCTCCACCTGGGTCGCGATGGCCGCCGCCGGACCCGCCACCGCCTTCGCCGCGTCCGCGACCGGGCTCGTGGCGTCGATCGAAGCCGCGATCGCGCCGATCCCGTTGGCCGCCTTGGTGAGCCCGCTGGCGTCGAAGTCCTCGCGCGCAGCCAGCGCGACGAGCGCGCGGCCGTAATCACGGAGAGCGAGCACCGCCGCGTGGAACACGGCGCCCGTCGCCGAGAGCGCCTCGCAGTACGCCGCCCATGGCTTCTTCCCGTCGGCGAGCGTCTGCTCGTACCAAAGTGGGAAAGCGGGGGCGGTGCTGCCGGGCAGGAGCCTCGCTTCCCAGTACTCGTAGCCGGCCTGCGCGCGGCACTGGCTCCCCGCGAGCGCCGCGTCCGCGCGGACGACCTCGGCGGCGGCCACCTCGTCGCGGCCCGCGCGCGCCGTCGCGCCGAGCGACGTGCACGCGGGGACGGCGGCGAGGGCGAGCGCGAGGAACGCGTGCTGAGGGCGCACCCGCGTCTGCCTCAGGCACCCTCGCCGGTCGGCGTGGGCTCCGGTTTGGGCGTGGGCGGCGGCGGGGGTGCGCTGTTGGCGAAGAGCCACCCGTAGACGGCCGGGAGGACGAGGAGCGTCAGGAGCGTCGAGCTCACGATGCCCCCGACGACGACGGTGGCGAGCGGGCGCTGCACCTCCGCTCCGGCGCCCGTGGCGAGCATCATCGGGAGGAACCCGAGCGATGCGACGAGCGCGGTCGTCAGCACGGGACGGAGGCGCGTCTTGGCGCCCTCGAGGACGGCCTCTTCGACCGACTTCCCGTGCTCGCGAAGCCGCTCGATGCTCGTCACGAGCACGAGCCCGTTGAGGACCGCGACGCCGAAGAGCGCGATCATGCCGACGCCGGCGCTGATGCTGAAGTCCATCCGCCGGAGCGCGAGCGCGAAGATGCCGCCGGAGACCGCGATGGGGACGTTGAGGAAGATCAGGAGCGCCGGCCCCGCGCGACCGAACGTCGCGACGAGCAGCACGACGATGAGCGCGAGCGCGATCGGAACGACGATGAGCAGACGCGCCGTCGCGCTCGAGAGGCGCTCGTACTCGCCCGCCCACTCCGTCCAGTAGCCGGGCTGGAGCTTCACCTGCTTGTCGACCTCGACCTGGGCGGTCTCGACGAAGGACGCGAGGTCACGCCCGCGGACGTTCGCCTGCACGGTGATGCGCCGCGACAGGCGCTCGCGGTTGACCTCGGCCGGGCCCGGCCCGATCGACACCTTCGCGACCTGACCCAGCGGCACGAGGGAGCCTCGTGGCGTCAGGAGGGGGAGGGATTGGATCGCCTCGACGTCGCGCCGGGCGGCGCCGCTCCAGCGCACTTGGAGATCGAGCCGCTGGATCCCGTCGACCACCGTCCCGACCTCGACGCCGCCGAGCGCGCGCACCGCATCCATCACCTGCTCGGCGTTCAACCCGTTGCGGGCCGCGGCTTGGCGGTCGATCTCGACGTTCAAGACGTTCGCGCCCGCCACGAGCTCGACGCGGACGTCCGTCGCGCCCGGGATCGCGCGCAGCACGCGCGCGGTCTGCTCCGCGCGTTGGCGGAGCTCCGTCAGATCGGGGCCGTAGATCTGGACCGCGACGTCCGACTCGATCCCGGCGAGCAGGTCGTTCGTGTTCATCTCGATCGGCTGCGAGTAGGCGAGGCCGAGCCCCGGCACGCGCTCGGTGAGCTTCTTGTCGACGGCGGCGATCAGCTCGTCGCGATCCTTCACCGACGTCCACTCCTCGTGCGGCTTCAGGAGCACGTAGATGTCGGTCATGTTGATGCCCATCGGGTCGACGGCGACCTCGGCGCGGCCCGTGCGGCAGACGACGCTGGTGACCTCGGGGATCTCGAGGAGCGCTTTCTCGACCTCGTTGGTCATGCGCAGCGACTCTTCGAGCGACACCGACGGCAGGCGAATCGACGGGATGACGAGCGTGCCTTCGTCCAGCTTGGGCAAGAACTCGCGCCCCATCTGGGAGAAGACGCCGATGCTGCCCAGGAGCGCGAGCATCGCCGCCGCCGCGACCATCCGCGGGCGATGCACGGCGGCGTGGAGCGCGGGGTCGTAGAGGCGCTGGGCGACGCGCACGAACGGGCTCGGCCGATCGGTGGCGTCGCGCGAGAGGAGCAGCGACGCGAGCGCGGGGACGAGGGTGAGCGACAGCACGAACGCCGCCGCGAGCGCGAACATGACGGTCAGCGCCATCGGGCGGAACATGCGCCCCTCGACGCTCTGGAGCGCGAGGATCGGCACGTAGACGAGCGCGATGATCGCCTCGCCGAACGCGGTGGCGCTGCGGACCTCGCGCGTGGCGGCGAGCACGACGGAGCGCCGCTCCTCGTCGGTGAGCGTTCGCCCGAGCTCGGTTCTCTTCTCCGCGAGGTGCCGCTGCGCCGCCTCGACGATGATGATCGCGCCGTCGACCACGAGCCCGAAGTCGATCGCGCCGAGGCTGAGGAGGTTGCCCGACACCCCGCCGATCCACATGCCGAGGAAGACGCCGAGCAGAGCGAGCGGGATCGCGAGCGCGACGAGGGTGCCCGCGCGCAGGTTCGCGAGCGTGATGAAGAGCACCACGACGACGAGGATGCTCGCCTCGATCAGGTTCTTCGAGACCGTGTGGATCGTGCGGTGCACGAGCGCGGTGCGGTCGTAGTAGACCTCGAGCGTGACCCCCGGCGGCATCGCCTTCTGGATCGTCGCGAGCTCCTGCTTCGCGCCGTCGACGACCGCCCCCGAGTTCGCGCCGATCAGCATCATGACGACGCCGACGACCGCCTCGCCGCGCCCGTCACGGGTCACCGCGCCGTAGCGGACCTTCGGCGCGTAGGTCGCGGTCCCGAGATCCCTCAGGTAGAGCGGCGTGCGATCGCCGCGGTTCTCGATGACGACGTCGTTCAAGTCGTCGGGCGTCTTGATCCGCGCCTCGCCGTGGATGGTGACGTTCTCGCGGCCCTTCGCCATGTAGGCGCCGCCGACCGAGAGGTGGTTCTTCTCCAGCGCGGCGATCACCTCGGCGACGCCCACGCGCGCGTTGCGCATGCGCTCGGGATCGAGGTCGATCTCGACGGCCTTCGCCTCGCCGCCGAACGTGTTCACCTCGACGACGCCGGGCACGAGCCTCACCTGCGGCGCGACCTCCCAATCGAGGAGCGTCCGCCGCTCCATCAGCGGCACGCACGGGAGCTCGGGGTGGAGCTTCTTGCCGTCGCGCTCGTCGCACCCTTCGCTGCGGACCTCGAAGTGGAGGACCTCGCCGAGACCGCTCGAGATCGGGCCGAGCGCCGGCGTCCCGTACTCGGCCGGCACGGCCTCGCGGGCGAGCGTGAGCCGCTGGTTGACCTGCTCGCGCGCGAAGTAGAGCTCGGTCGCGTCGTCGAACACGACCGTCACGACGGAGATGCCGGGGCGCGACATGCTCCGGATCTCGGTGACGCCCGGGATTCCGGCCATCGCGGTCTCGACCGGGAAGCTCACGTATTGCTCGACGTCGACCGGACCGAGCGCGGGCGCGGCGGTGATGACCTGCACCTGGACGTTCGTGACGTCGGGGACCGCGTCGATCGGGACCTGCGTCGCCGCATACCCGCCGACGACGGCGAAGATGAGCGACATCAAGAAGACGAGCGCCCGCTGCTTGATCGAAATCTCGATGAGACGGTCGATCATGGCGCGCTAATCGTTCTTCCCCATTTGCTCCTTCAAGAGCTCGCTCTTGAGGACGAACGTTCCTTCGGTCACGACGGGCTCGTTCGGGGCGAGGCCGCGCGTCACCTCGACCTGGCCCTCGACCTCCTCGCCCCGCTCGATCGCGCGGAGCTCGTAGCTCCCGGGCTTCTTCTCGACGAAGACGAACGGTTGCCCGTCGATGAGGGTCACCGCCGTGGCCTTCACCCAGAGAACCGCCGCGCCCGCGCCGGCGTCCGTGGTCGGGTCCTCGTGGAGCACGCGCGCGGTCACGCTCATCCCGGGCCGCAGGACCATCTCGGGGTTGTCGATCACGATGCGCGCCGCCACCGCGCGCCGCACCGGATCGACGATGCCGCCGACGTAGTCGACCCGTCCCTCGAAGACGCGCTCCGGGTACGCGAGGACCGACGCGTGCACGACGTCTCCGCCGTGCACCTTCGCGAGGTCGCGCTCGTACACGTCCACCACGAGCCAGACTTTGTCGATCTCGCCGACGACGAAGAGCGTGTCGCTCGGGCTCACCGGCTGCCCGACGCGCGCGTTCACGTCGAGCACGACGCCACCGAGCGGCGTGGTGAGCGCGATCGCCGAAGACGTGGCCGCGCCGGCGTCGAGACCGAGGTCCCCTGCGTACCCCCCGACCGCCCGCAGGCGCTCGGCTGCGGTCCGCGCCTCGAGGTCCGCGAGCTCCTTCGCGGTCTGGGCAGCGAGCAGGTCCCGGGTGGACGTGGCGCCGCCGTCGGCGAGCATCTCCTGCCGCGCGCGCTCGCGGTCGGCTTGCTGCTGGCGCACTTGGGCGGCGAGGTAGTCGGCCCGCGCATGCCCGACCTGCACCGATTGCATGGCGGCGAGCATCTCCCCCGCCTTCACGCGCTGGCCGGGGTCGACCTTGAGCGCGATGACGCGACCCTCCACCACGGGGCCCACCCGGGCGACCCGATTCGGGGAGAACTCGACGATCCCCGCCGCGACGACCGAGGTGCGCTTCGGCGCCGAGGCCACTGGGGCAACCTGGAGCCCCGCGGCTTTCTGCGCGGTCTCGCTGAGGACCACGTCCGCCTCGAGCTTGGCCGCCGGCTCGGCCGTGGGCTCGGTCTTCTTGCACCCGGCCGGGCCCGCCACCCCGAAAACGAGGAGGGCGAGGCCGATCCATGCACGGGCGGTGGTCCGACGGGCCATCGGCGGAACTATAGCCGGGCCGCTCGGAAACCGCCCAACCTCTGGCGAAACGGACCATAGGTGGGTAGGCTCGCGCCCTCACATGCGGCGCAAGCGACCGACACCACGGCGTTGGGGGAAGTCCAGCCGCGCACTCCAGATCGTCTCGATCGTCGTGGCGGCCGTGCTCGGGGTGCTGATCTTCGCGAACAAGCTGAGCGCCCACCCCGCGGCTGCGCCCGGAGATGGATTTGGGGCAGAAGGCATCGGTTTCTCGATGCCGGTGACGGCCGGGGGCGCCGCGGCAGCCCTCGCCGAGCCGAACAAGCCGGACGGGGGCGCGGATGCCGGCGCCGCCGCTGCCAGCGCGACGCCTCCGCCGGCGGGTGATGCCGCCGCCCCCCTCGCGGCCGACGCCTCCGCGCTCGACTACGCCGTCATCCAGACCGAGGCGGACTTCCCGCCCGACATGAGCGACGAGGAGAAGTCCTCGATCGGCACGGGCAAGGTCCCGATCCACCGCGAGGGCAGATACCGCTCGCCCTTCGCCCACCCCCGCTTCGGCGGGCCCACGACGGCCAAGGTCGGCCTCGTGATCTCGGACATCAGCGGCTACGACATCCAGAGCGGGACCTTCGAGGCCGACTTCTTCCTCTCCCTCACGTCCGACAAGGAGATGGGGCCCATCACCCTCACCTTCACGAACGGCAAGGACGTGACGGAGACGGTCATCGCCGACACCCCGACGTTCAAGCTCTACCGCTACCACGGCGAGTTCGTGAGCCCGGTGGACCTCCGGACGTACCCGTTCGACCGCCAGTACCTCACGATCCAACTCGAGGATCTGCGGGCCGGCGTCGATCAGCTCCTCCTCGAGCCGTACCAGGAGCGTACGTCGCTGGACGAGGGCTTCACCATCGCCGGGTGGGGCGTCTTCGCGGTCGGCGCGAAGTCGTACCGGCACATGTATCCTGCACGCTTCGACCGCGACGACCTCTACGTCTCGCGTTACAAGTTCTCGCTCGGGATCGAGCGCTTCGCCACGTCGGCCGCGTTCAGCGTCTTCGTGCCGGCCTACATCATCGTGCTGATCTCGCTCTTCGGCATCTGGGTCCCGCCGGACGAGCTCGAGGTCCGAACCAACGCCGGCGCCCCGATGCTCGCGGCCGCCGTGCTCTTCCACTATTCGCTGATCCAGGCGCTCCCGGCGACGGGCTACCTGACCCGAGCCGACAAACTCATGCTCGCCGTGTACGTGTCGCTCGCGCTCAACATGGCGTGGACGTTCCTCTTCCTCGTGGTGGACGAAGAGCGAATCGAGCGCATCTTCAAGGCAGGGCGGATCTGGGTCCCCGTCATGACGGTAGCCATCATGCTCGCCGGGACCGTCGCGTGAGAGAAGCCATGAACCGGATCACCATCATCGCCTGCATCGTCTGCCTGGCCCTCGGGGGAGCGGTCGGCTTTTGGCTCGGTCGCATGACGCTCGAGCAGAAGTGGCGTTACGCGGTGACGATCGTGTCGCCCGAAGACCAAGAGCGTGCGTCGCGGAAGGGCGCCGACCCGACGCCGAAGGCGGGGTCGAAGGTGTTGAAGCAGATGCCGCTCGCGCGGATGCGCATCGCCCTCGACGACCTCTCGAAGAAGGATCCGGTCAAGGTCACGGTCGGCGCATTCGGCCGGAACGACGACGCGACCGAGCTCCACCTCGCGATCGAGAACGGCGGCAAGTGCGAGGTCACCTCCGTCGAGGGCGTCGCCTACGGCTTCGACGCTTGGGGTCGCCCGACGCCGATCAACGTCGGTGGAGACCACTACATCGCGTTCACGCAGGACAAGCTGAAGGTCGCCCCGGGGGCGAAGGGCGAAGTCTCGCAGGAGCTCCACAACTCGTCGGTCGCGAACATGGCACTCGCGCAGATCGACTCTTACACCTGCAGCGACGGGACGACCTGGAAGCGATGAGTCGCTCACTCTCCCGTCGCCGGCTCGCGTTGCTCGCCCTCTCGGGGGTAGCGCTCGCCGTCGCTTGCACGCCGAAGGAAGAGCGGTTCGAGTCGGTCTGCCAGCTCGTGCACCGCGAGGTCGTCGCCACCGACGACAAGGGCGAGCCGTTGGTGGTGGACTACGAGCTCGAGTGGGACCCGTGCCCGGGCGACCAGTTCCAAGTGATCCGCGGCGACGCGAAGTTCGCCCAGTGCATGGCCAAATACGACGTGGGCGAGCTCGTGCACGTGAAGGTCGCGCACCTGTGGGACACGCGCGGCTTCTACCACTGGGACCTCTACGAGGTCGGCGACTGCACCCGGGAGATGGAGGCGCAGGAAGGCTCCTTCGAGAAGTCCCAGGAGTGCAGCGACGTCAACGCCTACGGGAGCATCGTCGGCTTCGAGTGCAAGCGGAAGCCGGAGGCGAAGCTCCTGGCGGTATGTCCGTGGACGGCACGTAACTGAGTCAGCCCAGCGGGCCGTGATCGTCGCAGTGCCCACCGTGCGGGTGGTGCAGGTGACCGCTCACGAGGTAGTCGGTGTGATCGCCGTGCGGCACCGCTTCGTGGCCGCAGCCCGGGCCGTGCGTGTGCGACTTGTCGTGCGCGCCGCACGCGTGACCGGGGGTGCACGCCGCGGGGTTCGCGCCGCCGACGCCGAGCGTGTGCTCGTCGGTGTGGTCGCCGTGAACGTGGTGCAGGTGGCCTTCGTGCAAGTAGTCCGTGTGACCGTCGTGGCTCACGGCGATGTGACCGCAACCGGGACCGTGCGTATGCGAATGCTTCGTATGCGTGGAATGGCTCATCGTGGCGACCTCTTGTTCTTTCGTACGGACCGGGGGAGTGAAAGTTCCTTGCGCTTCGGAGTCACGGTGCTCGGCTCTCTTTCGTGCGCATGTGCGACTGCGGCGGCGACCAGCGCCGCGACGTGATCGTCCGCGAGCGCGTAGTAGACGTGCTTGCCTTCGCGCCGGCGCGTGACCAACCGCTCGGCCAAGAGCACGCGGAGACGCGCTGAAATCGTGGACATTCCCGTGCCTTCGTCGGCCAACTCGCTCACGCAACGCTCGCCGGTCGCGAGCGCTTCCACGATCTGCAGCCGGGGCGTATCGGCCAGGGCGCGGAAGAGCGCCGCTGCGCGTTCCAGTGTCGCCGGATCGGTCGCGCGCCGGCGGCGGGTGTGCGGACTGTGGTGGTGATGTGTGCTCATTTCAATAACTGTTGAAATGATGACATGACGGCTCCGGGGTGCCAAGCCTCCTCGACAGCGAGCGCAGGTTGAGGCAAGCTCCCCGCGTGCGTTCGCTCGTCGCGTTGGTTGCGCTCCCCCTTCTCTCCCTCACGGTTGCCTGTTCGTCCGACACGTTCACCACCCCGGACGGCGGGGCTGACGCCAGCGACGGTGCGATTCCACCGGACGGTTCGCCCGGCGATGCATCGGCGGACGCGCCGCCACCCGTCGCCTGCAATCTCACCTCGCCGTGGGGCAATCCCAAGCTCGTGCCCTGGGTTCCCGGGGATGCCGGGGCACCCGCCACCTTCGGCGGGACGGTTCGCTTCGACGCCGACGAGAAGGTCGCCGTCTTCGACGAGGGGAGCTCCGGGATCTGGTTCGCGGCGCGGATCCAGGACACGTGGTTCGGCAAGAAGCCGTTCGATCCGAAGCTCGCCGGTCAGTCGTATCACCCCGCGATCGACGGGGCGGTGAAGCGCGTGTGGTACTCGAACGACTCCAGCACGGTATTTGCGGTCTACACGCAAGCCACGGGCACCGCAGGCGCGCCCGCCATCGCCGCGAACGTCGTCGGGCACGCGCTCGCGTTCCCGTACGTCCTCCCCGCGGGTGACGTGCTCTACGCCGCGAGCGACGATCCGCCGGCACCCATCTACCGCTTCGCGATCGATGCCACGACGGGCGTGGCCAAGGGCGTCGGCGCCGTGCCGTTCGGCAGCGACAAGTGGCCGGTCGAGTTCCGGAGCGGGCCGAAGCGCCCGACGAACGTCGCCGTCTCCAGCGACGAGCGCGAGATGGTGTTCGGCACGGGCAACACGTCGGGCACCGCCCACGTCTACGTCACGCAGCGCGCGTCGGCGAACGACGAGTGGCCCACTCCGACCGAGCTCGCGTTCGCCGACGGAACGATCGCCGAGACGCCCGACTGGCTGAGCGTCGATCACTGTCGCATGTACATCCGCGGCTACAGCGGGAACTTGCGCGCCGTCTTCGTCGCCGTTCGCCCCAACTGACCGTCAGAGCACGTCGACCGAGACCTTCGGGCGCGGGCACGCCGCGGCACCGATCCGCTCGAGGTGGGCTGCTGCTGCCAGCACGGTGGCTTCGTCCCACGCATCGCCCATGAGCTGGAGCCCGATCGGGAGCGCGCTCCCATCGACGCCGACCGGCACCGACGCGGCCGGGAGGCCGGTCAGGTTGCCGAGGAAGTTGAAGCGACAGAGCTTCGAGAGCGCCTGCGCATCGAGGAAGCCGGACTCGAACTGGGCGTCGGTGACGGCCGGCGCGGTGTCGACGATCGTCGGGAGCGCCAGGAGATCCACCTCGCGGAAGATTCGCGCCGTCCTGCGGCGCAGTCCCTCGCGCAGGCGCTGCGTCTCGACGTACTCGATCGCTCCGAGGCCCTCGAGCGCGCAGAGCGAGACTTGGAGATCGGGCGTGAGCTCGTCGGCGTGCTCGTCCCAGACGGCGCGGAGGAGCGCGCGCGCCTCGCTCGAGATGGAGAGGTAACCGATGGCGGGCGCGTGAGCGAGCATCGGCTCGTCGACCGGGACGAGTACGGCGCCCTCGCGCTCGAGCGCGCGAACGGCCTCGCGACAAGCGCGCTCGACTGCAGTCCCCGCGTCGGCCCACTCCGACTCCGGGATCCCGATCTTGAGACCGCGCACGCCGCGCCCCAGCGCCGACACGAGCGTGCCGCGCACCAGCGCCGGCGCGGCGGCCGTCTCTTCGTCCGCCGGATCGGGCGCGGCGATGATCTCGAGGACCTCGGCCAGATCGAGCGTCGACGCGGCGAGCGGCCCGAGGTGCGCGACGGTGCCGCCCGAAGGGTCCCCAGCGCGGCTCACTCGGCCCCAGGTCGGCTTGATCCCGAAGACGCCGTTGAGCGAGGACGGGATCCGGATGGAACCGCCACCGTCGGCCCCGAGCGCGACGGGGACGAGCCCGGTCGCCACGGCGACGCCCGAGCCGGTCGACGAGCCGCCCGCGCTGTGGCCGGTATGGTGCGGGTTGCGCGGCATCTTCCGGAACGGGTTGAACCCGAGCGGCGTCATCCCGTACTCCGTCATCGGGCTCGTGCCCACGATGATGGCGCCGGCCGCGCGAAGGCGCGCGACGATGGTCGCGTCGGTCTCGGCGGGCGGTCCCTTCACCCAATCCGTACCGGCGCGCGTCACCAGCCCGCGGACGTTCATCTGCTCCTTCACGATGACGCAGACGCCGTCGAGCGGGCCCTTCGCCGTACCAATTCGGTACCGGTCGCCGGCGGCGTCCGCCGCCTCGCGCGCGTCGTCCTCGGCGAGCTCGCAGAGGACCGACATCGTCGGCTTGCGTGCGTCGAGCGCGCGCGCCTGCTCGAACACTCGGTTGAGGACCGCCTCCGGCGTGGTGCGCCGGGCTTCGTAGGCGGCGACGTAGTCCGCGGCGGTCGCCGACCAGCTCGCGCGCTTCGGGTGGGGGAGCTTCGCGTCCTCGGTGCGGCGCGGGGGGCGCCCGGAGATCGCGCGGTTGCTCATCGGGACGCCGAGGCGCATCGCCTCGGGCAACTCCTCCAGCGCCGCGATCTTCAGCTCCTTGCGGAAGCCGTGGTGGAGCGCGGTGACGCCCGCCTTGGTGCGCGCGAGGCGCGCGAGCGAGCGGAGCAGCGTTCCGTGGATGCGGGGAGCGGTGAGCACGGCCGACGATGCTACATGACCTTGCACTTTGGCGGCGCTGTCTCCATCATTCCGGCGATGTCTTCCGCCGTCTCGTCTGCCGTCACCGAAGGGATCCGCGTCTCCGTTCAAGCCACCTACGTAGCGGCCGAGTCTGCGCCACGCGCGAAGCGCTACGTCTTCACCTACACCGTGAAGATCGTGAACGAGGGCTCGTCGCCCGCGCAGCTCCGCAGCCGCCACTGGATCATCACCGACGGTGCGGGCAAGGTCGAAGAGGTGCGTGGGCCCGGTGTCGTCGGTCAGCAGCCTCACCTGCGCCCGGGAGAGCAGTTCGAGTACACGAGCGGCTGCGTCCTCTCCACGCCGCGCGGCGAGATGCGCGGCACCTACCAGATGCACCGGCCGGACGGCTCCCAGTTCGACGCGACGATCGCACCGTTCGCGCTCCTCCTGCCGTACTCGCTCAACTGAGGTGGAGTCATGACCGCGATCGAGAACGAGAGCGCGTACCAGAAGCTCGCCGATGCGACGTTCCGGAAGCTCGAAGATCTGTTCCGCGACGTCGACGCGGAGGACGTGGACTGCGAGCGCGCGGGGGACGTGCTCACGCTGGTGTTCAAGAACCGCGCGAAGTGCGTCGTGAACACGCAGCGGCCGACGCGCCAGATCTGGCTCGCGGCCGGGGCGCGCGCCTGGCACTTCTCCTGGAACGGCGCGTCCGACGAATGGCGCGACGACAAGGGTGGGACCGACGAGCTCTTCGCGACCGTGAAGCGGATCGTGAAGGAGCAGTCGGGGCTCGACGTCGCCTGACGCGGCTCAGGGGACCGGCGGCGCGAACGCGATCGGGATCTTCACGTCGCCCGCCGAGCACGGCCAGCGGCGGCGGGTGAACACCGTGACGAGACACTGCTCGAGCGGTGGATCGTTCATCGTCGACGAAGCGATTCGCCCCGAAGCGTTTCCCTGCGCGTCGACGCTGAGCTCGACCACCACGCGCCCGCTCGCGGTCGGGTTGGTGGCGAGCGTGCGCGAGTAGCAGCTGCGCGCCTCGCTCGCCAAGCTCGCGACGCCATGCGGCGGGTCCACCCCGCACCACGTCGGCGCAGGCGGCGGATCGTCGCGCGGCGGCGGTGGGGGATCGCGCCCGTAGATCGTCGGGGGCGGCGACCGCGGTGGCTCGGCGAGAACGACCTCGGCCCGGGGCGAGGTCGACTCGCAACCGGCCCCGAGCACGAGCGCGACGCCGAGCGCCGAGGTCCCGAGCTTCCGCCACGTCATCGTCTCGGGTTGGACAGTCGCGCGGCGTGGAAGTTCCTGCACGCGTGCGCTACCTTCCGCGCGTGACCCCGGCGCGGAGCCTCTACGACGAGCTCGGGGGAGAGGCCGTGCTCCGCACGGTCCTCCGCGATCTCTACGACCGCCTCTTCGACGATCCGATGGTCGGGTTCCTCTTCGAGGGGAAGGACAAGGCGAAGCTCGTCGAGCATCAGCTCCGGTTCACCGCGCGGTTCCTCGGTGGGCCGAGCGAATACACGGGGAAGTCGATGCCCGACGCGCACGCCCACCTGCCGCTGCTTCCCGGCCACTTCGATCGGCGCCATCACCTCTTGCGTCAGGTGCTCGCCGCGCACGCGGTCCCGCCCGTCGTCGCGGCCGAGTGGCTCCGCGTCGATCAGTCGCTGCGCACCGCCGTGCTCAAGAGCGGCGAAGAGGCGCGCGCGCGGGCGCGCCAGCCGAGCGATTGACGAGCGCCCCCGTGACGGCGTCCCACACCGCGCGCACGCGCGGGACGTCCCGAAGCGCGCGGTGCGTGACGAGGTAGAGCTCGTCCGCCGGCAACGTCGCGCGGGCGGGCAGGAGCTTCCGGGACAGCGCGACCTCTTCCAGCCCGTAGTGCGCCACGCTCGGGTGCGGGAGCAGCGCGACGCCGAGGCCCGCCCTCACGGCCGCGATCTGGAGCGCGAGCGCGTCCGACCGCAGCACGGGCGCCACGTCCGGCGCGTTGCGCTCGAGCCAACGCGCCGCGGGCACGTGCGCCATGCGCTCGCCCCACCCGACCCACGGTGCGTCACCCCACGCGCGCAGTGGCCCGAGCGAGCGCGCGAGCGCGGGCGTCGTCGCGAGCACCCACTCCGCCCGCGCCACGCGCGTGACGACGAGGTCGCCGCGCTCGGGGCGCACCGTGCGGAGCGCGAGGTCGGCTTCGTTGCGGCCGAGGTCTCGCACCGCTTCCCCGACGTCGAGCACGATCTGGAGGTCGGGGTGACGCTCGCGGAGCGCGGGCAGGAGCGGTACCAAGACGACCTCGCCCACGTCGGGCGGGCACGTGACGCGGACGACGCCCGAGACCTCGTGCTCGAGTCCGTCGGCCGCGCGCGCGAACCGATGCACGAGCGCTTCGGTCTCCTCGGCGACGGGCATCAGATCCTCGGCCGCCTTGGTCTTCGTGATCCCGCTCCGCCCGCGCTCGAAGAGCGATGCTCCGAGCGCGTCTTCGAGCGCGGCCAACCGCCGCGACACCGTCGACGCATCGACCCGCAGCTGTCCGGCGGCTTCGCCGACCGTGCGGGCGCGGCAGAGCGCGAGGAAGAAGCGTACGTCGTCCCAGGGGAGCGCCGGATCCCATCGTTGCATGGATGCAACGATGGCATGCAAAAGCACGCCTTTCAATGCATCCTCGCATGGCTCAGATTCGAGCTCGGAAAGGACGTGCACCATGACCTCTCGTTTTCTCGCGCTCTCCACCCTCGGCGCTGCCGTCGCCTCCGGCCTCGTCGGTGGCGTGTTCCTGGCCTTCTCCTCGTTCGTGATGGGGGCGCTCGCCAGGCTCCCCGCCGCGCAGGGGATCGCGGCGATGCAAGCCATCAACATCGAGGTCGTTCCCTCCGCGTTCCTCGCGCTCTTCGGGGCGACCGGCGTGTTGGCTGCCGCCCTCGGGGTGGCCGGTGTCCTCGGCGCCGCCTCGGATCGTCCCGGCTCGGTTACGCTGATCGCGGCGAGCGCGTCCTACCTCGTCTTGGTCGTCGGCACGACGATGGTGTGCAACGTGCCGCGGAACGACGCGCTCATGCTCCTGGACGCGACCACGCGCGAGGCGGCGCAAGCTTGGGCCGAGTACCTCGCGTCGTGGACGGCGTGGAACCACGTGCGCACGGTCGGCGGTTTCGCGGCGGCGGCGCTCTTCGCGACTGCGCTCCTCGCGCGGCGCTGAGACGTCACGAAGGATCGAGCTTCGCGACGAGCCACGGGATGGCGCGATCACGGAGCTCGGTCGCCCCGCCGATCGACTCGTGCGTCGCGCCCGACACCACGACGAGCTCCGCGTGACCGGCGGCCGAGAGCTCGCGCGACTGCGCGATCGGGATCCGCTCGTCGGCATCGCCGTGGAGCAAGAGCACCGGCGCGGTGGTCTGCGTGATCGCACGGAGCGGGCTCGCCGCGTCGGGATCGAAGCCGCCCTCGACCCCCGCCTCGTCCACGCACGAGTCGACGAAGCTCTTCGGCAACGGGAGCGGGGTGTACTCCGGGACGATGCGACGCAGGCTCACGAACGGCGCCACCGCGACTACGGCGCGGACGCGCGAGTCGGAGCCGGCCCATTGGATGGCGGTGGCCGCGCCGTACGAGTAGCCGTAGACGCCGAGCGCGCCCGTCACGAGCCCACGACGCGCGAGCTCGTCGGTGACGGAGCCGAGGTCGGCCTTGTCGAAGACGCCGTAGGAGAGCACGTCGCCCGTCGAGCGACCGTGTCCGCGCAGATCGACGAGGACCGCTCGTGCCCCGCGTGCCGCCAGCGCTGCGCCCACGCTCCGCATCGAGTCGCGTCGATCGCGGATGCCGTGCAGCACGAAGACCGTCGCGTGGACGGGTGCTTGCGGCTCGACGAGCTCGATCGCGATCGAGGCGCCGCTCACCGGGACGCGCAGCTCGCCGTCGAGCGGCGGCGGCTCGGGAGCGCCGCGGTTCGGCGCGTGGATGATCGCGGCGGCGGCCGCGCGGCGGGCGGGGGGCGGACCGAACACCACGCCCGCGAGCACGACGACGACCGCGACCCCGAGGGCGACCCGGCGACGAACGGAGCCGAAGAGCGAGCTCCGGCGGGGGGCGACGCGTGTCATGACATGGAGGTGTACGGTGGAAGGCCCCACCGGCTCTCCCGAGAAACGAAAAATCAGTGCGGGCCGGTCGGCTTGCGTCGCGGCGGCATGTAGGTGCCGTAGTACGGCGCGCGGTACGGCTTCGCGGTCGGGGGTGGCGCCGCGGCTCCAGCGCCCGGGAACCGCACGCTGCCGGCGAAGTAGCTGCCGGTCGGCTGCTTGGCGCGCGCCGCCCGGAGCGAGGCGATGATCGCGTCGACCTTGGTGGGCTCGAACACGTAGAGGTCGTTGTCGAAGGCGACGTTCGCGAGCCAGTCGCGGCGCATCTTTCCCGGCCGATCCACGGGGGCCGTGGGGAGCGGGTCCTTCCACGCCGCGAGCATCTGCGCGGGGGCGGCGCTACCGACGACGCCGGGCGCGCTGGCGCTCTCGCGGAGCGCCTTTGCCGTGCTCTCGAGCCCGAGGAGCTCGCGGTCGAGCTCCGCGAGCTCGTTCGCCGTGCCGAAGGAGAACCCCTCGATCTGCGACTCGTTGCACACCACGAGCTCGCGGTACCGAGGCGCGCCGGGGAGCGTGGTCCCGTCGCTCTCGAAGTGGACGACCGCGAGCTGCTCGGGGTGGGCGAGGACGTCGGCCACGGCGATCGGCTTGCCGTCGAAGGTCGTGATCTCCCAAGTCCCCGCCGCGAGATCGCGGCGGGCGATCCACGCGCTCGCGTTGATCGTGATCGTGACGAGCACGTCGCCGTAGGTCTCGCCTGGCCAACCCATGCGCGTCGGCCACGCCGTGGTCCACGCGAAGCGCGCCTTGGTGAAGCCTTCGCTGCGGAGGAGCTTCGCGATCGGATCGCCCGCGTCCGCCGCGTCGTGCATCGCCTTGTCGTAGTGGGAGGCGCCCTTCTCGGGAGACTCCGAGCGCGACAGGAGCACCTTGGTACGCTTGAGCTCCTCGGCTTGCTCCGGTGTGGTCCACGTGTAGAGGTGCACGCGGCTCCCGCTCGGGGCGAGCTTCCGGTCGTGCGTCATCGCGTCGAGCTCGAGGAACGCGATGGCGTCCTCGACGCTGCTCGGCCCCGCTTCCGTGACGACGGCGGTGGGCGGTGGCGTCGGCGGCGGAGACTCGGAGCGGCACCCCGCCAGGACGGGGGCGAACACCGTCGCGAGGAGGAGCGCGCGAGCGCGGTAGAGGCGGCGAACTCGCATGCGGGAGAGCCTACGCCATAACCCTTCCGTGTGGGTGAGGCTTGACGGGAGGGACCGCTTGGCCTAACTCTCACGTACGCGTTAGACATGAACGAGCCCGTCCGCCTCCCCCTCCTGGACTCCGAGCCCACCGACTTGATGCAAGTCGGCGATTTGGCACGTGAATCTGGGAAGACCGTGCGCGCGATCCACTTGTACGAGGAGCTCGACCTCCTCAAGCCGGTGGGTCGGTCGAAGGGCCGCTACCGGCTCTACGGCCCCGACGCTCTCCTCCGCATCCGCTGGATCGGGAAGCTCCAGGACATGGGCTTCTCCCTCTCGGACATCCAGACCGTCGTCCGCGACTGGGAAGAGAGCGGCTCCGCTCCGCGCGCGATGACGAAGATGCGTGAGGTCTACAAGAAGCGGCTCGAGCACACGCGCGAGCAACTTCGCCGGCTCCAGACGCTCGAGCGCGACCTCGAGTCGAGTCTCCAGTACCTCGACACGTGCGACGTGTGCGAGCCCGATCGACTGCTCTCCACCTGTCGCGCATGCGACCACCACGACTGCTCGCACGACGTCCCCGACCTCGTCGCCGGCTTCCGCGCCAACCGCGCTCCCACCTGAATCGCAGGACATAGACCATGGCCGTCAAGCTCCCCATCTTCATGGACAACCACTCCACGACGCCGCTCGACCCGCGCGTGCTCGAGGAGATGCTCCCGTTCTTCACCGAGAAGTTCGGCAACGCGGCGAGCCGCAACCACGCGTTCGGCTGGGCGGCGGAAGAAGCGGTGGAGTACGCCCGCGAGCGGCTCGCCAAGCTCATCGGCGCGCAGAGCGAGAAGGAGATCGTCTTCACGTCCGGCGCGACCGAGTCGGACAACCTCGCGCTGAAGGGCGTTGCCGAGTTCTACAAGGACAAGGGCAACCACATCATCACGACGGTCACCGAGCACAAGGCCATCCTCGACACGTGCAAGCGGCTCGAGAAGGAAGGCTTCTCGGTGACGTACCTCCCCGTCGACAAGACCGGGTTGGTGTCGCCCGAGCAGGTGAAGAACGCGATCACCGACAAGACGATCCTGGTTTCGATCATGCTCGCCAACAACGAGATCGGAACCGTGCAGCCGCTCGGCGAGATCGGGAAGATCACGCGCGAGCGCGGCGTGCTGCTCCACAGCGACGCGGTGCAGGGCATCGGCAAGGTCGAGTTCGACGTGCAGAAGATGAACGTCGATCTCGCGAGCCTCACCGCGCACAAGATGTACGGCCCGAAGGGCGTGGGCGCCCTCTACGTGCGGCGGAGCAAGCCGCGCGTGCGCCTGGTCGCGCAGATGGACGGCGGCGGTCACGAGCGCGGCATGCGCTCCGGCACGCTCAACGTCCCCGGCATCGTCGGCTTCGGCAAGGCCGCGGAGATCATGTTGAACGAGGGCAAAGAGGAGAACGCGCGCATCCTCCGCCTGCGCGAGCGCCTGCGGAAGAAGCTGCAGGACGCGCTCCCCGAGTGCTTCCTCAACGGCTCGCTCGAGCACCGGTTGCCCGGCAACCTGAACCTGTCGTTCGCCTTCGTCGAAGGCGAAGCGATGATGATGGCGATCAAGGACGTCGCCGTCTCGTCCGGCTCGGCGTGCACGTCGGCCAGCCTGGAGCCGAGCTACGTGCTCCGCTCGCTCGGCGTCGGCGACGAGCTCGCCCACTCGTCCATTCGATTCGGCATCGGTCGCTTCAACACCGAAGAAGAGATCGATTACGTCGCCGAGCTCGTCATCGCGAAGGTGAAGCACCTCCGCGACATGTCGCCTCTCTGGGAGATGCACCAGGAAGGCATCGACCTCAAGTCCGTCCAGTGGACGGCTCACTGACCGAAGGAAAGACCCATGGCCTACAGCGAAAAAGTCGTTCAGCACGCGGAGAACCCGAAGAACGTCGGCACGCTCGACAAGAGCGATCCGAACGTCGGCACCGGGCTCGTCGGCGCACCGGCCTGCGGTGACGTGATGCGCCTCCAGATCAAGGTCTCGGACGACGGCGTCATCGAAGACGCCAAGTTCAAGACGTTCGGCTGCGGCTCGGCGATCGCGTCGTCGTCGCTCGCGACCGAGTGGATCAAGGGCAAGACCTTGGAAGAGGCCGAGTCGATCAAGAATTCGCAGATCGTCGAGGAGCTCAACCTCCCGCCGGTGAAGATCCACTGCTCCGTCCTCGCCGAAGACGCGATCAAGAGCGCGATCGAGGACTACCGGAAGAAGCAGGCGGCGAAGAAGGCCGCCAAGTAAGAGGTTTCCCATGACCGAGGCAACCGAGACCAAGACCGAAGCCAAGCCGGAGACCAAGCCGGCTTCCATTCAGGTCACGCCCAAGGCGGCCGACGCGATCGCGCGTCAGCTCGCGAAGCGGGGCACTCCGGAGGCGGCGCTCCGCCTCGGCATCAAGGGGGGCGGGTGCTCGGGGTTCTCCTACGTGATCGAGTTCCACGACGGCGAGCCACGCGCGCGCGACCGGGCCTTCGAGTTCGAAGGGACGGACGGCAAGAAAGTGCGCGTCGTGATCGACCCGAAGAGCTTGGTGTACCTGGCCGGGATGGAGCTCGATTGGGTGCAGACGCTGATGCAGCAGGGCTTCAAGTTCATCAACCCGAACGAGAAGACGTCCTGCGGCTGCGGTCACTCCTTCACGGTCTAGCCGTGTCCCCTCTCTCCCCCGTAAACGTGCCCGTGCCCGTGCCCGTGCCCGAACGACGATGCCAGCAGGCTCGACCCGCTTTGGACCGGCGCTTCGGATCGGGCACGCGCTTCGGATCGGGCACGGGCACGGGCACGTTGATGGAAGAGAGCCCGTGAACCCCTTTGTCACATTGGGCGTACCCGAAAGGTACGACCTCGACCTCGCGGCGCTCGAGAAGACGCACCGCGAGCTCTCGCGCGCCCTTCACCCCGACAAGTACGCCGGCGCCGGCGCTAGCGAGCGGCGCGACGCTCTCACCAAGGCCGTCGCCGTCAACGAAGCGTTCCGCGTTCTCCGCGATCCCGTCACCCGCGCCGAAGCTCTCTTTCGCCTCCGCGGCGTCCCCGTCGGCGAGACCGTCGAGCCGAAGCCCGATCCGTCGTTCCTGATGGAGATGCTCGAGCAGCGCGAGGCCCTCGCCGAAGCGCGCGCCGAAGGCGACCGCAAAAAGCTCCGCGCGCTCGTGGAAGCCATCGCCGAGAACGAGACGGCGGCGCAGCGTGCGCTCGGCGAAGGGTTCTCCTCCGGCGACGCGAAAGACCTCGTCGGCAAGCTCGGTGAGCTTCGCTTCTTCCGCCGCTTCCTCGAAGAAGCTTCCGCCATCGAAGACGCGCTGCTCGAACAGGACTCCCCATGACCGTGCTCTTCGAAATCCACGACCCGAAGGCGGCGCCCAAGCCCGTCGGGATCGATCTCGGGACGACCAACTCCCTCGTCGCCTACGTCAAGAACGAGAAGCCCACCGCGATCGCCAACTGCGACGGCGAGACGCTCCTCCCGAGCGTCGTCCACTACGCCAAAGACGACGACGTGATCGTCGGCACCAAGGCCAAGGGCCTCGCCGCCGCTCACCCGCGCGAGACCATCGTCAGCGTGAAGCGGTTCATGGGCCGCGGAGCCGACGATCCCGAGACGCGGCGGCTCGGCCCCTACGAGTTCGCTTCTCCCAAGGAAGGCGACCCCAACGTCGTGCGCTTCAAGGTGCAAGGGCACGAGCTCACCCCGGTCGAGGTCTCCGCCGACATCCTCCGCGAGCTCAAGAACTGGGCCGAGGACGAAGTGGGCCGGATCGGCGGCGTCGTCATCACCGTCCCGGCCTACTTCGACGACGCGCAGCGCCAGGCGACGAAAGACGCCGGCCGCCTCGCCGGGCTCGAGGTCCTGCGCCTGCTCAACGAGCCCACCGCCGCCGCGCTCGCGTACGGGCTCGACAAGAAGCAGAACGGCCACTTCGTGGTCTACGACCTCGGCGGCGGCACGTTCGACGTGACGGTGCTGCTCCTCGAGGACGGCGTGTTCCAGGTCAAGTCGACCGGCGGCGACAGCCAACTCGGCGGCGACGACATGGACCGCGCGATCGCGAACGAGATCCTCCTCGAGCTCGGGTGGATGCTCCCCGAGCACGCGAAGCCGAAGTCGTTGATGCGGCACCCGAAGCTCAACGCCGGCGTGATCCGCCTCGTGCTCGACGAGGCGCGGCGCATGAAGCACTGGCTCACCGACAACGACGAGGTCAAGGCGACCGTGCCGCTCCCCGGCGGCGGCGAGCGCGAGGTCACCCTCACGCGGCGTCGGTTCGACGAGCTCGTCGCGCCGCTCCTCGAGCGGACGGGCGTGGCCTGTCGGCGCGCCATGAAGGACGCCGGGCTCACGGTGGAGCAGCTCGACGGCGTGATCCTCGTCGGCGGGTCGACGCGCGTGCCCGCGGTGCGGACGTACGTGGAGAAGATCTTCAAGCGCCCGCCGCTCGCCGACATCGATCCGGATCAGGTCGTCGCGCTCGGGGCGGCGGTGCAAGCGGACCTGCTCGCCGGGAGCGGGCCGAAGGACGAAGTGCTGCTCCTCGACGTGCTCCCGCTGTCGCTCGGGATCGAGGTCGGTGGCGGCGTCGTCGACAAGATCCTCCCGCGCAACACGACGATCCCGACCGGTGCGCGCGCGACGTACACCACGCAGCAGGACAAGCAGACCGGCTTCGAGATCCACGTCGTCCAGGGCGAGCGCGAGCTCGCCGCGGACTGTCGGAGCCTCGCGCGGTTCACGCTCAAGGGCATCCCGCCGATGCCAGCGGGGCTCGCCAAGCTCGAGATCACGTTCCGCGTCGACGCCGATGGGATCCTCTCCGTCCACGCCAAGGAAGTGACGACGGGCGTCGAGCAGACCGTCACCGTGAAACCGTCGTACGGGCTCGACGACGAGACGCTCGAGAAGATGCTCCTCGACGCGCTCGACCACGGGGAGCAGGACCTGCTGGCGCGGCGCCTCGCCGAGGGGCGCGTCGAGGCCGAGCGCATCCTGCTCGCGACGGAGAAAGCGCTCGCCGCGGACGCCGCGCTCCTGGTGAACGGCGAAGAACCCGCGATTCGGGCCGCGATGGACGCGCTCCGGACGAGCATCGCGGGGAGCGAGCCCGCGAAGATCACCGCCGCGATCGACGCGCTCGATCGCGCGACCAAGGCGTTCGCCGGCCGCCGCATGGACGCGGCGATCGCGCGGGCGATCTCCGGGAAGAAGGTCGACGCCGTCCACGAGGGCGTAGCGAAAGCCAAGGGCGTCGATCAGCACGTCGCCGAGCACGAAGCGAACCGGCGCTGACCCGTGCTCCACGTCGCGATGCTCGTCAGCGCCATCCTGGGCGCGATCGTCGTGATGGCGTGGCGCGTGCGCGAGACGGAGCGCCCGGTGACGCCGGCAAAGATCGTCGTGCCGCCGATCGCGATGAGCACCGGGCTCTCGATGTTCGTCTACCCGCCGACGCGGATCCCGATCACGTGGGGGCTCGGTGCGTTCGCGCTCGGCGCGGTGGTGTTGGCGATCCCGCTCCTCCGGACGTCGAAGCTGACGCGGGTCGGCGATGCCGTGATGCTGAAGCGTTCGCGCGCGTTCCTCGGGATCCTCGTCGCGCTCGTGGTCGTGCGCTTGGCCGCGCGCGCGTGGGTCGAGCAATACGTCTCGCCGCTGCAGACGGGCGCGCTCTTCTTCCTCCTCGCGTTCGGGATGATCGTGCGCTGGCGCGCGGCGATGTGGTTCGACTACCGCGCGCTCGTGGCCGCGCCGGGCTGACCCGCCAAGGCGCGGCGAAGAGGCGCCCACGCCGTCGCGTCGAGCGAGGCGATGAGCGCCGCCACCGCTTTCGGCTCCGGGAGGCCGAGCGCCGCCGCGGCCGGACCGATCAGGAGCTCGCCGTGGAGCGCGTGCACCGCGGCATCCAGCGCGCGGAGCATGCCTGCTCGCTCCCGGGCCTCGAGGCGCGGGAGGAAGAGCGCGAAGAGTCGAAACGACAGCGCCGCATGGCGCGCTTCGTCGCGCGCGAGCACGGCCGCTACCCGGCGCAGATCGGCCGCGGGCGCGGCCTCGCTCTGGTGCCGCGCGACGGTGGCCGCGAAGAGCTCGCCGACGCAGCCGAGGATCAGGTTCTCGTAGGCGAGCTCCCCATCGGTGCGGGAGCGAGGCGCGCGGAAGCGAACGGGAGGAACGTGCTTGCCGCGCACGCGACACAGGGTGCGGACCAAGCGAGCGTGGCGCGCTTCGTCGCGGGCGGCGCGGCGAGCAGCGCGGACGAGCGATGGGCGGGCGCCTCGCCGCACGAGCTCGCCGGCCAGGTCGCGGAACGCGCGGACGCTCGAGGCCTCCAGCTGCGCGGAGCGCACGAGAAAGCCGAGCGTGCTGGTGCCGACCATGAGCTCGCTCGAGCGGAGGTGCGAGTCGCGCCCGCTGCCGAGGCTCATGTCGCACCCGCCCGGCACGTAGACGTGGCACTGCGCCATCGGAGCGCCGCGCGTGAGCGCGGCCTTGCGCGGCGCGAGCTTGCAGTCCCAAATTGGGCCGCTGTCGGCGCCCGCGTGCTTCTGGCAGAGGGAGACGTCGAGCTCGCCGCCATCGCCCAGCGCATCGGCGGCTTCCGGGTCGAGGAGCGTTCCGTTGTTGAGCTCGTTCCCTCCGGACGAGGCTCTGTACTTCCAGGTGAGCCAACGCTTCTGCGGAGGCGGCGGGATGTCCATGGTGACGACGTGGCAGCCGGTGAGCTCGGCGCTCGAGAAGGTGCCACAGGCTTTGTCGCAGACGTCGCTCGGGAGTGTGCCGTCCGCGCTCGCCTTCGCCGCAGAGGCGGCGTCGATCGGGTGGAGGTACTCGTCGTGGCTGGGACCGTAGCTCCGCCCGAAGCAGCAGCCCGGGAGCGCCGCTGCGGCGAGGGCGGCCGCGCACGCGGCTTCGATGGAGCGACGGAGCGCGGTCACGGCGGCGCCTCGTGAGGCTCGCCGATGATGCAGACGAGCCCGAAGGACGTCCCGAGCGCGTCGCCCGTCTCGGAGTCGAAGCGGGCGTGCTCGCAGCGCACGTGCTCGCCGGGCTTCAGGTGCGATGCGCAGCGCTGCTCGCAGTCGGCTTGCTCGTAGCCGGCGTCGGCCGGATCGACCACGACGCGCCGGACGGGGGTCGCGGAAGCAGCGCCGGCACACGCGGCCAGCGCAACGAGCGCCATCGACCCGGCGCCTGCGACGATCCACGTGCGATGCACGACGTCGATCCTACAGGGGGACGGTGTCAACCTTGTCAACCTTTGCTCAGAGCGGAATTCCGCTGCCAGCAAAGGTTGACAAGGTTGACACCGTCCCCTCTTCTTCTCGCGTGCAGAGGGCGGGAACCATCGCGGAGTACGCGCGAGCCCCGGTCGGTCGTTGGTTCGGCGGCACGTCGTTCGTGCACTTCTTCGCCGAGCCCACGCTCTGCGGCACGCTCTTCTTCGGGCGGCCCGATGCGAGCGCGATCGCGCTGCTCGTGCAGGCCATCGCCGTCGAGCTCCCCCCACACTCGGCGGTCCATCGCGCTTTCGTGGACACGAGCCACCTCGAGGACGTCGACCCCGACGCGTTTCGCGCGCTCGCCGAGTACGTCGGGCCCCGCGCCGACGAGCTCGGCGCGAACGTCTCGCGGCAGGCGATCGTCCACGCCGGCGGCGCCATCGGTGCCGTCGTCACGGGCTTCTACGACGTTACCCCCTCCGCCACGCCGGAGCGGACGCGCTTCTTCACCGATCGCGGCGAGGCGCTCCACCACCTCGGCGTACGCAACGCGACGTCGGTCCTCGCCGAGCTCGACTCCATCCGCGCGAGCGCGAGCCGGAGCGCCGATCCCGTCGCGGCGCTCCAGGCGTGGCTCCGAGCCAACCCGCGCGGCGCCTCGATCGCGCGCGGCGCCGTTGCGCTCGGCGTGACGCCTCACGCGCTCCGCGCCGAGCTCCGCACGCACGGCACGAGCTTCCGGCGCGAGGTCGCGCGCGCGCGACTCGCGAACGCGCAGCGGCGGCTCGAAGCCACCGACGAGAAGCTCGGCGCGATCGCGCTCGACGTCGGGTGCGCGAGCCTCCAGCACTTCACGACGTTCTTCCGCCGCGAGACCGGCGTTTCGCCGAGCGCGTGGCGGGCCCGCCAGCGGCGCTGACGGTCGCGCGCGCGCGTCGCTGGCGGGGGGACTCGCCCGTTCGCCGCCGGAACCAGCCGCTGAAGACCTGGAGCGAGGCGAACCCGGCGTCCAGCGCGATCGCGGTGATCGAGGCCGTGCCGGCGTCGAGCGCTCGCTCGGCGCGCGCCAAGCGCGCGTGGTCGACCTCCCGGCGGAACGTGGTTCCGTCCGCTTCGAGCAGCCGCTGGAGCGTGCGCGGCGCGAGCGCCAGCGCGCGGGCGGCGTCGCGCAGGGTCACGGACGGCCTCTCGTCGAGGAGCGCCGCCAAGCGCGTGCGCTCCGGTGCGGCGACGAGCGTGTCGGCGAGCGCGAGCACGTCGACGCGCGCCGCAGCGTCCAATCCGAGCCAAGCGAGCGCGGCCGCGGTGTCGGGGAACGCCTTCGCCTCGCAGCGCAGCCCGATCACCTTCGGGTACCCCGCGAAGAGCGCCCCGGCCATCCCGCGCCCGTGCACGACCGCGACGCGCTCGAGGTGGCGCGCGTACTTCGCGCCCCCGTGCGTGAACTGCGCCACGAGGACCTCGTGTGCGTCGGCATCCACCGCGTCCACGCGGCTCCCGTCGAAGAGCACGGCGTGGGGACGCCTGCCCGTTCGGACCGCGTAGGTTCGTCCGAGCTCACGCAGATCGTCCGCGCTGGGGCTCCCGGCGATGAGCGTCACGTAGAGCCCCGGACAAGGCGCCGCCGAGATCCACGTGCGGCCGCGGACGTAGCGGCCGAGCGGAGCAGCGAGGTAGCGCGCGCAGGTCGTGGCGACGAGCACCGCTCCAGGATACGTCAGGCCGCGGCCGGGATCGGGCCGGCGACCATGACGAGCTGGGTCAACTCCTCGAGCGCCTGCGCGGAGGCGGCGAGCTTCGCGTAGTCGTCGACGGCGCCGGGGAGGACGATCCGCGCGCTCTTCGGGTCGACGAAGATCTGCGCGTTCGCTCCGACGTGCGCGAGGATGGGGATGCGCATGTGGTCGCGGAACGTCTGCGTGCGTGCGTGGGGTGGGACGTACGAAGCGGGAAGTTGGGGGTGGAGATCGACGATGACCTCGGTGAACGTCCCGCCGTCGGGGTAGTAGGGGGTCGACATCGCGTCCATCGCCGACGCGAGGGTCATGCGAACGCTCACGCGGTGGGTCGGGCGCTGGGCCTGCACGGCGGAGCCGCTGAACCCGGAGCCCTCGATGAAGTGGCCGCCGAGGCGCTGGGCGAGCGCGCTCCACGGGCCGCGGAGCCGCGAGCGGCGGAGCTGCGCGCGAAGGACGACGAACGCGATGATCGCGCCGATCGGGACGACGAAGATCGCGAAGATGAAGAGGAACGGGACGATGGCATCGAGCGGGCCGGCTTCCGGTGCATCCATGGTCGAAGGAGGTAGCTCGGCCGTCCGCGCCGTACTTCTCCGAACGCGCCAAACGGGTGCACGTTTCGACGTGACGGAATCGGGCGGAGCGGCCATTCGCTCGAGATGGGCGCGATGGGTGGGAAGACGTGGGTGCTCGGGAGCGTGTTGGCGATGGCGCTCGCCTCGTCACGGCCGGCGGCCGCTTGCGGGGCGTGCTTTTCGCCACCGACCGAGACCACGGTGGTCGTGGGCCATCGGATGGCCATGTCGATCTCGAAGTCGCAGACCGTGCTCTGGGATCAGATTCGTTACTCGGGAGACCCGGCCGAGTTCGCTTGGGTGTTGCCCGTGCGCCAGGGAGCGCGCGTCGAGATTGCGCACGACGAGTTCTTTGCCGCGCTCGAAGCCTCGACCCAGACGGTCGTGATCGGGCCCACGCCGCAGCCGCGATCCGGCGGCGCTTGCGGCGGCTCTGCAGCGTCGAGCTACTCGTCGTCCTCCGGTGGCACTCCGGGCGTGGAGGTCGTGCGTCAGGAGGTCGTCGGTCCGTACGAGGTCGTGACGCTCGCCGCCACGGATCCGAATGCGCTGACGGGATGGCTCGATGGGCACCACTACGCGGTCCCTGCCGACGTGAAGCCCGTGATCGCCGCCTACGTGGCCGAGGGGCTCGACTTCGTCGCGATGCGCTTGCTGCCGAACCGGGGCGTGCAGGCGATGCGGCCCGTTCGGGTCGTCACACCCGGGGCGTCGCCACTCCTCCCGCTGCGCATGGTCGCAGGGGGCACGGGCGCGACGGTCGGGCTCGTCCTCTACGTCATCGGCGAGGGCCGCTGGGAGGTCGCGAACTTCCCGAACGCGACCATCGATCCGTCGGACGTGACGTGGGACAGCGTGGCGTCGCGCTCCAACTACGCGGAGCTCGCTGCCGACGCGATGGCGGAGGGCGACGGTCGTACGTGGCTGACCGAGTATGCGCAAGGGCTCGACTCGGCGCGCGCGCCCACGCTCGGCGTCGCCTACGGGTCGGCGATCGCGCAGTCGTGCGGCGGCGCGAGCGATGGCGGTCCCGTGCTGGCCTACCCGGACGACGCGGCGGTGGCGGATGCGGGGACCGACGCGGAGCTCGACGCCTCCACCGACGCCTCCACCGATGGCGGCCGGGCGTCGCCCTGTACGGGCTTCGATGACATCGACGTCGCGATTCGGGGCATGCAGCGGAGCGACGTTTGGGTGACCCGCCTTCGCGCGGACCTCCCGCGCGCGGCGCTCGCCAGCGATCTGCAGCTCCGGGCCGCAGGGCAGGTGCCGATCACCGGCGTCTATCAGGCCGAGGAGGGTGGGGGCTGCATGTCCAGCCCCAGCCGCACCAACGGCGTTCCCGTGGTCGGACTCGCAGCGCTCGCGGGCCTGTGGCTCGCTCGCCGGCGGCGGCGCACCCGCGGTACGCGCGACGGAAGTTGAGTCGGCCACGAAGGGGCGCTATGGCCGCTGCATGGCTGCCCCCCCGGCGCACCCCCCGACGCCCGCTGCGCTCGTCGACACGGTTCGGTTCCTCGATCGGCTGAGCACCTTGCCGCGGACCGGCTGGCTGCTCCGCGGCGTCACCGACGTCGAGAGCATCGCCGAGCACTCGTACGGCGTGGCCGTCGTCGCGATGATGCTCGTCGACGAAGCGCGCGCGCGCGGTGTCGCGGTCGACGGCGAGCGCGTGCTCCGCATGGCGCTCCTCCACGACTCGGCCGAGGCCTTCACCGGCGACATCCCCATGCCGGCCAAGTCGGCTGCGCTGGACGCCGCGCTGGAAGCGGCCGAGGAAGGGCTCCTCGCGCGTGTCCTCACGCCCGAGCAGCACGCGCTCCAGCGCGAGGCCGAAGCCGGCGAGACGCTCGAGGCCCGGATCGTGAAGGCGAGCGACAAAATCCAGATGCTGATCAAAGCGGGCATCTACGAAGAGCAGCGGCGCGGTCGCCTCGACGAATTCTGGGCCAACGCGAAGAACCGGCGCCACATGGACCTCGACTTCGCGAAGGAGATCTTCGCCGAGATCGAGCGGCGAGCGCGCGCGGCGGGGGCGCGGCTTCCGTGAGCGGTCCGCGGCGCGGTCCACCGGGTCACGGCGAACGGCGGCGCGGCTTCGATCCGCGCGCTCGGCGCGACGAGCCACGGCCTCCGAGCCCCGGCCCAGCCAGTCCCAGGGGCGAGACGATCCACGGGCTGCGCGCTGCGCTCGCCGTCTGCGCCGTTCGCCCGGCGGACGTCCTGACGGTCAGCTTCGCGCCCGAGGTCGAGCACGAGGTCGCGGGCGTCGTCGCGCCGCTTCGGGCCCGCGGCGTTCGTACCAACATGGTACAAGCGCGAGAGCTCGAGCGAATCGCGCGCTCGCCTCAGCACGAAGGCATCGTCGTCGAAGCCAAGGAGCGGGCGTGGCGCTCGGCCAAGGAGCTCGCGGAGCTCGTCGTGGCCCGCAAGGGCGTCGTCGTCGCGCTCGACCGCGTTCGGAACTCGTACAACGTCGGCGCGATCCTTCGCGGGGCCGCGTTCTTCGGGCTCGACGCCGCGCTCCTCGGCGCTCCGGCGCCGCATCCGGGGCTCGACGCGAACGCCGTCCGCGTGGCCGAAGGTGGCACCGAGCACCTCGCGCTCGCGCGCACGACGGACCTGGCCGACACGCTGGCACGGATGCGGGCGCGCGGGATCGCCGTCGTCGGCGCAGCCGGCGAGGGACCGGTCGATGCGCGGGGCGCGGACTTCGTCGGCCCGCTCGTGATCGTCATGGGCAACGAGCGCGAGGGGCTCTTGCCCCGCGTGCGCGCGGAGTGCGATCGCATCGTCGCGATTCGCGGCTCGGGGAAGGTGGAGTCGCTCAACGTCGCCGTCGCCGCAGGCGTGCTCTTTTCCCGCGTCCGTCGCACCAGCGTTTGACCGAGCGCCACGATCGCGGGACGATGCAGGGATGCGGGCTCTCTTCGTCTTCCCGCTCGTCCTCTCCACCGGGTGTGCCCTGGTGAGCGGGCTCTCCGGGCTCGACGTGGGAACCGACGACGCTGGGCCCGTGGACGCCAGCGAAGCGAGCACGCCGGAGGCCGCCGCGGACGCTGGCCCCGACGTAGTGATCACGTTCGACGCGGCGACGTGCGGGGACGGAGGATGTGGCGGCATCGCGAGCCCGTGGAGCCCGGTCGGACGTGCCGCCACCACCTGCCCCAAGGGCTGGACGAGCCTCGACTACGTCACGAACCCGTCGCTCGGCTCCGCGTGTGCGTGTGGCTGCACCGTCGCCACGCCGCCCACGTGCGACGTCGGCGCGTGCACGATCACCGCGGGGACCTCGCCCGCGTGCTCACTCGGCACCCTGACGCTCAACTTCAACGGCCCGAACTGCCTCAGCACGCCACCCGCCATGCTGGTCGCGTACCACAAGGTCGTCCCCATCGACGCCAAAGGCGGGACGTGCACGGCCGCGCCGAACCCCAACGGCGTCGTCACCACACCCGCACGCCTTTGCGCTCCCGCGGACTGCGACACGTCGGCCGCGCTCTGCGGCGGCTCGGTCCCGAGCGGCGTGACGGCGTGCGTCGTGGCACCGGGCGACCTCGCGTGCCCGTCGAGCTACCCGGTTCGTTCCGCCGTCGGTCTCGCTGCCGCCGCCGCGTGCAGCTCGGCCTGCAGCTGTCAGGTCAACGGCACCTGCAGCATGGGCAAGCTGTCGTCCTACTCCGACACGCAATGCGCGACACTCGTCGTCACGAGCGATGCCAACGGGACCTGCACCGCCGACCCCGCGGCAGGGACGACGGTCCGCTCGGCGAAGTACGCGGCGACCGTGAGCGCGACCTGCTCGGCGTCCGGAAACGCAGCTGGCACCGTCGGCTTGGTCGGCTTGCAGACCTTGTGCTGCCGTCCCTGAGACGCGCGTCGCGAGCTCGATCCATGCGAAGATGAGGGATGTCGCCGAGAGCGCTCCTCCCCACGACCGTGCTCGTCTTCCTCGCGACGGCCGCGACCGCCCACGCCGACGTGCTCGAGGTCGGTCCCTCCAAGACGTACGCCACCCCGTGCGCTGCGGTCGCCGCGGCGAAGCCGAACGACGTGATTCAGGTCGCGCCCGGCACCTACACGGACACGTGCAGCCTGCCGGTCGCCGGGATCACGCTGAAGGGCGTCGGCGGCCGACCCAAGATCGACCTCTCCGGCACCGACCACCCCGCGCAGTACAAGGGCATCTACGTCATCGACGCGGACGGCATCACGATCGAGAACCTCGAGCTCTTCGGCGCGCACATCAGCGACTCGAACGGCTCGAACGGCGCGGCCCTTCGGATCCAAGCCAAGGATCTCACCGTCCGGAATTGCGTCATCCACGACAACCAGAACGGCATCCTCGGCGGGACGACGGGCAAGCTCACCGTCGAGGGGACCGAGTTCTACGGCAACGGTCTCGGGACCGGGTGCACCAACGGCAACGGCTGCACGCACAACCTCTACATCGCCAACATCGACGAGCTCCGCTTCCAGCACAACTGGACCCACGACATCGCGACCGACACGCCCGACAAGGGGCACCTCCTCAAGTCGCGCGCGAAGGCGAACTACATCCTCTACAACCACGTCATCGGTGGCGCGGGCTTCGACAGCTACGAGGTGGACTTGCCCAACGGCGGTCTCGCCGTGCTCGTCGGCAACCAGATCGAGAAGGGAAAGAAAGCCGGCAACTCGGTCCTCTTCACGTGGGGCGAAGAGGGCGCGTCGAACGCCGACAAGCGCGTGTTCGTCGCCTACAACACGTTCGTGAACGACTTCGGCTCCGGCACCTTCATCAAGCTCGCTGCAGGCGGAACGCTCACCGCGCACGACAACATCCTGTTCGGCGCGGGCACGCCGTCGAGCACGGGAGCGCTCCCCGCCGACAACCTCGTCGCCACCGATCCGATGTTCGTGAACGCCGCGCAGTTCGACTACCACCTGAAGGCCGGGTCGCCCGCGCTCGGGAAGGCCGTCGCACCTGGCTCGGCCGACGCGTTCTCGCTCGTCGCGGCCGAGGAGTACGTCCATCCGGTCGGTACCACCGCGCGCCTGACCGCCAAGGATCTGGGCGCGTTCGAGCTGGGCACGCCGATCGTCCCGACCGACGGCGGGATCGCGGGCGATGCGAGCACCGCGAACGACGCGGGCTCCTCGAACGACGGCAGCGCGTCGGGCGACGGCGGCCCGAACCCGACCAACGAAGACGGCGGGTGCTCGTGCGACGTCGTCGGCGCGCGTCCTGGCAGCGGGTGGGGCCTCGTGGGGCTCGGCCTCGCGCTCGCGATCGGCGTGAACGTGAGCCGGCGCCGAAGGCCGCGCTGACTCTTTGCGCGCGCGCCCGAGCGTGTAAGCTCCGCGCATGCAACTCGTCCACGTCTATCTGAACTTCCCCGGCACCACCCGCGAGGCGTTCGAGTACTACGCAAAGGTCTTCGGCACGAAGATCGTGATGATCCAGACCTTCGGCGAGACGTCGTTCATGCCGAACACGCCGGATTCGGCGAAGGCGAAGATCATGCACGCGCAGCTCCCGATCACCGAAGCGGTGCACCTGATGGGCAGCGACTCGGTCGAGGGCTTCGGTCCGCCGCTCCAGGTGGGCAACAACTTCCACGTCTCCGTCGTCGCGAACGACAAGGCCGAGGCGGATCGCGTGTTCTCGTCGCTCTCCGAAGGCGGCAAGGTGACGATGCCGATCGCCAACGCACCGTGGGGTCCGTACTTCGGGATGTGCGTCGACAAGTACGGCGTGCAGTGGATGGTCAGCCTTCCGACGCCGGTGTGACGGTGTTCGCCGTCCGCGACCTGCACGATCCGCTCGAGTCTCTCGCGCTGGTGGACGACGCCAGCCGGAGCATGGTGCTGCTCGCCCCATCGCGAGGCGGTATGGCGACGCGTTGGACGCTCGGTGCACGGGCGGTCTTCTTCCTCGACGAATCCACGCTCCACGATGCGACGAAGAACGTGCGCGGTGGGAACCCGGTGCTCTTCCCGTCGCCGGGGAAGCTCGTCGGCGACGCGTGGCAGCGCGCCGGCCACCGCGGCGCGATGAAGCAGCACGGCTTCGCGCGGAACCTCCCCTGGCGGGTCGGCGAGCGGAGCACGGACGGCGCGGCGAGCGTGGTGCTTCAGTTTGCGTCCGACGAATCCACACGCGCCCAGTACCCCTGGGACTTCAGTGCAGAGTACAAGTACACCCTGGTCGGCCAGACGCTCCGGGTCGAGCAGCGGTTCACGAACACCGGAACCGAGCCGATGCCGTTCGGCGCCGGCTTTCACCCGTATTTCCACGTCGCCCAGGCCGACAAGGCAAAGACGCGCATCGTCACGGGCGCGACCAAGGCGTTCGACAACCTGACGAAGACGGTCGTGGCGCTGCCCGCGAGCGGGATCGATCTCACGGTGGCAGAGGCCGACCTCCACCTGCTCGACCACGGCCCGCTGCCGTGCAAGCTCGAGGCGCCTGGGCTCACGGTCGAGCTCGCCGGCTCCCCCGAGTTTTCGCACTGGGTGGTCTGGACGATCGCAGGAAAGGACTACGTGTGCGTCGAGCCGTGGACCTGTCCCGGCGACGCGATGAACACGGGCGATCGCTTGCTCGAGCTCGCGCCGGGAGCGTCGCAGACGATCGTGGTGGGGATGCACGCGTCGTGACGTCGTGACCCGACGCGCTCACTGCTTGGGCGGCGGCGCCTTCGTCTCCGGGCAACCCGTCGCTTCCGATTCGGCCGCGTTCGGTTCGTCGGGGCACTGGTCGACCTGGTCCAGTACGCCGTCGCCCATGTCCTTGTCGACTTCGGCGGGCGTCACCGGCACCGGATCGGCCACCGTCGCCGTGCAGGCCGCCGTCGACAGCACGGCGGCGACCGCGGCCGCCTTGAACAGGATCCCCCCGGTGCGGTCCTTCGCGTAGCGCACGCACAGCTCGGCGGTGCCCCGCTCGCGATAGAGCGCGCGCGCCTCGGTCTCGGTCCGCTCCGACAAGTCGAAGACGTGCTTCTCGCACTTGTCGCACCAGCGCGTCTTCGCGTCGCCCGGCATCGCATCCCACGACTCGGAGCAAGGGCGCTTCATGGGGAGCAGGCGCAGGCGCATCTCCGGATCCTACGCCGCGCGCGGCGCCGTCTTCCCTCGCAGCGTGCTAGCCTCGCCGCCCCATGAAGCTCGAGTGGCGGTCGTGCGGTGCGTGTGGCAGCGAGTGGGAGGAGCTCGCGCGCGCGAGCGACGAGCCCTTCTGCCAAGCGTGCGGCTCGCGTCGGATCGAGAAGCTCCTCTTCGGGGGCGAGAAGCGCCCGCCCGACTTCCGCAAGGTGCCGCGTGCGGAGCGGATCGAAGGTCTCTCCTGGCTCCTGGGCACGAAGGCCTTCGCCTCGGCGCGCGAGACCGGTGACTGGGACTACCGCGAGAGCGAAGGCGACGACCCGAACGATCTCGAAGCCGAGTACTGGCTCGCCAAGTACCGGGCGCAGGTCGACCGCACGCTCGCGACGGAGGACATCGTCCTCACGCCGGAAGAGGAAGACGCCGCCGCAAGTGCCTTCCGCGCGGGTTGGGACTGGGCGGCGCCGCCCCCGCCTAGTTTGGCGTGAGTGGGCAGCCGCCGGGGGCGACCCAGGCGAAGACCTGCACCCAGAGCTTCTTGATCTCGGGGAGCTGCGTCCACTCGCTGTCGAACTCGATCCACTCGTCCCCCCAGACGAACGCGCGGCCCTTCGCCGCTTGGATGGCGTACGCGACCTTCCCCGCCGGGATCGATGCGATCGGCGTGCGCGTGTAAGGGGGCGACCCCGTCTCGCTCACGACGTAACCGCCGGCGAACGTGATCGACGTCAATCCCGCGGTGATCGGGTGACTCACGAACGTCGTGACGGGGCCGCTCACGAGCGCGCCGCCGTACGAGACCCCGAGCTCGCCGATGAGCGCGTTCGCGCGGAAGTCGGTGACGGTGTTGTTGTAGCCCGTCATCGAGATGAGGCCGCCGCCGGCCTCGACGAACGCCTTCACGATCGCGGCTTCGGCCGGCGTGTAGTCGTGCTGCAGCCAATCGAGGACGAGCACGTTGTAGGGCGCGATCTCTTGCGCGGTGAGCGCGGTGGTCGACGTCTGGATGCGCTTCACCGTGGTCCCGGCGTTCGTCAGCCAGGTCTGGAAGTTCGACGACGGGTTCGAGCCCGGGTTGCCGAGGATGCCGATGTTGATGACGTTGCACGCCGGCCCGTCGGTGGTGGCGGCGTCGGGGAAGATCGGGAGCGAGTCGTCGCTCGCATCCGACGAGGTGCTGGTGTCGGCGGCGGCGTCGCTCTTTCCGCCGTCGTCCCCGAACGTCGACGGCGTGCTGCTCCCGCAGCCGGCGAGGCCGAAGGACGAAAGGACGAGGGCCAGGCGAAGGAAGGTGCGGGGCATCGTGGCCCCAGCGTAGCAGGGGACCACCGAGGGTTGACGAAGCGAACGACCGTTCGCATAATTATGCGAGCAGGCCGCCCGAGATTCCTCGGGCGAACCCCGTTTACCGAACGAGCGTTCGGGACGAAATCCGGAGGAAAACCATGGGCAACGCTTGGATCATCGATGCCGTTCGAACGCCGCGGGGACGTGGCAAGGCAGGGAAGGGCGCGCTCTCCAACGTGCACCCGCAAGAGCTCTACGCGACCGTGCTCCGCGCGGTGGCCGAGCGAACGAAGCTCGAGCTGACCGACGTGGACGACGTCGTGGCCGGTGTCGTCTCGCAGGTCGGCGAGCAAGGGTCGAACCTCGCGCGCAACGCAGTCCTCGCGGCCGGGTTCCCGCAGTCGATCTCGGGGACGTCGGTGAATCGCTTCTGTGGCTCGGGCCTGCAGGCGGTGAGCTTTGCGGCGATGGGCGTGGCCAGCGGCGCGCAGTCACTCGTCCTCGCAGGTGGCGTGGAGAGCATGTCGCGCGTCCCGATGGGGTCCGATCAAGGTGGCATCGATGGAAACAACCTCGAGCTGCGGAAGAAGATCTTCCAGGTGCCGCAGGGCATCAGCGCCGACCTGATCGCGACGCTCGAAGGCTTCGGGCGCGAGGACGTCGATCGCTTCGCGCTGTCCTCGCAGAAGAAGGCCGCCGTCGCGATCGAGGAGAAGCGCTTCGCGAAGAGCCTCGTCCCGGTGACGGACGCCTCCGGGAAGGTCCTGCTCGCCGTCGACGAGTTCCCACGACCCGACACCACGCTCGAGGGACTGGCCAAGCTCGCGCCTTCGTTCGCCGCGATGGGCGCGTCGGACATCGACGGGCGCACGCTCGACCAGATCGCGCTCGCGGGCTACCCGCAAGCGAAGAGCATCGAGCACGTGCACACGGCCGGCAACTCGAGCGGCATCGTCGACGGCGCCGGTGCGGTGGCGCTCGCGTCCGACGAGTACGTGAAGGCGAAGAAGCTCACTCCGCGCGCGCGCATCCTCGCGACGGCGACGGTCGGCACGGAGCCGGTCATCATGTTGAAGGGTCCGGCCCCTGCTTCGAAGAAGGCGCTCGCGAAGGCGGGGTTGACCCCGGCCGACGTGGACCTATGGGAGATCAACGAAGCGTTCGCCGCCGTCGTGCTGGAGACCGTGAAGACGCTCGGGATCGACATGACGAAGGTCAACGTGAACGGGGGAGCGATCGCGCTCGGTCATCCGCTCGGCGGCACCGGCGCCATCCTGCTCGGCACGCTGATCGACGAGCTCGAGCGGACGAACAAGAAGATCGGCGTCGTCACCATGTGCATCGGCGGAGGGCAGGGGATCGCCACCGTCGTCGAAAGGGTCTGAGTCATGAGCACCGCCGTCGACGTTCTCGTCATCGGCGCGGGACCGGGCGGCTATCACGCCGCCATCCGCGCTGCGCAGCTCGGCAAGCGCGTCGTCTGCGTCGACAAGCGCGAGGTCGGCGGCGTGTGTCTCAACACCGGGTGCATCCCGACGAAGGCGCTCCTCCACGTGGCCGAGATCGCGCACGCCGCTCGCGGCGCCGCGCACCTCGGGCTCCGCGTGGGGGACGTCGCCGTCGACGTCGAGCGCGTGCGCGCGTTCTCGCGCGAGGCCGTGCGCGCCAACGTGAGCGGGGTCGAGGCCCTCTTCCGGACGAACGGGGTCACGTTCGTGCGCGGGGCGGCCGAGCTCCTCGGTCGCGGCGCCGTCGCCGTCGGCGAAGGCGAACGGCGCATCGTGTACGAAGCGAAGGACATCGTTCTCGCGACCGGCGCCGAGCCGATTGCCCCGCCGGGTTGGCCCCTGGACGGGCGCGTCGTCTTCACGTCGGAAGAGGCGATCGGCGTCCCCGAGATTCCGAAGCGCCTTCTGGTCGTCGGCGGTGGCGTCGTCGGGCTCGAGCTCGCCACGGTCTACCGCCGGCTCGGCGCCGAGGTCGTCGTCGTCGAGCTGGGCGCCACGATCCTCCCCGGCGTGGACGACGAGATCGTGAAGATGCTGTCGCGCATCCTCGAGAAGGAAGGGATCGCGCTCCGCACGGCGACCAAGGTCGAGGACGTCGTCGTCCGCGGTGAGCAGGCGACGGTGAGGCTCGGGGGCGCGTTCGCGGGCGAGGAGACGTTCGATCGCGTGCTCGTGGCGATCGGGCGCCGCCCCGTCACGCGCGGGCTCGGGCTCGCGGCGGCCGGGCTCTCGACGGACGCGCGCGGCTTCGTCGCCGTCGACGAGCGTCGCCGGACGAACGTCGCCGGCATCTGGGCGATCGGCGACGTAGCGGGAGGCCCGCTCCTCGCCCACAAGGCGATGCGTGAAGGCGTGGTCGCTGCCGAGGCGATCGCGGGGGATCGCGGCTCCGCTTACGAGCCCGCCTGCGTCCCCAACTGCATCTACACCGATCCCGAGATCGCGACGGCCGGCCTGACCGAGGCGGAGGCGATCGCGGCCGGACATCGCGTCCGCGTCGGGCGCTTCCCGCTGAGCGCGAGCGGGCGCGCGCGGACGATGAACGCTCCCCCGGGGCTCATCAAGCTGGTGGCGGACGAGGAGACGGACCTCGTGCTCGGCATGCACGTGCTCGCGCCCCAGGCCGAATCCCTCATCGGCGAGGGCGTGATGGCGATCGAGATGGGCGCGACGCTCGAGGACATCGCGCTCTCGATCCACCCGCACCCGACGTTCACGGAGGCGATCCACGACGCCGCCGAGGCCGCGCACGGCAAGGCGGTTCACCTCGCGAATCGCCCCCGGCGCGTCGTGGCGGCGTGAAGCGACGCGGTGTCACGAGCGCGCGCAAGCGAACAGCCCGCTGAAGTGCTCGAGCTCGATGCAGCTCCACCCGGTCGGGCACGACTTCGGATCCTCTGCGCGGCAGCGCGTGGTGCAGAACGACGGGCTCGCCGGTCCGGCCGCCAGGCACTCGAGCCCCTTCTCGCAATCGCCGTCGGACTTGCAGCTGTCACCGCGTGGAGCGCGCGAACAAGCGACGAGCACGACGAGGCCGAGACCGAGGACGAAGGCGAGGCGATTCATCCGCTGCATCGTCGCACGGACGAGCGGGACTCCGATCGGAGTATTCCGGTGACGTCAGAACGGGACCTCGCCCGAGCTCACCGCGCGCTCCAGCGCCACGAGCGCGTGGGCGGCGTCCGCGATCGCGTCGTAGTAGCCGAGGTAGACGTCGTTCACCATCCGCTGGGCGACGAGCACCTCGACGAAGCTCGCGCCACCGCGTTGGTAGTTGTAGAAGCTGCGATCGAGCACGGAGTCCGCGTCCGAGAGGACTCCTCCGGCGGCGTAGACCTTCACGCGCGCCGCCGCCGCGTCGTACTGAACGAGCGCCTGACGTACCTCGGTCTCGATCTTCTGCGTCAGCGCGCGCGTGACGGCGTCGCTCTGGACCTCGCCCGCGATCGCGGCGTCGACCTCTCCCCGGTAAACGCGCGAGAAGGGGAGCGGAATCGTGAGCGTGCCGCCGAGCCAGTCCGAGGAGGGGTAACCCTGCGGGCCGCTGACCGGGAAGTTGTGCTGCCAGAACGCGGTGACCGTGATGTCGGGCACGCGGTTCGCGCGCGCGAGCGAGATGCCGTGGCGCGCCTGCTCCAAGCGCGCCTTGGCCGCGCGCAGGTCGGGCCGGTGCTCGAGCGCATCTTTCACGAGCGCGTCGGCCGAGAACGACTTCGTCGCCGTCGCCGCGAGATCGCCCTCGAGCTCGAGCGCCGGCGCAGGCGTCGGCATCGCTTTTCCGAGCAGCACGAGCAAGGCGAGATCGAGCACGCGTACCTCACCCTCGGCGGCGAGGACCTGCGCCGCGAACTGCCGCGCTTCGACGCGCGATTGGATGAAGACGGTCTCGGGGACGTCTCCGGCCTTGAGCCGCACCTCGTTCACGCCGACGAGCCGCTCCAGGCTCGCTTGCGTCCGCTTCTTCCGGTCCACGACGAGCCGCCCGTGGAGATCGTCGACATAGGCGTCGGCAGCATCGGCGCGGATCGTCCGGAGCGCATCCTCCACGTCGGACCGGGCCGCGCTCGCGCCGTCGGTCGCCACGTCGACGCGAGCGCCCCGCTGGCCGCCGATCTGGAGCGGCACGTTGAGCGCGAGCATCGTGCCGGTGGGGTTCGGCTGACCGGTGACGTCGAACTGTTGGAGCCCGCCCGTGATCGAGGGATCGGGGAACACTTTCGCGACCGCGATCTGCGCTTCGGCCGCGGTCGCCCCCGCGCGCTGCGCGGCGACCTCCCAATTGCCGCGCGCGACCTCGCCGAGGTAGCTCGACAGGGTGAGCCTCCGCACGGGCCCGCTCGGCGCGGCGGCGACGACCGGGGGCGTGGCCGGCGGGGTCGTTCCGTCCGCGTGCGCGAGCGGCGCTCCGAGGACGAGGGCGAGGGCAAGCGCAGCGGCACGGTACTTCATCAGTCCTCCAGGGGCGGGGGGATCTCCGAGGGGGGAATCGACGTGGGGCCGAGGTTGTCCCACTTTGGGAAACGTTTCTCGACGACGTAGTAGAGGGCAGGCAGGACGAGCAGCGTCAGCACGGTCGCGCTGAGCAAGCCGCCGACGACGACCGTCGCGAGCGGGCGCTGCACGTCCGAGCCGATGCCGCGCGCGAGCGCGGCGGGGAGGAGGCCGAGCATCGCGACCGTCGCCGTCATGAGGACCGGCCGCAGGCGCTCCTTAGCGCCCTCGAAGACGGCCTCGCCGAGATCGTCGTGGGTCGAACGCCGGTGGTTCAGGCTCGACACCATGATGACGCCGTTCTGGACCGCGACGCCGAAGAGGGCGATGAAGCCGACCGCGCTCGACACGTTCAACGTCATCCCCCGCAGGTGGAGCGCGATCATTCCGCCGAGGAGCGCGAGCGGGACGCTCACGAGGATGAGCCCGGCCTGGCGCAGCTTGCCGAACGCGCCGTAGAGCAAGAGGAAGATCAGCGCGAGCACGAGCGGGAGGATCACCGCGAGCCGCGCCTGCGCGCGCTTCTGGTTCTCGAACTGACCGCCCCAGACGATCTCGGTCTCCTGCGGATCGAACTTCACCTCGTGCGCGATGCGCTCGTGGGCATCGGCCAGGAACGACGAGAGGTCTCGCCCGCGCAGGTTCAACTTCACGGTGAGGTGGCGCCGGTTCGTCTCGCGCGTGATGGTGCTCTCGCCGCTCTTGAGGTCGATCTTCGCGACCTCGGACAACGGAATGCGCGCGCCGGTGGCGCTCTGGATCGTGAGGTTCCCGATCGCCTCGGCGCTGTTGCGCACCGGATCCACGTAGCGCACCGTGACGTCGTAACGGCGCTCGCCTTGGAAGACCTGGCCGACCGGCTTGCCGCCGATGCCGATCTCGATGAGGTCCGAGATCTCCGCGACGTTGAGTCCGAAGCGCGCCGCCGCCGCGCGGTCGACGTGGATCTGGAGCTGCGGGAGCGGCGGCTCCTGGTCGATCGCGACGTCGGCCGCGCCCGGGGTCGCTTGGAGGACCGCCACGATCTGCTCCGCCACGCGCCGCATCTCGACGAAGTCCTTGCCGTAGACCTTCACGACGAGCTCGCTGTGCGCGCCGGCGATTTTGTCGTTCACGCCGTCGATCATCGGCTGCGAGAAGCCCACCGTGACGCCGGGGATCTTCTTGTACTTGCGGGACAAGCGGTCGACGAGGTCCTGCTTCGTCTCGCCCTTCGGCCACGTCGCATACGGGGTGAGCCCGACCGACGCCTCGATGTGCGAGGGCGTCCACGAGTCGGTGCCGTCGTCGTTGCGCCCGAGCTGCGTGACGACGTAGCTGACCTCGGGCTCCTCCTTCGTCGTCGCGCGGATCTCGGACGCCATCTCGCTCGCCTTGCCGAGCGAGAGGCCCGGCGGGAGCGTGACCTGGAGCCAGAGCGAGCCCTCGTCGAGCTGGGGGAGGAACTCGCGCCCGACCGTGACGGAGAGCACGATCGCGGCGGCGAACGCTGCGACGCCAGCGCCGATCGCGCGCCACGGCGCGGCGAGCATCTGGCGGAGATAGCTCTCGTACTTCTTCTCGAGCCGCACCAGGACCGGGTTGTGGAAGACCTTGCGCGGCTTCTGGAGCACCGTGAGCGCCAGGCCGGGGACGAGCGCCAGCGCACAGAGCACGGCGCCGAGGAGCGCGAAGCCGATCGTGTACGCCATCGGCGTGAAGAGCTTCTTCTCCACGCGCTGGAAGGCGAAGAGGGGCAAGTACGCGGTGATGATGATCGCGGTCGCGAAGAACATCGGGCGCGCGACCTGACGGGCGGCGCCGCGGGCGTCGACCTCGGTCAGTACCTCCGTCGGCTTCTCCTCGCGCTTCTTGAGGATGTTCTCCATCACGACGATGGCGCCGTCGACGATGATCCCGAAGTCGATCGCTCCGAGCGACAGGAGGTTCGCGGGGATGTCGAACGCCGCCATCAGGATGAACGCGATGAGCAGCGCGAGCGGGATGGTGAGCGCCACCGTCAACGCGCTCCGCGGGCTGCCGAGGAACGCGACGAGCACGACGAGCACGAGGACCATGCCCTCGATCAGCGTGTGCGACACGGTGTGCAGGGTGGTGTGTACCAAATCGGTACGATCCAGGTAGGGGACCACCTTCACGTCCGGGGGGAGCCCGCCGTGGTTCAGGCCCTCGACCTTCTCGTGGATGCCGTCGAGCACGAGCGACGGGTTCTGCCCGCGGAGGAGGAGCACGATGCCGGTGACGACGTCGTCGGCGCCGTCCTTCCCGGCGATGCCGCTCCGCTGGAGCGACCCGAGCTGCAGCGTGCCGAGGTTCTTGAGGAAGATGGGGGTGCCGCCGTGCTCCGCGACGACGATGTTGCCGAGGTCGTCGAGGTTGCGCACCAAGCCGATCCCGCGCACGACCGCGGCCTGATCGCCGCGGACCAAGACGCTGCCGCCCGCGTTCGAGTTGTTCGTCCGCACGGCATCGATGACCTGATCGAGGCCGATCTTGTATTGGGCGAGCTTCGCCGGATCGAGGGCGAGCTGGAACTGGGTCGTCTCGCCGCCGAAGTTCGTGACGTCGGCGACGCCGAACACCTGCTTCAGGGTCGGGACCACCACCCACTGCTGGAGCTCTTTGAGCTCGCGCGGCGAGCGCGTGTTCGAGACGAGGGAGTAGCGGTAGATCTCGCCGATCGGCGACGTGAGCGGGTCGAGCCCGGGCTCCGCGCCGTCGGGGAGCGTCACGCCGCCGATGCGCTCGCGGATGCGCGAGCGCGCCCAGTAGTCGTCGATCCCGTCGCGAAAGACGAGCGTGATGAGCGAGAGGCCGAAGGTGCTCCGCGAGCGCATCACCTGGAGCCCGGGGATGCCGTTGAGCTCGCGCTCGAGCGGGATCGTGACTTGCTCCTCGACCTCCTCGGCCGCGTGGCCGGGGTACTGCGTGACGACCTGCGCCGTGGTGTCCGAGATGTCGGGGTATGCCTCGATCGCGAGGGTGGTCCACGAGTAGTAGCCGATGACACCGACCAGGCCGAAGACCGCGAGGACGAGCCAGCGACGGTGGAGACACGCGGCGACGAAACGTTCGATCATTGGAGCAAGACGGCGTTCGTCGTCACGATGCGGGTGCCGGGCTCGAGGCCGCGCGTCACCACGATGTCGTTCTTGAGCTGCTCGGCCACGTCCACGTCGCGCCGCTCGAAGCGCCAGGGCGCCTTCTCGACGAAGACGCTGCTCTTGTCGCCGTGGAGGAGCACCGCCGTCGTCGGGACGGTGACCTCTTGGACGGCGTTGCCCTTGAACGTGACGGTCGCGAACATCCCCGGCTTGAGCTTCATGTCCGGGTTCGGGAGCTCGACGCGCACCTTGATCGCGCGCGTCTCGGGATCGAGCAGGTCACCGACCGACAGCACCTTGCCCGTGATCGGCTCGCCCGGATACGCAGCGAGGGCGACGCTGGACTCGTCACCCTGGTGCACGCGGCGGATGTCCTTCTCCTGCACGCTCGCGGTGACCCAGATCGAGCTCAGGTCCGCGACGATCATCACCGGTACGGACGGATCGTTCTGGAACTGACCCGGCGCGGTGGCGAGCTCGATGACGCGGCCGGCGATCGGCGAGTTCACGGTCATCGGTCCGCCGACCGCGCCGGGCCCGAGCCCGAGGAGGCGCAAGCGGGTCATCGCGCGATCGTGCTCGCTCTTGGCCGTATCGCGATCGGTCTGCGCTTGTTCGAGCTCGCGCTGCGCGCCGACGCCGTGCTCGACGAGGTCCTTCTGGCGGGCGAGGTTGCGCTCGGCTTGATCGGCGCCGCTCTTCGCCTTGAGGTAGTCGCTCTGCGCGGCGACGAGGTCGGGAGAGTCGAGCGTGAAGAGGGCGGTGCCGGCGCTGACCGTGTCGCCGAAGTGGACGAAGAGCTTCACCACGCGACCGGGGAGCGGCGGCGAGATCTTCGCCATGCGCGTCGGCTCGGCTTCGACCGTGGCGGGAGCGCTGAGCTGACCCTGCACGGCTTGGGTCGCGACGACACCCACGGTGAGGCGGTCCCGCAGGGGAGAGCCGGGGGGAACGACGTAGTCGCCTTCGGTGCGCGTGAACGGCGCGGGATCGTCGTCGCGGGTGGCGGAGCCCGTGCGCTGACACGCGGAGAGCGCGAGCAGCGCTCCGACGAGGATCAGAGCTCGAAGCCGACTGCGCGCCATGCCGGGAAACTTACGTTTCTTCGGTCGAAAGGGCGGATTTTGTGGCGCGTTTCGGGCGTTTTTTTCGACGGAGCGTCACCACGCCCCAGCGCAGAAAAGAGGCCCGGCGTGGCGCGACGATTTGCCGCGGCCGGGCGCCGCTCCGCGCACGGTGGGCACGGGGCATAGTGTCGCGGAGCTCGGAGGCTCGAGGGTGGTAACATCCGCCGTCGTGGAGCCCGTGCCCTCCGCACCGCCGAGCGAAGACCCGCGCCTCGGGACCGTGGTCGCCGATCGGTACCGGCTCACCACCAAGCTCGGCGAGGGCGGGATGGGTGCGGTCTACCGCGGCGTCCACGAAGCCCTCCGCAAGAGCGTGGCCGTGAAGTTCCTCGTCCCCGCTGCCCGCGCCGACGCGGAGCTCGTCGCGCGGTTCGAGCGCGAAGCGGTCGCGATGGCGAACCTCAAGCACCCGAACATCTCGGAGGCGACCGACTTCGGCCAGCTCCCGGACGGGACGCTGTTTCTGGTGATGGAGTACGTCGACGGCAAGAACCTCCGCGAGGTCACCGCCGGGAACCCGCTCCCACCCGAGCGCGCGCTCGTCGTCTTGGAGCAGGTCGCCGCCGCGCTCACGTTCGCGCACGAGCACGACGTCGTTCACCGTGATCTCAAGCCCGACAACGTCATCGTCTTCGACCGGCGCAGCGAGCGCGACCGCGTGAAGGTCATCGACTTCGGCATCGCGCGGATGAGCAGCGCGTTCGGGGGCGGGCAGACCGCGCTCACGAAGGCGGGCACGGTGTTCGGCACGCCCGATTACATGGCGCCCGAGCAGGCGATGGGCGACGCGGTCGACGCGCGCGCGGATCAATACGCGCTCGGCGCGATGGCATACGAGCTCTTCACCGGGCGCCGGCCGTACTCGAACGAGAACGTCACCGCGCTGATGTTCATGCACGTCGGCGCGCCCATCCCGCGGATCGGCGATGCGGTGCCCGGGCTCCCGCCGCGCCTGAGCGACGTCGTCGAAAAGATGATGGGGAAGCTGCCTGCCGAGCGCTACCCCTCCGTCGCGGACGCGATCGCCGCGCTCCGCGAGGCGCTCCGCTCCGGGGCCGACGCCGTCCCGCCGGTGTCGGCGCCCGCGCCGGTGTCGGCGCCCGCGCCGGTGTCGGCGCCCGCGGCATCCTTTCCGCAGCCGGCACCCGACTCCGGGGTGTCGACCACGACGGGGCGCGCGGCCAAGACGGCGATCATCGCGCGCCCGGCGACGACGCCGAACCCAGCGGTCCCGGCGCCGAGCACGAAGCCGTTTCCGATCTACCTCGTCGCGGCGGGCGCGGTCGTCGTGCTCGCGTTCTTCGGCGTGGTGATGCTCGTCGCGTGGATCGCGCACCGCGCGAGCGGCACCAAGCCCACGACCGGCGCCGTGGACCCGAGCGAGGTGACGGCGGCGCTCGCGCAGTGGAAGCACCACGACTACGCGGCGGCGGCCACCTCGCTCGAGGGGCTCGTCGCGCGTGACCCGACGCTCGCGGAGGACGACACGATCGCAGCCACCGTCGGCGGCTCCGTCGACGAACCGGAGGCGGAGTCGGCGCTCCAGGACATGATGGCGAAGAGCGCGTTCGGGAGCTCGCGCGCGCTCGCCTCCACGTTGAGCGGCGTCGCCATCCACGGTGGAGGCGGGCAGCGCGACGCGGCGCTCCGCGTGCTCCATGGGCGTCATGGTGGTCTCGCCGCGGAGGCCCGCGCGCGCGTCGAGCTCCGCGACGCGGACGACTGCGACGAGCTCGACGAGGCGAAGTCGTCGCTCGGGGCGCTGGCGTCGCTCACCTCGTCGTCGTCGCGCGGCGCGAGCGAGGACCTCTCCGCGCTCGGAGGTCCCGCGTGCAAGAACATGCTTCGCAAGCGCTCGCTCTGCGACGAGTGCCGCGGTCCGGGCGGCAAAGGCGGAGGGAAAAAGCATCCCCACCCCCACGACTGACGTACACTCGCTACCGTGAGCGAAGAGCTGAAGGCGCGTCTCGGGTCGGTGGTCGGTGGGCGCTACGAGCTCCGGGCGATGCTCGGCGAAGGCGGCATCGGTGCGGTGTATCGAGCCCACGACAAGCAGCTCGGGATCGAGGTCGCGCTGAAGCTGCTCAAGGCCGACGTGGCGAGCGATCCCGTGGTGCTCGCGCGCTTCGACCGCGAGGCGCAGGCGATGACGGTGCTGCAGCACGAGAACATCGTGCGTGCGCTCGGCTTCGGGCGTTCGCCCGAGGGGGACATGTGCCTCGTCATGGAGCTCGTCGAGGGCGAGACGTTGCGCTCGATGCTCAAGCGGCTCGAGCGGTTCCCGCGCCAGGGCGTCGCCGAGATCGTGCGGCAGCTCGGCGCGGCGCTGTCGCTCGCGCACTCGTACGGGGTCGTCCACCGCGACCTCAAGCCGGAGAACGTGCTCGTGGCGTGGCCTGCGCCGGAGAAGCCGCTCCTCAAGGTGCTCGACTTCGGGATGGCGCGGCTCCTGGTGGGTGGTCCGGGCACGCCGCTCACGCGCAAGGGCGCCATCTTCGGCACGCCCGAGTACATGCCGCCGGAGCAGTGCATGGGGCAGCCGGTCGACACGCGCGCCGATCAGTACGCGCTCGGCGTGATGTGCTTCGAGATGCTCGCCGGCAAGCGGCCGTTCAAGGCGAAGTCGGCGCTCGAGATGGTGCAGATGCAGATCCGAACGCCGCCGCCGTCCCTCCGGGAGCTCGCGCCGGAGGTGCCGGTCGCCGCAGCGGACGTCGTCGCGAAGATGCTCGCCAAGAAGGCGGACGATCGCTACCCCGACGTGAACACCGCGACCGAGGCGCTCCGCTCCGCCCTGGCCTGAGTCACCGCACGACGACGCCCGTCGTCGCCGTGAGCTTCCCCGACCACACCCACGTCTCGCGGGTCGTGTCGTACGTCACCGCGGCGGTCCACGCTCCGGGAGGAATGGGTGCTCCGCCATTCACCTTGCGCTTGGCCCACGCCACGAGGTCGACGCTCTTCGTCACGCGCTCGCCCGGCGCGAGCAGCACGCTCACCGGCGCCGACTTGTCGCGATCGTCGACGAAGTGGAGCGAGCGCGCCGGACCGCCGCCCGTGAGCTCGACGCCGAGCCAATCGAAATGCTCTCCGTCCGTCGCGACGTGCGTGAAGACGCACACGGGGGCGGTGCCGCGGTTCTCGAGCGTGAACGAGAGTACGGCGCCGAGCGCCGCCACCGTCATCACCGGCTTCGCGCCCGCCGGCGCGACGTAGCCCTTCGCGTCGCAGCCGTAGTGGAGCGGCGCCGGCGCTGCGCTGGGGAGCGCGGTCGCCGTCGTGCTCGCGCTCGCGGACGCGCTCGCGGCCGCGCTCGGCGCCGGCTCGGGGAGCGTCGCGCTCGACGAGGCGGGAGCTTCACCCGTCTTGCTGCACGCCACGAGCGCGAGGGCGAGCAAGGCTGCGCGGCGCCACGACATGCCTCGAAGCTACGTCGCCGTCCGACGCGCGGTCAACGCCAGGCCCGCGCTCAGCCGCCGTCGGCGGGGGCGTCGGCGGGCGCGTCGGTGCTCGCCTCGGTGGCGTTCGCGTCCGTGGCGCTCGCGTCGGCGCTCGTCTCGGTCGGTGCGTCCGACGAGGTAGCCGTGTCCTTCGCCGCGTCGCCGCCGCAGAACTGGAGGCAGACCCCCGGACCGCACTTCTGGTCGTTGCAGAAGGGGGGATCGTCCTCGGACGCGGGGCAGCCCGCGAGCCCGAGCAGGGCGATGGCGAGAGCGAACCCGAGCGCGACGCGCAACGTCATGGGCTTACAAGGTAAGTCCGGGCTGCCGATCGGGTCAACGATGCTGCGCCTCAGATCGCGCGGGTACGTCGTCCGTACGTACGACGTAAAGGAGAAACGTTCATGCGACTCGGTAGATTGCCCTTGTTCCTCGCCACGATGACCGTCGCCGCCCTGGCGGCCCCGACGGCGACCGCCGAAGTCGCCGCGCGCCCGCCCGTCGTCGTCGAGACGTGCTCCGACATGGTGCTCCCGCCGCAAGGAAAGGCCCCCGGGTGGGACGTCGACATGTCCCCCGACGTGGACCGCAGGAACTACGGCGGCACCGTCGTCGCGTACCAGATCCAGTGGTTCAACGGCACGTGGAGCGGTTGGTACACCAAGGGGCAGAACGACCTCGATTGGAAGGTCAACGAGGACACCGGCTCGCAGCGGCGCGTGTGGTCGTACTTCACCGACCACGTCCACCGCGTGATGCTCTGCCGCTGAGCTCGCTCAGAACGCGAAACCGAGCCGCAGCTGCGGCGCGACCGTGAGCCCGAAGCCGGGCACGCCCCGCGCGACCACGCCGGTCCAGAGGGACAGGAACTTCCAGCGCAAGAAGACACCGAGGTCGCCGGTGACGACGACGGTGTCGGCGTACTCCGTCGCTCCGCGCCGTGGGGTCGCCTTCATCGAGGTGTAGCCCGCGCCGACGGACCCCATCAGCGCACCCTCGCCATCGGCCGACGGGAAGCGGAGCCGACCGCAGAGCTGGGGCGCGACGGCGAGGCTCGTCGAGCCGTCGCCGTCGGGCATCCCCGTCGCCTGCGCTTCGAACAGCGCGCCGAGGCCGAAGCCTTCGGTGACCCATCCTCCGGCGTTCGCCCCAGCTTGGGCGGAGAACCCCTCGAGCTTGCCGGTGCCGAAGCCGAAGCCGATGGCGCCGTGCACCCACGCGCGGGAGGGAGCCTCGTCGCGCCGAGAATCGGCAGAGGCGGTGCGAGAGCCGGCGAGGAGCAGGATGCCGGCGACGAAAGGAACCAAGAGCGAAGCGAAGCGCATGTGCTCGATGTAGACGCGCTTTGGAAACCCCTCCATGGTCAGTTCGCCGTGATAGAAACGGGCTCCCATGCCCGAATTCATCTTCACGATGCGCGCGGTCACGAAGGTGCACCCGCCGGACAAGAAGGTCCTCGACAACATCCATCTCGCCTTCTATCCGGGCGCGAAGATCGGGGTCATCGGTGCGAACGGGTCGGGCAAGAGCTCGCTCATGCGCATCATGGCGGGCATCGACAAGACGCACGGCGGCGATGCGATCCCGCACCCGGGCACGAAGATCGGCTACTTCGCGCAGGAGCCCGACATGGGCAACGCGAAGACGGTGGGCGACGCCGTGGCCGAGGGCGTAGCCGAGACGCAGGCGCTCCTCACGCGCTTCGAAGAGATCGGCATGAAGCTCGGCGAGCCGATGGACGAGGATGCGATGAACGCGCTCCTCGAAGAGCAAGCAAAGCTCCAAGACGAGATCGACGCGAAGGACGCGTGGAACCTCGATCGCCACGTCGAGCTCGCGATGCACGCGCTCCGCGTTCCCCCGAAGGACGCCGAGATCAGCGTGCTCTCCGGTGGCGAGAAGCGCCGCGTCGCGCTGTGCCGCTTGCTCCTCTCGCGGCCCGACATGCTCCTTCTCGATGAGCCCACGAACCACCTCGACGCGGAGTCCGTGCTCTGGCTCGAGCAGTTCTTGCACGAGTACCCGGGCACCGTCGTCGCGGTCACGCACGATCGCTACTTCCTCGACAACGTGGCGGGCTGGATCCTCGAGCTCGATCACGGGCGCGGGTATCCGTTCGAGGGCAACTACTCCGGGTGGCTCGAGAAGAAGGCGGCGCGCCTCGCGCAGGAAGAAAAGACGGAGTCCGCGCGCCGCCGCAAGTTGCGCCAAGAGCTCGACTGGGTGCGTTCGTCGCCGCGCGCGCGTCAGGCGAAGAGCAAGGCCCGCCTCGCCGCGTACGAGGACCTGCTCGCGAGCTCGCAGAAGCTCGACCGCGATCAGGCGGACATCACGATCCCGCCGGGGCCGCGCCTGGGCGACGTCGTCATCGAGGCCGACGGCCTGAAGAAGAAGTACGGCGACAAGACCCTGCTCGATGGGCTCTCGTTCATCCTCCCGCGCAGCGGCATCGTCGGTGTGATCGGCCCGAACGGCGCCGGAAAGACGACGCTCTTCCGCATGCTCGTCGGGCAAGAGAAGCCGGACGCCGGAACGATCAAGCTCGGCGACACGGTGAAGATCTCCTACGTGGATCAGTCGCGCGACGCGCTCGCGGGCGACAAGAGCGTCTGGGACGTCATCACCGGCGGCGCGCAGACGATCACGCTCGGCAAGCGCGAGGTGAACTCGCGTGCCTACTGCACGCAGTTCAACTTCAAGGGCTCGGACCAGCAGAAGAAGGTCAAGGACCTCTCCGGCGGCGAGCGCAACCGCGTGCACCTCGCGCGGCTCCTCAAGGACGGCGGGAACCTGCTGCTCCTCGACGAGCCGACGAACGATCTCGACGTCGAGACGCTGCAGTCGCTCGAAGACGCGCTCCTCGCGTTCCCGGGCTGCGCGGTGGTCATCAGCCACGACCGCTGGTTCTTGAACCGCATCGCGACCCACATCCTCGCGTTCGAGGGCGACGGCAAGGTCACCTTCTTCACCGGCAACTTCGACGACTACGAAGAGGACAAGAAGAAGCGCCTCGGCGACGACGTCGACAAGAAGAAGAAGTTCCGCAAGCTCGAGGGGTGACGCCCGAGCCACGTTGCGTGTTCGCGCAGCGCTTGCACGCGCTCGCGCGCGCGCGCTGGGAAAAGCGAGCACGGTCGTGCCGGCACGCTGGATGCACGGGCATCCGCTGCCATGAATGCAAAGTCCGTCTCTCGAGGCGCGTTCTTCTGGCTGACGTTCGCGATCCTCGCGTCGTGCAGCAGCGAGGGTGACGCGACGCCGCCGAGCGTCGTCTCCACGATCCCGGCCGACGGCAGCACGAAGGTCAGCGTTCTGTCGAACGTCCAGGTCACGCTGTCGGAGGGCCTGGACCCGAAGACGGTCGACCGGGCGCACGTCGTCCTGCGGTCCGACACGGACTACAACGTCAATGTGGTCGGCAGCATCGTCAGCTACGACGCCGCCGCCCGCATGATCACGGTCAACCCCTCCGGCCGGATGTCGAACAACGCGAGGTACCGGCTCACGCTCACGGGCCTCCGCGACCCGGCCGGCAACGTGATGCCGACGCGAACGTTCGCGTTCACGACGTTCGCCAACCCCACCACGCAGTACGTCAACTACGACAACGACGGCGTCCGAGTCCTCGGCTACATGGTCAACACCTACGGCGCCGGCGTGTTGAGCCGTGACGTCTACTACAACGGCGCTGGCGGCGACGGAGTCTGGCAGACCCCGGACGACACCATCAGCTACTACGACACGTACGCTTACGACGCGAACGGCCGCCAGATTCGAAGTGTCTACACCAACGATCCGGGCGCGGACGGCGTGTGGTTCACGACCGACGATCGGGTGAGCTCGTACACCGCCGTGACGCGCGACGCGAACGGCAGGGTCACGCGGTGGGCGTCGTTCGTGGGGCCTGGTGCCAACCAGACATGGCTCGACGCCGACGACCGGCCCAGCTCCTACGCGCTCTACGTCTACGATGCCGACGGCAAGCAGACGGAGTCGACGTCGTTCATGAGCCCCGGGATCGACGGCGTCTGGTTCGACGCGGACGACCTGCTCTCGAACTACTACGGCAACACCTACGACGCTGCCGGGCTTCGAACCGCATCGAAGTCCTTTCGCGGGCCTGGCGCCGACGGCAAATGGCGGACGGCCGACGATCAGGTGGGGAGCTACACGACGTACGAGTTCGACGCCAACGGGAACCAGACCCGCTCCGTCACCTACGCCGCCGCGGGGCCCGATGGCGTGTGGGCCACCGCGGACGACGTGATCGGAACGCACAGCGACTACGCGTTCGATGCGCTGGGCAACCCGACCCGCTCCACGGCCTACGCCGGCCGCGGCCCCGACGCCGTCTGGCTCACGGCCGACGATCTCGTCAGCTCGAGCACCGTCCCCGCGCTCGACGCGAGCGGCAATCCGAACCGGAGCGCGTCCTACGGCGGCATGAGCATGGGCGCGGACAAGACGTGGTTCACGCTCGACGACGTCGCCACCAACTACTCCGCCTACACCTACAACGCGGGCGGCAACATCAGCCGGAACGTCTACTACAACGGTGCCGGGCCGGACGGCGCGTGGGTGACCTCGGACGACATCGTGGGTAGCTACACCGAGAGCTCGTTCGACGGCAGCGGCCGGCAGGTGCGTAGTACGTACTACTCTGGACCCGGCGCGGATGATGCCTGGTTCACCTCGGACGACGTCATCGGCTCGTACGAAGCGTACACCTACGACGGCACGTCCACGCGCACGGCTCAACGCGCCTACTTCAACGGTCCGGGGGCCGACGGCGTCTGGTTGACCGCCGACGATTCGGTGAGCACCTATTACGCCTACGCGTACGCCGGAACGAACCAGACCCGGTTCTCGATCTTCACCGACCCGGGCCCCGACGGCGTGTGGTTCACGGTCGACGATCAGGCCTACTACTCCTACGCCTACGGCTACGACGGGATGAATCGTCGCACGCGCGAGGACTACTACATCGCCGCCGGTCCGGATGGGCGATGGCTCACCGGGGACGACGTGCTCCGCTCCTACAAGGCGATCACCTACGTGAACCCCACGAGCTCCCACCGCCTCCTCGAGGTCACGTACACCGGCCCCGGCTCCGGTGGCGTGTGGTTCGACTCCAACGACCGCGTCGGCTCGTACTACCTGTACGGCTACGACGCCAACGACCGCCGGACCCGCTACGCCTATTACCTCGGAGCCGGTCCCGACAACGTCCCGAACACGGCCGATGACGTGCCGACCAGCTACGACGACTACACGTACGAAGGTCCGAGTTCGTACAACGTGCTCCGCGACGCCTTCTACTTCGGCCCCGGCAAGGACGGCATCTGGTTCAACGCCGACGACACCGTCGGGTACTACCTCGGGAGCGAGTACTCCTCGTACTATCGGACCCGCTACGTTCGCTACGCCACGGCGGGCGCGGACGGCATCTGGTTCACCGCGGACGACTTGCCGGGGTACTACTACAAGTCCCAATTCAACAGCGCCAACCGCGAGACGCGCTACGACTACTACCGCGGGCCCGGCCCGGATCGGATCTGGTTCACGGCCGACGATGCGCTGCTCAACTACACCGCGAGCGTCTACGACGCCGGCGGCACGTCCCTCATGCGCGCGCTGTCCTTCGCGGGCCCGGGCCCGGGCAGCGATGGCCAGTGGTTCACCGCCGATGATCCTCCGTCGAGCTACTACGGCTACGCGTACGATGGCGTCGGCAACCGGACCGTGGGGAGCTACTCCACGAATCCGGGGGTGGACGGGATCTGGTTCACCAGCGACGACCTGGTGACGACGCGGTACACGTACGACACCGCGTTCTAGGGCGCTCCTGGCGCCGTCGCGGCCGACCCGGCGCGCACGCTGATCGTGATCGACCCCCGCCGCACCGAGACCGCAGAGCTCGCCGACATCCACCTCCAGGTGAAGCCCGGCACCGACGCGTACCTGCTCGCTGCGATCTTGGGCGTCATCGTGAGCGAGGACCTCGTCGATCACGCGTTCCTCCAGGCGCGCGCGGCCACGGCCGAGGTCGAGCCGGTGCTCGCCGTCCTTCGCGGCGTGTCGGTCGCGGCGTGCGCGGCTCGCGCCGGCGTCGCCGAGGAGCTCGTGCGGAAGACCGCGCGCGTGCTCGCCGGTGCGCGTGCGCTCGCGACGATGGAAGACCTGGGCGTGCAGATGAACCACGCGTCGACGCTCGTGAGCTACTTGCATCGGTTGCTCATCCTGCTCACGGGGAGCTTCGGCAAACCGGGGACGCACTACACACCGGCGACGCTCGTCGACATCGCGAGCGGTGCGTCGACGAAGACGAGCCCCGTCGTCGGCGCACGCATCGTCGGCGGCATGGTCCCCTGCAACGTGATCGCGGACGAGATCCTCACCGAACACCCCAAGCGCTACCGCGCCATGCTCGTCGAAGCGGCGAACCCGGCACACTCGCTCGCGGACTCGAAGCGCATGCGGGAGGCGCTGGCGGCGCTCGACCTGCTCGTCGTCATCGACGTCGCGATGAGCGAGACCGCTCGCTTGGCGCACTACGTGTTGCCGGCGTCGACCCAGTTCGAGAAGGCCGAGGCGACGTTCTTCAACTTCGACTTCCCGCGCAACGCGTTCCACCTGCGCCCGGCGATGCTCGCTGCGCCGCCGGGCCCGCTCCCCGAAGCGGAGATCCACGCGCGCCTGGTCGAAGCGCTCGGACAAGTCGGCGAGGCCGAGCTCGCTCCGCTCCGCGAGGCGGCGGCGGTCTCGCGCGCGGCCTACGTGAGCGCGTTGATGGAGCGCGTGATGACGCACCCGACGCTGAGCCACCTGGCGCCGGTGATCCTCTACCGCACGCTCCCGCTGCCGCCGGAGCTACGCGAAGGGGCGGTCGTGCTCGGGCTCGCGCTGCGCGCGGCGATGCAGCACGGGCCGTCGCTCGCGCGCGCGGGTTTCGGCGGCACGCCGATCGAGGCGGCGCTCGCGCTCTTCGACGCGATCGTCGCGAGCCCGTCCGGCGTCGTCTTCGCCGTCGGCGACTGGGAAGAGATGGCGGCGCGCCCGCCCACGCCGGACGGAAAGCTGCACCTCGCGCTGCCCGATCTGCTCGGGGCGTTCGCGGAGCTCCTCGCCGCGACGGAGACGGCGCCCGATCCCGCGTGGCCGTTCGTCCTGTCCGCGGGGGAGCGCCGCTCCTTCACCGCGAACACGATCATCCGCGATCCCGCGTGGCGCAAGAAGGACGCCGCGGGGGCGCTGCGGATGAACCCTGAAGATGCTGCTGCGCTCGGCGTCGCGACGGGCGGACGCGTGCGCCTCACCACGCGGCGCGACTCGGTCGTCGTCACCGTCGAGGTCTCGCCGACGATGCAGCGCGGGCACGTGTCGCTGCCGAACGGGCTCGGGCTCGACTACCCGGACGGCGCCGGCGCGAGCACGACCGGGATCGCGCCGAACGAGCTGACGTCGACGGAGGATCGCGATCCGTTCGTCGGGACGCCGTGGCACAAGAACGTGCCCGCGCGGGTCGAAGCCGCCGGCTGATTCAGCGGAACGTCATTCGGACGTAGGCGCGCGCCTTCTCGAGATCGCGCTCGCCCTCGCCGAAGAACGCGCCGATCGCGTCGATGCCATCGTCGTGCTCGACGAGCCGCAGCGCGACCGACAGCGCGTCGCCCGCGAAGCTCGGGCGGCGGAACGAGATCTCGACCGAGCGCCCCAGCACGTGCGGGCTCCGCCCGATCCGGGCAAGGCGCTGGAGCGTGGCCTCCTCGAAGACGCTCAGGTAGACGAGCGAGTTCACGTGCTGGTTCGAGTCGGTGTGGAGCGGGCCCAGCACGCGCGGCGGCCCGTCGGTCTCGAGCTCGGTCGTTCCGATCGCGCGTGCATCCTCGCGCGGGAACAACGGCGCGCGCGGCGCACGCTCCTCGCGCTCGCGCGGCGGGACGACGGCGCGGCCCCCGAGCGGCAGCGCGAGCACCTTGCGCTCGCCGGGGGGAGCGAAGGGCTTCGTGATCACGTGCTCGGCGAAGACGGTGCCGAACGCGGCGGCGGTCCCCGCGCCGGGCGGCGGCGGTAGGTTGGTTCGCCCGAGCGGCGCTTCGATCTGCGCTTCGATGTCGAGGTAGAGGCGCTCGACGGCGCCGCTCGCGTTCTTCGCGTGCGACAGACCGAAGGTGCCCTGCACTTGAACGGGAGCCTCGATGCCGAACGGGCCGTCGTAGCTCTCGATCGTGAAGCGCGTGAGGATCGGCAGGATGCCGTGGCCCAGGAGCCCCTGTCGCATCTCGTCCGGGAGCGAGACGGCGCGCCAGATCACGCCGAGCGCGACGGGGATCGCGACGAGCCGTGGCCGCCCGTCCTGCGCCAAATCCTCGTACCGGAGCGACATCGCGCCGCTCACCTTCTGCTCGGGGATCTCCATGCCTGACGGCTAGCCGAAAACGTGGCGCGCGCGAAGGGGGAGGTGAGACCTGACACACGATGGCACACGCGGCGCGTGAATTCCGCGGAGAAGACACGGCACGAGCCGTGCAGCTCGGCATGCGCCGCTTCATCCTGGACGGCGCTCCCGGGGCAGCCGTGCACGGGAGAGACCGTCCAGTGCTTCACCTATGCGATCCTCGGTGGGGCCTTCCTCAAGTGCTGCAACGGGAAGTGGTATCGCCTCGGCGGCGACGCCGGCTTCGCGTGTCCGTGAGAACGTGATCGTCGGGAAGCCAACTCGGGCGCCACCGCGTACAATCGAGTATGCGCTGGCTCGTTCTGCTCGGGCTCTCCGCGTTCGTGGGTGGATGTGCGACGAGTGCGCCGTCTCCGCGCCTCACGCTCGCCGCGCAGCTCGACGACGACGATCCGGATACGCACCTCACCGACCTCCCGCGCGGGCAGGCGGCTTCCGGCACCACGGACGCGGTCGTTCGGGTCATCGCGCACGGCGTCCCGTGCTCCGGCGCGCTCGTCGGCTCCCAGCTCGTCCTCACCGCGCAGCACTGCGTCGCTGGGCGCGACGGCAACGACGTGGACGTGCTTCTCCCGCCGGGGTGGGTCTGGGTCGAGCTCGGGGGCGAGGGCCTGCCGTGGGGCCGCGTTCGCGCGCGGCGGATCGTGCCGTGCCCCGGTTGGGAAGGAACGGCGGACTACGACGTCGCCGCGCTCGTGCTCGAGGCGCCCGTGCCCGACGTCACGCCGCTCGCGCTCGGCAGCGCGGCCGAGGGCGAGCCGCTCCGGCGCCTCGGCTTCGGCACCGGGATGGTGATGCGCGTGATCCCGGAGACGCCGTGGCACACGTTCGAGATGCACCGCGGCAGCGTCGACGGGACGTTGGTCGCCCAGGACGACGCGGTCCTCGTGCTCCAGACGCCGGCGCGCGGTGGAGACTCGGGCGGCCCGATCGTGAACGCGCGCGGAGAGCTCGTCGCGCTCACCGTGATGGGACGCGAGGGCGAAGACCCGATGACCGTCGGGGCGCGCGTCGACGCGTGTCCCGTGATGTTCGCGAACGCCGTGCGGTGAGCGTGGGCGTCAGCCGCGGCGGTCGGTGCCCGTGCGGCGGCGCTCGACCGGCGAGAAGGCCTCGCTGAGGCGCATCCCGAGCTCGTCGCCGCCTTCGCCGCGGCGCGAGGCCGTGCGGCGCTGACGGAGGGAGCTTCGGAGCTCGGCCTCGCTCTTCGCGGGCGACTCCTGGCGCCGATGCATGAGCTCGTGGTTGCCGCAGACGACGACGACCTCGCCGTTCGCGAGCCGCGTGGTGGTCAGCGCACGAGCGTCGCGCTCGCGGCAGACGCAGCAGGAGCCGTGGATGGAAGGGGCGGAGCTCATGGCCCGACCTTGCCGAAGATGGCTTGGCCGGGCCAAGTTTCGGGCTACCCTGCCGATTCTCTTGAGCTTCCCGGGCCACCTCGGGTGCTCTCTCCCAGGAAGACACCATGGCAACGAAGCTCGTCACCGGCGGCGCCGGTTTCATCGGATCCAGCTTGGCAGAAGCACTGCTCGCGAAGGGCGAGCGCGTCCGCATCCTCGACGATTTTTCGTCCGGCAGGCGCTCGAACCTCGAGTCGCTGAAGGGCAACGTCGAGGTCGTCGAAGGCACCATCCTCGATCCCGAGACCGTGGCCAAGGCCATGAAGGACGTCGACGTCGTCTTCCACGAGGCCGCGATGCCCTCCGTCGCGCGCTCGGTGGAGAACCCGCAGCCGTCGATGGCCGCGAACGTCCAGGGCACCACGGTCGTGCTCGACGTCGCCCGTCACTCCGGCGTGAAGCGCCTGGTCTTCGCGGCGAGCTCATCCGCGTACGGCAACACGCCCACGCTCCCCAAGATCGAGACGATGACGCCCGAGCCGCTCTCCCCCTACGCGGTCGCGAAGCACACGTGCGAGCAGCTCCTGCGGGTCTTCTCGAGCCTCTACGGGCTCGAGACGGTGAGCCTCCGCTACTTCAACGTCTTCGGTCCCCGCCAGGACCCGACCAGCCAATACGCGGCCGTCATCCCGAACTTCATCACGGCCGCGCTGAAGGGCACCCGACCGGTCGTCTACGGCGACGGCGAGCAGACCCGCGACTTCTGCTTCATCGAGAACACGGTGAACGCGAACTTGGCTGCGGCTGCGACCTCGAACGAGCTCAAGGGGCAAGTCGTCAACGTCGCGTGCGGCGAGCGGATCTCGCTGAACCAACTGCTCGGTCACATCGGCGAGATCACGGGCAAGAAGCTCGAGGCGGAGTATCGGCCGACTCGCGCCGGGGACGTCCGCGATTCGCTCGCGTCGATCGATGCCGCGCGGGCGCTCATCGGCTATGCTCCGAAGGTGCTCGTTCGCGAAGGTCTGGAGCGCACGGTAGCGGCGTTCAAGCTCTTCACGAAGTGAGCGTCGACGAGGGGGCGAGCGGCGGGCGGTGAGGCGAGAAACGATCGCGGGCGGGATTCGGCTTACGACCGAGCGTGGCACGGTGACCGTGACGCGCCCGGCGCCGCACGTCGAGCTCGTCCGCGGCGAGGGCTACGCGACGACCGACGTCGTCGAAGCGATCGTCGAGCAGCGCGAGGTGATCCTCCGCGAGGCGGGAAGGATCGCGCTCTTCGACGATCTCGAGCACATGACCGGCTACGACAGCGGCGTCCGCGTGCGGCTCACGGAGTGGTCGCGCGAGAATCGCTCCCGCATCGTCGCCTTCCACATCCTGACGCGCTCGAAGCTCGCGGCGATGGGCGTCACGGTGGCGAACCTCGCGCTCGGCGGTCAGATCCGCGCGCACGTGCGGCGCGAGGGCTTCGAGCTCGCGCTGACCGAGGTGCTGATGCTCCCGGAGCAGCGCGCCTCCGGCACGCACACGCGCTGACGCCGCTCAGCGAACGAGCTTCTCGAGGAGGGGGTACATGTCCCGATCCTCGCGCGCGTCGTAGGCCTCCATTCGGTTCCCCTTTCCGTCGACGAACCGGAGCGGGAAGAAGACCGGGTACATGTAGGATGCATGAATATCGCGCTGGAGCTCGGACTCCCGCCGCACGATGTTCTCGCGCTCTCCGGGCGTGCCTTCGAGGAAGGCGAGGCCCGCGCTCTTCGGCGACTGTGGGTCGTTCTGGATGTGGAAGAGGAGGGGAACGCCGTGGAGCGCAGCGGCCTGGGCGCGCGTGCGATCGAGGCCGCCGCTGTCGTCGACGGCGGCGAAGTCGGTGCCGTCGGGGACGCTCTCGCCCCAGACGTTCCCGCCGACGAGGCGTCCGTGGAAGTGGATCCAATCGATGCCGGCGACGATGGCGCCCTTGTTCCAGTCCTTGCCCTTCGCGTCGTGGAAGGGGACCGTGTAGAAGTCGAAGAAGAAGAGGTCGGGGGCGAGATCTTCGGTGAGGTTCTTGAGCCGACCGCGCAGGGCGTCGGCGCCTTTGCCTCCCGTCGGGTACGCGTCGGGATCGGCGTAGTGGAGCGCGTTGAGGACGACGTCGAAGCGGATCGGGTGGTTCGCGCGCGCGCGGAGGCAGCGGCGGATGCCTCTGTAGATCGCGATCTGTTCGGGGCCCAGGTCTTCGTCGGCGTCGAGGCGGATGAGTCCGCTCACGTAGGTCGGGTCCAGCGGCGCGTACGTGTCGCAGACGTAGGCGATGCGGCGCGCGCGGAGGTTCGGGTACGTGTTGACGCGGTACCCGTCGGCGGCCTTCACGAGCCAGTCGTCGTGCTGGAAGATCCGCCCGATCACGACGCGCCGGAACGCCTCGTCGAGCCCCGCGCGCCCGAGCGGAGCGTCGTCGACGGCAGTCTGCCCATCGTCGCTGGAGGCGCTGCAGGCGAGGGCGGCGGCGACGAGGAGAGCGAGGGTGGTTCGTCGGAGCATGTCCTCCCCGACTGCACGCCCCATGCCGCGGCGACGCCGTCAAATCCCCGCGCGCGAGCCCACCCGACCGGATCGCGAACGATCATGGATCGCGAGCGCCCCTCCTAGGGACTCGGCACCCCGTCCACCACCGCCCCCCGGCGATGAAGCACCCGCACCGTGAACGGCCCATGGGTGGACGCATCCGGCTCGAGCTCCCACGTCGCCCCGAAGTCCCGCTCCGTCTGCGCGCGATCCTCGAACGACCGGAGCCCGTCGTACACGTACGCGATGGTGTCCGCGCGCTCGAGGCGTGCTCGGTACGGCGCGTACCGATCCTGCTCCGGGTGGAGCGGCACGACGACGACGGCCTCGCGAAAGAGGAACGTGAGCCGATAGGCCGCCCAGTAGTCCGCGATCGCGACGTCGACGCCGCGCGAGCGGAGCTCGGCGAGGAGCGCGGCTTCGTCGGCGGCGCGGCCCGCGTCGCACAGCACCGGCCGCGCTCCGTCCACGTACGGGCCGTGCGCGACCCAGCCGGCGATGCCGGCGACGGCGAGGTACGGCGCGAGCGCGAGCGCCGAAGCGCCCGCACCGGCTCGCCGAGCGCGCTCCGCGATCGCCTCGAGCGCGGGCGCGACGAGCAGCGGAAACGCGAAGACGATCCCGGCGAGGTACCGCATCGAGAAGTGGTCCATCACCATCGGCGAGATCTGGAACGCGACGACCGTCGTGAGGAAGAGCGCCGCCCCCGCGAGCCACGGCGCGAAGAGCCGCGGGGAGCGGTGAACGACGAGCCCCGAAGCGCCGACGAGCGCGAACAGCACCAGCACGCCGGCGAGCTGGAGCGCGTGGACGCCTCCGCCCGTCGCGAGCGGCGCGTAGTCCATCATGTGGACGGGCCGGAAGATCTTCGTGCCGAGCGCCCAGGGCATGCAGTCGCGCCCGAAGAGCTCGAGGTTGTGGCCCAGCATGTCGAGCCGGAAGCTCTCGACGCCGTGCTTCGCGCGCGGGCGCGTCGAGAGGACGAGGAACGGAATGGCTCCGAGCGCCGCGCCACCGAGGGCGACTCCGACCGAGCGTGCGCGGAGGGCGAGCGAGGGGCCCCGCGCCGTCGCGATCCCGAACACGAGGAGTGCGGGCAGGAAGAGGAGCACGTACGGGTCGGCGTAGACCGCGAGCATGGCGAGCGCGCCGCCGGCAGCTCGCCCGAGCGCGCTGCGCGCGCGCGACAGCGCGCAGAGGCTGCCCATGGCGAGCGTCAGCGAGAGCTCGCGCGGAGGGTAGAGCGCGTACGAGTGCACGCACGCGGTCGTGAACACGAGGAGGAGCGCGGCCACGGTGGCGACCCACGGCGAGCGCGTTCGCGGCGCCAGCGCCAGGAACGCGAGCACCGTGGCCAAGGTGTGGAGCGAGAGCGCCGAGAGCATCAGCGCGCGCGGCGTGGGTCCGAGGAGCGCGAAGAACGCGGCCGCGACGAGCCCATCCGACGACGTCTGGTAGCTCGAGCCCCAGAGGAACGGATCCCACTCGCCGTGGAGCAGGTGCATCCCCTGGAGGCCGACGATGCCGGCGTCCGAGTTGGTCGCTGCTGCGTTCAAGAGCGCGGGTGCACGCACCGCGAACGAGAGGACGACGAGCACCGCGAGCGGAGCCATCACCGAGCGCGCGCCGCTCGATCCGGAGCTCTTCAGGGTCATCGGGGCGGCGAGGCGACCATGCTCGGGCGCTCGAGGAGCACGGCGAGCTCTTCGGGCACGAGCCCGTACGCCTCCGCGGCGGCGAGGAAGCCGGCGTTGGACGGGAGCTGCTGGAGGAAGTCGCGCCCGTAGGGCGTGCCGGCGAGACCCTTCACGCGGAGCACGAGGCGCGGGACGCCACGCCGAATCGCGGAGCGCGCCTCCTCGAGATCGCCGACATCGACGCAGGCGTCGTGGAGCGCGAGGAAGACGGGCGCCTCGTTGAGGAGGCTCGGTGAGCCGCCATCCAGGAGCGACGCGGCCTCGCGCGCGAGCTCGAGCGCCTTCTCGCGGTGCCCGCAGCGGCGCTCGGCCTCCGCGAGGAGCCCCATCGCGACCGGCACGACGTCGAGCATCTTCGTCGTGCGGTAGCCCTGGGCGGCGATGCGGAGGAGCACCTGCGCCGCGGCGGAGCACTTGCCGTCGTCGTTCCGGAGGAGCTCCATCCCGCGATAGAAGAGCACGCCGAGCGTGGCGCGATCGTGGGGGACCCAGCTCCCGGTCGCGGCGGCGTCGGCGAGCGCGCGCGGCTCCGCGAGGATCGGCTCGAGCGCGGGATCTCCGCCGAACGTGGCGGCCCAGCAGAGGAGGTTCATCTGCCCGTGGCGCACGGTCCCGGGCGAGCCGATCGCCTGGGCGAGGACGATGCCGCTCTCGATCGCGAGCCGCGCCTCGGCCAGTGCGCCGACGGTGGTGAGCGCGAAGCCCACGTTGATCGTCAGCATGGCTTCGCGCGTCTTGAGACCCGCGCTGGAGGCGGCGCGAGCTGCGCTGCGGCGTGCTTCGAGCGCGGCACCGACATCGCCTCGCGCCTGCCGCACGACGGCGAGCGTCTGCCATGCGTCCACCTCGGCGCCGGCGATGCCGTGCTTCTGCGCGAGCGTCAGGAGCTCCTCGGCCGCCTCCGCGGCGAGGTCGAGCTCGCCCGCGAACGCGCGCCGGCTCGCGAGCGCCGCCGCGCAGCGCGCCTCCTCGTCGACGAGGCCGGCCGTCTTCGCCGCGAGCCGCACCTGATCGAGGCGCGCGCTCGTCTCGGCGTCGCCACCGCACGCGTCTTCGTAGCGGACCCGCGCGCCGCGGGCGCGGACCTCGCTCGCGTCGTCGAAGACGGCGTCTTCCATCGCGCGCACGGCGCTGTCGCGCTCGCCGGCGCGGGCGTCCTGGCGGTTCCAGGCCTCGTCGAGGATCTGCGCGCGCGCGAACTGCGTCGGCTTGTCGTCCGCGAACGCGAGCGACTTCTCGGACATGGAGACCGCGTCGGCGAGGGCGTTGGCCGCGAGCGCGCGGCGGGCCGCCTTCTCGAGGTGGTTCGCGGCTTCGGTCCAGGATTGCCCGAGCTCGAAGTGGCGCGCGACGGTGGCGTCGTCCTCACCCATCTTCGCGAGCCAGGAGCCGGCCGCCGCGTGGAGATCGCGGAGCGCATCTTCCCCGAGCCCGGCGTAGGCGACCTCGCGCATGAGCGCGTGCTTGAAGCCCCACTCGCGCGTGCCGCGGAAGCGCGACGAAGCCTGCTCGACGACGATCTCGGACGCGGCGAGCTGGCGCAGCACGTCGAGCGCGTTCGGGACACGCAGCGCCTCGAGCCCGGCGTCCCACCCGAGCTGACCGAAGACCGCGAGCCGCGACGCGGCTTCGCGCGCGCCGTCGTCGAGCGCGTCGAGCTGGACCTGCATCGCCGCCTCGATCGTGGGAGCTTGCACGGCGTCGCGGCCCTGCGCGGCCAATCGCGCGAGCTCCTCGGCGAAGAGCGGCGACCCGCCGGCCTGCGCGGCGATGTTGTCGGCGATCTGATCGCCGGCGCCCGCGAGGCGCTCCCCGAGGATCGATCGGGCGATCGACCGGACCGCGCGCTTGGCGAGCGGACGAAGCTCGATCCGGACGTGATCGCGCCCGGCGAAGCGGGGACCTTCCTCGCGCCAGAGCGACGGACGCGTCGTCAGGAGCATCCACAGCGCGCACCCGGCGGAGCGCCCGAGCGCGTGGTCGAGCCAGGCGAGGCTGTCGGAGTCGGCCCACTGCGCGTCTTCGATCCCGAGGACGATCGGGGCCCGCCGCGCGAACGCGAGGAGCAGGTTGGTGAGCGCGAGCCAGATTGCGTCGCGCGCGGCTCGTGCGTCGGCGAGCTCCGGGAGGGGCTCGTTCGCCATCAGTCGGACGATCGGCTCGACCTGATCGGGTTCGAGCGTGACGCTCAGCACGTGGACCAGCGCGTCGACCGCGGAGCGCGCGTCGGCGAGGGATACGCCCTTCGGCACCCCCGCCATCTGGCGCGCGAGATCGGACAGGACGCCGAGCGCCTGGCCCTTCGCGAAGGTCTCGCAGCGCATGAGGAAGATGCGGGCGCCGGACGAGTGGGACGAGATCCGCTGGATGGCCTCGCGCCGGAGGCGCGTCTTGCCGATCCCGGGCGCGCCCGTGATGGTGACGAGGATCGGGCTGCGGTCTTCGAGCGAACGATCGAAGGACGCGACGATCTGCGCGAGCTCGGCCTCGCGCCCGACGAAGGGGGCACCGCCGACGCCGTCCTTGCGTTGGCCGTGCGTCGACGCGACGACCGCCGTGCCGTCGTCGCGAGCCTGCAGCTCGTAGCGACCGCGCGTGAGCTCGGACGTCGTGATGTCGAGCAGGACCTGCCCGCGCTGGCCGTCGCGCGCGAGCGCGGCGGCGCGGTCGACGACCTCCCCGATCGGGCGCGTCCGCTCGACGCGGGAGCGCCCGGTGGCGATGCCGACGGTCGCGTTCATCTTGGCGAGCCGCAGCGCGAGATCGACCGCGCGCGTCGCCTCGTCCCCGAGCGCGCGCCGCACGCCGAGGTGCGCGACGATCGCGTCGCCGCCGAGCTCGGTCGCCTCGGCCCCGCGTGCACGGAGGTGGGCGATGAGCCGCTGCCGCGCGGGGCCCTTCGGGACGTGCGTGGCGAGGATGGTCGTCACGAGGCGCGAGCCGCCGCTCGAGGCGGTCGGCGCCGCGCTCGACGAAGGCCCGACGAGGCTCATCGGCGGATCCGTCTCGCGGACGCGCAGCTCGCGCGAGTCGCTCGCGCGCGACTTGAGCTCCTCGCCGATCTCGCGGAGGCGCTCCGCCACCACCCCGGCGGAGGCGGGGCGCTCTTCGGGCGCGGTCGAGAGCAGCTCGGCCATGAGCGCGTCGAGCGAGTCGGGGACGGTCGGGATGACGTCCGAGAGGCGTGGCGGCGGCGTGGTGACGAGGCGCGCGAGGATCGCGATTGGCGTCGGACCGACGTGCGGGGGCCGACCGGAGACCATCTCGAAGAGGGTGGCGCCGAGCGCGTAGAGGTCCGCCCGCGCGTCGACGCCTTCGTCGCCGCGCGCCTGCTCGGGCGCCATGTACGCGGGGGTGCCGATGATGGCGCCGGTGCGGGTGAGCTTCGCGTCCTCGGCGGCGGCGACGCCGAAGTCCACGAGCTTCGCGACCACCTCCGCCCCTTCGTCCCGTTGGAGCAGGATGACGTTCGACGGTTTGACGTCGCGGTGGATGATCCCGGCGACGTGCGCGGCGTGGAGCGCGTCTGCGATCTGCGCCGCGATCTCCAGGCTCGTCGAGATCGGGATGTTGGCGCGCCGTTGCCGCTGCGCGATGTCCTCGCCCTCGAGCCACTCCATCGCCACGTAGGGCGCGCCGTCGTCGAGCTGCCCGAACGCGACGAGCTGCACGATGCCCGGGTGGCGCAGACCGGCCAGCACGCGGCCCTCGCGCTTGAATCGGGCTTCTTCGCCGGCGTCGACGCCGGAGATCGCGATCACCTTGAGCGCGACCTTCTGCCCAGTGACCTCGTCGGCGGCCTTGTAGACGATGCCCACGCCACCGCGGCCAACTTCGCGCTCGATGTGGAAGCGCCCGCCGACGAACTCCTTCGACGCGGTGGCGATCACTTCTTGCCCTCCCCGACGAGGAACACCTCGTAGCTCACGCTGCGCGTGCTCTCGGGCTTGATGATCCGCTCCTTGGCGTAGTGCTTCTTGACCTCGGCGCGAGCGAGGGGGAAGTCCTCGCCCATGAAGATCTTGCCGACGAACGTGGACCCCGGCTTCCCGAGCGCGACCGCGACCGCGAGCGCGCGGAGGTAGAGCTCGTAGCTCCGCGTCTGATCGCCGAGCCGGTTGCCGGTCGTCTTGGGCGCCATGTCGCTCAGCACCACGTCGTACGGGGCGAACAGCGCGAGATCGTCGTTGGTGAGCGCCAGCGCGTCCCCCTGCTTGAAGAGCGCCGGGGAGGGGAGACCCACCCCGAGCGGGTTCAGGTCGACCGCGAGGAGCTTCCCGTTCGCGCCGACCCGTTGGGCGACGTACATCGACCAGCTCCCGGGGGACGCCCCGAGATCGAGCACGTGCATCCCCGGGCGAAGGAGCTTCAGGCGGCGGTCGATCTCTTCGAGCTTGAAGACGCTCCGCGCGGGATAACCGGCCTTCTTCGCCTGCACGGTGAAGCGGTCGGCCTTCTTGTACGGGTTCGCGCGGGACATGTCTCGGCGCAGCGTATCAGATCGCATGCCCCTTGAATTGCGCGCGGTGGAGCTTCGCGTACACGCCGTTCAGCTCCAAGAGTTCGTCGTGCGTGCCGCGCTCCGCGATCCGTCCGCCGTCGATGACGAGCACCTGATCGGCGTCCCGGATGGTCCGCAAGCGGTGGGCGATGACGAAGCTGGTCCGGCCCTTCATCAGGCGGAGGAGCGCGGACTGAATGCGCGCCTCCGTTCGCGTGTCGATGCTGCTGGTCGCCTCGTCGAGCACGAGGATCGCGGGTTGGGCGAGCGCTGCGCGTGCGATCGCGAGGAGCTGGCGCTGGCCCTGGCTCAGGTTGCTGCCCCGCTCCGAGAGGACGGTGTCGTAGCCCTGGGGGAGCTTCTGGATGAAGCCGTCCGCGTCGGCGAGCTTGGCCGCGGCGATCACCTCTTCGTCGGTCGCGTCCAAGCGCCCGTAGCGGATGTTCTCGCGCACGGTCGTCCCAAAGAGGTACGTGTCCTGCAAGACCAACCCGAGCAGGCGGCGAAGCTCGGACTTCCGGATGTCGCGGACGTCGACCCCGTCGATCCGAATCGCACCGCGGTCCACCTCGTAGAAGCGGGTCAGCAGGTTGATGATCGTCGTCTTCCCCGCGCCGGTGGGGCCGACGAGCGCGATCGTCTGGCCCGGCTTCGCGACCAGTGACACGTCGGTCAGGGTCTTCTGGCCGTGCCGATAGCCGAAGGAGACGTGATCGAGCTCGACCTCGCCGTAGACCGGGTTCAAGCGGCGGATCGGCGGGCCCAGGTCCGGCTCGGGCCGCACGTCGAGGATCTCGAACACGCGCTCGGCGCCGGCGAGGGCCGCCTGGAGCGTGTTCCAGAGGTTCGAGATCTGGCGCAGCGGGTTCACGAAGTTCTGCCCGTAGTTGATGAACGTCGCGATGACGCCGACGCTGACGAGCCCCGTGAGCGCGAGCCAACCGCCGAGCCCCGCGAGCACGATCACGAAGAGGTTCCCGAGCACGTTCGTGAGCGGCATCAGCAGGAGCGCGTACGTGTTCGCGGCGACGCCCGCGCGGTACACCTCCTCGTTCGCGGCGCGGAACTTGGCGAGCACCGAGTCGTTGCGGCGGAACGCGGTCACGACCTTCTGGCCGCTGATCGACTCCTCCATCACGCCGTTGAGCGTCCCCGTGTGGCGCTGGAGCTCGGTGAACCCGCGCCGCGTGAAGACGGCGACGAAGCGGGTGAACCAGAGCATGAGCGGTACGACCAGGAGCGAGGCGAGGGCGAGCCAGCGATCGAGGACGAACATCGCGACGACGATCCCGACCATCGAGAGCACGCTCGCCAGGAGCGCCGTGACGTTCTGGGCGACGGCTTGGTTGATGGCGTCGACGTCGTTGGTGAGCCTGCTCATCAGCTCGCCGGTGGTGCGCTCCTCGAAGAAGCGCATCGGCAGCCGCTGCAGGTGGGCGAACAGCTCGCGGCGCAGTCGAGCGAGGGCCGCCTGCGACACGCGCGCCATGATCCAGGCGGCCGCGCCGCTGAGGAGGTTGTTCGCGAGGAACGCGGCGAACATCAGCGCCGCGATCCGCGGCAGGCCGCTCGCGTCACCGCGCGCGACGAACCGGTCCAGACCGACGCCCATGAGCCACGGGCCGACCAGCCCGAGGAGGCTGTAGGCCAGGACCATCGCGAGCGCGAGGGCGATCCGCCCGCGCGCGGCGGTGAAGTAGCCGGCGAGGCGGCGCAGCGTCGAGCGCGCGTCGCGGGCGCGCGCGAGGTGCTGGTGCCCGCCTGCGCCGGGCCGCATCGCCTGCGCGGTGCTGAGGTTGCTCACCCGTCCCCCAGCTGCGAGTCGTAGATCTCGCGATAGACCGGCGACGCCTCGAGGAGCTCGCGGTGCGTCCCGCGCGCGACGATCCGGCCTTGGTCGAGGACGACGATCTCGTCGGCCTCGAGGACGGTGCTGATGCGTTGGGCGACGACGAACGTGGTCCGCGGGCGCGCCGTCGCGAGCGCGCGCTGGATCTTCGTCTCGGTCTCGACGTCGACCGAGCTCGTCGCGTCGTCGAGGACGAGGATCGGCGAATCGAGGAGGAGCGCGCGCGCGATCGCGAGCCGCTGCTTCTGTCCCCCGGACAGGTTCTGCCCGCGCTGGCCGATCATCGCGTCGTAGCCGCCGGGCAGCTTCTCGATGAACTCGGCGGCTGCCGCGAGCTCGGCGGCGCGGCGGACCTCGTCGTCGCTCGCCTCGGGCCGCCCGTAGCGGATGTTGTCGCGGATCGTGCCCGAGAAGAGCACCGTCTCCTGCGGGACGACCGCGACGTGGCCCACGAGCGAGCGCTGCGTCACGCTGCGGACGTCGCGCCCGGCCACGCTCACCGAACCCGACGTCACGTCGTAGAAGCGCGGGATGAGGTTCACGAGCGTCGACTTGCCGGCGCCGGTCGAGCCGAGGATGGCGATCGTGCGCGGCCGCGAGCCGTCGCCCGCGTCCAGCTCGACGTCGCGGAGGACGTCGTCACCGGCGCCGGCGTAGCCGAAGCCGACGCGCTCGAACTTCACCGTCGCGGGGGCGTCCCCGGGGAGCTCGCTCGCCCCCTCCGCATCCTGCACGTCGGGCTCGATCGCGAGGAGGGTGTTGATTCGCTTCAACGAAGCGAGGCCCGACGCCCACGTGTTCGAGAGCACCGTCATCATGACGAGCGGGGTCATCGTCGTGAGCAGATAGTTGCTGAATGCAACCAATTGACCGAGCGAGAGGTCGCCGGCGACGGCTTGGTGACCGCCGTAGCCGATCACGACCACCACGCCGACGTTGATGCAGAGCGTGAGGATCGGCTGCATCGACGCCATGATCTGCATCGTGCGGGTGGACTGCTCGGTCAGCGCTTGGTTCGTGACCTCGAACCGCTGCGCTTCGTGTGCGCCGCGGACGAACGCCTTCACGAGCCGTGCTCCCGCGACGTTCTCCTGGAGGACGTCGTTCATCGCGTCGAGCCGGCGCTGGACCTCGCGGAAGCGTGGCTCCATGCGGACGACGAAGAGCCCGATCAGCACGCTCGTCACGACCAGGAGCGGGAGCATCGCGAGCGCGAGCCGGCCGCTCGTCGCCACCATGAGGATGGCGCTCCCCAACATCAGGAGGGGCGCGCGGGTCCCGATCCGGAGCGAGACCTGCACCAGCATCTTCACCTGGCTCACGTCGCTCCCGAGCCGCACGAGGAGCTCACCGGTCCGGTTCTCGTCGAGGTTCCGGAACGAGAAGCGTTGGATCGTCCCGAAGATGGCCTCGCGGAGGTCCCGCGCCACCCCCTCGCCGACGCGAACGGAGAAGACGTTGTTCGCGATCGCGATGAAGGTGCTGATCACCGAGATACCCAGCATGACGAGCGCCGTCTGCACGACGACGGCCCGATCGTGGTGCGCGATGCCCCGATCGATGATGCGCTGGATCAGGCGCGGCAGCGCGAGGTCGAGCACGACCAGGCTCGCGAGCATCACGAGCGCGAAGATCGCTTCGCGGCGGTAGGGCCGCACGAAGGCGAGGAGCTTCCTCACGCCGTCCATCGAAGGCGGCGACGCTAGCAGGACTGCGCGAACGAGGTGCGGATTCGGGGCCCCACCGGTCCGGAACCGTGGTTCACGCCCGATCCAGCGACGTCATGGTCGCAGGCGAAATCCGCACGAATCGCCGGGCTCCGGTGCTGGCAAGAGAATTGCTCCAAGGTCTCGTCACGCCCCCACGGAAGGCACTCACGCCATGCGCACCCTCCTCGACAACTTCGAAATTCGCCTCCCGACCGAGCAGCTCCCGCCGCCCCCGCGGCCCATGATGCAGAGCATCATGATCGACGTGGAGTGGGACGAGCCGCCGCCCAGCAGCTGGCCGCGCTCCGGCCCGCGCGTCTGGACGAGCGAAGACTGACGCCCGCGAGCCGCCCGGCTACAGCGAGCTAGTGCCCGGGCGAGCCGCCGTAGAGCGGACAGCAGAAGCCGTCCTGCGCGATGAATGCATCCTGCACGGATGCGTCCTTCACCGCCGCGTCGAACCCCGAGCCCCCATCTGCCGTCGCTGCGTCGTCGGTACCGGGGCCGTCGGGGGTGGCATCCGCGGAGGCGTCGACCTTGTCGACCGTGCCGCCGCAGGCGACCGCCGCGGTCGCGAACGCGGCGACGATCGCCGAGCGCGAGCGACGCGCGTTGGTGGAGGCGCTGGACCGCGGCAAGCCTCGGGCTGGCGCGAGCTCGGCGCGGCAGAATGGGCACGTGGCGACGGGACCACGGACGTGACGGCGGCACGAGGGGCAGGCGCGCATGGACCCGAGGATGGCCGGTCCCCGGCCGTTCCGTCAAACCTCAGCCGCGGAGCGCGGCGAGGGAGCGCAAGAAGTTCTTCCCGAGGATCTTCTGGATCGCGTCGGGCGAGAGCTTCCGCTCCAAGAGGTGCTCGACCACGCGCGGCAGCTCGAGGCACGTCTTCATGTCGAGCGGCGGCACGATCGCGCCGTCCCAGTCGCTGCCGAGCGACGCGTGGTCCTCGCCCACCGTCTTCACGATGTGCACGAGGTGCTCGGCGATCGCCCGCGCGCGCGCACCGAAGAGCGGCTCCCCGAGGAAGCTCGACTGGTACATGACGCCGACCGTGCCGCCCGTGTCCGCGATCGCGCGGAGCTGCTCGTCGTCCAGGTTGCGCCAGTGCCGATGCACGCCGCTCACGCCGGTGTGGGTCACGATGAGCGGCAGCGACGGGTCGTGCGCGTCGACCGCGTCGAAGAATCCCTGCCGATCGATGTGGGCGAGGTCGACGAAGATGCGCTTCGCGTCGAGCGCTTCGACGTAGGAGCGCCCGGCCGCAGTGAGACCGCCGCCGCCCCGCTTCATCGGCGAGCTCGTGACGCCGAGCGAAGAGGTGGAGAGGTGCACGAGCGTCACGCGCACGATGCGGTCGTCGAGCTGGTCGAGCGCGCCCGGTGCGTCGAGCGCGTTCCCGCCCTGGACCCCGAGGAACGCAGCGTGCTTCCCGGATGCGCGCGCGCGCTGGTAGTCCGCTGCGGTGCGTACGAGCTGGACGTCGTCGGGGGCACTCTCGAGGATGTGCGTGAGGCGCGCGAGGTTCTTCGCGAAGACGCGCGCCCGGCCGGCGGGGCCGCGGAGCGGGTTCGTGGTGATGACCCAGATGCCGCCGGTGACGCCGGCCTCGCGGATGCGGGGGAGGTCGACCTGGCTGTAGAAGCGCGCGCCGAGCGCGCCGTGGCCGTGCCGCTTCAACAGGTCGTAGCCGAAGATGCGCGTCCAGATGAACGAGTCGATGTGGAGATCGATGACGTCGCTGGCGAGGTAGAGCTCGACCGCTTCGCGCGAAATCCCGAGCTCGCGCGCCCACGCCGCCGGATCGCTTCGGTGGTCGACGAACGAAAGACGCATCGCGCGCAACCTAGCATGGCGTGATACGCCCGAGGACCATGGGTCGCCCGATGTTCGCTTGTTTCCTGGCCGTGCTCGCGGGGGCGGCGTTCGCCTGCGAAGAAGCCCCGCCCACTCACGTCCCCGAGCCCACCGGGCCGGTGTGCGAGGCGATCAGCGAGTGCGGCTTCTGGCTCGGTTGCGCCTACCTCGTGCCGATCGATCCGAAGGTGAGCCCTCCGCGCTGGCGCGTCGCCTCGGGCGAGCACAAGGACCGCGTGTTCGTGCGAAAGCACTCGTGCAGCCCGGCCGTGGGCGCCGGCGAGACGTGCCTCGAGTACTGCAGCGGCGGCTCGTCCGTCGTGTGCGCCGATGGGCTCGCACCCGAGGCGACGAAGTGCGACGAGACCGCGCGCCCGCAGCGCGCGACGTTCCAGTGCAAGCTCGAAGCCGGCAACGCGTGCGTGAAGGTGGAGTGATCAGGGCAGGCCGACCTGGTTCACGACGGTCCAGAACGCCGACGTCGGCGCACCCTGGCCCTTCACCGGCGCGCCCGCCTGGCCGTAGAACGAGTCGCCCCAGCAGAAGACGGCACCGTCGACCGTGATCGCGCAGCCGTGGTTCGCGCCGAGCGCGACGGCGGTGCTCTTGGCGGCGAGCGGGATCCGCGCCGGCACCGCGTGGGCGCCCTTGCCGTCGTCGCCCCAGCAGAGCACGTCGCCGGACGCGATCTCGCACGCGCGGACGACGCCCATCGTGACGCTCGTCGCGCCGGCGATCACGGTCGAAGGGACCGGAGACTTCTCGTGCTTCGAGCCGGCGAGCAGCGGCGCGGTCGCGGAGGCTCCCCAGCACTTGGCGGTGCCGTCGGCGAAGAGCCCGCAGTGCGTGCCTTCGGAGAGCGAGAGCTGCTTCGCGCCGTGGAGCGCCGGCATGGGGATCGGCCAAGCGGTGGGGATGGTGCCCACGCCGAGGAGCCCGAAGCACGTGACGTCGTCGTTCGCCCGCTCGACGCAGGTGAGCTGGTAGCCCACGGCCACGAGCTTCGCGTCGGGAATGCCCGGGATCGCCTGGTGCGTCAGGACCTTCACCGCGCTGATCCCCATCTTCTCCACCGCGCCCGGCGGCGGCTGTACCGGAGTGGTACCGAGCTGGCCGGAGAAGTTGAGGCCCCAGCAGTGCACCGTTCCGTCGTCGCGGCGCGCGCAGGCGTGGGTGGTCGACAGCGCGATCTGGACGACGTGGTCGAGCCCGGGCACCGGTGTCGCCGTCGCGCGATCCGTCGTCGTTCCGTCGCCGAGCTGTCCCCACGCGTTGTCGCCCCAGCAGCGGACGGTGCCGTCGTGAAGGCGCGCACACGAGGAGTCGCCCGCGACCGCGATCTCGGCGGCGCCGGTCAAGCCGGCGACGGGCTCAGCCGTCTCGCGGCAGGTGACCTTGGAGGGGACGCCGCCGTGGAGGAAGTCCGGGACGTCGCAGTCGCCGCTCGACGGCGCGCCGAGCTGGCCGCGCGCGTTCGCGCCCCAACAGAAGACCCGTCCGTCGTCGGCGAGCGCGCACGTGTGCGAGAAGCCGGCGGCGATCTGGGTGGCGGGGTGCCCGACCACCCGCGCGTCGGGGGTCGCGGCGGCGCCACTCCCGGCTCCGGCGGCGGCCTCCGACTTGTGGCAGGCGGCGGCTCCGAGGGCGACCACCGCGAGGGCGAGTGCGAACGAGGGGAGGGTGGGGGACCGCACCGATGGACGTACGGATCGCGGCCAAAAACGATCCTTCCGGTCCCTTGACCTTTTTCCTACGCGACCGTAGATAAATCCTACGTCATGGTAGGAACCAAGAAGCGAGCGCGGGCCGATCACCTCGGGCCGGAGCGGCGGCGGCCCCAGGTGCTGGACGCGGCGCTCGCGATCGCGCGGAAGTCGGGCATCCGCGCGGTGACGATGGAGGCGGTCGCCGAGCACGTGGGGGTGACCAAGCCGGTCGTCTATGCCTGCTTCCCCTCCCGTGACGAGCTGATCGATGCCCTGCTCGAGCGCGAAGAAGCCCGACTCTTCGAGGGCGTCATGGCGGCGCTGCGGCACGAGCTCGACTTCGCCGATCCCGATCGCATGTTCCGCGAGGGCTTCGTCGCGCTCCTCCGCGTCGTCACCGAGCACCCCGGCTCGTGGGAGCTCGTGGTCGGACCCGAGCGCGATCCCTCGGTCGCGAGCCGCTACGGTCGAGCTCGCCAGCGCGTGGCCGAGCGCGTCGCCGCGCTCATGCAGTTCGCGTTCGCCCACGTCGGGAAAGAGGACGCGGACCGGAAGCTCCCCATCCTGGTCGATCTCTTCATGTCCGCCGGCGATGCCGCGGTGAAGGCGATGGTCCAGTCGCGCGGCGCGTGGACGCCCGAGGACCTCGGCGCGCTGATGGGGCGCGTCGTCTTCGCCGCGATTCGTAGTGCCTGATCGAAAGGAGCTCGTCATGTCCGAACGTCATGCCTCTCGTCCGTCTCGGCCGCTCTCTCGGCGCGAAGATTGGGGCTTCTTCGGCCCCACCTCGCCGACATGGCGGGTGTGGAGCTCGCCCACGGCGCTCATCGCGTTCAAGCGCTCGATCGTCGTCGAGAGCTTCGACCCGTTCCTCGCGATCGCCGTGCACGAGCAGAACGGCGTCCGCAACGACCCGCAGGGCCGGCTCGAGCGTACGCTGCGCTACTTCCTCACCGTGGCGTGCGGCGACTCGCGCTCGGCGGTGCATGCGTCGCAGATGCTCATGCGCGTGCACGCGAAGGCCTGCGGCGTGGAGCCCATCACCGGCCAGCGCTACAGCGCGAACGACCCGGCGTCGCAGCTCTGGATTCACGTGACCGGGTGGCACTCGAACCTCCTCTGCTACGAGCGCTTCGGCCCGGGGCCGCTCTCCGCGGAGGACGAGCGCCGCTACTGGGCGGACTGCGTGCAGGCGGCGGAGCTCCAGACCTGCGACCCGCGCGACGTGCCGCGCTCGCGGGACGAGGTGCGTGCCTATTACGCGAAGGTGCGCCCGCGGCTCTGCATGAGCGACCACGCGCGCGAGCTCATCCGGTACTTCCTCTACCCGCCGCGCGCGCTCACCGGCACGGCGAGCTGGCTTCCGCTCCGCTTGATCGCCGCCGCGACGCTCTCGACGATGCCGCGCTGGATGCGCCAGCTCGTGGGCTTCGACCCCTCGCCGCTCGCGCTCGCGGCGGCCGCGCCGATGACGCGCGCCGCCGTTCGGCTCGCGGGTCGGCCCGCGGTCGCCCGCCGCATCGTCGCGAACCTCGCGCCGTCGGCGCTGCCGCTCTACGAGAAGGTGCTCACGCGCGAGGAGCCGGTGCGCTCCGAGACCGTGACCGTCGCGCAGGCCCGCGTGCGCTTCCGCGAGCTCGCGCCCGCGCACGCGTGAGCGAGGGCATCAGCGCAGGTGGCGGCGGTGGGCGCCCGCGCCGAGGCGCGTGACGTCGACCAACACCGAGAGCAGCAGCGTGAAGAGCCGCCGGTACGTCTCGTGATCGGGTGCGAAGCCCGGGAGCTCGGCGGCCAACGTCTTCGCGCCACCGTCGTGGACGACCTTCTTCGCCATGTCGAGCGAGTGCATGCGCGACGAGGAGTCCGCGACCTGTTCGGACTGCATCCGGCGGATGATGAAGAGGTACTCGTCGACGTGCGGCTTCAGGCGGCCTTGCGCGATGCCGCGCGAGCCGACGACCGCGCCGCCTTCGTCGAAGGTGACGAGCTCGATCCCGGCGTCGCTCTGGGAGACATGGAGCGTGTGCTCGTCGTCGGCTCCGAGCTTCGCGTCGTCGAGGAGATCCACGATCGTGATGCGCCAGTCCGCGCGGCGAAGCTCCGGCGCGGAGTCCCAGAGGCGGTCGTCGATGCGGAGGACGGCGATCGGCATGCAGAAGAAAGACGAATACGGGATGAAGAACGGGATTGGGAGTGGGAATGGTGTGGCGGCGTGGTTCCTCGGTCGCCTCCGAGTTGCCTGTGCACCGAACGCCGAGGAGCCGGCCGTCGCGTCCGAGGCTCCGCCCGCGCACGACTGTGTCAGTCGCGCCGTCCGCTCCGGACTTCGCCCACTGCCCGTTCCCGGCCGAGGCCGCCCGGGAGCGGATCGATCGCGGCGAGGCCGTGCTCGCGCTCCAGATCGAAGTGACGGGTCAGGTGACGAACGTCACGGTCCTCTCCGAGAGCGGCCACGGTGATGCCGCGCGCCGGTGCGCGGCGGGCTCACTGGCCGCCGACGAGCGACGACGGCGGAGCCGCGACGAAGGTCCGCGTGGTCTTCGACGCTGCGTCCTGAGCGCAATGAAAACGCAAGAGCGACGCGGAGTGCGTCGGCTCGGGCCGCGGTGCCAGGGGCTGGCTGCGGCGTGAGTCCGCGCGCTCGGCCCGCGGCGGTCTACGAGCACCTGTCGCGGCGGGAGCGCCGCGGCGTCTGCCGCTCGATAGTGTGAGCCGGCATCGCCCCGCTGTTCGTCGTTGGATGGCTTCACGCAGAATCGGGCCGATGTGCATGCGTCCGGTCGCCCGCCAAGCTCCGCTCCGCGCTCCGCCCGCCATCGCGGACGATTGCACGGCTCCTTGATCTCGAGATGCCGGTGGTGTGCCTCTGGCGTGATTGGCAGGTTCCAGGTTGCACAAGGTTCAGAATGGTCGTAGCCCTTCATGCGACGAGGATGATGAGGTGGGAGATGAAAACCGTAAATGCAGTCTCCATAACTCTTCTAGCGGTTGGCGTGGGGATTGGCTGTGGCGACGTGGAGACAACTCCAGCCGATGCCGGAGGGCGAGCTGACGTCGCAGACTCATCGAAGGTCCCGACGTGCACTGGACTCGAGAACGAAGCCCCGCTCAACGCGGTCATCTGCCAAGAACAGTCTGGATGTCTCCGACTCGGCAACATCGCCGACCCCAAGCTGGCGCCGTGTCAGGACGGGTTCAAGCTCGAAGGCTGCAAAACGCATGATCTGGGCCTCAATTGTCACTTCCCAGTGTATCAAACCGGATTTGACGGAGGGCCAGATGGCTCCGTCGAGCAATGCTGCCCGATCGCCAAGTAACATCCGATCAAGGGAGGATTCATGATGTCGCCGCACGTGAGGAACTGTTCGCTATCGTGGCGCTGCTCGGTACGAGTGTGTTCGTCGCGATGCTCGAAGACGAGCGGACGCGTCCGTGCGGACTACGCTACGCGCACGATGGGATCGCGAGGAATGCGTAGAATACACCCGTGGCGAGTTAGCCCCTCTGCGGACGACGTGTGAGTCTCCCACGTCCTCGCGTCGTAGTCGCGATGGGATGAAGTTCCGCTCGAAACGCGGACGCAGTTCGCCGAGCGCGATCCATCGATGCCACGGGCCATCGAGCAAATGGTGCTCGGGGTCTCGACGCGGAAGGCGACCGCTCGCTCGAGGCGACGCCGCCGTCGATGCCGCCGCGTGGGACGTGCAAGAGCGCGGTGATTCGTTGCCGGTTCCATGAGCGAGCCCGACAGCTTCGACGGGCCGACCTCAGCAAGCTCTCGATCCGCGCGGTGAGCGCGATGGTGACGAGATGGTCGGCAACGTGGATCCCGTCGATCATCAACCCGTTCACGCGACCTTCCTCCGTCCGTCAACGGCGAAGGGAAGCGCGTCGGAGATCTTGCGACCGACGTTCCAGCGCATCGACTCGGGCAGATGCGCATCGACGCTGCGGCGGAGGGGTAGTCCTTCTCGAGCTGCTTCGCGCTGCCGTCTCCGAAAGGCGTCGGCGAGCGTGGACCGATGGCGCAACGGGAGCGCCCTCACGAAGGCCGAGAACGTGCTCGTCGCCCGCGTCGTCGATGCCGACCTTCGACTGCAAGGCACTCATCGGCGACCTGAGCGCCGTCGATGAGGAACAGCATCGCTCGATCATCTGAGAGCCCTCGCGCGGCAGGGGACTCGCCTCGGCGATCCGCGCGCACTTTGGCGAGCTGGCCTCGCCGAGGCCGAAGCCTGACAGTGAGCGTCTCAGCAAGTCCTTCCCCGCCGTCGATGAACTCGATCGGGTTCGTCACCGCGCGCGTCCGGGAGCGCCTTCGAGGACGCGTTCGGTGCCCTCGACGTCGCGCATCCGATGGGCGACCTGCGCACTCCTACGGCCCGAGCCGACGCACTCCGCGCCGCTCGGGCCGTTCGATCAGCGGCCCGCCTTGCGCTTCTTCGTCGCCTTCACGCCGTGACGGATGAGGACCACGCCGCCCTTCGAGCCGGGCACCGCGCCCTCGAGGAGGAGAAGGTGCTTCTCGCTGTCGATCTTCGTGACCTTCAGGTTGAGCACGCTGAGGATCTCGTCACCGTAGTGACCGCCCATCTTCAGGTTCGGGAGCGTACGACCCGGCGTCATGTTCGTACCGATCGAGCCGCCGTGACGGAAGTACTCGTGCGTACCGTGCGAGCTGACGTTGCCCGCGAAGTTCCAGCGGCGCATGACGCCGGTGAAGCCGCGGCCACGCGTCTTGCCGCGCGCGTCGACCAGCTGGCCCGGGGTGAAGATCTCGTCGAGCTTCATCACCGCACCGGGCTCGTACTTCGCCGCGAACTCGTCCGAGCAGCGGAGCTCCTGGACGACCTTCTTCGGCGTCGCGCCAGCCTTCTTGAACTGGCCAGCCACCGGCTTGGTGGTGTGCTTCTCTTTGCGCTCGCCGAGGCCGAGGACGAGGGCGGTGTAACCGTCCTTCTCCTTCGTGCGCTTCGCGATCACGGTGACGGGACCCGCCTCGATGACGGTGACGCGCGCGACGTTGCCGTCGTCCGTGTAGACCTGGGTGTTGCCGAGCTTGCGGCCGATGATGCCGGGATTCGTGTTCATGAGAGGCCTCGACGCTCCGAGGGTTTTGGGATGAGGTACTGCTCTTCCTCGGGGCCATCCACGCGAGCGTGGAGCGTTCGGGAGCGACGACCGCTTTTGGCCTTTCGGAAGGCGCGCAACCTACACTCTCTACCGAAGCCGCGCCAGTCCTTCCTTCACCCCATCCAGGTGGGTGTCGGCCGACAGCTCGGCCTTGTAGACCCCCCGAATCGTGCCCTGCTTGTCGATCAGGAACGTGACCCGGCTGGGCCGGCGGACAAATCCTGGTAGCAGCCTCCGGAAGAACGAGAGCGCGCCGTAGGCCTTGGCCAGGTCCTTGTTCACGTCCGCCACCAGCGGAAACGGGACCTTGTACTCCTTGGCGAACCTCTCGTGGGTCTCGTTGTCGTCGAAGGAGACGCCGATGACCTCGGTCGCGCCGTCCCGGAGCTCCCCGTACATGTCCCGGAAACCGCAGGTCTCGCGGGTGCAGATGAGGGTGAAATCCTTCGGGTAGAAGTAGAGGACCACGTTCTTCTGCCCGCGGAGCTCGCGGAGCGACAGGCGCGTGCCGTTGGACGCGACGACGTCGAAGTCGGGAGCGGGGTCACCGACGCGGAGCTTCTGTGCTTGGAGCGCCATGAGCGAGGTGTACCCGATGTCGGAGCGAGGTGGTCCGTTGACACACCCCGGGTCGCGTGCTTTAAACCGCCGCCCATTTCCGGGAGGCACTTTCCAGCCTCCCTCGCTGAGGAGACCGTCATGCATACGAACCCGAAGATCGCCGAAATCGAGCGCGCGCAGCTGCGCGACAACCTGCCCGATTTCCGCGTCGGCGACACGGTCCGCGTGCACTACAAGATCGTCGAAGGCGACAAGGATCGCGTCCAGGTCTTCCAGGGCGTCGTCCTCAAGCGCCATCGCTCGGGTGCACGCAGCACGTTCACCGTCCGCAAGGTGAGCTTCAACGTCGGCGTCGAGCGCGTGTTCCTCACGCACTCGCCCCGCATCGAGAAGGTCGAAGTCGTGTCGAAGGGCGTCGTTCGCCGCTCGCGCCTCTTCTACCTCCGCGACCTCGCCGGCAAGGCCGCGCGCGTCCGCGATCAGAAGGACGCCTGAGCGTTCTCCCATCTGCGCTCTGCGCGGATGGAACGAAAAAGGCTCGCCGGTCTCCGGCGAGCCTTTCTTCATTTCGGCGACGGCGACGACGAGCGTTCGTGCGCCGCCGCGCGCTTCACTCCGCCGGCTTCGGCGGCGGCCCGAGCTGGATGCGCTCGCCGATGTACGCGCCGATGAGCGTGAAGAGCACGCCGATCGCCGCCATGATGATGTAGAGGAACGTCGGCATCGTCCGCACCGTCTGGCTCAGGACGAGGAAGTACGTCGTGGGGATCGCGACGATGAAGCTCGCGACGACGGGCTCGACGAAGGTGCGGCCCGGCGAGATCATGCCGACGAGCAACCCGCCGATCGCCCAAACGGGGATGCAGACGGTCATTCCGTTGCCGCCTTCGAGGTCGATCGCGGTGATGACCATCGGCAGGCCGAACACGATCGCCGCCGTCAGGAGCCCCTGCACGAGCAGCGCAATGCCCATCCACGCGACGCTGACGCCCTCTTGCTGATAGCGGCGCTCGAGCTCCTCTTCGCGGCTACGGGTGACCTTGCCGAGGGACTCGATCTTGGTGCCGCACGAGACGCACCGGGCGCTTCCAGGGGGGTTCTGTTTGTACCCACAGTTGGGGCAGACGACGTTGGCGGCCATGTGGAACGAGGGTAGCCTCTCTCTTTCCGAGGTGTAAAGGTGGGAACCTACGGCACGGCACGCTGTCACACCCATCGCTCCCGCTCGAAAGACCGCGATTCGCCCCCATGACCGCCCCGCACGCCGACTCTGCTGACCTCGATCTCCGCTCGAACGAGCGGGAAGAGGTCGATCCCGAGCTCCTCGAGCTCCCGGATCCGCCCCGAAAGGAACGCCGGACGACCCTGGCGCTCCTCGCCCTGTCGGGTGTGCTTTCGGCGGCGATGGCGGTCGGCCTTTCCCGGGATGCGGCCTACGCCCTCGGCGGATCCAGCGCCACTGGAATCGGGGATTTGCGGAGCGCAGACGCCGCGACCTTCGTCCCGAACTCCTACGTGGAGGGGACGGGCCGCCTGAGCGGGTCGGGTGCCCTCCGCTACGAGCGCCCGTTCGAGAGCGACTCGTATCGTTTGATGCCGGTCGCCGGTCGGGACGACGTCTGGGTCGAGGTGCGAGTAGCCGCGGGCGACGAGTCCGGGCGTTGGATCCCCCCGCAGGAGTTCAGCGGGCGGCTCGTGCCGTTCTCGAAGGCGGGCCTTCGCCACCGCGGCCTGCGCGGCGGCGTGGAGGACATGACCGGCGCGAAGGTCCCCGAGCGGGCGTGGCTCCTCGTGGACGGCCAGACCCCGGACGACGCCCGTTGGTCGGCGCTCCTCACCGCGATGTTCGCCGCGTTCGCGGCGTGGAACGTCGTGACCCTCTTCCGCCTCACGCGGAAGGTGAAGTGACCACGGGCAAGAGCTTCTCGAGCTCGTCGATCGGTCCCCGGAGCGTCCCGATCGCTTCCTCCCAGAACTTCGGATCCGACACGTCTCGGCCGAGCGTCTCCTTCACGACGTCCTCGGCCATCGCGCGCCCGCTCATGCGCAGGAACGCTTCGTAGCGCGGCAGGAACGACGGCCCGTCCGCCTTGAAGCGCGAGAAGATCCAGCGCGAGAGCAGGAAGCCGAACGTGTACGGGAAGTTGTAGAATGCAATGTCCGGGATGAAGAAGTGGAGCTTCGAGGCCCAGAACCACGGGTCCTCGCCTCCGGGAGCCAGCGCGTCACCGAAGATCTCGCGCTGCGTCTCGGCCATGAGCTCGCACATGCGGCCCTTCGGCACCTCGCCGCTCTTCCGCTCGTCGTAGAGCTTCGTCTCGAAGAAGAAGCGCGTGGGCACGTCGAGCAGGAACGCGGCCGCGTCGCCGGCGAGCTCGCCGAGGAGGAGCGCTTTCTCCACCGGAGGCGTCTTCGGATCGGAGAGCAGCCCGTCCGCGAGCAGGTTCTCCGCGAACGTGGACGCCGTCTCCGCGAGCGTCATCGGGTACTGGCGCGCGAGCACGCGCTCGGGCACGAGCAGGTGCGAGTGGAACGCGTGGCCGATCTCGTGGGCGAGGGTGGAGACGTCGCCGTACGAGCCCTGGAACGTCATGAACACGCGCGTCTCGCCGGTGACGTCGCTGCCGGTGCAGTACGCGCCGGGGCGCTTGCCCGCCCGCGGCTCCGCCTCGATCCAGCGCTTCGCGAGCGCGTCGTCGAAGTAGCTCTTGAGCGCCGGGTAACTCCGCCCGAACGCGCCGCGCACCATCTCGAGCCCCGCGTCCCACGAGAGGCGCTCGTTCCCGCGCCCGCTCGCGGCGAGCGGCAGCGGCGCCTCCAGGTCGTACCAGCTCACGCGCGAGCCCTCGGTCCCCATCGCCTTGCCCTTGAGCCGGAGGCCGCGGCGCGCGACGTCGGCGCCGGACTTCACCGCCTCCATCATCGCGCTCAGCGTCTTCTTGCCGATGCACGCGTCGTGCAACGCGAGGTCGTGCACGTGCGCGATCCCGCGCCGCGCGTTGAGGACGTGGCGCGTGCCGGAGATGTGGTTGAGCGCCGAGGCGACGACGTCGCCCACGCCCTCCCACGCGCGGTTGCCGGCGGCGAACGCCTCGGCCCGGACGCGACGGTCCCCGTCGGCCATGAGTGAGCGGCGCTGCGCCATCGGTACCATTTCGGTACGACCTTCGGGCCACGTCATCGAGAACTGGAGCTGGCCGGCGACGACGTCGTAGAGCCGACCCCAACCGAAGATGCCGTCGGGACCGAGATCGGCCGCGAGCCCCTCGAGGTCGGGGGTCATGCGGAACTTCGCGTCGCGCCGGAGCTGATCGAGCTGGAAGCGTGCGCCCTCGAGCTCGGCGCGCTCGCGGAAGGCGGCGAAGTCGGCCTCGCTCGCCTTGCCCAGCGTGCGCTTGAGCTCCGTACCGACCTTCTCGAAGGTGGCGCGCAGCGCACCGAGCTTGGCCTCCGCCATCTGGTAGCGCTCGTTCCCACCGTCGGCGCTGGAGAGGCAGCTCGTGTACGAGAACACGTGGCCGACGCGCGCCATCGCGTCCTCCCAACGCCGGATGATCTCCGACAGGATGGGAGCCGAGCCGCCGTCGAGCGCGGCGACCTTGGCGGCGTCCGTGAGGAGCGACGCGGCGTCGCGCTCGAGCGTCGTGAGGAACGCGCGGTGCTCGTCACCCTCGAACGTGGGGAAGTAGGAGGAGAGGTCCCAGGTGGGCGGCGTCGTCATGGGACGACGACGATATCACTCCGCCGGTTCGGGCGCCGGTGTGGCCGGGGGCGGCGTCGGCTCGGCTTCCGGCTTGGGCGTCAGCCACTCCTTCGTGCGCTCGCGGAGGGCCTTCAGGCGCTCGCGCTCGGACCAACCGAGGCCGATCGCGCAGGTGAGCCACGCGAGCCCGAGCACGGCGAGGCCGGCGTCGGTCACGTAGAAGATGGTCGGGGCGAACGGCTTGCCCGCGCTCACCATCTCGGTCTCGACGTACACCTCGCGCTGGTAGCCGGGCATCGTCAGCGCGACCGGGCGAACGCCGTCGACCATGCCGCCCTGCGCGAGCTGCGCGCGGAAGTTCCCGAGCTTGCCGTCGATCGCATCGCCGGCGGCCGCGACGGCGCCGTTGTCGAGGCGCTGACCCTGACCACCGCCGCCGGGACCGTACGCGGTCGCCGGCGCCTGGTCGTCCACGGTCTTCTCGGTCTCGAAAAGGCCACGGCGCTCCAGGTCGCGTGAATCCTCGGTGCGATCGAGGTTCGCCCAGCCGTGGCTCGCGACGCCGCCGGTGCGGTGCGAGCCGTAGAGCAACGGCAAGCCGAGCACTGCGGCGGCGATGCCGACGCCGAGCGTCCACTTGCGCGCCTTGGGCGACATCTTCGAGATGCCGAGGATCGCGCCGGTGGCGACGGTGGCGGCCATCGTCACCCCGAACACGGGGTGCGAGAAGAACCAGAGCCCGCCGAGCGTCGCGAAGCCGAGCGCGCGCTTGCGCCCGCCGCGGAGGACGACGAGCGAAACGAGCCCGGCGAGCACGAGAGCGAGCCCGTCGCTCGGAGCGACCGGCCACTGGGTGTGGTCGCCGCCGGTGACGACGAAGGGGTGGATGTTCGCGGGCAGCCCGACGCGGAGCGTGGCCTTGCCCGTCGCGAGCGGGACCGTCGGCGAGAGGAACGTGCGCCGACCGCCGAAGAATCCGGGGTCGTACTCCTCGAGGCTCTGCGTCATCGCCGCGTGGTTGCCGACGCGGAGCGGGACCATCAGCGCCGCTTCACCGTCCTTGTGCATCAGCCGCTCGGACTGGCCGTCGACCGAGAGAAACAGCGGCTTGCCCGTCGGCGTGAGCGACAAGTAGTCGATCCCGCTGTTCTCGTACGCGTAGCTGTCCTGGCTCACGACGTCGCCGCTCGACGTCAGGACGACGGTGCGGTCCATGCGTTGAACGACCGCCGAGAGCACCTCCATCGTCTGGAGCGTCTGCAGGCTCACGTCGAGCTTCTGCCCCTTCGTCAGCATGAAGAGGCGGCCGCTGACCTCGCGGCGCGGGATCGGCGACTCGTTCGAGTCGTGCTGCTTCGCGTCGCCGCTCGTGAGCAGGCGGTGGTCCTGATCGCTCTCGAGCAGCCACCACTCGAACGGCGAGCGCGCGTCGGGCGTGAACGAGCCGAGCTGGGTGAGGATGCCGGTCACGGTGACCGTCATCGCGTTGCCCGTCGTGGGGAGGACGAGATCTTCGCCCTCGACCTTCCAGCCCGTCGACCCGACGACGTCGGTCACTTTCTCGCCGTAGCGGAGGGGGAGGTGGACGAGGCCGAGGTCGTTGCCCGCCTGCACCGTGAGCCGGTACTCGAACTCGATGTTCTTCTTCACGCGGAGCGCGCGCGCGAGGGAGAAGATCGTGGGCGCGGGGGCGGGCGTCGCGTCCTCGGAGTCGATGTGGATCGTGCCGGCTTCCAGGCCGGAGAGCGAGTCGCCCTCGGTGATGCGACCGCCCTTGAGCTTCGCGTCGAAGCGATTGAGCGGCGTGGGGAGCTGGACGGTCCGATCTTCGCCGACGGTCAGCGTGCCGCGGAGCGTGAAGCGCTCGCTCGTCGGGCGGAAGAAGTAGCGGTCACCTTCGAAGCTGATGAGCGCGGGGCGCCCGTTCTCGGTCACGTTCTCGAGGCGGATGCTCTGGGGCGTGCCGAAGAGCGAGACGTCGATCGTCCCTGCGCCGCCTTTTGCGAGCAGCGCGCCGTCGAGCTCGAAGTCGAGCTTGCCGGTCTTCACGTCACCCGAGAGCGTGAGGTGCTCGAGCGTGTAGCAGTGACTCACACACGCGTCGCCGCTCGTGCGCATCGCGTCGGCGATCTCGACGAGCTGGGCACCCAAGGAGCCCGGCGTCACGGCGGCCGTGGTCGGTGCGGCGAGCCCGGCGACGTTGGGCGGCGGCGTGGCCGTCGCCGGGAGCGGGGCGCGGGCGTGCGCGGCGGAAGGAGCAAAGACGGCGCCGAGGACTCCCAGGGCGGCGAGGAACGAAATCCCAGTGCGTGCGCGGGTCATGAACCGGGCTACGGACGCGGGCGAGAAACGATCTACGGGGTCGGCGCAGTGCTTGCGTGGAGGCCCGCAACCCCTGCACCGAGCCCAGCTCCGCCGCGGGGTGGAATGGGGCAAGGCACCACGGCACGGGACTCGCTAGGGCGCGGGGAATGCGCGCCGTGATCGAGGCGAAGGGCCTCTCGAAGGTCTACCGGATGGGCGAGGTCGACGTGACCGCGCTCCGCGGCGTGGACCTCGCGCTCTACGAGGGCGAGCTGACCGTGCTCCTCGGCGCGTCGGGCAGCGGGAAGTCCACGCTCCTCAACATCCTCGGCGGCCTGGACGTCCCGACGTCGGGGACGGTGCACTACCTCGATCACGATCTGACCGAGGCGGACGAGAGCATGCTCACGCGCTATCGGCGCGAGCACGTCGGCTTCGTCTTCCAGTTCTACAACCTGATCCCGAGCCTGACCGCGCTCGAGAACGTCGCGCTCGTGACCGACATCGCGGACGACCCGCTCGATCCGGCCGACGCGCTCGCCCTCGTCGGGCTCGCCGACCGGCGCAATCACTTCCCGACCCAGCTCTCCGGCGGCGAGCAGCAGCGCGTCGCGATCGCGCGGGCCGTCGCCAAACGTCCGGACGTGCTCCTCTGCGACGAGCCGACGGGGGCGCTCGACTTCGAGACCGGGCGCCTCGTGCTCGAGGTCATCGACAAGGTGAACCGCGAGCTCGGGACGACGACGGCGGTCATCACCCACAACGCGCCGATCGCGAAGCTCGCCGACCGCGTGCTCGTCATGTCGGGCGGCGCGATCCACAAGGACGAACGCAACGAGCGGCGCGCGACGATCGGAGAGCTCTCGTGGTGACGAGCGCGCTCGGCCGCAAGCTGTGGCGCGATCTCGCCAAGCTGAAGGGCCAGGCGATCACAATCGCGATCGTCGTCGCGTGCGGGATCGCATCCTACGTCGCGCTCTTCGGCGTCTATCGCACGCTGCTCTCCAGTCGCGACGCGCACTATGCGGAGAGCCGCTTCGGGGACGTGTTCGTCCACTGCAAGCGCGCGCCGGAGGGGACGGTCGATGCGCTCGCGCGCGTCCCCGGGGTCGCCGTCGCGGACGCGCGCGAGGTCGAGCCCATCGTGCTCCCGATGCCGGACATGACGGAGCCCGCCACCGCAGCGCTCATCTCGTTGCCGCCCGGCGGCCGACCCGCGCTCGACGAGCCGTACCTGCGGCGGGGCCGGCTCCCGGAGCCGGGCCACGCGGACGAGGTGATGGTGCTCGAGAGCTTCGCCGACGCCCATCGGCTCGCGCCGGGCGACGAGATCCCCGCGATCCTCAACGGGACAAAGCGCATGCTCCGCATCGTCGGGATCGCCCTCTCTCCCGAGTACGTCTACCCGGTCGGTGCGATGAGCTACGACGTGCTCGCCGACCAGACGCGCTTCGGCGTGCTCTGGATGGACCGCGCGGCGATGGCGCCGGCCTTTCGGATGGAGGGGGCGTTCAACGACGTCGTGCTCCGGCTCTCGCCCGGCGCGTCCGAGGCGCAGGTCATCGACGACGTGAGCCGCATCCTCGAGCCCTACGGAACGACCGGGGCGTACCCGCGGAGCCGCCAGATCTCGAACATGGTGGTGGAGCAGGAGCTGACCCAGCTCTCGTCGATGGCGACGGTCGTCCCCACGATCTTCCTCGCGATCGCCGCGTTCCTGCTCAACGTGGTGCTCGGTCGCGTCGTGCACCTCCAGCGCGCGGAGATCGCGACGCTGAAGGCGATCGGCTACCGGGATCGCGAGGTCGCGCTCTTCTACGTCGAGCTCGTCGCGATCGTCGCCGTGCTCGGGGCGATCGTCGGCGTCGGGCTCGGGGCTTTCATCGGGCGCGGCATGCTCGACATGTATCGGCCGTACTTCCGGTTCCCGTCGTTCAGCTATCACGTCGAGCTCCGCGTGGTGGCGACGGCGGTCGCGGTGACGCTCGGCGCGGCGCTCCTCGGCGCGTTGTCCACCGCGCGCCGGATCGCGCGGTTGCCGCCGGCCGAGGCGATGCGACCCGAGGCGCCGACGACGTACCACGCGTCGATCGTCGAGCGGCTCGGGCTCCGGCGCGTGATCGGTCCGGTGGGGATGATGACGGTGCGCGAGCTCTCGCGGCGGCCGGTCCGCACCGCGATGTCGGCGCTGGGCATCGCGATGGCGATCGCGATCATGGTCACCGCGCGCTTCACGCGCGACGCGATGGACACGCTCGTCGACGTCGAGTTCGAGACCGCGCGCCGCGACGACGTGAGCATCACCTTCCTGCACCCGGTCCCCGGCGCGGCGGAGCGAGAGATCGCGCACGTCCCGGGTGTGCTCGCGACGGAGTCGACGCGCGTCGTCGCGGCGCGCGTCCGCCACGGGACGGCGGCCCGGGACATCGCGCTGAACGGTCAGCGCTCGGACGCGCGCCTGAAGCGGCTGGTCGAGTGGCCCCCGCGCGTGGTCCCCATGCCGGAGCACGGCGTGCTCCTCACCGATCAGCTCGGGAAGATCCTGGGCGTCACGATTGGGGACCGGGTCACGCTCGAGCTGCTCGAGGGCGATCACGCGAGCTACGACGTGACCGTCGTCGGCTTCTCGCACGAGCTGTTCGGGCTCTCGGCGTACATGGATCTCGAGTCGCTGCGAGCGCTGATCGGCGAGACCGATGCGGTGACCGGCATGGCGCTCCTGGTCGAGCCGGGCCACGTCGAGGACGTCGAACGCCGGCTCGAGCAGATGCCCACCGTCGCGGGGATCTCGCAGCGGAAGGACGTGATCCGGCGCTTCGAGAAGCAGAGCGCCGACAACACACGCCTGACGACGACCATCCTCACGCTCTTCGGGGCCGCGATCGCGATCGCCATCGTCTACAACAACGCGCGCGTCGCGCTCGGGGCGCGCGAGCGCGACCTCGCGAGCCTGCGCGTGTTGGGCTTCACGCGCGCCGAGATCAGCCGGATCCTGCTCAACGAGATCGCGGTCCAGGTCGCGCTCGCGATCGTGCCCGGCCTCGGGCTGGGGCGCCTGCTCGCGTGGGCGATCATGAGCATGAGCTCGCCCGAGATGTTTCGCCTTCCGGTGCTCGTCTCCACCGAGACGTACGCCTACGCCGTACTGACCACGATCGCCGCCGCCGTCGTCAGCGCACTCATCGTGCGGCGCAAGCTCGACCGCCTCGATCTCGTCGCGGTCCTCAAGTCGAGGGAGTGATGGACGCCAAGCCGAAGAAGAAGAATCGCCGCATCCTCGGGCGCATCGCGTGGGCCGTCGTCGGCGTCGTGCTCGTGGGCCTGGTGGTGCTGGCGCTCCTCCCGAAGCCGCTCTCGGTCGAGACGACGAAGGTCGTCCGCGGCCGCCTCACGGTCACCGTCGACGAGGCCGCGCGCACGCGGGTGAAGGATCGCTACGTCGTCTCCGTGCCGCTCGCCGGGAACATCGGGCGGATCGAGCTGAGCCCGGGCGATCGGGTCAAGGCAGGCGACGTCATCGCCCGGATCAGCCCGGCGGACGCGCCGCTCCTCGACGCGCGCACGCGGACCGAGACGGAGGCGCGCGTCGCCGGCGCGATTGCGGCCCAGAAGCAGGCCGCAGCGGCGGTCGCCCGCGCGGAGCTCGCCTCGAGCCACGCGGCGAGCGAGCTGGAGACGGCGCGCGGCCTGGCCGCGAAGGGGGCGGTCGTCGCGAAGTCGGTCGAGGACGCAGAGCTCGAGCAGCGCCTGCGCACCGAGGAGCTCGCGTCGGCGAAGTTCGCAGCGCAGGTCGCCGACCACGAGGTCTCGATGACGCGCGCGGCGCTCGCGCGCTTCGGTGGCAAGGGCGGCGAGCAGTTCGACATCACGGCGCCGACGTCAGGGCGCGTGCTTCGGATCGTCCAGAAGAGCGCCGGCGTCGTGATGCCGGGGGCGCCGCTCCTCGAGATCGGCGACGACGCGGCGCTCGAGGTGGTGAGCGACGTCCTCACGAGCGATGCCGTGCGCATCCCGGCGGCGGCGAAGGTGAAGCTCCTGCGGTGGGGCGGCGAGCCGCTCGCGGGGCACGTGCGGACGATCGAGCCTTCGGCGTTCACGCGCGTGAGCGCGCTCGGCGTCGAGGAGCAGCGGGCGTCGGTCGTGATCGATCTCGACGAGCCGCACACGAAGTGGGCGGCGCTCGGCGACGGGTATCGGCTCGACGTCGAGATCGTGACGTGGGAGCAACCGGACGTCCTGGTCCTGCCGCAGGGAGCGGCGTTCCGGAGCGGTGACGGGTGGGCGGTCTTCGTGGTGGAGAACGGGCGCGCGGTCGAGCGCCGGGTGGAGCTCGGCCACCGGAGCACCTTCGACGCCGAGATCCTGTCGGGGTTGGGCGAAGGGACGGCGATCGTGCTCCACCCGAGCGAGAAGCTCGTCGACGGGTCCCGCGTGGTCGCAAAGTGACCCAAGGAGGAATGATCGGCGCACCTCTTACGTAGGACCGCCCAATGCGAGCCCCGATCGACCGAACTCTCGCTCTCCGCGTCGCGCTGGCTCTGACCGCTTGCGCGGGGGGCGCCGGTTGCGCAGCGAACCACCCGCCGTCTGCGGCCTACGTCGACTACGGGCACTCGCCGGCGCCCGGGGTGGATCCGCGCGCGCACGGAGCGCCCCTGCCGGCGCCGGCGCTCGCGATCTCGGGCAACCCCGAGGCGCGCGCCGACCAGCTCGTCGGCAGCATCGCCGCGTCGGTCGGCGCCATCAGTCAGCTCACGGACCGGGCAGCCGCTGCGCGCGACGTCGTCGCGTTCCAGTGCGAGAACGACAAGCTGCGGCAGGCCCTCTCGATCGAGGCGAACGCGCGCGCGAAGCGGAGCGAGGTGCGGGACGGCGCCCTCGCCGACGACGACGCGAGCACGCCCTACCTCGAGCTCACCAACCTCGAGGCGACCGCGCGCACGTTGCGCAACGAGGCAGCCCAGTGCATCGGCGAGGAGCTCGGGTACTACGGCGGCGACCAGCTCGCAGCAGGGAGCTACGACGGGCGCACCCAAGCGCTCGAGCGCCGCGTCGACGATCTGAAGCAGCGCACCTTCCAGACGAAGGCTCGCTTCGCGCTCTTGAACGAGACGGTGCTCGCCGGCCCGGCCCCGGCGCGCGGCGCGGTGTTCGCCGCGCCGACGACCCCGCCGCCCACGACGAACGTGCCGAACCCCGTTCCGGCGCAACCGCCGCCGCCTCCTCCGACGGGAGGTGGTGGCGCGGTGACGAAGCCGCCGACGTCCACCGGAGAGGAAGCGCACGACGCGTCGATGCTCATCCGCACGGCGGAGCTCGTCCTCGCCGTGTACGAGGTCGACAAGAACCTCGACGGCGTGGAGAAGAAGGCGATCTCGCTCGGTGGCTACCTCGCTCTGCGGAGCGACCGCCAGATCACGGTGCGCGTCCCGCGCGAGAAGTTCGACGAGCTCGTGGCCGCCATCTCGACGCTCGGGGACGTGCTCCACAAGAACGTCGCCGCCGAGGACGTCACCGACCAGTACGTGGACCTCTCGATGCGCTTGAAGAACGCGACGGCGGTCCGCGAGCGGCTCGAGAAGCTGCTCCAGACGGCGCAGGTGAAGGATGCGGTCGAGATCCACAAGGAGCTCGCGAAGGTGACCGAGGAGATCGAGCGGCTCGAGGGCAAGCTCAAGCTGCTCCATGACCGGATCGCGTACTCCACGATCACGGTGTCGTTCGAGAAGACGCAACAGCAGGCGGTGCGCTCCCAAGCGCTCCTGCCATTTCCGTGGATGAACACGATGGGCCTCGGCCCCTTGCTGCGGGTGAACCGATGAGGGCGCTCTTCGTGGCGGCGGCGCTCGCGCTGGCGATCGGCTCGGCCGGTTGTGCGAAGTCCTTCGACGTGAAGACCGCTCCGGGGTTCGTCGAGGTCAAAGAGGACAACTCCGCCTACGACTACCGCGCGGTCGCACCCGACGGCGTGGCCGTCGCCGTGCGGACGGTGAAGATCGACGACAAGACCGACCTGGCGTTCTGGGAGAGCGCGGTGATGCTCCGCATGCGCGAGATGGACGGCTACGCGAAGGTGAGCGCGACGGACGTGAAGTCCGCCGACGGAACGCCGGGGCGCGAGCTCGTGTTCGGCCACGACGAAGCGGGGAAGCCCTACGTCTATCGCGTGCGCATCTTCGTTCGGAAGACGAAGCTCGTGATGGCGGAGGCGGGAGGCTCGGCGGAGAACATGGAGCGCTGGAAGCCCGGGGTGGAGTCGATGCTCGCGAGCGTCACCGTCGACTGACGCGGTCTCGCGCGAGTTGCTCGTGACGGCCCGCGACGAGGATCGTCCGCGATCCGATCCGGCGGCCCGTCGTCCATGATCGGCCGGAGCACCCTCCGGGGATCCCCTTGTTTTTCCGGTGATTTCACGCGGCACGGGGCCTGCACTCCTCGGGGGCATGCCGCGACCTGGATCAAAGACCCTCGCCTTCGTCTGTCTCCTCGGCCTGGCCGTCGCCGCGGGCTGCTCCGCCGACGTGTCCGACGGCGCGACGTCGGACGAAGACGCGCTGAAGTCGCTCCAGCTCGACGCGACGAAGGTCCGCGCGCTGACCCTCCGCTCGAACCGGAGCGTGCTCGTCACGTCCCCGAAAGGGATGAAGAAGGTCGACGCTCAGCTCCCGCTCGGGCTGATGCTCCACCGGCTCGCGAAGGCAGCGCAGGGGTGGGCGAAGGACGCGGGCGCGAAGATGTCCAATCCCCAGGCGAACGACTGGGTGGACGCGGTCTTCGACGCCGCCGCGGGCGAGTACGACGATCACGCCGGCGCGCCGGGCGCCGCACGGCTCGGGCTCGTCCAGGACGCGAACCCGTGGCGCCGCGTGCAGAAGCTCTGGCCGCAGCTGAAGCAGAACGACATCGGCGGCGGACCGTTCCGTCTGCTCGCGGTCGTGAACCGGCTCGACGTCTCGGGTGACGTGGACGACCGCGGGATCATCGACGCGGCGAAGGACCCGCGCACGATCGGCGAAGGTCGGCTGATCTTCGGGCTCGTCGACGACGCGATGGAGAAGAACGAGAAGCGCCCGTACCCGATGACCTTCATCATCGAGTTCCGGCTCCCGGCGCTCGACGCGGGGTACATGCCGATCCCGGGCTTCGACTTCCGGAAGGCGCTCTTCGACGACGGCACGCGTGCGACGCAGCTGGAGCGCTGGGGCCTCCTGTGGCGCTCGCTCTCGCAGTGGGATCCCGAGACGCAGACGGGGCAGTTCTCGGATCGGCTCTGGGAGATCGTGAGCCGCTTCGCGCGCCCGGAGAACTTCGTCGCCCTGCGCGCGAACACGGAGCTCCGCGGCGGCGGCGAGCGCGAGTTCGAGCTCCGCGAGTGGTACATGCTGAAGCAGGACGCGTGGCAGCTCATCCCGCGTAAGCCGCGCGACGAGCCCTATGCGTGCGGCGACGGCCCGGACCTCGCCAAGCTCGTCGACTTCTACTGGGACGGCGCGCACGGCGATCTCGACATGGCGCGGCTCTCTCCGCAGAACACGAAGGACGTCGACGGTTACAACATCCCGCGCACCGTGGGCGAAGGGCCGAAGGGGCCGAACGGGTTGATCTGGGGCGACCCGAACCAGGTGATGCGCGGGTGCCCGGTCGACGGCAAGACGCCGGTGAAGTTCGAGATGCCGGGCGATCCGACGCCGTCGCCGCGGGTGACCGCGCCGTTCGGGCGCGCGAAGGAGGACCGCGTCTGGCAGCTCGCCGACACGTTCGAGCATCGGCGCCACCAGTTCGCGATTCGCACCTGCACGGGCTGCCACAGCAAGGAAGCGGGTGTGTTCGGCTTCCACGTATTCCCGCGCATGCCGGGCCAGGAGTCGAAGCTGTCGCCGTTCCTCGAAGGCGGCGCGAAGTTCGATCACGGTGGCGCGAGCTACACGTACCACGAGCTCCAGAACCGCAAGGCGTGGCTCGATCGGATCTCGAAGAAGGATCCGACGGTGAAGGTCTTCGAGTCGCTCTATCGCGACGACGAAGGGCCCTGAGCTCTCGGAGCGCGGCGTACCGCCCCGCTCATGGTTGCACTCTGCAGAGAGTGCGGCATGGGCAACCCAGTTGGCGGCGCCGCGCAGGCGCGTCCGCTCGCATCTGCGCGGAATCCCACGCGGCACATCGGTTGCACTTCCGGCCTCGGCTTCGCGACGAAACCAGAGCTTGGGAGGCTTGCAATGACGAAGATGCGCTTGGGCTTGGCACTGAGTGTGGCGTCCATCGTGCTCGCGTGCGGTGGCAGCGACGTGACGGATCTCCAATCCGGCGACGCCGGCAACGGCAACGACTCGGGGAACGGCAACGACTCGGGGAACGGCAACGACGGCGGCACCGTGCCCGACTCGGGTCTGACCTGCACTGCGCCGATGGCGAACTGCAGCGGCAAGGCGGCGGATGGTTGCAACGTCGATCTCTCGAAGGACAACCAGAACTGCGGTGGCTGCGGCGTCGTCTGTGCGACGCAATGCACGAACGGTGTCTGTCCGCTCTTCGCGGCGGACTCGGGTGCGCCCCCGCAGGTGAGTGACTTCGCGTGCCTGACGGTCGATTCGACCAACGTGTACTGGGCGACGGGGCTCACCGGTCTGGCCGGCTCGGTGTGGAAGGTGCCCGTGAACGGCGGCAATCCGGTGTCGATCACGAACAACCAAGATCGCCCGCACGGCCTCGCGTCGGACGGAACGGATCTGTACTTCGGCGACACGGGGAGCGCGCCGAACGTGGGCTCGATCCAGAAGGTGAGCGTGAACGGAGGCAATGCGACGCCGATCGCGACGAACCAAGCGAACCCGCTCGACGTGGTGGTGGACGCGACGAACGTCTACTGGACGAACCGCGGAGATGGGACGGTGTGGAAGAGCCCGAAGGCGTCGCCGAACCCGACGAAGATCGCGAACGGGGCGGGGCAGAACCACGCGGCGTACCTGCGTGTCGACGCGACGAACGCGTACTTCACCGACCCGATCGCGGGAGCGGTGCTGAGGGTTCCGCTCGATGGTACGCAGCCGAACCCGGTGACGGTGACGAAGGCGCCGGGGGCGCGTTACATCGCGATCGACAAGACGTCGGCCTACTTCGGGTCGAGCTCGGGCAACCAGGCGGCGCTGCTGTCGATCCCGCTCTCGGCGACCAACGGCAACGCGAACCAAATCCTCCCGAACCTCGGGACGGTCTCGGGAGTCGCGACCGACGGAACCAACGTCTGGTACGGGGTACCGAGCACCGGGAGCCCGAACACCGGAACGATCAACCGCGCGACGATCACGGGGCAGGGAGCGACGCCCCTCGCGAAGCAGCAGAATTTCCCGGGGTGCGTCGTGATCGACGCGAAGAGCGTCTATTGGATCAACGAGGGAGGTGGGCAGGTTTCGAAGACCGGGAAGTGAGAGCTTCGGATGTCGGCGGGGCGGGTCGTGGAGTGATCCGCTTCCGCTCCAGCTCCAGCTCCGGCACCAGCTCCGGCTCCCGCTCCGGCTCCCGCTCCGGCTCCCGCTCCCGCTCCCGCTCCCGCTCCCGCATCCGTTGTCCGAGTCCGTCCCTCTGCTTCTCCGATTCTCGGGTCTGACTTCTTCAGTCTGTGCATTCTTTTGTTCTTCTCTCTCGAGCGCAGGCGCGCCTGGGGCTAAAGCCCCAGGCAGCGAAGTTTCTCGCGGCGAGACTCGATCCAAGCCCGCCGAAGCGGCGGGCTCGCGATGGAGAGAGAGCGGGCTCCGCGATGGCCGCGGAGCCCGCGAGAGGAGTCAGCGCGTGAGCTTGTGCAGCGTTGCGTTGATGCGGTCGAGTGCGTCGAGGAGTGCATCATCGCGCTTGGTGAAGCCCCAAGCGACGGCGAGCTCGAGTGCCATGCGAGTCTCCCGAGCGGAGCCGAGAGCAGAGCGCAGTCGCTGTCTCGAGTTTCCATCGAATGACGACTGAGCTTCGGCAATGTTGAGCAGGACCGACGAAGCCGCGCGCCGCATCTGCCGCGCGAGATCCGGATCCTTCGAGCCGACCACCGCGACCACCGGAGCCAACCGCTGCACCGTATCGAGAGCAAACCGTTCGATCTGAAGCATGAGAGACCTCCTTGCCTGTCGCGCTGCGCGCGAAGGCGTCCTCGTCGGGCCTGCGCACGGAGCCCAGGTCAACCCTGGCGCGGTCTTCCGCGCCACCGCCGAAGGCGGCT